>JAEUHI010000042.1 GCA_016795385.1 Verrucomicrobiales bacterium | reverse complement strand
GGCGGTAAAGATCCCACGGAGTTTTGCCCTCGTGCGATTGGTGCGGACGCCATGTGTTGTAGCGCCCGAACCAGCGTTTCAGCGATCGCTCCAGATCGTGGAGGTCGCGGTAGTCGCGAAGGTAGACCTCCTCGTATTTGAGGCTGCGCCAGAGGCGCTCAATAAACACGTTGTCCACCCAGCGGCCCTTTCCGTCCATGCTCAGGCGCACGCCGTGGCCTTCAAGGCACTCGCGCCACGCCCGTGAGGTGAACTGGCAGCCCTGGTCGGTGTTGAAGATCGCCGGAGTCCTGCCCGTCGATCTCACCGCCTCGTGGAACGCTTCCAGACAGAAGGTGACATCCAGCGTGTTGGAGAGCTTCCAAGAGAGCACGGCGCGAGTGTGCCAGTCCATCACCGCGACGAGATAGGCGAAGCCCCTCCCGATGGGAATGTAGGTGATATCCGCGCACCATGCCTCGTCGGGGCCGGATACCCCGCTACCAAGGAGGTAGGGATGAACCCGGTGCTCCTCGCCCTTACCCGGGAGACTCGTGCGGGGGCGGCGGTAGATGGCGCTGATCCCCATGAGTTTCATGAGCCGGGCGATCCGAGAACGGCTCGTCTCGATTCCATGGTGGCGCTTGAGCACATCGCGGATCTTGCGGGCCCCGAAGGCGGGATCCTCCAAGTGGATCTCATCAATGAGCCGGCAGAGCGTGGCATCCTCTTCGGTGAACTTGCCGGGCGGCGGCGTGAGCCGGTTACGGTTGACGCATAGGAGCTGGCACTGGCGGCGCACACTCACGGTCGTGTCGGATTCGATCATGGCCTTGCGTTGCTTCACAGTCCCAGCTCCTTGGACTTTTTTGCCAGCCACTCCAGTTCCATGGTCAGCTGTCCGATCTTTCGCTCAAGGCGGGCGCGCTCGCGCTCGGCGGCCTCCTCGTCCTTCTTGTCCGCACCACCGCGCTCGAAGACGGCTGCGGCCCGTTCCTGCAACTCCTTCTTCCACTGACCCACCTGCACGGGATGCAAATCGTGTTCAGCGGCGATTTCGTTGATCGTCTTGACTCCCCGAGCGGCCTCCAAGGCCACTCGGGCCTTGAAATCCGCGGTGAAGTTCCTTCGGTTCTTCTTTTTCATGGTTCTCGGTCGAAATCTGCCGAGAACGCCCCAACTCTCAAACCTCAAATCCAATCAAGCCCCTGGCTCCGTCCGCCGGGGCCACCTCTCTCTGCGGCACTATCGCGGGTGATTGTCATGGAAGCATTCAGCGAATTGAGGGCAAATATCTTCGGCTGTCGTGGAGCACATGAAGGGCTGCAAGCCCTTCCATGACGTGGCTTGCTGTGCTTCGGGGTTAGCTTTCGATGATTGCAACGTGTAATTCTGGTCGGACGTAGAGCCGGGCAACTCGAGTAAACTGCGTTCCTGTGCTCGTTGAGCCCGCCGGATATTCGACCTCGACGAACGGACGCTTCTCGCCGTTGTACACCCGGATTCGATTCGCACCGAGGATCTTGAAATCGAGCAAAACATTTTCCGGGGAGACTTGGCGCAAGCTGATCAACACATCTTCATCATAAGGCCAGATTGACAGCGCGAGTTCAACGTCCCGATGCTCGTATCTCCAACAGGACCAAATTCCGTGATCGCCGACCTCTGGGTCACGCTCAAAGAATTCAAGCATGTCTGTTTCATCTACTTGGAGCATCGCTTGGATTTTCTGGCACAACGTAGAGGCCGCTCGCCCGATCCCGGGAGCGCGGCCACGGTTGCAGAATAGGGAATCGAGCCACGGAAGTCAATCAACGGCTGGCGGGGATCGGGTTGAGCGCGCCGGCTTGAGAGGCCGCCGAGGCAGCGCAGGAGGCTTTCCCCGGCGAAACCAAGCCGGCAGGGATGCCGGCGCCCCTTGGGCTCTGGCGCGATGGGAGGGGAGGCACGGGGGAGGGGTCGATGGGACCACAGCGTCGTCCGAAGGTGGCGGTCTGGAGACCACCACTACCGGCGTGAGCGGCGTGCGGATCTTTTTCAACGCGAATGACCGCGAATGCGCTTCGCTTCCGCAAATTCCCGCGAATGACGTGCTGACCGAATCCACGGTTCTCTGAGCACGCCGACCTTTTACCGCGCCAAAGGCGCTCCGGCGAGTGCGGTGTTTTCCGAGGGTAGTGGTGACGTCCACGTCGCCACCGCGTCGTCAAGCGCTTCGTGTGGATCGTTTTCAACGCGAATGACCGCGAATGACCGCGAATGCGCTTCGCTTCCGCAAATTCCCGCGAATGACGTGCTGACCGAATCCACGGTTCTCTGAGCACGCCCGCCTTTTACCGCGCCAAAGGCGCTCCGGCGAGTGCGGCGTTTCCCGCTGGTAGTGGTGACGTCCACGTCGCCACTGTCCTGCCGGCGGAATGCAATTCCGCCCTACGCCACCGCGATTCCGCCGGACCAAGCACCAAGGACCA
This sequence comes from Verrucomicrobiales bacterium, assembly GCA_016795385.1. GTDB lineage: Bacteria > Verrucomicrobiota > Verrucomicrobiia > Verrucomicrobiales > DEV007 > Arctic95D-9. The sequence goes on along the minus strand of JAEUHI010000042.1, from coordinate 65,847 downwards.
AGCACCAAGGACCAGGGACCAGGGACCAGGGACCAACGACGCCCACCTCTCACGCCCCGAGCAATCGCCGGAAATTCCCGCCGAGGATCTTCCGTTTGGCCTCCTCGCTGATCGCGGCGGCGGTCACCTTGGTGAGTTCGGTGCCTAGGGAGCGGGAGGGCAGGTGGCTGCCGAAGAGGAGGCGATCCTCGCCGAGCTCGCGCACGGCCATCTCGATGAAGCCGGCGGTGGCGTCGAAGCCGGAGGTTTCGATCCAGACGTTGGGGGTGTCGCGCACGGCGCGGATGCCCTGCTCCCACTCGCCGCCGGCGTGGGCGCAAAGGAAGACCTGATCGGGATATCGCGCCGCAACGACGGCGAGCTCGGCGGGGGTGGACTCGCCGGGTGCCTGTTTGCCGCCGGTCTTGTTCCAGGTGTGTTGCATGATCACTCCCTTTCGCGCGATGACGGCTTCGATGAGGGGCATGAGGCGGGGATCGGAGCAGGCGAGGGCTCCGGGGCCGCCACCGGGGAAATAGACGCCGATCATGGGACCGTCGCCGAGCCAGCGGTCGATCGCGGCGAGGGAGGCCGGCACGTCGTTCGAGTTGAGCTGGATCATGCCGATGAGTTTGTCGGGCCACTGCTCGAAAGGCTTGAGCACCAACTCCGGCCTCGCACGCAGCAGTTCCTCCGCCGCCGCGTCGCCGGTGGTGCCGATGCCAACGTGGGAAAAGAGACAGAGCTTTTCAATGTGGCCGAGGGCGATGGCGCGCTCGGAGCGTGTCATATCGGCGAGCGTCGTGGAAAAGCCGTCCTTTCCCGGATGACCGTGCGCCGGGGTGAAATAGGAATCCCAGATGCGGTAGCCGCGCAACTGCTCGGCGGGCGGCAGGCCCCAGGTGAGGTCGGCGGGTTTCATCGCTATGCGTTGGCACGAACTTGGGGGCGCGCTTCGCCTCGCCGGGAGAACTTACCTCGTGGCAACCCGGAAGATGGCTCCGTCGATCCGGAAGGGATGTGTCTCTGAGGCGCAACGGAGCAACGAGGTAAACGGTTTTCGAAGAATGACAGGCTTCTTTCCTTTCCGGCTCTTTTTCAGGGAGGGAGACGGACGGACCTCGACACAGAGAGCTCTTCCCGCCTCGAGGGGAGTCACGTTGCGTTCCAGATGGGTTCCCGCAATGACCGCCGCCGAGACGTTGGTGGTTCGTCCGAGGGCGCGACGCGTGTAGGTCACCCCAAAGTCGCGATTTCCGGGGTTGGCGGAATATCGAAAGGTATCGACCGCGTCACCATCATTTTGCGAGGTGAACCACGCCTTGACCGGGCGCAGGGCGATGGAGGTGGTGGCGAAAGTTTGCCCGGATCCCCCGGCATCGTAGACATTGTCACCGGTTCCCGCGAAGGGGGTGGCACCCACGAAAACGTCGGGCTGATGAGCGGGAACGAAAAACGCGTAGGCCGCACCCTGGTTCACGCCGGTCCCGTTCACCTCCGGGGCTCCGGCGTAAACGTGGCGGCCGATGGCGGCGACGCAATAGCCGAGTTTGTCGATATCCTGCGCGTCGGTCGCGGTGAGTTTGGCAAGCTCCTCTCCCGAGCCGAGATCGTAGATGTAGACGGCTCCCCGGTCGGTTCCACCGGCATCTTCCTCGACCGCTCCGATCACGGCCAATTCGTCCGAAAGGGCGACCGACCAGGAATAACGCACGTTGTCCGCGGCATCGGAGGCGGTGAATTTCCGGTTCTCGTGGAGCCGGTTGGGAGACAAAGGATCCGGGATGACCGGATCGGAGAGGTCGAACAGATAAGCCGCTCCTCTCAGGGTGTTGCCCACCCCTGAACCATCCTCACCGTGGGCGCTGACGAGGATGTGTTCACCCTGAATCGCGACCGACCACCCGAGCGCATCGTCGTTCTGTGCATCCGAGGAGGAGAGAATGTAAATCTCTTCACCCGTGTCAAGGTCGTAGACGTAGGCGGCACCACGGTCGAGCCCTGCGCCATCGGCTTCGTTTGCTCCAACGACCCCGTGTTGGCCTTGGACCGCGACGGAACGCCCGTGCTTGACGTCGTCGAATTGATCGGATGGCTCCAATTTACGGTTTTCCTCCAACGTGCCGGGAGCAGCCACCAGGGGATCGCCGAGATCGAAGAAATAGGCGGCTCCGCGATCGGTCGCGCCAGCGCCGGGTGCGCCGATGAGAACGTAGTTTCCGTCAATCGCGACGGCATAACCGAAGTTGTCGGCATCGGCTCCATCGGAGGCCGTCAGCTTGTAGAGCTGCTCTCCGGTCTCGAGATCGAAGACATATGCGGCGCCAAAATCAGTGCCGGTGCCGTCCTCCCATCGCGCTCCGGCCACGACGAGGTTTCCGGAAACCGCCACGCTGTGTCCGAGTTGATCGCCGTCCTGTCCATCCGAAGCGGTCAGTTTGGCGATCTCGATGCCGCTGAGCCGATCATAGATGTAAACCGCGCCGCGGTCCGATCCTGCCCCATCCTCCACAACCGACCCGACGACGAGATGGCGGTCCGTCACGGCGATGGAATAGGCGAACTTGTCGTTGTCCGCGACATCCGAGGCCGAAAGTTTGTTGCCAGGGGTGCGGCCGGTGAAGGGGATTGCGGAAAGGTGGGCCGGTATCGCCACGAGCCAGGCGGCAAGGAGGCTCAATATCAGGGGGAGTTTTTGGTTCATCGGATCGCGTGGGTGAAAGGAGGACATCTTACGACAAGGGGGGATCGCGGGGTCAAGCCCTTTCGCCCTGAATGAGGGACTCCGCGTTTCCACGCAGGATGGCCATTTGGTCCCGTTCCTTCAATCCCGCCTCGTGGACACGCAACAGCGCCGCTTCCGGAATGAGGAAGGGGGCGTGGGATCCGAAGAGGACGCGATCGGGGCCGAAGGTCTTCACGAGAGTCGCGACGGCGTCGGTGCCATCGACGAGGGCGGTGTCGAAGGAAAGGTTGGGGATGGCGTTGAGTGCGTTTGTCAGGGTGCCGCGGGCTTTCCAGTTGAGGAGCTGCACCTTCGCCTCCGGTGCCTTTTGCATGGCGGCGGGAAGGGATGAAAGATCCACTTCGGCCACGCGCATCAAGTCCGGCTGGGTGCGGGGATCCTCAAGGGCGACGACGAGTTGGACAAGGAGTCCGCGCTCGGCGGTGATGGCGAGGAGTTCGCCGAAGCCGGGATGATCGAGGCTGTAGCCGTGATAGCCCGGATGCAGACGGACGACTGAGGTCGCTGCGGCGAGGTCGCGCTGCCACCCGGCCCGGGCGGGATGGATCGTGACGGCCGGAACGAGCTCGGGAAAGCGCGCGCATTCCTCAATGAGCCGATCATTCGCCGAGCCAAGGTCGCGGTGGAAGACGCCTTCGAAGGAACCGGCGAGGGCCTTGTTGATGCCGAGCGAGCGCAGTTTCTCCACGAGTTTCTCCGTCTCGTCGAGCGGGAGCCGCCGGAAGGGCCAGCGGAAAAGACTCACGTTCGTATCGCAGATGCCGGGGAAGTCGTCGCCGTCACCGCGAGCGGTCGCGGACGCGATCGATGCGGCAGCGAGGGTGCCTTTCAAAAGATCGCGTCGTTTCATGCCAGCAGATCGGTGACGATGCGGGGAGGCTCGATGCCGGTGAGGCGTTCCTCGAGTCCACTGCGCGGGAAGAAGAGCCGCTGGTGATCAAGGCCCAACAAATGCAGAACGGTGGCATGGAAATCGTGGACGCTGACGGGATTCTCGACGACGGCGTGTCCGAAATCGTCGGTCGATCCGTAGCGGAAGCCACCTTTCACGCCGCCGCCGGCCATCCACATGGAGAAGGCCTGCATGTTGTGATCGCGTCCCGTGAAAAGGTCGCCCGTCTTCTGCGAGGTCGGGGTGCGGCCGAATTCGCCACCCCAGATCACGAGGGTGTTCTCGAGGAGGCCGCGTTGTTTCAGATCGCGGAGCAGTCCGGCGACGGGTTTGTCGGTGCGCTCGCAGACGGCGCGGTGGTTGTCCTGAAGATCGACGTGGGCGTCCCAGGGCTGTTCCTCGAGGAAGAGCTGCACGAAACGGACCCCGCGCTCGACGAGGCGACGGGCGAGGAGGCAACGCCGTCCGTAGGAGTCGGTCGCCTTTTCGCCGATGCCATACATTTCGAGGGTGTGCGGCCGCTCGGTGGAAAGATCGAGGGCCTCGCTCGCGGAGAGCTGCATGCGCGCGGCGAGTCCGTAGGATTCGATGCGGGCGTCGAGGTCGGGCTGGTGGGGGCGGCCGTCGCGATGGACCGCATCGAGCCTCTCGAGCAAATCCTGCGCGGCGGTGGTGACGGCGGAGGGTTGCTCGAACTGCGGCTTCAAATTGAGAATGGGCGAGCCGGAGGGCCGCAAGGTCGTGCCCGAGAAGGTCGGGGGAAGGAAGCCGGAGCTCCAGTTGCGGGTGCCGTTGTGGGGCAGGCCGAGGGGATCGTTGAGCACGACGTAGGCGGGGAGGTTGCGGTTCTCCGTGCCGAGTCCGTAGACGGTCCACGATCCCAGAGTGGGATAGCCCATGAAGAGGCGTCCGCTGTGGATTTTGTAGAGGGCGTTGTCGTGGTTCGGATGATCGGTCCACATCGAGTGGATGAAGCAGAGTTCGTCGATCATCTTCGCGGTGTGCGGGAGCACGTCGGCCATCCACTGGCCGGATTGTCCGTGCCGCGCCATCGGATATTGCCCGCCCATCATCACGCCGATGCTGGTGGTATCCTGGTTGCCGATCTCCTCGACGTTGCCGGGGTAGGGTTTGCCGTCCATGCGGTTGAGGACGGGTTTCGGATCGAAGAGGTCCATCTGGCTGGGACCTCCGTTCATGAAAAGCTGGATCACCGAGGTGGCTTTGGCAGGGTGATGTCCCTGACGCCGGGCGAGGTTGTTCGGCAGTGCCTCAGAGGCATGGGCGCCGGAGCCAAAGTCACGTCCGAGGAGCTGGGCGAGGGCGATGCCGAGCAGGCCGTCGCCGGTGCGCGCGAAGAAATCGCGGCGGGCGAGTGGGGTGTTGGTCAGGATCGGATCCTTCATCGATTCAGTCGAGGTAAACAAAGGCGGCGGAGTTCAGCAGGGTGTGGCAATAGGTCTCGAGGGCGCGCGCTTTGTCACCGGACCACTCGCGTTCGAGGGCTCGCAGCGCTTCGCGGCCGGCGGTGTGTTCTTCCGCCGTAGGCAGGCGGCCGAAGACGATGGGGTGTGCGGCCTCGATCGGATCGCCGGCCTCCGCCACCCGCGCGGCGAGGGCGGCGGCGAGTTCGCGGATGCGGGCGTTGTTGAGGAGGTAGAGCGCCTGCGGCGAGACGGTGGAGACGGAGCGCACGACGCAGTTCGGCCCCATCTCGGGATAGTCGAAGGTCTCCAGCATTGTCGGCATTTCGGTGCGCCGGTGCAGGGCGTAAAGGGAGCGGCGCCATTTTCCGTTTTCCTGCGGCTTCACGAGGACGAGGCCGTCGCGGTCGATCGAGACGGGATCGGGCGGGCCGCCGGCGCGTTCGTCGAGCTTGCCGGACACGGCGAGGAGCGCGTCGTGGAGCATCTCGGCATCGAGGCGGCGGAGATTCATGCGGGAGAAGAGATGGTTTTCGGGGTCCTTCGCGAGGTGGTCTTCGTCGATGACGCTCGACTGCCGGTAGGCGCGCGAGTTCATGACGAGGCGGTGCATTTCCTTCACGCTCCAGCCGTTGTCGACGAACTCGACCGCGAGCCAGTCGAGCAGTTCGGGATGGGTCGGGCGGGTGCCCTGATTGCCGAAGTTCTCGAGGCTGCGCACGATGCCGGTGCCGAAGTGGTGGTGCCAGATCCGGTTCACCATGACGCGCGCGGTGAGGGGATGCGCGGGATCGGTGAGCCATTTCGCGAAGGCGAGACGGCGTCCCGTTTTGGGGGTTCCGTCAGGGAAGGGAGGGGTCGCGACAAAGGGCGTTTTCCCATCAGTGAGGACGGCGGGCACTCCGGGTCCGACGAGGCGCGAGGGTTTGTCGTGTTCGCCGCGGCGGAGCAGGTAGGTGGGCGAAGGATCGCCGCGATCCCAGAGAGCGCGGATCGAAGGGGTGGGCGCGAGCTGCGCGCGGAGTCGCTCGAGCCGCGTCTGCATCTCCGCGAGACCTTGGCGTGCGGCCAAAACGGCGGCCGGTTGCTCCGCATCGGGCGCGAGATCGGCGAGCCGATATTTTTCGACGAGTTGGGCCTGGTGGAGGGTGCGGACGTTGGCCGCCTTCCTCAGAGCGACGAGGGTTTCCTTTTCATCGGCTTCGGAGATGCCCGGATAATGCAGGCGCATCAGCTCGCGTTTGGCGGCGGCTTCGGCGGCGGTGAGCTTCTTTCCGAGAGCCTCGATCTCCGCCATCAAAGGTGGGTTTGTCAGGGCGATCCGTTCGAGCTGGGCGGGTGTGGCGGCTTCGAGGCTGCGAGTTTTGAAACTGAGCCAATCGTGCTCGTCGAGGGCACCCTGGAAGACGGCTTTGAGGCGGAAATAGTCGCGCTGAGGCAGGGGATCATATTTATGGGTATGGCAGCGCGCGCATTCAAGGGTGAGCCCCATCACGCCGGAGCCCAGCACCTGGATGGCGTCGTAGATCACGCCGAGGCGGTCTTCGGTGAAGTTCATCGTGCGCGAGCCGGTCTGGTCGACGCCCATGCGGAGGAAACCGGTCGCGACGAGGTTTTCGACCATTTCATCGGTGACCTCCGCGGCCTTCGCGTGATCGATCAACTCATCTCCGGCGATCTGCTCGAGCAGGAAGCGGTCGTAGGGTTTGTCCTCGTTGAAGGCCTGCACGACGTAGTCGCGGTATCTCCAAGCCGTTTCACGAATGGGATCGCTCTCGAGCCCTCCTTCGGAATCGGCGTAGCCGGCCACATCGAGCCAGAGGCGGCCCCAGCGTTCGCCATAGCGGGGCGAGTCGAGGAGCCGGTCCACCAACCCGGCAAACCAGTCCTCGTCGGGATGATCTTTCCAATATTGCCAATCTTCGGGTGAAGGCGGCAGTCCGGTGAGATCGAAATAGGCACGCCGGATCAGCGTGTCGCGATCGGCTTCGGGCGCGAAGTCGAGGCCGGCGGCGGCGAGTTTTGCGCTGATGAAATCATCGACGGATTGTCCGCTGGCGGGACGCCTCGGCGCTTGGAAGGACCAGTGTTCGCGGTCCTCGACCGAGACGAGCGGATCGGGATCGTTCGTGGCGATGTCGGGCCGGATGTCCTGCTCGGGCGCGCCCGCGGCGATCCAATCGCGGAGCAAGGCGAGCTCGTTCGAAGGCGGGCGCTTCACGAAAAACTTCAGGAGTAGTTCCTGCGGCGGACAGGCTTCGCTCTCGATCCGCTGGATCATGCGGCTGGCGTCGGGATCACCCGCGACGAAGGCGGGACCGCTCGCTCCTCCCTTTCGCATCGAAGCGGGCGTGCGCAGATCGAGCCCGCCGTCCTGGCGCTGTGCCCCGTGGCAGGCGGTGCAGCGGAGCAGCATCACGGGGATGACGTCGTGCTGGTGCGGTGGTGTTTTTGTCAGGGTAGCGGGCGCTTCGCGGAACCGGGCGCCGCCGGCGATCCAGTCGCGAATGAGTTTGACCTCGTCGTGGGAGAGGTGGCCGCCTTTCTTGGGCATCTCGCCGCGATGGACGAGTTCGTGGATGAGGCTTTTCTCCGGATCGCCCGCGACGAAAACGGGACCGGACTCGCTGCCCGCGCGGAGGCCCGCGGGGGAGGAAAGATCGAGTTCGCCCCGGCGGGTCGTGGGATTGTGGCATTCGACACAGCGAGATTTGAGGAGCGGGGCGACGGTATCCTCGAAGAGAGGGGTGGCCTGCGCCGGTCCGAGCAGGAAAGCGGCGAGGCAAAACAAAAGGCGATGGAGGGGAGGACGAGCCATCGAAACCCGTATTGTAGCGGATTCGGTGCCGCGCGGGATAGGAGGGAATCCGCGCAATGGCGTGAGGTGGTGGCGCCGGGGCGCCCTGCGCTTTAGAGCGTGGCGGACGTCGTGCCGGCTGAAGCCGTGGACTACGTTTGATTGGCGAGGCGGGAGGAGAAAGTAGTCCAGCGCTTCAGCGCGCGTGGCGGGCGTCGTGCCGGCTGAAGCCGTGGACTACGTTTGATTGGCGAGGCGGGCGGGCAAAGTAGTCCAGCGCTTTAGAGCGTGGCGGACGTCGTGCCGGCTGAAGCCGTGGACTACGCTCGATTGGCGGGGCGGGAGGCGAAAGTAGTTCAGCGCTTCAGCGCGCGTGGCGGACGTCGTACCGGCTGAAGTCGTGGACTACGTTTGATTGGCGAGGCGGGAGGGCAAAGTAGTCCAGCGCTTTAGCGCGCGTGGCGGGCATCGTGCCGGCTGAAGCCGTGGACTACGTTTGTTTGGCGAGGCGGGCGGGCAAAGTAGTCCAGCGCTTTAGCGCGTCTTCCGCTGACCTGAAGAAAAATATGTTCACGCGAACAATTTTAATTGATCGGGCTCTCATCCGGATCGAGATTCGCTGCCATGACCTTTGTCGCTTTCGATCCGGATGGCGAGACCCGAAAACATCGACTTCGTTTGCCGCATTGGCGTCAGCGGGGTGTCACCTATTTCGTCACCGCCCGGCTTGTGGACTCGATCCCCGGTGACATCGCGAATAAGTGGCGGCGAAGACGCGACCAATGGTTGGCCAATCACGGTATGGCTTCGACCGATTCCCTGAAGCATGCGCCGGAAGAACTCCGCCGGGCTTACCATCGCGAATTCACGGTCAAGTTCCACGAGTTGATCGACGCCGGTCACGGGGAATGCTGGCTCGGACGAGCCGATTGTGCACCAGTTTTGATCAATCGATTCGAAGCAGGGGACGGCACGGCCTACCGGCTCGATGCCTGGTGCATCATGCCGAATCATTTTCATGCGCTGGTTTGCCCGATCGCGAATACCTCGCTCGGGGAAATCCTCCGTCATTGGAAAGGAGGAAGTGCGTGGGAGATCAATCGAATGCTCGGGCGCAAAGGCCCGGTCTGGCAGAAGGAGCCGTTCGATCACATCGTGAGGAGCGAAGCTCAGTTGGAACATTTTCGGCGGTACATCGCCGGAAATCCAGTAAAAGCGGGTTTGAAATCGGGGTTTGTCGTGGGAGGCGGGCGGGCAAAGTAGTCCAGCGCTTCAGCGCGCGTGGCGGGCGTCGTGCCGGCTGAAGCCGTGGACTACGTTTGATTGGCGAGGCGGGAGGGCAAAGTAGTCCAGCGCTTTAGAGCGTGGCGGACGTCGTGCCGCCGACTACTCCAGCTGCAGCTTCGCCAACGACCCGTAGAGCCCGCCGGGTTTGGCGATGAGCTCTTCGTGGGTGCCGCGTTCGAGGACGGAGCCGGCGGACATGACGAGGATCTGGTCGCAGCGGCGCACGGTGCTGAGACGGTGGGCGATGATGAGGCTGGTGCGGTTTTCCATCAATTTGTCGAGGGCCTCGGAGACGAGGCGCTCGCTCTCGGCGTCGAGACTGCTCGTGGCCTCGTCGAGAATGAGGATGGCGGGATCGGCGAGAATGGCTCTGGCGATCGCGATGCGCTGACGCTGGCCGCCGGAGAGCTGGGCGCCGCGGTCGCCGACGAGGGTGTCGTAGCCTTCGGCGAGGCCGGCGATGAAGTCGTGCGCGTTCGCCTGCTTCGCGGCGGCGATGATTTCATCCTCGCTCGCGCCGGGTTTTCCATAGGCGATGTTTTCCCTGACACTCCCACCAAAGAGGAGGACTTCCTGGGGGACGAGGGCGAGATTCCGCCGCAGGGTGGTGAGGGAAAGATCGCGGACGTTTTTCCCGTCGATGAGGATCTCGCCCGAGGTGGGATCGTAGAAGCGGAAGAGGAGGGAAATGCTCGTGGTTTTGCCGGATCCGCTGGGTCCGACGAGGGCGATGCGCTGTCCGGCGCGGGCGGAGAGATGGAAATCGCGCAGGACGACGGTGTCGGGGCGACCCGGGTAGGCGAAGGTGACATCGCGCATCTCGATCTCGCCGCGGAAGCGCTGCTGCGGGGCGCTCTCCTCGTCGGCGGGCTCGACCTCGTCGCGGAGGATCTCGCGGACGCGCTCGGTCGCGCCGAGGGCGCGCTGGAGCTGGGTGATGAGCTCGGGGAACTGCATGAAGGAGGCGGCGAGCATGCCGGTGAGTCCGGCGAACTGGGTGAGCTCCTCTTTGCCGATGGTGCCGTCGTTGAGCATGCGCATGGCATACCAGGTGACGAGGATGAGGGCGACGCTGAAGGCGAAGATGATGAAGGCGATGAAGGAAGCGCGCGGGATCGCGGCACGGATGACGGTGCGGAGATACTCGCCGAGATTTTTCCCGTAGCGGCTCATTTCAAAGGCTTCGTTGCGGAAGGCCTTCACGCTGACGATGCTCTGGAGACTTTCCTCCACGACGACCTGGGAGGAGGCGAGGGTATCCTGGGCGCGGCGGGTGAGCTTGCGGATCCGGGCACCGAAGATCGCGATCATGACGATGACGACGGGGATGGTGCCCATCATCACGAGGGAGAGCTTCACCGACATCTGGAGGATGAGGATGAGGCAGAGGAGCAGCATCACGGTGTGACGGATGAGCATGGGGATCGTGACGACGAGGGTCTCGCGCATGGCCTCGACGTCGTTGGCGAGGCGGGAGGCGAGTTCGCCGACGCGGCGCTGGTTCAGGGTCGCCATGGGCAGCCGGATGATGCGGCTGAAGGTGTCGGTGCGAAGGGAGGCGAGGGCACGCTCGGAGGCCTTCGCAAAGAGGAGGATGCGCCAGAAGGCGATGAAGGCCTGGGCTCCGACGATGCCGATGAGGTACCAGACGGAGCGGTTCAGCTCTTCGATCCACTCGGGGCCGCTCGCGCCGCCGATGCCTTTGCCGGCGAGGGCGGCGAGTTCCTTGATGAAAAGGATGGTCATGCCCCCGGTGAGGGCGAGGGCGAGGATCGCGGGGATGAAGACCTTGAAGTGCGGGCGCAGGTAATCGAGGAAAAAGCCCGCGTCGTTCCACGCGGATTTGTCCCAAAGTTTTCGGCTCGCTCGTTCGGTCTCGGCCATGGCGACGGTCTACGGATGAAAAGGGAATCCGGACGGGCCTCGTCCGGGGCGGGTATGATGGCGCGGAGAGGCGCTCTTGTCAGCCGGGGATTTCACCGGATTTGCTGGCGGGGATCCGTCAGTGGCAGTCGCCGGACCCGCATTTGCCGCAGCCCCCGGACTTTTTCCGAGCGCGGAGAACGGTGCGGCCGATCAAAAGGAGAACAGTCAGCACCACGACGCCGATCGCGGCCCAGGTCTGCCAGTCGGTGGTGAGGGCGGTGTCCATGGGGCACGGGTCACGGGTCACGCGAGGCCGAAGAGACGGGCGGCTTGATAGACGACGAGCGAGGCGATGGCGGCGAAGGCCATCATGAAGAAGAACTGGCCGACGGCCCATTTCCACGAGCCGGCTTCGCGTGCGACGACGGCGGAGGTGGGCAGGCACTGGAGGGCGTAGATGTAGAAAATGAGCAGGGAAATGACCGCGGCCGGGCCGAACATGGGACGGCCGTCGGGCCATTTTTCAGCGGCGAGGCGGTCGCGGATGTGGGCGCGGGTTTCCTGCTCCTCCTCGCCCTCGGCGACTTCGACGCGGAAGAGCTGGGCCATCGAGCCGACGAAAACCTCGCGGGCGGCGAAGGAGGTGAGGATGGCGGTGCCGGTGCGTCCGTCGAAGCCGAGCGGCTTCACGATGGGCTCGATGAAATCGCTGACGCGCCCCACGATGGTGTGCGACATGACGGCGGCGGGATCGTCGCTGTCGAGCTTCGGATAGGTGGTCGCGGCCCAAAGCAGGATCATAAGGGCGAGAATGAAGGTGCCGGCCTTGCGGAGGAAGGACCAGCCCCGCTCGAGGACGTGGCGGAAGATGTAACTCCACTGCGGCAGGCGGTAGGGCGGCAGCTCGAGGAGGAAGTGGCTCTTCACTTCATCGGGGCCGAGACGACCGCGGAGGATGCGGGCCACGATGAAGGCGGTGGCGGTGCCGAGCACGTAGATGGCGAGAAAGACGAGGGCCTGGGTCGTGCCGCCTTCGCTGCCACCGAGGAGCATGGGGACGAGCAGCAGGTAGACGGGGAGACGCGCGGAGCAACTCATCCAGGGAGCGACGAAGATGGTGACAAGGCGCTCCTTCGCCGAATCGATGGTGCGGGTCGCCATGACGCCGGGGATGGCGCAGGCGTAGGAACTGAGGAGGGGGAGGAAGGCCTTGCCACTGAGTCCGGCGCGCCCCATGACTCCGTCCATGAGGAAGGCGGCCCGGGCCATGTAGCCGGAGCTTTCTAACAAACCGATAAAAAAGAAAAGGAGGAGGATCTGCGGGAGGAAGATCACGACCGCACCGACTCCGCCAATGATCCCTTGGGTGATGAGGTCGCGCAGGTCGCCCTCGGACATGCGGCTCTCGACCGTGCCGATGAGGGATTCCTGAATCGACTCGATCCAGCCCATGGGAATGCCGGCGAAGGAGAAGATCGACCAGAAAAGCGCGAACATGATCGCGATGAAGCAGACCCAGCCGAGCACGGGGTGGAGGAGGACGGCGTCGAGCCGGTCGGAGAGGTTCGTGCTGTGGAGGGTGGCCCGCCGCGCGGCGAGGTCGACGGTTTTCAGGCCGAAGGTGCGGCGCGCCTCCGCGTTGCCCTTTTCCCAGTGAATGACCTCGGGCGGGGAGGGGAAGGGATGCCGCATCGCCTGTTTCAGCTCGGTGAGCCCTTTGCCGCGGTTCGCCTGGATGGGGACGACGGGCACGCCGAGCTCCTCCGAAAGCTTCACCGGATCGAGGCGCAGACCGGCTTTCTCGGCCACATCGACCATGTTCAGGGCGATGATGGTGGGGAGTCCGAGCTCGAGGATCTCAAGGGCGAGCTGGAGGTGGCGCTCGAGGTTCGAGGCGTCGAGGACGCAGACGACAAGATCGGGCGCGGGATGGCGCTCGTGTTTTCCTGACAAAACCGCACTGGCGATCTGCTGGTCGGGCGATCCGCCTTCGAGGCTGAAGGTGCCGGGCAGGTCGATGAGCTCGAGCCGCCGACCGTGCGGGGTGAAGAACTCACCCTTTTTCACGTCGACGGTGACCCCGCCGTAGTTTCCGACCTTTTCGGTGCGGCCGCAGAGGGCGTTGAAGAGCGTCGTTTTCCCTGCATTCGGATTGCCGGCCAGGGCGACCGTTTCGGGCTTGGGCTCCATGAATTCGGTCCGCTCAGGCGGAGAGAACGGGGGTGACCTTGACGTGTTCGGCCAACTCGCTGCTGACGGCGAGACGGGTGCCGCAGACGGAGCAGATCAGATTGCGGCCACCGGAAAGCTTGCGCACCTGGAGGGTCTCGCAGAAGCCGAGATTGCGGAGCTGATCACAGGCAGGCCCATCGAGATAACGGATTTGGAAATCACATCCCACCTGGGCCTGCGAGAGGCTCTGGAGGCTGTCGAGTTCGAGATCCTGGACGGACTGATGCGTCATCGTGAGTCAATAGTGCTGTAATTGAGACACAGTTGCAACAATAAAAGCGACCGCTCCCGACACGTCATTGAGCCTGAATTCTCTAAAACGGGATCAAAGCACGGCGATGACCTCGATCTCGATGAGCGATCCGAGAGGCAATCCGGCGACCTGCACGGTGGAGCGGGCCGGCTTGTGAGCGCCCATGGCCTCGCCGTAGAGGCCGTTCACGGTCGGGAAATCGGCCATGTTCGCGAGGAAGATGGTCGTCTTGGCGATGTTCGCGAAGGTGGCGCCCTGCGAAGCGAGGACGGCGGCGACATTGGCGAGGACCTGGCGGGTCTGTTCCTCGATGCCGCCTTCGACGAGTTTCATCGTGGCGGGGTCGAGCGGGATCTGGCCGGAGCAGTAGAGCAGATGGCCGACGCGGGCGGCATGGGAGTATGGCCCGATCGCCTGGGGGGCGGCGGGGGCGTCGATGAGGTCGAAAGGGGCGGACATGGGAGGAATGTATGGAGAAAAAGCGCGCGACGGAAACCGCAAAAATGCGGGAATCAGGCCATGAGGCTCTGGCGGCAGAGCATGGCGTAGGTGCCATCGAGGGCCTGGAGGGCTTCGTGGTCGCCTTCCTCGACGACTTTGCCGTGGTCGAGCACGTAGATGCGATCGGCATTCCGCACGGTCGAGAGGCGGTGGGCGATGACAAAGCTGGTGCGGTTCGACATGAGCCTCTCGAGAGCGCCCTGGATGAGTTTTTCGGTCTCGGTATCGACGCTCGCGGTGGCTTCGTCGAGGAGGAGGATGGGAGGATTCTTGAGAATGACGCGGGCGATGGAGATGCGTTGTTTTTCCCCGACGGAGAGTTTCACGCCGCGCTCGCCGACGTTGGTCTCGAGCTGCTGGGGCAGGGCCTCGACGAAGGCGGCGGCATTGGCGGCGCGCAAAGCCTCCCACATCTGCGCGTCGGTCGCGTCGGCTTTGGCGAGGAGGAGATTCTCGCGGACGGAACCGTTGAAGAGGAAACTCTCCTGCGTCACGTAGCCCATCGCGTCGCGCAGGGCCGACTTTTTCAAGCTGTCGATGGAGATGCCGTCGATGGAGATCGATCCGGCGTCCGACTCGTAGAAGCGTGTCAGAAGATTGATGACCGTGGATTTCCCGGCGCCGGTGTGTCCGACGAGGGCGATCATCTGACCCGGTTGGGCCTCCATGGAGACCCCTTTCAGCGTGGCGATGTCTTCCCCGTAGGAAAACTCGACGTCGCGCAGCACGACATGGCCGCGCACGGGCTGGGGCAACTCGCGCCCGTCGTCGAGACCGGGCTCTTCCTCGGCGTCGATCACTTCGAAGACCCGCTCGCCCGCGGCTCGACCGGCCTGGATGATCTGGTTCAGCCCGTTGAGGCGGGAGATCGGTTCGTAGAAGAGATTGAGGGCGACAAGAAAGGCGACAAACACGCCGGTCTGGGCCTCGAGCGAAGCCTGGTCGGGTGCCTTCATCACCGACCAGGCGCCGAAGGCAATGACGAGGGCGTAGCCGAAATTCCGGCAGAACTCCATCGAGGGATTGTAGATCGCCCACAGGCGCATGATGCGCAGGGTCGCTTCGCGGACGCGGTCGCTCGCGGTGTTGAAGCGGCCGTGTTCGGCCTCCTCGCGGGTGAAGGCCTTGATCTGCTGGATGCCGTCGATGTTATCGTGGAGGAGCGAATTCATCTCGCTCGTCTCGGCGCGGAGGACGCGGTGGCGTTTCGGCGAGGTCTTCGTGTAGGCGATGGCTCCGCCGATGAGGAAGGGCATCGGGATCATCGTGATGAGCGCCATTTTCGCATCGAGGTAAAAGAGGTAACCGCCCACGACGAGCACCTGGAGGAGGGCGACGAGGCCTTGCTCGATCCCGTCGATGAGGACGCGCTCCATGGAAGTGACGTCCTCGGTCACGCGGGTCATCACGTCGCCGGTGCGGCGGTTGTCGAACCAACGCATCGGGAGCCGTTGGATCTTGCGATACAAATCCGAGCGGATGTCAAAGATCACCTTCTGCTCGAACGTATTATTGAGGATGATGCGCAGCGAATTGAAGAGATTGGTCGCGAAAAACGTTCCCACCGCGAGGAGGGCGAGCGGGATGAGACGGTCGAAATCGCGTTGGGGGATCACCTCGCCGGTGATCGTCTGCGCGACTCCGGGAAAGACGATCACCAGCACGGTCATGAGGACCGCGCAGGTGAGCTGGGCCGTGGCCAGCAGGGGATAACGCTTCAGATAGGAAAAGACCCGCAGGACGGTTTTCATAAGGGAGGAGAACGCGGAAAGGGCCGCAGCGGACGCGGCATCAAACGATTTGAAAGACGGATTATTTCGGAAATACTAAATAAACGGGAATTCCCACTCTGAGTTCCCCGACCCTCCCACCATGCCCCGCAAACGCTGGCGCTCCATCATTTTCTGGACCTTTGTCCTCCCGGTGATCCTTTTCGTCGGCGGGGTGATCGGGTGCAATGTGTGGATCGTGTCGTCGACGCGGAGCCGGGTGCACGATACGATCGCCACGATCGAAGCGCGCGAGGTCGGTGTCGTCCTTGGGACGTCGAAGAAGTCCGGACCTGACACGCCGAACCGTCATTTTGAAAACCGCATGGCCGCCGCCGCCGCGCTTTTCAAGGAAGGCAAGGTAGGGCGGCTCCTCGTGAGCGGCTACCGCGACTCCGAATATTACGACGAGACCCGCGACATGATCGCCAAGCTGAAGGAACTCGGCGTGCCTGCCGACGCCATCCTCGCCGACGACCGTGGCGTGCGCACCCTCGACTCCGTGGTGCGGGTGAAAGAGATCTTCGGATTCGACCGCGTCGTCATCGTCTCGGACGATTTTCACGTGAATCGCGCCCTCTTCATCGCCGATCGTTGCGGGCTTGAGGCCATCGCCCTGCGCAGCGAGACGGTCGGCTATGTCGATTCGCGGAAGGTGCGGATGCGGGAATACTTCGCCCGGGTCAAAGCCGTGCTGGATCTTTATCTCTATCCGCCCGGCACCGAGACGGGGGCTCCCGACGCGCCGGCGATGACGCGGAGGTGATCCTCACCCGAGCTCGGCCAGCGTTTTCTCGAAACCTTCCACGTCCGAGAAACTCAGGGCTTTGGCATTGCGGTCGATGCGGCGCATGAAACCGGCGAGGACGCGGCCGGGACCGAGTTCGATGAAGAGCGTTTCCCCCTTCCCGAGGAAGTGCTGCACGCATTCACTCCAGCGAACCGAGCCGCTCACCTGGGCTTCCAGAGTGGAGCGGATCTCGCCGGCCTCGTTCACCTCGCGGGCTTCGACGTTGCAGACCACCGGCACGACGGGCGTGGCGATGGGAGTGTGGGCGAGCACTTCGGCCAGTTTCACCTGGGCCGGCATCATGAGGCGCGAGTGATAGGCACCCGCGACCTCGAGCTTTTGCGCGATGCGGATCCCGTGATCCTGTGCCTCGGCGATCACCTGATCGATCCCCGAGACCTTGCCCGAGACGACGATCTGTCCCGGGCAGTTGAAATTCGCGACATCGACATCGCACTTCGCGGCGAGCGCGCGGATGTCCGCTTCTTCGCCGCCGATGAGGGCGGCCATCGAACCTTCCACCGAGGAGGTCGCCTCCTCCATGAAAGCGCCGCGTTTCGCGACGAGGTCGAGTCCGGTTTCGAAAGAGAAGGTGCCCGCCGCGGCGTGGGCGGTGAATTCACCGAGCGACAGTCCGGCGCATCCCGCGATCTCGAGATCGGGGACGTGGCTCTTGAGGATCTCGAGGCAGGCGAGCCCGTGCACGTAGAGGGCCGGCTGGCAGATCGAGGTACGCGTCAGCTCCGACGCAGGACCATCGAACATCTTTTCCGTCAGGGAAAAGCCGAGCTGGGCGTCGGCCCGCGCGAACAGATCGCGGACGGTGTCGAATTTCTCCGCAAGATCGCGGCCCATCCCGACGGTCTGGGCCCCTTGTCCGGCAAACATCAATACAGCTCGTTTCCCCATGATAGTGGGCGCTACTCAAGCCCCGATCACGGGGGGGTCAACGGGTTTTTGGAGGGTGCCTCGACGAGCTCCATCGCCCGGTGCGCGATCCCCGCTTCGTCGAACTCCTCGCCGCACACCCTGAATCCCAACGATTCATAAAAGGGGATCGTCTGCACCTGGGCATGCAGGTGCGCTTGCGGTAGACCCAGTTCCCGCGAGGCAAGCAGCACCTCGAGGACCAGAGCCCGGCCGACCCCTTTTCCCCGCCACGAGGACAACACCGCGACCCGTCCGATCCTTCCCGAGGGCAGGAGGCGGGAGGTGCCAATCGGTGCGCCAGAGGAATCCCGTGCGAGAAAGTGCCACGCGACGGCATCGTGCTCATCGATTTCCTCCTCCTCGGAGACTCCCTGCTCCACCACGAAGACCTCGCGCCGCACCGACGAGAGAAGGGGGCCGTGTTCTCCCCAGGAAACGCGGGAGATCGTGAAGGGGCTGGGGTTCATGGGCCGGAGTCAAGAGGGTCAGGTCGCCGGAATGACCCTCTGTAGTGCGAGTGTCAGGACAAAAGCGGCGAGGCAGGCGACAGCGGCGTACCAATCGGCAAAGGCCACGACCGAGGCGTCGAAAAAGGCGATCCCCGCAAGGGCGAAGGCGATCCCTTTCGGCACCCGCTCTGCCAAGGCCCTCCGTACGATGACGAGCCAGGCGCCGACCCCGAGCACTCCCACCGCGGCGACCGCGTACCAGATCACCTCCTGCGGCATGTTGCGGAACAGGAGCAGGGGAAACAACACCGGCACCATCAGCATCAGGCCGGGGAGCCTGCGCAGGGGCCCGGGAGCGGCGAGGTGCTCCCGCCGCGCCACAAGGGTCAGTCCCGCGATGTAGACGATGACTCCTCCGGCGATGAAGAGAAGCGTCGCGGGCACTTCGATCCTGCCGGTGTGGGCCGCCACCGCGCTGCCGGCTCCGATGTAAACGAGGGCGCGGCAGAGCCCCATGATCAGCACCGAGCCGGCCCAGCGTTTGTGGAGCCAGTTGTACAAAAGCACGGCGATGACCAGATCTCCGGCGAGATGACGCGAGACCGTCGTGCAGGCCACGAGCACGCCGACACCCGCCACCATCTGGAGGATTCCCACCGCCCACACCGCGCCGCGGCCGATTCGTCCGGCGGGAATCGGCCGCGAAGGGGCGTGGGCGCGATCCCAGGCGGCATCGAAGGCGTCGTTCAGCGTCATGCCGGCGACGTAGATGAGGCTCATGCCGAGGACGATCCAGCCGAATTCGCCCGTCCAGCCGCCGCCGGAGAGAAACCAGCCCACCGCCACATTGGTCCAGACGGTCGGCAGATTCGAGACCCGGCCGAGGGTGAGGAGGGTGCGGAAAAAAGAAAGCAGGACCATGGAACGGCGAAGCTAAGGGAAGGGGACGGCCCGAGTCAATCCGGGTTCGAGGCCTCGCGACGGCGGCGCGGCAAGGCGGGGAATTTCCGTTTTCCCCATGCGACCGTGGCATCGACGAGGGGCAGGGCGGTGCGCACGTTCTTGCGGACTTCGCCGTGGACCCGGCGGTATTCGTCGAGGAGGCGCATCAGATCTTCTCCCATCGCCGCTCCGGAAAAAAGCTCGCCACTTTGCTCCGGGCTGAGGTCGAGACCGGGTTGGACGGTGCTTTCGTCAAACGCGGCGCCCACGTCCCGCTGGCTGAGGAGGAGACGGTGGCGTCCCGGGCCCTTCGTGCCGCAGGCATCGAGAAACCAGGTCGGCGATCCTCCCGCATCGGCGTGCAACAGGCGTAGGAGCTTGCGCTCGAGGATCCAGAGATCGCGCAGCGTTTCCTCCCGGACCTGCAGGGTGCGCAGGCGCACGATGGTGCGGAGAAACGCGAGATAGGCCTCCGAGTAGCCCGCCCCGGGGAAGACCGGCAGCTCGAAGCGGGATTGCAGGTTCGACACCTCGCGGGGCGACCGGTTCAGGGCACGGGCCATCTGGTTGAGGGTGTGCATGCGGCTGCCAGTGTGTCCGCTGCCGTCTGGCTTGCCAAGTGGGAAAGTCACGCCACTCGCGACCCGCTGGCACATCCGGCGATTCCGAAAACCTCCTCAAAACAAAAAAGGCGCCCCAGTAAGAGCGCCCCGAAAAGACAAAACAACCCCGCAAGGATTCGAACCTTGACAAAGAGAACCAAAATCTCTTGTGCTACCGTTACACCACGGAGTTAAGTGGACGGTATCTGGAATTCCCGTCGAATCAAGTCGTCGGGACGTTTTTTTCGTCCCTGGTCGCCGGGATCGGGAATCGGCCTCGGTGCGACGGGCGCAAAGACGGGGTGGACGCGGGCACGGGACCTCCTTATCGTCCCCCTCTGCTTGATCAAATCTCCATGAAAACCCACCGAATCATCCTCGCGGCCGCGGCTCTTGCGGCCTTTTCCTCGCCCCTCGCCGCCGCGGAGGGGGAATGGATCAGCCTGTTTGACGGCAAGACGCTCAATGGCTGGAAACATTCCACGCTCGGCACCGCCGAATATTCCGTGGTCGATGGCACGATCCAAGGGGTGACGGTCGAGGGCAGCCCGAATTCCTTCCTGCTGTCCGAGCAGCAATTCGGGGATTTCGAGCTCGAATTCGAGGTCAAAGTCCACGACAGCCTGAATTCCGGCGTGCAAATCCGTTCGCGCGAAAAAACGGAGGCCGACCTCGCCTCTACCGGCAAAGACGGCAAACCGGCCACGGATTTGGCCCGCTTTTTCGGTCCCCAGTGCGAGATCGAGGCCTCTCCGGGGCAGGCCGGCTACATCTACGGCGAAGCGACCGGGCTGGGCTGGCTCTCTCCGGAGCCCCAGCAGAAGCCCGAGGCTTCCCATTCCCACATGAAAAACGGCGAGTGGAATAGCTTTCGCATCGTCGCAAAAGGGGCGCGGATCCAGACTTTCATCAACGGCCAGCCGGTCGCCGATCTGACCCACGAGGAGATCTACAAGTCCCATCCCAAGGGCCATATCGGCCTCCAGGTGCATGGAATCAAGAAGGGGACCGGTCCCTTCGAGGTGGCCTGGCGTAATATCCGGATCCGGGAAATCAAGTAGTTCCAAATGGTTTCATCCGGAAGAAAGTAGTATTTTTTCTTGCCGAGAGCCCCGGAATCCCCTAAAACGACTTTGTGAGAACGAGGTCCGTACCCATGGGACGACCTTGTTCGAACTTGTAAGGAGGAGGGCCCTGGTGCCGCGAAAGCGGCACCAGGGTTTATTTTTGGACCCGGAGGAGGGCGGGTCCAAATGGTATTGTCCCGGACCGTGACGGTGTGACGTGGTTTTCTGTCAGGAAGATTGTCCACAAATAGCCGGAAGGTGTTCGTGCCGGGAGAATGGAAGAAACGTGATTTTCACCGCGATTTGCAGTCCGATGCGGGCTAGATTCCACGTCCGGCTGACGGCGCGCCGGATGGATCCATGAATGACATTGCCACGAATCGAAAGGCGAAGCGCGACTACCACATCACCGACACCTACGAGGCCGGGATGGAATTGCTCGGCACCGAGGTGAAGTCGATCCGCCTCGGGCGGGTCAACATGAGCGAGGCCTATGCCCGCGTCGACAAGGGACAGGTCTGGCTCTACAACTGCGACATCCGTCCCTACGAGCAGGCGAGTCATGAATTCCATGCGCCGTTGCGTCACCGGCGCCTCCTCCTCCACAAACGCGAAATCCGGAAGATGGCGGCGATCACGGAGCAGCAGGGGCTGACGATCGTGCCTCTGCGGCTCTATTGGAAAAACCGCCGGGTGAAAATCGAGATCGGGATCGGACGAGGGAAGGATCAGCGCGACAAACGCCATGATCTGAAAGAAAAGATCACCAAGCGCGAAATCGACCGCGAAGTCGCCCGGTTCAACCGCTGAGCCGCGGCAGGCGTCGCGCGGCCGACTGTCGACGGGCCCGTCGGCGAGGAAGTCGGTTGACTGTCCCCGCGATTCCCGTTCATTCCGGGAGTTTTATGGGTTCCACCTTTGGTCATCTCTTTCGCCTTTCCACCTTCGGGGAATCCCACGGAGGTGGGGTCGGTGTCGTCGTCGATGGTTGTCCTCCCCTGATCCCGCTGACCGAGGCGGACATCCAGGTCGATCTCGATCGCCGCCGCCCCGGCCAGAGCGAGGTGACGACGCCGCGCAACGAGGCGGACGAAGCCGAGATCCTTTCCGGCACTTTCGAGGGACTCACCCTCGGCTCTCCCATTGCGGTGCTGGTGCGGAACAAGGATCACCGTCCCGAAGCCTATTCGGAAATGGCGGAAAAATTCCGTCCTTCGCACGCCGATTACACCTACCAAGCGAAATACGGAATCCGCAATTGGCAGGGCGGGGGACGCTCAAGCGCCCGCGAGACGATCGGCCGGGTCGCGGCCGCCGCGATCGCGAAAAAGGTGATCGCCGCGCATTTTGCCCCGACCCTCGAGATCCTGCCCTACGTGGAATCGATCGGTACCCTGAAGGCTTCGGTCGATACCGCCACGGTGACGCGTGAAACGATCGAGTCGAACATCATCCGCACCGGCGATCCGGATTCGGTCGAACCGATGACGGATCTCATCAAACAGGTCCGCAGCGAGGGCAACTCGGTCGGAGGAGTGGTGGCCTGTGTCATCCGCAACGTGCCGGTCGGACTGGGCATGCCGGTTTTCGACCGTCTTGAGGCCGATCTGGCCAAGGCGATGTTGAGCCTGCCGGCGACCAAAGGATTTGAGATCGGTTCCGGATTCGCCGGCACCCAGATGACGGGGCGCGAGCACAACGATGCCTTCCGCATGCAGGATGGCCGCGTCCGCACCCTGACAAACCGCTCCGGCGGCGTGCAAGGCGGCATCAGCAATGGCGAGGATCTCTTTTTCCGCGTCGCCTTCAAGCCCACCGCGACGATCATGACCTCTCAGGAAACCGTCTCCACCGCCTACGAGGACACGGAACTGAAGGGCCGCGGTCGGCACGATGCCTGCGTCCTGCCCCGGGCCGTGCCGATGGTCGAGGCGATGGCCGCCCTTGTCCTCGTCGATCACCTGCTGCGGCAGCGGGCTCTTTGCGGCGAACGCGATTCCTGACCCTGATGACCGAATACTTCCCCGTCCTCGCGGCGATCCTTTTTGTGGTGGTCGCTTTCATTTACGCCTCAAACAAAGGGGTGGTGAGTCTGCTCGCTTCGGGTCTTTCGATCGGGATCGGCGTCGCCCTCATTCTCGCCGGTTTCCGCTACCTGCCGGGCCTCGCCAAGACCTATCTCGATATCGACCTCACTTGGCAGTTTTCGCTCGGGCTCTCAGCCTGTGTCGGAGGGCTGGTCTTCCTCGTGCTGCGTTTCATTTTCGCATTCGCCTTCAAACAGATGTTCAATGCCGACAGTCCGCTCCATGCCTTGGCCGACGGCACGGCCGGTGGCATCCTTTCGCTCTTTCCCAGCTTTGTGGCGGTCTTCCTCTTTTTCACCTGCGTGCGCGCCGCCGGCACGGTGCAGGAGTTGAACTATGTCGATTCTCTGACGCAGCCCGGGATCGAACAGATGGGCGGCAAAATCCCCTCGCCCCCGCCTTCGATTCTCTGGCGGAATGCGGTCGAGTCGCTGCCGTTTCTGGCCCCGCTCCTTGATCAGACCGATCCGTTCAGTCATCGTCGTGCCCGAAATGCGGCGGCCCTCGCCCTGATCGCCCGCTCGGTCGATTTGAACCGGTTTCTCGCCCAGCATCCCGATACCGCCGCCCTGCTCGAGGCGGAGGAGTGGAAGCTGCTCGCCGCCGATCCCGAGGTCGAAAAGGCGATCGCCGGGCGCGACCGCGTCGCCCTTGTCACCGCTCCGGCCGTCCAGGGAGCCGCGGCCGAGTATCCGGAGCCGCGCGATCTCGAGAGGCTCATCCTGTTGCCCGCTCTGAAGGAATTCGGCCAATCGCTCGTGCCGGTGGCGGAGCCTGAGGCCGAATCCTTCTGAAACTCCCCCCTTCTTTTTCCACACCATGGCGTCCCCCGACTACCTCGTCAGCATCGGCCTCGAAGTGCACGTGCAGCTCAAGACGGAGAGCAAGATGTTCTGCGGCTGCGCGGTCCGTTTCGGCGAACCGCCGAACACGCTCACCTGCCCGACCTGTCTCGGCCTGCCCGGGGCCCTGCCCAAGCTGAACGCGGGTGCGATCGAGCGCACGATCCTGACCGGTCAACTGCTCGGATGCGAAACGCCGGAAATCGTGAAGTGGGATCGGAAGAACTACTTCTATCCTGACATGCCCAAAAATTACCAGATCTCGCAGTTTGATCTGCCCCTCTGCCTCGGCGGGGCCGTGCCGCTGTATGAGCTGGCTTATCCCAAGGACGCGCAGAAAGACATCGCCCATCCCGGCAAGGCGGTCGCCCTGACCCGCATCCACCTCGAGGAGGATGTCGCGAAGTCGACCCACCATGGCACTTTCACCACGATCGATTTCAACCGTGCCGGCACGCCCCTGATGGAGATCGTCTCCGAGCCCGAACTCGAGTCGCCCGAGGAGACCGTCGCCTACCTGAATTCTCTGCGCCAGATCCTCGTCTACAGCGGTGTCTCCGATGCCGACATGGAGAAGGGCCAGATGCGCTGCGATGTGAACATTTCGGTGCGACCGAAAGGCCAGGCCGAGCTGGGCACCAAGATCGAACTGAAGAATCTCAATTCCGTATCCGCGGTGCGCCGCGCCATTCATTACGAGATCGGACGCCAGATCGAGGAGGTCGAAGCCGGACGTCCCATCCGCCAGGCGACCTGGCGCTGGAACGACGAGGTCGGCCAGACGGAACTCATGCGCCTGAAGGAAGACGCCCACGATTACCGTTATTTTCCCGATCCCGATCTGCTCCCGGTGCGCACCACCGGGATCCTCGCGCGGGTGCGCGAACATCTCCCCGAATTGCCGCACGAAAAAGTGGCGCGCTTTGAGTCGGCCTATCAGATCACCCACTACGACGCCTCCGTCCTCGCTTCCGATCGCGCCCTCGCCGATTGGTATGAGACCGCGGCGGCCGGATCGTCCGCTCCGAAAAAGGTGGCGAACTGGGTCATCAATAATCTCCTCGCCGAGCTGAACGGCCGCGACCTCGCCATCGTCGATTGTCCGGTGACGCCCGCGGCCTTGGCCGAGCTCGTCGACCTCGTCGAGAGCGGCAAGGTCTCAAACAACCAGGCGAAGGAAATTTTCGCGCACCTTTTCGAGCATCCCGGCGAGGCGCCCGCCGCCATCGCCAAGGCGAAGGGTTTCGAACCCGCCGACTCCGGCGAAATCGAAGGCATCGTCGATCAAGTGATCGCCGCGAATCCCGGGCCGGTCGGTGAAGTGAAGGATGGCAACGACAAGGCCGCCAATTTCCTCGTCGGGCAGGTCATGAAGCTCAGCAAGGGCAAGGCGAATCCCAAACAGGTGACCGAGATGGTCCTCGGGCGGATCCGCGGGTGAGGGGGCTCGATCCCATGTCTCCCATGTCCGCGCCCGACCCCGATGCCGACGAAGCCCCCGCCGCGAGCGGCTGGTTTTGTGTGCGCTCCCGGCCGAAGAGCGAACACATCGCGGCGCGGAATCTCCAGCAGTTCGCCCATCTCGACGAAGTCTTCTGTCCCCGGATCCGATACGAAAAACCCACGCGCCGCGGCAAGGTCTGGTTCGTCGAGGCGCTCTTTCCGGGATATTTTTTCGCGAAGTTCGACCTCGTCGACGATCTCCGTGCGGTGAACGCGGCTCCGGCGGTGACGGGCGTGCTTCACTTCGCCGATTTTTATCCCCAGGTGCACGACACCTACATCCGCGCCTTGCGGGAAGAGTTTCCCGAAGCCGAAAACGCGATCCGGGTGATCCGTCCCGAGATCGCCCCCGGCGACGAGATCATCGTGACGGAGGGGGCGATGAAAGGTCTGAAAACCATCGTCACCCGCCTCGTCGGCGGAGGCGATCGCGTCGCCGTGCTCCTTGAGTGGCTCGGCCAGGAGCGCGAGGCGGAAGTTTCGCTCCGATCGGTCATGCGACCGGGGGATATCCGGCAGGAGATCCGGTGAGGAAGATTCGGTTTGTCTCTTGCTGATGGCGCGGGGCCTTCGGAGATGATAGAGCCGAGCGGATGAATTTGGAGATCCCTTGCAGAATCCGCAGGAGCGCAACGGCATCCGATCGTTGACTCCCCGATCAAATGAATCGACTGGTTCTCACCGAATCTCATTAAGGGTCAGACAAAATATGTTGATGCCCAGCCGAGTTCACCTATTTTCCGGAGGGAATTTGCTTGTTCACTTTCCCCCACCCGCGTCACCGCTATTCATTCACCTCGCCACATCATGCACACCGCACGTCTTCTCGGAACCGGCCGATCTTTCTATCACGTCATGTCCCGCGTCGTGGACCGACGCATGGTCTTCCAACCAAAGGACAAGGAGATCTTCCGAAAGATTCTCCGCAATCAGGAGGCGTTTACCGGGGTGAGGATTGTCACTTACTGTTTGATGTCGAACCACTTTCATTTGCTCTTGGAAGTGCCGGACCGGGAGACGCTGGCCCCGCTCGACGAGGGAGGCCTGCTCGCGGTGCTGCCGCTGCTTTATCCGGGGGATGTCGTGGAAGGGGTGAAGCAGGAGTTGGAGCGGGCGCGCGCCGCGGGAGATGAACGCTGGCACCGTGAAATCCTCTCGCGCTACGAACGGCGGCGCGGGGATCTGGGGCTTTTCCTGAAGGAGGTGAAACTCCGCATCACCTTCTACATGAACAAACGTCTCGGCCGCACCGGGACGCTTTGGGAGGGGCGCTACAAGAGCGTCCTGGTCGAAGATTGCGAACAGGCGCTGCTGACGATTTCAGCCTACATCGACCTGAATCCGATCCGGGCGGGCCTTGTTTCGAGCCCCGAGGATTACCGTTGGTGCGGCTACGCGGAAGCGGTGGCCGGCGGGCGGCGCGGGCAAAAGGCGCGCGAGGGCTTGGGATCGATGTTGAGCGAGGCGCTGCAGGATCCGGATTTTCGTCATGACTGGCGGCGCACCTTGCCGCGCTACCGGATGTTCCTCTATCAGGAGGGACAAGAGGTCGCGGGGGATCCAGATCTGGGGCAACCCGGTCGTCGCGGCATGACGGCCGAGGTTGTCGAAGCCGTGGTCGAGCAAGGTGGGGCGATGCCGTTGCGGCAGGCTCTGCGTCACCGGGTGCGCTACTTCTGCGACGGGGCGGTGCTCGGCACGGCGGCGTTCGTGAACGAGGTCTTCGAGCGCGAGCAGTTTTTGCGACAACGCTTCGGCGAGAAACGCACCAGTGGAGCCCGTCGCATGCGGGGCGCAGACTGGGGAGAACTCCGGGTGCTGCGAGATTTGCAGAAGGATGTGATGGGAACTTAGGAGAGTGCGAGGGATGCCATCACAAGCAAGGAAGTTCTTACTTCCCAATCAGAACGAAATGCGATAAATTGTAATTTTCATATTCAAGATAATTAACAAGTTCTGATTAATGATTTCGCGAACTCTCTTGGCATTATTGGCGATCCTCGGGTCGGGTGTGGGATCGGTTGTTGGCGAAGAGGCGAAACCTGCCTCACCGGCCACGCCGAAAGAAGCGCCTGCGGAAAAGAAGCCTGAGGCCAAACCCGAAGCCAAACCCGAAGCCAAGCCGGCGACCAAGCCCGACGTGAAGCCGATGGTCAAGACCGGGCCTTTGCACACGGTGAAAGCCGGGAAGTTCGTGCAGAAGGCGAAGGTGAGCGGCACGGTGCAGAGCACGCGTGAAACTCCGGTGGAGATGAATTTGAAGCGCTGGTCGGATCTGACCGTCATCCGTGCCGCCGCCCACGGCACGAAGGTGAAAGCCGGTGATGTGATCCTCGAGCTCGAGACGAAGGATCTCGCCAAAAAGATCGACGAGCTCAAGCGCGCTTTGCCGACCCAGGAGCTGGAACTCGCCGCCGCCGAGCTCGATCTCGAAAAGGCCGAGAAGGTCACTCCGCTTTCGCTGGAAAAGGCGATGAAGGACAAGATGCAGGCCGAGCAGGACCTCGTCTTTTTCGAAGACGAAGACCGGCCCATGCAGGAGCGGTCGGCGAAGGAAGACGTCAAGGACATCACCGACTCGCTCGCCTACGCGCAGGAGGAGTTGAACCAGCTCAAGAAGATGTACGAAAAGGACGATCTCACCGAAGAGACGGAGGAGATCATCCTGAAGCGCGCCGAGAACACGGTGGCACGTTACCAATGGATGCTCGAGCAGACCGAGGCGCGCAGCGAACGGACCCTGAACGTGACGCTGCCACGCACCCACGAGAGTCTGAAGCGCAGCCTCGAGATGCGACAGATCGAGTGGCGCGCGGGGGAAAAATCGATGCGGGATGGACTCGAGAAGCTGCGCCTCGCCGCGGCCGCGAAACGTCGCGAGATGGAGGAGACACGCAAGGCTCTCGCCGAGCATGAGGAGGATCTCGCCGCGATGCGCGTGACCGCCCCGCACGATGGCATCGTCTACTACGGCATGAGCCAGCGGGCGAAATGGACGACCGCTTCGCTCGTCGATCGCAAGCTCATCCCCGGTGGCAAGCTGATGATGCGCGAGATCGTGATGACGATCGTCGATCCTTCGAAGGTCAGCGTGCTTTTGTCGCTCAACGAGGAGCAATTGAAAGACCTCGCCGAGGGTCAGAAGGGTGTTTGTCAGGCCAAGTGGAATCCCGAGGTGAAGATCGATGCCACGCTCGAGTCGATCCTTTACGTGCCCTACGCCGACAAGACCTTCGACGCGGTGCTCTCGCTGAAAACGCCGAAGGATGCCCCGGCGTTGTTGCCCGGCATGTCGGCCGACGCCGAGATCGTCGTTTATGAAAAGGCGGATGCCTTGCTCGTGCCAAAGGCCGCGGTGAAGAAAGACGGCGATGGCGAGACCGTGACGCTGGCCGACGGCAAGGAGGTGACGGTGAAGACGGGACGTTCCGACGCCGGGCAAGTCGAGATCCTCGAGGGGCTCAAGGAAGGCGCGGTCGTGCGCGTCCCGGAAGAAAAGAAGGAAGCTCCCGAAAAGGAAGGCGAGGCGACACCGGGGAAGAAGGCATGATTTCCGCTGTCCGGGCTCCCTGGTTGATGGCTTGCGGTCTCCTCGCGGCGATGGCTCCGGCATGGGCCGACGAGCCGGGCGGGGAGATCGATCGTGCCATCGCCAAAGGCGTCGATTTCCTCGTCGCCGATCAGAACCGGAACGGCAGCTGGGGATCGGCCCGCGATACGAAGGGACTGAACATCTACGCTCCGGTGCCGCAGGCGCACGACGCCTTCCGGGCGGCGGTCACGGCGATGGCGGTGTCGGCCTTGCACGATTCCGGTCTCGCGGTGGAGGCGGGACCACCCCGCGATGCGTTGGAAAAGGGCGAAGCCTATCTGTTCGAGCACCTGCCGAAAATCCGGCGGGCCACCGCGGATGCGATCTACAATGTCTGGACCCACGCCTACGGGATCCAGGCGCTTGTCGATCTCCGGGAACGGACCGACGATGCCGAAAAGCGGAAGCGCTACGTCGATCTCATCAACGGCCAGATCGATCTGCTGGGCCGCTATGAATCGATCGATGGGGGGTGGGGCTATTACGATTTCCGGGTCGGCACGGCACGTCCCTCTTCCGACTCGATCAGCTTCACGACGGCCACCTGCCTCGTCGCCTTCCGCGAGGCCTCCGCTCTTCCGGGGGTCGTCCTGCCCCGCGAAATAGTGGATCGGGCGATCGATTCGATCAACCGCCAGCGGAAGCCGGACCACAGTTATCTCTACGGGGAATACCTCGATCACATGCCGATGCGTGGCATCAACCGCGCGGGGGGCAGCCTCGGCCGCAGCCAGGCCTGCAATCATGCCCTGCGGATCTGGGGGGATGAAACGGTGACCGATGCGGTGATGAAGGAGTGGCTCGTGCGCCTGCGCGATCGCAATGGCTGGCTCGATATCGGGAGGAAACGTCCCGTGCCCCACGAGGCGTGGTTCCAGGTGGCGGGGTATTTTTACTACTACGGGCATTACTACGCGGCGCGCTGCGTCTCGCTCTTGCCCGAGGGGGAACAGGCGGAATACCGCCGCCTCGTCGCCGATCTCATCGTGCCGAAGCAGGAAGCCGACGGCTCGTGGTGGGACTTTCCTTTCTACACCTATCACCAGCCCTACGGCACGGCCTTCGCGGTGATGACGCTGGCGCGCTGCCGGGAGAACGACTTTTCCTTTTGAGGAAAGCGGGATTCTGCGGGACTCTTCCCGCCCCATGCAGACGAGCGACTACGATTACGAGCTCCCCGATGAGCTCATTGCCCAGCACCCGCCGGAACGGCGGGGCGAGTCCCGCATGATGGTGGTCGATCGCGCCGCGGGCACGATCTCGCACCGCCGTTTTGCGGACTTTCCTGAGTTCGTCGGGGCGGATGACTTGCTCGTACTGAACGACACCCGTGTCGTCGCGGCGCGCTTTTTTTCCGACGACGGCCGCTCCGAGATCCTCCGGGTGGAGGCGCTCGACGAACGCACCTGGAAATGTCTCGTGCGTCCGGGAAAACGATTCCGTCCTGGAAACACCGTGATCATCGGCGGATGCACCGGCACGGTTTTGTCGGTCTGTGAGGAGGGCGGCGAACGGATCATCGCCTTCGACACGGCGCCCGACGAGGACCGCCACGGGCATCTCGCCCTGCCTCCCTACATCCGTCGTCCTGATGCGGCGGATGATCGGGATCGCTATCAGACGGTCTACGCGCGGTCCTCCGGAGCGATCGCCGCCCCCACCGCGGGACTGCATTTTTCGAAGGAGACCCTCGCGACCCTGCCCCATGTTTTCGTGACCCTCCACGTCGGCATCGGCACCTTCCGGCCCGTTTCCAGCGAGACGCTGGAGGATCATCGCATGCACTCCGAGCGCTATGAACTGAGCAAGGACACGGCTGCGGCGATCCGCGCGAGCCGGCGCACCTTCGCCATCGGCACCACCGTGGTCCGCGTCCTCGAGACCTGTGCCCGGAGCGGCGAACTCGTGCCGGGAGCAGGGGAGACCGACATTTTCATCCATCCGCCCTACTCGTTCCGAGCCGTCAACGCGCTCCTCACGAATTTCCACCTGCCGAAATCGACCCTGCTCATGCTCGTGAGCGCCTTCGCCAGCCGGGAGCTCATTCTCGAGGCCTACCACGAAGCGGTCCGCGAGCGCTACCGGTTCTTCAGCTACGGGGATTGCATGCTGATCTTGTGAACATGGATCGCGCGTGTTTCCGCTTGTTTCCCCGGGGAAAAGGCGGAGAATAGCGGCACGAAACCGTTTCCCCGCACCGTCCGGGGATGAGGCGCCGACAGACCGCCGATGTTCCACTTCCTTTCCCAGAAGCGCCTCCAAAGCCGCGGGTTTTCCAGCGGTCAGAAGCGGAGAAAGCTCAGCGACACCGCCTGGACGGAGATGCTCCGTTCCGGTTGGCAAGTCAGCGGAGTGCTTTTCGTCGTCTTCGCGGCCCTCATCTCCGCGTGGATCATCGCCTCAGCCAGCGCCGACTCCGTCTTCGCCGGGCGGCCCTTCCGCACCGCGGTTGTCGTCACCGTCATCTCCGCGACTCTCGTGGTGCACTGGCATGTCAGTCTGCCGCACACCTTCCGGCAGAATTCCCGAATCGCCCTGATCCTGCTCGTCATCCTCGTGCAGCTCCTCCTCGTGAAGCTGAGCGGGATCATCGCGATGAAGTTCGCTCCCGAGGGCGGCTTCCGCTTTCTCGTCGAGCCCTACATTTTCGCTCCCATCGTCGTCTCCCTCCTCGTGGGGCGGCGTCACGGCACCTTCGCGGTGGTGTATTCGAGCCTCTTCGGCGGCATGACCGTGGCCAAGGAAGAAGCCTTCTACTTCATCATCTTCTCGATGATCTGCGGCTTCGTCGCGATCTATCTCACCAACAACGTCCGCCGCCGCAGTCGCCTCGTCATGGCGGGCGCTTATTCCGGGATCGCCTGTGTCCTTCTTGCGACGACCCTGGGGCAGATCCAGTGGCCGCCGTTCTCGCTCGATTTCGCGCCTTGGGAGATGGTGAGCAAACAGGTCCTCTCGGCCGTGCTCGTCTCCAGTCTCACGGCCGTGCTCGTGAGCGGGCTGCTGCCGCTGATCGAAGCCTCTTTCCGCATCACCACCGATGTCTCGTGGATCGAGCTGGCGGATTTGAATCACCCCCTGCTGCGGCAGATGACGATCGAGGCGCCCGGCACCTACCACCATAGCCTCGTCGTCGCGACCCTCGCCGAGACCGCCGCCGAGGCGATCGGAGCGAGTGCGGTGATGTGCCGCGTTTGTTCCTATTTCCACGACATCGGCAAGATGAAGAAGCCCTCCTACTTCATCGAAAACATCGGCGACGGGCACAACCCGCACGATGATCTCACCCCGAACATGAGCGCCCTCGTCGTGATGGCCCACGTGAAGGACGGGGTCGACCTCGCCATCAAACACAAGATGAACGAGGAGATCGTGAACGTGATCATGGAGCATCACGGCACCTCGCTGATCCGCTTTTTCTACCACCGTGCCCTCAAGCAGCGCGAGGAGGTGCAGCGCCAGGTCGCCGAGGGCAAGGCGCACGAGGATGACATCCCCGATGTGAAGGAGGAGAGCTTCCGCTATCCCGGACCGAAACCACGGACGCGGGAAAGCGCCATCATCAGTCTCGCCGATTCCGTCGAGAGCGCTTCGCGCAGCCTGCAGAAACCGACTCCGAAAAAGATCGACGAGCTCATCGATGACATCTTCAAGGATCGTCTCAACGACGGCCAGCTCGATGATGCCGCGCTCACCCTCGCCGACCTCGCCACGATCAAGAACAGCTTTGCGACGACGCTGCGTTCGATGATGCACAGCCGCATCGAATATCCGAAGCTCGACGATGCGGAAAAGGCGTCCAAACCGAAATCGAAAACGCGGAAGCTCGTGCCTCCGGGAACGCCGGTGGGGAAGGGAAATCCGGAAAACGGATCGGCGGGATTATGAGCCGTGCCGGTGTGCCGCAGGTGGAGATTTATCCCCACACCGATTGCGAGGGGATCGATCTCGGGCGGCTCGCCGCGCAAGTCGCTGAGGCCGTGCCCTTTTGCCTGGATGCGCGGGGCGGTGAGGACCCGGTCCTGCCGGAATTGACCGAGGTGGAGGTGAGTCTCGTCGATGATGCCACCATCGCGGAAGTCCACGGGGAATTCATGGACGATCCGACCCCGACCGACGTCATCACCTTCCACCATGGCGAGATTCTCGTCAGTATCGACACCGCGAGGCGCGAAGGGCCGGGGCACGGAAATACGGCCGCGGATGAGACTTTGCTTTACATCATCCATGGTTTGCTCCATCTCAATGGGCATACCGATCTCCGGGAGCCGGATCGGACCGCGATGCACCGGGAGCAGGAAGCCATCCTCGACCGCGTGCGGCGTCCGTTGGCGGACCCGTCCTCGGCAGACAACCGCTAACCCGACTACATCATGGAATGGTATTACTCGAACAACGGTCAACAGGCCGGCCCCGTCTCCCAAGATCAACTCGCCGAGCTTTACCGCAATGGAACGGTGAAGCCCTTTGACCTCGTCTGGAACGAGACCATGACCGAGTGGACCCCGATCGGGTCGGTCGATGCCTTTGCCGCGTATGCCCCCGCGCCTCCGCTGGCCGCGGCCCCCGCGCCCACCGAAGCCCCTCCGACTCTCTCGGCGGCGCCCCCGCTGGCGGCGGCTCCGGCTTCGCCATATGCTGCGTATGGTGCCGGTGGAAATCCCGAGCCGCCGACCTACCTCTGGCAGGCGATCGTCGTGACCGTTCTTTGCTGTCTTCCGTTCGGAATTCCGGCGATCGTTTTCAGCACCAAGGTCAAGCCTGCCTACATCGCCGGTGACTACGCGGCCTCATTGGAAGCGTCGAAAAAGGCCAAGATGTGGTGCATTGTCGCCCTGATCGTTGGGTTGATCACGAACATCCTTGTCTTCGCCCTTCAGATCGTCGCGGCGGTCGGGTCGGCCGCGGCCAACCAATCCTATCAATGAACCAACGATCACGGGGACGCTGGATCGCGACGGTCCTGGCGATCTCCGTGTTGGGATTTCTTGCCCTTTGGCTGAGGCGGGCGGATCTCTCCGATCCGCCCCGCTTTTTGCCACGCTGTCTCCTCAACGACGCGACCGGACTTTATTGTCCCGGCTGCGGCAATACGCGGGCGGCCCACGCTCTGATGCACGGCGACCTGATGGAAGCTTTCCGTCAGAATGCCTACACGATCCTCGCACTGCCCTTTCTCGCCTTTGCGGCGTGGAGGAGCTGGCTGCAGTGGGTGATGCCAGGCCGCGTCAGGGAATCGAAGTGGAGGTGGAAACAATCCTACACTCTCATTGCGGTGTGGACCCTCGCCGCGTTCACCCTCCTCCGCAATCTCCCGTGGGAACCCTTCCGTTGGCTCGCACCTGATCCACCGAAAGTCAGGGAGTCCCCGGCGTCCGCAGCGACTGCCACGCCTTCCCGAGATGCTCCGCCACCGGCGGCGCGGTGACCGTTTCGTCGGCGACGTCCAGATGCCGGCGGGCAATTTCCGCCGCCCGCCCGAGAAGCCAGCTCCCCAGGCAGGCCGCATCGTGAAGCGCGATCCCTTGTCCGGCGAGGGCGGCACAGAGACCGGTGAGAACGTCGCCCATGCCGCCCGAGGCCATTCCGGGATGACCGGTGGTGTTGAATTCGAGGGGCCGATCCGGCGAGGCGATCACGGTGCGCGCTCCCTTCAGCAGCAGGGACAGGCCATGCTCATCGGCGAAATTTCGCGCCACCGTCGCCCGGTCTTCAATCGGTGCCCCACCGAGAAGACGCGACATCTCTCCGGGATGGGGAGTGAGGAGGCGGGGACCGGAAAAAGCGGGAATTCCTCCGGAACGCCGGGCGATCGCATTCAAGGCGTCGGCATCGATCACGACAGGGCGGCACTCTTCGATCAGCAGTTCCTCCATCCCCGGCCGCAGCGCCGCGCCCAGACCGGGACCCACTGCAAAGACATCGGCGGCGAGGCCCCGCACTTCAGCGCCGTCGCGGTAAGAGCGCACCATCACCTCCGCCGGAGCTTTCCCGGCGACGATGGGATAAATCTCCTCCGGCACGCAGACCGTGACGAGCCCGGCCCCGCCAAACGAGGCGCCGAGTGAAGACAGCACCGCCGCCCCCGTGAGTCCGGCGGATCCGGCGACGATCACGACCCGGCCCGCATCGCCCTTGTGGGTGTCGAAATCGCGGCGCGGGAGACGGGGGCGCAGATTCGAGGGGAAGAGAAAACGTCGCGTCTGGTCACCCGCCGCGACCGGGATCTCCAGCGGGATTTCGACCAGCCGGCCCACGTGATTTTCGGCCCCATCGACGGCAAACCCGGTCTTCGCGGCCGTGATCGTGAGGGTGACATCGGCCACCACGGCACCCGCGCCCGCCTTTCCGAGATCGGCGTCGAAGCCTGAAGGCAGGTCGATCGAAAAGCACACCGCCCCCGCTTCGCGGCGCAGAGCATTCAATCGATCGGCCATTTCCCGGATCTCGCCGCGCAAATCCCCTTTTGCCCCGATCCCGAGGAGTCCGTCCACGGTGATGAGGGGAAAAGAATCCACCAGGATCGGGCCGGGTCCCTCCGGCTCCGCCCCGAATTCCGCGAGTTTTTTCCGGGCGAGTTCGGAGAGCGTCGCACCCACCTGCAGGGTGACCCGCCACCCATGCCGCTTCAGCCATCGGGCCACGACGAGCGCGTCACCGCCGTTGTTGCCGCGTCCGCAGAAGACCTCGGCGCGGGCGGGGCGTGGGAAAAAATCGAGGATGGCCGCGGCGCAGAGACGGCCCGCTTCGTCCATCCACGGCTCCGGCGAGCGGTCGCCGGAAAAGAAAATTCGTTCCGCTTCGGACATCTCTGAGCAGGTCACGAGCATGTCCGGGGAGATCGGTGCGGATCAGCGGCTGTGCTGCACCACCGCGCGGGCGATGCTGTCGGCGACGACCTGGCGGTAGAGCGGATCGCACATCGCGCTGCGCTCTTCCTTGTTGCTCACGAACCCGCCTTCGACGAGAACGGCGGGATGTTTGGTATCGCGGAGGACCGCGAAATTCGCCGTCTTCACTCCGCGATCGGTTGCACGGGTGTTCTTGATCAGTTCGCGCTGCACGAGTTGGGCCAGCTTTTCGGAGTTGGAGGAACGGTAAAACGTCTCGATCCCGAGGGCCGCGGTGCGGTAGCTTGAGTTGAAATGGACGCTGACAAAGATCGCGTTGCGCTGGCGGTTGGCGATGGAGGAGCGCTCCGAGAGGGCGATGAATTCATCCCGCGTCCGGGTCATGATCGTCTTGAAACCGGCCTCCTTCAGGCTGCGCTCGAGACGGCGGGCGACATCGAGATTGATGTGCTTTTCATAGACGTAGGAGTCGGCGGCCCCGAGATCGGCCCCGCCGTGCCCCGGATCGATCACCACCGTGGAAAAGGCCATGGCCGAGCCCGCCCCCAGAAAAAGGGCGGCCAAGGCGAGGAGATAGCGGAGAAATCGCGTCTGTTTCATGAGGTTCCGGGAGAAAAAGTAAGGTTTTACAAAAATTTTTCAAACAAAAGGAAAGAATTTTAAAATTTTTCCCGTAATTGAAGGTTTTGACTCCCGAAATGATTCGTTATGCACCCAAAATGAGGTGTGCCTCCGAGCGGTTCCCGACGGCTTCGAGTTGAAACGGACGGGGAAGGGGAATCTTAGGTCGTCCTGAGATTCCCTTGGGGGAGATCACCGCACCTTCCACGACTCATCAAAGAAACCCGCGTCGAGCACCTTGCCCGGCCATTTGCCATCGGGTGCCGTGGTGATGTCGATGAGGGACCAATCCGGTAGCTTGGGAATCTGCTGCGAATTGTTGAGGAGGGCGTCTTCGCGAAAGGTCGGTCCACTGTTGAGGACGACGTATTTCTCGGGGTTGAGGGGATTCGGAAAAATCAGGATGGGCATGGTCTGCTCCGCCGGGTATTCCTTGCCCGCGAAGATGAGCTTCGAGGTATCCCACGTCAGCGGGAGTTGGGTGAGGATCCTGGCGAGGACGGCGTTCGAGGAAGGATCGCCCCAGAGCACGAGGTTCGATGCCGCGAGGTCGGCGTCGGTGATGGCGGTGTCGTCTTTCACCGGAGCTTCGCCACGGAAGACCTTGCGCCAGAACCCGGTGGCGTGTTCGAGCTCGGCCTTCGCCCAGCTACCGGTCTTCTCGTGGAGCGGTTTGCCGGTGGGGCGGACGAACAGGAACGACGACATGAAGGCATGATCGACCGGACCACACAGGGTCGGTCGCTTCACCAGACCCTCTTGGGTCGCCGGGCCCGCGGTCCATTGGCCTCCGGCCTGGTGATAAGCCAGCCCCTCGGAGGCAGGCAGGGTTTGGCCATCGAGGGTCACCGACTTCACCGCAGCGGAAGGCGAAAAGCGCAGTGCGGTGACGTTTTTGGTCGAGGCGATGATCTGATCGCCCTTTCTCGTGGCGGTCACTTCGCTCCGCTCCCATTGCTGACGGAGCCCCTCGACGCGCACCCATTCCATCTCCGGATAAATGACGGAATAGGTGACAAAACGTACGCGGTCTGGCTCGGGTTGGTGTTTTGTCAGGGCCTCGCCGAGGAGCGACTCGACCTCCGGTTTCGCTTCGGCGAGGATCTTGTGCGGGGTCTGCGGTCCGATGACGTGGAAGAAGGAAAGCTCGGGCGAGAGACCGGCGACTTTGGCTTCCGCGGCCTTGGGCGAACCGTCGCCGGGATTGACTTTGTTCAGCTCGGCGGCCGGTGGCGCCGCGTTGCCGTTCTCCTTCCGGGCGTAGCGGATCATGATATCGGCGGCCTGTTTCTGTCCGTCGATCTCGCCGGAGTAGGCGATGGTGGTGGTGTTCTCGAGATTGACGACGGAATCGGTCGCATCATACCAGCGGTAGAGGATTTCCTCCCAGGCGGTCGGCGGCACCTTGCCCTCGGCGTAGACCTTGTTGAACTCGCGCGTCTCCGCAAAACCGGCACCCGGTTGCACCGCGGCCCACATCCCGGCGAAGTGCGTGCCGAACTGCCACACGGCCGCGCCGCCCATGGAAAAGCCGCGGATGACGAGTTGGTTCGCATCGATGGGATAGGAACCGCGGGCGTGGTCCAGCGCTTCGAAAAGATCGATCTCGCCGGCGAACTTGTTGGCGTTGCAGTAGCGTCCGTAGAGATGCAGGGTGAAGGCCCCGGCGGGATTGAATTCACCGACATTGGTGAGGCGTTGGTTGAGGAAGTCGAGCTCGCTCAATTTTTCTCCCCGGCCGTGACACCAGAAATCGAGTCGACGTCCCGTCGTTTCACCGGGCTTCCAGTCTTCGGGAACGACCATGCCGTAGGGCTGCACGGAGCCATCGATCGCGGAGCGATAACCGCGCACGACGAGTCCGGTATCATCGAGCCAGCCGGGCTGACCGGCTTTCAATTCCGCGGCCCGTTGTTGGCCGAGGGCGAGCAGTTTGCGGGCGACCTCGACTTGTTTCGCCTCGAAAAACTCGTTGTAACGCAGGGCCCAGTCGACGGCCTTGTGGAAGATCTCGATGTCGGGGAGGAGGGCGAGCTGATCCTCCCGGCCCGCGAGCGATCCGCGGAGTGCTTCGATCTCTTTGCCGAGCGAAGTCACACCGGCCTCGAGTTCGGCACGGTCTTCCGCCTTGATCTGGATGCCCGGCTGCGGGATGAGCTTGATGCCGAGGTGATCCACAACCGGGGGCGGGGCCGGCTGCGATTTCGGCTGGCCTTTCGGCGCGGGGGCGGGCGCTTGCGCGAGGAGCAGGGACGCTGAAGAAACGGCCGCGAAGATCGCGGTCACGGTGGGACGGCGGAGCCGGGGGGCGGGGGTCATGGGATAAAAGCGGGTTCTCCCGCTTTCTAACCGCGCCCGGTTTTCAAAGCAATGCCGAATCGTCGCGCCCTTTCAGCTTGATCAGCTTCTTTTTGATCACCTCGAGCTCGATGGTGAGCTGGTAGGCGGCCTTGACGACATCGGCGGTCGTCTCCTCGTCACCGAGGTGACGGGCGGCGGGGGTGACTTTCATCATCTCGAGGGCGATGATCTTGCAGGCTCCCTCGATTTTCTCGATCGCTTCGTCGCGGGTCATGGGGGTGGATGTCAGGAAAAAATCAGATCGAATAAATCGCGACGACATCCTCGGGGATGACCTGCGGACGTCCCTTCGCCACACAGACGAGCGTGTAGTCGAACCAACCTTTCGCCACGGTCTTGCCATCGGCTTCTTTCAGGATCTCGAACTCGACTTTCACGCCGTGCTTCTCGATCCCGGCGACGCGGGTTTCGACCTCGGCGATGTCGCCGAGACGGAGGGGGCGTTTGTGTTCGATGTAGGAGGCGCGCACGACCCAACTCAGGCCACGCTCGAGGAAGGCATCCATGGCCATGCCGTAGCAGCGCTCCATCTGATCGTAGCGTGCGGCGAGGACGTAGTCGGAATATTTCGAATTGTGCACATGCCGGTTCATGTCGATGTCATCCGGTCGCACCGGGATCCGGGTGCGGAACGCGGAGTAGGTCGACATGGCGCGGGGCGGTGAACGCGGCGGTGGGAGGCCACTCAGCGCACGAGACGGCGGATGCGCGCATCGCGACCGCGCTCGAGCGGATCAGTCGTGGAGACCTTCTTCGTTTTCTTCACCGGCGGAGAATCGTAGCTGCGGCGATCGGTGATCCACTGGAACTGCACCGGGCCGGATTCGTCTTCGTGGGCGATGAGGGCGGGATCGGGTCGCAGAGGTTCGGGTTCGCTCTCCAGTTTGGCGCCATCCGCGACCCAGCCGGGCACGCCCCCCATCGAGAATTTGTCGCCGGTCGTGCAGCCGAGCATGGAGAAGGAAAGGGCCGGAAGGAAGCAAGGAAGGAAGAATCGGTTCATAAGGGAGGAAGTGGAGTCCGAAGAGAGACGCGCACCTTAGCCGAGCCTTTCGGGAATTCTATGAAAAATATGTGTCACCGTGGGAGTAGGGCGGAGCGCAACAGCATAGGAATCTCAAGGGAAGGGTCGCCTCCTGCGAGCGGATTTGATGCCAAGCCCCGGCCGGAATGAGAATGGCGTCGCCGGGCCCCACCTCGCGGCTTTCTCCATCGATCTCCATGAGGCCGCTCCCTTCGAGGATGTAGTAGAATTCCTCGCTGAGCCGGTGGTAATGCCGCTGCGTCGTTCCGCCGGGGGGCAGGCTCGCCTCGGCGAGGCTCTGGTTTTGCACCGGCGCGTTGGTGTGATCGAGCAGGCTCCGGATGGTCGATCCATCGGCGGTGGTGAAGGGGACTTGGGCGTCGCGGGGTTGGATGATCATGGCGCTGGAGGGAAACTTTTACCACATCCGGTGCCGGTGGCGGCAATTCTTTCGCTGGTCGTTGCGGATGGGCGGATGCGTGCGTTCTTTCCGGAGCGGCGCGGCCGCTCTATGAACCGGATCTGGAGTTTTCTCATCGCCTTGGGCGCGATCGCCGCCACCGTCCTGCTCCTGACGGTGAAAGATCCCTATTCCGTCGATGCCGGCACGCCCCGGCGAACCACGGAGGAGGTGCCGGCCATTCCACCACCGCCGGTGGAGACGGCTCCGGTCGACCCGGTCGAACCGGCTGCTCCGGAGACGCCCTCGTGGTTCGAACTGGCCCGTGGCGATCGTCTCAGTCTGGTGCTGTCGGGGACGGTGCGCGAAGCGCTGCTGAAAAACCGGCTCGTCGAGGCGGCGCGGCGGGAAGCCCCCGAACTTGTCACGGTCGTGGATCGGATCGAGGTCGATCCGCTGGCCCGCGATCTTCCCAAAATGGATCATTTGCCGGACTTGGTCGCCGCTCTCATCCGGGATCTGCACGAGCCCGAACTGCGCATCGAAGAGGGCACCGCCCGGATCGGAGGGATCGGCGCCGATGAACGGATGATCGAGGCGATCCGGGGGGCTTTCAGTGCGATCGTCTCCCACCAGGAGCGCCCTGAAGACCGCCTCTACCACGATCCCGAGCGCCCCGCTCCCGAGACGAGGATGCCCCTCGTGCTCTACCTTGGACCGCTCGAAGGCAAATATTCCTTCGAAGGCTCCCTGCCCACGGCGGCCCAGCGGCGGGCGGTCGTCGCAGCCGGGACGGAAGCCGTGGGTGCGGAGAAATTCGCCGATCATTCCCGAGTCTCCCCTTCGACCGTGGACGAGCCCTGGATGAGTTCGCTCCCGGCCTTGATCGGCGGATTGCTCCATGAAACGCACGGAGCGATGGAACTGATCGTCGTCGATCGCACCATCACCTTGAAAGGCGAGGTGCCGAACGACGATGCGAAGCAGACCCTCATCGAGCTGACCAAGCCCGCCGTTCAGGCAGGCTACACGGTGGTCGACGGCCTGACGGTGAAGAAGTGAGTCCCCTGGATCGCGGATCAGCTTTTGTCGGCAAATGAGGTTGAGATTTACATCGTAAAACATTTCGATCGCTTCTTAAATGGAGTTCGAAATGCAATGAACCTCTTTTCCCCCGGATCACTCACCTGGCGGATGAGCCTCGTGGGCTTCTGCGCCTTCGTCCTGCCGGAGCCGGAGGAGCTCAGGGCGCAGGGGGCACCGGTTTTCGGCCAGCGCGGTATCCTCAGGGGGGCGGCGGTCGATCCGAATGACTTCGCGGGATGGAGTGTGGCGATGGACGGCAACACCGCCGCCGTCGGGGTGGTGGGGGAAGATGGTGCCGCCAACCAGGTCAGTACTTCCGGCGCCGTCTACGTGTTTTCCAGATCCGGGGACAAGTGGACCCTGCAGACCACGCTCCGGGCGGCCCAACCCGATGAGGAAGATCATTTCGGCTACAGCCTCGCCCTCCACGGGAACACGCTCGTAGTTGGTGCGCCCTACGAGGATAGTGCCGCCCGTGCCATCGATGGGGATGAGACCGACGACACCGCCGCGGATGCCGGGGCCGTTTATGTGTTTGTCAGGAACGGCTCGCAGTGGACGCGACAGGCTTACCTGAAGGCGGCGAACGCCGACGCGGGCGATCAGTTCGGAAAAAGCGTGGCCATCTACGGCGATCGGCTGCTCGTGGGAGCCTGGTTGGAGGACGGGAATGGACCCGCATCGAACGACGATCCCGAGAACAACGATGCGAGCGATGCCGGAGCCGTTTACAGCTTCGTGCGGAGCGGCTCGACCTGGACGCAGACCGATTACCTCAAAGCCGGCAACGCCGGAGCCGGCGATGGCTTCGGAGGCAGCCTCGCCTTCGGGCAGGAAGGCGAACGCTTCGTCGTGGGAGCTCCTTTCGAGGACAGCAACGCGGATGGTATCGATGGAAACGGAAACGACAACAGTGCCATCGAGTCCGGTGCCGCCTATGTATTCGGTTCGCTCTCCCTGCCCGTGGTGGAATGGGTGCAGCAATACTATCTGAAGGCGGCGAATTCGGATTCCGGAGACCTGTTTGGAGCCAGTGTCGCGATGGGTTTCTCCACCATCGTCGTCGGTGCCCCCTGGGAAGCGAGTGTCTCCGCCGCCAATCCTCTCGACAACAGCTGGACGGATTCCGGTGCGGTCTATGTTTTCGAAAGCCAGACGGTTTCCCCCTTCCTGGCGCAGCAGGCCTATTTGAAATCGAGCCATCCCGATCCCTATGACAATTTCGGGACCAGTGTGGCCGTCCAAGGGAATCTCATCGCTGTCGGTGCCCATGGCGAAGACGGAGGTGGCAGGGGAGTGAACCCGCCGCACGATGATGCGAACGAGAATTCCGGAGCGGTTTACCGTTTCCAGAAATCCGCCGGCACGTGGTCGCAGATTTCCTACCTCAAGGCCTCGAACGCAGGCTTGAACCACCAGTTCGGGATCAGTCTCGCCATGAGCGGATCCAGCGTCATCACCGGGGCTTGGCGCGAAGGCAACACGGCCGCGCCCGTGGCCGGATCCGCTTACGTTTTTTCCTTCGATGGTCCGGCCGCGGCCGTGCAAATGCGGGCACCCGGATCGGCGGCCTTTCCGAAGACGCCCGTCAAAAAGCGGAGCCAACCGAAGACGTTCGTGATTGCCAACACGGGCGCGGAACCGGTCGAAATCAATGGCGTCAGAGCCGGTGGCAAGGATGCCAGAAGTTTCCAAGTCACGTCACCTTTCGCAACGCTCGAGCCCGGGCAGTCCGTCGCCTTCACCGCCACCTTCAAGCCGAAGAAAAAGGGAAACCGCACCGCGACCTTCACCGCTACCACCTCGGCCGGCACGATTTCGCTGAATGTCTCCGGCAAGGCAAAGTGAAACGCCTCCCTTACTCGATCGCATAGAGATAGGCATCCGTCCGCAAGTAGATGCGGCCGTCGGCGAAGGCGAGTGAAGCGTTCGTGTGCTGGTTCGGATCCACCTCGTTTTTCCCGATCAGTTTCAGTGCCGAGGGATCGGGCTCGATAAGGTAGGTGGTGCCGCGGGTGTCGTTCACGTAGAGCGTTTTTCCGATGAGGTTCATCGAACTCCAGCTGTTCGCACCGAGGCGCTCCCGCCAGACGATACGGCCGGTGGCGACCTCGCTGCATTGCATCACCCCGGGTTCATTCAACAGATACAGATGGTCGCCGAGGATCTGCCCGGAGCCGATGCGCTGCGGATTCTGATTCTGCCCTTTCGGAGGATCGGCCCAGAGCCGGTGGGAGGATGTGAGATCGCCCGTCTCACCTGCCGCGGGGAGTCTCACCCCGATACCCGGCCCTCCGTAGCCACACAGGTAAAGGGCGCGTCCTGCACCGGTCATGACGTTGGTGTAACACAGGTCGCCCAGGCCCGCGACGCGCCACAGTTCCTTGCCGGACCTGGGGTCGAACGAGGTCAGATATCCCGGCAGGCCCAGCAGCAGTTCGGAGCGCCCGCCGTTGTCGATCACGAAAGGAGTCGCCCACGATCCCTTGAATTGCTTCGCGTCGGCGCTCTCATAGGCATCCAGCTCCTGGCGCCAGATTTCCTTTCCCGTATCCTTGTGGAGGGCGAAGAGCCGCGCCACCGGCCCCGGACCCGCGTGCACGAGCAGCGCGCCACCCATCAGCACCGGACTCGCCGCATGGGGGCCCCAGATGTGCGCGTAGTCATCTCCGAGATCGGCGCTCCAGACCTTCTTGCCGGCGAAATCGTAGGCGTGCAGCCCCGCGTTGCCGTGCCAGGCGTAGACGAGCGTTCCATCCGTCACCGGAGAAGCCGCACAGTGTGGATTCGTCTTGTGGGTTTCTTCCGCCTTGCCATGATCGATCGTGTCTTTCCAGAGCAATCGGCCATCCTTCGCGCTGAAACACATCAGCGAGCGCTTGTTCCCCTCCTCCTCCGCCTGCGTCAAAAAGACCTTGTCACCCCAGACCACGGGGGAGGAATTGCCGCGATCCGGCAAGGGAATGCGCCACGCGATGCCTTCGGTCGGCGACCATCGCGTCGGATAAGCATCTGCTGCGACCAGCTTCCCATCTCCCTGAGGACCCCGCCACGAGGGCCATTCATTCGCGGCCAAGGGCAGGAGAAGGGCGGAAACGAAAACGAAGAGCGGGAGGGGTTTCATCGGGAAGAAGCCGGGTAGGGAAGCCGACAGGCTTGATCCTTCCAGATCGTGGCATGTCCGGCAATCACGTGATCGGGGGCGGATCTTCAGATGCCGCCGATATGAGTGCGTCTCGCTGCCGACCGCCGCTACTTCGTCTCGCCGACCTCTTCCCTTGCGGTCTGGAGGTGGAAACGGATGAGGGGCAGGGCGATAGCGGCGACGCGGCGGAGATTGTCGTCGTCCGCGGAGGCTTCGAC
This sequence comes from Verrucomicrobiales bacterium, assembly GCA_016795385.1. Lineage (GTDB taxonomy): Bacteria > Verrucomicrobiota > Verrucomicrobiia > Verrucomicrobiales > DEV007 > Arctic95D-9. The sequence goes on along the minus strand of JAEUHI010000042.1, from coordinate 21,591 downwards.
TTTGTCCATGGTACGCTCGAGGGCGCGGTGACCTTCGACGCCGACGAGGCGCAGGTATTCGGCATCGAAGGCATCGCCGCTCTTGGTTCGCAGGTTGTCGACGGCGGCGGCGGTTTTGGCGTCGGGTTTCTCCGGGAGGGTGATGCCTTTCGCTCCGGCAATCTCGCGGAGTTTGGCGGAGAGGCCGGCCTGCTCGGCGACTTCCGCTTGGGCGTAGGCTTTGACGTCCTCGCTGGACGCTTGATCGGCGGCGACGCGGCTCAGTTCGAGCTGCATCATGCCGCCGGTGACGATCTCTCCGAGCAGGGTCTGATCAGGGGCGGAGAGGTCGGAGGAATCGGGCCGGATGGCGGCGACCTTGGCGGCGGCGTCGCGATTGACTTGATCCCATTCCTCGCGCGAGGTGTTGCCGATGCGCCCGTCGCTGGCGGCGAAAGCGGCAATCGAGGGAAACAGGGCGGCGCCGGCGCTGGCGAGGCCGGTGGTGAGGAGGCATTGGCGTCTGTTCATGGTGAAAGGAGGGTGATGGAGTGAGGTGTCCGTCGGGGACGCGGCTGATGAAGCGTACGTAGACAAGACCGCGCACCATCCGCGCCAAGGAGGCGCGGCGAATCCTCCGCCCTAGTGGGAAGCGGCTGGAAGCGCCGCAGGGCGGGATGCGGGCCGATACGGGCCGATGCCCCCATCGTGCAGAATGGGCACGACGGCTGTGCAAGAGGCACTGTGCTGGTTGCTTTGAGCGGGCGGAAGACCGCTCAATTCTCGTGAACGCGGAAGCTCTGGCACTTCGCGATCTGGAAGAGGAGGACGTGTTCGCCGACGCCGTTCCAGACCGACTCGGGGCGATTCCAATAGAAGCGATGCACGGGGGTGCCGTCGGCCATTTCGCCGAGGGTGTCTTTGCCGCGCTTGGTCCAGACGGAGATGTAGGTGCCGGCCTGAATGGGGGTATCCGGGAACCAGTAAGTGTGGCGGATGCGATCGGGGGCGGGGGCCTCGTCGGGATGGCGCCCGTCGGCGAGAAGGAAGTCGCTGAGCCGGCAATTGGCGCGGGCTTTCAACAAAACGTGTTCGGTATCGTGGTCTCCTTGATCGTGAACGAAAATGATCTCCAAACTCATGAAAAGGGCTAAAGCGGTATGTGGGATGCGGAATTTTGGGTGAAGCGAACCGGCGAAGATTTCGAGGTGAAATGACCGGGGCCGGAGGAGGGGGGGCTCGGGTGGATTTCACTGTGAAGCAGCAAGTGTACGTAGTGACGGAGGAAGATCAAGACACCCCCTTTAAATTGCATACACTTCTAATGGCGAAAACGGCCGCGAGACTAACATCACCAAAAAAATGCCGCGGGACGAGGCCCGCGGCTGTCATTCCCCGGAGAGGATACCGGCGGGAAACCGGCAAAGGGGAGCGCCGGCCGGTCCGGCGCTCCCCTCCCGCTCTCACGGATTCCCAAGGCGCTCGAGGGTGATGAGGTGCTGCTCGGTCCGCGGGAGGAGGTCTCCGCGGATCATCTGTTTGCATTCGGCGAGCACTTCATCGTCGGCGAGGGCTTCGCGGTATTCGTTGCGTCCGTGCTTCTCGCCTTGCTCGAGGACGTGGAGAGCGGAATTCTCACCGAGGAGATTGGCGGTGCCCTGCAGGGTCTTCACGAGGGCACCCCAGGCTCCGGAATCGGTATCGGGATCTCCGCCCATTTCGCGGACGTTGTGGCGGAGCCGGTCGACGGCCCAGAGGTGCTCGTCGCGGATGTGGATGAGGGTGCCGGCCTGGGGCTCGCTGGCGAAACGGTGGATGACCTGGCTGTAGGCCTCGACGGCGGAGAGTTCGCCCCGGAGGAGGCTGTTGCAGACGTCGATGCAGTGTTGGGTTTGTTCCTGGGCGATGTTCATGGAGATGGAGTGGATGGAGGTTTGGGATGTTTTGTCAGGGTGAAGAAGCGGTTGTGTCAGGAGATCATGGCTTTGAAATTGAGGACGCGCTCGGCGAGGCGTGTGAGGGTGCGGTCGGCGAGGGCTTCCTCTTCGAGGGTCTCGCGCAGCGTGGCCGCGATCTCCTGCATGCCGAGTTTGTCGGCGAGGGCGGCGACGGTGCCGTATCCGGCGATCTCGTAGTGCTCGATCTTCTGGGCGGCGGCGACGAGTCCGGCATCGCGCACCTCGTCCTCGGCATCGCCGCGGATCATTTGTCCGGCCTCGTCGATGAGCCCCGCCATGGCGACACACCGATGGCCGCCGGGAGAGAAGGCGGTGCCCTCGAAAAGGGTGTGGAGCCGATCGAGATGGGTCCGGGTCTCGCGATGATGGTTCTCGAACGCCTCGCGGAGCTCGGGGTGGTGGGCGGCCCGGGCCATCTTGGGCAGGGCATCGATGAGCTGGGCTTCGGCGCTGGCGAGATCCTTCAGCTCGTGAATGAGGAGTTTTTCGAGGGTGTCGAGTTTCATGATATCGGTGAGGAGGTTCGGGAAGGTGGAAGAGGGGATCGGTCCGATCTGTTTTCGCAGATGCGATGCCAGCCGCAGCGGAGGGCCTGTAGAGCCCGGCACGACAGGGATGAGGGCAAAATGCGATGCAGGGGCGAGCCCGCCGAAGGTGGCGGATTGCACAAGGGATCGTGCAGAGGCGCACGGATAGCCGCACGGCGATCCCGGTGCCGGGATCAGCATTCAACGGCGGCGCGCCGGGAGAGATCGGCGAGGAAGTCGCGGGCGCGACGGGCACGCTCCATGATCTCATCGGGTGTGCCGACTCCGGCGAGCTCGAGGATGAGGGGACCCTGGAAGCGCTGCCGGTTCAGTTGGCAGATGAGCGAGAGCCAATCGATGTGGCCGTCGCCGGGCGGCAGGTGGTCGTCGTACTGGCCGAGGTTGTCATTCACGTGCAGCATCTGGAGGTGTCCGGATAGCTTGTGCACGACGGTGGGCATGTCGCCGGAGAGGGCGGCATGGCCCGTATCGAGACAGGTGCCGACTCCGGTGCCGCGGATGGCGCCGAGCAGCCAGAGCATGTCGCTGGCATGGCCGAAGAGGAGGTGTGGCAGCATGTTTTCGAGGAGCAGGATGATGCCCAGCTCGCGGCAGCGGTCGGCGACGTGATTGAGGGATTCGGCGGCATTCTGCATGCGCCAGTACCAGTTTTCCGGGGTGGGTCGCCCGGCCATTTCGGGACCGGGATGGAGCACGAGATACCGGCATCCGAGGGCGGCGGCGGCATCGGAGGCGAGACAGAGTTCGCGCACGGAGTTTTCGCGTTGCGGCCGGTCGCCGCTGGAGATGTCGATGTGGTCGGCGAAGGGCGCGTGCATGGAATTCGCGACGATGCCGAGGTCGCGGATGGCGGCGGCGGCGGCCTCGACCTGGCCGCGGTTGTGGTAGTCGAGATGGGCGGGGAAGGAGCAGACCTCGATGAGGGTGAAGCCGCCGTCGCGCACCCGTGGCAGGGCTTCAAGGATGGGGGTACGGTAGTAACAACCGGTGGATAATCCGCAAGGCCAGTCGCTCATGGCAGGTATGATGGAGGATTCGGGTGGGTGAGGTAAATCACGGAATCGAAAAAACCGTTTTCACCGGATCGGGCAGGAAGGGGTGCAACTCGCAGGGCGGCTCGGCGGGCCAGCAGAAACCCTGGCTGCGCGCGGCCTCGCAGTGGAAGTCCGCGAGACGGTCGAGTCCGGTGGCGAGCAGCCCGGAGTAGAGCCGGACGTAGAAGTCGGCGCGCATCGAGGGGGAGTATCCGCACCAACTGTCGCCCCACTGGAAGACGGGATCCTCGAATTTCGATCGCACGAGCCCGGCGATATGCCGCGGGTGCCAGCCTCGCTCGATGAGGCAGCGGGTGATGAGGCGCATTCCGGAGGGCTTCAGGAGGAGATCGTTGGGAAAGGTGAGGACATGGCGCGCGCAGCCGGGTAGATCGTGGAGCGGGGTGCGGGCGTAGGTGTGCGGCCAGGTCTCGGGCGGATCGTGTTCCGTCTCGTAGAAGCGCTGGTGAAAAGCGCGCAAGGTGGAGCCGATGTATTCGTCGAGCAGGTGGCCGGTGCCTTCGCCCTCTTCGGGAATGAGCATGCAGCAACGCCGTGCGAGGGAGAGGACGTCCCGGGGATCCTGCCGCAGGGTGAGGGCCTGCATCACGTCCATCTCGTGGAGCGGGATGCAGACACAGGGGCCGATCTCTTCCTCCACGCCGTGATGTTTCGCGATGCCGCTGCTCCACGGTTTCCTGTAGCGGGTGAAGGGGATGCGGATGGTGCGCGAGGCAAGGGGATCGCCATACTCCGAGATGTCGATGGAGATGAGTTCGCGATGGCCGCTTTCTCCCGGCACGACGTGCGAGGCGGTGATCTCGACGGGGATCGCGCTCTCCGGCTCGGCGAGGGCCTTGATGCGGTGCGCGAAGTATTCCATGACGAGGGCGAGATTGGCAAAGACCTGCTCACCTCCTTCGCGGCCGGCGCATGGCATGAGATGTCGGAGTCGGCGCTCGAGATCGGAGCCGCGCGGAAAGCGCCAGACGAAATGGTGGCCCTGTCCCGTCAGGAGATGGAGCGGACGGATACCCCAACCGGAGAGGAGTTCCTCGATCTTCGCGATGAGAGGTTCCTGAAGCCGGAAAGCGCGCCAGGGATCGGTGAAGGCCGCGGCGGGAGCATCGTGATTCACATATTCGACATCGAGATGGACGAGGATGGAATGGGTGTCGTAGAGCGAGCGCGCGATCCCTTCGCCGCAGGCGAGGAGGCGATCGAGCTCATCGAGCGGCCGGCGCTGGATCTTGGCGGGATTCGGACAATCGCAGAGACCGATGTAGATGCCCGTGGCGGAGCCGAGGTCGCGTCCGCCGAGGAATTCGATGACGCGATTCCGGATGGCCGCGTCGGAGAACAGTGCCTCGGGTGGGGCGACGGCATCATCCTGTGCGGGGTCGAAGTCCATGTCCGTGGAGGGGGTGGAAAGACGCGTGGCGGACGATCCCGCGTTTTCCGAAAGAACGGGCGAGCGACCCGGTTCGGTGGAGGAAAGAGGAGGATTCATGGGGCGGATACCCGGATTCCGGCAATCGCGGCGCAGTGGTGGACAAAGGGTGGGCAGGCACCGTCACGACGATGATCGCCGGCCTATGGGGGATGGGCTTAGGACTTGTGGCGGACAATGGCGGAACTCCGAATCCACGTTGCCATCGCACGCGAGGTGCCAAGGTGGGAAACGGACTCGGGAAGCGAGGCTGGCCAATCCTTTCCCACCGGGAGAGGGTGGCGCCCGCGCTGGAGACGGAGAAATGCCAGCATGCACTTTGAGCGTTTCCGGATGCAAAATGCTCGGCGCGGACGGGCCCCGAGGTTGGGGCGTTTTGCATCCGGCGCATGCGTGCCGTGCATGATCCGGCGTTCCTCTCCAAGGGGGGAGGAGCATCGCTACAAAGTGGCAAGGAGTTCTCCGGTAGTGGGTTGTGGAGGCATGGCTGGTCAATGGCATGCCACGTGCGCCTGGCAATGGGCGCTCCTTTTCACCTCCCACCCCTGATCCTCATGAAAGCCCTCGTATTCCACCACCCTGGTAAAGTCTCCGTCGATCTGGTACCCGATCCCCGCATCGAGCGTGAAGACGACGTGATTCTCCGAGTCACCTCCACGGCCATTTGCGGATCGGATCTGCACATCTACAACGGCTTTCAGCCTCAGGCGAAAGATCTCGTGCTGGGCCACGAATTCATGGGCATCGTCGAGGAGGTCGGCACGGCGGTGACGAATCTGCGCAAGGGCGATCGGGTGGTGGTGCCGTTTCCGGTCGCCTGCGGTGGCTGTTTTTTCTGCCAGAAGGGATTGCCCGCGCATTGCGAGGAATCGAATCCGGAGAAATATGGTCCCGAGGGTGGGCTCTTTGAAGGAAAGGGAGGCGGTCTCTTCGGCTACACGGACCTCTATGGAGGATATGATGGCGGCCAGGCGGAATATGTGAGGGTCCCCTACGCGAACCACGGTCCTCGCGTGGTGCGGACGGATCAGAGCGACGAAGAGCTGCTCTTTCTCACCGACATCCTCCCGACCGGCTATGCCGCGATCGATTGGGCCGAGCCGCGCGGTGGCGAGACCATCGCCGTCTTCGGCTGTGGCCCCGTGGGGCTGATGGCACAAAAAGTGGCGTGGCTGCGCGGCGCCGAGCGCGTCATCGGCATCGACATCCAGCCCTACCGCCTCGAGACGGCCCGCCGCGTCGCGGGCTCGGAGGTGATCCATGCGAAAGAGGCGGATGCCGTGGAGGTGATCCGCGAGATGACGAACGGGCGCGGCGCCGACATCTGCGTCGACGCCGTCGGGATGGAGGCGGATCGCAACCTGCTCGACAAGCTGAGCAACATCGTCCACGTGCAGGTGGGCAGCATCAAGGTGCTCCGCGCCGCGATCAGCGCGGTGAGACGGGGCGGCATGGTCACGGTCGTGGGGGTTTATGGCGTCTCCTACGACAATTTTCCCCTCGGCCAGATCTTCGACAAGGGCATCAAGATGCGGTTCGGCCAGAGCACGCCACAACGCGACATCGACGAACTGCTCACCTGGGTGGAGAGCGGCAAAATCCGCACTGATGACATCATCACGCATACCCTGCCCCTGGCCGAGGCGCCGCACGGCTACGAGATCTTCGACAAGAAAGAGGATGATTGCGTGAAGGTGGTGTTGAAGCCGTGATTCACCCGTGGGCGTGATCCGACAGGGTAGGGCCGGCCACCCAACCCTGTCTGATCGGTAGTTGTTTTGTTAGGACTTTCCTCCGGCGATCCCGGTGGGCTTTTTGCATGGGCGGTCCGCGCATTCCGCCATCGGAAGCGGCATCCCCGTCGCACGTGAGGGGAGGGGTGTTTCCGGCAAGTGTCTTATAATAAACGGGTAATGATGCGATCCGAGGCGATGGCACGGACACTGCGCGAGGAGGTCCGGGAGGGTGTGTATCACGGCCTCCGTCCCTCCCACATACCTGTATGAACGATGCCGTCTTCGAATATCCCGCCGTGCCCGATGTGTTCGTGGTGACGGATGTGGAGTTCCGCTCGGAGACGATCTATTTCATCGTGGTGGATCGGTTCGCGGTGGGATCGCCCGACAAACCGCGCGAGGATGACGAGACTTTCGATCCGACCCACGGAAACTGGCACAAGTATTGGGGTGGCGATCTGCAGGGAATCATCAACCGGCTCGATTATCTGCGGGAGCTCGGCATCACCGCGATCTGGACCACCCCGCTCTTCGAGCAGATCGAGGGCATGACGCTGGAGGCGGAGCCGCGCGCCGCGATCCACGGCTACTGGACCTCGGATTTCAAACGCATCCATCCGCGCTGGGTGAACGATCCCTCGGAGAAAAGGCTCTTCACGCGTGATGACACCGTTTTCGACCAGCTCCTCGCCGGCATGCACGAGCGGGGGATGAAGTTCGTTCTCGATGTGGTCTGCAACCACAGCTCGCCGCGCAGCACGGTGGGAAAGGGGAAACTCTACGATGACGGCCGGCTCATCGCCGACTTCGACAATGACACCGATCATTGGTATCACCACTATGGCAGGACGACGGACTGGAACGACGACTGGCAGGTGAAGAACTGCGAACTCGGCGGGCTCGCGACTTTCAACGAAAACAACATCCTCTACCGGAACCATATCAAGGAAGCCATCGGGATGTGGGTGAAAAAGGGCGTCGACGCCCTGCGCGTCGATACGGTGAAGCACATGCCCTTGTGGTTTTGGCAGGAATTCACCGCGGATCTCACGCGGGTGAAGCCTGATCTCTTCCGGTTCGGCGAATGGATCTACAGCCATCCGCTCGACGGACGTTCGGTTGAGTTCGCGAATGGCGCGGGCATGAGCATCCTCGATTTCGGATTCTGCCAGGCGGTGAGGGCGTGCTTCGCGGGTGCGGATGGACGGGGTTTCCACCACGTCACGGACCTGCTCTCGCTCGACGACCGCTACACCGGTGCGACGGAGCTGGTGACCTTTTTCGAGAACCATGACATGCCGCGGCTCCAGTCTTTGGGCGTCGACGGGGCGGGGCTCGAGCTGGCGCTCGTCCTCCTCCTCACTTCCCGCGGCATTCCCTGCCTTTACTACGGCTGCGAGCAATATCTGCACGACGATACCGATGGCGGCAACGATCCCTACAATCGTCCGATGATGGAGCGATGGGACGAGACGGCTGCGACGCGACTTGTCCGCCGGCTGGCCGCGGAGCGGCGCGAGAATCCCGCGATCATCTGGGGCGGACAGTGGACGAAGTGGGTCGACCCCGACGCCTATGTCTATCTGCGGAGGTACCGCGACTCCCGATGTCTTGTGTTTCTCAACAAGGGCGGTGCCCGACGTCTGCGCGTGGAGCACCTCGAGTTTCCAGATGGTGAGCATGAATGCCTACTCTCCGGCACACGGATGAACTGCGCGGGCGGCATTGCCGAACTCGATCTGCCGGAGCGCGCGGCCCTCGTCTTCCGATCCCATGGAAGGGCCGTCGAGGGCAAAGCCGTCGTAAGGGTGCAGCTGAACGGTCCGCCCACGCTGCCGGGCGACCGGCTCGCGATCATCGGCGATGCTCCGGAACTCGGGAGGTGGGATCTGCGCGAGGCGATCGATCTCGAGTGCATCAACGCCAACACCTGGTTCGGCGAGATCGGCCTCGGCGAAAGCACGGGCACGGCTGTCGCCTACAAGTTCGTGATTTTCCGCGCCGACGAAAATCTGCCCCCCGAACGCGAAAACCGCGGCGTGAGGCGGCGTCTCGTGCCGACCGAAGGCACCTGCAAATGGCGCGACTACTGGGAAAGCTGATCCGCTCCTGCTCTTCATCGACCCATCATGACTTCTTCCATCCCTCCGACTCTGAAAGACAAGACCGCCCTCGTCACCGGGGCCGGATCCGGCATCGGGCGTGCCACCGCGATCCGCTTCGCCGAGGCCGGGGCCCGTGTCGCCTTGCTGGGCCGCACTCTCGGCGAACTCGAGGAGACCATGGCCCGGATCGGTGGCGGCGCGGGCGGCCATCTCACCCTCGTCGCGGACATCGGCGAGGAATCGCAGATGGAGGCGGCGTTCACCAAATTGAAACAACACTGGGAACATCTCGACATTCTCGTGGCGAATGCCGGCATCAACGGAGTGTGGGCGCCTCTCGAAGCGCTCGAGGTGGAGGAATGGGATACGACGATGCGCGTCAACCTGCGCGGCACCTTTCTCACGGTGAAGGAGGCGCTGCCCCTCATGAAGCAACGCGGCGCATCGGTGGTGGTCGTGTCGTCGATCAATGGAACGCGCGTCTTCAGCAACTCGGGCGCGACCGCCTACGCCTGCTCGAAGGCCGCCCAGGTCGCCTTCACCAAGATGATCGCACTCGAACTGGCCAAGGATCGCGTCCGCGTCAATGTCGTCTGCCCGGGTGCGATCAAGACCTCGATCGAGGACTCCACCGAAAGGCGCTCGCTCGACGATCTCCACCTTCCCGTCGAATTCCCCGAGGGCGACGTGCCTCTCACCGGCGGAGGCCCCGGCGAGGCCCGCCAGGTCGCGGAGGTGATCGCCTTTCTCGCCTCAGATGCCGCGGCCCTCGTCACGGGCACGGAGGTCTACATCGAAGGCGCCCAATCGCTCCTCCAAGGCTGAATCCATCCTGACAGAACCCCATGAACGCATCGATCAATCATCTCGTGAATCTATTCTTCGACCAGCTCCGCGACATCCACAGCATGGAGTCGCAGGTGGCCGACACCCTTCCGCACCTCGGGTCGCTGGCGACCTATCCCGCCCTGCGGGAGCATTTCCTCTCGCAGGAACCACTTGCCCGCGAACAGAAGGAGCTGGTCGAACGGGTCTTCGATACCCATACCCGCGAAGTCGGATCCGACGTCTGTCTTGCCATGAAGGGCCTTGTCGCCGGCGGGAACGAACACCTCGCAATGGCCAAAGACCCGTGCACACGCGATTTTCTCCTCGTGGCCCACGGGATGCGCATCCAACACTACGCGATCGCCGCCTATCAGTTCGCCGCGGCGTTGGCCCTGCATCTCGATTTTGTTCCCGAGAGGGATGTCCTCTCCAACCGGCTCGCGGCCGGAGATCGTTCCGCAAGGGAACTCGAGGCGATCGCGGCGGAGCTTTTTGCCAGTTCACCCCAGACGCGGCAGTGAACCCTTACCCGCTCAAATCATGGATCATTCTCTGCAACGTTATCTGAACGATCATCTCGCCGGCTCGTCCGGTGCCCTTCACATGATCGACAAGGTGGTCGATGGATTCGAACTGCCTGAAGCGAAAGCCTTCTTTGTCGGTCTGAAAAAGAAGGTCGAGACGGACCGCGAGGTGCTGAAAGCGCTCACCGGGGCCCTTGACGAGGAGCCCAGTGCCATCCTCGAAGCCGCCGGGAAAATCGTGGCGCGGGTCGGCAGCCTGAAGCTCGATTGGGAAGGAACCGATCCGGGAGAGCTCGGACTCTTCGAAGCGCTGGAGTTGCTCGCCCTCGGGGTCTACGGGAAGGCGCTCCTCTGGGGGATCCTCGGCGAAATCCAGCCCCACTTTCCGGAATGGGTGGATCACGATTTCGCCTCGCTGAAACGGGAGGCGATCCGGCAACGCGATGGCGTGGAATTCTGGCGCATCCAGACCGGTCGCGAGAGCCTCGTCTCCGTCGAGCGACGGAATTCCGGCTCGGCACGGCCCCGCTCTGCATCACCGGAAGCCTGACCTCGCACCCCATGAACGACACTCTCCTCAACCGTCGGCGCGCGGGACTCCTCGTGCCGGTCTATGCCCTCAGGCATGAAAAGGATCTCGGCATCGGCGACACTCGGGCTGTAATGGAAGCGATCGATTTCGCGTCGACGTGCGGCTTCAGCGTGCTGCAGATCCTGCCGATCCATGAGACCCTCGGCGACTACAGTCCCTATAATCCCATCAGTTCGCGGGCCCACTCGCCGGCGCTGATCTCGCTCGCGCCGGAAGAGGTGCCGGGCCTGACCCGGGAGATCCTCGATCAGATCGCGCCGGAATCGTGGGTCTCGCAACTGCGGGCCGACAATGTCCGCTACGAGGTCGTGCTCCCCTTGAAGACGCAGACGCTGCTCACGGCCGCCTATCAATTTTTCGCCCAGCCGCGGGGGCCGGAACACGAAGAGTTCGAAGCCTTTTGCCGGGACCAGGGCGGGTGGCTCGAGCCCTATACGCTCTTCCGTCTCCTCATGCAGGAATACGAAGGCACCAGCCAGTGGTATGATTGGAGGCCCGAGCACCAGACTTATGACGGTGCCCGCTCATGGATCCTGCGTCATCCGCAGAGCGCCGCGCTGGAGTTGCGAAGGACGGCCTTCGCATTCATCCAGTGGGTCTCATGGCGGCAATGGCGTTCGGTGCGGGCTCATGCCGATGCGAAAGGCGTGCTGCTGATGGGTGAGATGTCCTTCGGCGTCGGGCTCAACAGTGTCGATGTCTGGTCAAATCCTTCCTTGTTCGACGCGGAATGGAGCATGGGCACACGGCCACTCACCCATTTCGACACCAGCAAGAACTCCGAGCGATGGGGGCAGAACTGGGGTTTCCCCCCTTATCGATGGGAGAATCACCGCGCCTCCGGCTTCGAGTGGGTGCGGGGGCGTGTCCTCTGGGAAAAGGAATTTTTCCACGGCTGCCGCATCGACCATCTCCGCGGCTACTTCCGCGCCTACATGTTCCCGTGGCGCGGCGGAGTGCGGCATGTGGAGTTTTCCAACCTTGGTCCCGAGGAGGCCATGGTCCTCACTGGCGGGCTCCTCCCGCGATTCATTCCCGGGCCCGACGACGAAGAAGCCTCGGTGAAGTTGAACGACCTGCAGGGCCGGGAGATCCTCGCGCAGATCCTCGACGCGGCGGGGGAGATGGATCTTGTTGCCGAGATCATGGGCGTGATCCCCGACTACATGGCACGCACCCTCGAGGATCTCGACCTCGCCAATCTCGTCTTTCCCCAGCTCGAGATCACGCCCGAGGGCGACATCCCCGAACCGTCGCGTTTCCGCGAAACGAGTCTCGTCACCTACGCCAATCACGACAACGCTCCGCTCGTCACCTTCTACCGGCACCTCGTCGTGGAGGCGGCCGCCGATCCCGGAGGTGAGAGCGCCCGCACCCTCCGGGCCTTGGCGCGTTTTGTCGGTTTGTCAGGCGATCCGCCACCCGAGATCGACGACGACCTGCTGATGCGTTTCCAATCCGCGCTTTTCCACACTTCCGGAAAGCTCGCCGTGCTGATGTGCAGCGATCTCTTTGGTATCCCGCTCCGCTTCAACCTTCCCGGCAGCTATGGCCGCGGCACCTGGAGCGACCGCCTTGAATTCCCGATCCAGGAGTACCTCGCCCATCCCGTCTACGGGCCCCGCATCGCCGCCGTGACCCGTCTCATCCGCGAGACCGGGCGCGGAGTGGGCGGGGAACAGGTGCCGGAGAAATCCGCGCCGAAGTAACTCAGGTATCGATGGGTGCGCCGGGCGGATGATTTTGGGCTTGGAATTGTTGGAGTCCTTTGCGACGTTCATCTTCCAGTGCCCAGTTTCGAACACGCGACGTTTATGCCAAAACTCAGATGGATTCTCCTCTCGATCCTCTTTTGCCTGGTTTCCCGGCCTTGTCAGGCGGTGCCGCTCGTAACGAATCTCACTGCGGGGCAGCGCCCCGGTACGATGCTGGTCGACATCGGCTTTGATCTTTTCAGCTTTGGAGGAGTGCCGTGTTCGGTCCGTCTTGAATTTTCGATCGATGGTGGAATCACCTGGGCTCCAGCTCTTACCGCAACCGGAGATATCGGAGAACCGGTCTCCCCGGGCAGCGCCCGGGAGATCGTCTGGAACGCTGGTGTCGATTGGGTTGGGCGCTACAGCGACCGGGTCCGGTTCCGGGTCAAGGCCAACGACGTTCTCACTCCCGGACTTTCCTTCATTCCATCGGGAACGTTCCAGATGGGCAACACCAGTGGTGACACGGATGTGGCGTCACCACCGGTCACGGTCTCTCTCAGTTCCTTCTATCTGTCGCAGCTTGAAACCACCAAGGCTCAGTGGGATGAGGTGAGAAACTGGGCCGCGGTGAATGGATACACCGATCTGCCAGTCGGCGGGGGAAAGGCGGCGAACCATCCCGTTCACTCGGTGTCATGGTTCGACGCCGTAAAGTGGTGCAACGCCCGCAGCGAACGGGAAGGGCTAACGCCCTGCTACCGTTCGGATTTCGGTGTCCTTCGCTACGATGTTTTCCCGCCATCGGTGGATTGGACGGCCAACGGCTATCGCCTCCCCACCGAGGCCGAGTGGGAAAGGGCAGCGCGAGGTGGAGGCGAGGGGTTCCGGTTTCCCCACGGCACGGACTTCATCAGCCACAACGAAGCGAACTATTTCGCAACCGGCACCACCCACGGCAACGAGAGCGGCGAGAGCGGCTACCATCCTAGTTACCGGACCGGCCTACAGCCCTACACGAGCCCGGTCGGCAGCTTTGCGGCGAACGCATTTGGCTTGAAAGACATGTCGGGAAACATCTGGGAACTCTGTTGGGACTCCTACAGCTCAACCTATTACAATTCCATCTCCGGTGCCGTGAATCCGAGAGGTCCTACCACGGCGTTTTCGCGGGTGCGGCGGGGTGGAAGTTGGCGCGACGCCTCATTTTCGGCGAGGGCGTCGGCCCGCGGATCGGTCTCGTCCACCGGAGGGGCTAACAGTCTTGGTTTCCGCGTCGCGCGTTCGTCCACCGGCAACCCTTCCGAGTTCCTGTCTCAAATCATGACTCTTGCCGACACGACTCTGGATACGCGGAGCGACAATGCCTTTCTTGGTACACTCTTGATTCAAGGGGCGGCGATGAATCCCTTTTTTGATCCTTTGGTGACTTCCTACCACGCCGCGGTCTCAAGCGCCGTAGCGACGATCCGTCTCACCACGGACCCAATGGAACCGAATGCGGTCGTCTACTTCCGGATCAACGAGGGATCATACACCGGCCTAACTCCCATGGAAGGTGTCCTGGTGTCCTTGGCACATGGAGACACCCTGATTGAGGTAAGAGTCGACGCCCAGGACGGGCGGACGGTCTTGACCTACACGATCGTGGTGAACCGGGGCAAGGCCAGCCAAGTGATCGAATTTTCACCGATCGAAGACAGGTTGATCGCTGAACCTGTCACGCTCTCCGCTACGGGCGGTGGATCGAGCAACCCGGTCGTCTTCACGGTTTCCAGCGGCCCTGCGGTGATCGAGGGCGCGGATCTGACTTTCACCGGTCCTGGAACCGTGAAGGTCATCGCGAGCCAGGAGGGGGATGCGACGCATCACGCCGCCTCGGCCGTGGTGATGACCTTCCGAGTCGTCGAACCAGGGCCGGACGTCGCCGCCGGGGCTGTCGCGACTTCCCTGACGGGGGTGGGAATCTACGATCCCGTTTCCCAACAAGTCGCGATGACCTCCAACAAGGCCCTGCCAGTTAGCGGCATCTTCTCGATCGCGAACCGGGCCGTGCTGCCCGATCGCAAGGCGGAAGAAAAGTTCACCCTTCATGGATCGGGTGGTGGGGCTTACTTCCGTGTTCTCTATCTCGGTCCGGATGGCAATGTCACGGCTGGACTTCTCGCCGGCACGGCGGAGACGCCTGTCCTCGATCATAGCGACGAGCCCATGCTCATCCGCATGGCCGTGACTCCCGACAGGAAGAAGCTGGCCAAAAAGAAAGGCAAGCGCACCGTCACCCTCCGGAAGTCCCAGCGCTTTTCCATCCGGGCGACCTCGTCGACCTACGCTCCGGCTCGTGACGAGGCGTCGATTGTGGTGGGAACGAGATAACTCACGGACTTTCCCTCACCCCACCCAGGCCAGCAAATCCGCGGGTGTCTCGAGGATCACCTCGGCGCCGGCCCAGTTCAGCTCTTCGACCGGGCGGAAGCCCCAGCTCACGCCGATGGCACGCATGCCGGCGGCTTTCGCGGTCATCATGTCCACATCGGAATCCCCGACAAAAAGACAGTCCTCCGGTGCCACGCCGAGCACGGCGGCGGCCTCGAGGGCGCCCGCTGGATCAGGTTTGCGGGGATGGCCCTCGCGGGCGCCGATCAGCACATCCCATTTCCAATCGCCGAGGAAGGTCTCGACACATTGCAAAGTGAAGTCGTGCGCCTTGTTCGAGACCACGCCGATGGGGATGCGGTCGGCGACGAGTCGATCGAGGACCCCGGCGATGCCCGGAAACGGCACCGTCGTCTTCGTCCAGTTCCGCGAGTAGGCGGCGCGATACTCTTCAAGCACGGCGGCGATTTGTTCCTCCGTCTCCGGCCGCATTTCCGGCGGGAAAACATCGCGGGCGAGGTTCACCATGCCGTTCCCGATGAAGGTGCGGTAGGCGTCGAGCGGATGCGGCGGCAGGCCGCGCCCGGCGAGGACTTCATTGCCCGAAGTGGCGAGATCCTGCAGGGTGTCGAGGAGGGTGCCGTCGAGATCGAAGAGAACGGCTTTGGCTTTTGTCAGGCTCATGCGTTTTGATGTTGCAGGTTCCAGGCCGAAACGAGGGCTTTCAATCCCGCCATTTCGATCGAAGGATCGACGCCGCAGCCCCAGACGAGCGTTCCGTCGGTGAGACTTTGGATCTGCACATAGGCGGCCGAGTCGGCGTCGGATCCGCCGCGGAGAGCGTGGCTGCGGTAATCGCTCACCTTGAAATCCTTGTGTCCCGCTTCCTCGAGGAAGTGGACGAAGGCGTTGATGGGGCCGTTGCCCTTGCCGCTGCCGCGCACGGTCTCGCCGTTCACCTCGAGGGTGACATGGCAGATCATCTCTCCCTTCACCGCGGTGTTGTCGAGTTCGAAGTCGACGAGGTTCATCGGCGACTCGAGATTCACGAACTTGCCGAAGAAGAGATCGCGGATCTCATCGGTGGAGAGTTCGCGGCCGAGGGCGTCGGCGTGGTCGTAGATGTATTTGCCCACCTGCGGATGCATCGTCTTGGGCAGGTCGAAGCCGTGCTCCTGGTCGAGCACGTAGGCGATGCCGCCCTTGCCGGACTGCGAGTTGATCCGGATGATGGCCTCGTAGCTGCGGCCGACATCCTGCGGATCGATCGTCAGGTAGGGCACGCCCCAGGCGAGGTCGGCGTTTTCCTTCAGCTCGCGCTCGCGGCGGTCGAGGCCCTTCTTGATCGCATCCTGGTGCGAGCCGGAAAAGGCGGTGAAGACGAGCTCGCCGACATAGGGATGACGCTCGCTCACGCTCATGCGCGTGACCCTTTCATAGACACGGCGCAGGCGGGTCAGGTCGGAAAAATCGAGTCCCGTCGGGATGCCATGGCTGTTCATGTTCAGCGCCACGTTGACGATGTCGAGATTGCCGGTGCGTTCCCCGTTCCCGAAGAGCGTGCCTTCGACGCGGTCGGCTCCGGCCATCAGGCCCAGCTCGGTCGCCGCCGTGCCGGTGCCGCGATCGTTGTGGGTGTGGAGCGAGACGAGCACGGAATCGCGACGGTTCAAATGACGGCACATCCACTCGATCATGTCGGCGTGGATGTTCGGCGTGGTCCACTGCACCGTGTCGGGCAGGTTGATGATCATCTTGTTCTCCGGCGTCGGCTGCCAGACATCGATGACCGCGTTGCAGCACTCCAGCGCGAAATCGAGCTCGGTGTCGGAGAAGGATTCGGGCGAATATTGCAGCACCACCTCGGTCTGCGGGATCGTGGGCACGAGCTCCTTCACCAGCTTCGCTCCCTCGATCGCGATGTCGCGGATCTGTTCGCGGGTCGCGTCGCCGAAGGTGACGCGGCGCTGCAGAGGCGAGGTGGAGTTGTAAATGTGCACGATGGCGCGCTTCGCTCCGGCGATGGCCTCGAAGGTGCGGCGGATGAGGTGCTCGCGCGTCTGCACCAGCACCTGCACGGTGACGTCGGCGGGGATGCGGTCCTCGTCGATGAGGCGGCGCAGGAAGTTGAACTCCGTGTCCGCGGCCGAGGGGAAACCCACCTCGATCTGCTTGAAACCGACCTCGCAGAGCAGGTCGAAGAATTCGAGTTTCTCCTCCACCGACATCGGCTGGGGGAGCGCCTGATTTCCGTCGCGAAGGTCGACGCTGCACCAGATCGGGGCATGCGTGATCGTCCGGTCCGGCCATTGCCGGTCCGGCAAGGAGACCGGGGGGAAGGGCCGGTACTTGCGGATGGATTCAGGTTTCATGGAGTTTGGGGTTCGACTAAAGGGGCAAAAGGAGCGGGGCGCAATTCACCCGTGCGTGACGGGTTCGGAAGTTGGGAAGGGGACACGGTGCTCGGCGATCAGCCGAGGAGCACCCGTCCGAGCAGGAGCGCGGAGAGCGGGAGGAGGGTGCTGCGAGTCGTGGAATTCATCCGAGGGGGTTAAAGTAGGATCAATCGCCGGTGTGGCAAGCCCCAAATTCCCGACGCTGCTCCAGCACCAGGAAGGACTCGCCCGCCTCGCTCGTGGACATGGCATCGTCATGGGCTCCGTGACGCTCGAGAAAGTCCCGCTGCGTCGCGAGCCTGTTGGTTTCCCAACCCAGTTCACCGCCCCACCTCACCAGATCGGCGAAAACCACGTCGCTGGTCAGATCTTGCTTCCCAAAACGCGCGTAGATCCCGCCGCCCTCGATGCGTTCGTGGCGATGATAGGCCCGCAGGGTGCCGCCGGGGCGTCGATGATAAACCTCGTCCGCGGTGGCGGCGCCGTAGTCGATCGTCAGCATCGATCCCTCGTGCATCGCCGCGGTGGTTTCCTCCAGCCAACTGCGAAAGGAGGGACGCAACTCGATGCGTTGTCCCTCGGGGGGATCGGTCAAATCTGGTGGGGGGCCGTCGTAATCGCGGAAGGTTTCGCTCAGTTTTCCGCTCTCATACCGGACCATGATCTCCCGCCAGGCACCCTCATGAAAGACGAGCCACTGCACGGGAAAGGCATCGACGAGTTCGTTGGAAAAGATCAGAGCCTTTCCGCCGACGGCATCGAGGGCCTTCGCAATCGTTTCATGCCAGATCACCGAGCGACCGAGACGTTTCCGTTGGAGTTCCCTCAACACCGGAGAAACCTCGACGAGGTGATAGCGGATCGAGCGCCGCCGCCACCAGCCGAGCGCCTTGAGAACTCCGGCGGCGAGCGCGCCACTGCCGCCGCCCACCTCGATCACCGCAACCGGGCCGCGCCACGCATGCACTGCGATTTCTCCGACGAGCCACTTCGCGATCGCCCGCGCGAGGGTATCCGATAGCGTCGCCGAAGTCGCGAAGTCGCCGCGGGCTCCTCCCACATCGGCGATGCCTTTCGTGTAGTAGCCGTGCACCGGATCATAAAGCGCCAGCGCCATGAATTCCTCGAACGGCATCACTCCACCGCGGGCGGCGAAGGTGCGTTCGAGGTAGGCGCGGAGATCGGGCATGATGCACCGGACCTAAGAGGGTGTGGTGCCGGAGTCAAGAGGGTGTGAACGAACTCACTTCTTCTTCTCCTTTGCCTTCTCGTTACCGTGGTCATGATCGTGCTCATGCTCGTGATCACAGATGCAGGCGTACTCCTTGTATTCGCAGGTGGGACAGACGGAGAGGTTGAGGTTGAAGCGCTCGGTCACGGTCTTGGCATCGGCGCCGACTTTGATTTGGACGACGGTGGGCAGCAGGTTGCCGTCCGGGATGGCCTGGTCGCTGATCAGTTTGTCGCCTTCCTGGGCGAAGGCGAGTTTGGTCGGCTTGGAGCGTTCGCCCATGATCACGCTGACGGTCTGTCCGGCGGGCGCGACGAGTTCGTTGTCGTGATTGAAGAAACGGATCTCGATCTTGTTGTCGGCGTTCACGAAGAATTCGGCGTGCGGCTCGACCTCGGTGATCATGCGCCCACCGGTAGGGCCGGCGATGATGTGTTCATGATCATGGTCGTGATCGTCCTTCTTCTTTTCGTCCGCGAACGCAAACGAAGACAAAGCGAGGGCGAGGAGGGTGGCGAGGGTGGTGGTTTTCATGGATTTCGGATTTCGGATTTCGGATTTCGGATTTCGGATTTCGTGTTGCTGACTTCTGACTTCTGACTTCTGACTTCTGACTTCTGACTTCTGACTTCTGATTACTGATTACTGATTACTGATTACTGATTACCGGTCTTCACTGTGCCGCCGGAGCGTCGAGAGCAAGGGCGCGCTCGGCGGACTTCCGGCCAAAGTGGTAAAAAACGGCGGGGGTGACGAGCAGGTCGAGCAGGGTCGAGCTGACGAGGCCGCCGACGATGACGACGGCGACGGGGTGGAGGATTTCCTTGCCAGGCTCGCCCGCGGCGAGGAGCAGCGGGACGAGGGCGATGCCGGCGCTGAGGGCGGTCATGAGCACGGGCACGAGCCGCTCGAGGGTGCCGCGCTCTACCATGGCGCGGGTGAAGGCCTCGCCCTCGTGTTTCATGAGGTGGAGGTAATGGCTGAGCATCATGATGCAATTCCGCGCGGCGACGCCGGCGACGGCGATGAAGCCGACGAGGGTGGCGATGGAGATGTTGTCGATGAGCAGCCAGGTCAGGCCGAGTCCGCCCATGATGGCGAGAGGAATGTTGACGAGCACCTGCAGCACCATGATACCGCTGCGGAAGTAGCCGTAGAGCAGGAAGCTGACCACGAGCAGGATCATCACAGAGAACCAGGCGATGCGCCGCGCGGCCTCCTGCCGGGCCTGGAACTCGCCTTCGAAGGAGAGGAAGTAACCCTCGGGCAGGCTCACCTCCGCACGGATGCGATCCTGCAATTGCCCGACGAGCGACTCGAGATCGCGCTCGGTGGTGTTCGCCCCGATGATGATGCGGCGGGTGCCGTCCTCGCGGTTGATGACGTTCGGTCCGGTCGAGGCGCGGACATCGGCGACGAGCCGCAGGGGAATGCGCTGGCCGGTGCCGGTCTCGATGAGCAGGTCGCCGAGCTTCTCGGGCGCGTCGCGTTCGGCCTCGGGCAGACGCAGGACGAGAGCGATGGTGCGTTCGCCTTCGCGGAGTTCGGCGAGGGTTTCGCCGCCGATCAGGGTGGAAAGCTGGTGATTGAGTTCCGCGGCGCGCAGGCCGTGGATCTTCGCCCGTTCGCGGTTCACCACGATCTGGAGCTGCGGGATGGGCATCTGCTTTTCGAGAAAGACATCGGTGAGTCCGGGCACGCCTTTGGCGATGGCTTCGATCTCGGCGCCTTTGGATCGCAGCACCTCGAGATCGGGTCCGTAGAGCTTCACCGCGATCTTCGCGCTGACACCGCTGAGCATGTGGGCGAGGCGGTGACCGATGGGCTGGCCGATGTTGATGAAGATGCCGGGGATGGTATTGAGCCGCGTGCGGATGTCGGCGAAGACCTCGTCGCGGGGGCGTCCGTCGCGGTGGAATTCGATGTCGAGCTCGTTCACGTTCACCGGCACGACATGGTCGTCACGCTCGGCGCGTCCGGCGCGGCGGCCGATGCTCTTGATCTCAGGGATTTCCTGGAGCAGACGCACGGCGACTTCGCCGATCTCGTTCGACTGCGCGAGCGAGGTGCCGGGACCGGAGGCGATCGAGATGGTGGCGCTGCCTTCGTTGAAGGACGGCAAGAATTCTTTCCCCATGATCGGCCAAAGCGCGAGCGAGGCCGCTAGCAGCACGGAGGTGGCGGTGAGGACGAGGAAAGGCCGCGCCAGGGCGAGACGAACGAAGCTGTGCTTCACCACCGCCTTCATCGTCCGCACCACGAAGCCGTCGCCATGTTCCTTCCCTGTCTTCGGATGCAGCAGCAGGGAACAGAGCACGGGGATGACGGTGAGCGAGACGAGGAACGACGCGGCCATGCTGGTGATCGTGGCGATGGCGATGGGCGGGAAGAGGCGGCCCTCGATGCCCTCCAGTCCGAAGAGCGGCAGGAAGACGAGAATGATGAGCACGGTGGCGTAGAGGATGGAATTCCGCACTTCGCCCGAGGCGGTGGCGATCACCTCCAGCCGCGGTCGTGGCAGCGAAGCGGCGGCATTCTGGCGGAGGCGGCGGAAGACGTTTTCCACATCGACGATGGCATCATCGACGACCATGCCGATGGCGACGGCGAGGCCGCCGAGGGTCATGGAATTGACGCTGATGTCGAAGCCGCGGAAGACGAGCAAGGTCACGGCGAAGGAGAGTGGCATCGCCATCAGGGTGATGAAGGTGGTCCGCACGCTCATGAGAAAGAGCAGTAGGACGAGCGTGACCATGATAGCTCCGTCGCGGATCGCTTCCTTGAGGTTGTCGATCGAGTTCTGGATGAAGTCGCCCTGGCGGAAGAGGATTTCGGCTTCGACGCCCTCGGGCAGGGAGGGTTTCAAATCCTCCAGCGCCTGCTCGACCGCGGCGGTGAGGCGCAGGGTGTCGAAGCCGGGGGCCTTGTCGATGCTGAGGATCACGCCCGGCGTGCCATTGATGCTGGCATCGCCGCGCATGAGCTGCACGCCGTAATCGACCGTGGCGAGGTCGCTGACGAGGATGGGCCGGTCGCCGACGGTTTTGACGACGGTGTCGCGCAAGTCGTCGAGGTCGGTGGTCATGCCGAGATTGCGCACCATGATCTCGCGCGTCGGCGTGAGCAGGTAGCCGCTG
>JAEUHI010000090.1 GCA_016795385.1 Verrucomicrobiales bacterium | reverse complement strand
GTCTCGGCGAGGAGGAGGCGAAGACGCTGCGTGCGAGCGGACCGGGCGTTGGGGATTTGGTCAGGGTGGCTCCGGACTCCGATGAATGGGACATCCGCTTCCAGCGCCGCCTCATCGGCGAGGCGCGCGTCTCGATCGAATACGAGCGCCGCGGCGAACGCGAGGGCGGTGCCGAGTCGCTCACGCCGGCCGGGTTTCCGGCGGTGCGCCAACCCGCCTACTTCTTCGCGGTGCGTTCGGCGGGACGCCTCGAGCTTTCCACCGGTGTCCTTCCCGCTGGCTGGCAGAACACCGAGTGGAGCGCCGTTCCCTCGCCCCTGCGCGAGGCGGCCGGAGATCGCTCCGCTCCCGCGATCACCCTGCGCGCCGCGACGCCGGAGGAGCCGGCGGTGATCGAGGCAAAACGGCACTCCCTCGCGGAGGCGTTGAAATTGCGCGTCGCCGGAGGCCGTGTCACGACCTTGCTTTCGCCGGCGGGCGACGAACTCACCTCCGTCGATCTCACCGTCGAGGTCGTGCAGCGCGGCAGTCTCACCGTCGGATTGCCGAAGGGCGGCGAGCTCTTCCATCTCTTCGTGAACGGCGAGAGCGTCCACTTCGTTCGCGAAGGGGATGCGTGGCAGTTCTTCATTTTGCCCGGCACCGATGACCGCAGCGCCCAGGTGAGTTTCGCCTACGTCGTGCCCGCTTCCGTCTCGGGGGCAAAACCCGGCCGCGTCGATCTCGCGAGTCCTTCGCTCGGGGTGCCGATGGAGAATCTCGTCTGGGACGTGGTCCTGCCTCCGGGGATGGAACTGACCCATGACGAGGGCGACCTCGAGCCCCGTGCGATCGAGCAGCGCGGCCTGTTCGACCGCGAACGGTATCTCGCCGAGTCGCAGGCTCAGCGCGCCGACCAGAATCGCCGTGCCACCGCCCTGCTCGACCAGGCCAGCGCGTTGATCCAGAGCGGCGACCAGACCCGGGCGCGCCAGGCCCTCAGCATTGTCGCGAACGGGTTCTCGATCGACGCGGCCTCGAACGAGGATGCGCGGGTGCAGCTCGAAAACCTGCGCACCCAGCAGGCCGTCGTCGGACTCAACACGCGGCGGCAGCGTCTCGTCCTCGATCATGAAACGGGCGGAGGCGACTCCGTCGTGAACGACCAGCTCAAGCAAGGCGCGGCGGTGAACCGCGTCCTCAACGAAGGCGACGTGAATTTCCGTCCCGAAGAACTGCCGCAACTGCTCCAGGGCAACAGCAGCGACGAGAACGCGAGCCTCCAGCGCATCGCGGGCAAGATCGTGCGCCAACAGCAGGGCACCGAGTCCCTCGCACGGCCGATGGGATTGGTCCTGCCGTCGGAAGGTTTGGTCTACCGCTTCGAGCGTCCTCTCCAAGTCGCCGAGAACGCGCCGCTGAATCTCGAGCTCGGCTACGCGCCGCAGGCGCGGCTGGCCTGGTGGCGGGTAGTAGTGGCGGTGGTTTTGTTAGGGATCACCGTGATCTTTTTCTCGTCGAGGTTGAGCCGTGCGGTTTGATGGTTCATGGAAGCTTCTCGAGCTTGGGTTCGTGAAAGAGCCCCGGAGGGGCGAAAGAAGGAAGCCGGTGGTGCAGCGAGGAACGAGCGGAACCACCGGAACGGAGGATCATTCTAGTTCCGCCCTGGAAGGGCGGGAGAGGCGACCGATCGTTGAAACCGCGATCCCGCCGCCTCTCGCGCCCCTCCGGGGCGCCTTGTCTTTTTGATCGGAGAATCCGGGGGCTCCCCTCGTTTCACTCGGTCCGCCCCCGGCTACTCTCTCTCGTCCCTCCGGGACGCTCTGGCACAAGAGGTGGAGACAAAGGGCTCCGCGTTTCTCACCCCTCGGCCACGCTCAACTCGACCATGAGATCGTGCGCGATCTCCTCGACCGCTTCGCGTAGGGTGCCCGGATCGAGGGACTCGGGGGCGTGGAGGCGGGCGTGGGTTTTGAAAAGACGTTCGCCCGACCAGGGCGCTTCGCCGCAATCCGTCGCGAGTTCGAGGACATTCACTCCGAGGCGGGCGAGGGCTCCGGCGATGGCGCTGACGATGCCCTGACGGTCCTGCCCGACGACTTCGAGATCGTAGAGACGTCCGCCGAGGGTTTGGTCATCGGGACTTCCCGCACGATGCAGCCGCGATTGCAGGCCGCCCGCTTCAAGTTGGACGAGAGCGGACTCAAGCGCGGGCAGGGCGGCATCGTCGACGACGACCTGGACGATCCCGGCGAACTGACCCGCGAGACGGAGCATGCGGCTGCCTTCCCAGTTGCCTCCGGCCTGGACAATGACAGAGGAAAGGCGGTCGATCAGGCCCGGACGATCGGGGCCGATCACGCTGACGATGACGGAGGTCTGCATGGACGCGAGTCTACGCGATCGGCGCGCGATGGTCCAGAACGACTCGACTCAGCCCGCGATGCGGACGCTGCGCTTTTTGTCGAGCCTCAGCACCTGTCCCGCCGTCCACACCGGCTCGGCCTTGGGATCGGTGAGCTTTTCGCCGTCGAGCTGCACGCTGCCCTGTTGGATGAGGCGGCGCACGTCGGAGCCGGACTTCGGTTCGGAGAAAATCGTCTCGTAGGCCTCGCCGACGACGCCGAGGAGATCGCGGCGCTCGCCCACGCGGAACTCGGGCAGCTCGATCGAGGCGAGATCCTTTCGGCTGAACATCGCCTCCCAGTTCTCACGCGCGGCCGCGGCCTCCGCATCGGAGTGGTAGCGGGCGACGAGGGCGGCGGCGAGGGACTTCTTCGACTCCATCGGGTGGATCGCAGGATCGATTTCCTGACCGAGCAATAAAACGGAGTAGCGCGCCATGAGCTCGTCCGAGATGCTCATGAGTTTGCCGAACATCTCGCCGGGCGCCTCGGAGATGCCGACGTAGTTGTGGAGGCTCTTGCTCATCTTCTGGACGCCGTCGAGTCCTTCGAGGATGGGCAGGCACATCACCACCTGAGGTTCCATGCCTTCGGTTTTCTGGAGATCGCGGCCGACGAGGATGTTGAAGAGCTGGTCCGTCCCGCCGAGTTCGACATCGGCGCGGACGACGACGGAGTCCCAGCCCTGCACGATGGGGTATTGGATCTCGTGGAGGCGCACTTCCTGGTCGTTCGCGATACGGTTTTTGAAATCCTCGCGCTGCAACATCTGCTGCATCGTGACGCGGGCGTTCAGCTGGATCACCTCGGAAAAGGACATCTTGTTGAACCACTCGCCGTTGAAGACGACCTCGGTCTTGGCGCGGTCGAGAATGCGGAAGGCTTGATCGGTGTAGGTCTGGGCGTTGGCGAGGATCTCGTCGCGTGAGAGCGGCGGACGCGTCTTCGAGCGTCCCGTGGGGTCGCCGATCTGGGCGGTGAAATCGCCGATGATGAGCACGGCCTGGTGCCCGAGTTCCTGGAACTGGCGCAATTTCTCCAAAACGACGCTGTGACCGAGGTGCAGATCGGGCGAGGTCGGATCGACCCCGAGCTTGGCCCGCAGGGGCGTGCCGCGCTCGAGCTTTTTGAGCAATTCGCCCTCGCTGAGGACGCGGGCGGTGCCGCGGGTGAGAAGCTGGAGTTGTTCGGCAGGGGATTTCATGGCCAGGTTGGAAGGGCCAGCAAGGAACATGCCCGAGCCCGGTTCGTCAATCCCGGGCCAGCCACTCGCGGAACTTCTCCAGGGCCCGGGCGCGGTGGCTCATGCCGTTTTTCACCGACTCGGGCAGCTCGCCGAAGGAGGCCTCGTGGCCGTCGGGGATGAAGAGCGAGTCGTAGCCGAAGCCGCCGGTGCCGGTCTCCGCGTCGGCGATGCGCCCCTCGACCGCGCCGTCGAAAGAAGCGAGGACTTCGCCGCCCTTGGCAATGGTGACGACACAACGAAAACGGGCGGTGCGCGGTGCGGCGGCGAGTTCGGGACGCGCGAGTTCGGCGAGGAGCTTGACGCGGTTCGAGGCATCGGTCGCGTCCTCGCCTGAATAGCGGGAGGAGTAAACGCCGGGAGCCCCACCGAGGGCATCGACCTCGAGACCCGAATCGTCGGCGAGGACGAAGGCCTCCGGCATGGCCCGGCTCGCGGCGAGGGCCTTGATCGCCGAGTTCTCCGCGAAAGTCGTGCCCGTCTCCTCCGGCGGCGTCATCCCCGGCAGCGAGGTGAGATCGGTGATCGTCTCGAAATGATCCGCGAGAATGGCGCGCATCTCGCCCGTCTTGTGGGCGTTGTGCGTGGCGATGAGGAGGGTGCCGGTCATGGAATGGGGAAGAATGTGGCTGTGACTTTAGTCGCAGGTTTGTCGGCAGGGCAATCCACGAAACCGGAAATCTGAGATGACGGCTCACCATCGAGCAAATGAGTGGAGGCCTACCATCGAGCGAAAAGTGGGCGGCCTACGGAACACACTGAAAACACGGAATTAGAGTTGGCCGAGATCGATGCAGTAGGCATCAAAAAACACGGAAGGCACGGAATAAGTGATGACCTTCGCGACGTTCCCGGAACTCAATGATTCCGTGAGTTTCTGTGAATTCCGTGGGCACGCCTTTTTCTCTTCACCCAAAGCCGAAGCCACCGTGCCGCTCAACTCAAGCCCACGATGTTCCCCTCCGCATCGACATCGATCGTCTCCGCGGCGGGGTGTTTCGGGAGGCCGGGCATGGTCATGAGATCGCCAGTGATCGCGACGACAAATCCCGCACCCGCCGAGACGCGGATCTCACGCACCGGCAGCTTGAAACCCGTCGCCGCGCCGCGATTGTCCGGATCGGCACTGAAGCTGTAGGGCGTCTTCGCGATGCAGACCGGGAACCTCCCCACCGGCGTCGCATCGAGGGCGGCGAGTTCTTTCACGAGCGAGGAATCGATCTCGAGGTCGTCGGCGCGGTAGATCTCTCGGGCGATCGTGCGCAGCTTTTCGAGCAGCGGCATTTCGAGCGGGTAAAGCGGCGCGAAACGACTCGTCGTTTCCGCATCGATCGTCTTGAGGACCTCGGTGGCGAGTTCGGTCGCGCCCTTGCCTCCCTCGGCCCAGTGGGTCGCGAGGACACAGGGCACGCCGAAATCCTGACAAAGTGCAAAAAGCCGTTCGCGCTCCGAGGGGAAGTCGGAGGCGAAGGCATTCACCGCGACAACCGTGGGCACGCCGAATTTCGCGAGGTTCTCGAGGTGCCTCCGCAGATTCGCGAAGCCGCGTTCGACCGCGTCGGGATTTTCCTTCGGCAGTTTCTTGAGCGAGATCCCTCCGTGATACTTCAGCGCCCGCACCGTGGCCACGACCACCGAGGCGGCGGGAGTTAGTCCGGCCTCGCGGCATTTGATGTCGAAAAACTTCTCCGCTCCGAGGTCGGCGCCGAAACCCGCCTCGGTCACGACGTAGTCGGCCAGTTGCAGCGCGGTCTTCGTGGCGATCACCGAATTGCAGCCGTGCGCGATGTTCGCGAAGGGACCGCCGTGGACGAAGGCCGGAGTGTGTTCGATCGTCTGGACCAGATTCGGGGCGAGAGCATCCTTCAGCAGCGCCGCCATCGCCCCGTGGGCCTTGAGATCGGCGGCGGTGACATCGAGTCCTCCGCGGTTTTTCCCGACGACGATGCGTCCGAGCCGGTAGCGGAGATCGGTGAGGTTTTGGGCAAGGCAGAAGATCGCCATCACCTCCGATGCCACGGTGATGTTGAAGCCCGTCTCACGGGTGAAGTCGCGCTCGTGCTGGAGGCCGGTGATGATTTCGCGCAGGGAGCGGTCGTTCAAATCCATCGCCCGCTTCCAGGTGATGCGGCGGGGATCGAGGTCGAGGGCATTGCCCCAATGGAGATGATTTTCGATCATCGCCGCGAGCAGGTTGTTCGCCGCGCCGATCGCGTGGAAGTCGCCGGTGAAGTGCAGGTTGATCTCGTCCATCGGCACGACCTGGGCATATCCTCCGCCGGTCGCGCCGCCCTTCATCCCGAAAGAGGGACCAAGACTCGGTTCGCGCAGGCAGATCATCGCTTTTTTCCCGAGTCGGCTCAGACCATCACCGAGTCCGACCGTCGTCGTCGTCTTGCCCTCGCCCGGAGGACTCGGCGAGATCGCTGTGACGAGGATGAGCTTGCCGTCGGGCCGCTCGGGCAGATTACGCAACGCGGCAAGGTCGAGCTTCGCCTTCCAACGTCCGTAGGGGATGAGCTGGTCCGGCGCGATGCCAAGGGTCGCGGCGACTTCCTCGATCGGAAGCAGCGTGGCAGCGCGGGCGATGTCGATGTCCTTCATGCGGCAGACGAAGTAGCAGGAAGCGGTGCGGTTGTCGCGGGAAAAGGTGGGGTGGGGACGAGTGATTTTCGCGATGCTGACGAATGATGACGGATTGACTGGGTGCTGACTTTTTCCCATGATGGCCCCATGCGAAAAGCCTGGAGCATCGTCACGGTCGTCGCCTCGCTCGGGGGCGGGTTTGGGGCGGGGATTTGGGGAGAGAGCCCGTCGGATTCCGCAGGATCGTTGCCAACGGAAGTGGCTGTGACGTTTCGCGGTCGTTCTTCTTCGCTGAATGAGCGATCCGACTCCGAGGCGTTCGCACGAGCCTTCGGCATTCTAGCCTTCGCCAACTTCGCCGGAGCCAGGGAACGACTCGACGAATTGCTGGTGGCGCATAAAAGGCTACCAGAGATGCGAATGTACTCGGACCCGCTGGAGAGCGAGCGCATCCTCGAAGAGATCGAACGGATACTATCTCTTGCAAGCGAAACAGAGCTGGTCGATTTCATCACGAGCCGGAAGTTTGATTATCGCAGTTATTCCATCGCCGACATCGCCTACGGTGCCCTCGCTCGACACTCGCCGAAACGGGCGGCTGATCTTTGGCTGGTCGAGCGCGGTAGGACGGAAGACCCTGCGGGACTTTTTCCGGTATTGGGTGAGTGGGTGAAACAGGACCCGGCCGCGGCCGATGCGTGGGTCGGTGCGATTCCGGACGAGAACGCGAAGGGCCGTGCTCGGGAGGCTTTTCTTTGTCATCTCGCAGGATCGAATCCGCAGGCTGTCATTGCCCGGCTCGACGAGATCGATCCGGAAAACGGCAACGGAGTCGCGATGGTCCTCGGGGCGATGGTCGCCCCGGCCTCCCTCCCTGGATTGGCGGATCGATTCCTCGAGTCGCGTCCGGGTGGTGGCTTTGTGCTTACCGCTTTCCTCGATGCTTGGGGAGAGCGCGAGCCTGAGGCGATGCTGGCTTGGGTCCTCGCCCAAGACTCGGAAGCCATTAGCGCCGACGTTCTGAAAGGCAGCCTCGGGGCGGTCGCGTTCGCAGATCCGGCGCGATTCCTCGATACGATCTCCACGCGACTCCCCTCGAATCCCGCATTGCTTGAATGTGCGGCCCGGTCGTGGTGGGCATGGCTCGGCCAGGATGGCGGCGAAGTCGCGGCGATCCAATGGCTTGGCGAGAACGGCGGTCTGGTGCTCGGATTTGAGCGAACCTTCGGGTTCGAGGTCTACATGGACTCTGACAGCTGGGACGGCGAGAAGACCCAGCGCCTCCTCGCTGCCTTGGCGGAGCTACCTGACTCGCCTGCCAAGTCCAGCATCTCGGAGCGAATGCTTGTGGGTCTTTCAAGAAAAAGCCCCGAGTTGATCCTCGGATATGCGTTGGAGCGGCTTCCGCTCGGCCCGCAAACCGATATGATGATCGCCCAAGCCCTCGGCAACTGGGCGTCGGAAGCGCCGGAAACGGCAGTGCGATGGAGCCTCGATCACCTCGAGAATGAAGGAGCCAGACTCCAAGCGTTGCGATGGTCCATCGCCCGATGGGGCGAAAAAGATGGCCAATCCGCCGCCGATTTCTCGATGAGTCTACCTGAAAGAGAACGCAATGCCGCCCTTTGGGAACTCGGCTCCGCCTGGGCGCGCAAACAACCGGAGGAAACCATTGGTTATCTTTCCAGCGCTTCGGACCCCGCTGCGGTCTCCTCGATGTCCAAAGCCGCCTTCCGGGAATTTGCCGAAAACAAGGGGGCTGCGGAGTATTTCGACAAGGCCCTCGCCATGCCGCCGGGCCGGATGCAGCACGACGCAGTGCGGGGACTGTTCGGCGGCTGGGCGCTTTCCGAGAAGGATGCCGCCGCCGCAGCGATCGAGCGGGTTCCTGCTGGCTCGTTGCAAGACGCCTCGATCCTCGGATTCAACGAATATGCGGCCAGGGAGGATCCACGAAAAGCGATGGAACTCGCCGGACAAATCTCCGTCCCTGCCGCTCGGGAGAAGGAGCTGATCTTCCGGGCAAGAGGGTGGCTGAAACAGAACCGAAACGAAGCGCAGGCCGCGATTCGATCGCATCCTTCGCTGACTGAGGCGATGAAGGAGGAAATCTTCAAATAGGGCATCGCGATGAAATTTCACCCTGCATTCTACTTGTTCGCGGCACCTGCGATGATCGGCTACATCTTCGGCACGCAGGTGGGGACGTCTTCGCCGACCAGAGGCGACCGAGGTCGTGTGACGCAAACGATCGATTCACACGCGTTGTCCGACTCCGAAACCTCCATCGCCAACCAAGCTCTCCGTGATCCCCGCACCGGAGCTACCTTCGCCGAATCCCACGAGCGCTTGCTCGACCTTGCCCGCTCGGCGAAGAAAGTCGGCGGAGTTCCCTACATTCTCGAGAGACGTCGGCACGGGCATTCTCATTTGGAGCTTGAACGAATTTTCGCCTTGGCCTCGCAAGAGGATCTTATTGCGTTCTTCGCGGAGGAAAATGTCACGGATGATCCCATCATTCTTTCGGCTGCCTTCAGTCGGTTCGCTGCTATTTCTCCCGAGGATGCAGTATCGGTTTGGGAGGATCTCTTTCGTCGGTCTGGGAAGCCCGATGGAGTCCATGGTCTCGTTGGAGCTTGGGCGCAACTCGACTCTTCGGCCGCCGAGCGGTGGGTCGATTCCCTCGAGGATTCGAAGATTCGGAACGAAGCGTTAGCCGCCCTCTTCACCGCTGTCGTGGAGAGCAACCCCGCCCTCGTCGAGCGACGCATCACCGACCTGGAGGAGATCGAAGTATCGATGGACCTGATTTCGAGGCTCGGTTGGCAGCTCGAACCGACACGCTTTTCAGCCCTCGCCACCCGCATCCTCGCCGAAAATCGGGGCAATTGGAGCAACCAGAACCAGCTCGCCGCACTCCTCGAAGTTTGGGCGGAGCGTGATAGCACGGCAATGTTCGCCTGGATCCTCGATCAGCCTGCTGGGGGTGTTCGCGACCACGTCGTTTCCCGCGTGGCCGAGGCCGGTGCCACAGCCGATCCCGCCGCGTTCGTCCGGGCGATTGGTCCGTCGCTCGATCAAAACCCGGCGCTGGCCGAGATGGCCGGCAAGGCTTGGATGACCTGGCTCGCCGGCGGAGGCGACGACGACGCGGCGATGGCGTGGTTCCAATCCCACGGCGCAAAGATGAAAGTCCCGACGAGGAACAACTGGTATCCCGCAGGGAAGGCAGCTGAACGGGTGCTGGAACGGCTCTCCACCTTGCCCGACGGCGAACTGACGCAAGACTTCACACGCATGGTGTTGGACGGTCTCGCCATGAGCGATCCCGAGTCGGCCCTCCGCCACGCGCTTGAGAGGATGCCGGAAGGTAGGGAGCGCGAAGTCTTTTTGACGAGTACCGTGCACAACATCGCGCAGCGGGGAGATCCGGGCGGCGCTCTCGAATGGGCCGTCGCGAATCTGCCTGCCGGTCAGGGACAGATTGACGCCGTAGGCGCGGCGATGAGGGTCTGGGCCGGGAATCAACCGCGCGTCGCCGTCGACCGCGCCATGAAGCTGCCCGATTTGCTCCGCGACGGCGCCCTGGGCACAGTCGCGTACGAGTGGTCGCAACGATCTCCCGATCAGGTCGCGGCCTATCTGACGGGCGTTTCCGATCCGGCAGCGAAGAAAATGTTGGCTCGCAACGCCTACTTTCAGTTCGGCTTCAGGCACGGGGGAGAATCCTATCTCGGCCAAGCCCTCGTCCTTCCTGACGAATCCATCAAAGCCGAGGCCGTTAGAGCCCTCTTCGACGGCTGGTCGCGAGCGAACCTTGAGACCTCCGGTGCGGCCCTGAAATCCATCGACCCCGGCCCTGTGCGCGACGGGGCGATCGAGGAATTCGTCGGCAACGCCGCCCAAACTGATCGCGTCGCCGCACTTGCCTGGTCGCTGGAAATCGAAAATCCTCAAAAACGTCGCGAGGTAACGATGCAACAGAGCCGGTACTGGCTTTTCTCCAACCGCGAGGCCGCGACGCGATGGATCGAGTCGAGTGAAAGTCTGCCCGCGGAGTGGAAGGCGGAGTTGTTGACGAAGGGGCCGTGAAACTTCATCATCGCCCCATGCAACGAGGCATGCACATCGCCGCCGCCCTTGCCGCGCTCGGGATCGGGTTTGGGACGGGGGTGTGGGCTCCAAGTCAGTCCTCCGATCCGCGGAAAAGCGGTGAAGAGGGTGGTGGGACCGCCATCACCTTTGAAGGGGGATCGCCCGCAGTGGCCGATCCATCAAAGTCATTACAACAGTCCCTCGGGCTCATCTCCTTCCAGCAGTTTTCCGACGCCAGAGAGCGGCTGATGGAGCTATGGAGTGATCTCGAACGCTCGCGGCACTCCCGGCACCGGGATCTTCTGGAGCACGAACGTCAGCTCGACGAGATCGAGCAGATTCTCTCGCTCGCGAATGAAGAAGAGCTCGTCGCGTTTCTCACGGGGAGACGCTTTTCGAGCGGAATGGTTTCGCTTGCCGATATCTCCTATGGAGCGCTCGCGAGAGTCTCCCCCGAACGCGCGGCGGAAGTGTGGCGGGTTGGACGGGACGAAGTTTCCGCGTATTCCGGACTCAAGGCGGTGATGCGCGAATGGGTGAAACGCGATCCCGCCGCGGCCGAGCGATGGGTCGATGGATTCGCGTCGGAGGAAGAGGGAGCGATCCCGAAAATGGTGTTCCTGACGGTTAACGCAAAGCTCGCGCCGGAACAGGTGGTCGCAAAACTCGATGTCTTGTCCGAAGTGCCTTTGGATGCCGTGATGTTGCTGGGTGATTCCCTCGCGCTGACGGAAATGGGTGATACGGCCGATCGCATTCTGGCAGCCCGGGATGATGGGAGCACTCTGTCTGGCTCCCTTCCCTACTTCTTGTCGAAGTGGGGTTCCCGGGATCCGCTAGCGGCAACGACATGGTTTCTTTCGAAAGGGCTCGGCCGATTCAACGAGCAAGAGGTGACAACCGCTCTGGAGTTGGCGGCGGCAAAAGATCCCTCAGGCGTTTTGGAATTGCTCGGTCCCGCAATCGAAGATCACCCTGAATTGCGTCAAGTCGCGGGCAAGACTTGGTGGGGATGGATGGCGGTCGAGGGAAATGAAGAGATGGGCGTCGCGTGGATCACGGAGCATGCCGAAGCTGCGGCCGACTTCGGCAAGCAAGAGTTCTTTTTCATGAATGTGCGGCGCGAGGACTGGCCGGAGGAGCGGGTTGACCGGATGTTGAGGGCGCTCGGAGAATCGGTGCCCTCTTCAGGATGGGATTCACTGATGCAATCCCTCATCGTCCAGTTCTCTTCGATCCAGCCAAAGACAGCGTTGGATCGCGCGGTCGAGCTCCTGCCTCCGGGACCGAGGAGCGACGAGGTGATTGTCCGGGCCGCCGTCAATTGGTCCATTCAGGAACCCGGGGATGCCTTGCGATGGAGTCTTGAAAACATCGAGGGAGATCAATCCAGATACTCGGTGATTCAAAGTTCCGTTCGGTTGTGGGCCGAGAAGGACCCGGCTGCCGCGGCGACATTCGCCATGGCGCTCGAGGAGATAGATCGGCGTCCGGCGCTTTCCGGGCTGGGTGATTCGTGGGCGCAAACGGATCCGGACGGAGCCCTCGCCTTTATAACCGGGGCTGATAACGCGGATGTCCTAGCACCCATGGCGGGTAGCGCTTTCCGGTACCTCGGGAAAAGCCGTAGTGGCGACCGGTTTTTCGATCGGGCCCTGGAATTGCCAGAGGGAAGTCTCCGCAATGCCGCGTTGCGTGGTCTCTTCGGGGGATGGGGAAATCGCGATTTCAGCACTGCGAGTGCGGTCATCACCCGGGTGCCGAAAGGAGAGATGCTGGATGCGGCCATCCTCGGATTCAACGAATCCAACGCGCATCGCGACCCGAAAGTCGCGATGGAACTCTCAGCACAGATCTCCATCCCCGAAAGGCGGGACCGGGAGATGATCTGGCATGGGCGGGAGTGGATGAGTTCGAGCCCCGCAGAGGCGGAGGCCGCCATTCGAGCGAATCCCGCGATCTCCGACTCCGTGAAGGCGGAGATTTTCAAAAGGAGGACCCCATGAGACCGGTCGTGGTTTTCGTCGCTTTCGTGGTGCTCGTTTCGGCGGGATTTTTCGCAGGCCGGATGCTTTCGAGTTCGCTTCGGCAGGATGAGGCGGATCGACTGCCTGTGGTCCGTGAATCAATTCCTTCGCCAACTGAAATGAGGGACCCGGGTGATGCCCGCGATCCGAGGACGGGCCGTGACTTCCGACAGTCTCTCGAACAGGTCGGGCTTCAAAGGGTGGCGGGAGGCGGATCGTTTCGTGGTCGTGAACTCTACGAAGACGATCGTCCCGGAAAGCGGCTCCTGGATCTGGAACGGGCCTTTGCGCTGGCATCCGAGGAGGACTTGCTTGCCTTCTTCAGTGAGTCTGATCCAACGGAGCTTGGCGAAGACACCCTCTCTGCCGCCTACTTCCGCTTTGGTCAGATCGACATCGACAAGGCGCTGTCGATCTGGTCGGATGAGTTTCGTCGGAATGGAAAGGGAGCGGGGATTGACGGGCTGGTGAAGTCGTGGGCAGGACGTGATCTTTTGGCTGCGGAACGATGGGTGGATGGGCTTCCCTCTGGAGAGGTTCGGAAGCGGGCCCTCGGCGCTCTTCTCAAGATTGCCCTCGATGTTTCTCCCGACCTCGTGGAGCGCCGCATCTTTGAAGTGGATCTATCCGCTGGTGCGGCCAATCTTGCGAGCGAGCTCGGCGGACGGGTGGATCTGCAGCGATTGCCCGGGATTGCCGACCGTTTCCTTGCTGAGAAGCGCGAGGGCTGGTCGAGTCAGAACGAGCTTCGAGCGCTGTTGCATGTATGGGGAGAGCGCGATGCGACTGCGATGATGACCTGGCTGGTGGCTCAACCGAAGGGGGAAGTCCATGCTTACGTCTTCGCGCGTGCGGTTGAATCGCGAATCGACACCGATCCTGCCGGTTTTGCAAAGGAGCTGGGGCCTTCACTGACATCCTCCAATTCCGCGATGGGCGAAGTCGCATGGGTAGCCATCCAGAAGTGGTTGGATCAAGGGAATGATGACCCCGGGGCGCTGGCGTGGATCGCGGAAAATGGAGCGAAACTGAAAGTGCCGGAACAAACCCCGTGGTATCAGGGAATGTCCCGGAGGTGGAATGCGGAGGATGCTGCCGGGGTTCTGGACGAACTGGGCTCGTTGCCCGGTTTTGATGAGAAGAAGCTCCTTGCGCGAAGTATCCTGAATCAGCTCGCTCTGAGCGATCCTTCTTCGGCAATGACTCTGGCAAAACAGCATCTCCCTGCGGGATCGGTCGCTGATGAATTTCTCGCCAATACGGTGAAGATCATCGCGCGGGATGGAAATGGCGAAGGTGCTCTCGAATTGGCCCTGCAGCATCTCAACGAGGGTGAAGCAAAGACCAATGCCGTCGAGGGCATCCTCTCCGGGATTGCCGAAGAGAATCCCGCGGCAGCTCTCGATCGGGCCGTGACTCTCCCTGAATCCATGCGCGAAGAAATTGCCGGGAAACTCGCGGGGAATTGGGCGCAACATTCTCCGGAGGAAGTGATCGAATATCTCGGAAAAACGAGGGATCCGGCGATTCAGGCATCCATCGCCAAGGCGGTCTTCTGGAGGCTCGGAAATCGAGGTGGTAGCGAAGCGGACCTTGCCCAGGTGTTCGCACTTCCTGACGAAACGGTCAAAGCCGAGGCAGTCGGAGCGCTCTTCCGAGGCTGGACCGAGGTGAATCTCGAGTCATCGGGCGCGGCATTGAATGCGCTGGAGCCCGGTCCCCTCCGCGACATCGCGATCATCGAGTTCGTCCGCAATGCGGCCCGGACCGACCGAAATGCCGCGCTCGCGTGGTCCCTTGAGATCGTGGATCACCGGAAGCGCCGCGAGGTGACGCTGGGACAGGGACGCGACTGGCTTAGTTCCAACCGCGAGGCCGCGACGCGTTGGATCGAGTCGAGCGAGGATCTGCCCGCGGAGTGGAAGGCGGAGTTGTTGAAGAAGGGGAAGTGAGAGAACCTCCTGACCCACGGGCATTTTCTTACCGACGCACGGCAGGGCTATATCGATGTCCTTCATGCGGCAGACCAAGTAGCAGGAAGGGGCTCGGTTGTCGCGGGAAAAGCTTTGGGATCGTTGCTCACGGAAAGGGGGCTCGACGAGATCGTATTCCCGATCGTCTTTTCCGCGGCTATTCCGCTGCGGCGAGATCGAGTTGCCGCACCTCCGTCTCCGGGATCGTTCGCATGTGGGCGTCGCGGTGAACGAGGACTGCGTCCCTCGATGCGGCGCATGCTGCAATGAGCGCATCGGCCAAGGGCAGGCGCGTGGTCGCCCGACGCGTGATGAGATCGGACCGGCGGGCGATTCCGGAGTCCACGGGAACGATTTCGGAGGCCAGGCCCTCGTAGTCGGCGATGAGCTGCCACAGTTCTTCTTCGGGCATAGCCAGTTCGCGCAGACGCCTGGCCATCTCCGCGACGCTCACGCTGCTCAGCAGAATCATCGCGTCTTCTTGGTCGAACAATTCTTGCACCCGTAGAGCTTCCGATTCCCGCCGGGCATGGGCGAGCAGGGCGGAGGTATCCAGAAGATAGGTCATCGCAGAATCTGCTCCTCTTCCTCACGTACACGTTCCGCGATCAGCTCCGCGACCGCATCCCGCTCTGGCGACCATTGCCGGGCTGCTCCCATGAGCCGCCGCGCTCTCTCGCCACGGGTCGGGATCACCCGCACGGTGACCTCGTCGCTGCCCTCCTGCGGCTCCTGCCACTCAAGGCGGCATCCTGGCGTGATACCCATCTTGCGGGAAAGTGCCGCCGGTATGGTCACCATGTTCTTCGTGGTAACGGTCGTTTGCATGGAGATTAGGCTAATCCATGAGATCGAAGTGTCAAGGAGC
Source organism: Verrucomicrobiales bacterium (assembly GCA_016795385.1). Classification (GTDB taxonomy): domain Bacteria; phylum Verrucomicrobiota; class Verrucomicrobiia; order Verrucomicrobiales; family DEV007; genus Arctic95D-9. Next base: position 45,005 of record JAEUHI010000090.1, on the reverse strand, counting down.
GCCGCCTGACGCCGGGTTTCGAACCCGCCCATAGGTGTTGACTTGCGGTAGAGCCGAGAGACTTCCGCGGCTGCGCCTGGAGCGGCGCTGTAGACGCCACCAGAGACTGCTCGCAGATCGGCAATCTCGCGCCCCCGCCCGACCCGTGCTACCGTGTGCGATGCCGAAACCCTCCACCGAACTGCTCGCCCCTGCGGGCAACTGGGACTGTGCGCGCGCCGCCGTGGCGAACGGGGCGGACGCGATCTATTTCGGCATGCCCCGCTTCAACGCGCGGATCCGGGCGGACAACTTCACGCCGGAGGACCTGCCGAAGCTGATGGACTTCCTCCACGCGCACGGGGTGCGGGGTTTCGTGGCCTTCAACACGCTCATTTTTTCCAGGGAACTCGAGGACGCGGGGGAGCAGCTGCGGCTCCTGAGCGAGGCAGGGGTCGACGCGATCATCGTGCAGGATCTCGGGCTCGCCGCGATGGCCCGGGCGATGGTGCCCGATCTGCATCTCCACGCCTCGACGCAGATGACGATCACCTCGCCGGAGGCGCTCGACTTCGCCCATGGCCTTCTCCATCTCGATCGCGCCGTCATCGCCCGCGAAAATTCGATGCGTGAAATCCGGCTCTTTCATCCGGACTCGCCCGGAGCGGTGGAGCTCGAGACCTTCGTCCACGGAGCCCTCTGTGTCGCCTACTCGGGACAATGCCTCACAAGCGAGTCGCTCGGCCAGCGCAGCGCGAACCGTGGCGAATGCGCCCAGGCCTGCCGCATGCCCTACGAACTCGTCGTCGATGGCGAAACGCGCGATCTCGGCGACCAGCGTTACCTTCTTTCGCCTCAGGACCTCGCGGGGATCGACCAGATCCCCGAACTGATCCGCATCGGCGTGACGAGTTTCAAGATCGAGGGCCGGCTCAAGACTCCCGAGTATGTCGCCGCAGTGACGCGGGCCTATCGGAAAGCGATCGATGCGGCCGAGTCGGGCGCGCCGAAGAAGGCCTCGCCCGAGGACCGTTACGAACTGGAAATGGCCTTTTCCCGGGGCCTGTCGTCAGGCTGGCTCGAGGGGATCGACAATCAGAAACTGGTCCACGCTCGCTTCGGGAAAAAACGTGGGGCTTTCGTGGGCCGAATCGACAAGGTAGGGAACGATTGGGTCGAGGTGAGCGGCGGCACGTCGGTGAAACCGGGCGATGGCATCGTCTTCGACACCGGCGGCAACACCGACCGCGAGCAGGGCGGTCGTATTTACGAGGTGAAGGGGCCGCGGCTGATGCTCCAGCGTGGCAAGATCGATTTCGCGAAGTTGAAACCGGGTCACCGTGTCTGGAAGACGGACGATCCGGCGCTGAACGCGGCGCTGCAGAGCAGCTACCAGCGCGAACAATTGCCCGCGCGGAAAATTCCGGTTCGCTGGACGGTGCAAGGGGCCGCGGGCGAGCCGCTCGTGCTCGCCGATCCCGCGCATGGCGTCGAGGTGGCCTCGGCGATCCCGCTCGAGGTCGCGACGAATCGTCCTCTCACCGAGGCGGGTCTGCGCGACCAACTCGGTCGCCTCGGTGGCACGGTCTACGAACTCGCCGGACTCGAGGTGGTTTTGTCAGGGCCGGTGATCCTGCCGGTGAGCGAACTGAACCGCCTCCGCCGCGCCCTCGTCGAACGCCTCGAACAGGAGCGCCTCGGTGCCTACGGCCGTCGCCGCACCACTGCCGCCACCGTCTCCGATCTTCTCCCTCCATCTCCGAGTCCCTCGGTATCGACGGTGGTAACTCCCTCGCTCCGCGTCCTCTGCCGCACCGAAGTCCAGATCGATGCCGCGATCGCCTGCGGGATCGAGACGATCTACGCCGACTTCGAGGACGTGCGCCGCTACAAGGATCTCGTCGCCCGCGTCCGCGAGACCTCTCCGGAGGCGCGGCTTTACCTCGCCACCCCGCGGATCCAGAAGGCGGGAGAGAAGGGTCTCTTCCGCGTGGTCGAAAACGCGAAGCCTCACGGCGTCCTCGTCCGGAATCTCGGAGGCATCGGTCATTTCAAGGAGCGGGGCGATCTCGCGATGGCGGGGGATTTTTCGCTGAACGTCGCCAACCCGATCACGGCGAAGCTCCTCGTCGAGCAAGGCCTCGAGAGCCTCACGGTCTCCTACGATCTCAACATCTCGCAGGTGCTCGATCTCCTCGCGATGGCGCCGCCGGAGTGGTTTGAGCTGACCCTGCACCAGCACATGCCGATGTTTCACATGGAGCACTGCGTCTTCTGCACCTTCCTCTCGAAGGGCAAGGACTTCACCGACTGCGGGCGTCCCTGCGACACCCATGTCGTCCATCTCCGCGACCGGGTCGGGCAGCTGCACCGGCTCACCGCGGACGTGGGTTGCCGGAACACGCTCTTCAACGGCCGCGCCCAGAGCGGGGCGCGCTTTTTCAACGCGCTCCGCGGTGCGGGGCTGCGGCGATTCCGGGTGGAGCTTTTGGATGAAGGTCAGGACGAGGCGATGGAGACGATCCGCACCTATCAGGCCCTCTTGCGCGGCGAGAACGAGGGGGCGGCGCTCTTCTCCAAGCTGAAAGCCGAATCCCGCCTCGGCGTGGTCGAGGGAACGCTGGAAGTGTAGCGTGGATACGCCTTCCCCGGGCTTGCCCAACGCCTTTCGCCAAGGCTAAGGTGGAAGGATGAACGAAGAGCCGAACACACCTCGTCCCCGCGGACTTCACGAACTCTACGCCGAGGATCCCGGGCGCGTCGAAGCCTTGATCTGGGGCGGAAAGGCGGATCCGCTCTCGCGTCGCGGGTTCTTCAAGCGGATGGGCCTGGCCACGGTGACGGCGGCGCTCGGGTGCGAGATCGTGTTCTGGGACCGCATGCCCGCCGGTCTCATTCCCGCCGCCTTCGCCCAGGCCCCGACGCCCTTCCAGATTCCGGGCAAGGAAGGGCTCGTCGTGCTGAACGACCGGCCCGTCAACGCGGAGACCCCGGCCCACCTCCTCGACGACGAAATCACTCCGGCGAAGCACCTTTTCGTCCGCAACAACGGAAATGCCCCGCTGCCCGAGACGCTCGATCCCGCGAAATGGACGATCGAGGTCGCGGGGGAATCCTGCGAACGCCCCGCGACCTTCACCTTGGCGGAATTGAAGGAAAAGTTCCCCCATCACACCTACCGCATCCAGCTCGAGTGCGGGGGCAATGGACGCAGCGAATTCAACCCGCCCGCCCACGGCAACCAATGGACGGTCGGAGCGGTGGGCTGTCCCGAATGGACCGGCATCCGTCTGCGCGATCTGCTCGAGCATTGCGGGATCAAAGAGAACGCGGTCTATGTCGCCTATCGCGGAGCCGATACGCATCTTTCCGGCGATCCGAAAAAGGAAGCGATCTCACGCGGTGTCCCCATGCGCAAGGCGCTCGAGGATGAAACCCTCCTCGCCTTCGCGATGAACGGCGCCGATTTGCCGTATCACAACGGCCATCCCGTCCGCCTCGTCGCCGGCGGATGGCCCGCCTCGGTCTCGGGCAAGTGGGTGAGAAAGATCGAGATCCGCGACCGCGTCCACGACGGTGAGAAGATGAAGGGCATGTCCTACAAGGTGCCGAAACATCCCGTCGCTCCCGGCACGAAGGTGCCCGAGGAGGACATGCGGATCATCGAGTCGATGCCGGTGAAGTCGATCGTCACTTTTCCCGCCTCGGGCACGACGCATCCGCTGGCCGAGACCTTTGCCTGCCGCGGTCATGCCTGGGCCGGCGATCTTGAGGTGAAGGAGGTCTTTGTCTCGATCGACTTCGGCAGCACCTGGGTGAAGGCCGATCTCAAGGCCCCGGCCAACCGTCTTGCCTGGCAGCGCTGGAACGCGGAGCTGAAGTTCCCGAAGAAGGGCTACTACGAGGTTTGGGCCCGCGCCGTCGACAGCGAGGGGAAAAGCCAGCCCATGCTCGTGCCCGGATGGAATCCCGAGGGTTACCTGAACAACGCCTGTCACCGCATCGCCGTGCAGGCGGTGTGATCCTGACAAAGACACCATGAAAACGTCTTGTCTCGCCGTGATCCTCCTCCTCGCCGTCATTGCCCGCGCGGAGGAACCGAAGGCCGAGGTTCCTCTCGACCCCGCCACCGGCATGAAGATGGCCGAGGGCTGGGAGCTCGTGCGGACGCACTGCAATGTCTGCCATTCTCCCCGGCAATACCTGATGCAAAAGGGCACCGAGGCGACGTGGACCGATACGATTCGCTGGATGCAGCAGTCGGGCGGTCTCTGGCCGCTCGATCCCGCGACTGAGAAAACCATCATTTCGTATCTCGCTTCGAACTACGGTCCCGACGCCGCCTTCCGCCGTGCGCCGATCCCGGGAAATCTCCTCCCGCCGAATCCCTACCTGACGGATGCCCGGGCGGAATTCGAGGAGAAGAAAAAGGCGGGGCTGGTGCCGGTTGCTCCATAAATCTCCTGAAGGTGATAAATTCCTTGTAGATCGGCGATCCGGCCTTAGCTGTTCGGATGGATTCCTCGTTTTTTTGCCAGTCGTCGACCAACCCCACCTTCCGTACCTTTATCCGCGGGGCGCGATGCCTCCTTCTCGGTTTTGGGTTGTCGGCCCTGATCTCGGCCGAGGCTCAGACACAGATCGATCTCCCCGGGCAATCCTCGACGTTTAACGGCAGTGTCCGCGGCTACTGGTTCACCGCGCCGAAGGATTTCGCGATCACGGGAGTCGAAGTGCCCACCGACGCCAGCTCCGGAAATCAGTCGATCGCCGTCTTGCGGTTGACCGCTGAGCCACCCGTGTTCGGCGCGACCACGGACGAATTCGAAGTGCTCTTCCTGACCCAGGATGATCCCACACCGGGAACCATCGCGACCTACCTTGAAGTGTTCGCGGGCGATGTGATCGGCATCCTCGGATCCCGGGGAGGGGTTAGTTCTTACGCTTCCGGTGCTCCCTTTGCCAGTTCGATCGACGGTCTTCCCATCTCGTTGGCTCGATTCGGAATGCAGTTTCCCCTCGCTACGACCGCTCCCCAGCAGGTATGGCAGGAAAATGGCGGCTCGATCAGCCGGGTCCGCCTGTTCTACGGTCCGATCGTGGAAAAGCCGCAGCCGGTGGTCACGACTTCGAATCCTCCCAAACGAAAGGCCAAAAAGTCGAAGAAGGTGCGTCTTTCGGACAAAAAGGGATTCCGCGCTCCGCGCACGGTGACGTACAACTAAGGTGCGGGCGGCGTCGGGGGTGCAGGCGTCAGAATTACCTCTGATGCAGTTGTCCCTCCTCATCCGACGCTCTCAATAAAAGCGCGCACCTTGTCGAGATCCTTCCGTCCTGGGCTGGTTTCGACCCCGCTCGCGACATCGACGGCGGCGGGATGCACCTGACGCACGGCTTCGGCGACGTTTTCCGGCGTCAGTCCCCCGGCGAGCACGATCTGGCGATCGGGCCAGAGTCGCACCGCCTCGGCGCCGAGGGACCAGTCCATCGTCTCGCCGCTGCCGCCGTATTCATTCGGGGCGTAGGCATCGAGGAGCAGAGTGGGGGAGGCAAAGGCGGCGGCGGTTTCGAGCATGGCACGATCCTTCACCCCGAGGGCTTTGAACACGGGCAAACCCTGTTGGATCAATGACCTGACCCTCTCCGGTGTCTCGTCGCCATGGAGCTGGATCCAATCGATGACGCCGCTCTCATGGAGGGCGCGGAGTTCGGCATCGGTCGCGTTCACGGTTACGGCGACGCGCGGCACGGTGCCGTCGAGCTCGCGCAGCCACGGCACCGCTGCGGCGAGCGCGATGTAGCGTTTCGACTGAGGCCAGAAATTGATCCCGAGCGCATCGGCCCCCGCGGCGACGATGGCGTGCGCCTCGTCGCCGCGGGTGATGCCACAGATTTTCACCGCGACGCGTTCCGGGTCCGGGGGGAAGAGGAAGCGCGTGATACTCATAATCCGTCGTTCAAAAACTAACACCAAACTTTAGTCGACGGACTCCGAATTAAATCTATCCATGAATTCCCGCATCTTTCGGGCCCTCAGCCAAGGTACCGCTCACCATGATCGAATGCCCAAAGAAGATCTCTCCATCATCGAACCAAAACTCAAACAAACCATCAGGTTCAATTGAGATAGATTCAAGGGTCAGCATTTTCAGAAACTCACCCTCGGTCAAATCCGGCTCGCCCATTTGAAGCCAGCCCTCATTCTTCAAGCTTAAGAGATGTTTACTGGCACACGTCAGCACTCTTTGATGCCACTCTTCCTGGGAATCCCAAAGCTCTTTCGCGCCCACTAGGGATTTCTCCACCTCGATCGGGATCTCTGCGTTAATGGTCAAACTAATAGGCGAACCGCACCAGTCAACGGTCGACTCGAACCAGTTGAGCCCGCGATTCAAGACGAATTTGCCAAGCAATGGATCGACAAAGCTTACCTCTTCTTGCAGTTTTATTGCATGGGAGCGAAGCTCAGGGTCGGAGCTGTCTTTTCCGATTAGTTCGATCAACAAGGCCTCGGTAACGTCGTCTCGTGGTTCAATCGCGATTCGGACTCTTAATCGAATGACATCGTAAGGTTCGACGTTTCCAAGGCAGGAGGATATCTCCGCCTCCTGAACGTTCTTCCGAACGTTCAATCCAGACGTTCTGAGTTGGGATCCTATAGGCTTCCACGCGGCAAGCGGCACGCTGACGGTCCATTTGAAGTCCCCGAAAGGCACTCCCTGTCCGACCCGACCGACGCCACCTGGATCAACCACGCCGAGGATTTCATACTCTGGCGCAAACTCCAGTCGAGAGAGCAAGTCGTCGTCGGTGCTCATGGAGTCGCGGTTCATCCGAAACGCCCGCTTTTGCTGAGTGTTTTGACCGATTGATCGGAAAGCTAGAGACCTTCCCAAACTACAGCTTCGTCAGCGCGTCGTCGAGGGCGTCGAGGAGGTTCTGGATCGTGGCCTCGGTCTCGTCGCCCATGTTGGAGAGACGGAAGGTTTTGCCCTTGATCTTGCCGTAACCTCCGTCGATCGCGAGGGAGTGATCCTTGCGCATGATCGAGCCGAGCTTGGCGACGTCGATGTCCTTGTTGTTCTTGATGCAGGTGAGCGACTTGGAGCGATAGCCTTCGGGAGCGAAGAACTCGAAGCCGTTTTTCTTCACCCAGGCGTGAACCAGGTTGTTGAGCTTCTCGTGGCGGGCAAAACGGTTTTCGATGCCTTCTTCGAAGATCACGTCGAGCTGGTGATTGAGCCCGTAGATCGTGGCGATACACGGGGTGCTCGGGGTCATCGAGTTGTCGTGGTTCGCCTTGAACTCGAGGAAATCGAAGTAATACCCGCGGTCGTGGATCGTCGCGGCCTTGGCCATGGCACGCTCGGAGGCACTGAAGAGGGCGAGTCCGGGGGGCAGGGCGAGGGCTTTCTGGCTGCCGGTGAGGAGGACGTCGATGCCAAGCTTGTCGACCTCGATCGGCACGACGGTGAAGCTGGAAACGGTGTCGGTGACGAGGAGGACGTCGTCGTACTTGCGGACGACGGCGGCGACCTCGGCGAGGGGGTTCATCACGCCGGTCGAGGTCTCGTTGTGGATGAAAGTGACGAGGTCGAACTCACCGGTGGCGAGTTTGGCATCGATCGCGGCGGGATCGACCGGGGCACCCCATTCGAACTGGAGCGCCTCGGCTTCCTTGCCGCAACGGCGGGCGACATCCACCCACTTGTCGGAAAAGGCACCGGAGCAGCAGCAGAGGACCTTCTTGGTGGCGAGGTTGCGGACGGCACCCTCCATCACACCCCAGGCGGAGGAGGTGGAAAGGAAAACGGGCTGGGTCGTGCCCATAAGGGTCTGGAGACGCGGCTGGATCGCGTCGTAAAGGGCGACGAAGTCCTTGCTGCGGTGGCCGATCATAGGGGCGGCCATCGCCGCATAGGTCGCCGGCGAAACCTCGACGGGTCCCGGGATGTGAAGTCGGATGTGTTGGCTCATGTGTGGGCGGAATTTGGACTCCGGAGGGGAATTCACAAACCGATTTTCGTATCGGATACGGTAAACCCGCGGGGAAGGATACGGAGCAGGGGGAAATCCCTGCTGGGACGGGGAAGGGGACCGCGGCTGGACGCTGAATTTCGCTGATTTGGGGGAGGTGATGGGGTGTTTACCCGCATTCTTTGGAAATCCAAACCATCCGCGTGGATCGGCGAAAATCAGCGGTCTCTCCCGTCATTTGGCGCATCTGCGGGCGGAATGGGATGGCCAGGGGAGCGGATGGCATGATTTCATCGATCGATGCGACCGGAGCTTCTCCTGATCCCCCTCATATTGGCATTGGCCGCCCCGAATCGGGCCGCCGACCCCCTCTACGAAATCGAGCAGACCGTGGCGCGGCAGGGTTTCGACGGGAAAACCTGCTGGGTCCACGCCCGGGCCGGGGTGATCCCGCCGCGTGCCGGTGGCAATGACTCGGACGCGCCTCTCGCGGTGATGACGTTGCAGCAGCTCGATCTCGCGGGATCGGATCTTTTTTACGCGCTCAACACGATGCGGAGCAGCGATCTCGGCAAGACCTGGAGCGCCCCGGTCGAGCACGAGAGCTTCTCCCGACGTCCATTTGCCTGGAAAGAACACCAGGATCTCGAGATCACCGTCTGCGACTTCTGGCCGAAATGGCACGCGGCGTCTGGCAAGCTCCTCGGCATCGGCCACACCGCGGTTTATGAGAAAAACGCCGTCGCGAAAGTGCGGCCGAGGGAGACTCCGTATTCGGTCTACGACGCGAAGACAGGCCAATGGTCGCCGTGGAAGACGCTGAAGATGCCCGATGAACCGAAATTCGAGAACGCCGGAGCGGGCTGCGTCCAGCGTTTCGATCTCGAGGACGGCACCGTGTTGCTGCCGATTTATTTCAAATCCCTCGAGGCCCCGCGTTATTCCGTCACGGTGGTCCGCTGCTCCTTCGACGGCAGCGAATTGCGCTACCTCGGCCACGGTGATGAACTCACCGTCCCGATCGGACGTGGTCTTTACGAGCCCTCGCTCACACGATGGGGCGGTCGCTTCTACCTGACCCTACGCAACGACGAGAGCGGTTATGTTTCTGTCAGTGAAGACGGTCAGGATTTCTCCGAGCCCGTGCCCTGGTGCTGGGATGACGGAACGAACTTGGGGAACTACAACACCCAGCAACACTGGGTGACCCATCGTGAGGCGGTCTTCCTCGTCTACACGCGACGGGGAGCGGACAACGACCACGTCATGCGGCACAGGGCTCCGCTCTTCATTGCCCGCGTCGATCCCGAGACTTTGCGCATCGTGCGATCGAGCGAGCAGGTGCTCGTGCCCGAGCATGGCGCGCGACTCGGTAATTTCGGGGTGACTGAGGTGAATGAGAACGAAACCTGGGTCACCGTCACCGAATGGATGCAGGCCCCCGGCCCGAACTACTCTGATCCCGCTCCCCTCGTCGCCCGCGGCGCGGACAACCGTGTCTGGGTGGCGAAGGTGAAGTGGACAAAGCCGAACCGATGAGATTAAAACCACGGATGGACACTGATTTGCACGGATTCGAAAACTGCGAAACTCCGGGTCATCCGTGTTGATCCCTGAACATCCGTGGTCCAAATCCCTCTCTTTCATGAAACGCCCCCTGTTCCTGCTCGCCCTCTTCTTCCCGATCCTCCTCCGCGCCGCCGAACCGCTCCCCAACCTGATTCTCATGATGGGCGACGACCACGGTTGGGAGGAGACGGGCTACAACGGACATCCCTATGTCAAAACGCCGGTCCTTGACGAGATGGCCTCCACCGGCCTGCGTCTCGATCGTTTCCACGCGGCGCATCCGAGTTGTTCGCCCACGCGCGCGAGTTTCCTCACGGGTCGCCATCCGAACCGCATGGGCACCTTTGCGCCGGGCTGGTCCTTTCGTCCCGAGGAGATCACCATCGCCCATCTCGCAACGAAGGCAGGCTATCGCTGTGGCCATTTCGGCAAATGGCACGTCGGCGCGGTGAAAAAGGAGTCGCCCGTCAGCCCGCTCGCGACGGGTTTCCACGAATGCCTCGCCCACGACAACTTCTTCGAGCTGAATCCTTCCTTTTCCCGCAACGGCGGCCCGCCGGAAGTCTTTCCAGGCGAGAGTTCCGCCATCCTCATCGATGAGACGATCCGCTTTCTCGACCGCGCCCGTGACGAGGGCAAACCCTTCCTCGCCGTGATCTGGTTCGGATCGCCGCACGAGCCCTACCAGGGATTGCCGGAGGATCTCGCGCTCTATGACGAGCTGCCGGCGAAGTACCCTGACAAAATGGTCAAACTGACCTCCAACGAAACCGGCGGACAGACGACCCGCCCTCTTGGCGACGTCCTGCGCGAACGCTACGCCGAAATCACGGCAATGGACCGCGCCATCGGCACCTTGCGAAAGCACCTCGCCGTTTCTGGTTTGAAGGAGAACACACTGCTCTTCTACTGCGGCGACAACGGCACCTCTCCCGACGGCTTGCTTGAATCGCCCCATCGCGGGATGAAGGCTGATTTTTACGAGGGCGGCACCCGCGTGCCCGGCTTGATCGAATGGCCCGCGCGTTTCCCCAAGCCGATCGCGACAAGCTTGCGCGCTTCGACGAGCGACCTCCTGCCCACGGTCGCGGGGATCACGGGCGTGCCGCTGCCCGACCGTCCTCTCGACGGGGCCGACCTGATGCCGCTGCTCTCGGCGGGAGCTGCGGAACGTCCCTCGCCGCTGTTTTTCTGGGGATATGACACCCGTTCACTCACGGCGAGGAAGCCTGAACCCTACCTCGATCCCGAGTTGCAGAAGGGCACGACTCCCTTGGTCAAGGTGGCCAATGGCATCGCGACGCGGAACTTCCAGAACTACCGGCAGCCCGCGATCATCGAGTCCGACCACGGCGGAGCCCGATCCATCATCGATGGTCGCTACAAGTTGCTCGTGCAGGATCAGAAGAAGGGCGGAGCGAAACGCGAGCTCTTCGACCTCGAGGCCGATCCGGGAGAGAAGAGCGATCTGGCGGCGAAGAAGCCAGAAGTCGTCGAATCTCTTGAGGCGAAGTTGCGGGACTGGCAGGATTCCGTCCTCCATAGCCTGACCGGAGTCGACTATGCGAAATAATCCCTCCCACCTATGATCGCCATCGACCTTACCGGCAAAACCGCCCTGATCACCGGTGCCTCCCAGGGCATCGGAGCCCGCATCGCGCGCACCTTCCACGAGTCCGGCGCGGACGTGATCCTCAATCACCCTGACAAAGGCACCACGGGCGATGATGCCGCAGCCCTCGCCGGGGAATTGAACGCGGCCCGCGCCGACAGCGCGCTCGTTGCCGCCGCCGATGTCTCCGACGAGGCGCAGGTGCGTGCGATGATGGAAGCGGCGCGCGAGTGGCGCGGGGGCATCGATTTTCTCGTGAACAACGCCGCCATCATTCGCGACCGGACCATCGCGAAGATGAGCCGCGAGGAGTGGGATGCCGTCCTCGATGTGAATCTCACCGGCGTCTTCCTCTGCTGCCAACACGGGCTCGCGGTGATGCGCGATGGCGGGGCCATTGTCAGCTTCGGCAGCATCGCCGCGATCCAGGGCTTCTTCGGCCAGGCCAACTACGCGGCGGCGAAGGCGGGGGTGCAGTCGATGATGCGCGTTCTCAGCCGCGAGGCGGCGCGACGCGGGATCCGGGCGAATGCCGTCGCCCCCGGCGTGATCGACACGAGCATGGCCGCGACCATTCCCGAAAGCGTGCGCGAAGAGATGCTGAAGAACGTGCCGCTCGGCCGCTTCGGGACGACGGAGGAGGTCGCGAATGTCGTGCTCTTTCTCTGTTCTCCCCTCGCTTCTTACGTCACCGGGCAAACCATCGAAATCAATGGAGGGTGGCGCGGCTGACGCCGCGCCAGTAAAAGGTGAAAGGTAAAAAGTAAAAGGTCAGGAAGCGAAGCCAACAGATCAGCGGAAATCAGCGTCGATCAGTGGTCAGTCTTTTTCATGCGCGCCAAGGCCCAGCTCTCCACCGCCGACGAAGCGATCGCCGCCATTCCGAGCGGGGCCACCGTCGCAATCGGCGGGTTCGTAGGAGCGGGACATCCGGAGTTGCTCACCGCGGCTCTGGAGCGGCGCTTCATTCAAGAGGGTACGCCGCAGGACCTGACCCTCTACTATTGCGCCGGCCAAGGCGACCGGGGCGACCGCGGGCTCAATCACCTCGCCCACCGAGGACTGGTGCGCCGCGTCGTGGGAGGGCATTGGAATCTCGCTCCCAAACTCGGGGCTCTCGCCCTCGCCAACGAAATCGAGGCCTACAATTTCCCGCAAGGGGTGCTCTGTGTCCTCTTGCGCGAGATCGCGGCGAAGCGGCCCGGGATCTTCACCCAAGTGGGATTGAACACCTTCATCGATCCGGTCAACGGCGGCGGCCGTCTCAACGCCCGCACGATCGAGCCGCTCGTGGAGCGGGTCGTGCTCGATGGGCAAACCTGGCTGCGCTACAAGAGCGTGCCGGTGAATGTCGGACTGATCCGGGCGACGACCGCGGACCGGAAGGGCAATCTCGCGATGGAGCGCGAGGGGTTCATCGGCGAAGTCCTCCCCATCGCGCAGGCGGCAAAGAATCACGGCGGCATCGTCATCGCCCAGGTCGAGCGGATCGTGGATCGCATCGACGATCCGAAGTCGGTGCGGGTGCCGGGCATTCTCGTCGATCATGTGGTCGTGTCAGGAGGTGAGGGACACGACCAGACTTTCGGCGAGGCCTTCAATTCGAGTTATGTCGAGACCGGTGACGACCTCGCCGCGGTGCCGCGGCTCGGTTTTTCCGAGCGCAAGATCATCGGGACGCGCGCCCTGCGCGAGGTGCGGGTGGGCGACATCGTCAATCTCGGCATCGGCCTCCCCGAAGCCGTCGCGGCGGTGGCGGCGGAAACGGGACGGCTCGGCGAATTCACCCTCACCGTCGAGAGCGGCCCTATCGGCGGCGTGCCGGCCTCGGGCCTCAGCTTCGGGTGCAGCCACTATCCCGAGGCCATCATCGACCAGCCCTCGCAGTTTGATTTTTATGACGGTGGCGGCCTCGACCTCGCCGTGCTCGGGGCGGTCGAGATCGATGCCGATGGCAGCGTGAACGTGACCCATTTCGCGGGACGCTTCGCCGGGGTCGGCGGTTTCATGAACATCGCCCAGAGCGCGCGGCGTCTCGTCTTCTGTTGCACCTTCCGCGCCGGCGATCTCGAGGTGGCGGTGGAGGACGGGAAACTGCGGATCGTCCGCGAGGGAAAACACGCCAAGTTCGTGCGCTCGCTCGACCAGGTTTCTTTCCACGGTCCCTCCGCGCTCGCGCGGGGGCAGCAGGTGCTCTACGTCACGGAGCGGGCGGTCTTTGAACTGACCGACCGCGGCCTGCGCCTCGTGGAGATCGCGCCGGGAGTGGATTTGGAGAACGAGGTGCTCGGCCGGATGGAGTTTGCGCCGGAGGTGGGGGAACCGCTCCGGGAGATGACGTCCTGAGGAGTCAGCCGACCAGTTGGCGAACGTCAATCGTCGCGTCCGGGAAGCGGGCCGGAGCCGCCTCGCCGTTCTGCAGAATGGTCTTCGATTCGTAACCGAGGAACTGCGGTTGCCGGTAAATCTCGAGCTGCTTCTGGGGGACGTTGAGGATCCACACTTCCTCGATGCCGGCTTTCGCGTAAAGGGGAAGCTTCACGTTCTGGTCGAAGGTGAGGCTGGAGTCGGCGACTTCAATGATGAGGAAGACATCTCCGGCGACGGGGTGCCGCGAGGTGTAATCGTCCTCCGAGGGACGCAGCAGCATCACGTCGGGCTCCGGCATGTCGGACTCGCCGAGTTGAAGCGGGCCCTGGCTTGCGACAAGCCAGCGTCCATCCGCTCTCTGGGTGAAACCTCTCGTCAGCCGATAGACCGACCCGCTGTGAAAGGGACCAATGGGCAGCATATCGACAATCTCCCCGTCAATGAGTTCGACTTTGGCACCCGGTTTGAGGATGCCGGTTTCGGCCATACGGTGATAGTCGTCCACCGTGAAACGATGTGTGAGAGCCACCGTCATGAAGGCAAGATGCCACATGGCGTTGATTGCGCAAGGGAAGCGGACCGGGGTGATGCGGCAGGTTGCGGCTTATGGTAGGTTCGCCCCATGACCCCCGTCCACCTCATCGACGCAAAACGTTCCCCGATCGGCCGCTTTGGCGGGGGATTGAAATCGATTCCGACCGCGGACCTCGCCCTCGCGGTGGCGGAGGTGGTCGTTCCGGAGTCGCTGCGACCCGAGATCGGCGAAGTCATCCTCGGCCAGGTCCTCCAGGCCGGTTGCGGGATGAACGTGGCGCGCCAGGTCGGCTGGCGGCTCGGCCTGCCCGAAGCGGTCCCGGCCTTCACCGTGAACATGGCCTGCGGATCTTCGCTGAAGGCGGTCGCGCTCGCGGCCGATGCGATCCGGCTCGGGGAATGCGGCTTCGTCCTTGCGGGAGGGGTCGAATCGATGAGCCGCGCCCCGCATTACGCGCTCGACGCGCGCTGGGGGAAAAAGCTCGGTGACTCCACCCTGACCGACTCGCTCTTCCTCGACGGCTTGAGTGATCCCATGCTCGAAATCGGCATGGGGGAAACGGCTGAGCGTATCGCGGAAAAGTTGGGCATCACCCGGGCCGAGCAGGACGCCTTCGCCGCGCGCAGCCAGCGGCTCGCCGCAGCGCATCGCGAGGTCTTCGCCCGCGAGATCGTGCCGGTTGCGACGCGCGAGGGCTTGATCGCCGAGGATGAACATCCCCGGCCGGAGACGACCGAAGAGGGGCTCGCGAAACTGAAGCCGGCCTTTCGTCCCGAGGGGAGCGTCACGGCCGGCAATGCTTCCGGCATCAACGACGGGGCGGCGATGGTCTTGCTTGCCGGAGAGGAAGCGGTCGCGCGTTTCGGGCTGGTGTCGCGTGCGCGCATCGTCGCGAGCGCCGTGGTGGGCTGTGATCCGGGATTGATGGGGCTCGGACCGGTCGAGGCGATCCGCGGCGTCTGCGGGCGGGCGGGCTGGAGTCTCGATGAGGTGGAGGCGATCGAGATCAATGAGGCCTTCGCCGTTCAGACGCTCGGTTGCGCGCATTTGTTAGGAGTCGATCCGGAGCGGCTCAACCGCCGTGGCGGCGCCATCGCCCTAGGGCATCCCATCGGTGCGAGCGGTGCCCGCGTGCTGACGACGCTGCTGCATCTGATGGAGGACGAGGATCTTCACCGCGGCATCGCCAGCCTCTGCATCGGCGGCGGCATGGGCATCGCGATGGCGGTGGAACGGTGAGGGGGGAACTTCGTTTGACTATCAATAGCTGCGAAGCTGACGAAGAAACTCGAGGGGAGTGCAAACAAGGAACGAATAACGACTCTTCACCGGATCAAAGTTGGAATCGTAGGTCACCAAGTGTGAGGCTTCGCCATTGGTTGCACAGAGGAGAAAGGCAATGTCCTCGGGATCCTTCGGATAAAACTGCTCGTGAAATGTGGAAATGCTGACCAATTCGCCAATCGCGGCGATTTCGGTGAGAAGTAGACGAGCTTCCAGTGGATCGAGTCCTAGTTCACGAAACTTGCAAAAATACTCAACGATCGTGTCGAGACTGTAGAGGAGGGTGAATTCGCCTCGAATCCACCGTTCAAAGAGTTCGCGAGTCGGGCTCGTTGGAGACGGGCTCTTGCGGGAAGCAATGAGGACGTTTGTATCCGGGACGACACGGAAACTCATTCGGCAATTTGAGACATCATCCTGTCCCAGCGTGAGAGAAACCTCTCCCCGATGGCATCGCGGGATTCTCCCGATTGTTTCAAGAATTCCGCTTCACGGACGATCGCTGCAGCGATTTCACGGTCATCGTTGCTTTGTCGCTCCTGTCGCCAGCGTTCAAGTGCGGCCTGCTCTTGAAGAAACCAAGCGACGCGCTCATTGAGGTCGCGAATCTTCTCGACAGCTTCGCGGGTTTCTTCCGAAACATCGATGTTCAGGGTGAGATTCATGGATGATGACCAACCTTGTTGGAAGGTAGTCGAACTGTCTTCAAGGTCAACTCTTGCTCCCGCCCAGCTCACAGACCCTTCCGGTGCGTCTCCTCCGCGAACCACACCGACACCAGGGTGATCAGGGCCATGCCGATGAGATACACGGCGATGGGCCAGGGTTCTCCGCCGCTCCAGTCGAGCAGCGCCACGGCGATGAGCGGGGCGAGACCACCGGCGAGCGGGGAGGCGAGCTGGTAGCCGAGTGAGGCGCCGCTGTAGCGCACGCGGGTGCCGAAGAGCTCGGAGAAAAAGGCCGCCTGAGGTCCATACATCGCCGAGTGGCCGATCAATCCGATGACGATCGCAAGCGAAACGAGGATCGGCATCTTCGTATCGACGAGCCAGAAGAAGGGAAAGGCGAAGAGCAGCAGGAACACGGCCCCGCCCAGATAAACGGGGCGTCTTCCCCAACGGTCCGAGAGCGCGCCGAAGGCGGGGATGGCGACGAGCTGCACGGCCGACCCCAACATCACCGCATTCAGCAGTCCCGCCTTTCCCATGCCGAGTTGCTGCGATCCGTAGCTGAGGACGAGCACGGTGAAGATGTAGAAGTAGGCGTTCTCCGCGAAGCGCGCTCCCATCGCGAGAAGGACGTTGCGGGGATGCTCGCGGATCACGGCGAGGATGGGCACCTTCGGTCCGGCGTCCTCCGCCTTGGCCTTTTCAAAGATCGGGCTTTCATAGATCTTGAGGCGGATGAACATGCCGACGCCGAGGAGGAGCACACCGAGGAGGAAGGGCACGCGCCAGCCCCACGAAAGGAAAGCCGCCTCATCCATCCGCGAGGCGAGCATGAAGACGCCGTTCGCCAGCAGCATCCCGACCGGCACGCCCGCCTGCACCCAGCTCGCGTGGTAGCCCCGGCGTCCTTCGCGGCTGTGTTCGACGGCCATGAGGACAGCGCCGCCCCATTCGCCCCCGACGCCGAACCCTTGCACAAACCGCAGCAGCACGAGCAGCGCCGGCGCCCACAAGCCGATCTGGTTGTAGGTCGGGAGCAGACCGATGAGGACGGTGGCGATGCCCATCATCATCAGGGTGGTCACGAGCATGGATTTTCTTCCGATCTTGTCGCCGTAGTGGCCAAAGACGATCCCGCCGAGAGGACGAGCGAAAAAACCAACCGCGTAGGTGGCGAAAGAAGCCATCGTGCCCGCGAGGGGATCGAGGTTCGTGAAGAAGAGTTGGTTGAATACGAGCGCGGCGGCGGTGCCGTAGAGAAAGAAGTCGTACCACTCGATCGTCGTGCCAACAAAGCTGGCGATGACGACACGGCGGGTGTTTTTCGGGCACGGGGTTTCGGAGCTCATAGGGGACCGCGAGCGTGGCAGACCGGGCGGGGCGGGGTCAAGCGGCGAGGCGGCGGAAATGCGGACTGCGTGGAAGGACTTTTACGCAGATGCTTTCAAAGCAGACTCTGTCGCCTCAAATCTCCACCATCGCCGGAATCGCACTTTCGAGCAGAGCAAACAGTTCCTGCGCCGCCGCCCGACCCGCCTCCATCACTTCCTCGTGGCTGAGCGGTTTGGTGGAGAGACCGGCCCCGTAGTTGGTCAGGCACGAGAGGGCGGCGATGCGCATTCCCAGGGCGCGGGCCTGGATCGCCTCGGGAACGGTGGACATGCCGACGGCGTCGGCGCCGAGGGTGCGGAGCATGCGGACTTCCGCGGGCGTCTCGTATTCGGGCCCGTTGACCCAGGCGTAGATCCCTTCGGCGAGTTTGCTGCCGGTGAGCTCGAGGCTTTCAGCGCGGAGGAGGTCGCGCAATTCGACCGAATACACCTCGCTCTGGTCGATGAAGGTGCCGGCCCCGGTCAGGGGCGATTGGCGGGCGAGATTGAGGTGATCGGAGATCAACATCCAGCGACCCGGTTTGAGGTTCGCGTTGACGATGCCGGCGGCGTTCGTGAGGACGACGGTGCCGATGCCGAGTTGGTGGAAAAGCCGCATCATCGCGGCGGCCTCGCGGGCGGTGCGTCCCTCGTAGACATGGACGCGGCCCTGGGCGACGGCGACTTTCACACCGCCGAGGGTGCCGAGATGAAGCTTTCCGGCGTGGCCTTCGACGCTGCCGACGGGGAGTCCTCCGATCTCCGCATACTCGACGGACTTTGCTTTCCCTAACAAATCCACCAATCCGCCGAGTCCTGATCCCAGCACGATCCCGACGGCCGGTTTCGCGGATTGGAGGGCGGCGGGCAGGGTGAACTCGGACATGGTTCACGTTCCACCCGATCCGGTCGCCGCGCAAATCTCGCGATGGAGCGATTCCAACTCGGGTGTGGGAACTCCGAGTCGTTTCGCTTCGCGCAGGGGAGCGCCCCAGATCGCCTCGACCTCGACGGCTTGTCCGGCGAGGAAATCGACGAGGCTCGAGGGCTGGTAGGGCCCCATCTCGAGGGTGCCTTTGATGTTGGCCTCGGCGAAGGCCGGGTCGATGGCGTGACCCAGCGCCGCCGCGACCGCGATGACCTCGCCCATGAGCTTGCGGGTGCGGGCGAGGAGGGCGGGATCGGCGAGGATTTGTTGCGTGTCGATGCCGCCCGCGGCGATGGAGAGTCCGTTGAAGGGCACGTTCCAGACCAGCTTGCGCCAGCGGGCGAGTCCGAGATCGGGGAGGACGCGGCAGTCGAGTCCGGCGCGGACAAAAAGATCGGCGATGGGCGCGAGCGTTTCCGGATGGGAGTAGGCGCCCATCTCGACGCGGCCGTGGGCGAGGTGGTGGATCACGCCCGGCTCGCCGCGATTGATGCAGACGAAGCAGAGTCCTCCGAGGATGGGATGACCGGGAAAATGCCGCGCGAGAAAGGCCTCGTTGCCGAGTCCGTTCTGGAGCGTGAGGAGGATCGTGCCGGGCTTGAGGAGCGGCGGGAGCAGGTCGGGGAGGGCGTCATTGGCCGTCGATTTGATCGCGATGACGACAAGATCGACCGGGCCGATCTCCGCGGTCGTGGCGAAGGCGCGCACCGGATCAAGGTGCAGGTCGCCGGCGATGCTGTGGACGACCAGGCCACGATCCCGCACCGCGGCGAGGTCGCGCCGCATGAGGAAGGAGACCTCCGCAACGGAGGTCAGGCGGGCACCGTAATATCCGCCGACCGAGCCGGAACCGACGATGGCGAGGGTGGGGGAGGAATCGATCATGGGGACGGAAGCGGTATGTTCTTTCAACCGTTCCGGAAGGAAACGCAATCCACCAACTTCAATCCCGGAATCCGCGAAAACTCCGCTTCGTTCAGCGTGGCCAGCGACCAATCGAGGTGCAGGCAGGTCGCCGCGATCAGCAGATCGTGGGCGCCGACGCCGACTCCGCGCGAAGCGAGCTCCGCCCAAAGTTCGGCATGGGTCTTGGCGATGCCGAGATCAAAGGGGATCACTTCGAGGGCATTCACGATCGCGTCGAAAAAGGCGAACCGTTGCTCGCGGCGCCTGCCGACTGGAGCGCGGAAGCAACCGTGGAGAAACTCCGAGGCGGTGATCGCGCAGATCGCGGTTCGTTGGTTGCCGATCACCTCCCGCGCGAAACGACGGCCATCCCAGGTGCCGCGCTCGTCGGCGATGAGCACGGAGCTGTCGAGGATCAGGCTCATTCCCCCCAGGGATCGGGCAGGGGTTGACCGTTCAGGCTGCGGCGGGCCGCCTCGATGTCGTCGGCGAACTCGGAGGCTTCCTCCGGGGAAAGGCGCGGGGCGGATTCCAGGGCGGCGGCGAGATCGAGCCCGGTGCTTTCGCGACGCGGCTCGGGAACGATCCGGGCGACGACCGAGCCATTGCGGGTCAAGATCGCGGTATCGCCGCGGTAAACGACCCGGTTGATCAGATCCGAGAAGGCCCGGGCGGCTTCCGTAACGGTGAAGGTCGTTTCCATACGAGATCATAGAATCAGATTATCTGATTTGCAAACTCGCCGTACCTCTACATGCTTCCCTCCTTGACCTTCCCGAGCCCGGTCGTTCAATGCGGGTATGTCCGTCTCCGCCGCCCTCCTCACCGCCACCGATGAACTCGTCTCGCGCCTGCGCGGGCTCACGTTCGCCGAACCGGTGACGCACGTCTACAACCCGCTCGAGTATGCCCGGGCTCCTCACGAACTCTATGTGCGGCGTTTCGGCGACACGAAAAAGCGCGTTCTTTTCCTCGGGATGAATCCGGGTCCGTGGGGCATGGCGCAGACGGGAGTGCCCTTCGGGGAAATCGCCCTGGTCCGCGACTGGATGGGGATCTCGGTTCCGGTGCAAAAGCCCGTGCCCGAGCATCCGAAGCGGCCGGTCGTGGGATTCGACTGCGACAAGTCGGAGGTGAGCGGACGCCGTCTCTGGGGGCTCTTCTCGGAATGGTATCCGAAGGCGGAGGACTTTTTCGCCGATCACTATGTGGTGAATTATTGCCCCCTCGTCTGGATGGAGGCGAGCAGCCGCAACCGCACCCCGGACAAACTGCCGGCCGCGGAAATGGCTCCGGTCGAGGTCGCTTGCGACGCCTACCTCGCCGAACATCTGCGGCAACTGCAGCCCGACCTCCTCATCGGCGTGGGCGGATTCGCCGAGGCCAGTCTCGCCCGGGTCGCCGAGTCGATCGGACATCCGGCGAAGATCGGGCGCGTCCTTCATCCGAGTCCGGCGAGTCCGGCCGCGAATCGCGACTGGGCGGGAACGGCGGCGCGGCAGTTGCGGGATCTCGGAGTGACGCCCGGAGGGCGGTAAGCGGTAAACAGTAGGCAGTAAACGGTGGAAACCGTGTAGACTGACTTTGATTTCATGACCGATTCGCAACGCAGTCAGGCGCTCCTCCGGAAGGCCAGTTGGCTTTCTTTCTGGGTGGGTGTGGGCATGCTTGCGATCAAGGTCTGGGCCTGGTGGCTGACGCGGTCGTCGGCCATCCTCAGTGATGCGGCGGAGTCGATCGTGCATGTCGCGGCGGTGGGGTTCGTTGTTTACAGTCTGCGCCTTTCGCAAAAGCCGCCGGACGAAACGCACCCCTATGGCCATGCGAAAATCTCGTTTTTTTCGGCGGGCTTCGAGGGCGGGCTGATCTCGATTGCGGGACTGTTCATTCTCTGGCAGGCGATCCGGCAATGGATCGTGGGGGAAGCGCCGCAGAATCTCGGATCCGGGACGTTGCTCACCGCCGTCGCCTTGCTCATCAACGGATGGCTCGGATGGCACCTCCTGCGGCTCGGGAAAAAGGGCGGTTCGCTCATTCTCGAGGCGAATGGTCATCATGTGCTGACGGACGCGTGGACGAGCATCGGGGTGCTCGCGGGACTGGGGCTGACTTGGGCGACGGACTGGATGGGCTTCGACCCGATCTGCGCGATGCTCGTGGCCTTGAACATCCTCTGGTCGGGCGGGGCGCTGATGTGGCGGAGTGCGAACGGGCTGATGGACCGCGCCGATCCGGCGGTGCAGAGCGCGCTGGTGGCGCGGCTCGATGCGGCGACGGCGCGTCACGGCGTCACCTGGCACCAGATGCGCCACCGCCACCTCGGCGACGGGCATTGGGTCGATTTCCACCTCGTCTTCGCCGACGAGACGACGGTGCGGGATGCCCACGCCATCGCCAGTGAGATCGAGCGCGAGATCCGCGAGGAAGTGGGGCCGTCAACGATCGTCACGACCCATCTCGAACCGGCCGAGGATCACGAGCGCATCCACGGTCACGCTCCCGGGGAAATGCCACGCCTCGAGACGGACGCGGGGCATCATCCGGATTGAGGGGGGAATCTCAACGGCGGCTCAATCCGAAGAGCGGGTGTCGCTTTTCATGCTTGACCACGGTGATCCGGATTACGGTTCCGGCGACGACCCGAAAATAGATCACGTAAGGAAAACGCTTCATCAGTGATCGTTGGATATCGTCGACGAGAAACATCCAACGCTCCGGTGTGGCAGCGATGGCGATTACCTGCCGTTCAAATTCTTCAAGAAAAGCAACGCCGAGGCCCAAGGAACGTTCTTCGTAATAATCGATGATCTCACGTAACTCGTTCTCGAGAGCCGGGTGATACTCGATTCTCATCGCCCGAGGCGCTTCATCAGCTCTTCGTGGCTGATGGGGATGACGATGCCGGTCTCCATTTCGCGGTCGCGTTCGACGGCCAAGCCGGCGGCGGCGTGGTCTTCGAGATCCACGGCAAGGTCGTAGGGATCCTCGAGGCTTTCCCACAGCGAAGAGGCCAGGAGCGCCCGTTGCTCGGGCGGCAGTTTCAAGGCCTCTGGAGCGATCTGATCGAAGCTCATGCAGGGACCTTACCCGATTTCACCGGAGTTTGAAGGCGAAAATCGTGGTGGGCTCAATACTCCCGGTCCAGCAAATAATCCGCGATCTCGTGCAGACGCTCGCCCTTTTTCGCGAAGGGCTTGAGGGCATCGTGCGCCTTCTTCGTGAGTCGGGCGGCTTCTTTGCGGCTCTTTTCGAGTCCGAAGAGGGCAGGGTAGGTCGACTTCGCGGCGGCGACGTCTTTGCCGGCGCTTTTGCCGAGCTTTTCGCTGGTCTGGGTGACGTCGAGAATGTCGTCGATGACCTGGAAGGCGAGGCCCAGGGCCTGGCCGTAGTCGGTGAGGGCCGCGAGTTTGGCAGGCGTGGCGTTGGCGGTCATCCCGCCGAGGCGAATTGAAGCGGTGAGCAGGGCCGCTGTTTTGCTCTCGTGCAGGTAGCGGAGCTGGGCCGGGGTGAGCAGGACGTCGCTACCCTCGCCCTCGAGATCGAGGACTTGGCCGCCGATCAAATGCCGGCTCCCGGAGGCGACGGCGAGTTCGGTGACGTAGGCTCCGACGCCGTAGCGGGCTGAAGCCGGCGTTTGCGCGAGAATCTCGAAGGCGATCGTCAGAAGCGCGTCGCCGGTGAGCACGGCGATTCCCTCTCCGTATTTCACGTGACAAGTCGGCATGCCGCGACGGAGATCGTCGTCGTCCATGCAGGGCAGGTCGTCGTGCACGAGGGTGTAGGTGTGGAGGCACTCGACCGCCGCTGCGGGAGGCAGGGCCGACTCGACCGAGCCGCCGCAGGCTTCGGCTGCGGCGAGGCAAAGGATGGGACGCAGCCGTTTGCCGCCGGCGAAGAGGCTGTAGCGCATCGCCTCGTGGATCGTGGCCGGACGCGTTTTCGGCTTGGGCAGAAAACGATCGAGGGCCTCGTCGACGAGACGGCAGCGGGCGGCGAGGTAGGCGGCGTCCATCGCGGGTTCGGGATCAGAGCAGTTCGGCGATCTGCACCGCGTTCAGCGCCGCTCCCTTGCGCACCTGGTCGCCGACGACCCAGAAGGTGAGGGCGTTCTCGAGGACGAGGTCCTCGCGGATCCGTCCGACGAGGCAGTCGTCCCCATCCGTCGAATCGAGCGGGGTCGGGAAAACGGGGATGTCGGCGTAGGGATCGTCGATGACGTGGACTCCCGGAGCGGCGGCAATGGCGGCGCGGGCGGCTTCGACCGAGGGCTTGTCATTGAAAATGGCGGTGACCGAGACGGAGTGCGAGCGATAGACCGGCACGCGCACGCAGGTGACCGAGGCTTTCAGATCGGGAGCATGGAGGATCTTGCGACCCTCGTAGTGCATCTTCATCTCCTCCTTCGTGTAGCCGTTGTCGGTGAAGACATCGACCTGGGGGATGACATTGAAAGCGATCTGGCGCGAGTAGACCTTGCGCTCGGGAAGAGGTTCACCTTTCGCGATGGCCTGGACCTGTCCCTCGAGTTCGTAAATGCCCTGGGCTCCGCTCCCGGAAACGGCCTGGTAGCTGGACGCGATCACGCTCTTCACTCCCCCGAAGGCGTGATGCATCGGGTTCAGCGCCATCAGGGTGATGATGGTGGTGCAGTTCGGGTTCGCGATGATGCCCTGGTGGGTCTTGACGTCCTCCGGATTGATCTCAGGCACGACAAGGGGGACGTTTTCATCCATCCGGAAGGCCGAAGAATTGTCCACGACGACAGCCCCGGCGGCGACCGCGTGGGACGCGAAAGCCTTGGAAATGCTGCCTCCGGCGCTGAAAAGGGCCACGTCGACACCCTTGAAGGAATCGTGGGTCAACTCCTTCACCGTCACCTCTTTGCCCCGGAAGGGGATCGTTTTTCCGGCCGAGCGCGCGGAAGCGAGGAGGGTGAGTTCGCTGACGGGGAAGTCGCGCTGCTCGAGGCACTTGAGGATCTCGATCCCCACGGCCCCGGTCGCGCCCGCCACGGCGAGGTGTTTTGGCTGTCGACTCATGGGTTGCTTTTTTTTCGAAGTCGGCGAGTCTACGGTCTCTTAACCCGAATGCAACCGTTTGGCGTTCCGGCCCACAGGGTTTGAGCGATCTTTCGTGCCCATTTGGAATCTAACCTAACCAGAATACCACCTCTCTATGAAGAACATCATCCTTCTCGCGATCGTTGCCATCGGCGCTCTCTCCATGACCGCCTGCAAAACCACCAAGTGCTGCGGCACCTGTGCCCCCTCCGCTTGCTCCAAGTGAGTGATCCCGGTTGAGGGGAGATGGGTGTGAATCCATCAACCTGATCCGAAACCTCTTCAAAGACGGCTGCTCCTCACGTGGGAGCAGCCGTTTTTTTTGGGGATTCACTGCCCCGGCA
This sequence comes from Verrucomicrobiales bacterium, assembly GCA_016795385.1. GTDB lineage: Bacteria > Verrucomicrobiota > Verrucomicrobiia > Verrucomicrobiales > DEV007 > Arctic95D-9. The sequence continues at coordinate 20,403 of JAEUHI010000090.1, read as the reverse complement.
CCTTCAGGGAGCCCATGCGATCTCCCATGCGGGCATAAAGTTCGATGCCGGCCGCGGACTGGTCGCGGAGGTCCTCCGCCGGTTCGAAAGTGCCGGATGGAAACAGCGTGATCACCATCGATCCGCCAAAGCGGAAGTAGCCTTTCTCCTCCCCTTTGGCGACCGGACCCGGATTCGCGGTATCGACGATGCCACCGACGTTGGTCGCCCCGATTTCGAGAAAGAGGTAACGGCCGATCACCGGATGGCGCACCTCGGTGACACGGCGTTTGTTTTCGTAGAGATACCGGAGCGAACGGGCCAGGGCGATGGGGCTCACCGAGTAAAGCATGCCGTTGATCATCCGCGCCTCCCCGCATTCGCCTTCGAGGGGAAAGTGAAAGCGATGGTAGTCGGTCGGACAAAGCCGTGAGAGCACCGCGGATCCACCTCCGAACTCGGCCGCGAGATTCGAGTCACCCAGCAGCGCGGTCAGATCGAAACGGCGGCCTTTGGCGAAGATCGTGGAATCGCTCGAGAGGTCGGAAACGAGGAGGTGGCGTCCGTCGGCGGGGAACAAGACCGTGTCAGGTCCTGGGGCCAAGGGTCTTGCCTCGGGGCGGAGGCGGCGGAAGAAAAACTCGTTGAAAGTGCGGAAGCTCTCGACCGGCTCGAGGAACTCCGCCGTGTCGACGCCGAAGCGGATCAGGAAGGGGGCGATTTCCTTCGCCGAGCCGCGCGTATCGGCCCAACGACCGTAGAAGCGCGAAAACCACGGGCGTTTGATGATGCCCTCTAGGCAGAGCCTCCCGAGCGCGGTTTCGTAGGCCCAGCGCAGCGGTTTTTCTCCGTAGATCGCCTCCTTGCAGAGGACGCCCGCGTATCGGTCGTAGAAAAGGATCTCTTGCGTGCCAGCCACGGGTGAGACATAGACCTTCACGCGTTGGGGAGCAAAACCCAAATCCCGTATTTTTTCATGATCGCCCTGCTCTCCAACGACGACGGCATCGACGCCGCCGGTCTCGCCGCTCTCCGCGCGGTCGCCGAGGCCCATTTTGACGAAGTCTGGATTGTGGCACCTGTCTCGCAGATGTCGCAGATCGGTCATCGCGTGACCACCGACACGCCGATCCGCTACGAGCGGCGCGGCGAGCGCGCTTTCGCGGTCGATGGCACCCCGGCCGACTGCGTGCGGGTCGCCCTCTCCCATCTCCTGCCGGTGCGGCCCGACTGGGTGCTCTCCGGGATCAATCACGGGGGCAATCTCGGCCGGCACGATTTTGTCATTTCCGGCACCGTCGCGGCCGCACGCGAGGCCGCCTTCCAAGGGATTCCAGGCGTGACGCTCTCCCATTACCTGCGCCGTGGTCTCGCCGTGGATTGGGATCGGGCCGCGGGGCGGGTGGCCGCGATGCTTCCCGGGCTGCTCGCCGAACCGCCCGGAGCGGGCCACTTCTGGAACGTGAACCTACCCCATCCCGCGCCCGGTGAACCCGAGCCGCAGGTGGTCCGCTGCGAGCAGGAGCGCCACTCGCTCCACGTCCTCTACCGTGAGGACGAACCCGGGGTGCTGCACTACGCCGGTGATTATCACGAGCGTGCCCGGGTGTCGGGAAGTGACGTTGATGTCTGTTTTGGCGGACATATCGCGGTGACCCTCGCCTCGATCTGAGGGGAAAAGGGGGTGGATGCCTGATTGATCCCCACCGATTTTCTGCGATATTCCGGGGATCCCGTAATGATAGAAATGCCTCCAGCGTCTTCCGCCACCCTCCGTCGTTTCGTCGCAGCCCTGTCCCTGACCGCGATTTTCCCGGGTGTCGTCCTGGCCCAGGACGCCGAGACGCCTGCCGCTCCCGAGCGCATCGATCTGACCAATTTCCCCGGGGAACTCGTCGACAAGGTCGTCGTGCCCATTCCCGCCGAGATCTTCGCCGTGCTCGACAAACTCGACGAGCCCGATTGGAACAGCGGCATCCAGCTGCCGGAAGCGAACGAGCGTGGCGGAGAGCGCTCCATCCTCGCCCTGACCTTCGGCAGTCTCGTCGCCGAGGGCTTCATCGCCGTGCAGGCGAAAAATGCCGAGGAGATCGAAAAGATCGGCAAACGGGTCCTCGAGCTTTCCGAGTCGCTCGGACTTGCCGCCTCGGTCCGTCCTCACAGCCTCGCCATCATCGAGGCTTCGAAAAACCGTGATTGGGCAAAGGTGCGCGACGAGCTCGACGCGACCCAGCAGACCGTGCGCACGACCATGGAAAAGCTGCGCGACGACGAGCTCTCCGGCCTCGTCAGTCTCGGTGGATGGGTGCGGGGCACGAATGTCGTCACCGCCTTCATCAGCGGATCCTACAGTGAAGACAAGGCCGAGTTGCTCAACCAACCCGGTCTCATCGCCCACTTCCGCGAGATGATCGCCACCATGCGCGGCCCCGCCGCGAGCGCGCCGGCGATCCGTGCGATCGCGACCGGTCTCGCCCGGCTCGAGGCCATCATCGCCGCGCCCGGCAACCTCGCCGAGGAGGACATCAACCAGCTCCGCGACATCAGCCGCGCGATGCTCGAAGAATTCTATTTCGCCAAGCCCGCTCCGTGAATTGAACCGCTTTTGTCTGTGAAGACCTGGATGAAATCCCGCCCCCGCACCGTCGCGATCGCCGCCGCGCTCCTCCTTTCCCTCGGAGGGGCCGCTTATGCCTTCGTCAATGAAGCGATCTCGATGGCCCTCGAAGCCGCCACGCCCTACGTCGAACAAGGCTTCGAGGTGCGCGAGGACAATTGGTCGGGCGAAGTGGAGCCCGGCAAGCCGCTCCTCATCCGCCACCAGCTTTTCCGCGGCAACGAGTACTGGTTCTGGGCGGGCACGAGCTGGCCGGGAGCGACGATCAAAGTCGACATTTTCGACAACGAGGGGAACTCCGTCGGGCTCGAGTCTTTTGCCAAAGATTCTTTCGCCGGAGTCCGGGCACTGCCGCAGAAAACGGCGACCTATTTCATCCGCGTCGTCGCCAGTTACGAAAAATCCGGCAAGGGCATGACCAAGGCCGAGCGTGGCGCGAACCAGCCCGTCGAGGGAGTCGGCGAATTTTCCGGCGTGCTCGATTGGGGTCTCGTCTACGGCTACCGCTGAGGATCCTCGTATGGCCGAGAAAACGATTGAGTTCGAGACCCCGCATTTCCTGCATGGTCTTTTCGCCGATGATTTGTCCCTACTCCGCGAGCTCGAATCGCGTCTCGGCGTCACCGTGACGACCCGCGACGCGTGGATCCGCTTCGAGGGAGAAGAGGCCCACGTCGAAGCCGGAGCCGCGGTCTTGGCCGATCTCGAGGAAGCGCGGCGAAAGGGCGGGATCATCACGGCGCATTCCTTCCGCTACGCCGTGGGTGCCGCGGCCGAAGCTTTGACCGCACCGGGTGACGGCACCGGTCTGAAGGTGTCCGAGCTGTTCCGAGTGCGTTTGTTAGGGAATGGATCGAAGCCCGCGGTGACCCCGCGTACCAAAAACCAGCTCGACTACATCGAGGCCCTCGACCGGCACGACGTCGTCTTCGGTATCGGTCCGGCCGGCACGGGCAAGACCTATCTCGCGATGGCCTACGCCCTCGACCTGCTCAAGGCCCGCCAGATCGACCGCATCGTCCTGACCCGTCCCGCCGTCGAGGCGGGCGAAGCGCTGGGCTTCCTTCCCGGTGCGCTCGAGGAGAAGGTGCTGCCCTACCTGCGTCCGCTCTATGACGCCATGAACGACATGCTCGACGGCGCCGAGGCGATCCGTTTCGCCGAAAAGAATCTCATCGAGATCGCCCCGCTCGCCTACATGCGGGGCCGCACCCTGAGCCGGGCTTGTGTCATCCTCGACGAGGCCCAGAACGCGAGCCGCGAGCAGATGTTCATGTTTCTCACCCGCATCGGCGAACATTCGAAATGCATTGTCACGGGCGACCCTTCCCAGATCGACCTGCGCCCGAAGACCCGCAGTGGTCTGCTCGAGGCGACCGATCTCCTCGAAGGCGTCGAAGGCATCGCCTTCGTCAGGTTCGAGGCCAAGGACGTGGTGAGGCATCCCGTCGTCGCCCGCATCATCGAGGCCTACGATCGCGGCCGGGGTGAAAAGGAAGCGTGATTTCCGGGTGGAACCCCCTTCACCGGAAAACGCTATCGGTTGAACTCCGCGGTGCTTCCGGGTATCGTTCCTGCTTTTCGCATCTCCACTTCACCCATGTCCCGCCCCGAGTTTCCCGCATCGTCCCGCCGTCATTTCCTCCAGGCCCTCGGTGGCGCCGGATCGGCCCTGCTTTTTACCCAGTGCAAAACCGTGCCCGACTCGGGGTCGGGCACCGTGACCCTCCGTCAGCCCCGCCTGCCTTGGGCGACGGTCTTCAAGGGCGAAGCCAAATTCTCCAAACTCTGCGCGCGCGCCCGGCAGGAGAATTGGGCGAATCTGCCTTTGCCGACCCGCACCATCACCATCGGCAAGGCGCTCTGCGGTACGCCCTATGGCAACTACACCCTCGAGATCGATGACAAGATCGAATCTCCCTCGGTGAATTTCGACATGCTCGATTGCTGGACCTTTTACGAGACCTCGCTGGCCTTTGCCCGCATGATCAAGAATCCGCCGCATCTCTGGTCGCGCGAGGCGATGCTGCACTACATCGAGACCGAGCGTTACCGCAACGGCGTCTGCGACGGCACCTACGTCAGCCGCATGCACCACCTCGAGGAAGTCTTCGCCGACAACCAGCGCCGCGGGCTCGGCACGATCGTGACCCCGGCGCTCGGTGGCATTCCCATCCGCCGCAAGGTGCGCTACATGCAGGTGCCGCAGAGCGGCAACCGCTACCTGCGGAACAATCCCGCGATGCTCTCCGACTTCGCGCGGATCGAGGCGAACATCTCGCAGCTGCCCATCACCTACATCCCGAAATCGCGCGTCGCGGCGGTGGAGTCGCAGATCCAGGACGGCGACGTCATCGCGATCGTCTCGGACTGGCACGCGAGCTACACCTCGCACGTCGGTCTCGCGGTGCGCGACGGGAAAAATTGCCGCTTCATGCACGCGACCTCATCGCGCAGCAAAGGACGCTGTTGCGTCGTCGATGGCCGTATTTCGGACTACCTCCGGGAAAAGAGTTCGAACTACGGCATCACCGTCTTTCGTCCCGGTGAGGCGCCCTTGCTCGGTTGAGCCTCGTGTCTCAAGACCGGCTCACTGGCCTTTGCGCAACGCGCGTTTCAGCAACGCGGCTTGATCGCGCACGAGTTGCAGGAAACGCTCTGCGACCGGCTTCAGTTCGCCAGTGTGCAGGGCTCCGAGGGTCAAGGGTGGGAACTCCGCGGGCAGACGGATCTTTTTCACCCCCTCGGGCCAGGCCACCCCGGGAATGTCGACCGCGACCCCGAAGCCGAATCCCTTGGCGACATATTGGAGAATCAGGCCCAGTTCCGACACCTCCATCGAAGGTTCCCACTTCAGCTTCGTCGCCAGCAGGCCGCGCTGGAAGAGCTGGGCGACGGGTTCGCTCTTCGGCAGGGTGATCAAGGGATGGAGCTGGGTGCCGCCGGTCGCGTTCGCGAGGATGGCTTCAAAGGTATCCAGAGAGCAGGCGGCGGGAGCGGCGAGGGCGAGCGGCAGATCGAGCAGCTTGATCGTCTCGATACCCGGGCCAGTCTTGCGATGCAGCACGGCCAGGGCGACGTCCGCCTCCTGTTTGCGCAGGGCCATCTCCAGCTCGGGGTTGCTCAGTTCACGCAGGGTGAGCCGCAGGGTCGGCACCTCGCGCTGCAACATCTGGAGCACCTCCGGTAAGTGATTCCCCAGCGCCGCCGCCGAGGCAGCGAGACGGAGGTGGGCGTTCTCCTCACCGCGGAGCCGCGCCGTGATCTGCTCGATGCGCGAGAAGAAGGGCTGGATGAAATCGTAGAGTTCTTCACCGGCCGGCGTCAGGGCGAAGGGACGGCGTTGGAAAAGTTTCACGCCGAGGTTTTTCTCCAAGGCCGAGATCTGGCCGCTCACGGCGGGCTGCTGGATCCCGTAGGGCATCTTGCGGACGGCCTCGGTGATCCCCTCGTGTTTGGCCACGTAATAGAAGAGCTCGAGATGGTGAACGTTCATTCCGGCGGCGGGGAGGGACAGCTAAGCGGACCCCGGCCCCGGCGTAAATGGAAAAAAGAACGATTCGGAGAAAATCCTGCGGCCGTCATCACGCCCGCTCGAGTTCGGCGATCTCGTCGCGGAAGCTGCTGCTGAGAATGGGGAAACGGCACCAGGTCTTGGGATCGAGATTTTTGTCATCGACGTGGAAACAAGGGGCGTAGCGCTCGCGCTTCCATTGGTTGCGGCTCCAGAGCCAGAAAAACTTGATGACCCAAGCCCGCATGGACTCGCGCGGGTGCCCTGGATGCGTCTCGCACATGATCTCCCACACCTCCAGGGGCAGCTTCTTGTCGCGGATCGCGTGTTTCTCGATCGCGTCGAGAATGGGGTAGGGCATCAGATCCGATTCGTCGGTCTGCCCTTCCTCGCTCGGTCGCAGTTCGGCGGTAGGGGCCTGCACGTTGATAACGCGCAGCTCGGGGATGGCGGGCAATACGGGCGGCAGACCCTCCGTTTCCATCCAGCGAAGCCAATGGCGGAGAAAGGCCTTGTCGATCCCGGCGATGGGGCTGAGCCCGCCCGAGGTATCGCCATCCATCGTCGCGTAGCCGACCGCCGCCTCGGAGCGGTTGCTCGTGGCGAGGAGGAGGGCATTGCGGATGTTCGTCAGCATCCACACGCCCGGGGCGCGGACGCGGGCCTGGATGTTCTGCAGAGGAATGTCGTCGGTCTCCCAGGCCAGCTCGCGTCCGATGCCCGCCTCGACCATGCTGCGATAGCCCTGCACGAGCGCATCGACGTCCCATTCCTGGTAGTCGGCGCCGACGGCGCGGGCGACGGTCTCGGCGGCGTGACGCGTTGTTTCCGAGCTGTTCCGGGTCGACTGATAGACGCAGGAAAGGATCTGCTCCATGATCGGACGTCCCTGGAGACGCAGGTGGCCCTGCTTTCTCCGGAAACCTTCCTCGCCCAGTTCCTCGACCGCGAGATCGACCATCAGCTTCACCAGCACCGAGACCGCGGCCGAATCCGCGCCGCCGCTGAGCGACACGACAAAACCGCCTGAATAGCTCTTGCGCAGATAATCGAAAAGTCCCAGCGCCATCGCCCGGGTGAATTCCTCCTCCTTGCGGTCGGGCGCATCGCTCGCCTCGCTGAGAGGCGTCGTGTAGGGGCCGCGCCATTCCGGGAGAAATCCACGACGCACCGTCAGTTCGTCGGGTTCTCCGACGAGCGGGCGATGGCTCACCTGGCGGGCACGCTGGAGCCGGGTGCGGTTCAGATCGATCGTCGCCGCGGTGACGACGTGATCCTGGAACGAAAATCGTTTTCCTTCGGCGACATACTCACCACCGCAGGCGATCACCGTGCCGCCGTCGTAGATGATGCGGCCGGCTTCATTGCCCAGGAGATTCGCGTACACATAACCACACGCGAAGGCCCGCGATCCCTCGAGCACGAAACGCTCGCGGACGCGTTGTTTGCCGAAGGCGAAATGGCTCGCGCTCGGATTGAAAATCAGATCGACGCCGCGGCGGGCGAGACGGGTGCCGGGACGGTCGGCGACCCAGGCATCTTCGCAGATCTCAAAGCCGAGCCGCACCCCGCCGAGATCGAAGACGAGATCGCCGAGAGGCACCTCGCGTCCATCAAGGTCGATGCGCTCGATCCGGCCCTCGGGCCACGGTTTGAACCAGCGTGGCTCGTAGTGCAGTCCGTCGCCGGCGAGATTCTGTTTGGCAACAAACCCCTCGATCGCCCCATCGACGATCACCGCGACGACATTGTAGACCGAGCCCTCATACCAGAGCGGCAGGCCCACCGCGACGACGAGTCCGCCGCATTCCGGGGCCAGTTCGCGCAGCGAGGCGAGGGCGCGCTCGCCGACTTCGGGAGAAAGAAAAAAGTCCTCGCAGCCATAGCCGGTCAGGGCGAGTTCCGGCAGGCAGAGCCAACCGATCCCCAGCTCGCGGGCCTCGGAGACGGCGGCGAGGGCGCGGCGGCGGTTGCCGGTCCAGTCGAGCGGGGTCTGATTGAGCGCGGCGGCGCCGGCGACGAGGCGGTTCATGGGGGTGATCGGATATGTTCCGTCACGATACGTTTCCGGGCAACGGGGAGTTTTCGAGGGACTTGCCCGCCCGCGCAACCCGGTCTATTCATGCCCATGCCCGATCTCTATCCGCTCGCGCGGCGTCTCCTCTTCTCCCTCGACGCCGAAAAGGCCCACCACGTCACCCTCGCGATGATGCGCGCGGCCGATGCCACCGGTCTGCTCGGATGCCTGACAGGGTCGAATGCCTCATCCAACCCTGTTGAGTCCGCCGTGGAAGTGATGGGATTGAAGTTTCCCAACCGCGTCGGCCTCGCCGCGGGGCTCGACAAGACCGGCTCCGCCGTGCATGCCTTCGGCGAGATCGGCTTCGGACACGTCGAGATCGGCACGGTGACGCCGCGTCCGCAACCGGGCAACGACAAGCCGCGCCTGTTCCGTCTCAAGGAGCACGAGGCCATCATCAACCGCATGGGCTTCAACAATCCTGGAGTCGAGGGGATGCTTGTGAATCTTTCCTACTCGCGGAAGGATTTCCGCGGCATCCTCGGAATCAACATCGGCAAGAACGCCGTGACCCCCGCCGAGGAGGCGATCGGCGATTACCTGCTCTGCCTCGAGGGCGTCTATGGTGCCGCCGACTACATCACCGCGAATTTGTCCTCACCGAACACCAAGGGATTGCGCGACCTGCAGAACGCCGACACTTGCCGCGAGCTGATCCATCGGCTCCAGGAAAAGCGCGAGGCGGTGAAGCCGGATCATGGTGGCAAACACGTGCCTTTGGTCATCAAGATCGCGCCGGATCTCTCCGATGAATCGATCGCCGATCTCGCGAAGGTTTTCAGCGAGACGCGGATCGATGGCGTCATCACCACGAACACGACGATCTCGCGCGAGGCGGTCGCGGGTCACGCCCTCGCCAACGAGGCCGGGGGACTCAGCGGAGCGCCGCTGACGACCGCCTCCACCGTCGTGCTCGCGCGCCTGCGCTCCGAGCTCGATCCCGCCATTCCCATCATCGGATCAGGCGGGGTGATGAGCGCCGAAGACGCCCGGGCGAAATTCGCCGCCGGCGCCGCCCTCGTCCAGGTCTACACCGGGCTCGTCTATCGGGGGCCGAGGCTCGTGCGGGAGATCGCGGCTTTGGGGGTGTGAGCGAACATCCAACCATCCCATGGCCGAGTCCTACGAACCACCCTTTTCGCTGACGCCGGCCATCCTCGATCTCGTCGCGCAGATCGCGGAAGAGGCCGGAAGGCTCGGGCTGGGTCGTGCCGGAGCGATCGCCCCGCGGCTTCGTCGTGAAAACCGCATCCGCAGCATCCAGGCCTCGCTCGCCATCGAAAACAACAGCCTCAGCCTCGAGCAAGTCACCGCCGTGGTTGCCGGGAAACGCATCCTCGGCCCGGCCCGCGAAGTGCTCGAAGTGAAGAATGCCTTCTCGGCATACGAAAAACTATCGGAATGGAAACCGCATTCGTCGCGCGATCTCCTTGCCGCGCACGGGATCCTCATGGCGGGATTGGCGGACTTCCCGGGCCAATATCGGAAGGGGGCGGTCGGCATCGCGAAGGGAGACCGGATCGTCCATCTCGCGCCGCCCGCGAGCCGGGTCCCCGTCTTGATGAAAGACCTCCTCGCGTGGCTCCGGCGCACGAAGGTGCATCCGCTCGTCGCGAGTTGCGTGTTTCACTACGAGCTCGAATTCATCCATCCCTTCGACGATGGGAACGGACGAATCGGTCGACTCTGGCAAACCCTCATCCTCAGCCACTGGAAGGCGCCGCTGGCATGGCTCCCGGTCGAATCGGTCATCCGTGACCGACAGGCCGAATACTACGAGGCTCTCGCCGCATCCGACCGGGCCGGGCAGTCGACACCCTTTCTCGTATTTCTCCTCACCGCTCTACGCGATGCGATGGCTGAACTCACTCCGACCGACCAAGTCAGCGACCAAGTCAGCGACCAAGTTGCGGCACTTCTCAAGCGCCTCGGAAACCGGACTCTCGGTGCCAGCGAGTTGATGGCGGCGATGGGTCTCAACCATCGTCCCACCTTCCGGAAGAACTACCTGAATCCGGCTCTCGAAGGCGGATGGATCGAGCGCACCCTCCCCGATACGCCGAACAGCCCGCGACAGAAATACCGGAAGCGTTGATGCGGGCTTGTCCCGGCACCACTTTCCGGGATAATGATCGGCCGTTGCCACCGGCCCGGATCGCTTGGTCTTCAGTTCGCACATCTTCCTGTTCTGGTTCCTGCCGCTCGCGCTGCTGCTCTATTACGTCGTGCCGGCGCGGGCGCGGTCCCTCGTTCTCACGTTGGAGAGCTACGTCTTTTACGGTTGGTGGAATCCATGGTTCACCCTCTTGATGCTGGTCTCGACCCTCATCGATTATGTCTGCGGACACTTCATCACCCGTCCGGAGGCCACGGCGCGCGGGCGCAAGACCGCACTGGTCGCGTCGGTTTGCTCGAATCTCGCCATCCTCGGGTTCTTCAAATACGCGCTCTTTTTCTCGGAGAATCTCGGCAAGGTCGCGACAGTCTTTGGTCTGGGCGAAGTGCCGCTGCCGGAGTTCCTCAGCCACATTGTCCTGCCGGTGGGGATCTCCTTCTACACCTTCCAGTCGATGAGTTATGCGATCGATCTCTATCGCGGCCACGCGGAGCGGGCGCGGAGTTTCATCGATTTCGCCTGTTACGTGTCGATGTATCCCCAGCTCGTCGCCGGACCGATCGTGCGCTACGGCACCGTCGCGGAGCAGCTGCGGAAAAGGCGGCATTCCCTCGCCGGTTTCGTCGCGGGGTTCACGCGATTCAATTACGGCTTCGCCAAGAAAATCCTCCTCGCCAATCCGATGGGCCGCCTCGCCGACCTCGCCTTCGAGGCGGGATCTCCCGGTGCGCCGGTCGCCTGGGCCGGCATCCTCGCCTATGCCCTGCAGATCTATTTCGACTTTTCGGCCTACTCCGACATGGCGGTGGGGCTCGGACGGATGATGGGTTTCCGCTTTCCGGAGAATTTCAATTCACCCTACCAATCGACGAGCGTCACGGAATTCTGGCGGCGCTGGCACATCTCGCTCTCGACCTTCCTGCGCGACTATCTCTACATCCCGCTCGGCGGCAACCGGATGGGCTCGGCCCGCACTTATCTGAACCTGCTCCTCGTCATGCTCGTCGGCGGGCTCTGGCACGGAGCGCAGTGGACCTTCGTAATCTGGGGCGGGCTGCATGGGCTCGTGCTTGCCTTTGAACGCTTCGGGAAAAACGTCCTCAAGATTTCCCTGCCGCGATCGATCGGCTGGATCGCGACGACGATGGTGGTTTTGTCAGGATGGGTTTTCTTCCGTTCGCCCGACCTCGCCACCGCCCTTGATTATTTCGCGGCGCTCGCAGGACGGGGAGGGGAGCCGGCTTCGTCCGCGGTGCTCGCCGCGGTGGTCTTCACCCCGGTGAACCTCGTGCAACTGGCGGGCTGTGCCGCCGTCGCGTGGTTCGTCCCGAATTCCGGACGCTGGCTTCGCACCGTCACCGGAGCGAAGGTGGCGCTCGGCTTCGTCCTTCTCATCGTCAGTGTCCGGGTGATGGCGCTGCAGGGTTTCAATCCCTTCCTCTACTTCCAGTTCTAGATGAAGAATCCCTACGAACACGACTGGCTCGAGGACGAGGTACGCGTCGGCAGGACCGGGCAATGGTTCGTCTTCGTTGTCTTCCTCCTCTTTCTCATCGTGCCTGCGGTTTCGCTCATCGTGCCGTCTTTGCGGCCCAAGGCAAACGTCGCGCCGCCGAGCTCACTCAGGGACCGCCTCATCGCTTGGGAGAAATCGGCGAAGACCCTGCCACTTTTCGATCAATGGCGTCGCCGCGATCAATACCGGATGACGGCCGGTCCCGGGACCGGCAATGCGAAAGTCTTCGCCGGAGAAAACGGATGGCTCTACTACCGACCCGATCTCGAGGCCATCACCGGGAAAGGTCCGGATCACCTAGAGCCTCCCTCGGTGGCTCGCGAGAAGGCGGCCAAGGCCTGGCAGCCGCCCCTGCCGGTGATCCGTGATTTTGCCGCGCAGTTGGCGGAGCGTGATATCCGGCTCGTCTTCGTCCCGGTGCCGACGAAACCGATGCTCTGTCGCAAAGGACTGGGGCTGGATCAGGGCACCTCGATCCCGCCGGCGTGGAGCCGCGTCGCGAATGATCTCGCCGTCGCCGGGATCGGTTTCGTTGATTTGTTTCCGGTAATTGCGGCCCGCGGACCTGATCAGGAACGCTTCCTGAAGCAGGACACCCACTGGACCCCGGGGACGATGGAGGCGGCGGCGCGTGAGGTGGCGGCGAGGGTTTCACCCGAGGTGGCTTTGACGGTGCCGCGCTTCGAAGCAATCCAGCGCAAAGGCCCCGGAGACCTCGTCGGCATGCTCGACTTCGAGAACGGGGAGAAACCGATCTTTGCGCCGGAGGAGGTCGAATTGAGGAAACCATCGGTTCCGCCTGTGGAAGCGGACGGAGACGTGGTTCTGTTAGGCGACAGTTTCGTGAATGTCTTCGAAGATCCTTCGCTCGGATTCGGAGAGGCCGGCGAAACGACGATCGGGGCCGGGTTCGCCTCCCATTTCGCCGCCGCCCTCGGACGTCCCGTGCAGACCATCGCGATCAACGGTGGAGGAGCGACCGCGGTGCGGGAGGCGTTCGCGAGATTGCCTGCCGCGCGTCTCGCCGGGGTCAAAACCGTCGTCTGGGTACTCTCGTCGCGCGACGTCCTCCTTCCCGAAATCCCGGCCCGACGTGCCGGGATCGAATGGCGCTCCGTCACCCTGCCGAAGGCCGAAACGACACCGGTCGTGGCAACGTCGATCGCCGCCCGAGAACTCGTCGGCGCGCTGGTCGAGCGATCCCGCATCGAGGATCCCACCCAGACGCCCTACGCCGAGGCCGTGTTTTCCACGGTCTTCAAAACCGACGACGGCAGCGAGCATTTTGTCTTCTTCTGGGGTTTCCGGAAGCGCCAGCTCGAGCCTTCCGCCGGGATTGAGCCGGGCCGGCGTTACCGATTGAAAGTCATGCCCTTCGAAAAGAATGCGGCGGCGAGCAGGGCCACCCGGCTCGATGACTTGTTCCGGCCGGATCTCGAACCGGTTTTTGCCGAATCATTCGAACCCCTTCCTTAGAGCTTCCTGGGAGATTCTCCGCGGTCACGTGGGTCCTGCTTGCCATGGCGATTCCAAAATGCGAATCTCGCGGCATGTTTGCGGCCCTTCGCGCCATCGTCGTTCTTTCTCTTTCTTTCCTGCCGATCCTTCCGACCCGGGGCCAGGATCGTCCCAATATTCTCTGGCTGTCCGCCGAGGATATCAGCGCGCACCTCGGCTGCTACGGCGATCCTCATGCCATCACTCCGAATCTTGACGCCCTTGCCGCGCAGGGAGTGCGCTACACGAAGGCCTTCACCACGGCCGGTGTTTGCGCACCATGCCGTTCGGGGATCATCACCGGCATGTATCAAAATTCCATCGGCACCCATCACATGCGCTGTGATGCGGTGCTGCCGGGATGGTTGAAGCCCTTTCCCCTCTACCTGCGTGAGGCCGGCTACTATTGCACGAACAACGTCAAGACCGACTACCAGTTCTCCCAACCCACGCCCAAGGAAATCTGGGACGAGGTCTCGAATACGGCGCATTGGAAAAACCGTCCCACCGGAAAACCCTTCTTTGCGGTCTTCAACTACACCGGATGCCACGAGAGCGGGATCGCCGATGTGAAGAAGTATCATGAAGTGACCAAGGATCTCGATCCCTCGCAGCGGCAGGATCCCGCCAAGCTCACCACCCTGCCGCCCTATTATCCGGATACCTCCGCGGTTCGGGAGGATTGGAAGCGGAGCTACGAACTCATCACCGCGATGGACGTTTGGGCCGGGAAGCTCATCGCCGAACTCAAGGAGGCGGGCGAGTGGGAGAACACGGTGGTCATGTTTTGGTCGGACCATGGCACCGGTCTGCCGCGCCGGAAACGCTGGCTCTATGATTCCGGCACCCATATCCCCTTGATCGTCCATTTTCCCGCAAAGATCCGAGCCGCGTTCGCCACGAAGGCTCCGGGTGAGAGTGACGACCGGCTCGTCAGTTCCGTGGATTTCGCGCCGACTTTGCTCACTCTGGCCGGGGTCGCGGTGCCGGCGCATCTCCAGGGGCAGCCGTTCCTCGGGGAGGAAAAGCGTGGGTTTGTCTTCGGGGCGCGCGACCGCATGGACGAACGTTACGACGTCATCCGAACGGCGCGCGACGGGCGTTGGCGTTATGTCAGGAATTTCGAGCCGCTCAAACCCGCGACCCAGTTCATCAACACCTGCGAGAACGGCACGACGATGAAGGAGATCCGCAAGGCGATGGCTGCGGGGACGATGCCGGACGCGGCGGCTCTCTACATCGAGCCGCAAAAGCCGGTCGAAGAGCTCTACGATCTCGAGACCGATCCGCACGAGGTCCACAATCTCGCGGCCGACCCCGCCCACGCCGGGAAGCTTTCCGAGTTGCGCGAGGCACTCGCCGCGTGGCAGCTTGAGATCGGTGATCTCGGATTGGTCCCGGAGTCCGAGATCAAGCACCGGGAGAAATCGGCGGGTTCCGCCTTCGCCATTCTCCATGGGAGCGGCGATCGCGCCAAGCTGGTGAAGGATCTCTCCGCCGCCGCCGCGCGTGCCTCGGGCGGGCCCAAGGGCATCGACGCGATGCTCTCGGGACTTGGCCACACCGAGGCCGCGGTGCGCTACTGGTCGGCGACCGGTCTCGGCAACTATCCCGCCGAGACCAAGGCCAAGGCTGGTTCCGCAGCGGATCTCAGCCAGGCGCTCGAAGACAAGTCGCCCGCCGTCTCCATCGCCGCGGCCCGCGCCCTTTGCCGCATGGGTCTGACTTCGAAAGGGCTCGCCCTTCTCGAAAAGCGGCTCTCCGACAAGAACGAGTGGGCGAGGCTGGAGGCCGCTATCGTGCTCGATGAGCTGGATGACATCGCCAGGCCGGTCCTCGCGGCGATGAAATCGGGATTGGAAGAGCAGCCTAACAAATACATCATCCGCGTCCTCAACAAGGCGGTCAACGATCTCGAGGGGACCGCGCGTGAAGTTCCCTGAAAGACCGGTGGCCATGTCCGAATCGATCCCGTTTGATGCGGCGCTCCTCGCCGGTGGCCGGTCGAGCCGCTTCGGGCGCGACAAGGCTTTCCTCGATTGGCGGGGACTACCGCTCTACGTTTCGCAGCTCCGCAAGCTGGCATCGCTCGGCCCCGGGCGGCTCTGGCTCTCGACGAGGGAGGAGCAGCCGTTTCCGGAGATTCTCGAAGGGGTGACCCGGGTGGTCGACGAGGTGTCGGATCTCGGCCCTCTCGGCGGACTGCGCAACGTCATGGCCGCGAGCGACGCGCCGCTGGTCCTCGTCCTCGCGGTGGATCTGCCGAAGATGGAGGCCGCCTATCTTTCCCGGCTTCTCGGGCACGGCGGAGGGATCGTCCCCCGCACGGTCCGCGGCTGGGAACCGCTCGTAGCGCTCTATCCCCGTGCCGAAATGCTCGGCCTCATCGAT
The DNA here is from genome assembly GCA_016795385.1 of Verrucomicrobiales bacterium. GTDB lineage: Bacteria > Verrucomicrobiota > Verrucomicrobiia > Verrucomicrobiales > DEV007 > Arctic95D-9. The sequence continues at coordinate 4,693 of JAEUHI010000090.1, read as the reverse complement.
GAACATCTTTCCGCCGGGCGTCGCCGCCTCCAGGACCTGCTCGATGACGCGGCGGGAAGGGGATTGATCGAGGCAATGCCGGTGGCGGAAAATGAGCTCGCTCTGTTCGCCAATCTCAACTCTCCCGATGACCTCGCCGCGATCGAGGAAGGAGCGCATGATGAAGCCGCCAGGATTGCCCGCTACCGCGTCGATGGTGGTTTTGTCAGGACGATCGACCGGGTCGCGGCCGAGGAGCCCCTCGCGATCCGGGTCAACGGGGCGAACGTCGCGGTGACGATGCGGACGCCGGGTCACGACGACGAGCTGGCCACCGGCTTTCTCTTCACCGAGGGCGTGATCGGAAGCGCGGACGAGATCGCCGAGATCGTCCATTGTCCCGATGTCGATCCGGAGGGCATCGGCAATACCCTCGATGTCCGCCTGCGCGGCGAGACGGATCTTTCGAGACTGACGCGGCACGTCTTCACCAGCTCGAGCTGCGGTGTCTGCGGCAAGGCGACGATCGAGGCCGTCTTCGGTTCGTTTCCTCCTGTCTCGCACCGCGATCTTCCCGATCCTGCCTTGCTTCTCTCCCTGCCGGCCAAGTTGCGCGCTGCTCAGGAAACCTTCGATCGCACGGGCGGTCTCCATGCCTCGGCGGTTTTTGATGCCAAGGGCGAGTTGATGATCCTCCGCGAGGACGTGGGTCGCCACAACGCGCTCGACAAGGTGATCGGTCACGCCCTGCTGCAGGACATCGCGCTGGAGGAAACGATCCTGCTGGTGAGCGGACGGATTTCCTTCGAGTTGATGCAAAAGGCCCTCTCCGCGCGCATCCCCGTCGTCGCGGGCATTTCGGCCCCGAGCAGTCTCGCGGTGAAGTTGGCGAAGGAGAGCGGGCAGGGGCTCGTGGGTTTTCTGCGCGAGCGCGGCTTCAATGTTTATGCGGGCGGGGATCCTGCGACGGATCCGGACGATGCCGCGCGATGACGATCCAGCGTGCGCTTGGCGAATCGCGTGACCCACCAGGTGGCAAGCAGGGTGACGATCACGCCGACACCATAAAGAGATCTCACGAGCAGGCCCGTAGGTTCATCGCTTTTTTCGGCTGCAAAGTCCGTGAAGGTTCCCAGGATCACCAGCATGGCCGTTCCCGGAAACATCCCCGCAAGCGAACCGAGGGCGAAGTGCCGCCAGCGGATGCGGGTGAGGCCCAGGGCGTAGTTCAGCAGTGAGTAGGGAAAGACAGGGGTCATCCGCATCAAGGCGACGATGCGCCAACCGTTTCCCGCCACGGCTTCGTCGAGGGCCTGGATCCGGCCATCCGCGTGGATGCGGCGCTCGACGACGTTTCGAAGCAGGTGACGCCCTGACAAAAATGCCAGATTAGCTCCGAGGTTGATGGCCAGAAGAGCCCAGAGCAGTCCGTGGAGCGGACCGAAGAGGAATCCCGCGCCGACCGTGAGCACGGTGCGCGGAAGCAGAAGCATGGTGCAGACGACATACAACACGACGAAAGTGGCCGGTGCCCACCAGCCGAGAGATTCAATCCAGAGCGTGGCACGTTCGAGCGTGGCGCTCACGGGCAGGTGTCGCAGGGCCACCGCGAGTCCCAGCAGGAGGAAGGCGAGGGCGATCCACTCGAGACGCACGACCCGGGAGACGCGGTCCTTTCCCGGTGCTTTCATGAATCACGGAGTGGTTGGTTCCATCCCGTTGATTCCGCCTTCTGAAGCGATCGCGGCGATGATGGCGGTGGCGTAGAACGCGATGAGCAACAAAGTGAAGGCCAAACCGATGTAGCCCGTGATCAATCCGGCGAGACACAGTCCGCCGTTCGACGAGGGCAGGACCTCGGCGCGGGCGCGCTTGCGGCCGATGTGCCCGCAGATCACGGCCGGAAGGCCGAGCAAGGGGCCGCAGGCAAGGATCGAGAGAATGCCAAAAACCAACGAGCAGATCGCGAGCGCGTCGACCGGCGCGCGCTGACCGGGAAAGGCGGGACCGGTGAGGGGTGCCAGTTCGCGTCGCTGGGCCGAGGTCAGGAGAGGCGGCGACGCGGTGTGGGGAAAGTGATCCGGCAGGGCTTGAGCGGCGGGCAGCCAATCGCTCATCGACTCGTTCCAGACGAGGGTGCCAGCCCGGATCGTGCCTGAGGCGATCAGATGGGGGAGATCGTCGGCGTGGATCGCGTGCTGTCCACGGTTGTCGTCGGCGTAAAACCATTGCATGACGCGGGATCGTAACCCGCGTCAGCCGGAGAATCGAGCGCGAACTTTTTCCTGTAGCCCGCCCTTCTCAGGCAAAGCTGCAATAGCGGCGGTAGGTCGCGAGGCGGTCTTCGAAAGCCCCCATCGTCAGATCGTGGAGAGCGTGGGTGCTGAAGCTCTCGCAGGTGAAGCTCGCGAGAATGGAACCACGGGCGATCGCTCCGGTGAGATCGGCGAAATCGTATTCGCGTTTGCCGAGGCTGGCGAGATAACCGGCGAATCCTCCGATGAAGGTGTCACCCGCGCCGGTCGGATCGAAGACCTCGTGCAGCGGATAGGCAGGGCAGGCGAAGAAATCGGATTCACCGAAGAGCATCGCGCCGTGTTCGCCCTTCTTGATGATGACGTTTTTCGGTCCCATCTCACGGAGACGATGACCGGCCGCGACGACGTTCGAGGTATCCATCATCAGCTTGGCTTCGCTGTCATTCAGGACGAGCAGGTCGATGCGTTGGAGGAGGCTTTCAAGCTCGGTGCGCGAGATCTGGATCCAGAGATCCATCGTGTCGGCGATGGTGAAGGAAGGGCCGTCGCCGAGCTGGTCGACCACCGCGTGTTGGTTCAGCGGATGGGCGTTGGCGAGCAGGTTCACAGTGGTTGCGGCCTTCTGCGAATCGGCCACCGAAGGTTGCCAGGATTCGAGCACGTTCAGCGCGACCGAGAGGGTCTCGCGGTCGTTCATGTCCTCCATGTATTCGCCGGACCAGCGGAAGGTCTCGCCCTGGGAGAATTCCACGCCATCTAGATTGATGTTCCGCTTTTTGAAGAGTTCGAGGTGCTCCGTCGGAAAATCGTGACCGACGACGCCGACCATGCCCACCGGGGAAAAGAAGCTCGCGGCGATCGCGGCGTAGGATGCGGATCCGCCGAGCAGGTTCTCCTGCGACGCTTTCTGCGTTTTGACGTTGTCGATGGCGATGGAACCGGAAACGAGGACGCTCATGGGAAAAGAGGGGAGTGATGGAATACTGGAGTGTTGGGAATCAGGGGAGGAGAGACCTCGCGGCGCGGACATAAGCAGCGATATCGGGTGCTTGCAAGATCCCCGACACAATCACGACACGTTTTGCCCCGGCTTCGACAAGCGCGGGAAGATGCTCTTTCTTGATTCCACCGATGCAGAAGATGGGCAGATCGGGGTGCCGCTCGTGCACCGCGCGGATCTCGGCGGTGCCGATCGGCGTGTAGGTCGGCTTCGTCGGGGTGGCGAAGAGCGGGCCGAATCCGATGCAGTCGGTGCGGGGATCGGCAGCGGCGGCGGCGGCCTGATCGAGACTGTGGGTCGAGCGTCCCACGAGCATTCCGCTGCCGACGATGGCGCGGACCTCGTCCATGGGGGCGTCATCCTGGCCCACGTGGACGCCGTCGGCTCCGATCGTAGCGGCAATGGCGGCGTGATCGTTGACGATGAAAGGCACGCCGGCCTCGCGACAGATCGGCAGGAGCGTCTCCGCCCAAGATCGGGTCTCGTCTTCGGAATGTCCTTTCGCCCGGAGCTGGATCACGTCGATGCCGCCCTCGATCATTTCCGCGGTGACGCGGATCAGTGCCGAAGGCGCGGCGTAGCCGAGATCGACGATGCCATAGAGTCTGGCGGAGAGGAGGGTGCTGCGTGGCATGGTGGATGCGGGACTGAACAGGGTCGTGTGGCGGAGTCAACCCTCTTGAATGAGGGGGAATCCCGCGGAACTGCTTCCGCAGGCTTGACGACTTCGGGGGATTTTGGCACGATCGCGCCAGTTAGTCCCTGGGTCCTTTCGGCCGCTTGGGCCGGTTCCCGGGGAGGTGTTTTCATCTCCGTTTGTTCTTCCCGGAAGCCATGAAAAGCAAAATCCCTCCGCCGACGTCCGACCCCGAGATCGATTTGTCCCCGCTGATCGATCTCAGTTTTCTTCTCCTGGTCTACTTCCTCGCCACCTCCACGCTCGAGCCGGTGGAATCGGATCTGGCGATGACGATGCTCGGCCCGACCAAAGGGGCCCCGCCGACAATCGATCTGATGGAGGTGGAGGTGAACGAAGCAGGCCATATCCTCGCCAACGGCGAAGTGCTCGATACTGACTCGGAGTCGAGGGAATTGCCGATGCTGCTCGACCGCTTGAAGACCTACGTCGCGAGTGCCCGACTCACCGCGACAGATCCGGCCGTGATCCTCGCGGCGGATGATCAGGCGAAAGGACAGCGCTTCGTTGATATCCTGAACGTCCTCGCACACCGGGATGTCGGCATTGAAAAGGTGACCCTGAAAGGATTTCGGAACGAATAGCGGGGCGTCGGTGGGCGTTCATCCATCCTTGCCTCGTGTTGCGCCATAAGAAAATGACACCGAAGCGTTTTTCCTAATCTCGGTCGTTGCGCCATAATTCATGACACCAGACGAAACAGGCTTGAGTGCCCGCTCTCGTCCGGCAGCAGCGTAGGCGCAGGGAGCGTAGCGACCG
>JAEUHI010000055.1 GCA_016795385.1 Verrucomicrobiales bacterium | reverse complement strand
CGCGCCTATCAGGGCTGGGCGGAAAACAACATCGTCGAGCTTCTCGACGGCCGCATCGCCATGATCATCCGCGCTGATGGACTCGGTGGTGTGCTCCATCAGGCCGAGTCCACCGACGGCGGTCTCACCTGGCCGGCGTTCGCCGCGAAGACCGGCATTCCCAATCCCGGATCCAAAGCCACGCTCTACGGTCTCGGCGGCGACAGCGTGGCCCTGCTGCACAATCCGAATCCGAAAACGCGGTCGCCGCTGGCGCTGTGGATCAGCTTCGACGGCATGAAGACCTGGCCCTACCAGCGCATCCTGCGCGGCGATCTGAAAGGGCGTTTCAACTACCCCGACGGCTTCGTCAGCGCCGACAAACGATGGCTGCATTTCGCCTTCGATCACAACCGCGACAAAGCGATCCTCGTCAGCGCGCGCCTGCCGGAGATTCCCACGCTCTGGGATGATGCCCGGCCCCTGCCCAAGGCCGCCGATCTGCCCGTGCTGGAAGGCGTGCGCTTCTCGGTGATTAAACCCTACGAGTTCCAGAAAGACGGCTATCGCTTCCTCCACGGCGTCGGTCTCGCTTTTCACAAGGGCAAACTCTACGCCAGCTTCGGGCATAACCAGGGAGGAGAGAACACCGACACCGAAGAGGCGCGTTTTTCCATCAGCGAGGACCAGGGGCGGACCTGGAGTCCGGTGAAAACGATGGACGACGGCGGTCCGGACTTCGCCGTCAGCCACGGTGTCTTCCTCTCGCAGGGCGGAACGCTCTGGGCCTTCATGGGGTCCTATACCGGCACGATGCAGGGCATCCACACGCGGGCCTATCGCTTGAACGAAGCGAGCGGTGAATTCGAGAAACTCGGCGTGGTCGTCGAGGGCGGATTCTGGCCCATGCAGGAGCCGCTGCCCATGGAGGATGGCAACTGGATCATGGCCGGGATCACTGCGGGCGTTTATGAGGAAAAAGGCACCCATCCCGCCGCCGTCGCGATCAGCCGGGGCGACGACTTCACGAAATGGGATCTCGTTCCCATCGCACCCGTGCCCGGTCTCCCGATGTGGGGCGAGTCCACCGTCATCGTCGAAGACCAACGTGTCACCAACATCAGTCGATATGGAGCCGAGGCCCGCGCTCTCGTCGCGACGAGCGGCGACTACGGCCGCACTTGGAGCGCGATGCGTCCGTCCAACCTGCCGATGGCGACGAGCAAACCCTACGCGGGCATGCTCAGCGACGGCCGACGTTACCTCGTGTGCAGCAGCAGCGCCGACGGTGGCAAACGACGCGCGCCTCTCACGATCGCGCTCAGCGAACCGGGCGCGACGGTGTTTTCGAAAGTCCACATCATTCGTCACGCGGTCTTTTCCGAAGGTCCCGGCGAGAGTCACGAGCGGGCCAGTCTGTCCTATCCCTACGCCATTGAGCACGAGGGATTTCTCTACGTGGGTTATTCCAACAACGGCGGCAACGTCGGCCGCATCGGCGAGGGACGCGAACTGTGGAACAACAACAGCGCCGAGCTTGCGGTGATCCCGATCGAGGCGTTGAGGTAGGGGGATCCCACGATGAGACCCTGTTGCCTCGCTGATCGAAGAGGGTTGGATCGCAGAATTGTACGCCGTCCGGCAACTTGAAACGAACTTACGAAATCAGGATTGCGGAGCAAACGGGTCGATGATCCGAAGGCCGGTAACGGGTTTGAAGTCACTCACGTTGCGGGTCACCAAAGGCACCTCATATTCCAGTGCGGTCGCGGCGATAATCGCGTCTCCCAGCTTCATGCGCCTTTGTTGGCGCAGCCCGATCGCACGTTCGGCGATATCGTCGTCCAATGCCAATTGTGCCAGGAGCTTTAGTGACCCGCTGATCTTGGCCCCCTCGGCAGGAGTCAGTCTGTGAAAACCCAGAGATTCGATGCGGCTAACGATGCTGACGCTGGCGTCCGGATGGTCCAGATATGCCGACAAGTGCTCACCTCCCGGCTTTGCCGCATCGATGATGACATTCGAGTCCAGAAGCATGTCGAAATCACTCCCTTCCTGGCAGATTCACATCCTCCCGTATCTCTCGCTGCCATTCCACCGAGTCGGTGATCTCACGATAGGGGTTCAGTTCGCGCAATTCGTCAAAAGCCGCCTTTCGCCTCGCGATCATTTCCGGCGTGGCCCGGGGGATCTGACGCTTCGGCTTGCCCTCGTCGCCGTCCGCCACGGTCAGGACCACGTGAGCGCGCCCCGGCTTTAGCCATTCGGGCAGGGGCGACAACAGCCGCATGCTGCCGTCCGCGGCGATCTCGATGTCGGTCTCCAGCGTGTTCATGATGGTAAGTGTAGCCGTTTCCTTGCTTCCGTAAAGGTCTCACTACCGGGCGACAGGCCGGCATTTTCCCGGTCGAGTTTTCTGTTCTTTGCCCGTAGGTAGGAAACAGGTCTCACGATGCGTTCTCTCTTTGCCGCCCTTCTCCTCTTGCCTACCGTCCTCGCTGCGGTCGAGCCGCTCGCGTTTCTCGATCAACACTGCATCGAGTGCCATGACGCGGATCTGAAAAAGGGTGGTCTCGATCTCTCGTCCCTGGAGACGGAGTTCGCGGATGCCAAGTCCTTCGCCATCTGGTTGAAAGTCCACGATGCCCTCGCCGCGGGCGACATGCCGCCGAAGAAACAACCGCGCCCGCCCGCGGAGGAGAGCACGGCTTTGCTCGACTGGCTCGATCGCGAACTCCACGCCGCTGACGAGGCCCGTCTCGCCCGCGAAGGCCGCGTCCGCCTGCGGCGGATGACGCGCACGGAATTCCAGAACACGCTCCAGGATCTCCTCGCCCTGCCGCGGCTCGACATTCTCGGCATGCTGCCCTCCGATGGACGGATCGCGGGCTACAACAAGATCGCGGGAGCCCTCGACCTTTCGCCCGCCCATCTCGCGGCTTACGAGGAGGCGGTGGAGGCGGCGCTCGATGCCGCCATCGCGACGCGGAGCACGCCGCCGCCGGTCTTCAAACGCCGCATTTATCCCGCGGGTTTGTTCAAGTTCGACTTCAACCTGCACCTCGGCCAGTTCGTGCTGTTGAAAGACAAACAACCCGATCCCGCCCTGCCGGTGCGCGGTGGCTTCGAGGAGAAGACAGGGTATGTCGGAGACCAGGGGCCGGACTTGGAGGAGCGAAGGAAACAGCTCGATGCGCTGCAGGCCGCGAAGAGCGAGAGCGCCGTCGGTCTGCTGAATCCGAATCTCGCGGGATACGAAGCGGCGCTGAACGTGTCGCCGATTTACGCGGGTCATTATCGCATGATGCTCTCCCTCTGGGGCTTTCAGTGGAACCAGGGCAAGCCCGAAGCCGGACCCGACCAGGCCGCGGTGCTGCGGGCGCACGCGGAGGGCAAACAACAGGAAGGCGGGCGGCTCCTGCGCACCTTCACCGCGCCGTCGATGAGATCGAACGAAGTGGAGTTCACCGACTGGCTCGAGACGCACGAGAGCCTCGTCTTCGACCCTGTTTCAATCCCGTGGAACGGCTTGCGCATCGGCCAGGTCGCGGGCCGCGCCGCGAAACACGTCGGCCCCGGCGTGGCGATCGATTGGTTTGAGATCGAGGGTCCCATCCATGAATCGTGGCCGCCGGAGAGCCATCGACGTTTGTTTGGCGAGCTGCCCATCGCGGCATGGCCGGAGGGGAGCGGGGCGATTCCGCCCCAACGCGACGCGGTCCGGGGAATCGGGGGATATCTGCCGAACTACCATGTCGATCTGCCGCCCCACGAGCGAAAGCCGCCGCTCGAGACGGTGCAATCGACGCAGCCCTCCGCGGATGCGCGGAAGCTGCTGTCCGCGTTTTTGCCCAGGGCCTTCCGCCGCGAGATCGCTGCCGAAGAGATCGAACCCTACGTGGCACTGTTGCAATCGCGCCTCGCCGCGCACGACTGCTTCGAGGACGCGATGCGCCGCGTCTACGTCGCCGTGCTGACCTCGCCGGAGTTCTTGTTTCACTCGATCGATGCGGAGGATTTCGCCCTCGCTTCGCGCCTCTCCTATTGGCTCTGGAATGGACCGCCCGATGAGGCGCTGTTGGCAAAGGCGCGCGAGGGTTCGCTGACCCGGCCGGAGGTGCTCCGGGCCGAGGTCGATCGTCTCCTCGACGATCCGCGCAGCGGGCGCTTCATCGACGACTTCGCCGATCAATGGCTGGAGCTGCGGCGTCTCGACGAGACCACGCCCGATCCGCATCTCTATCCCGAGTATCGTTTTCTTCTGCATCAGGGCATCGCCGGAGAAACGCGCGCCTTTCTCCGCGAACTGATCCGCGAAGACCTGCCCGTGACTTCGCTGCTGCGGCCCGGCTTCGCCATGCTCACGCAGCGGCTCGCCGAGCACTACGGCATTCCCGGCGTCAGCGGGGTCGAAGTGCAGAAGGTGGCCTTGCCGCCGGGACACGTCCGTGGTGGTTTGTTAGGGCAGGCCGCCATCCACAAGCTGACCGCGAAC
>JAEUHI010000048.1 GCA_016795385.1 Verrucomicrobiales bacterium | reverse complement strand
CGATCCCGCCCGGTGGCGCGAGGTCTCGCCCGGCCTTTTCGCCGCCGATGACTTGCTCCCGAACCTGAGCGATGCCGTGATCGGACGCTGGTTCTTCCTCTTCGACGGGAAGATGCAACTGATGGGCCGCACCTCGAAGGGCCGCAGCGAACCGCTCAAGCAGCCCGAAGATCTGCAGCCGGGCGAATGGACCTTCGTCAAAGATCCATCGCGCGAAAAGCCCCCGTCGAAGGCGATCTACGGGAGCTTTTACATCCGGCTTACTCCCGGACAAACACTCGCCGACGCGAAGATCGCCGTGCCGGTGCGTAGCGCTGGCGTGCAGTTTGGCGGCGACAACGCCCACCTCGTCATCCGGAACCTCACCGCGACCCATCCCTACAACGACGGTTTCAACATCCACGGCGACTGCCGTGACGTCGTCTTCGAGAATATCCGCGCGATCGAGTGTGGCGACGACGGCATCAGCGCCCACGAATCGGCCCAATACACGGTCGATGGCTTCGTCAGCATTGGCAACAGCACCGGCATTTGCGACACCGGCACGGCGCAGACGAGCTACCGGAACGTCTTCATCGCGGATTGCATCGGGTTCGACCTTTATTTCCTCGATGAGGGGCGCTATTCGCTGACGAACGCCCTCATCCTCTCGAAGTCGCAAAATCCCTTCGCGGTCACCGGTCGCGACGACGGCGACTGCCGTCTTGTGATGGAGAACGTCCACCTCCGGCGTCTCGTCGAACCCCGGCTCGGGAATATCGCGGCCCGGGCAGTGGTCTCGGGAACACGCTGTACGTTCGAGGGGCTCGATCTCAAAGTCAGCGGATCCGCCACATGGGAAAGCTCGATCCTCAACGGTCACCCGTCCGAGCCTGGTGCGGCCGGTGCCGATCTTGAATCTCTCTGGAAACTCGCCCCGCCATCTCATCAAAAATCCTCCCCATGAAAGCCTTTGCCCCCTTGCTGTTCTTGCTCGCGCTCCCCGCCGCGGCCGCTGATCCGCTGGATCTTGGCTCACGCTGGGAACTGTTGGTTGATGAGTTCCTCGTCGCTGAAAAGCACGGCGTCGCCCTCAAACTCCACGAGCCGGTGAAACGCGAGATCGTCCTCACCACCGACCAGCTCTGGGAAGGGCCGACCTGTGCCTACTTCTCCGTCATCCAGGACGGTGGCAAGGTCCTGATGTATTATCGCGGCTCATCCGGCGGATCGGACCACAGCGATGCCCAAGTCACCTGCGTCGCGGAAAGCACCGACGGCATCCATTTCACCCGGCCCAAGCTCGGCCTCATCGAAGCAGGGGGAACGAAGGACAACAATGTGATCTGGCGCGGATCGGAATCGCACAATTTCTCGCCCTTTCTCGACGCCAATCCAAAGACCAAGCCGGAAGAACGCTACAAGGCCCTAGGCGGCGTGAAACAACCCGGGAAGAACTGGCATCAGGGCGAAACGCCGGGCGGGCTCTACGCCTTCGCCTCCGCTGACGGGATTCATTGGAAAAAAATGAGGGACACGCCCGTCATCACCAAGGGTGCCTTCGACTCGCAGAATCTCGCGTTCTGGGACACGACGCGCGATCGCTACGTCTGTTTCAGCCGCATCTTCTCGAACAAGGTCCGCGCCGTGCAAAGCAATACCTCGCCAGATTTCCTGACATGGACCGATGGCGTGCCGCACCGCTACGCCGAGGGAGTGCCGATGGAGCATTTCTACACCTCCGCGACCGTCCCTTGCCCGACCGCGCCACATCTCTTCCTCTCCTTTCCGAAGCGATATGTGACGAATCGCAAGAAGGTGCCCGACCACGTGGCCGGCGGAGTCTCCGACGCGGTCTTCATGTCGAGCCGCGACGGTGTGAACTGGGATCGTCCCTTTCTCGAAGCGTGGTCGCGTCCCGGGCCTGACCTGAAAAACTGGACCGACCGCAACAACATGACCGCGAACGGCATCGTCGTGACCGGCAAGGGCGAGTGGTCGCTCTACATCAGCGAGCACTACCGTCACGACGACCACCGCATCCGGCGGCTCACCGTCCGCAAACAGGGCTTCGCCTCGATGCACGGCGATGCCAAGGGCGGGAGCTTCACGACCAAGCCGATGGTTGTCAGCGGAGCCAAGCTGCACCTCAACTACGCCACCTCCGCCGCCGGATCGGTGGGGATCGAGGTGCTCGATGAAACCGGCAAAGTCGTTGCGGAATTGAAGGAACTCTACGGTGATGAATTCGACGCCCCGGCGCTGGATCTGGCCGCATTGAAAGGCAAGACCGTGAGATTGCGCGTCTCGCTGAAGGATGCGGATTTGTATGCGCTGCGGTTCGGCGAGTGAACCCTCTTCCATCTCCGATCCAACCCTGTTCCATCATGAAGACCTCATCCCTGTATCTCCTTCTTTCCCTCACCACCCTCTCTGCCGCCGAGCCCGAGCCGCCAGGCATCGAGCACCTTGTCGCCGTGAAGGACGTCTGCGCGTGGCCGGCTCTCACCGTTCTACCGGACGGCTCGATCAACGCCACGCTCTTCAGCAAGCCGAGCCACGGCCAGGTCGCCGGAGCGGTCGAGGTCTGGAACAGCGCCGCCGGTACGACTTGGACGAAACGCGGGGTGCCGGCGCCGAATGATCCGGACACGAACCGAATGAATCACGCCGCCGGGCTCGCGAAGAACGGCGACCTACTCGTGCTGGTCTCTGGCTGGACGAACGTGAAGCAACCGCAGCGCCCGAAGCAGTCCGACTTCCGCGACGACATTCTCCAGACTTGGGTCTGCCGCAGCGCCGACGGTGGCAAGACCTGGACGCAGATCAAGGACTTCCCGGCGCCGGACCCGGGCTGGACGCACTACATCCCTTTTGGCGACATCAAGCAGGGCGAGGATGGCGCGCTGCACGTCTCGTGCTATGGCGGCGAATTCACCGACCCTACCCAAAGTACCAAAACGAAAGGCTACCGTTCCTGGCATTTCCGGAGCGATGACGATGGCAAGACTTGGAAACGGATCTCGACGATCCATCCGACCGGCAACGAGACGACCCTGCTCCACCTCGGCGGCAAGCGCTGGCTCGCGGCCTCGCGGGAGCGGGCCATGGATCTGTTTTGGTCGGAAGACGACGGAGTCACCTGGAGCGAACCGCTCCGCGTCACCGCGCCGAACGAGATCAACGGGCACCTCGTCCGCTTGAAGGACGGACGACTCCTCCTCAGCCACGGCTGCCGGGTGAAAGATCGCTTCGGCGTTCTCGCCAAACTCAGCAGCGACGAGGGAAAATCCTGGTCCGAACCGCTCCGCATCGCGACCTCGCTGGAGGGTGATTGCGGTTACCCGAGCACGGTGCAGCGCGCCGACGGCAAACTGGTGACGGCGTGGTATGCCAAGGCGACCGCACTTTATCCATCGTATCAGATGGGCGTTTCGATCTGGGAGGCTCCAAAGCCATGACGGGTTTCCGACACGAATCAGCAACCAGTAACCCCGCCAACCCCATGAAACGATTCCTTCTTCCGCTCGTGTTCTGTTTCGCGAGCCTGCTCAGTCACGCCGCCGATCCGGTCAACATCGGCAGCCGTCGCGAACTCTTTGTCGATCACTTCCTCCTCGACCAGTTCAATGGCGTCCGTCTCCAACTCCACGCCCCGCGCGACGAAGGCGTCGCCTTTGGCTTCGATAAACCGTGGGAGGGACTCTTCAGCGGCTACGCCACCATCGTTACGCTCGAAGATGGGAGCCTGCGCGCCTACTACCGTGGCAAAGCGGTCGCCAATCGCGATGGCAGCGAGGAAGAGGTCACCTGCGTCGCCGAATCGAAGGACGGCCGCACCTGGACCAAACCCGAACTCGGCCTCTACGAAGCCAACGGCACCAAGGCCAACAACCTCGTGCTGATGAGCGCCAACACCTCGCCGCACAATTTCAGCCCCTTCCGCGACACGCGTCCCGGCGTGCCCGAGGGCGAGCGCTTCAAGGCCTTCGGCGGTACGATGGAGGGTGGCGGGCTCGTCGCCTGGAAATCGACCGACGGCTACCGCTGGGAAAGGATGGCCGACGCGCCCGTCATCACGAAGGAGATGGTGCCCTACCAATACATGTTCGACTCCCAGAACGTGCCCTTTTGGTCCGAGTCCGAGGGCAAGTATGTCGCCTACTACCGCGTCTTCGAGGACGGCATCCGCCGCATCGTGCGCAGCGAGAGCAGCGACTTCCTCACGTGGACGCCGCCCGTGCTGCTCGGCTATCGCCATCCCGAGAGCGAGCCTCCCATCGAGCACCTCTACACGAATCAGACGAGTCCCTACTTCCGGGCGCCGCATCTCTACGTCGCCATCGCGGCGCGCTTCATGCCGGGACGGCAGGTCCTCAATGACGAGCAGGCCAAGTCGATCCACGTGAATCCCGGCTACTTCAAGGACACCTCCGATGCCATCTTCATGACGACCCGTCCGGCGGAAGGTGCGGATCATCTAGCCGTCTACGACCGCACCTTTCTGGAGGGCTTCATCCGCGGCGGCATCGGCGCGCAAAACTGGGTTTCCCGCACGAACTATCCCGCGCTCAATGTCGTGCCCACCGGACCGGCCGAGATGTCGATTTATGTAAATCAGGACTACGCCCAGCCCACCGCCCACTTGCGTCGTTATTCGCTGCGAGTCGATGGATTCGCGTCGCTGCACTGTGGTTATGCCGGCGGACATGCGATCACCAAACCCTTCATTTTCTCCGGTCGCGAGCTTTCCTTGAATTTCTCCACCTCGGCCGCCGGGGGAGTGAAGGTGGGCATCGAGACCGCCGACGGCCAGCCGATCCCCGGCTATGCGGTCGACGATTGCCAGATGCAAATCGGCAACGAGATCGATCGCAGGGTGACCTGGAAAGCCGGCACCGACGTCAGTGCGCTCGCGGGCAAACCGGTGCGGCTCCGGATCTCGATGAAGGACGCCGATGTCTTTTCCTTCCAATTCACCGAGTGATGCGATTGGTCCGCGCCAGCCTCCTGTGCCTGCTTGCCCTCTGGTCGCCGATCGCGGCGGAGGAAAAGCCGTCGCTCACCGGGATCTGGATGATGGGTCAATCGCTCGGCGACGGCTCGGAGTCGCTGCCTCTGGTGACGCCGGAGGACACCGGGTGGGGAAATCTCGCCTTCAAACGCGGCGTCCGCACCTGGCTGCCCGGTGCCGATGCCGCAAAGCCGGAGCAACGTCCCGCGGATCAGTTCGATCTGGTCCCGCTGCGGGCCGAGGCCAATGGCGGGCTCGGCGAGACGGTTGCGAATGGACTGGCCGATCACCTTCAGGCAGCTTTGGCGCGAAAGGAAAAGCGTCCTGACAAAACCACAAATCGGCCCTTCCTCGTCGCCTTCGCCGGACAGGGGGGACGACAGATCCAGGAACTTTCGCCAGCCGATCTGTCCACCGATGCCCGCACGCCCGATTCGAGGCGTCACGGAGGCGGCTACTACCGCACCAGTCTCGACGACGCGCGACGGGCAGTCTTGGCGGCGGAGAGGCTGGGGATGAAGTTCCGGATCGAAGCGCTCTACTGGATGCAGGGCGAAGGCAACGGCGGCCCCACCGGCGGCATCGTGCCGACCCGTTGGGATGCGGAGATTCCGCGCCCGGCGGGTCTGGAGTGGTATCGCGATCAACTCATCGCCTACCGGAAGCAGTGGTCCAACGATCTCGCGGCGATCACCGGTCAGCCCGGGGAAATCCCGATGTTCACCTACCAGACGCTTGGTCCGGCGGGCGAAGCACAGTTGATGGCGGCGGATGCCGACCCCCAGATCCATCTCGTCGGCCCGCACTACGCCGTGCCGAGCGCCTTGAACAGCCGCCGGCCCGATGGCAGGGTCGGTGACGCGATTCACCTCTCCGCCGATGGCGAACGCTGGTGGGGTGAGCAGGTGGGCAAGGTGATGCATCGCGTCCTGCACCGCGGTGAGAAATGGGAGCCGCTCCGTCCCCAGCGTGCACGGCTCGATGGGAGGCGCGACAGCATCCTCGTCGACTTCCTCGTGCCGAGGCCGCCTCTCGTCATCGACACGACTTTCCTGCCTCGTCAGGAAATCGCGGTGAAGGACGGCTTTTCCTCCCTCGCCGGATTCCAGGTTCGGGACGGCTCCGGCGCCACCGTGACCTTGCTCGAAGTGGTCGTGGACGGCCCCGAACGAGTCCGCATCCGACTGGCCAAAGCCTTGCCCACGGGCGAGCGCTGGACCGTCAGCTACGGACACCCCGCCACCTTCGCGCTCGGCACCATCGCCGCCATCCGGCCCGGACCCGAGGTCGACGGTCGCGCGAGTGAGGAGATCATCCTGACCAACGACCGTTCCAACCTGCTGCGCCCCTTGCTCGATGAAGGCGCGTTTTTTGTCACAGCCACCTCGGATGGAAAGCCACTGCGCGCTGCCATCCGCGAAGTCGCCGTGGAGAACGGGGTCACCGTGCTGCACTACGATCCCGCCACCTTGCGCGACGGCCTGCCCTTTGCGCCGGGGCTCGCCATCACCGCCCAGCGTTCCTACAGCTACGGCAATCTCCGCGACTCCGACCCCGAGCACGCCGTCTTCACCTTCGCCGACACCCGCTACGGCACGCGCGCCGGACAGCCCTATCCCCTGTGGAATTGGTGCGTCCTCTTCTCAAATCTACCCGGCGAGCTCTGATCCAACCCTGTTCCATCGCATGAAAGCCCAAGTCAACGCCTCCGCCCCGCGTCGTCAGTTTCTCAAAACCTCGGCCGCGATGGTCGCTGGTGGTGTTTTTGTCAGGCCGTCATCCGCCTGGGCGGCCTCGGCGACGATCCTCGAGACGAAGATCATTTCCCAGCAACCCGAGTATTACCACGGCTGGTCCACCGTGGCGCGGCGAGCCAATGGCGAACTCTGGCTCACCTGGTCGGGCGGTCGCGTCTCGCACGTGTGCCCCTTTGGCCAGGTCGTGGCCATGACCTCGCGGGACGAGGGCGCGACTTGGTCATTCCCGCGCGTTCTGCTCGACAGCGCCACCGACGATCGCGACTCGGGCGTGCTGGAGACCGCGAAGGGCACGCTCATCGCCTCGACCTTCACCTCGCTTGCCTACGAACCCTATTTCGAGAAAAAGGAGATCTTCAGCGAGCTGACCAAGGACGGCTGGCAGACCAAGGAACTCGCCGGCGAGGAATACGCGCGCTGGCGCGCATGCCACGAGCGACTCAGTGCCGAGGAGCGCAAGGCCGATCTCGGCGAGTGGATCATCCGCTCCACCGACGGCGGCGCGACCTGGTCCGCTCGCATACCCACCATCGTGAACAGCCCTCATGGTCCGATCCAATTGAAAGACGGCCGCCTCTTCTACGCCGGCAAGCAGCTCTGGACCGACGAGAAGAAGATCGGCGTGACCGTCTCCGACGACGATGGGCTCACCTGGAAATGGCTTTCCGATATTCCGACGCGAGCCGGTGACGATGCGACGAAGAGCTATCACGAACTCCACGCCGCCGAAGCCGACGACGGCACCATCATCGCCCAGATCCGCAATCACAATCAGGCCAACTCCGGCTGGACCCTGCAAACCGAATCCAAGGATGGTGGCAAGACTTGGACCGAGCCCCGTCCGATCTGTTTCGGTCTGCCCTCGCACCTGCTCAAGCTCCGCGACGGACGTCTTCTCATGAGCTACGGCCATCGCCGCGCGCAGTTCGGCAATCAAGCCCGCGTCAGCAGCGATCATGGCAAGACCTGGAGTGAGGCCATCACGATCTCAGCCGATGGCATAGGCGGTGATCTCGGCTACCCCAGCACCGTCGAACTCACCGACGGGACTTTGCTCACGGTCTGGTATGAATCCATGGCCGGAAAGAAACACGCCGTACTGCGTCAGGCAACTTGGCGGCTCGGGTGAGGGCGATTCAAGAGATCTCCAGCAGATTCAGGGAGGCCAGCAGATGGTTTCAGAAAGGAAATCGCGGGCATCCGCGAATCTGCTTGAGGATTTCGAATCGTCGGAAGGAGATCTCCTTTGCACGCACAGGCCTCGGTAAAAGCCATGTCAGCGCTTCTTCTTTAACATCCGTTCGCGCATTTCGATACTTCGCAAGGCGCTTTCCCTGAGACTTGTTTGTAGCTCGGCGGGCAAGCCGGATTCGGAAACCAGTTCGAGGGTGCGGGCGGGATTGCTGCCGTTCAGTTCTCTCAGAGATTTCTCCACCCATTCTGCCTGGATCACCGGATGTTCGATCTGACGGGATAGCCGAAAGGCCCGTTCCGGGTCGGTTGGAGCTCTGCCCGTGTGTTTCAGAACGGAATCGGCCAGTTCCCGGAGTCCGGCGTCGCGCGCGAGATCGGGAGCGAGACCAAGCAGCCATTGCTCTGCCTCATCGCGTTTCTCCTCCGGGAAGTGCCTGACAGTCTGCTCCACCGCATAGGCGCGGAATTCACTTTCGGGAATGGCCGTGACGTAGGCGCGTGCATCCCCGGGCGACTCCCGCATCCACGAGGCGAGGGCGAATTCGGCGATTTCGATGCTTTCCTGGTCGGGCAGGCCCGCCGCCCAAGTGATGGCTTCCTGCGGGTCAACTCGGGCCCAGGCGGATACCATTTCGCGCATGGTTTCCACACGGGAACGATTGGGCAGATCGTTGAGGAGATCCAGAACTCGAGTCATCGATTCGGCTGTCCATGATTCGGGACCAAGATGAGCACCCCAGCTTTGCTTGTATCCGTTCAACCAAGCGACGGCGCCCGCTTTCGTGGTGGGCGGCCAGACCTCCGGAAGATCATTCGCCGAGGTTGGCAACATCAGCGGGTCTGTCGTCGGGACGGGGGCGAATTCCGGAAACTCATCGGCAAGCAGGGTGGCGAGCGTTTCCACTTCATCAGGTGAAAGTCCGTGGAATTTCAACGGCGCGACTTTTGTGAGCAGCTCGCGATCCTGTCGACGCATCCACTCGAGCATCTTTCCGGAGGACCGTTGCGCCATCCCTGCAAGGAACTCACGGACGAGGAGGCGTGAGTTTACGGAGCCGTCGAAGTGCTCCGCGACGTAGATCCCGGCATGGTCCGGAGCGTTGTCGAGCCAGTGGTTGAGGATAGCGTTGGTGAAGTGCTGACGGTTTCCCAAATCCCTCCGTGTTGCCGCCCAGTCGAGAGCATTGGCGGGATCGAGCCGATCTGCTGAGACGAGATGCCCCACGAGTCGGTCGCGCAGTGAAGGGTCACGGAATTGCGATAGTGCGGCGAGCATGTCGGCGGCGGCGCCCGTAGGGAGTTCGTCCTTATCCAAGTAATCTGCGAGTTCATTCGAACTTCGACGATAAAAGCCGCGTTCGAGAGCCAATGCCGCGGAGGGAGCGGTCAGGAGCAGTGAAATCAGCGATTGGGTGATGACGAGGTCGTGCCAGAAAGCATCCGCCGGAATCCCGGCGGACGTGGCGATCCGGGCGGCTTCGGAAGGTTGATGCTTCGCCCACGCATGGAGTAACTGCCAGGCTTCGAGGTCGGCTCCAGATAAGAAGAGGGCGCGAACTCCGGCAGCAGTCTCGTGCCGGGACCATTCAGCGAGAAGGGTGTCACGCATGACGGTATCGCTGCGACGGTTTGCCTCCTGGAGCAGGGCGAGGAAATCGGCCCGGCTACGTGTGGCTCCGGGAGGCGTGTCGGCGAGAAACACATCGGGTCGCACCCCGGCATCTCCCGCAAAGGTGATTGCGACGGGAGCTTCCTCTTTGGTCGGTCGCGGATCGACCCCGGGACGCGAGAGCCACCCTGACACAACGCCCAGGCTTGCAGCGGAGCAAATGCAGACGATGGCAGTAAACGTCTTCATGGCGCGTAGATCCAGGTGGAGAGCGATCGGCGCTCCCGTTCTGTCAGAGCCTGTGCTCCGGAGATCGCAGCACGTGCTGCCTCGGGATCCCGTCTCGCCCAACTGCGCACGGATCGGGTCAGGGTGCTCATCAGGTTTTCCCGCGAGGAGTTCGGATGGCTGAGCGCGAGATGGAAAGCTTCTGAGGCCCGGCGCTGCGAAAGATGCCAACTCACCGAGGAGACCACCTCTTCGTGAAGTTCCGGCTCGGGAAAATTCGCCGCCCAAGCAAGGGCTGTCTCGGGGGCGCGTTGAGACATCTCTGAGGCAAGACCCCGCAGGAGAAAACTCTTTTCGTAGCCATTGTCGAGCGAGTCGATCCAGGCCTGTGCTTTGACCGGGTCTTCCCGGTAGTAGCGTTGGGCAAGTTCTTCGTAGATGTCTTCTCGCAATCCGCCATCGACTTCCCTGGTCCACTCATACACTTCCTCGGGCGAAAAGTCGGATCTCTGGGCGTGCGTGTAGGCTGCCCATTCGATCGTCGAGGCGATTTCATTCTCGTCGCCGCTCTCACGGACGATCTCGAAAAGACGTATGGGATCTTTGTCGGATAATCTGGATCGCAGCCCGCTAAGAAAGATTTCCCGTAGCGCCTCATCCCGGATGTTATCTGCGAGCTTAACGGCCTCGTCGTAGGGAATGTTCCCAACGCCCTTGGCGAGCGCACTCAAAGCGGATTTTTGAGATTCAGCAGGAGCGCTCAATGCCCAATCGAGGCCTTCTTCAAAAGAGCGGTCGCCCCATGCGGAAAGGTGCATGTGTAGGAAGGTTTTTCTGGACTTGGGATCGGTCATCTGCGACTCGATCCGCCGTAGGACGGCGGGATCACGGATGTGGCGGGAAAGGGAATCGATGGAGTGAATGTTGACCTGCTGGTTCTGGTATTGATCGAGCCAGCGAAAGGCGAGTTCAGGGTCCGATTCGGCGATGATCTTCGCGATAGAGACGGATCGCAGCCCAGACGAGTCGCCGAGCCCTGCAAGCGCGAGACCGGCAGAGTCGGGATCGGCCGATGCCCAACTCGCCAGCACGGCCGTGGCAACCGACTTTTTTCCCGCGGGAGTTGTCCTGGCCTGTGCCCACGCCAGCGCGCCTTCGGGATCGATCGCCGCGTAGCGGGCCGCAACTTCAGCATGGACGGACACGTTTTCGAGAAGTGCCGTGGTCCCCTCCACCCGATCATAAGCTTCCAAGTCCTCGCGCAGAGCAAAGCGCTCCAACCATGCAATCGCCGCCCGTGGATCGTCGTCGGCGAGGCAAATGATTGCCGAACCGATTTCAGTATCCGATTCCGGAACCCGGTCCAATCGAAGCAACGCTGCCTCGAGGAACTGCTGTGGAGCGGCAAAGGCGGCTTCGAGGCGCATGTTTTCGCCGATCGGGCCGCCTTCGTTGAAAAACCGATCAAAGAACCCCGCGGCATCGACCTCCAGCCATACCTGGGTGAGTTCGGGGGCGAGGTGCTTCTTGCGCAAGAGAATGAAGGGATCGAGGAGAAGCCCCTCCCGATCCTCCCGTAGGCAACGTTCCAGCAAGCTACGGTAGGCCAGCAACGATTCGAGATCAGGCCAGCGCCGGTCGGCTAGTTCATCGACGAGTGCGACCAAATCCGCTGTTGGTGTGGCCTCGATACGGGCCCGCAGGTCCGCGGCGGAATCCTGGACCTCCGGTCTGGAGGCGGAAACCCCGGATTCGATCGCTTCAGGCGTGCGGACCGGACCCGAAGCGATTTGGCGACCGCCCCAGAAGCCGAGTGCGAAACCCAGCGAGATGAAGAGGATCAGGGCCGGTCGAGATACCATCGCTTCAGCGTAGCTTTAGTGGAGGATTCGCGTCAAGATCGATTCCGGCCCTTGCGGCGCCGCCTATGATTGACGTCCATCTGGTTCACAAAACTGACCAAAAGGACGGTCTTGCCAGAAAGCGCCGGGGCACGAATGATCGAAGACATGAAGCTCCTCAACTGCCTTCTCCTGACGCTTGCCTTTCCCCTCCACGCCGCCGAGCAGGTCTTCTTTTCGTTCGACGACCACGCCATCCCGTTCCGGGACAATGTTGCGGTGACGCCGGTGACGGCAGAAAAACATCCGTCCAATCCCGTCCTGCGCCGGGGACCGGAGGGGGCGCCGGATCATGGTCATGCCATTCTCTACGGCACCGTGCTGAAGCTCGAGGGGAAATTCCGCATGTGGTATCTCGGCATGTTCGAGACGGAGATCAAAGCGGGGCAGGCACCGGGTTGGTGGCGGCCGATGTGCTATGCTGAGAGCGAGGATGGCGTGACCTGGACCAAACCCGAGCTCGGCCTTGTCGAATTCAACGGCAACAAACAGAACAACATCTGCCTGATCGAATCGGAGGTGCCTTCGCTCGCGAAGGTGAATGACTTCCTCTCCATCCTCCACGAGCCCGAGGACCCCGATCCTTCGCGCCGTTTCAAGTGCGTCTACATCGCCCATCCGCCCTTCGAGGATGTGCGGGGCGGGCGCAGTGGGATCGGTCCGAATGAAAGACGCTGGGGCGCCTTCATCGCCGCGACGAGCGCAGACGGCCTGACCTGGAAAGTGGTCGGCGACCGGCCCATGAACGCGGGGAACGAGCGCTTCGAGGTCTCGGGTCTGTATCGCTTTGGCAATTTCTACTACGCCCCCGGCCAGTTGCTCTCGCCCTGGGCCTGGCGAATGGATGGGAGCGAGGTGGGACGGGTGACGCTGAGTTATCGTTCGCCGGATTTCGTCAACTGGTCGCGGGCGAAAGCCTTCGCCTTCGCGCGTCCCGGGCAGCTCACCTCACAGCCCATCAAGGGCCAGCAAGGGCACATGGGTGCGGGCCTGTGGAATCGCGGCAACGTCATCGTCGGACTCAATGGCCTTTGGCAGGACGCCGCCGAGAAACCAGCCGATCCGAAACAGTGGAACCAGGGCGTCGCGGTCGATCTCGGGCTGATCGTGAGCAATGACGGCATCCACTTCCGCGAACCGATCCCGGATCACAAGGTCATCGCCCGAGGCAAGCCGGGTGAATGGGACGATGTCGCGATCCTGCAGGGGCACGCCTTTATCAACGATGGCGACCAGACGATGATCTGGTATTCGCACTGGGACACCGGCGGCAAGCTGAAGAACATGGAGATCGGCCTGGCGACCCTGCGTCGTGACGGCTTTGCCTACCTCTCGCGCAAGGTGCCCGATTCGCCCGCCCATGTCGTGACGACGACCTTCGAGGCCGGGGAAGGGGAGAAGATCTTTGCGAACGTCGAGGGCGTTTCAGAGACCGCGCCCCTGAGGGTGGAGTTGCTCGATGACTTTGACCGGCCTTTGGCGGAGTATTCCGGAGACAAGGCGGGGAAGGTGGTTTTGTCAGGAACCAGGTCGGTGGTGGATTTTCCGCAGGGAAGCCTTCCTGCCGGACGCCCGATCGCCCTGAAGATCACCCTTCCCGACGAAGCGGAGGCGAAGCTTTACGCGATCTACCTTTCCACCGAATGAATCGCGAGCGGGGTCTGCATGCCTTCGGCGGCGGCGAGGGTGTTTTGATTGCCGTCGAAGGAGAGGAAGGCGTCGGCTTCCAGTTCGAGGGCGGCGGCGATATGGAGCACGTCGAAGCTGCGATGGCCTCCCTCGTAGGTGCGGAGCTTGGAGATTCGCTCGGCGAGGGCGAGGACTTTCATGGAATCCACTTCGGCGATCACCACCGTTCCGTTGTCGAGATCCTCTTTGAGGTCCGCGATCATTTTCTCCGCCTCATGGAGAGGATAACCCTGCTGCGGATTGTTTCGGTTTCGAAAGGCTTGGAACCGGGCAGCCTGACGAAACTCCCAAAGGAGGAGATGGGTAATCGCAAGTGGACCGTTCATCTCCATCCGGCAGGCGATCGCCCGGTCGGAGTTGTCCTGCGTTCGATAAAGAGCGCAGAGAAAGGAAGTATCGACTCCCGTCATCAACTGAAATCGCCGAGCTCCGCTTCCCGCATTTCACGAACTTCCTCCGCGGAAAAAACGCGGTCACCCCAGGTCTCGCGCATTCGGCGCCGATGCGCTTCGGCGTCGAAGACCGGCGCCTGCCTTCGTCCTGGAGGCGACAAGTGCGCCACGGGTTTGCCATGCTTGGTGATCTCGATCTCTTCGCCGTCGGCGAGCCATTCCTCGACTTTGGCAAAGTCGTACCTCAAATCCCGGACCGTGAGCGTTTTCATGAGTTGTGATGAAAGTTTGCATCACAATCATCCTGCCGTCAATTTTCCATCCGCCGCATGAGCCCCGTTCCCGAAATCACCCCCTATGTCTGGGCCGAGATCACCGACTACGATCTCGATCTCTGGCACCGCCATCTCGCCGGCTTCGTGCCGCCCGATGCCTTCGACGCGCACGCCCATCTCTGGAGAACGCAGGACCTCGGTTCGCCGACGCCGGCCCTCGCGGCGGCGGGGCCGGCGGTCGTGACGCGGGAGGTCTACGACGAGCGCCTTTCCCTTTGGATGCCGGACCGTTCCCCGACGGGTGGTTTGTTTTTTCCCTTTCCGACCCGTGTCCTCGATGTGGAAGGAGCGAACCGCCATCTCGCCGAGGAGATGCGGAAGGATCCGGACTCGCGCGGACTCATGATCGCGACGCCGCGCCAGGATCCGGCGGCGGTGGAACGCCAGCTCGACGACGACGGGTTTGTCGGATTCAAGGTCTACCATCTCTTTGCGGATCGTCCCGACACGCTCTTCGCGCCGACCGGTGAATTCATCCCGGAATGGGCCTGGGAACTGGCCGATCAGCGCGGACTTTTCATCATGCTGCACATGGTTCTGCCCCGGGCCGTGGCGGAGGAGGAAAACCAGCGTTACATCCGCGAGCACTGCATTCGTTATCCCAACGCCAAGCTCATTCTTGCCCATGCCGCACGGGGCTTCTGCGGACGCCACACGGTGGAGGGGATCGCCTCGCTGCGAGGACTCGACAATGTCTTCTTTGATACTTCGGCGGTGTGTGAGGCCTCGGCCTTTGAGGCGATCCTGGAGGTCTTTGGACCGACCCGTCTCTGGCACGGGGCCGATTTCTGTGTCACCGAGATGCGGAGCCGCTGCGTCAATCTCGCCGATGGCTTCCTCTGGCTCGACGAGATCCGCGCCGATTTTTCGAAGTCGCGTTTCGCTCGTCCGACTTTGCTCGGGCTCGAGTCGCTTCTTGCGCTGAAAGAGGCGTGCGAAAACCAGCACCTCGACGCGACCGATGTGGAGGAGATCTTCTGCCTCGGGGCCCGGCGCCAACTGGGACTCCCGCTGCCGCGTCCCGTGCCCGATGTCCAGGCCGCCTACCGGGTGGCGAAGAGCCTCATTCCCGGTGGCACCCAGCTCCTCAGCAAACGTCCCGAGATGTTTGCTCCGGAGCAATGGCCCGCCTACTACCGCGAGGCACGGGGATGCGAAGTGATCGATCTGGAGGGGCGCAAGTTCCTCGATTTCAGCCTGGGAGGAATTCTTTCGACGATTCTCGGGGCAGCCGATCCCGACGTCAATGCCGCGGTCATCCGGCGGGTTTCCCTCGGTGCGATGTCCACCTTGCAGACCCACGACGAGGTCGAACTCGCCCAAGAACTCATCGAAATCCATCCCTGGGCCGAGCAGGTCCGCTTCACCCGGAGCGGGGGCGAAACCATGGCCGTGGCCGTGCGCATCGCCCGCGCCTCGACGGGTCGGGATAAGGTCGCCCTCTGCGGCTATCACGGATGGCACGACTGGTATCTCGCTGCGAATCTCGGAGGGGAAAACCTCGGTGGCCATCTTTTGCCTGGTCTCGATCCGGCGGGGGTGCCGGCGGCACTGGCGGGCCACACCATGACTTTCCACTACAACCGCCTCGACGAGCTCGACGAGATCCTGACACAACACTCAGGCGAACTCGCCGCCATCGTGATGGAGCCGACGCGCTACACCGATCCCGAACCCGGATTCCTCGAAGGCGTGCGCGAACGATGCGATCGTCACGGCATCCGTCTGATCTTTGACGAGATCTCGGTCGGTTGGAGGCTTTGTCCAGGCGGCGCCCATTTGAAATACGGTGTCACGCCCGATCTCGCGGTCTTTGCGAAAGCGCTCGGAAACGGCTTTCCCGTCGGTGCGGTCGTGGGGAAGGCGGCCACGATGGAGGCGGCGCAACGCTCCTTCATCTCCAGCACCTTTTGGACCGAGGGCGTGGGCCCGGCGGCGGCGCTGGCGTGCGTCCGGAAGATGCGCCGGATCGATGTGCCGGCTCATCTGGCGGCCATTGGTAATCTTGTCAGGACGGGCTGGATGGAATTGGGAGGCAAACACGGCTTGCCGGTGAAGGTCGGCGGTCGTCCCGAGATGGCTCTGCTCGCTTTCGAGCATCCCGAGTCGGCGGCTTTGCTCACCCTGATGACCGCACGGATGCTGAAACGTGGTTTCCTCGCGGCGGGTGGATTCAATTCGATGCTGGCCCATGAGGAGCATCATGTCGCGCTTTATCTCGCCGCGCTGGATGAGGTCTTCGCGGAACTGGCGTCGGCGATTGCCGCAAATGACATCACGGGACGGATTGGAGGGCCGGTGAAACACACGGGATTCGCGCGGCTGACCTGACCAAGGAATGTCGCCCCTCCTTGGGTTATCCTGCGATCGTTTCGGCCACTTCCGTGACACCCGAATCATCGAGCGAATCCAGAGCACCGGCCGGCACGAAATCCGGACGGATCGCGGCGAGCGGCTTTAAGACGAAGGCACGCTGAAACATGCGTGGATGAGGCAACTCCAATCCGGGCGATCGCATCGCGAGATCGTCGTAGTAAAGCAGATCGAGATCAATGGTCCTTGGCGCGTTCACCGCGCGCACTTCGGGCCGCCCCATTTCCCGCTCGATCGCCTGGGTCGCGGCGAGAAGGTCGAGCGGGGGAAGGTCCGTTTCGATCTCGATGACGGCGTTGAAAAACGCTTCCGATCCCTCGGGGCAATCGACCGGCTCGGTCTCGAAAACCGGCGAGACCAGGAGATGCGACGAACTCCGTAGAGGCGCGAGCCGCGCGACCGCGTCGCGGAGATGGGCGATGCGATCGCCGAGATTCGATCCGAGGCTGATCCCGACGCGGGCCATCCTCACTTCAGACCAAGGACGTCCTGCATGTCGAAGAGACCGCTCTTGAGTCCCTCTGATTTGATCCATTTGGCGGCGCGGACGGCACCCTTGGCAAAGGTGAGGCGGCTCGAGGCCTTGTGGGTCAGCTCGACCCGTTCGCCGTTCCCGGCATAGATCACGGTGTGGTCTCCGACGACGTCGCC
Organism: Verrucomicrobiales bacterium; assembly: GCA_016795385.1. GTDB lineage: Bacteria > Verrucomicrobiota > Verrucomicrobiia > Verrucomicrobiales > DEV007 > Arctic95D-9. The sequence goes on along the minus strand of JAEUHI010000048.1, from coordinate 279,603 downwards.
GCCGCGGATGGCATGAACGCCGACCTCGTGATTCGTCCGTGCTCCGACATCGCCGAATCGCCCGTGGCGGCAATCTTCATCGTAGGAGAGATTCCGCACCTCGGTGAGGATCTCGGCGAGACGGCGCGCCGTGCCACTGGGGGAATCCTTCTTGTGGCGGTGGTGCATCTCGACGACCTCAAGGTCGAAATCCTCGCCGAGGATCTCGGCGGTCCGGCGGGTCAGCCAGAAAAGGGTGTTCACGCCGACCGAGAAGTTCGGGGCGTGGACCACGGGGATCTCCTCGGAGGCGCGGCGGATCAGCTCGAGCTGGGCATCGTCGTGGCCGGTCGTGCCCATGACGAAGGGGGTGCCCGAGGCAACACAGCCTTCGACCAGTTCGTTGGTGAAAGAGGGTAGCGTGAAATCGATCACGATCTCGCTCTTTTTCAGGGCTTCCTCGAGGGAATCCCCCAGATCGATCCCGGCGGCGACGCGTGCTTCGCCGTCTTCGCCGATGGCGGTGGCCACGGCCTGACCCATGCGTCCGCGGAATCCGGTAACGAGAATGTTCAACATGACGAGAAGCGGTTGGGGATGAATACAACGGGGGATTTCAGAGAATCCCGATTTGGCCCAGAATCGAGCGGAGTTCCTCGACCTTTTCGGCACTCATCTCCACCATGGGGAGGCGCAGCTTGGGACGACAGGCTCCGGTGAGGCCCAGCGCCGCCTTGATCGGCACCGGGTTGGTGTCGATCTTGAGGAAGGCGTTGAAGAGCGGGGCATACTTCGCGTGGATCGCCTCGGCGTCTCCGATGCGCTTTTCCAGCATGGCGCGGGTGAGATCGGCCATGGGGCCGGGAATGAGATTGCCCGCGACGGAAACGACCCCGACGGCACCTTCTTTCATGAAATCCACGGTGAGGGCATCGTCGCCCGAGAGGATCTCGAATTCGGCCGGGAGGGCGGCGCGGAGCTGGCGGACGCGTTCGGTCACGCCGCCGGCTTCCTTGATCGCCTTGATGTTCGGGCAATCGTGGGCGAGTCGCACACAAGTCTCCACATCGATCTGGATGTGGCAGCGTCCGGGGATGGAGTAGAGCATCAAGGGCAGGTCGGTCGAGAGGGCGATCGCCTTGTAGTGCTGGTAGAGGCCTTCCTGCGAGGGTTTGTTGTAATAAGGCGTCACGAGGAGGGCGGCATCGGCCCCGGCTTTTTCGGCGGCCTGGGTCAGATCGATCGCCTCGCGGGTGGAATTCGATCCCGTGCCGGCGATGACGAGCCCGCGCTTGCGGGCCTGCTTCACCGCCATTTCGATGACGAGGTGGTGCTCTTCGGTCGAGAGGGTCGACGACTCCCCGGTGGTGCCACAGGGCACGATGCCCTTGATCCCGCCGTCGAACTGGCGGTCGATGAGGGCTCGGAAAGCATCGGGATCGATCATTCCCTTTTCATTGAAGGGAGTGACGAGGGCGGTATGGGCTCCTTCAAACATGGCGGGAACGATGGGGGAACGGATTCAGTGGAAAACGGGGACAGACTAGATCGTCTCGAGCTTGCCCGCAAAGGTGAAATCGGCCGGACCCAGGAGGGTCACGCCGGTGTATTGACCCGGTCCGGTCTCGGTGAATCCGATCTCGAGGGTATCACCCCCGGCGACATCGACCCGGATCGGCGAGGGGGCGCCGGTGAGCTCGTGATGGATCAGGGCGCAGGCGACCATCCCGGTGCCGCAGGCGAGCGTCTCATCCTCGACCCCGCGCTCATAGGTGCGGATCGCGATGTGTCCGGGCTCCAGGACCTGGACGAAGTTCGCATTCGTGCCCTTCGGGGCGAAATGGGTGTGATAGCGCATCGCCGCGCCGAAACGACGCACCTCCGCCTGGCTGAGATCATCGACGAAGACCACGGCATGGGGCACGCCGGTATTCAAGGAATGGACCGTGTGCGGGACGCCGTCGAGATCGAGCGTCTCATTCAGCGCGAGACTGTGCGGCGTGCTGAGCTGGATGCGGACCTGGTCGCCCTCGAATTCCGCCTCGATCACACCGGCCATCGTTTCGAAAGTGGTCTTGGCAAGACCGCCGCCGACGAGGAAATTGACGAACCGGGCGAAACAACGCGCCCCATTACCGCACATCTCCGCCTCGCCACCATCTGCATTATAATAGCGCATGCGGAAATCGGCTCCGTTCTCGGCGGGTTCGACCGCGAGGAGGCCGTCCGCCCCGATGCCACGCTGGCGCTGGCAAAGGCGGGCGATCTGGTCGCCGGTGAGAGAGAGGGAGTTGTCGCGGTTGTCGAGGACGACAAAGTCGTTCCCGGCACCATTCATTTTCCAGAACTGAACCATGGCGGATTCGGAAGGGGGTGAGGGGGCGCAGATTAGACCGACTTGGCGGCGTCCACAAGCGGTTTGACGAAGGCCTCCACCTTCGCGGCGACGTCCGGCGAACTCCCGTTTTGCTCGATGATGCGGACGATCGCACTGCCCACGACGACTCCATCGGCGGCCTTTCCGACCTCTGCGGCCTGGGCCGGCGTGGAAATGCCGAACCCGACCGCAACAGGGACGTCGGTGTGCGCCTTGATCGCCGCCACATTCTCCGCGATGCCTTCGGCGAGCGCCGTCTGGGTGCCGGTGACACCCTCGCGCGAGACATAATAGATGAAACCTTCGGCCGCGGCGGCCAGTTTCGGGATCCGGTCCGCCGGTGTCGTCGGAGCGATCAGGCGGATATGCCGGAGCGAGCCGCTCTCGGTGAGCTCACTGTTGAGCGAGGCTTCATCCGGCGGTAGGTCGAGGAGCAGCACCCCATCGGCCCCGGCAGCGGCGGCGTCATCGTGGAACTTCGCGAAACCGTAGCTGTAGATGGGATTGAGATAGGTGAAGAGGACGACGGGCGTCTCGGAGCGTTCGCGGAATTTCCGGATCAGGTCGAGCACCTTGTGGGTCGTTGCCCCGGCTTCGAGGGCGCGGTGGGCGGCCATCTGGTTGACGATACCGTCCGCCATGGGGTCGGAAAACGGCACGCCCAGCTCGATGACATCGGCTCCCGCGCGTTCCAGGGCGAAGAGGATTTCGAGCGAGCGGTCCATGTCCGGATCGCCCGCGCTGACATAGGCGACAAAGGCCGGCTGACCGGCTTCCTTGAGGGCGGCAAAACGTTGATCAATGCGGTTTTCGGAGGTCATGGGACGGAGCCCGCCATTATCGCCGGATTTGGCGGCGGGGAAAGCGGAATCAAACAAAACGGCGCGTCGGGGCAACGCGCCGTCTTCAAGAGGATGGCGGAGTGTGCGGTTCACTCACCGCCGAGCGCCTTTTCAATGGCGGCCTCGAGTTCTTCGCCCCGGAGATTTGAGGCGACGATCTTGCCGCCTTTGCCGACGAGGAAGGTCGCGGGGATGCCGCTGATGCCGAAGTGCTGGGCGAGTTCGTTCTCCCAGCCCTTGCCGTCAAAATACTGCGACCAGGTCATCTTGTTGTCGGCGACGAATTTTTCAACGGCGGCCTTGTCCTCGTCGAGGGAGATGCCGATCACTTCGAAGCCCTTCTCCTTGTATTTGTCGTATGCGGCGATGACGTTCGGCATCTCGGCGACACAGGGTCCACACCAGGTCGCCCAGAAATCGACGAGGACGACCTTGTCGGTCATCTTCGCGAGATCGACTTCCTTGCCGGCGAGGTCGGTGAAGGCGATTTTCATCTCATCACCGACGCCGGGGAGGAAAAGATCGGCGCCGATCTGATCGACGACTTGGGAAATCTGATCACCGGCCGGGTGGGAGGCGAAATCGGACTTCAGTTTGGTGACGAGCGCTTTGGCTTTGTCGCGCTGGTTGGAGACGATGCTCGATTCGACCATGGGCTGGACGATCTCGCCGATGATGAGGTCGAGGTCGGCGGCTTCGCCTTTCTCGAGGCTCTCGTAGCGCTGGGTCAGGAGATCGGGCACCGGGGCGAAGTCACCGAGACCGAGATGGGCCTCGATGATCATCGAGAGGGCGCGATCCTTGTCCTCCGCCTCGGGGTTCTTCTCCAGATAGGCCTTCAGTGCCGTGATCTTTTGCTGATCGAAATTCGTGGCGATATCCAGCGCCGTCTCGGCGAAGGCAGGCAGGCCAAGGGCGGCGACGAGAGAGAGGGAAAGAAGCGTGGTTTTCATGCGGAATCAGGTGGGGTTGGAATCTGCGTTCCCACCTTGGACGATTCCGCAGCAAAAGCTTGCAGATTTTTCTTTCAGAAAGACGTGCCCCCGCCTCCCGGGATCGGTGTGGCGACGGGGGCGGGATACCCGCCATGCTGCGTTGGCAGGGGAGGGATGACGGCGCCCGGCAACGCTGTGCCCGGCACGGCGTCTTCGATCGGGATGAACTCATCCACCAAGGTCACGGTCGGCGCGTAGGTGGCGGGTCCGGGAGTCTCGGAGACCAGCCCCGCCTGCAGCGGGGGGATCTCAAAGCTGGTCGCGATCCCATTGACATAGAGGAGGCAGGGACCGGGCTCGAGACCGAGGATCTCGATGGGGATGCGCTTTTCGAATGGGGGGGCTTCCGTGAGATCGGGCAGCAGATTCGCGCCCCGCGGGGTCTGTTCGAGCACCTCGATCACCAACGACCGCTCCACCCGCGACTGACGAGCGTCGATGAGCTGGGCGGCACTGGTGGAGAGCCGGCCCTTGACGATGGCATAAGCCTCGGGGCGACCCTCGAACGAGCGGACCTCCACCTCGACACTCTCGACACGCGCCTGTTGGGGCAGGGGAGCATACGGCTTCACTCCCTGACAAGAGACTGCCAGGATCATGGGAAGCAGCAGGGAGAGCCGTCGCATCGCAGGGTTAGGACTTATTACCAGAATTTAAACATTAGGAAAGCTGAAATTTATGGAAATTTCACACGGGGCCGCGACATTCACGGAAATGCGCGCTTTCGCGGATTGATTTCCTGAGTCGAACCTCTAGCTTGGCGTGTCGAAACGCCGCCGGTTCGGCCCGATTCGCCACGACCGCCCCCGCCCATGGACTTCGACTGGATTGATTGCCATTTCGACCTGAAGAAAATCACGCCTCGCGAGGTGGAGGAGGTTTTCGAGGATCCTTTCTCCATCCGTTTGCTCCCGGAGCACGACGGAGTCTCGGCCGAGGCCCGCTATTTCAATCTCGGGAAGACCATCAACAACCGCTTCCTCTTTTCCGTCTTCTGGACGGATGGAAAGCGGTATCGCGTGATCCTTTGTCGAGAAATGACCGAGGATGAGATTACCTTCTACGAGCGTAAAAACGCCGAGTGGCTTTGAACCCTCCTTGCTCTCCGACTCAACCCTCTTTGCCCCGTGAACATCGTCGACCGCTGGAATCAGATCCCTGACTTTGAGGACGAAAAGGATGAGGCGGCCTTCTGGGCGTCGCATTCCCTGGACCCCCGCCTGATGAATGCCGCGATCCAGCGTCAGACGGTGCGCGAATCGACGACGATCACCCTGCGTTTTGATCCCCAGATGCTCAGCCGGATCAAGCGGCTCGCGAGGCACCGCTATTTGAATTACCAGAGCATGATCAAGCAGTGGCTCGCCGAGCGGCTCGAGGAAGAAGTCGCCAAACAGGTCGATCGCTCGCCTGAGCGGAACGGCGACCGGAACCACGAGTGACCGTAGACGCGCCGTCGTATGACTCCCGACGACCCGCAGGCCGAGATCGCCCGGCTCAGTGCCGAGATCGAACATCACAATCGCCGCTATTATGATCAGGCGGAGCCGGAAATCTCCGACGCGGAATACGATGCCCTGTATCGCCGGTTGGAGACCTTGGAGGCTGAATACCCGCTCTTTGCCGACCCGAACAGCCCGACCCGGCGGGTCGGAGGCACCCCGAGCGAGGGATTCGAGCAGATCCGGCACCCGGTGCCGATGTTGAGCATTGATGATCTTTTTGAGATCCCGGAGGACGAACTCGACAAGATCGAGGCCAAGACGGGCGCGCGCCCACCGAAGGAGCAGGAGTTGGTCGATTTTTATGGAAGACTCCAGCGTGGCCTGGGCGTCGAGGAGATCCCGGTGACGATCGAGCCGAAGATCGACGGCGTCGCCGTATCGCTCGTTTATCGGGGAGGAAAACTGGATTACGCCGCGACGCGGGGAGATGGGACGACGGGAGACGTCATCACCGCGAACGTCCGGACGATCCGATCCATCCCCATGACCTTGCCGGCCGTCGAGGGGATCCCGGCGACCCTGGAGGTGCGCGGAGAGATCTTCATGCCCGGTGAGGGTTTCGCCAAAATGAACGAAGAGCGCGACGAGGCCGGGCTCCCGACTTTCGCGAACCCCCGCAACGCCACGGCCGGCACGCTGAAGCTGCTCGATCCCCGTGAAGTGGCGGCGCGGCCCCTCGATTTCATCGCGCATGGACTGGGGTTGGTCGAGGGAGGGGAAATCGGATCGATCACCGACTTTCACGCCTTGCTGGATCGCGTCGGGATCCGGAAGAACGAACCTTTGACGATCGCCCGGAATCTCGAGGAAGTGCTCGAAGCGGTGAGGCGGCTCGATCTCGAGCGGCACGACCTGCCTTATGGCACCGATGGAGCGGTCATCAAGGTGATCGACCGCGATGCCCAGCAGCAACTGGGATACACGAGCCGGGCTCCGCGCTGGGCGGCGGCTTACAAATACCCGCCCGAACAGAAGGAGACGGAATTGCTCGCCATCACCGTGCAGGTCGGGCGCACCGGCAAACTGACGCCGGTGGCGGAGCTCGCGCCAGTGCTGGTCTCGGGCACCACGGTGCGGCGGGCCACGCTGCACAATGAGTCTTTCATCCAGGAAAAAGGGATCGGGATCGGGGACGTCGTGCTGATTCAAAAGGCCGGCGAGATCATCCCGGAAGTAATCAAAGTGGTCGCGAAACGGGGGCCGGAGGTGCCTTTTTCCATGCACGCCCACCTCGGCGGGGTATGTCCGGTCTGCTCGGGGCCGATTGAGCGGCGCGAGACCGTTTCGGGATCGAAAAACGAGGCCCGCACCATCGTGACGCATTTTTGTGTCAGCTTTGAATGTCCCGCCCAGGTCGCCAGCCGGATGCGGCAGTTTGTCAGCCGCAAGGCGCTCGATATCGAGGGGATCGGTAGCACCGTGGCGGAAAAGCTCGTCGAACGGGGCCTGATCCGCTCGCCGCTCGATCTTTTCGAAATCTCCGAGAACACTCTCGCGACCCTGAATCTGGGCACCGAGGAAAGCCCGCGGATTTTCGGCGAGAAGAACGCCGCGAAGATTGTCCAGGCTCGCGAGCGGGCGGCCAAGGAAATGCCACTGGCGCGTTGGCTGTTTGCGATGGGCATTTCCCAGGTGGGTGAATCGGCGGCACGCGAACTCGCCCGACTGCACCGGAACTTTGGCGAATTGGCGACCTCGCCGCTTTTGGCCGAATTGCGGACGCTCAAGACCGGCGAGAGCAAGGAAAAGAACGCCTTTCTCGCTCCCTACGAGATCGCTTCCGAGGTCGGTCCCATCGTGGCGGCCAGTGTCCTCGACTTTTTCCAGTCGGCGGCCGGGACGGCGGTCCTGGCGCGTCTCGCCGAATTCGGGATCGATCCGCAGTCGGAAAACTATTCGCCGAAGCCTGCGGAAGACACCGACGGCTTTGGAAAACCTCTCGTGGGAAAGACCTTTGTCATCACCGGCACCCTCTCGGCACCTCGCGACGACATTGCGGCGCGCATCCTCGCGGCAGGTGGCAAGGTGTCGGGCTCGGTCAGCAAAAACACGTCCTATCTTCTGGCGGGAGAAGGGGGCGGGTCAAAACTCGACAAGGCGCTGGCCCTGGGAGTTCCCGTGATTGCCGAAGCGGACCTTGAGGGCCTCCTCGAAGCCGGGTCAGCGGCGGAAGAGGCGTGAGAACCACGAACGCTTCTCCACCTTCGAGCGGCGCTCGCGCTGCTGGTTGAGGAGGAAGAGGGTGTGGTCGTCCGTGAGGGTCGCGTTGGAATGGTGGCCGCGGCGGGATCCTTCCGGAGCGGAGGGAAGGAACTTTTTCTCTCTGACGGCGTTGCTGCGTTCCGAAAACATGGCGGTTCGGGAGGAAGGGGTTGAACTTCCAAGGCTTAAGGAACCACGCCTTCGCCTTGGGCGCAACCCTCATCCTTCCAGGCCGACGGCCGCGCCCGCGCCGAGGAGGGGGCCGGAAAGGGCGAAAAATCGCTCGGCGTTCGCCGAAGTGACCTGTGCCATCTCGTCCGGCGACAGTCCGTGGACCTCCGCGAGGCGCTGGCAGGTATGCCGCACCATGCCCGGTTCGCAGGATTTGCCGCGGAAGGGGACGGGAGCGAGGTAGGGGGCATCGGTCTCGATCATGAGACGGTCGAGCGGCACCACCGCCGCGGTCGCCCTCACGTCGTCGGCTTTCGGATAGGTAATCACTCCGGTAAAGGAGAGAAAATGACCCGCCGCAAGCGCCTTCTCGGCCTCTTCCGGCGAACCAGTGAAACAATGCAGCACGGCCTTCACTTCGGGAAAACGGCCGAGCACTGCGAGGACCGCGGGCGTGCTCTCGCGCGAGTGGATCACGGCCGGGAGTTTGAGATCCTGAGCCAGTTGCAGCATTTCTTCGAAGATCGACTCCTGCAGCCCGCGCCAAACCGTCACCTCGCTGCCGTCCTCCGGCGGATGATAATAGTCGAGCCCGATTTCGCCGATGGCGACGATTTCCGGGCGGGCGGCGAGGGCGCGGAGGGAGTCCCGCCAGCCCTCCGGGCCGGGTTCGTGGACATAGCAGGGGTGGATCCCGGCTGTCGCAAAGACCCCGGGATGGGTCGAGGCGAGCGCCAGATTGGCCGTAACGTCCTCCAAATCACAGGAGATGGAGATGATCCGGCCCACTCCCGCCTCGCGCGAACGGGCCAAAACGCCCTCGATTTCGCCCTGGAACCGGGCCGAGGCGAGGTGGGCGTGGGTATCGGTCAAAAAAACTTCAGATTTTTCTTTCATCTCGTCGCGATCCCCTTGTAGCATCCGACCGAATGCCGGACACCCGAAAAAAATCTGAAAAAAGCGTTTTCAACCCTTTTAACGTGTGTTAAGCGATTGACTTGTGGAGCGGTATCAACGGGCCGCGACTGTTTGAATCTGATGAGAATCCAACTTCTTACGACCGGAATCAGTGCCTTCGTGGCGGCCAGTTTGATGGGTGTTTCGCACGCCCAGCAGACGGTCACGGACCAATATGGCACGGAGATCCTTCTCGACGTTCTTCCTCCGACCACGCAAATGAAGGTGCAGGAGACGCGCTCTGTCCTTGATTCCGGTGGCGGTGAAGGCCCCTTGAAGGTGGACAAGCTCGGACGTTTCCACATCGACAATGGTGCCGGTAAAGGTGTCGGTGGCGGCAGTTCCGAAGACGAATACCTCGTCAATCAGCTCCTCGGCGTGGTCCTCCTGCCGCGCCCCGGCGATGTGCGCCCCGATGGATGGCCCGGTGTCGAAGGGATCTGGCATGATTTCGAAAACTTCCCCCGTCAGGTCGGCTTGGTCCTCCAGAGCTACATCGGCCAGCCCGTCTCGCTCGGATCGCTCGATCAGATGGTGAAGGACGTGATCGTCGCCTACCGCGAAGGCGACCGTCCCGTCGTCGACGTGCTCATTCCCGAGCAGGATATTACTTCCGGTGTCGTCCAGCTCGTTGTGATCGAATCCGAACTCGCCCGCATCCGCGTGGAAGGCGTTGACGCCGATACCGAGGAATTCATCCGCAGCCAGATGCGCGTGAAGAAGGGTGAAGTGATCCGTGCCTCCGAAGTGCTTCGTGATCTTTCCTGGGTGAACCGCAGCCCCTACCGCAAGATCGACATGGTCTATGCGCCCGGTTACGAATTCGGGACCACCGACATCATTCTCAAGAGCTACCAGACGCGTGCGAACTGGTTCTACACCGGGTATGAAGACTCCGGCGTGGATTACCTCGGTGAAGACCGCTTCATCGTCGGCTTCAACATGGGCGACGCTTTTGGTCCGGACCGCAGCCTGAGCTACCAGTTCACCAGCGACTTCGACTTCGAGCACGTCCGTGCGAACTCCCTCGTCTACACCCAGGCGCTTCCCTGGCGTCACTGGTTCACGGTTCTCGCCTCGTATGTGGACATTGATTCCGACCCGATTCCGGTGGGCGGAGGCAACTCCCTCGATTCCGATGGCGACAACATCCAGCTCAGTGGTCGCTACAGCATCCCGCTCGATGGCACCGCCAACCGCCAGCGTGAGATGGACTTCGGCTTCGACTGGAAGTCGAACGGCAACAACCTGGAATTCGTCGACTTCAGCAACCTGAACAACATCCAGCTCTTCGGATCGCGGGTCGAGATCTTCCAGTTCAGCCTCGGCTACAACGAGACCATCCAGCACCAGCGTGGTGTGTCGCAGTTCGACATCCGCGGGGTCTGGTCGCCCGGTGACTTCAACAACCACAACTCCGATGCGGCCTTCGCGTCCTCGCGGGCGGGATCGTCCTCGGATTACTTCTACGCGATCGCCAGCTTCGAGCACCAGCGTCGCCTCCACGAAGATTGGTCGATGCGCTTCAAGGTGCAGGGTCAAGATGCGAATGGCAACCTCCAGGCCTCCGAGCAGCTGGGCGCCGGTGGTTATGACACCGTCCGTGGTTTCGACCAGCGCGTTGCACGCGGCGACCACGGGGCTTGGGGAACCTTCGAACTCTACACCCCGGAAATGTCGCTCGCCCGTATCTGGGACTGGGAAAACGAGACCGACAGCCTCCGCGCTCTTGGCTTCTTTGACGCCGCCAACCTCGGCAACGAAGACCTCCTCCCCGGTGAGCCTTCTTCCTACCAAATCGGTTCGGTCGGTGTCGGTCTCCGCTGGAACTACAGCGACTGGTTCAAGCTCCGTGTCGACTACGGTTACCCCGTCTTCACCGAGAATGTCGTGACCGACGAATCCGGCCGCTTCCACATCGGTGCGACCGCCACGTTCTGATCGCGGTTGTCGGAAGATCATTTTTCAGGGGGCTCCTTCCACCGAGGGAGCCCTTTTTCGTTGGTAACCTCGTCACCTCGTTCATGAAATCGACTCCGCTTCTGGGCCTCCTCCTCTCTTTCGTCGCGATTTGGGCGACCGCCGAACCATCCGTGGAGCCCGGGTTTTCTTCCTTGTACGATGGCGAGACCTTCGCCGGATGGGAGCATTCCGGAAACTGGGTGATCGAGGACGGTGCGTTTTACCGCAAGGCGAAAGGGGGATCGTTGACCTATCGTGGGGCGACGGTGCCGGATGACTTCGAGCTGCGGTTCGAATGGAAGGTCTCGGCGGGTTGCAACTCGGGCGTCTATTACCGTCCGGGGCAGGTCGAATACCAGGTGCTCGACAACCAGGGCAGCCCCTACGGGGAAAACGCCCGGCAGGCGGCGGCCTCGCTCTTTTTCTGCATGGCGCCGTCGAAGGACGCGACGCGACCGGTCGGCGAGTGGAACACGGCCCGCATCCTCTGCCAGGGCACGGTGATCGAACACTGGCTGAACGAGGAACGGGTGCTTTCCTTCGATTATGCCGATCCGAAATGGAAAGGGTATGTCGATCTCCTCGGGATTCGGGGCGGAGACCTCACGGGTCGTGGCGGCCACCTCTGGCTGCAGGACCACGGGCAGGATGTCTGGTTCCGCCGTTTGCGGTGGCGTGAGATACCGAAGACGGAAACGATCCTGCCAGACCCGGCTTTCGAACCCATGCCGGTGACCGGAACGGCCCTCGAGAAGGAGCAAGCCCGCGTCAAGTCGATGCTCGAAGCCCGGAAGCCATAGCCGGATGCTTCTGCATGATGGCGGAAGGGATCCCTCGTTTCCCGCTCAGCGGCAACATCACTCACCTCCGATGCACCAGAGCGCTTCGTGGGTGCGAATGATGAGGGACTTTCCGGCGGGCACGGGCGAGGAATTCGTATGTTCGCCGAGGTCGCTCTGGGCGAGCACTTCGAGCTTTTCCGGAGTGGCGCGGAAAACGGCCGTGCTGCCCTTCTGGCTCAGGGCATAGATGCGATCCCCTGAAAGAAGGTAGGATCCCCAAGAACCACCGGCGTCAGGGAGGCGTGCTTTCCAGACTTCCTTCCCGGTTTTGATCTCCATACAGCTGACGACGCTGCCGCCGTAGTAGTAGTAATCGCCGTGGATGACTCCTGTGCCGATGCCGCCGTTATGACGGACTTCATGCCAGAGACGGTGGGTAGCAGTGACGTCGCCCGATCCGCCCGTTTTCACGGCGATGGAGTTGCCGTAGTAGCCGCCCATGGCAATAACGATATCACCCGCCGCGATGGGCGATGCATAGACGAGCGGATTCAACCCGGCACAAGTCCACAGGATGTCGCCGGTCTTGGGATCAAAGGCCTTCATCTCCATCGGGAAGCTCATCACGAGTTCATCGCGATCGCCGCCCTTCACGAGGATCGGGGTGCTGAAGGCCCCGATGATGCCGTCATCCTTTCCAGCGAAGCCATCCGTGCGGGGACCGGTGACCCACTTGGGCTCGTCCCATTTCCAGACCGTCTCACCGGTGTTTTTATTGAGCGCGTAGAGCGCGGCCCCCTCGCCCGGACCGTGGTAAATGATCGCGAGATCGCCGTGGAGGACGGGAGAGCTGGAAGTACCCCATTCGTGCACGACCGGACCGAGATCGCGATGCCAGAGCTGTTTGCCATCGAAATCGTAGGCGGCGACACCGGCGGACCCGTAGGCGGTGACAACGATTTTTCCATCCGTGGCCGGCGAGGGTGAGCAATACGGATTGGTATTGTGGGTCGTCTCGGGCTTGTCATAGACGATGCCGTTTTTCCAGAGGAGCTTGCCGTCCTTCAGATCGAAGCACATCAAACCGCGCCACTTCTCCGGAGTGACCGGCTGGGTCACAAAGATGCGGTCGCCATGAACGATGGGTGTGGAGTTGCCCGCTTCGGGAAGGGCGACCCGCCAGCGGACGTTTTTCTCTTTCCCCCATTCGAGAGGGAGTTCGGTCTCCGCAGTCATCCCCGATCCGGCAAGGTCACCGCGCCAGGCGGGCCATGAATTCGCTTTCGAGAACGAGACCGGAACCAAGGCGGCGAGTAAAAGCAACGGGAGCGTCTTCATCGGACGAAGGTTACGTTTTCCGACGCCCGGAATCCAGCGAATCAGGCAGGCATCACGTCATCCCGGAGGTCCACGCACTTATGGGAGTTCGATCAAGCAGCCGATTGCGTCGGTCTTGTCCAGTGCCGGCTTCCTGCCTGCCAGGAGTGCATCGAGCGCGTCGCGGAGGTAGAATTCGGTGACGGTGCCGCGCCGGTCGCCCAGATCGGAGTAGCGGTTGTCGATGCGGCCGCGGTAGGCGATGGATCCCTCGCGATCAAAAACGACGACCTCCGGCGTGGTCGTGGCGGCGGCGCGTTTCACGAGAGCCCGATCGCGATCGATCACAAAAGGTGCGGTCACCGCGTAGTCGGCGAGGTGTTGCCTCACGAATTCCTCGGTGAGATCCCGGTCGGGAAAGACGAGGCGGAAGGCGACGCCTCTTTCCCGATAGGCCAGATGGAGTCTCTCGATCTCGGGAGCATAGCCGTTCGCGATGGGGCAATCCGTCGCCACGAACAGATCCACGCTCGCGATTGGCGCGGCGAAGAGCCTCAAAGGCGCCAGCAGCAGGAGAGGGATGATAAAAAAGGAGGTTTTCATGCGCCTTCTCCCGCTTTGAGGGCGGAAAGCCAATCTTTGAGCGATTGGATCTCGGAGGAATTCAGGGCCTTGTCGCCGTCCTCATCGAGCCGCATCAGGAGGGCTCCCCGCATCCGCTGCGGCAGCTCGGCTTCCTGGAGGAGACCGTCGCCATTGGCGTCGAGGCTTTTTACGATGGCGGGGAGGCGTTCCAGCACTCCTTGTTTCCTCAAGTCCTGGCCGAGCTGGGTGAAGATCCTCGCCCGGTTCGCCTTCGTCGAGAGATTGAGCCGCGTGGCGTCGCTTTCGTCGAGAGCGACTCCGGAGAGGGTGATGCTGCCCATCTCATCCGTCGATTCGCGGCCCCACTTCACCCGGACGGGAGGAGTCGTGGGATTGTTTGGATTGTCGGCGGAGTTGTCGTAGGTGATCACGGATTTCACGACGGTCCCGGCCGTCAGGACGATCGGTTCCGCGAAATAGTAGGTGTCCTGCCAATCCATGTCCCACTCGGGAATGTCGAGGAGGACCTTCTCCGTCCCATCGGGCAGGGTGGCGGTCATCTTCATCGTCGTGCAAAGGTAGTGGGCGTGACCGCTCACGAAATGGGCTTCCACGTCGACGGGCAGCTTGAAGGAATCCTCGATGCGGTAGTCCTTTTCCCCGGGCGGAATGTCGATGCCGGCACTGCGACCGAATCCGGGGGGCAACTGCAGCTCTTCGAGTTTCTTCGCCGGGGCGGCGTCCGCGAAATAGATGCCCACGGTGGTTTGCTCCATCTCGGCTTTGCCCGAGGGATGAAAGTGGGTGGAGAGAATCAGGTCGGATCCCTTGGGGAGAGGGCGGGCCAGATCGCCCGGCAGCTTCCGGGCACTGACTCCCGGCACGTAGCCGCCGAGGGCCCCGCTCATGCGGAAGGTCATCCCATTGAAGCCGGGTTTGCCGTCCTTCCCATCGAGGGTGCGGGCCGTGCCGCTGTCGTCGAGGAAATAAAGCGAGTGATGCACGACGGACCGGGCCGATGGGCGCAGCTCGATCGCCTTGACCCATTGATCCTCGGGCAGATCGAGGGGCAGGACGAAATTGCGGTAGATGTCGCGGCCTTCCGCAGGCACCGGGTAGGCCTCCTTCATCGTCACGACCAAGTCGGGTTCGCCCAGTTGCCAGCCTTCGGTGAACGTCGGATAGGATGGGGCGTCGGCGGCATCGCCCTCCGGCTTCCCCGCGGCGATCCACTGATCGATCCGTGCGATCTGATCGGAGGAAAGCCGGCGAACGTCGAGAAACTTCGTCACCTCATCGTTGGCGTGCCACGGCGGCATGTAGCGGTCGTTGACGACGCGGCTGATCGTCATCGCCCGGCGCGAGACCTCCGTGTAGTTGGTGAGGGGAAAAGGACCGCTCTCGCCGGGGCGGTGGCAAGCGGTGCAATTCGCGTAAATGATGGGAGCGATATCGCGGTGATACGTGACCGCCGGTTCTTCGGCGGACGCCACCAAGGGGAGGGAGAGCGAAAGGAGCAGGACTTTCTTCATGGGCAACTGTCGGGGAGAGACGATGCGGGATGAGGATCGGTTACGCGTTCGCGCAACGCGTGAAGAAAAGCGTTTCGCGGCAGGTGCTGCCACCCCATACTGCCTCCGATCATGAAGTCCCTGCTCTGCCTCTCCCTGTTTTTCGCCGGCCTCGTCCTCCATGCCGCCGACACACCCGCGATCGAAGAGGGCAGGGGCGTGCCGAACTTTCTCGCCAAGGTGACGGCGGGCGAGAAGGTGCACGTCGCCTTTTTCGGCGGGTCGATCACCCAGAACAAGACCGGCCACACCAAGCGGATCCCGGATTGGCTCAAAGCGAAATGGCCCGCTGTCGAATTCACCTTCACGAACGCCGGCCTGGGCTCGACCTGTTCGGTTTCGGGTGCCTTCCGCGCCGAACGCGATGTCTGGTCGAAAGGCTCCATCGACCTCCTCATCGTCGAATTCGCGGTGAACGATGATCAGGATGCGGGGCACGATCGCAAGACGGCGATCCGGGGTTTGGAGGGCGTCCTCCGCCAGTATTTCACCAGAAATCCGAACGGCGAGGCCATCTCCGTACAGTTTGTGAATCCCGGCATTCTGGCCAAACATCTGGCCGGAGAAGAGACCGACAGCGTCGCCGCCCACAAAGCGGTGGCACGTCACTACGGCATCGCCAGCGTCGACGTGGGTTTGGCCCTCGCGGGTGAGATCAAGGCCGGGAAGAAGACCTGGGAGAAAGACTACGGTGAGACGCATCCGAATCCCGCCGGGTATCAGTTCGCCTCCGATTTGATCACCCGGGTCATCGCCAACTCGCCGACGGCGGAGTCCGTCGCACCAGTGCCTGTGCCCGAGCCCCTCGATCCCGCCTGCTACGAAGGGGCGGTCGTGGTCGATCCGCAGGCCCTGAGCTGGCTGGGCGGATGGAAATACGGACCCGTTTCCAAGGAACTCATTCCCCAGGGGACGATCCGGGGCGACTACACGGTCTTCAACTGTCTCCGTAGCGACGAAGCGGGGGATTACCTCTACCATACCTTCGCCGGTTCCGCCTTGACCGCCTTCGTCCTTGCCGGACCCGATTCCGGGGCGCTCGAGGTGAGTGTCGATGGCGGCGACTGGCGTCGTGTCGAACTCCACCATTCCTACAGCAAGGGGCTGAACTACCCGCGCACCGTCATCCTCGCCGATGATCTCTCCGGAGCCTACCACACCGCCGCGATCCGCACCGCGGAGGAGAAACCAGCCGCCAGCGAAGGCCACTCCGCGACCATCCTCTTTTTTGGAGTGAACGAGTAAAAAGTCCGGATCCGGCCACCCGTTGGAGGAAATCCGGCCTTTTCCCGCAAAAAACGTGCGTCACGAGGATCGCCGGTTGCCGAGAAGCCCGGATGCTGCCATAGCCTTCCACAACATGAAGGTCAAAGCAGGAGTCGTCGGAGTCGGAGCCATCGGGAGAAACCATGCCCGCGTCTACGCGGAGCTGGAATCGGCCGATCTCGTCGCGATCTACGACGCCAATCACGATCACGCGCGCGCCCTCGCTGCGGAATTCGGCACCGAGGCCGTCGCCACCCTCGAGGAACTGGTCGCACGGGTCGATGCCGCGTCCGTCGCCACCCCGACGGTGACCCACCGCGAGGTCGCCACCCAACTCCTCTCGGCCAAAAAGCACGTGCTCGTGGAAAAGCCGATCTCCGATTCGGTGGATGACGCCAAGGCCATGATCGATCTGGCCGCGGAGATGGGCTGCGTTCTCCAGGTTGGCCACATCGAGCGATTCAACCCCGTGATGAGCCGGCTCGAGGCGGTTCTCGATTCGCCGAAGTTCATCGAGTGCCACCGGCTCTCGCCCTTTCCCCAGCGCAGCCTCGACATCGGCGTTGTCCTCGATCTCATGATCCACGATCTCGAGATCGTGCTCCACCTCGTCAATTCGCCCATCGCTTCGATCGATGCCGTCGGCATCCCCGTGCTGACCCGACGTGAGGATATTGCCAACGCCCGCATTCGCTTCGAGAACGGCTGCGTCGCGAATATCACCGCCAGCCGCATCAGCCCGGAGAAGATGCGGAAAATCCGGGTCTTCCAAGGCGACGCCTATCTCTCCCTCGATTATCAGGACCAGAGCGGGTGGATCTACCGCAAGGACGGCATGGCCATAGCTCGGGAAGAAGTGCAGGTGGAAAAAGACGAGCCTCTCAAATGCGAACTGGCCGCGTTCATCGACTGCGCCGCCAAAGGCGAACAGCCCAAGGTCAGCGGACTCCAAGGAGCCGCCGCCCTCGATGTGGCGCTCGAGATCACCCGGATGATCGAACGCGAGGCGGCCGGGGCTGAAGCGTAACCCGCGAGCGCGCCGACAGCGACCATCGTGAAGTGTTTTCGCAAAAATAAGAACTAATTTTAATAAATTTTTAAAATTTGATTGTTATTTAATTCATTTTGTTTAAATTTTCGGAGTTGCTTATGAAAATCGCTGCTCCGACCTCCTCTGTTTTCGCTCTTCTCCTCCTTGGCTGCGCCTCCGTGGCGGATGCGGCTCCCAAGGTGAACTCCCGCGAATACCGTCCGCTCGCGGCGAAGGCGGTGCGGATCCAGGTGGCGGGGGCCGCCCACTCGGGTGGCAAAGCCGCCGCGAAAACCCGCGAAGGCTGGGCGCACTTCGACCGCAAAGAGTGGGAGCCCGCCATGGATGCTTTCCTCTCGGCGCTCGAGCTCGATTCCTTCAATGAATCGGCCGCCGAAGGCCTGACCATGGCCGTCTACCGCTCGGGCGACCGGATTTCAGCCGCGGAGCTGGGCGAGGAGTTCTCCACCGCGATGCCCTGGATCCGCGGCATGATCGTGGACACCATGCTGGTCGACGTGAAGGCGGAAGTCGATCGTGGTGAATTCGCGAAGCTGGACGCACTGGTCGAGCGCCTTCCCCACGCCAACGGCGCGTATGATCCGGTCCGCGAGCTCATTGGAGAGAGCGCGGATAAAAAGAATCTCCGGAAACCGGAAGTGTCGGCTCCGGTGACCTCTACGACCGCGGCCCCCACGGACTTGGCGATCGTCTCCGACACCGCGGAAGAAGTGCGGCCGATGCTGGTCGCCCAACCTCTTCCCGGGAACTGAGGGGGGCGGATCTGTCTCAGGGGCGTTTCGGCGACTGGGCGCGATCCGACTTCCAGGTTTCCCGGTGATGCAGGGCCCAGTTCACCAAGGCAGCTTCGAGGCCGACGTCACGTCCGGCCTCTTCGCTTTTGATCCATTTGTGTTTCAAGATCTCTTCGCGTTCGGCGAGGAATTCCTGATAAAGAGAGATTTCGGGGGAGGGTTTTTCGGCTTTCGCGGGCATACGCTGAGGGGGGACGCGGGCGCGGGCTTGCAGTTTTCCACGGAAGACGGGATTGTCCACCCGATTGCGGCGTAACCCGACCTCAAAATGTCCCGTGCGATTCTTTTCCCGCTCCTCACGCTTCTGCTCTTTACCTCCCACGCGTTTTCCAACTCCGCCGAATGGCGACAATGGCGTGGCCCCAACGGAAATGGCGTCGCCGATGAGGCGGCCCGTCCGCCTCTGACGTGGTCGGAGACGGAGAACGTGAAGTGGAAGGCCTACATCCCCGGCCGCGGCCTCTCGAGTCCGGTCGTGGTCGGAGACTTGGTGTTGGTGACGACGGCGACGGAGGACGGACAGTTCGTCCTCGCCTACGCCCGCTCCGACGGATCGATCCGATGGAAGGAGCGCGTCCACGAGGGAGGATTGCCCGTGGAAATGCACCGGAAGAACAGCGCCGCGACGCCCACGCCGACCTCGGATGGCAAAAATCTCTATGTCTCCTTCCACAATTCCGATCGGGTCTTTCTGACCGCTTACACGCTGAAAGGGGACAAACTCTGGCAGCGCGACGCGGGGCCGTTCACCTGCGATTACCGTTTCGGCTACGCCCCCAGCCCCACTTTGCACGGTGACAAGATCATCATCGCCTCCGAGTTCCTTGCGGACGGCTTCCTCGCCGCGTTCCGGACCTCGGATGGCGGGGAGATTTGGCGGACCGATCGGAAGCTGAAGACCAGCTACTCCTCGCCCATCGTCGCCCCGATCGGGGGACGCGATCAGATCCTGCTCAGCGGAGGAGCGAAGATCAGCGCCTACGATCCGGAAACGGGCGCGCTGCTCTGGCAGGTCGATGGGTCGACCAACGCCACCTGCGGCACCCTCGTCTGGAGCGAGGACACCGTCTTCGCCAGCGGTGGATTCCCGCAGCAGGAGACCACCGCGGTGCGCATCGGCGAAACTCCGGCGGTGATCTGGAAAAACAACGACAAATCCTACGAGCAATCGCTGCTCTACCACGCGGGACATCTCTATGCCTTCAATGACGGCGGCATCGCCCATTGCTGGGAGGCGAAGAGCGGCGAGGAAAAGTGGAAAGTCAGGCTCGGAGGACCCGTCAGCGCCTCGCCGACTCTCGCCGGCGGGCGGATCTACGCGATGAACGAGCGCGGCATCACCCACGTTTTCGAGCCGAATCCGGCGGAGTTCAAGAAACTGGCCGAAAATACGCTTGGCGACGAAGGTTTCGCCACGCCCGTTTTCGTCGGCCGCGAGGTCTTTCTCCGCACCGCCAAGACCGAAGGTGAACGGAAGGAGTGGCTGTATTGTCTGGCGGAGGGGGAGTGAGAGAGGCGGGGATCAAAAGGGAGTGCCGCTTAACTCGTCGTAAGCGCATCCAAACCACTCCGCCAAGGTCGCGGCCACGTCCGCGTAGCTGCTCCGGATGCCGAGGTTCCTGGCCGTCCCCGGACTTTTCACGAGCAAAGGCACGCGCTCGCGGGTGTGGTCGGTACCGGTCCAGGTGGGATCGTTGCCGTGGTCGGCGGTGATGATGAGAAGCGTCTCGTCATCGAGACGGGGCAGCAGGGAGCCGAACCATTCGTCGAAGTCCCGCAAGGCCCGGGCATATCCCGCGGGATCCCGCCGATGACCGTAGAGGGAGTCGAAGTCGACCAGATTCGTGAAGATCAGCCGCGGCTTTCCGGCAGGCTTGGCGAGAAGGCTGTCCATCACCTCGCAACCCTCCGCATTGCTCCGGGTGGGCAGGGACCGGGTGATGCCGGAAAGGGAAAAGATGTCGCCGATCTTGCCGACGCCGATGGTCTCGACTCCTGCCGCGACGAGGTGGTCGAGAATCGTCGGAGGCGGGCGCATCGCGAAGTCGTGGCGGTTCCCGGTGCGCTGGAAATTTCCCGGTTCGCCGAGGAAAGGGCGGGCGATGATGCGGCCGATCCGCTCGCGGTCGGCGAGAGGTCGCAGGGTCACGCAGATGTCATAGAGCCGTCGCACCGGAATGACCGCCTCGTGCGCGGCGATCTGGATGACGGAATCGGCGCTGGTATAGAGGATGGGACGGCCGGTGCGGAGATGCTCGGCCCCGAGTTCATCGAGAATGACGGTGCCCGAGGAGGCGTAGTTGCCGAGGAACGACTCACCGGTGAGCGACTCCATTTCCGCCACGAGGGCATCGGGAAAACGCTCAAAGGTGGCAAAGGGACGGTCGAGGATGACACCGGCGAGCTCCCAGTGGCCGGTGACGGTGTCTTTCCCGGGAGAGACCTCGGTGAGGCATCCGTAGGAGAGTTTGGTGGGAATGTCAGGATGCCGCCCCGCGGCGAGTTGTTCGCAGGCGATCAGTCCGGCGGCGTCGAGATGCGGCAAGGAAAAGGCCGGAATCGTCTCGCGGAGATGACCGAGGGTGTTCGCACCCTCATCTCCGAATGCCGCGGCATCGGGGGCGTGGCCGATCCCGACGGAATCGAGGACGATGAGGAGCGCCTGTTTCACCTCGTCAGACTCCCATGGGGTGCCAGGCGGTCTTGAACTCGATCGTGTCGAGGATGCGGTAGGGGTCCTTCGCTTCTTCCTTGAACCAATCTTCCGGGGTGGGCAGGGAATGATCGTGGACCCGTTTGAGATTGTCGGCGGCACCGCCTTGCAGGATCCGGAAGATTTCCGCATCACCCGATCCGTCGATCACGCCGTTCACGTCGAGATGGCTCGCGAGCCAGGGGGCGAGTTCGGCGCGTTTCCCGGTGAGGAGATTGATGACCCCGCCCGGGAGATCACTCGTGGCAAGCGCCTCGGCGAGGGAGAGGGCGGGGAGGGGAGCCGTCTCCGAAGCGAGGGTGACGCAGGTGTTGCCTGACAAAACCACACGACTCAAGAGGGTCACGAGCCCGAGCAAAGAGGGTTCATCCGGGGCGAAGATGCCGACGACGCCGGTAGGCTCGGGAGCGGTGAAATTGAAATGGGGCGAGGCGACCGGATTCACCGACCCAAAGACCGATCCCAGCTTGTCGGTCCAACCGGCGTGGTGGACGAGCCGATCGACCGAGGCCTCGACTTCGCGCCGCGCGGCGGCGGCGCTGGCACCGGTGACATCGGAGATCTCGGCGGCGAAACTGGCGGCACGCCCCTCGATCATCTCGGCGGCGCGGTAGAGGATCTGCCCGCGGAGGTAGGCGGTGGTCGCACTCCAGCCGGGCAGGGCGGCGCGGGCGGCGACGATGGCATCGCGGAGATCCTTGCGCGAGGCGTGGCAGTAGTGGGCGAGATGCCCGCCGGTGGTGGCGTGTCGTGCAGTCATGGTGCGTCCGCTCTCGGTGCGGGGGAATTTTCCGCCGATGTAGAGCTTGTAGGTCTTGAGGACCTTCAGTCGGGCTTGGGGCATGGGAGGAGTGTATCGGAAAAACCCGCGTTGAGAACCGCTTTTTCGACGGACAAGTGGTGCAGGCATTCGGGCAAGTGATGCAGCGCGGGCCATGAATGGGCCGGGTAGGGTGGAGAAGCCCCCACTACCATGAAACGAATACAACGCCTTCTCTTCGCTGTGGTTGCACTCTGGCTGCCCCCGCTCTCTCTGCTGCGCGCCGACGTCTTTGTCTTTGAATGGTGGCTGGTGACGGGCGACTTCTCGACGGAGCCCGTCTTTCTCGACCTCGACGGAGATCCGGTGCCGCAAAAAGTCTGGGCGGCCTACGGGGAGATCACGGGCACGGCGGAAGGGGATTTCCCCCTGACGACGGCGTGGCTCGAGGCGAACTACGGCGAGGCCCAGGGATACGCGGAGCCGACCGTCACCTTTGATTTTGGCTCGGCGGATACGAGCAACCCACCCGCTTTTGTTCTCGATCCGGCCAGTTTCTCGAACGATCCTGCCGCCGGTACGGCACGGATGACCTACGTCCCGGCGGGCGGCGCGCCCTCCATCGCGGCGGCGTTTTATGTCGGAGGGATCGACCCGGAGGGAACCCGCGATCTCTCCCGCGCGGTCGAGGGATACATCACGGAACTGAAACTGGAGATGAATCCGGCGCTGGGATGGTCGGGATACGGCACTTTCTATTTCGTGAACAATGATGCCACCACCGGACCCGTCACCGGGACGGAGGATCCGCTTTTCGAGGAGGTGGCCGCGATCCTCGGCGGGGCCGGGCCTTTCCGGCTGCCGATCACGATCGGTGGTTTCGACGAGGATCCCGAGGCCTACGCCCGTTGGCAGGCGCTCTATCCGACCGGCCAGATCACTGATGCTGCCGTCTTTTCGGCGAATGGTGGCGGTTATGTGGGGGATCGTTCGGGGGTGACCCAGGATCCCGCCGAGGTGAAGCTGCCGGGGAACGCGCAGTTGGTCGAGCGGGATGGCGACTATTACTTCGAGCCGGACGATCTGGACGAATTGGGCCGCTGGTTCGATCCGCCCATGGTGGAGGAATACGGCTACCGCACCCTCGACGGGAGCTACTTCAGCGCGGTGGAGTTGCCGGTGGGCCTGGATACGGTGGATGGAAAATTCACGATCTGGTTTGATGGAACGAGTGCCGAAGTCGATGAAGGGGTCTTTTTCAGCTTCCGAGATCATCATGCGGGAGGCGGAAATCTCATCCATTCGTTCCGCATCACCGGGATCGGTCCGGCGGTGGATGCGGCGGATCCCGAAGCGTTTCCGGTGCGGCTCGCCTTCTGGGACGGGACCGCTCCGCTCCGCTCGGCTCGTTTCGCGATCCGTCCGGCGATCGTTTACCAGCCCGATGCCTTGGTCGCGGCGAAACCTTCGGTGGCGGCGGCGAGAGGGGACAATCTTTACAACCTCACCGGTGCGGGACAGAGCCTGAAGGTGGTGTCGCGCGGCGGCAAAGGCGTGCGGGTCTATCTGGGGCTGCAGAACGACAGCGAAGGCGACGACCGCATCCGGCTGCGAGGCACCGCCGGGAACCGCGCGCTCAAGGTGGCTTACACGGCCGACGGCAACCGGACGACGGAGGTGACGCGGGGACGATTCCGCTCCACGGCTCTGGAGCCCGGGGACTTCGACGTGGTGCGGATCGATCTGAAGCCGCTCTCGCCGAAAGTGCGGAAGAAACTTTCGCTGCTCTCGACTTCATCGAGCGATGCCACGAAAGTGGATCTGGCGAAGGTGCTCTTCAGCCGGTGAAGGGATCTTCCCTCAGGTAAAGAGAATGTGCGAACCCTCGCCCGCTGCCTCTTCGTAGAACTGCCCGACGGTGAGGACTCCGTCGACGCGGTCGCTGAGGTCCTCGCGCTTCAATTTGAACATGTCCATGGCGAGCTTGCAGGCGTAGAGCTTGCCGCCCGAGTCGGAAATGAGTTCGAGGAACTCGCGGACGGGTGGAATGTCGAGTTTGTCCATCTCCTTGTTCATGAGATGGGTCGCGAAGGCGCTGACTCCGGGGATGGCGCCCATCCAGGTGGGGAAGGGCATCGTCATGGGCAGGCCGAGCATGGGCATGGCCATGTTCAGGGCGGAATTGCCGACGGTCGATACCTTCAGGTGATCGAGGGTTTTGTCGACGAGGGCGTTCAAGCCGAAGAAGGTGAAGAAGACGGAAGCCTCGATGCCCTCCATGCGCGCGCCATTGGCCATGATGAGGGCGGGATAGACGCCATCGAGCGAGCCACGGCTCACGATGAGGCAGATTTTCTTCACGGGTTGCTCGGGATTGCTCATGTCAGGGAGGAAAAAAGAGGGGGATCAGATGCAGCCTACCGGCTTCGGGATGCCGGCGATCTTCGAGGACTTCTTCAACGGTCCGCCGGGGAAAAGATCGTAGAGCTCCTTGGTCGTGACGACGCCGCTTTTCCCCATGCCGCGGATGGTGAGGGCGGCGCCCTTGGCCTGCTGCTCGCGCAGGTAGCGGATCACTTTCCAGTGGCCTTCGGCAAGAGGCCCGACGCCTTCTTCGGCGGCGATCGCCTCGGCGACGGCTTCGGTCCACTGGGTCATGTCGGTGAGGTAACCCTCTTCATTCACATTGAGGTCGGTTCCGGCGAGATTTTTGGTCATGGTAGGATGGGGGATGGCGGATTATTTCGCGGCCGCGGGTGGGGCCTTTTTCCGGCGGCTTATCCCCGGGAGGGGGCGCGCCTTGAGAAGGAGATTCCAATAGACGTGGCGGAAGGCGAGTTTGCCGAGGTGGTTGAGGCGGCTTTCTTCCAGCAGCTTCATCGGGCCGAAGGCGAAGGGAAAGCGGCCTTCATGCGGCTCGTGCTCGTAGTTGAAATCGATGAGGAGGGCCTTGCCATCACCCGATTCGATGAAGCAATTCGAATGACCGTCGAATTCCTCCTTCAGCGCTTCGCCGTGGATGTGGCGGAGGATGTTGTCGGCGAGTGTCTCGCTCTCGAAATGCGCGACCGATCCGGCCTTTGAGGCGGGCAGATTGGTGGCATCGCCGAGGACAAAAACATCGGGGTGCTCGATCGATTGCAACGTGTGTTTATGAGTGGCGATGAAATCGAGGTCATCGCCCAGGCCGGAGCGGCGCACGGCCTCGTCACCCATGTTCGTGGGCGTGGTGACGAGGAGATCATAGGGCACCTCTCGTCCGTCGTAGCAGACGAGTTTGTCGTTTTCCTGATCGACGCGCTCGGCGACGAAGTCGGTGACGAGTTCGATCCCCTTGTCGCCGAGGAGATGGCCGAGCTTTTTCGAGGCCTTCGGTTTGGTAAAGGCACCCGAGAGCGGGGTGACGTAGGTGAGGGTGACCCGGTCGCGGATGCCGCGCTTCTTGAAGTAGGAGTCGGCGAGAAAGGTGAACTCCAGCGGAGCGACGGGACATTTCACCGGCATCTCGTTCACATGGACGACGACGCGCCCTCCCGGGAAAGAGGCCAGTTTCTCCCGCAGCGCCCGGGCGCCGTCGAGGGTGTAGAAATCGTGGATGTTCACCCGCCACTTCGGTCCCAGCATGCCCTCGGTCTCCTCGGGCGCGGTGCGGCAGCCGGTCGCGATGATGAGCACCTCGTAGGCGAGGACGTTTCCGTTCGTGAGGGCCACTTCGTGATCCTGCGGCCGGATCTCGCCGATCTCGGCGTGGATGAAATCCACTCCATCAGGAACGAAATCGCGGGTGTTGCGGAGGATCTGGGATTCCGTGTAGTCGCCAAAGGGAAGAAAGAGCAACCCCGGCTGGTAGAGATGTTTCTCCGACCGGTCCACGAGGCGCAACCGCCATTCGGCGCGGGGGAGGCGACGCCGAAGGTGGTTGGCCATCATGGTTCCAGCCGTTCCGGCTCCGAGGATGAGGAGATCACGCATACTGGCGGAGTTTGAAATATAACTATATAGCAATAAAAGGAAGTTCAAGAAGGAATTTCGTTCGAATCCGGAAAAGGCTGCGCGGAAATTGTCAGAAGCGGATTGGCAGGGGCTCGCGGATATGGTTCTCTCGTGGGGATGGAATCCCCCAAGCCGGATCGTCCGGTGCCGAAACCGCTCTTTTCTTTCCGCTTTCGTCGGAATTTCCTCTTCGTGGCGACTTTGCTGACGCTGGTGCTGGTCTTTCTGGGAGCGGTCCCGTATCACGAGCGGCTTTCCGAGAGTGTGGCGCGTTTCACGATTTTCTGGGCCGGTGTGTTCGTGCTGGCGACCGCGGTGCTGGCCCTCGCGATTTACGATCTGGCCCGGGTGCGGCGGGAACACCAGCGGCGGGTGCGTGAGCTGGAAAAGGAGCTCGCCGCGGCGGCGGCCGACGCGCGCGAAATGATGCGGCGTCACCGGGAGGAGGAGACGCGTAATGGCCTCGAAGAGAGAAGCTGATACCCGGGACTTGGCCCACCGTTTCCGTTTGCCGGGTCGTGTCCTCTGGCGTAAACCAAGGGCGATGCAGATCAACGCTTGGTTCATCGTCATTGTCGTCGCCCTTGTCGTGCTCTGGAAGCTCGATCTCTTCGCGACCTTGTTGAACCTGAAATCACTCGGAGCGGAAATCCCGGAGGTCTTTCGCGGCGTGATCGATCAGGAGGCCTACGAGCGCTCGCAGGAGTACACCCGCGCCAAGGCCGTGCTGGGGATCGGCGAGGGGATCTTTTCCCTGGTGGTGCTGTTCACCTTCTGGTGCCTCGGCGGTTTTGGTTGGCTCGACGGCGAGGTGCGGGAGTTCGTCGGCAAAGGCGGCTCGATCCTCACGGGAATCGTCTACATCAGTGCAATCGCCCTGGCTCTGGGGATTCTCCGTCTGCCCTTCGACTACTACGAAACCTTCGTGCTGGAGGAGCAATTCGGCTTCAACCGGACCACGCTCGGGATCTGGATCGGCGACCTCGTGAAAGGCGCGGCCCTCTCTTTCCTTCTCGGAGCGCCCTTGCTGGCGGCCCTGATCTGGATCTTCGAATCGGTACCCTTCGCCTGGCTCTGGGGCTGGGGATTGGTGACGGCTGCCTCCCTGTTGCTGGCCTACGTGGCTCCCACGTGGATCCTCCCGCTCTTCAACCAATTCCAGCCGCTGCCCGACGGCAGCCTCCGCCAGTCGATCGAAGAGATGGCGAAACAATGCGATTATCCGCTCACGGAGGTCAGTGTGATGGATGGATCAAAGCGCTCGACCAAGTCGAATGCTTTTTTTACAGGGTTCGGAAAAAACAAGCGTATCGCGCTCTTCGACACCCTGATCGAGAAACACACGGAGGAGGAACTGGTCGGTGTTCTCGCTCATGAGATCGGGCATTTCAAGAAAGGGCACATCGTGAAGGCGCTCATCCTCAGCACGCTCACGACGGGCGCGATGTTCTTCCTGCTCGGCCTGATGATGCACAATCGTTCGCTCTTTGATGCCTTTGGTGTGAAGGAGACCTCGGTCTACGTCAGCCTCGTTCTCTTCGGTATCGTCATGACGCCGGTGAACGATATCCTTTCCATCGCCGGGAACTGGCTGAGCCGGAAACACGAGTATGAAGCCGACGCCTACGCCGCCGAGGTCACCGGCAACGCCGGCGCGATGGCCGACGCCCTGCGCAAACTGAGCCGCGACAATCTCAGCAACCTCACGCCCCATCCCTTCTACGTCTTTCTCAATTACACCCATCCGCCCGTGGCTCTTCGGATCGCGGCACTGGAAGGGAAGTGAGGAATTTCGACCCTTCATCCCGCCCTTGAGAAACCGGCATCGCGGGCTTACGTCCAAGTCACCATGACCCCCGTCACGAAGGCCGCGCCTGTCGCCACTCTTTCCTCGTCCACGATCGCCCGCCTCCGCGAATTGGCCGGTGCGGAGAACGTCCTCACCGAGCGGGAGGACCTCATTCCCTACGGCTTCGACGGCACGGCCGCCCTGAAACATGGAGCCGCCTGTGTCGTGATGCCGCGAACGAGCGAGGTGGTGGCGGCGGTGGTGCGCTTTGCCGTCTCGCAGGGGATCCCCGTCGTCACGCGAGGCTCGGGCACAGGGCTTTCCGGTGGCAGTGTGCCTGTCGAGGGCGGGATCGTCCTCACCCTCGTCCATCTCCATCGCATCCTCGAGGTCGATCCGGCAAACCTGACCCTGCTCGCCGAGGCGGGGGTGATCACCAAGGCGATCGACGACGCGGCCCTTCCCCATGGGCTCTTTTACCCGCCGGATCCCGGATCGATGAAGATCTCGACGATCGGTGGCAACGTTGCCAACAACTCCGGCGGACTGCGGGGCCTCAAATATGGTGTCACCCGGGACTATGTGATGGGCATGGAGGTGGTGCTGCCCGATGGTTCGGTCGCCTGGCTTGGGTCGAAATGCGTCAAGGATGTCGCCGGATATTCCATGAAAGATCTCTTCGTGGGCTCCGAGGGTACGCTGGGGATCATCACCAAGGTGCTCTTGAAGCTGGTGCCACGGCCGAAGGCGAGGCGGACCCTGCTCGCATCCTTCGATTCGATGGAGGCGGCGGCGCGTTCCGTATCGCGGATCATCGAGCGTCAGATCATTCCGTGCACCCTCGAGTTCCTCGATCGCCGCACTTGTGAGTGTGTGGAGGATTACGCGAAGGTTGGATTGCCCACCTCCGCGGCCGCCGTCGTCCTGATGGAGACCGATGGCCATCCCGCCGTCGTCGAGGAGGAGGCCGCGGCGATGGAATCGATCGCCCGGGAATGCGGCGCCATCTCCGTCGAAAAGGCGGCCGACGAGGCCCATGCCGTGCGTCTCGCCACGGCACGCCGCAGCGCCTTTTCCGCCCTTGCGAGGATTCGACCGACGACCATTCTCGAAGACGTCACGGTGCCGCGGAGCCACCTTGCCGAGATCGTCGCCTTCGTTGAGGAGGTGGCCGCACGGCACCGACTGCAGATCGCGACCTTTGGTCATTTCGGCGATGGCAACGTGCATCCCACGATCCTGACCGACGAGACGGATCACGAGGAAATGGAGCGCGTCCATCTCGCCCTGGAGGAGATTTTCTCCAAGACCATCGAACTGGGTGGCACGATTACCGGCGAGCACGGCGTGGGACTGGCGAAGAAACCCTTCCTCGCCGGGCAGTTCGATCAAGCGAGTTACACGCTGATGAAACAGGTGAAACAGGCCTTGGATCCCCAGGGGCTTTTGAACCCCGGTAAAATCTTTGATCTCGACGCTCCGACGGCATGAGTGATCCTTCCGCCCATCGCGTCCTCAAGCACATGGCCGATCTGGACTACTCGGTGGTCCAGCAGTGCATGCATTGCGGCATGTGCCTGCCGAGTTGCCCCACCTACCTCGAAACCCGGCGCGAGCGGAACAGTCCGCGTGGTCGCATCTCCCTCATGCGGGCAATCGCGGATGGGGAGCTCGAAGTGACGCGGGAGTTTGCGGAGGAAATGTATTATTGCCTCGGCTGCCTCGCCTGCACCACGGCCTGTCCTGCCGGAGTCGACTATCCGAAGCTCTTCGAACACGCCCGCGCCGAGGTCGAGGCGGCGGACGTGTTGTTCACTCCGGGACGGCGCTTCTGGCGATGGTTGACGCTGCGGCAGCTCTTCGCCAAACCCTGGATGCTGCGCGCCGTCGGGCGGCTGCTCTGGATCTACCAGGCGAGCGGGGTTTGTGGTTTGGTGAGGAAAAGCGGATTACTCCGCCTTCTCCCGAAGAATCTGCGAAATCTCGAACCCACGACCCCGACGGTGCGACGGCATTTCTCCGACGACTTGATCGATAAAGTCGAATCACCGACGACCCGGAGATATCGCGTCGGCATGCTCACCGGCTGTGTGCAGGATCTCGTGTTCTCCGATGTGAACCGCGACACTGTGGAAGTGCTGCTCGAGAACGGTTGCGAGGTCGTGACTCCCCGCAGCCAGGGCTGCTGCGGTTCGCTCCACGCCCACAATGGCGATCTCGAACAGGCGGCGGTGCAGGCTCGGCGTCTCATCGATCAATTCGACCTCGCTTCGCTCGATGCCATCATCACGAACGCGGCGGGCTGCGGCTCGCATCTGAAACATTTCTCCAACCTCCTCGCGGGCGATCCCGCCTACGCCGATCGGGCCCGGGAATGGGACCGCAAGGCCCGCGACATCTCGCAATGGCTCGTTGAGATCGGATTTCGCAAACCGGAGGGCATCGCCGACACAGCTCGGCTCACGACCTATCACGAGGCTTGTCACCTGTGTCACGGGCAAGGGATCTCCAAGCAGCCGCGCGAAATCCTCAAAGCCATCCCCGGACTGGAGTTGGTCGAGCTTGAAAACGCGACCCATTGCTGCGGCAGTGCCGGCGTCTACAACATCACCCAGCCCGAGCAGGCCGGAAAACTACAGCGCGAAAAGGCGGCCTGCATCGCGAAGACGGGTGCCACCCTCGTCGCCACGGCCAATCCGGGTTGTCATTTGCAGATCCAGAATGCGGTGGGCGAGAGCACGGTGGTGAAACACCCGGTCTCACTCCTCGCCGCGGCCTACCGGGCCGGGAAGGGGGCGTCGTCATGAAAAACTGGCTCGTCTTCCTTGCCTCGCTCGCTTTTGGGGCGCTCTTTCTCTGGAGTGGGATCGCGAAGATCAAGGATCCGATCTCGTTTGCCGAAGCGATCCGGAATTACCGCATCGTCGGCGATCCGATCGCTCCGGCGCTGGCCCATTTCCTGCCATGGCTCGAGGTCTTCGCCGGTTTCGCGGTGATGTGGGAACGGCTGCGCCTTGGCGCGGCCATGCTCCTCGCGGGGATGCTCCTCGTCTTCACCCTGGGCATCCTTTCCGCGTGGCTCCGCGGGCTCGATATCACCTGCGGATGCTTCGGGGGCGAGGAGACGATCAACTATCCCGTGAAGGTGACCCAGAATCTGGCGCTCTTCGCTGCCGGCATCTGGATCGGTGGCTTCCGGCACGCTTGGCGGGAATGGCGCGGCCACAAAAAAACCGCGCCCGTTGCCGGACGCGGTTCTTGAAGATTCGTGGGATCCCGCAGGATCAGCCCGATCAGGCTTCGGCTTTCGCCTCGGTCGTGACGAGGGCATCGACCCACTCGATCAGAGCCATGGGAGCGGCGTCGGATTGACGCTGACCCAGCTTGATGATGCGGCAGTAGCCACCCTGACGGGTCGCGCTGGCGGGGGCGATGGTTTCGAAGAGCGTCTTCACACTGCGCTGGGCGAGCTGGTTGCTGCCGAGGAGGGTGAGGGCACGACGTCGGGCGTGGAGATCGTTCTTTTTGCCGAGGGTCACGAGCGACTCGGCGAAGGGGCGCAGGGCCTTGGCCTTCGCGAGAGTCGTGGTGATGCGGCGGTGCTCGATCAGGCTCGCGGCGAGGTTGCGCAGGAGCGCGTCGCGGTGCGACTTCTCGCGCTGGAGTTTCGGTGTTTTTCGATTGTGTCT
Organism: Verrucomicrobiales bacterium; assembly: GCA_016795385.1. Lineage (GTDB taxonomy): Bacteria > Verrucomicrobiota > Verrucomicrobiia > Verrucomicrobiales > DEV007 > Arctic95D-9. The sequence continues at coordinate 248,303 of JAEUHI010000048.1, read as the reverse complement.
CATCGGGAGAGGGTGGTTGAGGCCAAGTGGCCGCTTCAGTCGTGGATGTTCTGGGCGATGAGGGCGGCAAGGCCGGGACCCTCGTGAGAGCGGTCGCCACCGAGGAGGGTGGAGGTGAAGGATTGCTCGAGCAGGCTCGGGTCGATCGACATGCCGAGGGAAAGGCCGAGCTCGTGGAGCTTGTCCTTGATCTCGTTGAGCGACTTCTTGCCGAAGTTGCGGTATTTGAGCATCTCGGCTTCGCTCTTCATGGCGAGCTGGCCGACGGTGGTGATGTTCGCGTTGTTGAGGCAGTTCGCCGCGCGGACGGAGAGCTCGATCTCGTTGACGCTCATGTTGAGCAGCTTCTTGAGCTCGGCGTTTTCCTCGCTCTGGGTCTCGGGGCGGTCCTCGATGAGGATGGCGTTGTCGTCGTAGTTCACGAAGACGTCGAGGTGGTGGCGGAGGATCGCGGAGGCCTGGAGAAGGGCGTCGTGCGGCTCGATACGGCCGTCGGTCCAGATCTCGAGGATGAGCTTGTCGTAGTCGGTGCGCTGACCGACCCGGGTGTTTTCCACGGCATACTTGACGCGGCGGACGGGGGAGAAGATCGAGTCGATCGGGATCACGCCGATGGGCATGTCGGGGTGTTTGTTGTCCTCCGAGGTGTTGAAACCACGGCCGACGCGCACTTCCATCTCGATGCTGAACTTGGTGGAGCGATCGAGGGTGCAGATGTGCTGGTCCTTGTTGACGATCTCGTATTGGGAGATCTCCTGGATGTCACCGGCGGTGACGGCACCGGCTTTGTCAACAGTGAGGGAGAGGGTCGCGGGGGCGCGATCGTCGAAATGCTTGAAGCGGATCTGCTTCAGGTTCAGGATGATCTCCGTGACGTCCTCGACGACACCGGGGAGGGAAGTGAACTCGTGCTGGGCACCGGCGATGCGGACCGAAGTGATGGAGGCGCCTTCGAGCGAAGAGAGAAGGACGCGGCGGAGGCTGTTGCCAATGGTGTGTCCGAATCCGGCCTCGAAGGGCTCGGCGACGAACTTGGCGTAGGTTTCGGTGGCGGTGGCCTCGTCCTTGACGAGACGATCCGGGATTTCAAACGGAGCGAGTGCTTTCGACATAGTGGATACAAGTAGCCGGGTTACCCAAAGGTAGAGCGTTGACTTTCCGCCACCCATGTGACGAAATACCAAGGACCGACGGCAGGTTTTAAGACGCCCAGGGCGCGGAATATGGTGGATTTTCGCGAAAAGTAAATCGATTTTTGCCGAAAGCCCTTGTCGCCCTCCGCTTCCATGAAATCCCGGTCCCATTCCCCCCATCGCTGCCGCATCGTAGTCACCGGAGGGCCCGGGGGCGGCAAGACGACGGCGGCCGACTTGTTCCGGCGGGAAATGGGCGAATCCGTCGTGATCGTCCCTGAGGCGGCGACGATGATGTTCACCGGCGGATTTCCCCGCTACCCGGAGCCGGATGCGGTCCGTTCGGCCCAGCTCGCCATCTACCATGTCCAGAAGAATCTCGAGGACATCCAGGCGACCCGGTATCCCGATCGCATTCTCCTCTGCGACCGCGGCACGATCGATGGAGCCGCTTATTGGCCGGAGCGCGACGGCGACTTCTTCAAATCCCTCGGGACCTCGATCGAGCAGGAACTCGCCCGCTACGATGGCGTCATCTTTTTCGAAAGCGCCGCGGTCGGCGGCCTGGGAATCGAGGGCGGCAACCCGGTGCGGCACGAGACCCTCCGCGAAGCCGTCGCCCTGGACGCGAAGCTGCGCTCCTTCTGGTCGCAGCATCCCCGTTTCGTGGTGGTGCACCATAATGCGAGCTTCTTTAAAAAGATCTCGATCGGTCTCGCGCTCCTCGATGAAATGGTCTCCGAGCTGCGCCGTCTCGGCATGGCCGAAGGGGGCGAGTGATCCGCGGCTCCGCGAACGGGCCTTGGAAAACAATTGACCACCGCGCCGCCCGACCGCTTTAGTGGTTCGGTCGCCGTGTCATGAAAATCCCTCTCATTTTCGCCGCTTTCTTCGTGGTCCAGGCCCATCTCCTGCAGGCGCAGGACCGGCCCAACATCGTCTTCTTTTTCGCCGACGACCAGACCTCCAGTTCGCTCGGTTGTTACGGGAATCCAGTCGTGCAAACCCCGAATCTCGATGCGCTCGCCGCCCGTGGGGTACGTTTTGAAAATGCTTTCGTGAGCCAGGCGATCTGCTGGGTCAGCCGCACCACGATTCTCACCGGGCTCACCGGCCGCAGCTACGGGACGCCGGAGAGTCCCGAGCAGACCCGACCGGATGCGGCGGAAACGCTCTATCCCGATCTGCTGCGGGATGCCGGCTATCGGACGGGCTTTTACGGCAAGTGGCACGCGAAAATGCCGAAAGGATTCGACCCGGCCGCCCATTTCGACGAATTCGAGGACATCCATCGGAATCCCTATTACAAAAAGATGCCCGATGGCTCGCTGCGGCACGAGACGGAGTTGATCGTGGATCGCGGGATCGAATTCCTCGCCAAACAGCCGAAAGACCGTCCCTTCGCCCTGAATCTCTGGTTCAATGCCTGTCACGGGGAGGACAGCGATCGGCGGCCCGGGATCGGGTTCTACCCTTGGCCCCGCTCGGTCGACGGGCTCTACGACGACGTCGAGATGTATCGTCCGAAGCTCGACGATCCCGCCATCTTTGACGCCTTGCCTCCGTTTTACCAGACGTCACTGTCGCGCGAGCGGTTCTTCTGGGCGCTGAACACGCCGGAAAAGTATCAGATCAACGCCCGGGCCTACGCCCGCATGGTGACCGGGATCGATCGCGAGATCGGGCGCTTCCTCGAAGCCTTGGAGAAAGCGGGGCTCGCCGACAACACCGTCGTCGTTTACTCGGCCGACAACGGCTACCATTTCGGCAACCGCGGACTGTCCGGCAAATGGTCGCACTTCGAGGAGTCGATCCGCGTGCCGCTGATCATCGCCGATCCCCGGGTGGCCGAGCCGGAACGCGGCAAGGTGAGTGATGCTCTCGCCATGAATCTCGATCTGCCCTCCACCTTCCTCGATCTCGGCGGAGTAAAGGTGCCTGCCAAATATGAAGGAGGCAGCCTCAAGCCGATCCTCGATGGGGCGACGCCGGAAGATTGGCGCACCGAGACCTTTCACGAACATTTCGCCGTGCGCGACCGCATCCCGGCCTGGGAAGGCGTCCGGACAAAGGAATACAAATATGTGCGTTGCTTCGATCACGACTACGAATTCCTCCACGATCTGAAAAACGATCCCGACGAACTCACCAACCTCGCCGACGATCCGGCGCACGCCGCGACTTTGGCGACCCTGCGGCAACGCACCGACGAACTCGTCGCCCGATACGGCGGCAAGCTGCCGCCGCTGAAAGGGGAATTCAAAGTCTCCACCGATCCGCATCCCGTGGCCTCCGCGGCCGTGGGCACGAAGCCGGATGCCGATGGATTTGTGCGGGTCTACGACGGCAAATCGCTGCGAGGTTGGGAGGGGGATCCTCAATATTGGTCCGTCGAGGACGGGGCGATCACCGGGAAAACCGATGGCAGCCTGAAGATGAACCGATTCCTCACCTGGACCGGCTCGACGATCCGGAATTTCGAGATCCTCGTGAAAGTGAAGGTCACCGCGGGTGGCAACAGCGGCATCCAGTATCGCGGTCAGTCCCGGCCCGAGGTCGATCTCGATATCGTTTCCGGCTACCAGTGCGACGTCGTCGCGAACAATCCCGATTACAACGGCATGCTCTACGAGGAGCGCGGTCGCCGCATTCTTTCACACACCGGGGAAAAAGTGATCATCGACCCGGACGGCCAGCCGTGGGTCGTGGGCACGATGGAGAAAAAGACCTTTGCTCCCAATGAGTGGCATGAATACCGGATCCTCGTGGAGGGAAATCACCACCGCCACTGGATCGACGGCCATCCCACCGCCGATCTCATCGATTTCGACGCCAAAGGGCGGGCGCTGGAGGGCGTGCTCGCCGTGCAGGTGCATGTCGGTCCGGCGATGAAAATCCAATACAAAGATTTCAAGATCAGGCACTTACCGGATAACTTGCCTCTCCTGAAGCCGGAGGATCACCCCATTCCTGCGACGGCCTACGGGGTGCGTCCCCAGGGCAAACTGCCGCCCGACTGGAAACCACCGGTCTACTCGATGCCGCCGGCTCAGTGAGCCCGGGACCAAACAGGGTCTGCTCGTCGATCAAACCCTGTTCACCCGCCGGGGCTAACCCGGAGGCCAACCCAGCTCGCGGCCGGAGAGGAGATGCACGTGGAGGTGAGGCACGGCCTCTCCTCCAAACCGGCCGTTGTTGATGACGAGCCGGAATCCTTCGGAGGTGGAATTGAATCCCAGGTCCGTCGCGACCTTGCCCGCGACGACGAGAAGGTGGCCCAGGAGCGGACCATCTTCCGCGGTCGCTTCTCCCACCCTGGGGATCGGTTTCCGTGGGATGACAAGGATATGGGTCGGGGCCTGGGGATGGATGTCGCGGAAGGCGATGGCGAGATCGTCCTCGTAAACGATGTCCGCGGGGATCTCCCGCGCGATGATCTTTTCAAACAGGGTCATGACGCGACGGGCTCAGGAAGCGATCACGAGATGGAGATCGGGCCGGATCCGCGTGACTCGGCTGCGGACCTCGCCCACGAAGTCGGTGATTTCCCGTTTCAGGGTCTCGCAGCGTCCCGTCCACTTTTTCGTCGAGACGAGACGACGCACGCCGCGCTCCAGACCATGGACTTCGACGAGCGAGGCTCCGCCCGTTGCAGCGGAGTGGAGTTGGTCCTCGAGGAGACGGAAAAAGGCGAGTTCGTAGCCGCTCCCGGCGCGGCGGGCCAGATCGCTCAGGGAGATGCGCACCGGCGGGGGCGTCCGATCCATTTTTGCGGCGACATGATCGAGACCCAGGCTCATCAGGGTTTTCTCGATGCGGGCGAAGAGATCGGCCGAATCGATGACGGTGCCCTGGAAGTGATTCGCGAGGAAACTCTCGACGCCCCGGGAGATGTCGCGGGCCATCCAGTCGGGCACGTCGGTGCCACTGGCGGCGTTGGAAAGGGTCTCGGCGAGCCAGTCCGGCTCACACAGGGCGAGGCTGGAGGATCCGATGCGGATGTAGGGCAGGGCGTGCGGCAGGGAGATCATGGCGGGTTCTCGGGAACGGTGTTTGGGTGTGTTTGTGTGCGGGGAAAGTCATGGCCGGATCAGGATTTGGCTTCAAAGAGATCGGGCTGGAGGAGGTTCGCCATGGGGGAATTCTCGAGGGATTCGATCACCTCGTTGAATTCGCCCACCTCCTGGAACTGGCGGTAGACGGAAGCGTAGCGGACGAAAGCAACTGGATCGATGTGCTGGAGGTGCGCCATCACCTTGGGACCAATGATGCGGGTCGGGATCTCGCGCAGGTTGTCGGCGGTGAGTTCGTTGATGATCTCGTCGACGGCGTTTTCGAGGACTTCGAGCGAGACTTTGCGCTTTTCGCAGGCCTTGATGAGGCCGCCGAGGAGTTTCTCGCGCTTGAAGGGCTCGCGGGTGCCATCCCGTTTCACGACGAGGACGTCGCGGCGCTCGACCTGCTCGTAGGTGGTGAAACGGTGTCCGCAGGCAAGACATTCCCGACGACGCCGGATCGAAAACCCGTCCTTGGAGGCACGGGAATCGATGACTTTATCCTCAAGACTGTTACACTTGATGCAGCGCATGGACGAAAGCGGGACGCGAAGTCGCAAAACTGCAACTCACGACTAAGAGTTGCAACAACATCTTGGGGTGTCAATTTCAAATCGACCACAAGATGTAGGGTTTTGCGGAAAAGTTCGCGCCTTTCCGAAGGATCGGTCCATGGCGCTGGTGTTCCAGAATTTCTGGAGAACCGGATTTATTTGCGAGTAATCAGCACCCGGGAAAGGCGAGAAGTCGCGTCGGCGACGTTGACCGAGCGGACGAGGATAACATTCTTTCCGGGTTTGAGTTTGGTCCGGTGGGTCCAACTCGCGACTCCCTTGGCCGTGCGGGACGCAGCCTTGCCCACCTTGACCTCGACGCGGATGGCGTTGCGGGAAGTGCCGCGGAGAGGGAGGCTTCCCCGGGTGGTCACGAGCTTTTTGGGGCCTTTGACCGTGACGCGGGGAACCGGGAGCAAGGCGGGGTCGTAGATCGCGGCGAATCCTTGGCGGGCGACTCCGCCGATGCTCATGAAATCTCCTGCGATGTAGACGGTCCCGCCGGAGATTGCGACTGCATTCACATCACTTTCGGCCGGCGGGTTCCAAGGAAGGAGTTCCCCTGAGGAGTCCACGCAGGCGAGGCCGAGGCGTTCGATACCGTTGATGGTTTTGAAGTAGCCTCCGACGTAGATCCGGTTTCCCGCGGTGCGTATCGACGTCACCGTGTCATTGGCAATAGGCGCCCATGGAAGAAGCGACCCCATGGCATTCACCGCGCCTATGTAAGCTCGCGCGGTTCCGGCGAGTTGCGTGAAGAACCCTCCGACGTAGATCGTGTCGCCCTCGGCATGTACAATCTGAACCGTATCGTTTGCACCGGGATTCCAGGAGTGGAGCGAGCCGTTCCCGGCGATTGAGGCGAGATATTCCCTCTGGGTGCCGCCGATCGACTGGAAGAAGCCGCCTGTGTAGATGGAATTGCCGACGATCGAAAACGAAAGAGCCTCACTCACGGCACTGGGATTCCAGAGCATGACCGCTCCGCTCTCAGGATTGACGTTCGCGAACCGCTGTCTGGTGGCCCCACCCACTTTGTCGAAGACTCCGCTTAGGTAGACTGAAGGAGGCGTTACCGCGATCGCCACCACGTATCCATCGGCATCGGGATTCCACGGAAGAACGTTCCCCGAGAGGTCCGCTGCCGCGACGTGATTCCTGGCTTCTCCGCCGAACTCGGTGAATAAGCCACTCACATAGACACGGTCCGGTCCGGTGGAGATGGCATAGACGGAAGCATTGCAACCGGGATTCCATGGCAACAGTGCGCCGGTCACGGTGCTGCAGGCGGCGATGTTCTGCCGGGGCGAGCCACCCACCATCGAGAAGCTGCCACCGAAATAAACGATTTGATTGGCGGCATCGACCGCGACGGCGTAGACCGTGCCATCGGTGCCGGGAAACTCGGTGCGGACCTTGTAGGCCGGGGCGGCATTGGCCATGTGGGCAAGGCTGCCTGTGAGCACGCTTAAAAGAGCGAGCGCGAACAGTTGGTGGAGGAATCTTGTTTTCATGGGTGATCTCAAAATCGGGTGGGTCATTTCCGGACGACCAGGAGCCGGGCCGGGGCGGACTCGGCATCGGCGGCGTTGAAGGAGCGGACGAAAATGCGATTGCGACCGGGCTGGAGCCGGACCTTGCGGGTCCATCGCGCGGATCCTTTCGCGGCAACGAAGGGGCCTTTGCCCGATTTCACCATGACTCGGGAGGCGTTGACCGAGGCACCGCGGAGTTTGATTGCCCTCCTACTCGTTTCCCGGGTCGGTTTTCCCTTGATGGAGACGGTCGGTTTGGGCAGTAGGGCGGGATCGTAGATGGCGGCGAAGTTCTCCCGTTCGACGCCTCCAGCGGCATCCATATGTCCTCCCAAAAACAGAGTGCCTTCATGTTCAGAAATCGTCTTTGCGAATCCCTCAAGGGGAGGATTCCATGGGAGAAGATTGCCACCCTCATCGATGGCGGCAAGTCGCACCCGGACCTGTCCGTTGACCGAGTTGAAACCTCCGCACACATACAGGCGACTTCCGGATTTCGTCATTCCCACAACACTACCATCTGCCTCTGGAGCCCAGCTCAAGAGGGTTCCGTTCGAGCCCATTTGTGCGAGATAGCTGCGCGGGGTACCGGCGATCTGAGTAAAGCCACCAGCCAAGAAGAGGGTGCCACGGTCGACGAGAATCTCTCCAACGAGTCCGTCGGCCCCGGGATTCCATGTGAGCAGGGCACCGGTCAAGGAGACTGCGGCAATTTTCTCGCGGGTTGTGCCATTGATCGAGGAAAAGTTCCCTCCCATGTAGACGGCCGACGCGGAAAAAGCCAGCGTCAACGCTTCCCCTGTGCCGGTAGGTTCCCAGGAGAGCACTGCGCCAGTGTCTTTGGTGACGTTGCCGAACCGGGGGCGAGCAATTCCCCCCAGATTACCGAAGTCGCCGCTCAGGTAAACCGCCTGACCGTTCACCGCGATCACTTTGACATAGGAATCGGCATCTGGATTCCAAGGCAGGACATTACCCGAGACATCGGCCGCGGCCGCCCGGCTCCGCGTTTGTCCCCCGAATTCCGTGAAGGTGCCCCCGACATAGACGGTGTTGCCGGCAACCGCGATGGTCATCACGATGTTGTTGGCTCCGGGATTCCACGGCAGGAGGGCACCGGTGTTGGCATCGATCGCGGCGACCCTGGACCTCGCCTGCCCCCCTACCTCGGTGAACTCTCCTCCGATGTAAACAATGTCCCGGTCCCGGTCGATCGCGATGCAGTTGACATCGTCGTTGGCGTCGGGGAAAGCGGTGCGAACCTTGTAAAGCGGCGCGGCGCCAGCCGGGAGGGAGAGGATGACGCCGAGCAACAAAGGAATCAGTCGGAGGGAAACGATGATTTCTTTCATGTCCCCACGTTCGGGGACATCGCCTCGCGCCGAAATAGTCGGACCGGACTAGGCGAGAAACCCGACGGGCGCGGCGCTTCCGTTCACGTCATAAAACTCTCCGATGTTCGGCAGGATCACCGGGAGATCCGATGCGGCGACGCCGAGCCAGAGCGCCATCTCGGCGAAAAACGCGTCGCAACTTGTCGTGGGGATGAAACGTCCGCGCCCTGTGTCGAGCGGATTGACCTCGGGTCCGCTGTCGGGATTCACCGCGAGGTCGGGGAACTGCCCATGAATGCGCTGACCCAGCACCGATCCACCGACGACGATTTGATTTCCGCCCCAGGCGTGGTCCGAGCCCTGACCGTTGCTGGTGAGGGTGCGCCCGAAATCGGAGGCGGTGAAGGTCGTGACCTGGTTCTCCACTCCCATCAAGGTGAGGGCATTGTAGAAGGCCCCGATCGCCGCGCTGACCTGCGGCAGCATCGCGGCCTGCCCGTCGAGGACGCCGCTGTGGTGGTCCCATCCACCCAGTTGGACGAAGAAGGTCTGTCGCACCGCGCCGATCCCCGCGCGTCCCTGGATCGCCTGGGCCACGGTGCGGAGGCGGTAGCCGAGCGGGGTGTTCGGGAAGGTCGCGCCGCCGGGGAGGGGGGCGCTGGTGGCGTTGTGAAAGAGATTGTAGGCGTCGAGGGCCTGCTTTTTCCGGTTCTGGAAGGTGCGGGCGAGGAGATTGGTGTAGGTGAGCCCGAGCTGGCTGTCGACCGCGGCGCCTGCGGCGTTGACGGCCTCGTTGAACTGCGCCGCCCCGCGCTGGTACCCTGCCAAACCCACCGCGCCGCCGAGTTCGAGATTGTTGCCCGGCACGATCGAATACTCCGCGACCTGATGGCCGGTCTGCCAGACATTGCTGCCGTCGAGCGAGATGTTCATCGGCACGACCGGCTCGCTGTTGAGGTCGGAGAGCAGATCCGCCATCCGCCCGGCCCATCCGATCCCGGAGCGCGAGTGGGGGATGCTCGTCTGCCACTGCTCGATCTGGTCGGAGTGCGAATAGAGCCCGAGCGGCAGCCGCTTCGAGTTCGCGGCGACCTGGCTGCGGTTCTGGACCGGTTCGATGAGCGTGCCGACGTTGGCGACGAAGGCGGCCTTTCCGGCTTGGAAGAGCGTGGCGATCTCCGGCATGCCGCCATGCACCGCGAAGGCGGGTAAACCGATCGGTGAAATGTCGATCAATTGGGCGGGTGTCAGGGCAAGGTTCGACCGCGAGCTCTGGTAGGTCGGGTAGGCCGAAGCCTCGCGCGGCACGAGCATGTTGAAGGAGTCGTTGCCGCCCGCGAGGAAGACGCAGACGAGGGCGCGGTATTCGCCGTTCGCCGGAGCCGTCGCCGCGGCGAGACGACCCGCCGCGCCGAGATTGACGAGGGTGTTCAGGACCGGGATCGAGGTGAGCGATCCGTAACCGGCCTGGCGGAGGAACTGTCGTCGGGAAAAGCTCATGAGGGATCAGCGGAGCACGTTGAACTCGGCGGAGGTGACGATGAGGTAGATCGCGAGATTGAGCCGCTGCCGGTGCCATTCCCAGCTCCCCGGGGGAATCCGCAGCATTGCCTCGCGGATGATCTGGAATTGCTCTGGCTCGAGGGTGCCTCCGGTGAGGACGAGGTCGAGGCGGCGCAGGAGCGGATCGGGATCGATCGCAGGGCCGGCTGGCACGTCGTCGCCGATCTGGCCCGCGGGCACGATCATGGCGAGTTCGGCATCAAGGTTCAGGCGCACGGCGTGTTCGGCGGCGGAGCCGTAGCGGTGCAGGTTGTTTCCGGAGAGGGCGTTGCGGAAGTAGTTCGGTCCGGTGATCGCGGTGCTGGCGTTGAGGATCTGGAATTCGGGCGCGACGTAACCCTGCTGGGTCAGTTCGCCCGGAGGAGAATGGCCGGGGAGGAAGTAATTGAAAACGCTCGGCGCGCTCATCGGATCCTGGAGATGGTCGAGGGTGAACTGGTCGAGGGCGTAATGACCGGACTGCGAGGCGGCGTTGAAGGCCCGGGCGAGATTGACGACGCGGAGGAAGGGCTCGCGCATTTTTCCCCAGGCGGGATTCGCGAGGGAAGCCGCCTCGCGCGCCTCGGGATCGAGGAGGATGGCCTTCACCACCGCGCCGAGGTCGCCCCTGACATTCGCCCGATTGTTCGCAAACTTCGCGGCGACGCGGCCGACGTATTCCGGACTCGGATTCGAGGTGACGAGCCGCTGGATGAGCTGGCGCGAGAGGAAAGGCCCGACGTTGGGGTGATTGAAGAGATTTTCCACCGCCGCCGCGACGTCGGCCAGTCCCGCCGTGCCCGTGTTGCTGGCGGAAGGCGTGCGGGCGGGCAGTTGCAGGCCGCCGAGGAGCGTTTTCGGCTCGCAGTCGTGATAGGCGTCCCACATCTTCATCGGCTGGGAGTAGTCGCCGTTGGACCCGGGGAAAACTTTGTCGCCGAAGGTCAGTCCGGTGAAGACGCGGGCGAGTTCGGTGATGTCGTCATTGTCGTAGGTCGGGATGGGCTGGCCCGCCTGGGCATGACCGACGGGAAAGGTCTTGCGCGTGCCATCCTCGTTCAACTCCCACAGACCGATCGTGAAAAGCTGCATGATCTCGCGGGCGAAGTTCTCGTCGGGATAGAGTTTCAGCGCGGGATTCGCCTTTTGGTTGTTGAGATGGCTCAGGTACATGCCCATCGCCGGATGGGTGGCGACGTCGTAGAGGAGATCCTCGTAGTTGCCGAAGGCGTGGGTGACCATGAGATCGTAGTAGTTCGCGACGCCGCGCTGCTCGACGGCGAGCTGCTCGGGACGGTCGGATACGACGAGGATCTCGCTGAGGGCGAAGGCGACGCGCTGTCGCAGGGGATCGGGGAGCTGGTTGTTGGCCGCGTCGGGGCGCAGTTTCGGGGATCCCATCGCCCGTCCCCACCAGGAGAACTGTTTCCAGTTGCCATGGAGATTGAAGCCCGGCTGTCCCGATTGCTCGGAGACCCAATCGACCCAAGGCTGGAGCAGCCCGACAGGACGCGTCATCTGGTCGTCGATCCAGGCCTCGATGCCCGTCGCCATGACCTCCTCGACGTTTTCGGGGATCATGTCAGGATCGGCGGCGCTGTCCTGGTCGGGACCAAAGGCCGCCTGGATCAGAAACCGTGCCGCCTCCTCCGGGCCGGGGAGGGCCGAGGCATCCGTGATCGTCGCGGTCGCCGTCGTCGTTGATCCCAGGCTGTAGCCGGATCCGGAGGTGAGGGTGAGGACGATGTCCTCGGCGCCCTCGGTGATGACATCCTCGACCGCCGCCAGTTCGATCCGGACCTCGCGGGCGCCGAGGGGGACCTGGATCTGGTTTCCTGTAACGGTGGTGTAGTCCGTTCCCCGGGTCGCACTGCCGGTGAGGGTGAAGTTCACCGTGAGCGCCTGCAGGCCGCCGGAGCGCCGGATGAGAAGGACGGCGGGATCGGGCCAGTCCTCGCGCGCTTCGCCATCGACGAGACCGGCGGTGACGGTGCTCGGATCGTCCCACAGGGCCGCGACCTGTTCTTCGTCGGTCGTGTTCCAGAGGCGGAAGGACTGGTCGTTGTCCGGATTGAAGCCGAGGAGGCGTTCCTCCCAGTCCGTCAGCGTGTCGCCGTCGCTGTCGGGATCGGAGGTGCCGAGACGGAAAAAGGAGTGATCGAGCGCGGCGACCGGAATGGTCCAGGAGATGGGCTCGTTGTTTCCCGTGGGATCGGTCGCGAGGAGCCAGTTCCCCGCGTCGAGATCCTGACGGACCCACAATTCATACTGCTTCCCGGCCAGGCCCTCCCAGGTCACCGAGACGAGGTTTCCCGGAAGCGGGGCCAGGACCAGAGAGGGTCTGGAGGCGGACTGAAGAGGGTTTGTTCCCGCTTCGGCTTCCTGGGCGTTGGTGTAGCCGTCGCCGTCGGTGTCCGCACTTGCGACGAGACCGGAGACTTGATGGAAGGCTTCCCAGATGTCGCCGAGCTGATTGCCATCCAGATCCGGACCGGCCATGGCCGTGGAAACGGTGAAGAGGATTCCGCACGAAATGAGACTAGGCTGGCGGAAGTCCATCGAGGCTGGGGAGCGTGAAACTACTGCCATCGACCGGCTTGCGCAAGAGCGGTGGCCTCAGCGACGGGTTGCAACGACCAGAGATGGAATGGAAGTCGCATCAACTACATTTGCGGACCGGATCTGTATCCTATTGCGGCCGGATTTGAGTCTGGCTCGAAAGACCCAGCTTCCTACCCCCTTTGCCAAGCGAAACTTGTGCGGCGTCGTTCTCGCTTCAACGCGGGTTGAGTTGAAGCTCTTCCCTCGCAGTGTCAGGATCTTGCGATCGGTCTCCAGCCGTTTTTTCCCGGCCACTTTGACACGCGGTTTTGGAAGGATCGCGGGATCGTAGATGGCCGCAAAGCCTTGACGGTCGATGCCGCCGACGGAAGTGAAAGAACCTCCGATGTAGACAGTGCCTTCACTGACGGCCATGATCTCGACATCACCATCGGCCGGGGGATTCCAGGCAAGGAGGTTGGCATTTGGATCGGTCACAGCGAGGCCAAAGCGAGGTTGACTTTTGACGGTCGTAAAACTGCCTCCCAGATAGATCCGTCCACCCGCCTTTGCAAGAGTGCTGACCGAGTCGTCGGGCTCCGGGTTCCACGGAAGAATTTCCTCGCTGTTCGGACTGAAGGCTGCGAGATAACTCTGGTTGGTGCCTCCGATGACGTTGAAGGCGCCTGCGACGTAGATTTTCCTTCCATCGTGAAGCAGCTTCGAGACTGCGTTATTCGCGCCGGGGCTCCAGGAGAGCAGGGTGCCTCCGGTGCTGAGGGCGGCAAGTCGCTGCCTCCCGCTTCCGTTGATGGTCTGGAAAGGTCCCCCTATGAACAGGGACGAGCCAGATCGTGCGAATGTGACGGCATTGCTCGATCCGGACGGAGTCCAAGAGAGGGGTGCGCCACTTGTCTTTTGAACGTTGGCGAAGCGTGTCCGGACAACGCCGCCAATGGTAGAGAAGTATCCGCTGAGAAAGACGGCGGAGTCGGTCACATCCATGGCTGTGATGCGCGCATCGGCGTTCGGATTCCAAGCCAGCACAGAACCGGTGGAGTCGGTCGCGGCGGCATGGTTCCTGGACACACCTCCGAACTCGGTGAAATCTCCTCCGACGTAGAGGGTTTCGCCATCCACGTGGAGAACAAAGACAGGTCCATTTGTGCCCGGATCCCATGGAAGGACGGCTCCGGTTTCCATACTGAAGGCGGCAACGCGGTTTCGCACAACACCTCCGACCATGGTGAACTCCCCGCCGATGTAGACGACGCCGCGAGTTTCATCGACCGCGATGGCATGGACGCGGTCGTTCACACCGGGGAATTCCGTTCGAACCTTGTAGGCGGGATCGGCCTTGAGGAGGGGGGAGAGCAAAAGTGAAAGGATGACTGAGGAACTTCGCGCTTTCATCTGCGATACCATGTACCGCCCGGAGTTGATTCGGATATAGTCGAACCAGACTAGATCCCCACGAACACAAGCAAGAAGCGTCTTCGCGGTCGATTCAAGGATGGTGATGTGATGGGAGACCTCCCGGATTCGGGCAGTGGATCGGAAATTGGCGAAGCCGTGATTTCGCCCCGGATTGACGTCCCCGGGCGGAATTTTCTAAAATGGTAGAGGTCGACCGCCTAACCCGAAACGACTATTCGTGTAAGGCACCGCGACCGCTTAGACTGTTTTAGCCCATCGATTCGCAACGATCGGATGTCTCATCTACCCAAAATATCCCGGACCTGGCTTTACGCTGCTATTGTTTTGGCGTTGCCGGGATTTGACCCTGTGGCTCGCTCGCAGGACTCCATCCCGGTTCCTTTGGTTGAGGTCGGTGCTCGGGTGGCGCGTGGGGAAAAACCCAGGATCCGTGCGGTCGTGACCTGCGAGATCATCCGAGGATACCTGTTTGTCGCGGACGAGAGTGGCGCGCTCTGCCTCATGCTCGCCGATAGCAAACCCTTCGCCCGCGGAGATCTGATCGAAGCGACGATCGCGGGCTACAATGCGCGGGATTTTTGGCACGTCGCCGCGACCGCTGAAAAGGTCGGAACGGGGGAGATGCCGGCGGCCATGGAGGTCCGCGGGACGGAAATCTCGGTGGCGCGACACCACGCCTCGCGTCTCTCCTCGGTGGCCAAGGTGACAGGACACTCGCAAACAACGCGCACCTACATGGTCGATCGCAAGGCGGTACCCCTGACCTATGAGGTGATCCTCACCGAATGTGACGGGTTGCCGGTACGGCTCTGTTTTGATCCCGGCTCGGATCTGCGGGAGCGATGTCCGGAGGGGGCGCTGGTCCGATTCACGGGTGCGGCCCGGGTCCATGAGATCAAGGACTGGGCGGTGAATCCCTATGTCGCCATCTGGGTGGATGATCCGGCCTGGATCGAGGTGATTGCCTTGCCGACCTTTTTCGAGCGCAAGGAGGTCCGTCGGGCGCTGCGGATCGGTGGCGTTGTTCTTGCCGGCCTCGTGGCATTGGCGATCTTCGGGGCGATCTTGCAGAGGAGGCACCTGCGGCATCTGCGACGGAGGAACGAGGAACTCGAGCGCCATGTCGCCGAACGCACCGAGGAACTGCGGGAGGCGCTCGAGCGGGAACGCAAGCTTGGCCTCGTGAAGAGCGATTTCGTCTCGTTGGTCTCCCATGAGTTCCGTACTCCCTTGGGAGTGATCTTGTCCGCCACCGAGATCCTCTTGCGCTATTTCGACCGGCTCGATCCGGAGAAACGCGAGCGCCATCTCGAAATGATCCGTTCGTCGACGGGAAATCTCGCGGGGATGATTGATGAAGTGCTCTTGTTAGGGCGGATGGAGGACGGCAAACTGACCTTCTCGGTCGAGCCTCTCGACCTGCGTCTGTTCCCACGGGTCATCGTCGACGAACTGATCTCGGCGACCCACGGCACGAACCCCATCGATCTGGATCTGGTGGGCGACCTCGACGGGGCAAGGGGCGATGAGGCGCTGATGCGGCACATCTTCGGCAATCTCCTCTCGAACGCCTGCAAGTATTCGCTGCCCGGAGAACGGGTCCGCTTCGAGATCGTGCGCGAGGGGGACGAGGCGCGTTTTGCGATCGAGGATCGGGGCATCGGGATACCGGAGGAGGACCGCGAGCGGCTTTTCACGAGCTTTTCGCGCGGAAGCAATGTCGGGATGCTGCCGGGGACCGGACTGGGTCTGGTGATCGTGAAACGCTGCGTGGAGATGCACGGAGGCCGGTTTCAACTCGACAGTGCGCCGGGCAACGGCACGACGGCGACGGTGTGGCTGCCTTTGTTTGTTACTGAAATGGCCCCATCCGCCGCTCCTGAAATGACGGCGATCGCTCCATGAAGACCATTCTCATCATCGAAGACCAACCGGACATGCGCGAGAATCTCACGACGATCCTCGCCATGGAGGGATTTGTGGCGCTCGAGGCGGCGGACGGACGCAGCGGTCTCGCGGTGGCGCTGGAGGAAAAACCCGACCTGATCCTCTGCGATGTGATGATGCCGGGGATGGACGGACATGAAGTGCTCGCGGCGTTGCGGAAGTCGCCCTCGATCAGTGGAACGCCGTTTATCTTCCTGACGGCGCGGGGGGAAAAGCAGGATCTGCGGCAGGGGATGAATCTCGGCGCCGACGACTATTTGACGAAACCGGTCTCCGCCGATGACCTGCTCTCGGCGATCAACGCCCGGCTGGCCCGGGAGACGCAGCGTTCGGGAGGCTTTGTGCCCGATTTCAGTTCGGCCGAGCCCCTGCAATCCCTGGGGCTGACCCCGCGTGAAGCCGAGGTGTTGCTCTGGGTGGCACAAGGCAAATCGAATCCCGAGATCGCGACGATCCTCGGTGCGGCGGAAAACACGATCCGCGTGCACTTGAGCCACGTCTTCGAAAAGCTCGGGGCGGATAACCGGCATGCGGCGGGGCTCATCGCGCTGGAACGGTTGGCGGGCCTGTGATGGAATTTGAGTCTCGACGACGCTAAGTCGGAATGAATAGAGTCAGGGATGAATATTCTGCGGCGTTTCTTGTGGATGGGGCTCCTTTTGGTGGGGTTATGCCAGTGCGAAAAAGGGCCAGATTCTGGAACATCGCTCAATATCGAGCGTGAGTATCGTTCGCCAGGGGCGTATGAGGACGTCCGGGAGGGCGACTACTACGCGATCATGCGTCGGGAGCCCTTGAGAGAGGCTTTGGCGGGTGGGATGGAGCGATATTCCTTTTTGATCTCACCGGCTTACATGAGGATGCTGCAAACCGTCGCTCCGGGTGGAGGTTCTGGCGCTGTTGCGGATCCTTTTGCAGAACCGTCACCCGAGGATCCATTTTCCAACCAAACTCGTCCCACACTGCGCGACATATTTGCCAGAGCTGGAATCAGTTTTGGCGAGGGTAGTTCTCTCAGCTACAGCGAGGAGACCCTTGTTTTGACCTCGATCAATCGACCCGATCAGAATGATTTGATTGCCGCGTTTCTTGATTCGTTCCTCATCTGTGGGAACAGCCGCATTCAAGTCCGGGCGGAAATCTTTGAGGTATCCGATGTCGTGGCATCGCAGGTTCTCGACAGTGCGGCCTACGAGGCGAACCACGATCCGGAGCGAGCCGCGATTGTTGCGGCGTTGGAGCGGAGAGAATCGGAACGCATCGGGATGGCCAGTCTCAATGTTCCGTCAGGGCAAAGGGCGAAGATCGCAGATGCGATGAATGGGGAAACGAAGTCGTCCGAAACCGAATCCGGGCAAGCAACGGTGGTCTTGCCGGGTTTGACTCTCGAAGTCGATCCTGTGCAGGGGGCTGACAGCTTCACGGTCGATCTCAATCTCCGTCTCACCCACACATGGAATAGTCCGGTGAAGGTGGAAGCAGCGCGCGAGGTGGACTCGTGGATCACCAAGGTCGTCGAGTGCCAGACGATTTCAAAAGGTGGCTCTTGGAGCCTGGTTGCTAGCTGGTCAGCCGAACCGGGCCGGGTGCAACTGGTCTTCGTTTCGGCCACGATCCAGAACGTCGAAGAGATACGTCCGGTCGTGAAAGTTTTGACTGAGTGATCAGAAATCCGATTAACCGCCGATGGCGCTCTCCCCCGGATTCCTCCGAAAACTCCGGGCAGCGAGGAATCCAGCCATGACGACCAGACCGGAACTGAAAAAGAACGGGGCGCCGGGAACGATCGCGGGCGCCTTTTCGCTGATGAAGTAGCCGAAGATCGCGGTGGCGAGAGGCGGTCCGATGGCTCCGGCGACACTCTGAAGGCTGGTCAGGGAGCCCTGGATGCCGCCCTGTTCGTTGTCGCCGACGGTGCGCGAGATCATGCCCTGGATCGCGGGCACGGCGATCCCGGAGAGAGAGCCAAAGACGATGAGGGGATACACGATCCAGCCTTCAGGGGCGAGACCGTAACCGGTTAGCGCGATTGCCATGATCGTGAAACCGACGATGGCGGCACGGCGCTCGCCGAGCCGGGGAATCAACTTCCGTGCCAGACCGCCCTGGACGATCGCCGCGGTGAGACCGACGAGGGCGAGGGAGAGGCCTGTTTCCTTGGTATCCCATCCGTAGCGATAGCCGGTGTAGAGCACCCAGATGCTCGGGTAGACCTGATGGGCGAGGCTGCTGATGAAATAGCTGACGGAGAGCCCGAGGACGAGACGATGGCGGCGGAGTTCGAGGAGCGCTCCGATGGGATTGGATCGTCGCAGGCTGAATGCTCGGCGGTTTTCCGGCTTCAAGGATTCGGGAAGAATGAAAAGTCCGTAGAGCCAATTCAGCAGGGTGAGGACTCCGGCGGCGAGAAACGGGACGCGCAGGCCGTAGTCCTCGCCCAGCCAGCCTCCCACGGCGGGACCGAAGATGAAGCCGATGCCAAAGGCGGCCCCGATCAGTCCGAAATTTGCGGCACGGCGTTCGGGAGGGCTGACGTCGGCAATGTAGGCAGCGGCAGCGGAGAAGTTCGCCCCGGTGATCCCGGAAATGATGCGGCCGAGGAAAAACCAAGGCAGGCTCGGAGCCCAGGCGAGGAGGAAATAATCCAGTCCCGAACCGAGCAGCGAAAACAGAATGACGGGGCGTCGGCCGAATCGATCGGAAAGATTCCCCAGAATGGGTGCGAAGAGGAATTGCATCAGGGCATAGAGCCCGACGAGCCACCCATAGAAATACGAAGCCCGGTCGACCCCACCGCCGGCGAGCGATTCGACGAGCTTCGGCAGGATCGGCACGACCAAACCGATGCCCAGCACGTCGAGGAAGAGGGTGATGAAGACAAATACCAGGGCCGGCTTCCTCGGAGTCATCGCGGGGAGGATAGGGGAGGCGACGACTCCGGAGCGGTCAGGATTCCTCGAGAGGATGGAAACGGTTCGCGAGCGGGAAGTAGGCCCGCTTCATGGTGGCTCCGGCCTGCCAGACGCCGTGGACCATTTCGAGACATTTCAGGGCGTTCTCACCCGAGCACACGGGATCGCGATCCTCCTGGATCGCGGCGAGCCAATCCTGCACGACGATGCGATTGGCGGCGTCGTTCCCGGTGAGGTGATCGACCGGCTCGTGGTAGGGATCGGCCTCCGGCCAGCGCATCCAGTGCGAGGCCCGCTCGGGTGAAGCCGGATCGTCGTCGATGAGCTGCGAAAGGGTGGGGGGCTGACCCGCAAACAACCGCACTTTGCCGCGCGTGCCGATGAATTCGATGCCCCAGGGCCCGTGGAGGAGGTGGAGGCGACGATCGGAAACGTAGGAAACATGGACACCGGAATCGAGGAGAAATTCGGCATGGATCGCGTCCCCGAGGACGGGACCGATGTTTTCCTTTTCCGACTGGTGGGCATCTTCGGCGATGACGGGTTCGCCATCCTTCGTGATGGTGGCGGAACAAAAATTGGGTTCCCCTCCGAAAAGGCGCACGAGGTCGAAAAGGTGCGTCCCGAGCACGAGAAGATCCTCGCCGCCGGCGCGGTGATCCATCATGCCGTAGACCTTCATCTCGATGAGATCACCGATGAGTTCGGCGCGCTCGGCTTGGAAGCGGACGACGTGGGGATCGAGACGCATCGGATGGAGAACGGCGAGCTTCAGCCCCTTCTCCTTGGCGAGGGCGACCAACTCATCCGCCTCGCGCAGGGTGCGGGCGATGGGACGCTCGACACAGACGTGGGCGCCGGCTTGGAGAGCGGCCTTCACCATTTCATAGCGTTCGCCCGTCTCCCGGGGACCGACCGCGACGAGATCGAGCGACTCTTTTTCGAACATCTCGCGATAGTCGCCGTAGGCGGTCTCGGCACCGGTGCGGATCTGGGCGGCGTCGAGCCCCGAGGGATCGGCGTCGGCGATGGCGACGAGGCGCACTCCATCGAGGCGTTGGAAAAGGAGATCGAGCCCATGGCCGAAGTTTCCGGCTCCGGTGTGTCCGATCGCGGCGGCGCGGAGATACTTCGCGACGACCGGTTCGGGTGCGGCTTCCTCGGGCAGGTCCGCGACGGGTTCCGCGGCATGGATCGCCTCGGTGCCGAATTCGATGAAGGGAGCATCCTCCGCGACCGCCTCCTCGACGGGAGCCTCGGCCGGCTCGGGCGCGGTGCTTTCATCGGCGCCCACGGATTCTTCCGAGGGCTCTTCCTTCCCGGTACGTGGCTTGCGGGACTTGCCCTTGCGGATCATCCCGGCCGCCGCCATTCCGGCACTCCCAAAGATCGCGTGCTCCTTCTTCTGATCGTCCTCAGCCATAGGGCGCGAGGTTATACTGGCCGCGGCCCTCCGGCAATGCCCAAATTTCATCCTTTCCAAACCTTTGGATTCTCCGTGATCCTGACAAACGGACGCATATCGGCGTCACTCGAGGATTGCATGGTCCGGCAAAACGTTCATGATTCGCGCATGTCGCGTGGTTTTTCCGTTCTTGGTGGAATCGCCCTGATCTCCGGGCTGCTCTTGGGCGTCCCGGCGATGCGGGGCGACGAATCCGTCTATTCGTCCAAGGAGCCCTCACGCGACGGCACCGGCAAGGTCTACATGGGACGTGAAATCTCCCAGACGGTCAGCTCGCACGCCATCTCGTGGCTCGAGCGGCGCGACCGCGAAGGGGAGGAAAAGCCCTCCCTCGTGATCGAGAATCTCGAGCTCAAACCCGACGATGTGGTCGCCGATATCGGGGCCGGGTCGGGCTATTTCAGTTTCCTCCTCGCTCCGCTCGTGCCTCAGGGAAAAGTGCTCGCGGTCGATATCCAGCAGGAGATGCTGGACTTCGTCGAAGGACGCAAAAAGCTGAAGCAGGTCGCGAACGTCGAGACGCTCCTGGGCACGGTGGAGGATACCCGTCTGCCCGAGGGACAGGTCGATGTCGTGATCATGGTCGATGCGTATCACGAGTTCTCCCATCCGCGGGAAATGATGCAGTCCATCGTGAAAGGTCTGGCCCCCGGTGGGCGGGTCGTCTTTCTCGAATACCGGGGCGAAGATCCGAAGGTGCCGATCAAACCGCTCCACAAAATGACCGTCAAACAGATCACCCGCGAGATGGAGGCTGTCGGGCTCCGCTTTGTGGAGGTGCGCGATTTCCTGCCCATCCAGCATTTCCTTGTCTTCCAAAAGCCCGCTCCATGATCCGCTCCTTGCTTCCCTCGCTACTCGCCCTTGGATTCGTCTCCGCTCTTCATGCGAAGAACTGGAATCAATTCCGCGGCCCGCATCTCGATGGCACGGTCTCGGCACCCGATCTGCCGGTGCAGTGGGATGCCTCGAAGATCGTCTGGAAGACCGCCCTGAAGGGCTCGGGTCAGTCGTCGCCCGCCCAGTGGGAGGACCGCCTCTTTCTCACCGGGGGCTCGGCCGATGGCAAGGAGCGATATGTGATGTG
This sequence comes from Verrucomicrobiales bacterium, assembly GCA_016795385.1. Lineage (GTDB taxonomy): Bacteria > Verrucomicrobiota > Verrucomicrobiia > Verrucomicrobiales > DEV007 > Arctic95D-9. The sequence goes on along the minus strand of JAEUHI010000048.1, from coordinate 226,761 downwards.
CCTCTCGGCGAAGGATGGCAAGATCCTCTGGGAAGACACCGTGCCTTGCGCGACGCCCGAGGCCATCCACAACATGAACAGCTACGCCACGCCGAGCTGCGCCACGAACGGCCAGATCGTGGTCGCCTATTTCGGACCTGGCGGGCTCCATGCGTGGGATCTCGCGGGGAAAAAGCAATGGTCTCTCGATCTGGGCATGGGTGGCGGCACCTGGGGATTCGCGGCTTCGCCCGTCATCGTGGATGGACTCGTCATTCAAAATTGCGATAGCGAAGGTCCTTCGCGGCTCGTCGCCGTCGATGCCGCTACGGGCAAGATCGCGTGGGACACGCCGCGTGAAACGAAACCCAAGGGAGGCTGGAGCACTCCGACCCTGATCGAGCACGAAGGCCGCCGCGAACTCATCCTCAATGGCGAATTCGGCGTGCAGGCCTATGATCCCGCCACGGGCAAGGAATTGTGGTTCTGCGAGGCGCCCACGGGACGGGGTGAACCGGTGCCGGTTTATGCCCATGGGAAACTCTATGTCGTCTGCGGCAAGCCCGGCGACGCGTATGCCGTGAAGCCTGGTGGCAGCGGCAAGATCACCGCCACCCACCGGCTCTGGACGACGGCCCGCAAGGGCGGGCGCGACCTTCCCACTCCCGTTGTCGTCGGCGACACGCTCTTCATTTCCAGCATGAGCGGGATCGCCTCGGCCTACGATGCCGCCACCGGTGCCATGCTGTTCACCGAGCGATTGGGCGAGGGGATCGAGATCGCGGCCGCGCCTCTCGTGGCCAACGGCAATGCCTATTTCCAGACCGTTCACGGCGGCGATGTCATCGTCGTGAAGCCGGGGAAAACCCTCGAGATCATCGGGCGCAGCAGCCTCGGCGATGCCGCCAAGGGCGAAACCTTCCGGGCCGTTCCCGTGCCCCTTGGCGATCGCCTCCTCCTTCGTGGAGCGGGGACGCTTTATTGTGTGGGGAAGTGATCGGTCCTCCGTGATGGCTGGGAGATGAAACCGGCGTGCGTGCCCCTGTTTGGCGGAGAGGAAGTCAGAGTGTCTTGAATTTCGGGGCTCTTTGACTAAGATTCCGGCCACTTCTCCCGTTTTGGGGTCGTCTTTGACGCTTTTTTCATTCATGAGATCCTTCGCCGCTTCCGTTCTTGCCGGGTTGATCGTTGTCTTGGCGGCCGGCGAAGTGGCGGCCTATCCGCTGACCTTGGAGCAGCGCGAACGGCTGAAGGAGTATCTGCCGCGCACTTTCCCGAAGCTGGAAGGCCGCGAGCCGGTCCACGTCGTGGCGTTGGGAGACGACGTGATGGGCGGCTACACGCCGCTGCCTTCGGCGTGGGAGAGCAACAACCCGCTTTTTTCCTACCCTGGCGTTTTTCTGGGATTGGTCGCGCGCGAATTCTTCTATCCCGGGAGTGTCCGGCTGCTGAATCCGCCCGCAGGAGGCAGCGCAAAGCGAACCGATCGCCTCGGTGATGAGATCACGTTTGAGAATCTCACCACGATCGACGGGACGGTGCTCGATGGTTTGCGCCATGCCCACACCGACGCCTTCCTGCACGAGCCCGATCTCGTCCTCGTCCAGTTCGGGATCTACGATGCCTTCGGTTTCATCGGGATCGACACCTACAAACGCGCTCTGCAGGAGATCGTCGATGCCGGGAAAAACTACCGGAGCGACCTGATCCTGTTCGGTCCGCCGATGGTTAATTACGGTGGCGGTGCGATGGAATGGGGGATCGAGCGCCCCTACGCCACCGCGGCCAAGGAAGTGGCGATGGCCAACGGGGTGCTTTTCATCGATCTGGGCCGGCATCTGTCGCGTTTCGGGGGCGGGGTCGACCGGGATACCCATCCGGCGGCGGCGATGGAGATCATTGGCGACAAGCTGGAGCGGACCTTCTATTTCGGCCCCGAATTGACGGTGCGTGAGCGGGTGCACCCCTCCCTGAAGGTGCACGAATTCCTCGGTGAATCGGCTTTTGCTGACTTGAAGGATGGCCCGCCGCTCTCGAGTTTCACCTACACCGGAGCGGCGAACTACGGGACCGATGGTTCGATCGGCGTTTCGGTGGTGTTGAGAAATCAGTCCGAGGCTTCAAAAGAAGGCACGATGGGAGGCCTTGCGGTCGGCGGTGCCATGCTGCCGGGCGAGGCGGGACAACGTTACACGGTCCCGGCGGGGACGGCGACCCAGCTTGAATTCCGTTACACCCGGCCAAATGTCGGGAAGAGCCGGGATGGATCCCCGCTCTTCTTTCCCCTCGAGCCGGCCGATGAATTCGGTCGATTCGCCTTTTTCCTCGAGGACACGATCGGGTCCGAGATCGTGGATCTGCCGGTGAGAATCGGACCAGTCACGGCCATGTGGAAGACGAGGCAGTTCGTCAATGTCGACAAACAGATGCGGGTGGAATGGGATCTCGTGAATGGTCTCGACAAGGCGGTCTCGGGCACCTTCCAGGTGGGCATGGCGGATCGGGTGGGCCAGCCGACTCCCTTCTCGGTCTCGCCTCTGGGAAACAAGACGGTCTTTTCGCTCTTTGAGTTCATCGCTCCGGAGGGCGTCTCGCTCTTCCAGCAAGATCTCTGGATCCAGCTAGAAGCGGAGGGCAAAGTGGTGCGTTTTTCGCGCGAGATGGAGTCATCCCGCGATCTCGTGCTCGGTGAGGAGATGCCGTTGCGGGCGTGGAAGGACTACGCCAATCTCACCCCTGCGGTGGAGTCCGTCGCGCAACGGAGGCCGTCCGCGGCTCCCTCGGTACGTTTTGATGCGGATGAAAAAGCGCTCTATGTCGTCGCGAAACTCGATGGACTGGAACTCCCCGATCTCGGCGATCAGGCGGCCTTGCAGGCGAAACTCTTCATTGATGCCCGTCCGGGCAGTGAAGTGCGGAATTTTGGAGTGGTCGAGCCTGTCTACATCTATACCCGGGCCACGGACGGGCCGGGATTCACGCCCTCCGTGGAACTCGGCAGTTTTGGAAACGGCTACAACATGATCCTCAGTCCGAAGGGGATCCAGTCGGCGCTGCGGACGGATGGCGACGGCAGCCGGCTCCTCGAGATGCGGATTCCGCGGGCCTATTTCCATCGCAATGAATGGGCGCTCGAGTCACCCGAAGCGATGCTCGGCGTTCGCCTCGAGCTGACCGTGGCCGATCCGACGCCCGGAGCAGCGCAGCCTTTTCCGGCGGTGAATCGATACGAGACGAACAGCCCCACCTTCGCCTACGAGGACCGCATGATCCGCGGCTTCCATGAAAACGATGCCCGTTCGCTCATCACCCTTCGCCTTTCCCGCCAGCCGGTGCAGAGCTGGTCGGTCCGGGTCTACTGATCGTCCGAAGACCCGGCCTCGCGTCGCTTCGAGGGGTCGCCGCCATGGCGCGGGCGACGCTTTTTCACCGGACCGGGATTCGATCCGGCCGCCTCGATCTCGCGATGCGTGAGGATGTGGTATTCGCCGACTCCCAAAAGGGGCATGACGAGGCTGCCGATGCGGACGCGCTCGAGACGGGTCACCTTGTAGCCCAGCTTCGAGAACATCCGGCGGATCTGCCGGTTGTAGCCTTGGGTGAGAATGACGCGGAGGCGGCGCTTGGCCTCGATCTGGATGGATTCCGCCTTGGCGAGGCCTTCGGGAAATTGGAGCCCCTCGAGCAAGGTCGGGATCGAGGCGGGCTCGAAGGTGCGATCGAGGAGCACCTCGTATTCCTTCTCCACGTGGAAGCGGGGATGGGTGAGGCGCTCGGTGAGGTCGCCATCGCTCGTCAGGAGGATGAGCCCGGAGCTGTCGTAGTCCAGCCGGCCGACGTAATGCAGGGTCGCGAAGGTCTTGGGCAGCAATTGGTAGATCGTGTCACGCCCCTCGGGATCGTCCCTTGTGCAAAGGAACTTCTTCGGTTTGTTGAGCACGACGGTGAGAGGCGTCTGGCCCTTCACCATCTTCCCGTCGAATTTCACGTGATCCCCGGGATGGATGCGAGTGGCGAGATCGATCGTGATCTTTCCGTTCACCTCGACGCGGCCTTCCTGGATGAGGGCGTCGCACGCGCGCCGGGAACCCACCCCGCAAGAGGCAAGAAACCGATTCAGGCGAACGCCTTTGTCCTCCGCCTCGTCATTCATCCAAAGAAAAAGGCCCTGCTCGGTGAGCAGGGCCTGGGAAAGGGTTGATCGATCGGGATCAGGCTTCGGGGGTCGTCTTGGGGAGACCCATGGGAGAGCGACCCTCCGGCCAGACACCACGCTTCTGCATGAGCTTGACCCGCTCGAAGCGCTTCAGAACGCTGCGCTTCGTTCCGACGTTGCTGGACTTCTTGAGGCTGGAGTGCTGGGACATGGCAAAAGGACGGTAAAGTTCGGTGGAGCGCGGAGTTTAGGACAAGTTCCCAAGGTTTGCAAGCGGGGAAAAGCATTCTCTGAAAGATCCTTCGGAAACCTTAACAATCGCGCCATGGATGCAGGATTGACGCGGGGTGCGGGCACGGGTTATGGGTTTTGTCTGATGCAAAACCACCTCACCTCCTCCACGTCCCGCCGCCGTTTCCTCGGCACGGCGCTCGGATCCGCCGCCTCGCTCAATCTCCTCTCCGGTTTCGTGAAAGGGCAGGGGACCGCTGCGAACGGCAAGTTGAATCTCGCTTTCATCGGTGCGGGTGGACGCGCCGGGGCGAATATCGACGGCTGCGCCGCCACGGGGCAGACGGTCTACGCTCTCTGTGATGTCGACAAGGCCCGCGCCGACGGTGCTTACAAGAAATTCCCCGAAGCGAAAGTTTACACCGATTGGCGCGAGATGCTCGAGACTGAAGGCGACAAGATCGACGCCGTCGTGGTCTCGACTCCCGATCACCTCCACGCCGTCGCGACGATGGCCGCCCTGAAAATGGGCAAGCACGTCTACGTCGAGAAGCCGCTCACGCTCACGATTTCGGAAGCCCGTGCGCTGCATGCCGCGGCAAAGAAGGCCGGCGTCTGCACCCAGATGGGGAATACGGGCCATGCCGCCGAGGGAGCCCGGCTCACCAACGAATACATCCAATCGGGTTCGATCGGCGAAGTCGGCCAGGTCTTTTGCCGCACCAATCGCCCGATCTGGCCGCAGGATCTCGTGCGTCCCGCCGGCGAACCGGTGCCGGACACGCTGAACTGGGATCTTTGGCTCGGCCCTGCGGCGGACAAACCCTACGGCAGCCAGATCGCTCCCTTCAAATGGCGGGGATTCATCGATTACGGCACCGGGGCTCTCGGAGACATGGGCGCCCATATCATCGACCATCCGATGTGGGCGTTGAAGCTGGGCCTGCCCACGAAGGTTTGGGTCGAGAAAGCCGATCGTGCCGTGCCCGGGGCGGAGAAGGATTCTCATCCCTCTTCCTGTATCATTCACTACGAATTCGCCGCGGCCGAGGGCCGGGGACCAGTGAAGCTCACCTGGTATGACGGCAAATACACGATCCCGCGCCCCGAGGGGATGCGGGAGGATCAACAAGTGCCCGACAACGGCTGCGTCTATCTCGGCAGCAAACATCAGATGATGCACGGCAGCCACGGTGGCAACCCTTCGATCATCGATGGCAAGCACGCCTCGTTCGTGGCGCCGCCGAAGACGGAAGAGCGCTCGCCCGGTCACTATGCGGAGTGGATCGAGGCCATCCAGAAGGGCGATCCCACCCGGGCCAAGTCGAACTTCGACGTCGCCGTGCTGCTCACCGAGACCCTGCTGCTCGGGGTGATCGGTACGCTTCTGGGAGCTGGCACGGAGTTGACTTGGGATCCGGAAACCCTCAAAACCGGCAACGAAACCGCCGACAAACTTGTGCACCACAGCTACCGCGAAGGCTGGAGCCTTTGAGGGGAGTGTTATTCCTCGTCGTCGGCGAGCACATCCAGGGTGAAACCTCCGATGTGTGAGCCGTCGCGGCCGGGATAGATCCAATCGTTGAGACGGTCGAGAGGAAAACTGACGGAGGCGCCGCGGTGGACTTCGAGAAGTTCGTGCGGGTCGTTCATGAGGATGCCCGAGACCTCGCCATCCCGGATCTCCCGGACCGACACCCACATGAATTCCGACTTCCGACCTTCCCGGAATTCGGCTTTCACGATGAAGCGCTCGCGCTGAAGGGCATTGCTCACCTCAAAGGCGGCGACGAACTCCGGCCAACGGTTCACGGCTTCCCGGACCGCCGCGGCCATCTTCGGGTGATTGTCGGCGATCTCGATGACCGGCTCGAAGGTGGGCTCATCAAAAAGACCGAGGGGGTGCTCGCCACAGAGCGTCTCGATCAGGCCGGGATCGAACTCGTTGCATCGCTGTAGCTCCGGGCAGTAGATCGCGAGGCAATCCGGCCCCGCCATCGAAGCAAGAATCTTCCCGATGATCCGGTAAGCCTGGCGGTTGCTTTCGAGATCGGCGGCGGCATCCATCAGATCCACCGAGATCCAGGCGACATGCTTTTCGACGGCATTGCGCAGGCGCTTGTCGCGGATCGACGCTTTGGCGAACTCTTTGGGATTCTCGATGTAGGGCCGGTCCGATACGAGCACCGCAAAAACCCCTTCGGGGATGCGGACCATGAAATGACGGATATGGGACTCGTCTTTCCTCAGATCCGGCGGACTGAAGGGCATCACGAAGGTGTCCGAATCAGGATCGTTCACCGGAAAGCGGAGCCCGAGGGCATTCGAGACGCAGCCCCGGATCGAACTCTCGTCGGCCCGGCTTGCTTCGGAGAGGAAGAAGACCAGCGACACGAGCGGCTCGGCGAGCGGGTCGGGTGCCACGCCCGCACTTTTTCCTTTGCCGGAATGGGGCGGTAGGGGTGTCCTCTTCGACGGTGGTGGCAGGAGCCATCGGACCAGGTCAAACGCGAACCAGACCGCCGCGACCGCGAGGGCCGCGACTCCCCACCCGCTGAGACCGCTCATTGCGAGCCTCAAAACGAGCCCCACGAGGAGGATCGAAGATAAAATCGGGAAATTCCGGATGCGCGAAAACATGGATCAGAAAAGGGCGCCGGTCGGGTCTGGGCTCGCGGCAGAGCCATTCGGGCGGTCGGTAGCTTGCCCGTGATCACAATCCCTTGCAACTTTTCTTGAGAGTACGGGTTCATTCGCCTAAGAAGATTCACGATTTCCCGATGAAGCGCCTTTTATCCCCAGCCCGTCTCGCCCTTTTCGGCACCTTGGCATGGATGAGCCTTGCGTCCGCCGCGGCACAAGAGAAGGAAAAAGAGGCGGTCAAACCCCGCGTCTGGGAGAAGAAGGATCGCGAAAAGATCGAGGCTTGGGAGGCCCTCAGCCCCGAGCAACGTGAAAAACTGCGCGAGGCCCTGCGCGGAGTGTGGACGGATCCTGCGGTGATCAATGCCCGCGAGGAAGTAAAGCACGCCAGCGAAGCCTATCAGGCCGCGATCAAAGCTGCTGTGGAGAAAACCGATCCCTCCGTCGCTGAGCTGCTTTCAAAGGTGCAGGGAGCCGGCATGATGGGGCCGATGCCACCCGGAGCGCCGGGAAATCCCGGTGGATCGGGGAACCCCGGAGGCCAGGGCTCCGCCGGCGGAGGCCCCGGCCGGGGTTTCGAGCCCCAGATCCGCCCGCCCGGCTTTCTCGACAGTTTGACTCCCGAAGCCCGCGAAACCTTCCGCAAAGCCGAGGAACAGGCGCTCTCCTCCGAGAACGTCAAAGCCGTCCGCGCCGAGCTCGATCAGATCCGCCAAGAAGACGAGGCGTTGCGCCGCAAGCGCATCGAAGTGCACCGAAAGCTGCGGAAAGTGACCGTCGATGAGATGATCCGGATCGATCCCTCCATCGCCGCCATGCAAAAGCGTCTCCTCGAGGGAGGACGTCCCGGTGCCGAAAAAAAGAAGGATGGCGATGGGAAGGAGAAGAAACCGGCCGAAAAGCAGGGGGCCCCGACCGACCAAGCGGACCGGAAGGAACCCTGAGGGGATTGGGCCCTACCCGCGTTTTGGAATCCTTGCCAATCCCTCTTCCCTGTTTGCGGGCTTGCCGCCGGAGAGTCGTAGACCTACGTTCCGCCCCTGTTTTTGAAGCGCCTTTGCGCGCCGTATCTTCAATCGCTTGATCCCATGGAAAAACCCAACACCCGCCGTCAATTCGTGAAGGGGCTTGCCGCCACCGCCGCTGCCTTCAACTTCCAGGTCGTCCCCAGCCGCGTCTTCGGCGCGAACGACCGCATCACCCTCGCCGGCATCGGCACCGCGGGCAAAGGCGCCAGCGACATCTCGGGCTCGGCTGAGGCGGGCTTCCAGGTGACCCATCTCTGCGACGTTTTCAACTTGGACAAGTATCCCAACCTTGGTGGTGCCTACGCCAAGACCCGCGAAGCCCATCCCGACGCCAAGTTTTTCGAAGATTGGCGTGAGATGCTCGAAACGGAAGGCGACAAGATCGACGCCGTGACCGTCTCGACTCCCGACCACGTCCACGCCTTCGCCGCCGCCGCCGCGATGAAGAAGGGCTGCGCCGTCTACTGTCAGAAGCCGCTCACCCACGGCATTTGGGAAGCCCGTTTCCTCACCGAACTGGCCGAGAAGACGAAAGTCGTCACCCAGATGGGCAACCAGGCCCAGGCCAACGATCACATGCGCCGCGTCGTCGAACTCGTCAAAGCCGGACTGATCGGTGACATCGTCGAAGTCCACGCCTGGACGAACCGCCCCATCTGGCCCCAGGGCATCCCCGCCTGGCCGAAGAAGGAAGAGGCGCCTTCGCACCTCAACTGGGATCTTTGGATCGGCCCCGCTCCCTATCGCGATTACAGCCCCAAGCTGGCCACCTTCGCCTGGCGCGGCTATTGGGATTTCGGTACCGGTGCCCTCGGCGACATGGCCTGCCACATCATGAACATGAGCATGTGGGCGATGGACTACACCGCGCCCGTGAGCGTCTCCGCCGTCAGCGCCGACGGACGCGGCGCCCAGAGTGACATTTCCCCGCCGACCTGGGCGACGATCGAGTATCAGTTCCAGGGCAAGAACGGCAAGCCGATCAAGTACATGTGGTACGACGGTTACAAGGATGCGGTCTTCAATCCCGAGTCCTGGAAGCTCGAGAGCAACATCGACGGAGGCAAGATCCGCAATCCGAACACCCCGCCCCCCGAGATCCTCGAGGGAATGGACTCGACCGAAGCCAATGGCTACGACAGTCTCATCGTCGGCAGCAGCGGCAAAATCTGGTTTAACCGCAGCAAGGACACCTGGTTCGTCAAGCCGGGTAAATTGATGGACGGTTTCCAATACCCGGCCGCCTCGCTTCCCCGTGCCCGCGGTCAAAACCCGCACAACGAGTTCTTCGACGCGGTCAAAGCGAACGACCCCGCTCTGCCTCAGTCCAAGTTCGCCCACAGCGGCCCCTTCACCGAGATGGTCCTCCTCGGCAACCTCGCCGTCCGCCTCAACAAGAAGGTCGAATGGGACTCCAAGACCCTCTCCTCGCCCAACTGCCCCGAGGCCGCCAAGCTCGTCAAGCGCGACTACCGCGACGGCTGGAAGCTGGAGGCGTGAGTTTCTCCGGGAAGATTCGATTCCAACGGGAGGCAGGTTCTGGAAGGGAGCCTGCCTCTTTTTCGAAAACGGCATTGCGCGGGGACGGAACCCACCGGGAGCGGATGAAGCTGTTCTCGCGATTTTAAACACTTTTTAGGTGGTCAAAGTCATTTGAACCACCTAAGATCCATCGCCAGAACACTCTGGAACTCCTGCCATGAGATCATCCCGGACTCTTTTCCTCGCCCTTGGCTTGGCTTTTCTGCTCGGTATTCCCGAGGGCCACGCACAACGCAAGATTGTCGGAGGCGGTGTCGCACCGGTGGGGCAATACCCGTGGATGGTCGCGCTGGTTCGACCGGGGAACGGCAATCTTCGCACCCGGCAGTTTTGTGGAGGATCCCTGATTCACCCCAACTGGGTGCTGACCGCGGCTCACTGCGTGGATAACATCGACCACAACGGCCTCCAGGTGGTGATGAACATCCACGATCTGAACACGCCCGCCGGCTCCATCACACGAAACATCGAAGGCATCTACCTCCATCCCGCATACATCGATGATGACGGTCATTTGTTGAGCGATATGGCGCTGCTGCTTCTGGATGCTCCGGTGAACGTGGTCACACCGGTCGCCTTTGCCGTGCACCCGGCCGCAGCCACCCCCAACATGGCCGTGAGGGCAATTGGCTGGGGGGATACCCGGTCGAATCCCCGATTTCCCAATCTGCTTCAGACCGTCGATCTCGTGATCGAGAACTTAAAAAACACCCGCAACTACTATGGGACTTCTGTAATCGACATCCGCCATCTCGCCGCGATCTCTCCCGGCAAAGATACCTGTCAAGGAGACAGTGGCGGGCCGCTCTTTCTACCCTCTGGTTCTGGTGGGAATCCTTTGGTGGTCGGGGTCACCAGCTACGGCATCGGCTGTGCCCGGCCCGACATTGCAGGGCTCTACGCCAACGTGGGATATTTCGGCGGCTGGGTAAACAGCTTCCTCACCCAGCCGTCCGGTCCATTGCCGGATCTCACGCTGAAAGGACGAAGTTTGGAAATCACTAATGGCGCTACGACCGCCTCCGTTCTCGATGGAACGATCTTCAAGAACAACCTTCGCGTGCGGCCGGGGCGAGCCGCGACGGCTTCCTTTACGATTTCCAATGAGGCTGGGCGTATGCCCTTGTCGGTGATTTCCATCACTTCCGATCTTGAAGATTTTACGGTCCTGTCAAAGCCCGCGCATGTCTTTGAGGGGGGGATCGCGTCCTTCACGATCCGCTACCGTGCTCCGTACGCTTATCGAAAAGGCACTTCAACAGGCACCATTCGTGTGGAGACCAACGACTCCAACGATCCGGTTTACACCTTCAAGGTCCAGAGTCGCTACAAGAGGTCTCGTTGAGCCATGGTCTCGCTGAATGGTGGGAATGTTTGCATGGCCTCCGCCCTCAAGTCCCGTATTCTTCACAAGCTCGTATTCGTTGGCGCATCTCTTTACCGGCAGCAGTCCTTTACGGGCTCCCGTTTTGCGTTCACCTTCCGGGCATGAAATGGATCCCCGTCCTGGTCGCCTGTCTTTTCCTGGGAGCCTGTGCCGATGCGCAGGAGAAGGAGTTCACCGATGAGGTGGCGAAGCAGATCACGGATGCTTTCCAGAAGGAAGATTTTGACCAAGTCATTGATCTGACCGCCACGATCGGACCGGAGAGCCGCTGGACCCAGATCCGCGCGACGGCCCTGCAGCGTCGGGGCGAGCAACGTTTCTTTGACGCGAAGATCAAGGAGTCCATCGCCGACTTTGATGCCTTTCTTGCGATGGTTCCGGAGCAGGATCCTCATCACTGGCAACGCGGGCTCTGTTATTATTACGCGGAAGAGTATGAAAAGGGCAAAGCCCAATTCGAGCGCCACCAGACGGTGAATTCGCAGGACGTCGAGAACGCCGTCTGGCATTTTCTCTGTGCGGTGAGGGCTCCCGGGGGCAGTGTCGCGGCCGCGCAAAAGGAATTGATCCCGATCGAGGGCGATGGACGCATCCCGATGAAGGAGATCCACGAGCTCTTTGCCGGACGCGGCACGGCCGAGGCGGTCCTCGCGGCGGCGAAGGAGGACAACGACGGGGTCCTCACCGATCGTGAGCGGAATCACCTCTGCTACGCCCACCTTTATTTGGGCCTGTATTATGAAGCGATCGGTGAAACGGCCAAGTCCGCCGAGCATATCCGCCTCGCCGCCTACGATTACGCGATGGATCATTACATGGGCAAAACCGCCCAGGTTCACGCGAAGCTGCGCGGGGTGAAGGCCGTGCAGTGACGGTCCTGCCGGTAGTGGTGGTCTCCAGACCGCCGCTTGGAGAATGGGTGGCGACGTGGACGTCACCACTACAGTCCCTAATCGCGGCTATTGCCGCGCGCGTCGAAATTGGTAAGGTGGTCATACCAATGGAAACGACCGCCCTCCGAAGACACACCCTCGTCGAGGACCTTTCCGATCGTCTTGCCGGCGCGATTCGTTCGGGTGGCTTGGCAATGGATGGGCTCCTGCCCTCCGAGCGGCATCTGGCGGAGCAATTCGGAGTGAGTCGTCCCGTCGTGCGCGAGGCGACGAAGCGGCTCGAGCTCCAGGGGCTTGTCGAGGTGCGTCAGGGGATCGGCATCCGCGTCACCGACCGGCTCCACGCGCCCATGACAAGCGCCGCCCGTTTGCTGTTGCCGGAGGCGGGGGAACGGCTGCGCCAAGCCCTCGAAGTGCGCGCCGTCCTCGAACCCGAAATCGCCCGTCGCGCCGCGGAGCGGATGATGCCAGGAGATGCGGAGTGCTTGCAGCGTCTTCATTCCGATCTGGAGACGGCCGGCGATCTCGCCACCGCGATGGAAGCCGATCTGGCCTTTCACAGGGAGATTGCGCGGGTCTCGGGCAATGAGATTTTCGGTCTGATGCTCGATTCGATCGTCGATCTCGGGCGCGAAAGCCGCCGCGCCACGATGAGCGAAGCGGGCGTGGGGCGTGCCGTGAAACAGCATGCCACGGTCCTGGGAGCGATCCTTTCCGGAGACGCGAAGGCTGCCGAGAAGGCGATGCGGATCCACATCGAAAGTGCGGTGAGCGATCTGCTCGCGCACGGGGGAAAGGGGAAGGGGAAATGAGTTCGCCGCGTCTTCAACCCTGTCTGGTCCTCGGCCTGACCCTCTTGGGTCCGGCCTTTGCGAGGGCGATCGATTTTGCCACGGAGATCCGCCCGCTCTTCGAATCCCATTGTTTCGAATGTCATGGTCCGGAGAAGCAGAAAGCCGGCTTTCGCCTCGATCTCCGCGCCGCGGCGATGAAGGGAGGCAGCGACGGACCGGCGATCCTGGCCGGAAAGAGCGGCGAGAGTTCGCTGATCGAGCATGTCAGCGCACCCGTCGGCGACGAGGCCCGCATGCCACCGAAGGGGGAAGGCCTTTCCGTGGCGGAGATCGACCTGTTGAAACGCTGGATCGACGCCGGAGCCCCCTGGCCCGATGCCCTAGCAGGGGAGGATGAACGCCTTTCCCACTGGGCCTGGCAGCCGCTTTCGAAGGCGGGAGAGGTGGTTTTGTCAGGAGGCAAGGGGCATCCCGTCGATGCCTTCATCGAGGCGAAACGCGCCGGGGCCGGACTAAGCGCCTCGCCCGAGGCCGGTCGGGCCGCGCTGATCCGGCGTCTCTCCTTCGACCTGCATGGCCTGCCGCCAACGCCGGAGGCGGTCGAGGCCTTCTTGAAGGATGAATCCCCCGATGCCTATGAACAGCTCGTCGATCGGCTCCTCGCCTCGCCGCATTTCGGGGAGCGCTTCGCCCGTCACTGGCTCGACCTCGCCCACTACGCCGACACCCACGGATTCGAGCGCGACAAGCGCCGGGACCATGCCTGGCGTTACCGAGACTATGTCATCGCGAGCTTCAACGCCGACAAACCCTACCTCCGTTTCCTGCAGGAGCAGATCGCCGGCGACGCACTCTGGCCTGAGGACCCGGACGCGGTCGTCGCCACCGGCTTTCTCGCGGCCGGTCCGTGGGATTTTGTCGGTCAGGTCGAAACAAGAAGCGACGAACTGCGGCGCTCGGCCCGCGCCCTCGATCTCGACGACATGGTCACCCAGGTGATGAACGCCTCGGTCGCCATGACCGTGAATTGCGCCCGCTGTCATGATCACAAGCTCGATCCGATCACGCAGGAGGAGTATTACCGGCTCACCGCGGTATTTGCGGGAGTGAAGCGCGATGACCGGGTCGTGAGTGAAGCGGTCCAGCGCGAATACGACGAGCGCCACTCGGCCCTGACGAAACAACAAGCCGCGATCGACCACGCCATCGCGAGGCTCGAAGGCAGGGGGATCTCGCTCGCCGACCTCGTCGGTGGGGGGAATGGCACCGGCACCGGCAAGGTGCGGCAGGGGATCGATCCGCGGAGTGGCGTGGTGCAGACGCGCGACTTCGGTGATCTCGGGAACGTGAAGGTGAACCAGTTCACGCGGGCGAAGGTGCCTTTCGTCGACGGTGTTTTCATTCCCGAGGGTCAGAACGGCAAGGCCGTGATTCCCGTGAGCTCGTCGGGAATCACGATCACGGGCCTGCCGACGACCTCGGGCAAGGCCTGGGATGCGATCCGCAACGGACCGGTCGCGAGCCAGCATTCGCCGGTGGCGGGTGGGATCAACTTCACGAAGGACGGGCGTTCGCTCCTCGGCTTCCATGCGAACGCGGGGATCACCTTCGATCTCGCCGCGATCCGCGAGGCGACGGGGGAAAAGGGTATGCGTTTGACGGCACAACTCGCCTACTTCGGTCAGGAAGGCGCGAACACCGCGGACGTGTGGGTGTTCCTCGACGGAAAGGAGGGCTTCGTTCGTCGCGGACTCGGTCGCAAGGACGGGCTCGTCGCCATCGACCTCCCGATCGCGGAAGGCGTCCGTTTTCTCACCCTCGTCGCCACGGACGGGGGCAATGGCTACGGTCACGACCAGATCGGGTTCGGGGATGCCCGGCTCGTCCCGGATCCGCCCCGCGATCTCACGGAGGGCGCGGCGAAGGAATTGACCCGGCTGCGGGCGGAGCGCTCTACGGTCGCGAAGAAGATCGCCGCGCTTGGACCACCGCCGAAGGTTTACGCCGTCGTGCCCGAGGCGAAAATGCCCGAGGTGCGGCTGCTCCGGCGCGGGGAGCCGGGCGCCCCGGATGGCGATCCTCTCGCGCCTGGTGCGGTCGCGGCCCTCGCCATGCTCGATCCGGAGTTCGGTGATCTCACGACCGATGCGGGGCAGCGGCGCGCCGCGCTCGCGGATTGGATCACCCATCCTGACAATGCCCTGACCCGGCGGGTCATCGTGAACCGACTCTGGCAGTGGGTGTTTGGTCAGGGTCTCGTTGCGACGCCGAGCGATTTCGGATTCGGCGGTGACCGCCCATCGCATCCCGAGTTGCTCGATTGGCTCGCGGCCGAATTCGATCGCCGCGACGGATCGCTGAAGGACATGTTGCGGCTCCTTCTCACCAGCGCCACCTACCGTCAGGACTCGCGTTTCTCCGAGTCGGCACCGGGAGTGGCGGTCGATGCCGGGAACCGGCTCCTCTGGCGTCAGAATCCCCGCCGCATCGAGGCCGAGGCGGTGCGCGACGCCGTCCTCGCGGTGAGCGGCAAGCTCAATCCCGAGCGCGGCGGGCCGGGTTTCGAGGATTTCACCTACGAAGAAGCCTACGCGCCGGTCTATCGCTACGTGACCGCCGATGAACCGAAGCTGTGGCGTCGCAGCATCTACCGCTACATCGTGCGGACAACGCCGAGCCGGTTCATGACGACGCTCGACTGTCCCGATCCGGCGAGTTTCACGCCGAAGCGCAACGTCACGACGACACCGCTCCAGTCGCTCGCGCTTTACAACAACGACTTCATCCTGCGCCAGGCTCGCTACTTCGCGGAGCGCCTCGAAAAGGAAGGGGGGGGATCCCGTGCCGAGGGCCTATCAACTGGCCTTTGGTCGCGCGCCGCAAAAGGAGGAGGCCGCGCTGGCCCGCCAATTCATCGCCGACGAGGGGCTCTTCGCCTTTTGCCGGGCTCTCTTCAACGCCAACGAATTCGTTTATGTCGACTGATCGCCCGCTCATGAACCGACGTCAGTTTCTCCAGACCGCCGGAGGCGGTTTCGGCGGGCTGGCCTTGTCCGCGCTGCTCAGCCGCGACTCGCTCGGGGCGACGACGCATTTCGCGCCGCGGGCGAAGCGGGTCATCCAGATCTTTTGTCCGGGCGGGTGGAGCCAGGTCGATACCTTCGACTACAAGCCGGAGCTGGAGCGCCGTGCCGGTCAGCCCTTCGATCCCGACGGCAAACTCCAGTTCTTCGCCTCGAAGCCGGGCAATTGTTACCCGAGCCAATGGAAGTTCCGCCAGCACGGCGCGTCGGGCCGTTGGGTGAGCGATCTCTTTCCGCGCCTCGCCCGTTGCGTCGATGACATGGCCTTCATCTATTCGATGAAGAGCACCACGGCCCTGCATGGTCCGGGCTGTTTCCTGATGAACACGGGCCACACCCTACCGGGTTACCCGAGCATGGGATCGTGGGTCACCTACGGTCTCGGCAGTGAAAGCGAGAATCTACCCGCCTTTGTCGTGCTGCCCGATCCGCGGGGACTGCCTCCGGGCGGGATCATCAACTGGGGCGCGGGTTTCCTCCCGGCGATGCACCAGGCCACGACCCTCGAAGCAAACAATCCCGACCAACCCATCGCGGACCTCTTCCCGCCCAAGGAGGCGAAAGGAGTGAGCCCCGGCACCGATCGCGCCGGACTAGAGTTCCTCGAACAGGTCAACCGTCTCCACCGCAGCGGTCGCGAGGGCAACAGCGAACTCGAAGCGCGCATCGCCGCCTATGAGATGGCGGCGCGGTTGCAGCTTTCCGCGCCCGAGGTGACCGATCTTTCGGGCGAGACCGCCCTGACGAAACAACTCTACGCCCTCGATCATCCCGAGACGGGACCCTTCGGCCGGCAGTGTCTCCTCGCCCGGCGCCTCGCCGAACGCGGGGTGCGTTTCGTGCAGATCTACTGCGGGGCGGAAAACACGACCGCGAATAAGATCCGTCCGAATTGGGACAGTCATGAAGACATTGTCCGGGACCACGGTTACTGGGGCGAGGTGCTTGACGCGGGTGCCTCGGCCCTGCTCATCGACCTGAAGGCCCGCGGTCTCCTCGATGACACGCTCGTGATCTGCACCTCCGAATTCGGCCGCCAGCCCGCGGCGCAAGGGGCCGGGAAAGGGCGCGATCACAATGCAGGGGCCTTCACCAGTTGGATCGCCGGCGGCGGGATCAAGGCGGGGACGGGTTACGGGGCAACCGATGAGCTCGGCTACGAGGCGGTCGAGAAGGTGATGCACAGTTGGGAACTCCACGCGACGGCCCTGCAACTGCTCGGGATCGATCACGAGAAGCTCACCTGGTATCACAACGGACTCGAACAGCGCCTCACCGGCTTCGAGGGCAAGGGCGTGATCCACGAGCTAATCGGGTGACGGCCACAATTCTTGTCGCGGCCGCGACAGGAATTGTGGGCCTGAATCATTCCCGTCCGTAGATGACGTGGTAGACGAGGCCGACCATGCCGGCCCCGCCGACGAGGTTGCCGAGGGTGACGGGGAGGAGGTTGTTCACGAGGAAGTTCGACCAGCTCAGGGCTTCGGGTCCGGCGTCGCCCGCGAGAAAGATCGCGAGCGGGACAAAATACATATTGGCGATGCTGTGCTCGAAGCCGGCGGCGACGAAGGCGGAGACGGGAAAAATGACGGCAACAACGCGATCGACGACGCTGCGTCCCGCCATCGCGAGCCAGACCGCGAGGCAGACGAGGAGATTGCAGAGGAGCCCCTTGAAAAACGCCTCCGCCATGCCGATCTCGCATTTGGCGAGGCCGATGGCGATGGCCGATTCCCCGACGAGGCCGCCGTTCATCCGGCCGTGGCCGGAGAGGGCGACGATCGCGGCGAGGCCGCAGGCCCCGATGAAATTCGTCACGAAAACGACGGCAAAGTTGCGCAGCATCAGCCGTGTCGTGATCTTGCCGTGGACGCGGGCCATGACCATGAGATTGTTCCCCGTGAAAAGCTCGGCCCCGGCGACGACGACGAGGATCAGCCCTAACGAAAACACCACGCCGCCAAGGACGCGTTTCGCCGCGAAGCCGAGATCGGGATCGCTGGCGACGAGATTGAAGGAGAGGGCCCCGAGTCCGATGAACCCACCGGCGAGGACCCCGAGCGCGGCCATCGGGAGCAAGGGCAGGTTGGCCTTGCGCACGCCGACGCCTTCGATGCGCTCGGCGATTTCTTTGGGTGAATAGGCGTCGCTTCCGTAGATCTCGGGCATGGCGGGGAAAGGTTTCTCAGCCGCATGATGAGTCTTCCGACGGCATTCCGGCAATCCTCTTCGCTCACGCGATGCCGCCGCCTCGGGGAGCTTGTCGGGAGGTGGGGCGATCCTTCATGCTGAGGCGATCCATGAGAAGTTTATCGCGCTTGACCGTCCTCGCCTTTCTCCTCTCTCCGGGTGGCCTGTCCGCCGCTCCCGTCGAGATCGGCACCCGCCGCGAGTTGTTTGTCGAGGATTCGCTGATCGAGTCGATCTCGGGAGGGGCGCGGCTCGAGTTGCATGAGCCGATCGCGCGCGAGATCGCCCTGGATCACGACGCCCCCTGGGAGGGCACCGGCACCGGATACCACAGCGTTTTCCGCGACGGTGACAAGTACCGGATGTATTACAAGGCCTGGCACATCGCGGTGGAGGATGGCAAGGTCAACACGGGCGCTCACCCGCTCTTCTGCTGCTACGCCGAGAGCGACGACGGCATCATCTGGCGCAAGCCGGACCTGGGCTTGGTCGAGTTCCAAGGCTCGAAGGCGAACAACATCGTCCTCGCCCCGGAGACCTTCGGCGCGGTGAAGTCGGACCCGGGGCATCCGGCGGTCTTCAAGGATGAAAACCCCGCCTGTCCTCCCGAGGCCCGCTACAAGGCGATCATCCGTTCGGAGAAACCGCACGGGCTCCTTCTTTTCCAATCGCCCGACGGCCTCCACTGGAACCTCGCCCATCCCGAGCCGATCCTCACCGAGGGCGCTTTTGATTCCCAAAATCTCGCCTTCTACGATCCGAACATTGACGCTTACCGGGCCTACTGGCGGACCTTCACCGGCGGCACGACGACCGGCGAGACCTGGAAGCCGGAGGGAAACCGTGCGATCCGCACGGCGGTGTCGAAGGATCTGATCCACTGGGAGTCGCCTCACGATCTGCGCTATGTGGATTCGCCCGACGAGCAGCTCTACACGAACGGGGTCAAACCCTACTCCCGCGCCCCGCATCTTCTCATCGGATTCCCGACCCGCTACATCGAGCGCGGCTGGTCCGACTCGATGCGCGCCCTGCCCGAACTCGCCGCCCGCGAGGACCGTGCCAAGGCGAGCGAACGCTACGGCACGGCCCTGACCGAGGGCCTCTTCATGGCGGGACGCGACGGGGTGACCTTCAAACGTTGGAACGAGGCCTTTCTCCGCCCCGGGCCGGAACGCGAAGGCACCTGGCATTACGGCCATCAATATCTCGCGTGGGGACCCGTGGAAACGAAGGGCAGCTTCGAGGGAGGGCCGGACGAACTTTCCTTCTTCGCGACGGAGAGCTACTGGACCGGCAAAAGCAGTCTCCTGCGACGATACAGTCTGCGCCTCGATGGGTTTGTTTCGGTTAAGGCACCGCTCTCGGGAGGGGAGGTGGTGACCAAGCCGATCGTTTTTCCCAAAACGGCAATCAACGGAAACGACCTCGCACTGAATTTCTCGAGCTCTGCGGCAGGTGATGTGCGCGTCGAGATCCAAGATGAGGCCGGAAAGCCTTTCCCCGGATTCACCCTCGCGGAGTGCAAACCACTTTTCGGTGATGCGATCGAGCGGGTCGTGGTTTGGGAAAATGGTGCGGACGTGTCCTCGCTCGCTGGCAAGGCGGTGCGGCTCCGTTTCGCTCTGCGTGATGCGGATCTCTTCGCCTACCGGTTCCGCGCGGCGTTTTGAGTCTTTCGCTCACCCTTGAGCCTCGCGCAGGGCCGCGAGTTCCTTCGCCTTCCGCTGGATCGCTTCGGGCGAGGGCAGGGAGGAAAGGTCGAGTTCGGCGAGGACTTCGGCCGGGATCACTCCGGACTGTTGGAGCTGGGTGAGGCAGCGTTTCCGCTCATCGAGCGCCTTGTCGGGGCTGCGTTCCTTGGAGAAGCGCGATTTCGCCTTCTCGCTGCGGTTCTTCAGGCTCGAGTAAATGTCGCCTCCGAGCAGGCTCGAAATGTCGATCTTCATGCTCTCGCGGGCGAGATCTTCCTGCTTCACCATTTCCCCGTTGATGGGGCCGGCGGAGTATTTCGGAAACATGATCGCCACCTCGGGACAAACGCGCGAGCAGGCGGGGCAGTTCGTCTTGCAGTTGTCGTTGTTCTGCACCTGGATGCGTTTGTCCTCGTCGACGCCGTAGACGTCGAAGAGGCAGAAGCTGAGGCACTGCATGCAGTTTGTGCAACGGTCGTAATCGATCACGGGAAACCAGGGTTTCCACGCTCCCGTTTGTCCGGGACGATTGAGCTCTGCCCCGAGTTCGTCGCGGACGGTGGCCACGAGAGAGAGGATCTCTTCTGCCCCGAGGCCTCCGGTGTCGCGGGTGGCGATGCGCAGCGATCCGGCACCATCCACGATCTCCGGAGCGGGTCCGGTGAAGCGTCCGAGGACGATCACGGGAATCTCGGCGGTGGTGCGCATTGCGGCGCCGCCTCCCGCCGCCTCGGTGACGCGGAGGACGGAGTAACCCTGATCGAGGAGCGAAGCGGTCACGGAGAGGCGGCAGTCGCGTTCCCATGGGTGGGCACCGTTGCCTTCATACAGAATGACCTGGACGGGATGGATCTCGTTTTTCATTCGGCCGGGGAAAAGGAACGGGAGTCGGAGAGGAGGGACGAGACGATGTCGTCGGCGGGAGTGTCGCGCATGTTGAGCACCTCGACGCGCCCGTCGTCGGGCAAGGGCGCGCCGGCGTGATGAAACAGCCACTTCACGGCGCGCGGATAACAGGCAGCGATGCGGACGGGCTCATCGCCGGCGAGGATCTCGGCGAGGCGGGCGTCTTTTCGGGCGGACATCTCGCATAGATCGGCCACGCTCTCGAAAGACACTCCGGACTCACAGAGCCCTGCTAGGACGGCGTTTTTCGTGGCCTCGGGCACGGCTTGGGCGAAGGCACAGCGGCAGTAAAGAATCTTGGCAGGCAGGTCGCTCAAAACAGGCAGAAGTTGGGAAGGAAAAACTTGGTCGAACGATGGCGGGCAATCACCGTTGATTCAATCGCAAAATCGAGCGGTTGAAACGCGCAATGGCGCGGGTTTTCAACAAAAAGCGTGGGAATTTTGAGTTTCCAAGCGACTGAGAATCGTTACATTTCACGGATCGTGTCATTTTCGCCTCCAGCTCTTTGCTTCCTACGCTTCGCCGCGACGATCGGCTTCGGGATAGGCGCATCGATGACGCTCGGCGCGCAGGAGGCGGCAAAAGCCGACCCTTCCCGGGATCCGGTGGTGCTGGAAGAGCTGCCCGAGCGCTTCTTCCAGATCCAGGACGAAGCCGGCTTTCTCTGGCAGGCGCTCGACAATGGCGCGCTGATCTCGGGTGATACCCAATACCTGCAGTCCGGCTTGAACCTGATCGTCGAGGGCGAGCCTTTCACTCCGACCACCGGCGCGGTGCGCGACCCCAGTCTCGGGGCGGAGAAGGTCGATGTGGTGCTGGAGGAAAAGCGTGCCGGTCTCACTCTCTCTCGGGATTTTTGGTTCGATACGCGGCGTTCGGGAGTGCGTATCCTCGATACCTTCGCCAATACCGGCAGTGCGGAACGGACCCTCTCCGTGGTTTTGCGAACCACCTATCCCTTTGCCTGGCAAAGCCTTCATGGCACGGGCGGGGGAGTCCTCGGCACCGAGCCCGCCTTGGAACTGCGTCCCGGGGATATCAGCCTCGGGGTTCACTTCAGTCCTACCGAAGGAAGGCATGATACGTTTTTTCTGCTGGGGAGTGAAAAAGGTGGTCAAAAACCTCAGTTGAAGGCGTCGGCGAATCTTCGGGAATTGGTTTTCGTTTATTCCGTGACGGTGCCTCCCGGGCAGAGCCGTCGGCTCATTCACTGGATCCTGCAGCGGAATCTTCCGGAGGTCTCGCAGGACGTGGCTGCCTTTGCTCCATTCGCGCAACGGGGGCAGTGGCTGGATCCGGGAATTCCCGCCGAGTCGCGTGACCAATTCGTGAATCTCGTCGCGGATGCCTTCGTGCCGGATTCCGTGACCCCCGCGCGCCAGCGCTCACTCGTCGCGCTTAATGAGCTGATGGAGCGATTCGGGACGCGACGCCGCTCCGAAGATTTGTTGTGGATGGGGCCGGCGACGCCGCTCGCCGGGGTGCTCGATCGGGCGGGCGAGATTTCCATCGAGGTGCCTTTTGTTGGTGAGACAACGTTTCCCGTGTCCAAGCTCGCGGCGATCGTCGGGGGATCCGGGCAGGGGCTGCAGCCCAAATGGTACTTGCGCGATGGATCCGTGCTGACCGGGCCGGCTGTGAAAGGGGCTCTGAAATGGACCGTTTCAGGCGCGACCGAGATGATCGATCCCGCGGCCACCCGTTTGCTCCTCCTGGCTACGGCCGGGGAGGACGGAGAAGCGGCTTCGGGTGTCACGCATTTCCTGGAATTGGCCAATGGGATGGTGATGCCGGTGATGGGAGACAAAGCAAGCGTCGTGACTTGGATCGGCCCCTGGGGACGCGAAAGCCGTCCTTGGGCGGATATCCAGGAGATCGCTCCGCGCGAACAGGCGGGCTTGCCCTTCGCCGTGTTGACTTCGGATGGATCGGTCCAGGCAATCGTCTTTGCGGGGGAATCGCTCACGTTCGAGACGGGTGGCGGAAAAGCGGTGGAGATACCTCTGGCCATGGTCGATCAAGTCTGGCGCGTCTCTGGAAACACGGTGGCTTCACTCGGGCGCGGGCAGGAGTGGTTGGATTTTGTTGAATTGCCCATCGGTGTGGGACCTGCCAGCGGGGTGTTGCTGAAAGGAAATGAGTGTTTCAGCGCCACGCTCGATGACAAGCCGCTTGTTTTGCGGGATGGGGCCGCCCTGGTGAACATCGATGCCGCCCGGATCGAACGTTTCCAGCGGTCCACCGAGCCGGAGACCCCGGAGCGTTTCACCTTTTTCCTGAAGGGCGGGGAGCGGCTCGAAGGGGAGTTGGCCGATCCTTACCTTTCCCTCCGCGACGGCGGGGAGGGCCGCCTCAACGTGCCAACTTCCCGCGTCCTCGCTTATCGCCAAACTTCGCTTCCTTGAAACTTTTTCCGACCATTTCCTGTTGTTGCCTCAGTCTCCTCGTTTCCGGGTTGGCCGGGAAGGGGCTTTGGGCGCAGGAGGCGGCGGTCGCTCCGTCGGCCGCGGCGAACGAGGTCGGCGAGCCCCTCATCCCCGCCGCCTTCGGGATTTGGACGGATCGAGCAGGCAGCTCGTGGAGCGTCGAGGCAGGTGGAAACATCGGGCGCATCGGCAGCACCATGGTGAACAGCGGCCTCGCCTTGCTCATCGATGAGGAGAAGTTCACGCCCTACCAGCCGATGATGACTCCGGACGGGAAAGAGATGGTGCTGCAGGGGCTGCCGCTCGAAGCCTTCCCGGGTTTGCAGATGCAACGGCGGGTGCGGCTCCTCGATGAGCAAGGAGGTCTGCGGTATGTGGAGCTTTTTCATAATGGCTCGTCCGATCCCTTGACTCTCTCGATCGGGCTGACCACGAATTTTTCGGGAAACTTCAAGACCTTCCTTAGTGACCGGGGGCGCTCCGAGCCCCTCCTCCTGACACCCGCGGAGACGGGGGTCGTGGTATTGCCGGGCTCTTCGCAATCGTCCCGGGCTTTTCTGTTCACCCTCGCCGGGACCGGCGGTGGCGACCGTCCCACGATCTCGTCGCAGAATCGTTATGGATTGACCTTTCGCTACCGTCTCGATCTCGCCGCGGGTGAGACCGGGGTGATCCTGCACCACGTCGCCCAGGTCGTGATCCCTCAAAATTTCGATCGCCGCACCTTGGCGGAATTGAGCAGGCCTCATCAGCTCGATGGGATTCGCGGGGGGCTCGAGAGCGAGTGGCTGCCCTTCCTTGTCAACGCTCCCGAACAGTCCGGGCTCTCGGCACGCTCCGCTTTCGCCGAGGGTGGTCTTTCGCTGCTGGGGCTTGAGGCCGGGGCGCACGATCTGTTAGCCATCGGGGACGCCACCCGCTTGTCCGGATCCGCCGCTGCGGAGTCCCTGCAGCTCAGCACCCCTTATGGTGAGGCCGAATTTCCGCTGGAGCGTCTTGCGGCGATCCAAGGAGGTAAAACGAGGCCGGGAGGGGCGGCGCGACTGTTTCTGCGCGACGGTCAGGTGCTCTCGGGCCGGTTGGAGGCGGCCGGGCTCCATTTCGTGCCGATCAATGGTTCCCGTATGGAACTCGATCCCGCCACGCTCGATCGCCTCATCCTGGCGGGCGGGAAGGCGACCCCGCCCTGGCCTGACGAAACCGCGGCTGTGATCGAAACCCACGCCGGAGACCGGATCCGTGTGACCAAGAGCGAAGCCCTTTCCATTCCGCTGATGACCGCATGGGGATCTCTCGCGATCCCGCTGGGGGATTTGCTCTGGCTCCATTCCGATCTGTCGGGTGGCCCCGGTTATCGCGCGGAATTGAAGGACGGCACCCGGGTCGCCGGCCTTGTGGATGGCGCCTCTTTGGCCGTGAGCGGGTCCGGCTTGGGAGACATCGACCTGCCTTCCGGCTCGATCCGCCATCTCTACACGGAGGCAGGCATCGAACAGGGCGATGAAGAAATGGCTCCCGTCTCGGGTTCGGTTGTCAAGCTGCCTGGCGGGCAGCAGGTGGCCGGAGCCGTGAGTCACACCACCTTCCCGATCGTGGCTGACGGCACCGCCCTCGAAATACCCGTGACGGAGCTGCGCCGGATTTCCCGTATTGAGCCGGGCATCAATGAGGAAGTGGGGCCGCGCTACCAGTTTGAACGCTGGGATGGCGGAGTCGTCGCCGGACGGCTTGCTCTCGAGTTCCTTTCCGTGCAGGTCGGTGGACGCACCTGGCAGATTCCGTTGCGCGATGTCGTCGCGGTCGCCCTGGCATCACCCTCGCTCGACCCCGCGACGCTGACGCGCATCGAGACGCTCATCCGCGGCCTTGGCTCTCCGGAATGGTCCACGCGCGAATCGGCCACGCGCGAACTCGGCGCATTCGGCTACCTTGCGCGCCCGGTCCTCCAGCGCGAGCTTGCCACGACGGACGACCCGGAGGTGGAGCGCCGGCTCGAACGGGTCCTTTCCGGGCTCAATTGAGCGATCACCCGCCGTCATCTTTTTGATTGCCCTTGAGTGCCGAATCCCAACGTAGCGACTACTTGAGCGCCGCCGCGACCGTGCGGCGACGGCTCTCGCTCGTCCGTTTCGCGGCCGGACTGCGCCGCACGCACCTCGGGGTCGCCCTCCTCATCGTTGCCGCAGTGCTTTCCGTGCGCCTCTTCGCGCAGTGGCGGGAGCATGAATGGATCCTCGCCTTGGGCATTTTCCTCATGTGGCTGGTCGGCCTAGGGCTGGCCGGTTTGTTCCGGCTGCCTGATCCGGGAGCCGCGTTGCTGATCCTCGATCGGCGAGGCGGGTGGAAGGATTGTTTTTCCTCAGCCTGGGAGTTTCTTCATCGGCCTGAGCCGAGCGAGGCGGAAAAGCTGCATCTCGCCCGTGCTCAGGCTCAGTTGGAAAAGGCGAAAGCAGGGGTGCCGGACGTGTTGCCCGTTGCAAAAACCGGCCGGGCCTGGATCGCTCCGGTGCTCGCCGTGCTCTTTGCCCTGACGCCCTGGGGGCGCTCGATTCCCGATGCCCTCGATCTGCAGCTCACCGAAGAGATGCAGGCCGCCGCCGCCCTCCAGGCGGAGGAACTCGCCCGCGAGGCGGCACGTCTCGAGGGGATGAAGTCGTTGAGCGAGGAGGAAAAGAAGGAGCTGGAAGCATTGCGCGCCCAGGTCGATGGAGCCGCCGAGGCACTCGCCAATCCCGAAGGGCTCACCGCAGGGGAGATGCTCGAGTCTCTCGAAGAGCGGGCCCGGGCCGCCGAGCGACTCGCAGAGAAGCTCGGGCAGGTCGCCAATGAGTGGGCATCCCCCGAGATGCTCGCCGAGATGGAGAAACATTCCGATACCTCCGACCTTGCCCTTTTCATCGCCGACAAAGCGGCCGAAGGAGCGGCGACCGAGGCGATGGCGCTGAGAGATGTCCTGGCCGGAGAGATGCTCGCCTCCCAGATCCAGGAGCGCCTCACCCGTGCCCTTGAAATGATCAACGGAGCCGCCACCGAGGCCGATCGCGGCCGCCCTGTCGGTGAGCGTGTTGGCAACGCCTCGCGCAAACTCCTCGATGCCCAGGCGAAAACGGCCGCGCGGGAGTTCGAGGAACTCGCCAAACATTTCCGCGAGCTTTCCTCCCGGGAGGAAGCCAAGAAAAAGCTGGAGGATCTCGCCGCGAACCTGCGGGAGGCGGGCGGTGAGATCAGTGGCAGCGAATTGAAGAAGATGGAGGAAAACGCACCGGCGACGCTCGCCGGTCAGCCCGCACCGGAGGGCCTGCAATCCATCGACAGCGGGGCTCCGGGCACCGCTCCGGGGGATCAGCCCGGGGCTGGGCAGGAGATGCCGGGAGGTCAACCCGAGACCAAAACCTTGGCCGCGCCCGGGATCGCCCAAGCGGGGACGCAGGACGGTGAAAAGGCCCCTGTTCCCGGCGCTGCTCCCGGAGAGGGAGAGTCCGCCGGCGACGGAAAAGGGAAGGGGAAAGGCGAACAGACTTTCAGTGCGCCCGTCCCCGGGGAAAAGGCACCCGACGGCCAGTCGGGCTCCGGCCTGGGCATGAGCGATCAGACGAAGGATGGAAAAGGGCAGGATGGCATGCTCTCTGCGCCGATTCCCGGGATGGCCCCTGGGCAGCCGGCACCGGGCTCAGGTCTGGCCCTCGGCAAGGGAGCCTCGAATCAATCGGGGCAAGGGGGGGATCAAGCCGGCACCGGCACCGCGCCGATGGTCGATGCCGCTTCGGAACTGCTCAAGGCGAAGAGCGACTCCGAAGTGATCGCGGCGGCAGGCAAGGAAGGTGAATCCACCGTGCGCGCCGTCGAGGGCCAGGCTCGAGCCGAGCAGGCGACCCGTTCGCGCCAGGAAGTGATGGCCGACTTTATCGCCGTCGAAGAGCAGGCGCTGGATGAGCAGTCGCTGCCGCTCTCCCGTCGTCAGCAGGTGCTGCGCTATTTTTCCGCACTGAGGGCTCAATTCGAAAAAGCCGATCCCGAGTGACGGGGGTGACGCATGCGACGCGGGATCACTTGTGAAGACTCCGCGCATTCCCAATTTTACATGAGAAACAACGAAGAACTTGGCCGGGATCTCGAGAGATTCCAAAAACGGTTTCATGTCCTGAAAGACGAGATCCAGAAGGCGATCGTGGGATACGATGAGCTGCTCACCGATACGCTTGTGGCGGTCTTCGCCCGGGGGCATATCCTCCTCGAAGGCGTTCCGGGGCTGGGCAAGACCTTCCTCGTGCAGACCTTGTCGAAGGTGCTGGGACTCACTCCGGGGCGGATCCAGTGCACGCCGGATCTCATGCCCGCCGATATCCTCGGCACCCACATCGTGAACGAAAACGAGGAGGGGCGGCGCGTCATGCACTTTGAAAAAGGTCCGGTCTTCGCCAACCTCGTGCTTGTCGATGAGGTGAACCGCGCCACCCCCAAGACGCAGGCCGCCCTGCTGGAGGTCATGCAGGAAGGAGGCGTCACCGCCGGCGGCGAGACGATGCCTCTGCCCAAACCCTTTTTCGTGATGGCCACCCAGAACCCCATGGAAATGGAGGGCACCTATCCGCTGCCGGAGGCGCAGGCCGACCGCTTCCTTTTCAAACTGCGGGTGCCCTTTCCGGATCGGGCGACGCTCGTCGAGATTTCGCGCCGGACCTCCGCCTTCGATCTGCCGGAGTTGCATCAAGTCCTCGGTGCTGATGAGCTCGTCGAATTCCAGAAGATCGTCTCCGAAGTGCCGGTGGCGGACCATGTGAATGAATTCGCCGCCCGCATCGTCCTCGCGACCCACCCCGGAGACGAAGGGCAGACCGACCAAGTCGCCCGTTACGTGAGCTATGGAGCCAGCCCGCGCGGCATGCAGGCACTCATCCGCGGAGCGCGCATCCATTGCGCGCTCGACGGCCGCACCGCCGTCTCCATCGACGACGTGCGTCGCGTCGCCCTTCCCGCCCTGCGGCACCGGGTGATCCTGAATTTCCAGGGCGAAGCCGAATCCCGGAATGTCGACCAGATCGTCGAAGAGGTCATCGCCTCCGTCTCGAACGCTGTGACCGTGTGAGGAACTTCCTGACAGACCTGGCCGGACGCTTTCTTCGCGAATGGCGAAGGGGCGGACTCCTCCTGACCGCGGGTCTTGGCCTTTCCGGCGCTCTCGTCGCGCCCGTGCTGGTCCGTGCGCAGGCACCGATCAGCGAAGAGGACTTCACCGCCGAGTCGCTCCGCTACCGCACCGCCCTGCACTACGATCCGCTTCTCGATGCGCCGCTCGAGTCACTCGTGAAACTCTACGTCGGAGCCGGGCGGGCCGATGAGCTGATCGCGCTTTATCGCACCCACATCGAGCAATACCCCGCCGATGCGGGTGCCAAGACCGTCTTCATCCGGGTCCTGCGCCGCGTCAACCGCGAGGGTGCCGACGAGGCGATCAACACCGTCGTGCCCCAGCATCCGGATTACGCGCCTCTTCAGTTCGTGCTGTTCCGTTATCTCGAGGAAAAGGGGGATCCCCGGGCGACCGAAGCTCTTTCACGGGCTATCGATCTGGAAACCAATCCGACCCGCCGCAATGAGTGGCTCGATCAACTCTTGCGTCTTTCCGAGGGGGACGCGGCGAGGACCTTGGCCGAGGGGCATTTCCAGCGTCTCCTCGCACCCGCGGATCTTCCTCTCGAGGATCTGCTCTCGCTCGCCCGGCTCATGCAACGCTACCGGTTTTGGGAGCCCAGCATCGTCGCCCTGACCCGGGCGCAAAAGTCAAAACCCACGCCCGAGACGGAAGTCGAGATCGATCTCCTGCTCGCCACCGCCCTCAAGCAAACGGGCAAGACCGCCGAGGCCGCCGTCTTGCTCGATCGGCTCCTCTCCCGCCTTGCCGCCGGGCATTGGCGTCGTCGCGAGATTCTCAGCCTGCGCCTCGAGGCCGTCGCCTCCGAATCCGAGCGCACCACCTACGTCACCAAGCTGGAGAAGGTCCTCGCCGCGAATCCCGCGAATGAATCCGCCGTGCTCGACTATGCGGAAGCTCTCGCCGCGGTGGAGCGACGCGATGAAGCGGTCGCCGTGCTCACCGCGGCGCTGGCCCGGCTCCCGAAGTCCACGCTGATCGAAACACGGGCCCTCGAGTGGTTCGAGACTTCCTCCGATCTCGAGTCCTACGCCCGCTTTCTCGGTGAGCGACTCGAGGCCGATCCCGCCCGGCTCGATCTCCGATTCCGCCTCGTCAAAGTCCAGTATGCGCTGGGTCGGGACGCGGCCGCGGAACAGGATTTCAAGGCCGTCGTGGCCGGTCTGGAGCCTGCCGAGGCTTCGACCAAGATCCTCGAATTGCAGCGATACCTGCGTGGCATCGAGCGTCTGGATGCCGCCGCCAACTACCTTGAGCGTTATGTGCGGAATTACCCGACGCGTCTCGATGTCGCCCGCGAACTGGGCGAGATCCGTATCGCCACCGGGCAGTCCGCTTCGATCGGCGATCTCGTCCGCCTCCTCCAGCCCGAAGAAGCCGAGACAGAGAACGTCCTCGATTTTGCCGCCTTTCTTCTTGAAGGAAACTTCGTCCACGCCGCCCGGGTCCTCGTCGAAGCCAAGCTCGCCCGGGAGCCCCGGCAATTCGACCTCGGCCTTCAGCTCATCGAAATCCTCGGGCGTGCGGGTGATGCGAATGCGACCGGAGCGAACATCGCCGTCTTCCGTGACCTCGCCGACACCCCGCCGCGCTACGCGCAGTGGCTCGAGGCGTCCGTCGCGGCCCATCGCGCCCTCGAGACGCTGCCGGCGTTCTTCGACACCGAGTTGAACCGGTATCAGTTCGACGATGGGGCTTGGAGCGCCGAAAAGGTGGATCGTTTTCTGATTCTCTGCGAAGCCGGCAAACGCCAGTTTCTCACCGCCCGTGTCGCCGAGGGGCTCCGCAAGCAACTCGCCCAGCCCGGTCTCGACCCTGGTCTGCGTCTCCGGCTCCGCAAGGTTCTGGTGACCGTGCTCGAGGCCGACCCGGGTTCGGCTCCAGAGGCCGAGGAACAACTCCGGCTCCTCACCGAAGAAGATCCCGCCGCCCGTGCCGAGTACGATCTCCGCCGTGTCCTGGTTTACCATCGCAGCCAGCGCGTCGATCTCGCGCAGACGCTCGTCGTCACGGTCGATTTGGCGGAGGTGGGCGATGCGGGCTTGCTCCGCGAGGTTTCGGACCTCCTCATCGACTACGGATTTCTCCGTGAGGCCGAGGTCGCCCTCTCCACCATCAACCGGCTCGAGCCCGGCGACTTCCTGAGTTGGGAGCGCCGGATCTCCCTGCTCGTCACCCTCGGAAATGAGTCGACCCTGCGCGCCCTCTTGCGCACCTTGGCGACGGGGGAAGCGGGCGTTTCCCTGCGCGAGCTTTCCAACCAATCCCTCGATCGACATCTCGATGCTTCCTACTGGCGTTCCATCGCCGCGCTGCTGCGCGAGGGCATCGCGCGTTATGGCGAGATTCTTCCTCTGCTCGCCTCGGCCGAGCTCGAGGTGGTCTCCGCTGACTCCGGTTTGTGGTCGGAGTGGACCCGGGCGCACGTCTTGTCGCGCCTCGGCCAATCCAAAGAGGCTGCCGAGGCGATGGCACGCTTTCGACAGAAGGCCAAAGAACGGTCTCTGGAATCCGTGCGCTTTCCGGATGGACTGGAACTCTCCGTGGATGCCGCCGGCACCGCCTTGCAAGGCACCGCAGCCGGTTTCGCCGATGGCGACGATCGTTCCGCGGAGTTTCTCCTGAGGCAGCCGCTCATGCAATGGGCCTTTGAGTTGCCAGAGGGCAGCACCGTGCGACGGATCGAGCGAACCGAGCGGCACCTCCTCGTCCTTGATGACCTGGATCACGTCTCAGTGCTCGATGCCGCGACGGGAAAACTGCTCTGGCGTGCGCCCTTCTCCGAATCCGGAGAGCCCGAGCGCCGACCCATACCGGCCGCCTTCAGCGAAGTGACCGCACCTTCACCGCTGCTACGCAAGCCGGGCAAACACCGCCCCAACGCGGGTCTTCCCCGCCAAATCGCCGTGGCGGATGATCGGTTTTTCCTCATTCGTGACGGGGAACTCGCCGCCTTCGCCATCGCCGATGGCACGACGCTCTGGACCGCCTCTCTCCCTGCGGCGTCGGTGTCGGGCAGGTCGACGATCCGTTTCGCCTCCGGCGATGGCTTTGTCGTTACCTTTGATCCCATCAACGGTGAGGTGCATGCCTTTGACACCGCGACCGGAAAACTCGCCTGGCATGCCACGCTCGAGACACCGGAGGAAGGCGATTCCGCCGGGGGAACGCTCTTTCCGCTCAATTCCGGATTGAGCGTGCAAGGGGGGCGCGCTTTTGTCTACGGGAGAACCTCGGCGATCATCGATCTCAAATCCGGACAAACCGTATGGATGCTGGGCGGCGATCCGCCCTCGCGCTTTCCCGTGGTGCTGCGCCCGGATCGCGAGGAGGCGCCGTCTCCGGAGGTTGTGACTTCCGCAAGCACTCCTGCCGTGGAGAGGGTTTCGCTGCGGCCGCCCGCGCTTTTTGATTTCCAGGCGCAGGAGGGCGCCGGGATGCTGGATCCGGAGGATTTTCTGGCCGGAGACTCGACCCTGTTGGGTCCGGCACAGTACTGGGTACAGTCCCGCAAGAGAACCACGGGAGCCGCCATGGGAATGCTCACTCCGGGGGCGCTGTGGCTGATGGCGGGTGAGAAGGTGCGACGGATTTCCAGCGATCTCCCGGCGGCCTCGCAGGAGTTGACCGCCTCCGGCACCTGGATCGGTCGTGCCGGGAATCACGTCTGGTTTCTGCAGGGGCACCATCTCGTCCACGCCGATTTTGCGAGAGACCGCGTCTCGCGTCTCTCGCTCCATGATCTCGGCGAGCCTGCGTCGCTCCGTGCCACGGTCGTCGGGAATCAGGTCGTTGCCCGTGGTTCCGCAGCGATCCGGCTGATCAATGCCCTCAGCGGCGAAGTCCTCGGGCAGACCGCCTTCCCCGCCACCCTGATGGATTATCTGAAAGGATTTGCTTCCGATTTTTCCGCCTCACCCGTGGAATTGAAAAGCGATGATTTTGCCTGGCAGGGACGCGTGCGACGGGATGATCCGGCCACCGCGGGGCTCGCCTTGCCTGTTTCCGACCTCGTCTTCGGCTCCCAGTATCACTCGGTCTTCGCCCGCCGGCTCGTGGTCTCTCTCTCCGCCGGCGGCAGTGCCGATGTCCCGCCGCCCGCACCTGGAGCACCGGTCGTCGCCCCTGCGTCGACGCCGGTCACACCCCGTTGATTTCCGCCCGCATGTCCGCGCCCACCCCCACCTCCCCCCGGGAAGAATTGTTCGATGCCGAGTTCCTCGACCGGCTGCGGGCGCTCTTCCTGCGATTGCGGAAGCGGAAACAACTCCGCCGCAAAGGGCTGCAAAACACGCCGGCGACGGGGTTCACGCGGGAGTTCAAGGATTTCCGGCATTACACGCCGAAAGATGATTTCCGCGCGATCGATTGGCGGCTCTACGCGCGCCTCGACCGCCTCTTTATCCGGCTCTACGAGGAGATCCAGGAATTCCACGTGCACATCGTCGTCGATACGAGCGGATCGATGATCGAACCTTTTCCGGAGAAACGGCTCACGAGTCTGAAACTCGCCGTGGCGCTCGCCTATATGGGATTGGTCGGGCATCACCGCGTCAGCCTCCATGGGATCGGAGCCAGTCTCGCGCCGCCGCCGCCACCGTTGAAAGGGCAGGGGAGCCTGCAGCGCGTCCTCGATTTTGCCCGGGATCTCGAATATGGCGGCCTCACCGATCTGGAACGCTGCTTCCAGGATTTCCAGCCCGGCAAACAGCGCTACGGCATCATCTTCGTGATCTCCGACCTCTACGGACGCGACATCGACGAGGCCCGCGAGGCGATCCGTCACGCCTCGGCGTGGCCGGGTGAGATCCATTTCATCCAGGTCTTCCACCCGTGGGAGGAAAAGCCCGACGTCGAGGGCGAGATCGAACTCTTCGATGTCGAGACACAGGAGTATCGCCGCCTTTGGTTCACCCCCGGAGACCGCGAGCGCTACGAAAAGCGTTTCGGCCAGTTTCTCGACGATATCGAGAAGACCTGTCAGGCGCGGCAGATCGATTACCAGCGCTGGCGCACCGATTGTCCCTTTGACGAACTCTTTCTCG
The DNA here is from genome assembly GCA_016795385.1 of Verrucomicrobiales bacterium. GTDB lineage: Bacteria > Verrucomicrobiota > Verrucomicrobiia > Verrucomicrobiales > DEV007 > Arctic95D-9. The sequence goes on along the minus strand of JAEUHI010000048.1, from coordinate 193,609 downwards.
ACCTGCTCTCGCGGGGCTCGGCCCTCGCCGGGAACTCCTGAGGACCGCCACCGACCATGGAATTTCTCAATCCAGGCTCTCTCTGGCTCCTCCTCCTCGGGATCATTCCCGTGGTGCTCTACCTCGTGCGCCGCCGCTCGAAGAAGGTGCGCGTCTCGACTCTCGTCTTTTTTAAAACCCTCGCCCGCGAGCACCAGGAATCGGCCTGGCTGCGGCGTTTGAAACGCTGGCTCTCGCTGGCGATGACGCTGATCCTCCTCGCTTTGGCGATCTTTGTTCTCTCGCGTCTCATCGTGCGGCAGGACGATGCCGATCGATATCGTACGGTCGTCGTCCTCCTCGATCGATCCGCCTCGATGGAGGTGCGGGATGAGGCGGGCGAGAGTCGCCTCGAGGCGGCCAAGCGCCTTCTCCGCGACCGGCTCACCAAGGTGCCGGAAGAGGTCGGGATCGCCCTTGTCGCCTATGACCAGCGGCCCGAGGTGCTCCAGCCGCGCACGACCAAACGGCGCGAGCTCCTCTCCCGGCTCGAGTCGGTCGCGACCCGTCCGATCGCGGGACGTCCCGATACGGCGATCGAGACCGCCCGCATGATCGCCGGGCTCGAGCCGCCCACGGCGGTCTGGCATCTCAGTGATCGTCTCCTCGAAAACCCCGGTGAGGATCTGAAACTCCATGAGCTGAATCTCGCCTTGCCCGAGGTGAGCAATGCCGGCATCACCGCCGTCTCGCTCCGCGGCGTGCCACTCGAACACGCCCGCTATGATGTCTTTGTCAGGATCGGCTTGAACCAGGACGCCCCCGCGGCGACGAAGGCGAAACTCCAGGTCTCCGTCGGTGGCATCCCCAGCCAGATGCGCGAGCTGGACCTCGAGCCGGGTGGCGAAAGTTCCCTCACGTTCCGGATCAATGGTTCGCGCGATCAGATCCTGCGACTCGCCCTCGAAATGGAGGGAGATGCCTTCTCTCTCGATAACGAAGTCTCCCTGCCTCTCCCCGAGATCCGGCCGATCCTTGCCGCCTGGATCCGTCCCGACGAGTCGGAGGACCCCTACACCCGCTTCGCTTTGTCTTCCTTGCAGGAATCCGGCACCTTCGAACTGCTCAAGGGCGCTCCCAAAGCTTGGCCTTTGTCGGAAAAGGTCGATGCCGTGATCTTCGACGGTTGGTTGCCCGAGGAATGGCCGTCCGACACTCCTGCCGTAGTCCTCAATCCGCCCGACTACGCCGGTCCGCTCGTGTCCAAGCGTCTCTCTGCGCCGGTGCCCTACGATTCGGTGCGTGTGGGGATGTCGGATCACCCCGTGCTCTTCCGGGTCAGCAGCAGCCGGGTCGCCCTGACCCAGACCGGCCTTTTCGAAGCCCGCGGATCGCTCGAGCCTCTCTGGTTCGCCGGAAGTGATCCCGTCCTGTCCGCCGGTGAAGTCGGCGGCCAGCGCATCGTCGTGATGGGTTTCTCTCCGGGACTCTCCGAGCGACTTCCTCTGACCGCCTCCTTTCCCATCCTGATGGGCAACGCCTTGTTTTGGACGGTGAACCAGGAAGAGCGGGGTGGTTCAAACCGGCTCTATCGTTCGGGCGAACTCGCTCCCGTCACCGGAAAAACGATCACATGGACGGAGAGCGGCTCGGGATCGCGCCAGATCGATCTGCCCATCACTTCAGACGTCCTCGAAATGAACCGTAGCGGTGTCTGGGAAACGGATACCGGTTTGCGTGGTGCCTCGCACCTCCTCTCGCGCGAGGAGACCGATCTCCGCTCGCGCGGGGAAGGGGAGGAAGGTGATCCCGCCTACTTCGCCACCTCGAACCGCTTCGCCGGCAATTTGAAACTCTGGCTGCTCGCAGCGGTCGCGGTGGTGCTCCTTCTGGAGAGCTGGCTCTTCCACCGCCACGCCGTCTACTGAGATCCTCGAATGGACTGGTTGTATCCCAAAGCCCTCTTGCTGATCCTGCCCGCACTCGCCCTGCTGGTTTGGTTCGATGCGCGCTCGACCCATCCGATGGGGGCGGGAAGGCGTCGTTTTCTCCTGATCACGCGTGCCCTCCTCGTCATTCTCGCCGTCCTCGCGCTGGCTTCGCCGGCCCGCCTCATGACGAGCCGGGACCAGTCCGTGCTCTTCCTCCTCGATCACAGCCGCAGCCAAGGCGAGGCGGGTTTGAAGAGCGTCTACGAATCGGCCGCGCAGCTCCGTGATCGCATCGGCTCGGAAGCCAGCGTCGGATTTGTCGCGGTCGGATCGGAGGGACGCCTCTTGGTGAATCCAGGGAGCAAAGGGGATCTGCCGGAGGCGGAGGCGGCCAAGTCCCTGATGGGCGAGATTGGAGCTTCGTCGAATTTCGAACGCGGTGCCCTCCTCGCTCGCGGACTTTTCCCGGCCGGGTCGAGCCGCCATCTGATCGTCGTGGGTGACGGCGTGGAGACCCAGGGCTCCCTCATCAATGCCGCCAACGAAGCCGCCGTCGCAGGGATCAAGATCCACGCACTGGGCGTCACCGGTACCATTCAGCCCGACGTGCGCGTCACGCGTCTGGCCAGCTCGCAATCCCGGCTGAACGAGGGCGCCAGTCTCGATCTCACCGCGACGGTCGAAGGCTCCCTGGATGGACCCGGCAGGCTGCGTCTCTTTGAGAACGGAGTCGAGGTCGATGCCATCGACGTCGCCCTGAAGGCCGGCGAACTCTTCACCCACCGCTTCACCCGGGTCCCGGAGAAGCGGAACATCTACAACTATCGCGCCGTCATCGAAGGCTTCGAAGGACGCGATGCCATTCCTGAAAACAACGAATCTCTCGCCATCGTCGATGTCCGGGGCAAACCGCTCTTTCTCTACGTCGAGGGTGAGGAGGGCGAGTCGCGCTACCTCGTCGGCGCGATGGAAAAAGAGGGCATCCGTCTCGACGTGCGCGCACCCGAGGGGCTTCCCGAATCCCTCCAGGAACTGGCGGGCTACGATGGCATCATCCTTTCCGATATCCCCGCCCACCGCATCGGCGAAGCGCGGATGACGGCGATGCGCGACTACGTGGAAAAGCTGGGTGGTGGGTTCGTGATGATCGGCGGGATGAACTCCTTCGGCGTCGGAGGCTATTACCGCACGCCGGTCGAAGAAGTCCTGCCCGTGAAACTCAAGGCTCCCGATCAGGAAGAATTCCAGTCCTCCGCCCTCGCTCTTGTCATCGACCGCTCCGGTTCGATGGCCGGGCAGAAGATCGAGATCTGCAAGGCCGCCGCCGTCGCCAGCGCCGAGTTGCTGACAAACAAGGATTCCATCGGTGTGTATGCCTTCGACTCGCAGGTCCACGAGATCGTGCCGATGACGAAGGTCACCTCCATCAGCACGATCGCGAACCAGATCTCCCAGATCGGCTCCGGCGGTGGCACCAACGCCTATCCCGGGATGGTCCGCGCCCGAGAGGAACTGAACCGGGTGAAATCAAAGATCAAGCACATGATCGTCCTCACCGACGGGCAGACCTCGGGCGAGGGTTATCAGGCCCTCGCCTCGCAATGCCATGCGGAGGGCATCACCATTTCGACCGTCGCCGTCGGCGGCGGAGCCCAAGTGGGCTTGCTCCAGTCCATCGCCGCGGCCGGTGGCGGCCAGAGCTATGTGACGATGGATCCCAACTCCATCGTACGCATCTTCACCCAGGACACCCTCACCCATACCGGACGGATGATTCGCGAGGAGGCCTTCGAGCCGAAGCTCGTCGAAAAACATCCCATGCTCCGGGATTGGGAGGACGGCCAGGCCCCGCCTTTGCTCGGCTACGTGAAAACGAACCGCAAAGCCACCGCGCAGATCCCGCTCGTCACCGACACGGGCGATCCCCTCCTCGCCCATTGGCGTTTCGGCCTCGGGAAGGTCAGCGCCTTCACCTCCGACTGCAAATCCCGCTGGGCCGCGCTCTGGGTGTCCGATTGGGAAGGCTACAGCCGCCTTTGGTCGCAGATCCTCCGCGAGACCGCCCGCGCGCCTCAGGGGCTCTTCATGGATCTCCGGCTCGAGGAGGAAGGGTCCGAGGTGAAGATCGTCGTCGATCTCGCCGAAGACGCCGCGACCCGCCGCGATGGAGCCACGGTCGAAGCCGATGTCTTCCACGTCCCCGCCAATGCCCTCGGCTCGACGATGAAGACCATCGCAACCGTCACCCTCGAGCAGGAAGGGCCGGGCTGGTATGGCTCCCGGTTCCGTCCCAGCGAGCCCGGCGTGTATCTCGTTCGAGCCCGCTCCGGCTCGCAGATGGTTTCAGCCGGTCACGTCCACAATCCCTCCACCGAGGTCGCGACCGGGCAGATTGATGATGCCTTGCTCAAAGAGGCCTGCGAGATCACGGGCGGCACTTATCTGGAAAAGGCTGATGCTCCGCTTGAGTTGACCGGAGAAGACGTCGCCCGCTACGTCGAGCTTTGGCCTTGGCTGATGTTGGCCTTCCTCGGCGTCTTCATCCTCGATCTCGCGATCCGTCGTTGGGAGAACGTCCTCGGCGTCGTCGATCTCTTCAAGCCCCGTCGGGTGGCGTGAATCATTCCGATTCTTTTGCTTCCTCCCCGTCAATCCATTGCCGGTAATCCTCGGTGCGGGTCCGCCAACAGAGGATCATGCCCAGCCCGTCGGACCACGAGACACCACCTTTCCCATCGGCATGAGGAAAAGGGATCAGGTTGAGCCCCGCCCCGAACAACGCCGCCACACAGAAGGTCTGCAAGGCGATCATTCCGGGATGGCCTGATGCCGCGAGAAGACTGTCAGGTCCCACGAGCAGGGCGATGATCGTGACGAGGAGCAGCTCGATCCCCGGTCCTGCCGCGAAGATGAGGAATTGCTTCAATTGGGGGACCCGAAGGTCTCGGGGGCGGGGAATGACATAACCGGAAAGAGGCAGCGTGCGAAACTCGACCGGCACCCCGAAGATTTGCCGCTCCATCCGCACCCGGCCGCTCCCGATCGCGATGCGTTCGACCCGCCAGCCGACGAGCCGGGCCATCAGGGCGTGACCGCCCTCATGGATCACGAGGAGGATCACCCACGAGATCAGGAAAAATGGCACGCTGAGTTTCTCGATCGAAAACTCGCGGGCCAGCTCAACCACGAGAAACAGCCCGAAAAAGAAAGAGAGGATCACCAGAACGCCCCATTCGTTCGGGGTCTCGGGGGCGCGATCGGGCGGCTCATGGAGCATGATAAAACGAGACAACGAGGCCGGCAATTCCGCAAGAATCAATTCATAACCGAGAATCTTTTGGTATCGGCCATTTCAAATCGCTCCGAGATAGTGCCAGGTAATATTCCTCAGAAGGTGCCAGGTTATACTGACGGGGCGGTTGCCCGCAGTCGCATTAACAGCGAGACAAAAAGCCCCCGCAGGTTCGCTGCGGGGGCTCTTCATTCCAGACGTGCCTTGAGAGAGGGCAGGGACGTCGAGCTGGTTACTTCCCGGACTGTCTGCTGGAAAAATCGGAGGGCGCGGGGGCCTGAGGTTTGGGTTGAGCCGTTCCGGCGTTCTTGACCGTGGCGGTGGTCTCCTTGGAGCGCCAGAAGGCCTCCACGCTGCCCGGCTCCCAGACGTGGGCGTCCCACGACGGGGCGGTAGCATTGGCGGAAGCCTTGGGTTTGGAATCGGCGGCTCGTCCCGCCAGAGGGAGGGCGGGAAGAAGGAGGAGACAAATCGAGACCGATCGGGACATGGAGAAGAGCACCGCCGGAAGGTCGGGCTTCTCCAATTATATGGAAATTATTATAATTGTCAAAATTATAATAATGGTCGAGCCCGCCTTTTGGGTAAAAAGGCCTCATTTCCCACGCCGTCTGGCGGATCCGGCTCAGACCCCGAGTTTCCAATTCCCGCGATAGGGCAATGCCATGAGTCGTTTCTGGGCGTCGTCGTTTCCGACCACTGTCTCGGTCTTCGGATCCCATTGCACCGGTGCACCGACGGCATGGGAGAGGTAGGCGAGGTGCCCCGGGGTGATGGAACGATGCGCGGTCTCCGCATTGGCAATGGTATCGCCACGCGAAAGGACGCAATCAATGAAGTTGCGCTGGTGTCCCGGCGTTTTGTAGGTCTTCCACTCGCCCGCGGCAAATCCGGGCATCGCCCAAGCCGGGTCCGAGGTCTCGAGCTTGCCCCGGTTGACGTGGACCCAGCCATTCTCGCCGATCCACTTCGTGCCCATGGGGAGACGCGAGGACATCACCACTTCGACACCATTGCCATACTTCGAGATCACGTCGTAGCTCATCGGCGCGTCGTAGAGTTTCGTCGTGGGGTAGATCCAATCCTTCGCTTCGACCGAGATCGGGCCGCTCTTGTCCATGTCGAGTCCCCAGTGGGCGATGTCGTTGTGGTGGCCGATCCAGTCCATGAGCTGGCCGCCGCCGTAGGTCTTCGTCCAGCGCCAGGACCAGTGATGGCAGGCTTCGCGGTAGGGCAGGAGCTCGGCCGGACCGCACCAGAGGTCGTAATTCAGATCGGACGGCGGTGTCTTTTCGCTGGCATCGCCCTCTGGTTGGTCGTGTCCGGTGGGGAGACCCACCTCGACCTTCGTGACTTTGCCAATGAGCCCGTTGCGCACGATCTCGACGGCCTGTTGGAAAAGAGCGTCGGAGCGCTGCTGGGATCCCACCTGGAAGACGGCCTTCCGCTTCGCCACCTCGCGGTGGATGGCGTGGCCCTCGGCGTATTTGTGAGTGACGGGCTTCTCGCAGTAGACGTCCTTGCCGGAGCGGAGCGCTTCCATGCAGATGACGCCGTGCCAGTGATCAGGCGTGGCGATCATCACCGCGTCGATGTCGTCGCGGGCGATCAATTCGCGGAAATCCTCGTAGGCGGTGCAGCCTTTCCACGATCCTGAGTCGCTCCGTTTCGCATGGGCGGCCTCCATCGCGGCTTTGCCCGGGGTGCGGCCATAGTCGCGGCTCTTTTTCTCGCCCTGTTGTCGGAAATGGAGGTCGTCGACATCACAGACCGCGACGCCCTGGACGTCGGCATGGTTGAGGAAGGCCTCCATCACGCCGATGCCACGGTTGCCAAGGCCGATGAACCCCATCGCAACCCGTTTGCTCGGGGCATTCTGGCCGAGAAGGCCGGAAGGAAGGATCGTGGGCGCGGCCATGAGGGCGGCGGCTTGGCCGAGGAATCGGCGGCGGGAGGTCGAGGGGGTATGGTCCATGAATGTAGAGGGTTGGGTCGGTGAAAAATCAGATGTCACAAAGCTGCGCGGCCTGACGCAGGGCAAGGACGGGATCGTCCCAAGTCGGGATGAATTCCTGGGCGACGTAGCCCGTGTAGCCGGTCTCGAGGATGGCTTCGAGGATGGGCGGGTAATTGATCTCCTGGGTGTTGTCGAGCTCGGCGCGGCCGGGATTCCCGGCGGTGTGGTAGTGGCCGATGACGTCCTTGTATTGCCGGATGCGGCGAATGATGTCGCCGTTCATGACGGAGACGTGGTAGATGTCGAAGAGGAGCTTGAAATTCGGCGAACCGACCCGGTTGATGAGATCCACGCAGAAATCGACGTCGTCGCCGAAATAGCCCGGGTGCCCCTTCATCGGGTGGGTGTCGTCGCGGGAATTGAGATGCTCGAGGACGAGGGTGACCCCCGCCTTCTCCGCATCGGGCAGCACGGATTTCCAGACCTCGATGCAATCGTTCGCGGCCTTTTCGTCGTCCATGCCGTCAAAACGCATCCCGGTGAAGGTGATCACGTTTTTGCAGCCGACTCCGGCGGCGACCGCGATGCTTTCCTTCAGATTGGTGATGACCTCGTCGCGGAATTTCGGATCGCAGGGCCCCTTGGCGAAGCCGTGCGAGCTGACGAGCGAAATCTCGAGGCCCATCTTCTTCACGTCGGCATAGGCGTCGCGCGGGATGCCCTCCATCGCGACGAGGCCGATCGCCTTGCAGTGTTGGGCCAGTTCGAGCGGTTTGAAATGGGAGTTGAAACACCAGCCCATGATGGACTGGCGGATGCGTCCATTTTTGACCACAAAGTTGGGATCGACATCGGCGCGCTTCAACTGGGCACGGAGGTCGACGGGCAGTCCGGCCCAGCCTCCGGCAAGGAGTGAGGCGGTGGTGAGGAAACGGCGGCGGGAGGTCATGGCGCGGAGCTTACGCAATACCGACCGGGTCTGACAAGTCCCGTGCGCGGCGCAAGCAGGGGAGGCGGGCTCGGGATGGAAGCAAATGTTCTGCCTGGGATCTTGCTGAACCCTCCAGCCGATCGGTCAGCCTGAATCGGGGCCGCGTCTCGATGGGATCACCGATTTCATTTCGGGATCCTCAGCTGGACTTCCAGAATCTGCGGGACCTCCGGCCTCCGACCTCCGAACTCACCCTTCCACGGGAATGGGGCCCCACCGGTAGATCCCGTCGGCCCATCCGGGGCCGGTGTAACGGACGCCGTCGAGAACGCGGACCCAGAGGAAGCGGCCGGATTTTTTCACCTGGATCCGGGCGCGCCCTTCGCCCTGCGGCACCTCGGGATCGGGGTGGAGGTAGTCCACGGTCCAGTCGTCGCTGCCTCGCTCGCGCCGGATCTCTGTGGCAGGAAGATCGAGGCTGAAATCGCTGCCCATGGCTTCGAGATCACCCCGTTGCCAGCCGAAACCGATCCGATAAGACCCGTCGGCCCGGGCCCGCAGGGTGACGCCACCACCGAAGCCGTCGTCGTAATTTCCACTGCCATCGGGAGGCACGAGACCCTCGGGCGGAGGCTGCTGGAAAAAGGCGATCGCCTGTCCCGTGGTTTCAATTAGGGCAAAAACCTCGTCCACGGTGAGGGGTGAGGATTTCGGAGGGGCATCGGTCCGGATCTGTCCCCGGTGGATCCATCGATCGCGCAGGAGCGGCCAACGGAGGTTCCATTCCTTCACGTTGGGATCCTGTGATGTTCCCCAGGAGCGCTGCGCCTTGCCCAAGGAATTCTCGGCGAGTTTCAGCTCCCTTTGCGCGAGGGAGAGGCGCTTGTCCTCGGAAAGGCGCCGGTATTCCCCGAGGAATCCCTCGTCGCCCGGCTCCGTCTGATCAGGGGCGAACTCGATCTCCAGCCGGCCGCCGCCTTTGGCAAGGAACTTCGCACCCGGGGCTTCCTCTTCGCCGACGATGCGCGAGAAGATCACCTCATTGCCTTCCTTCACTCCCTCGCCCTGCCAGAGCGAGAAAAAGCCTGGATCGCCGGGAAAGCGCACCTGCACCCGCACCTTCGCGGGATCGGTCTCGTCGAGGCGCACGATTCGGCCGGACTCCTCATCGTGGTAGTGTCGGATGGCGTCAGCCACCTCAGCGGCAGAGACCAAATGCTCCGCCGACACGATCCAACCGGCAAGAAGGGACAAAACGAGGCGGGAGGAGCGCATGACGGCGGCAATAGCGACCCGTTATCACAGTCATACCAAAATTCAATTACCGTTTTAGAACCCGAGGGCGGACCCTTTCCGTAACGAAGGAAAATCTCATTCGATATGACCAGTCCGATCCAGACCGACGTTCTCATCATTGGTGCCGGCCCCTCCGGTTGCAGTGCCGCGGCGATTCTCGCTGAAAAGGGACACCGGGTCCTCATTCTCGAGCGTGAGCGGTTTCCCCGGTATAAGGTCGGTGAATCGCTGATTCCCTTCACCTACCAGCCGCTCGAGCGCATCGGAATGATCCCGAAGATGAAGTCTTCGCACTTCATGAAGAAATACAGCGTCTGTTTTGTGCAGCCTGATGGCCGGGCTTCGGATCCGTTCTACTTCTTCACTCGCTACGACAAGGACACCGTCGCGCAGAGCTGGCAGGTGCTGCGTTCGGAGTTCGACGTGATGATGCGTGACAACGCCGTCGAGAAGGGCGCTGAGGTCCGCGAAGGGGTCACGGTAAAGGATCTCGTCTACGACGGAGAGCGGGTCGTCGGTGTCAGTGCGGTCACCGCCGGGGGTGAAGCCCTGGAAGTGCGGGCCGCCATCACCCTCGATTGCACCGGCAAAGAAGCCTTTGCCTCGAATCGCCGCGCCTGGCGGGTCGGTGACCCTTATCTCAACAAGGTCGCGGTGTGGACCTACTACGAGGGAGCCAAGCGAGAGCCCGGAATTGATGAAGGTGCGACCACTGTCGCCTTTGTCCCCGAGAAAGGGTGGTTCTGGTACATCCCGCAACACGACAACCGAGTGAGTGTCGGGGTCGTCGCCGAGGGCAAGTATCTGACCCGTGAAGGGGTGAAGGATCCCAAGGCGATCTTTGAACGCGAGATCGGGAACAATTCCTGGATCGCCGACCACCTCGCCTGTGGCCGTCAGGTCGGGGAGCACTACCTTACCAGCGAATACTCGCGCCATTCCAAGTACGGGGCCGCGCCGGGATTGCTCCTCGTGGGCGATGCCTTCGCCTTCCTCGATCCGGTCTTCAGCAGCGGCGTCATGCTCGCGCTCAAGAGTGGCGTCATGGCTGGCGACTATGTCCATGAAGGTCTCGTCAGCGGCGATCTCTCGCCCGCCCATTTCAACGGTTACAGCCAAGGGCTGCGCGAGGGGATCGAAAACATGCGGAAGCTCGTTTACGCTTTCTACGATCCGAATTTCTCCTTCCGCGATCTCATCATACGGTATCCGGAGATGGCCGGAGAAGTGACCGACTGCCTCTCCGGAGATGTAAACCGCGATTTCTCCGAGCTCTGGACGAAGATCAGCGAGTTTGTCGAACTGCCCGAGGATCTGCCCTATGGGGCACCGCTCGAGGCGGCCCAAGTGGCATGAGGGATCACGGGGCGGGGATCACGTGAATGGATCTCAGCCATTCCATCGAATGATCAGGCCAAACCTTTGCGTCGCCTTGGCAATGGAGCCCGTAGCCGTGTCCCCCGGTGGGATAGAGGAGAAAGCGGTGCTCCAACTGGGCTGCGGCCAGAGCGGCGGCGTAGAGGCGGCTGCCGGCAATGAAGGATTTGTCATCATCGGTGTGGACGATCAGCGTCGGCGGGATCTTCGCGGAAAGCTTCAGATCCGGTGAAACGCCGCCCTTTCCGTCGTCGAGGTAGGCGGGGTAAACGAGGATGGCGAAATCGGGCCGGGCGCTTTGTTGATCGGCGGCATCGAGGGCGGGATAGACCGAATCGTCAAAACCCGTGCTCGCCCGGGCCGAGACATGACCGCCGGCGGAGAAGCCGATGATCCCGATCTTCTCCGGATCGATCGCCAGCTCCGACGCGCGTGACCGGACCAGGCGAATGGCACGCTGGACATCCTGTAGGGCACCCTCGCGGTTGTCGGGCGTCCGGTACTTGAGGACAAGGGCCGTGATGCCCGCCCCATTCAGCCACTTCGCGATGGACGAGCCCTCCTTGTCCACGACGACATATCGATAGCCCCCGCCGGGACATACGATCACCGCCGGAGCCGGTTTCCCGCCAGCACCGGCAGCTGGATAGAGTTCGAGGGTGGGGCGGCTGATGTTCGTGATGCGCGTGAACCCGTCCTTCCGAGGGACGAGGGCCTCGGCTTCTTGCGCTGCGGTGCCAGGCATTTGATCCTTCGGCCAAATCGCGAAAACAGAATCTCCACCGATCAAGGGGGTGAGGGTAAAAAGGATGGCCAAAACAAGGGGGTAAAGGGTCATAGTGATGGAGTTTAGCACCATGACGACATGGGAGGAAAGCCCACAGAACTGTTTTCGTGGTGTCATGTTTCGTGGTGTCAGGTTTTTTTTGAGAAAAGTTTTCACTTGAACATGTGTTCAGAAGTGACTATGGATATCCCCATGCGACTTCCACGGATCAAGTTAGACGGCATCGCAAACTACCATTGTATCTCCCGCATCGCGGGCCAAGAGCACGTCTTGGGTGACGTGGAGAAGGAATTCTTTGTCAAGCTGCTGCGGAAACTGTCCATCTATCATGGGGCCGGCATTCTCACCTACTGCGTCATGTCGAACCATTTTCATCTCCTCGTGGAGATGCCGGATCCGCTCACCACGGCCGCACTCGGTCGTGAGGAGATTCTTCGTCGCGTGGGCATCCTCTACGGAAAGGATGCCGCCGAAGCACTACGGATGGAACTCGAACGGGCTGCGTCCAGCCCAAGTGCCACCAGGGAAGAAGAAATCCTCGACCGCTATCGGAAGCAAATGGGAGACCTCTCCGGATTCATGAAGCAACTCAAACAGCGCTTCAGTCATTGGTTCAACCGGCGCACCGGGCGCAAGGGTACTTTGTGGGAAGATCGCTTCAAGAGCCTGCTTGTGGAAGGTGACGAGAACGCGCTTCTCACCGTGGCGGCATACATCGATCTTAATCCACTGCGGGCAGGTCTGGTGCGTGCGATCGAAGATTACCGGTGGTGCGGCTATGCCTCGGCTGTGGCCGGCAACCATCAGGCTCGCGAGGGACTCGGGCGGATCTTTGACCGCACCCTCTGGGTTTGCGGCGAAGATCATGTCACTGAATGGGAAAAGACCGGTGCCTCGTATCGGTTACTGCTCTACGGGGAAGGTGAAATCCGTGAATTTGTCGAAGAGGGAAGCCCCCTGCGCCCGGGCTTCACACGGGAGCAAGTCGAGGAAGAAGTTGCACGAGGAGGGAAACTACCGATCTCACAGGTTTTACTGCTCAAGGTGCGGTATCTCACCGACGGCGTGGTATTGGGGAGTGCGGATTTCGTAGAAGGATTCTACGAGCGGAATCGGGCGCGATTCGGGAAACGCAGGAAATCCGGAGCCAGGACGATGAGAGGTGCGGAGTGGGGCGATTTACGGGTCATTCACGATCTGCGGAACGACGTGTTCAGGTAGCTCGGATTTCTCACGCCATTCGACGCCAGGCGCGGACCGGATTTTCCACAGGGCGGTTCCCGCCGAACTGAATGGGAACTGACTGCCCTAAGGGAAATGCGGGGCGGGCCGCATCAAGTCGTAGCAGAAGGCTTATGAGCTAGGGGTCGTATCCACGAACTCAGGAAAGGGGCCTAAGGAGGGGGGAAGGGTATGGGGATCGATTCTCGCAAAGATGCGAAGCGGAGCTTCATGCGCAGATGTCGGCCCAAGACATTCAATTCGAGCACATTTCCTTCACCTCAAGTCGCTGGATTCCAAGGTCGAAAACGCAGGGGCAGCGATTCGGTCAGTAAGATCCTGCTCGATAGGGCGGGGAAGTGGATCCTCGGGACAGCCAAACAACTCCAAAAACTTCGCGCCCTCGGAATAACCTGACACCAAAGCATGACACCAAAGAACGTGAAAGCAAACCGCGTGGAATAACCTGGCACCAATGCGGGGCGCCCGGAGAATTCACTTGGAGATTTCTTCGCCTGTCCCGAATGAGAGCCTCTTCACCGACTCTGTGCCCGAACTCACTTCTTCACCGCCTCCAGCCGCTCTTTGATCTCCGCATTTTCCGGATCCAGCTTGAGGGCTTTCTCGAAATACTCGGCGGCGAATTCCTGTTCGTTCAGCTTGGCGAGGGTCTGGCCGAGGTGATCGAGGATCACGGGATCGGGCTCTTCGATGAGGCGTTCGGCTTTTTTGAGCTCTGCCAGAGCCCGGGGATAGTTTCCCTTTTGAAAGTGCAGCCATCCCACGGTGTCGGCGATCGCGCCGCTGGTGGGATCGAGCTCGGCGGCCTCCAAGGCGAAGGTTTCCGCCTCCTCGAGATTTTCGCCGCGCTCGATCCACATGTAGGCGAGGTAGTTCAGGACGGTGGCCTTGAAGGCGAAATTCTCGACGCCGCTCTCGCTCTTTTCGATCAGTTCCAAGGATTTCCGGAAAAGGGGAACGGACTCCTCGATCTGGCCGGCCCGCTCCCGGGTGGAGGCGTAGCGGAAGTAGAAGTTCTCGTTGAGCAACTCGGCGTCGTCCTTGGCGAGAGCGATGGTCTTCTCAAACTGGCCGATGGCCTCCTCCCAGCGTTCGCTGCGGGAGAGGGAAAACGTGAGGAGGTAGGGAAACTCGGCCGACTCGGGAAACTTCTGGGCGGTTTCCTCGAGGAACGAATTCGCCGACTCATACTGCTCCGCCTCGATCATGAGGCGTCCGACCGCCGCGTATTCGGGTTCTTGCCCCTTTTCGATCTCGAGTAATTTCTTGAGGAGGGGGATGGCGGATTCCACGCGATCATTGCGCAGTTGAAGAGCGACGACCCGACGGATGAGATCGGCGTTGTTGCCATCCTTCTTCAACAGGCCCTCGAGCACCTCGAGCGCACCGAGGTCGTCCCCCTGCTCCTCAAGCTGATCAGCGAGTTTCAGACGCTTCGACTGGATGTCCTTCAGGTCGCCGCCGGTCGGCTGATCCTGGGCGTTGAGACAGAGGGCGGCGGAGATGATCAACAGGAACAAGGGAACTCTCATGGGATGCAAAGAGGATACGGACGTGAAGCGGCTCGGGTGGAAAACGAAAATCGCCGTTCCCCGGCGGATTGGAGGAACGGCGACCTTGATTCGTTCAAAACGGGGGTTCTGGGATCAGTATTCCCGGTCCTTCTTGATGCCCGGCTCGGGGACGGCGTAGCGCCCTTCGGCGTCGGGCATGAGGGGGGAATCGGAGTCCATCGTCAGTTCGGCCACGTTCGGAGCCATGACGAACTCGCTGTTAAGCATCTGATCGTAGGTGATGACCTGTCCGGTGTGGGCGGCCATGCGGCCCATCGAGGTCACGTTGCTCGCCGCGACACCACGCTCGACTTCGTTGTGGGGCTTGTCTTCGCGGATCGCGGTGATGAGCACTTCCCATTCGATGTCGTAGGGGTTGCCTTCGAGGTTGGCACCGCGCTCGCCGGTCGGGAAGGCCCAAAGGAGGTTTTCCGGATTCCCGCGTGGGTTCAGGGCGATGTTGTGGTCCTTGTAAAGTCGGGACTTGGCCGGGGTATGGCTGGCGGAGGAGATCACTGCCGAGCCCTTGGTGCCGTGGGCGTAGGCGGCGAACTCCTGATGGCAGCCGGTCATGTTGCGGCCTTCGTAGAGAGCCTTGGTGCCATCCTTGAAGGTGTATTCGACCCCGTAGCTGTCGAAGTTCTGATCGACGGCGACGAGCACCTTGCCGTTCCGCTCCATCGTCTTGTAATGACGTCCGCCCACCGCCTTTGCTTCGATGGGGAAGTCGCCCTTGATCATACACATCTCGTCGATGCCATGGATGAAGAAATCGCTGAAGGAGCCGCCGCTGAGCCAAAGGAAGCTGTGGAAGTTCTTGATCTGATACATGAGCTCGCTCATGTCGGTGTCGTTCTTCGGCGTGAAACAGGTGGCGACCGGGCCCTGCATGCGGTAGCTGCGGAGGAAGGTGATGTCGCCGATGGCGCCGTCATCGATGCGCTTCTTCAGTTCGTTGCGGGCCTTGCAGTGGCGGCACATGAGGCCGACGCCCACTTTCAGATTTTTCTCCACGGCCTTCTTGTTGATCTCGAGAAGCTTGCGGGCGGTGAAGCCGTCGGTGGTGACGGGCTTTTCCATGAACACGTGCAGGCCTTTTTCAACGGCGTATTCGAACATGGGCCAACGGAAGGCAACGGGAGTCGTGAGGATGACGATGTCGCCGGCTTTCATGGAGTCCATCGCATTCTTGTATCCGTCGAAGCCGATGAACTGGCGCTCGGGACTGACGTCGATCTTGTCTCCGATCTGGGGATCCTTGGAAAGGGTCTCGTGGCTGCGTTTGAGGTTCTCCTCGAAGACGTCGGCCATCGCGTGGAGCTTCAGAGGGCCGAGGGTGCCGGAGACGTTGAGGGCGTTCTTCACGGCCCCGGTGCCTCGTCCGCCACACCCGACGAGGGCGAGCTTCACTTCGGAGTTGTCCTGGGCGTGGACGTGGGGCAGGGCGATGCCGGCGAGGACCGAAGCACCGGCCACTGTCTTGAGGGCCGAGCGTCGCGTGGTGAGAGAGGGGTTTTCGGATTCCGTCATGGTGGAAATTTGGCAGGATGGCAGGATTTCGTCAATGTCGCTTTCCGGATGGCGCGGGCGGACTTGCGGGGGGCAAGTGCCAAAAATGCCATTGAAGGAAAGGTCAAGCGATGCGACAAAGGTGCCCTTTGCTATTGTCGCCGAAGGATGGCCCTTTCCCTCCGACCTCTCAAGCCCGAGATCTACCCAGCGGGCCAGTTCCCGATCCCGTCCGGGGACCGGGTTTTCCGCGTGGGAAGAGAGGACGGGAATGACTTGAAAGTCGAGCACGCCTCGGTCTCGGCCCGCCATGCCCGGATCGAGGTGGGGGAGGAAGGCCAGACGGAAGTGGTGGATTGCGGATCGAGCAACGGCACCTTTGTGAATGGGATCCGCGTCGAGCGACGCGCGATCCGTGTCGGCGATTTGCTGCGGTTCGCCACCGCGGAATTCCGGGTCCATGAGATGAACGGATCTTCGACGCAGCCGCTCCCCAAGAGGCCGGACGGGAGTGAAGATCTGACCACGCCTCTTCCCGCATTCGTTGCAATGGCGGACGTCGAAATCGAGGAAAGGCTGACCCGCGCACAGGCTGAGGGCGAGAAGGAAGCTCTCCGGATTTCCTTTCAGGAGGAGCGGGAGGCGCTGAAACGGGAAATCGGACGTTTGATCGAGGAGAAAGCCCGCAGTGTTTCCGAGGCCTCCGACCTGCGTGGCCGGCTTGATGCCCGGGGAATCGAAAAGAATTCGCTGGAGGAGCGGGTCAAAGGGCAGGATGAACAGCTGCGCCGGTTGCAGCGAGATCTCGATGACGCCCTGGCCCGGGAGCAGCGATTGCAGGTCAGCCTGAACGAGGCGCGTCGTGAAGTGATCGATCGCGAAGGCACCATCGCGGGGCTGCATTACGAGTTGGGGACCAAGGAGACCCAGATCCGCCAGCTCGATGAGCAACGAAGCCTGCTACAGCATCAGTGCGATGCCTTTGTCGCGTCTGAGCAGGCGTGGCAGGAAAGGTGGTCGGAGTTGACAACTGATCACCGGGCCGAGCAGGCCCTGCGGCTCGCCGCGGAATCCGCCGCTTCCAACCTGGTCTCCCGGCTGGGACGGCTCGCTCGTCGTCTGTTGGAGGATTGGCGGGCCTGGCTTCCGGCGACCGGGCAAACGGGTGACGAGGGGGGCAACGAGGATTTCCTTTTCGATCGCCTCGAAGCGACGGCGACAGCGATCCGGGGGCAGCTCGATCTGATCGAACCGATCTGGCACCAGTATGGCGACGGAGTGCAAGCCGAGTTGCAGGGACGCACCGCCGCGCGGCGGGAAGAACTTGCCGGGGTCGAGGCGGAAATCGTTGAACGTCGCGAGGCGCTCGCGGCGATCGAGGCCGATCTGGCTCAATTCCGGGAGACAATGGACAGCGAAGTGCGGCGGGCCCAGGGCTTGAGCCGGAAGGGCATCGAAGTGGAGATCCCGGAGCGATTCGAGGCGATGGTCATCGCGAAAGATCGCGAGCAGGAAATCTACCGGGCCTTGATCGACCGGGTCGAGGTGCTCGACCTTTTGCTGGAAGGCTATCGTGGCTCGCGGAAACTGAAGGAAGTGGCCCAGGAATTGACCGCCTTCCGCAATCGACTCGTCGCCATCCTGGAATCCGGCGGAGTCAGGTCCTTTGATCTGGTGCCAGGCACTTTTCTCACCCCCAGGCATCGCCGCGAGGTGCAGGTGCTGAGTCGCAAGGGGTGGGGCACGCGACAATACTCTGAAATGCCATTCCAACCCGGAGAAGTCGTGAAGGTGGTGCGATCCGGTTACCGGGTCGGCGAGGACGATGCGGCCGTGATCTTGCGCAAGGTCGAAGTGCTGATCCGGGGAGGGGACGATTGAAACCCATCGAGCTGCTCCGGGCATGAGACTTCTTTCCCTGCTGGCATTCACGTGGGCGGTGGCATGGGTGCCGATGGCATCTGCCGAAGAGGCGGATCCGGCCGCGAAATGGCTGACGGTTTACGGTTGGATTCAGACCGCCGATCGCCTCGCCGGAGCCGGGCAATGGCCGCTGGCTCTGGGCAGCTACCTGGAGGCCGACCGACAGATCAAAGCGCTGTCCGTGGAGCATCCGGATTTCGAGCAGGAGATGGTGAATTACCGGCGCAACGCCCTCGCGGCGACCATCGCCGAGACCGAAGCGAGACTGACCACCGATGAGCATGAGGTGATGATGAAATACCTCGATTTCATCGAATCACTCGAGCTGGGCGAGGCGCAGCGCTATGCCGACGAGTATGAAGCCGCCTACGGGACTCTGGGGATGGCAAAAGCGGTGCTCGATGAGATCATCGACCGGAAGCCGGAAGAGTTCCGCGAGGCGGTCGCCTCCCAGTACGCGCGACTCGAATCGAGCCTGACCTGGCTGGATTCCCAGATCAATTTTTCTGCCATGAGCCGCCCTGCGGTCGCCATGGACGGTTCCATCGATTGGGGGACCACGAAGTTCGTAAAAGCGGCGGATCTCCCGAAGACCACGGATGGTGCAGTGATAACGGGGGATCTTTTTCCACGCAACCCGGCTGCAATCATTACGGCGCTGTCGACTGGTGATGGTGGTGCCGGGGACAATAACCTGACACCTGACAAGAGTTCAATTAACCTGACACCACTCGTGAAAGCGCCCGTGACGTCCGCTGAAATGTCGTCTGGCGGGGCGGATTCACCTCCTCAGATCATCGGGGAGCCAACGGAATCCGGAATGCAGCGTGACACGGGAGCAACTTCAGCCCCTCCGCTGCGTTTCCGCATGAGTTCCCGGCAGACGGGGATCCCGGAGCCCCTGGAACCGGCTCCGGTGCCCAAGGCACCTTGAAATCGGCAAAAAAATGGTTTGTCGTACTGAAATTTCTTTGTAGCATCGTCTGATCTCAACCACTCCGATCTCCCGATCCCATGAAAGGAACCTCTCTTGTCCTCGGACTTTCCCTCCTTCTGTGCACGGCCTCGCAGGCCGGCTGGAACTGGAATAAAGAAGCTTATCAGAGCGCCAAGTCCGGCGTGGAACAGCGCATCACCGAGCCGAGCTATTGCTACGATGCCGGTTTTGAATTCAGCGGCTTCGTCACCGGCCTCTGGCCCGAAGATTCCCGTCTCGAGGAAACGATCGGCGGCGGTATCGCCATCGCTTACTTTTTCGGCCACAATTTCGGGGTCGAGGGCAGCTACTCGGTCACCGGATCGGGCACCGCCGGTGGCAGCGACAACCAGGTCGCGACCTTCAACGCCGTTTACCGTCTGCCTCTCGGCGGCGAGTGCTGCAGCACGATCGCTCCTTACTTCTTCGGTGGCCCTGGCATGATCTCCTCGGGCAGTTCCGAAATGCTCTGGAACGTCGGTGTGGGTCTCGATGTCCGCTTCGAGTCGTGGGGCTGCGTCGGGCTCTTTGCCGATGCCTCCTACAACTGGGTCGACCAAGGCCAGCCCGACTTCACCCTCATGCGCGCCGGTTTCCGCGTGCCGTTCTGAGGGAAAATGAGAAGCGGCGTCCCGCCGCTTTGGCAAAGCCCGGTGCGTCCCTGTTCGCGCCGGGTTTTTTTGTGTTCAGGAGGGACGATTTTGGGCAATTTAGCGGCCCGATGAAACTCCCGTTTTTCCCGTTCCGCCTCGTGATCTTTCCGGCGCTCTTGTTTCCGGCGATCAATCTTCCGCTGCACGGCCAGGAAGCCTCGAAGGGCCCCACCTCCGTCGCCGGTTCCGACCAGGCGCTCGAAGTGATCCGCAGTTTTCCGGGCCGGGGAGCGCTCGCTGATGGTTCAAAACCGACCCCGGCCGAGGAGGCGATGAAGACTTTCAAACTGCGCGAGGGGTTCGAACTTGAACTGATTGCCTCCGAGCCCGCCGTGGAGCAACCGCTCTCGCTCGCCTGGGACGCGAAGGGGCGTCTCTGGGCCGTGCTTTATCGCCAGTACCAGTTTCCGGCGGGACTGAAGATCGTCGAATACGACAACCACCTCCGGGCGCGATTCGACAAGGTCCCGCTGCCCCCGCCACACGGGGAAAAGGGCGAGGACCTCATCCGCGTCTTCGAAGATGCCGATGGCGATGGGACGTTCGAATCGCACCAGGACGTCATCACCGGACTGAACATTGCGACTTCCGTGGCGATTGGAGCAGGAGGGATCTGGGTGGCGAATCCGCCCTACCTGCTTTTTTATCCTGACGCGAATGGCGACGATCTCCCCGATGGTGATCCGGTCGTGAAACTCTCGGGTTTCGGGATCGAGGACACCCATTCGGTGATGAACAGCCTGACCTGGGGACCGGACGGCTGGCTATACGGCGTCAATGGCAGTACGACGACTGGCAAGGTCGTCGATCCGGCCTCGGGGAAGACGGTGGAGTGGCAGGGACAGATGGTGTGGCGTTTCGATCCGCAGACGGAACGATTCGAGATCTACGCGGAGGGTGGGGGAAACACCTTCAGTCTGGAGATCGACGCGAAGGGGCAGGTCTTTTCCGGTACGAATGGCGGGAAAACGCGGGGGATGTTTTATCCCCAAGGGAGTTATGGCACCAAATCGTGGGGGAAGCATGGCCCTCTGACGAATCCCTACGCATTCGGGTATTTCGAACACATGAAGCACGAGGGGGATGAGCGCCGATTTCCCCAGACCTTCACCATCTGCGAAGGCGGACTCTTCGGTCGGGAGTTGGAAGGGCATATCGTCTCGGCCAACTCCCTGCACAATCTCGTGTGGTCGAGCCGGATCGAGCGCGATGGCACGACCTACCGCACCGTGGACGAAGCGAACCCGGTGGAATCGCCCGACCGGTGGTTCCGCCCCGTTTATGCAGGTCTCGGACCCGATGGGGCGATCTACCTGGCTGATTGGTACGATAGCCGGCTCAGTCATGTGCGCCCGGTGGATGATTGGCACAAGACGAGCGGCCGCATCTATCGTCTGCAGCCGAGCGGTGCCCGGCCGGTATATCGAGAGGGGGATTTGCGGGAAAAAAGCTCCGAAGACCTCATCGCCCTGTTCTCCAGTGAAAACCGGCTCGTCCGTCGTCGTGCCTCCCTTGAGCTGGGATGGCGGGGGGACAAGAGCGTGATCCCCTCGCTGATCGAACTCGTCGATCAAGGTTCGGGGCAGGATTCCCTTGAAGCCTTGTGGTCCCTGAATTTGCTCGGAGGACTTTCGGACGCGCTGGCGAGCAAATGGCTGACTCACCCCCAGCAGGACATCAGGCGCTGGATCGTACGTTTGTTGGGCGATCGTCGGAGCGCTCCGGAGAGTCTCGGCACCGCCCTTGCCGATCTCGCCATCAGCGAGACCGATGCCCAGGTGAGGGTGCAATTGGCCGCGTCCGCGAAACGGCTTCCGGCGGCCGTTGGGCTTGGCATCATCGAAGGACTCGTGCGCCATGAGGAAGATGTCACCGATCCCCACCAGCCCCTCATGATCTGGTGGGCCTTGGAGGCACATGCCGAGCAAGGGCGCGACGAAATCGCCCGATGGTTGTCAGAGGCGGACGTTTGGTCGCGTCCCGTCGTCCGCGAGATCCTTTTGGAGCGCCTCATGAAACGCTATGCCATCGCCGGAGGGAGCGAAAACTACGCCAGTGCCGCCCGGCTTCTGGAGATGGCCCCGGAGCCGGAGGCCAAAACCCAGCTTCTCGAGGCCCTGCAGTCCGCCTTTGAAGGCGTGACGATGCCAACTCTGCCGGATTCCTTGTCGCAACCCCTGCAAGCGTATTCCCGTTCCCTCGGTGACAGCGGATTGGTCCTGCGCCTTCGCAGCGGAGAGACTGCCGCGCTCGAGGAGGCAAAAAAGGCGGTGCTCGACTCGAAACTGCCTGTCGGCCTGCGCACGCAAATCGTGCGACTCCTCGGTGAGAAGGGCGATGCCAAGGCGATCGATCCTCTTTTGAAGATCCTCGGCCTGGATCAGGAGTTCGCCCTGAAACGCGTCGCCTTGCAGACCCTGGCGCGATTCGACGATGAGGCGATCGCGAAGGGGATCATCGCCCGATACGGTTCGACCCTCCCGGCGGAGCACGGCGTGCGCTCAACAGCGGAACGCGTCCTCGCCGGCCGTCTTTCCTGGGCCCTGCTGATGATGGACGAGGTCGATCGAGCGGTGATCAAATCCCGCGATGTGGGGGCGGACATCGTGCAACTCATGATGGAGCACGGCGACGAGGCGCTGAATGCCCGCATCGCCAAGCACTGGCCCGGCATCGCCGCGGGAGCCGGAGGCATCGATCTGGCAGCAGAGACGGACCGCATCCTCGCAGCACTCGCGGGAGGAAAAGGTGATCCCATGGCGGGAAAGGCGACCTTTGCAGCGCGCTGTGCGAATTGTCACGCGCTCTTCGGAGAGGGAGCGGCGATCGGCCCGGATCTCACCGGCTATGAGCGCCAGAATCCCGATTTCTGGATCCCCTCCATCCTCAATCCAAGCCTCGAACTCCGCGAAGGTTTCCTGAATTACATCGCCTCGATGAAAGATGGGAGAAAGGTGATCGGGCTCATGACCGAGCAGTCTCCGCGGACCGTTACGCTCAAGGATCTCGCCGGCCAGGTCTCGTTGCTCGATCGCAGCGAGATCGAGACGCTCGAAGCCTCGCCGATCTCACTGATGCCCCCGGGATTGCTTGGCGGATTGAGTGACAAAGACTTGCGTGACTTTTTCGCGTATCTGATGAAGCCGTGAAAGGCGCCACCGTTACGCTTATATCCCGGGCACCAGGGCCGCTCCCGGAGCATCATTCGAGGCATTGATCGCATCAATGCCGCTCTGCACCGCTCCTTCCATGGCTCTGGTCAGGGGAGCGACAGCGTTGCGCAGGCTGCCCGCCTCCGACAGGATCGACGTGACATCGAGAGGTGTGTGGATGTGGGCGATCGCCCGGCGCGGACCTGTCCTGGGCATGGCATGCGAGTAGAAATCCTCGGCCAGGCGTTCGACGGTTTCGTCATAGCGATCGATCGAGGGATGCTCGGTGAGATACGGAGTCAGGTAGCCGTGGACCCGGAACGCGAGAATCGCCTGACCGGCGAGCCCGTCGATCTCCGGATGGCTTGCCCCGCTGGGATCGGTGCGGATCTGATGAATGGTCGAGCGGATCTTCCGGATTCTTTCGACGAGACCGCTTTCTGTTGCCGGACTCAGGCTCAAGGCTGTCTCCACCTTGGTGACAAGACCCGTCGCGCAATGCTTGAGCTGGTCGTGGAGCGGGGCTTCGGGATCGAGAGATGCGTCCAGAACGCCGTGTCGCTGCAATTGCCCCCTCACGAGGTGGCGGCCGAGGCTCATCACCGCCGCGAGCGGGTTGTCCGAGGCACCCGGAGCATAGGCATACCCGCTGTCGCGTCCGAGATCGACGAGACGCTGCGTCACCGTTTCCCGAGGAGTCGTCAGGTGGGTGAACTTCAGGCTCACGGGCACGATTTTCACCGGAGTCCCTTCGATGGCCTGCTGGGCTTTCAGGGCGATGAAGGCGGTGCCGTCGAGGAAGGGCGTGACCCGGTCGTTCGTGAGGTAGACGTTGCCTTCCGGGAAGATATTGAGCGCATACTCCCCGGAAGTAACGATGGCGATGGCCGCCGTCATCGCCTTGCGGTCGGCGGCCTCGCGGTCGATCGAGAAATTTCCGAGTTTCTGCATGCACCACGCGTTGAGACGGCTCCGTAAAAAGACATCGTAGGCCGCCATGAACGAAGCCGGCACTCCCAGCCGGCGCTGGATTTCCGTGACCACCTGCGGATCACTGTGGCTCGGATGATTGATGACGAAAACGAGTCGTTCATCGCGAGCTCTGGCATCGCGGATCGCTTCTGATTCCCCTTCGAGGCGGAGTTCAGTGATGCGATGATTTTTGCCCGGCAGGATGATATGCCGGTTGAGGCTGCGGCCGAGACGGATGAGGAAAGGGGAAGGCTCCGCAGGGAAAAACCGGTAGCTGGCGTCGGAAAACTCGAGCATGTGGGATTGTGGACGGTTCCGGGCGGGTTGCAAGCGCATGCCCTGGCCGCCACGTCTTGCATGGGCGACGGGCAGGCGTATGATCCCGGCCATGGCCAAAGGAAAAGAAGAGCATGAGGCGCGGGTCGCCGCATTGAACACATTCGGCAAGGATCTCGCCCGCCGTGCAAAGTCGAAATGCGAACTGTGTGAGCGGGGTGGGGAAAAGCTGGCCATTTTCGAGGTGCCTCCGGTCCCGCGCGATCCCGATCCGGACCGATGTCTGCTCTTGTGCGGCGACTGCGCGGATCAGGCCGCGGATTCCCGGCGCTTCCGG
This sequence comes from Verrucomicrobiales bacterium, assembly GCA_016795385.1. Classification (GTDB taxonomy): domain Bacteria; phylum Verrucomicrobiota; class Verrucomicrobiia; order Verrucomicrobiales; family DEV007; genus Arctic95D-9. The sequence continues at coordinate 169,466 of JAEUHI010000048.1, read as the reverse complement.
AGCGGCGAACAGTGGCGTTTCCTCGTCGGGCAGGCCTGGAATGAGAATCCCATGGTGCAGGTGATGGCCGTTCGTCTCCTTCGTCGCCTTCAAAAAAGCCAGGATTGGGCGAGGGAAGCGCTCGAAGAGCTCTTTCTGGATGAAGAGATCGAAAACTTGATCAACCAGGGCGAGTGAGGACCGATCTTTGGTGTCAGGTTATTGCAGAAGTCCTTGGTGCAAGGTTATTTGGTGGAGATTCGTAACGGAATGCGGGTTTCCGGTTATTTCATCCCTGATGAAAAACCACCTCCTGACCGCCCTTGTTGTTTCTACCACTGCCTCGTTCTCCGGGACGGCGGCGGATTATGTCAGCGAGATCCTGCCGATCATGAAGGAGCACTGCTGGGATTGCCACAGCAACGAGACTGAAGTGAAGGGAAATGTCGCGCTCGATCCCGACGTGTTGGCGGACCAGATCGGTGCCTACAACGTGATCCGCCCCGGTAACCCCGCCGAAAGCGGATTTGTCGAGCGTCTCAAGCTCGACGAGACTCACAACGACTTCATGCCACGCAAGGGCAAGCCGCTCCCGAAAAGGGAAATCGAGAAGATCGAGGCGTGGATCCAAGCCGGCGCCATCATCGATGCGAAGAAGCCGACCGAGGACGAAACGAAACGCATGGCTGAAATGAAGCCCGCCGCCCCGTCGGCAGGGGCCGCAGGAGCCGAGGCCGGCTTCCAATCCTGGACCAATCGGGAAGGAAAAGTCATCGAAGCCCGACTCCTCGGGCTCGAGGGCGACGCCGCCAAACTCTTGCTGAAGAACGGAAAGAGCTACGTCGTGCCCCTGAGTTCCCTGAGCGAGGAGAGCGCGAAGATGGCGAGAGAGTCCGCGGCGCCGTAAACGCTGATCTCACCCGCAGAGCGGTCCGAAGACACCCTGTTTTCCAAAAAGAACGCCCCTCCCGGCTGACCGGAAGGGGCGTCTTTTTTACGAAAACCAGATTCGGGAATGAAAACAAGTTTGAAGCAACCCATCCGAATGACGCGCTCGGCACGAATCATTTGGATGAGGTTAAATATCATGTTCCGGGTGCCTTCAGCAAGCACAAATTACCCGAATTCACCATTCTTGCCCGTTAGCCGAGGAGCAAACGCCGGCAGGACTCAATAACTTCAAAAACAATTAAGATTTCCCGAGGATTTTTGATGGAATTCAGTTAAAATATAACAGTCATAAAAACAGTAAATACTGGTAATATTGAGATTTTTGGGCTACGTTTCGAAAGAAATGACCCACAAACCCGCCCTTGCAGCTTCTCCTTCGTCGTCTCGTTGTCCGGCCGGCTTGTCTGATTTTGGGTGGAGGTTGATGCAGGCCGAGGACCGCCGCTTTGCCCTCCGGAATCTCAAACTGATCGCGGTCATCGCCGTGGGGATGGTCTCGTTCTTCGCGGTGCTCGACCATTTCGCGTATCCCGAGTATCAGGCGCTCTTCGCCTACCTCCGGTGGATTTGCGCCGCCACCGTCCTCGTCCTCCTCTTTCTCGTCCGCTTTCGTCTGGGCAAGCAATACTTCAAATTCTTCACGGTCGCCCTACCGCTCGTGCCGGCGTTCTTCGTGGCGATGACCATCTTTGTCACCCAGGATCCGGCCACGATCTATTATGCGGGCCTTTCGCTTTGCATCGTGGCCATTGGATTCCTCTTCAAGTGGTCCTACCGCGAGGCTTTTGCCGTCTCCGGTTTGGTGCTCTTGTTTTACCTCATCGCCTGTTCTCCGGCCATCGCCAACGGTCTCACCGCGAAGGTCGCGGCCGGCCTCTTCAGCAACCTGGTCTTCCTCGTGGCGACCGGAGCCGTCGTCGTCGCAGGTAGTTTCAGCCACCACCAGATGCGGATCGAGGAATTCAAAGGGCGGGAGAGGTTGCGTCAAAAGAAGATCGCACTTCGTCAAAACGCCAAGGAACTCCAGCGGGCGCTCGATGAACTGCGTGAGACGGAGGGACAATTGATCCAGTCGGGCAAAATGGCCTCGCTCGGCCAGCTCAGCGCCGGTGTCATCCATGAAATTGGAAATCCCCTGAACCACTCGAATCAGGCCCTCTTCCTTCTGCGTCGCCGCCTCCGGCAATTCCCCGAGGACGACACGATCCGCGAGGCTGTCGAGGACATCCAGGACAGCGTCGATCGCATGAAGGAGATCGTGCGCGAGCTGCGGGAGTTCTCCCACAAACGCAGCGAAGTCCTCAGCGAATTCCCGGTGCGGGATTCGCTCGATGTGGCCGTGCGCATGCTGGGGAAGGAATTGGACGATCACGAGGTGGCGGTGGACCTGCGGATCTCGCCCTCGATTCTCGTCAAAGGCGTCAAGAATCAGCTTGCCCAGGTCTTCATCAACCTCGTCCACAATGCCGTCCAGGCGATGGGCAAGGTCGACACGGGACGCCGCAATCAGATCGTCGTCAGCGCGACCGACGCCGGAGAGCATGTCATCGTGACCGTGCTCGACAATGGCCCGGGTATTCCGGAAAAGATCCGCGATCAGATCTTTGATCCCTTCTTCACCACCAAGGACGCGGGCGAGGGCACCGGTCTCGGCCTCAGCATCTGCTTCCGCATCGTGGAGGCCCACCGGGGAACGATCCAGGTCTTTTCGGACGGCAGCACTTACACCGAGTTCCGCGTCACCCTGCCGTCGCCCCTCGTGGAGCTCACGATGGATCATTCCGCCCACCACGCTCCTTCGGATCCCCAATCCACTTCCGCCTCTTCCTCCATCCTCACCGCCTCGACCGTGTCATGAAAAAGCAGTATCCCGAATACGGTATCCTCTACGTCGACGACGAAATGAAGTCGTTGAAATACTTTGAGGCCATCTTCGAAGGGCTCGCGCCGATTTACCTCGCCAACAGTCCCGAAGAAGGCTTCGCGGTTTTTCAGGAGCATCACGCCCGGATCGGCGTCGTCATCAGCGACAAAAAGATGCCCGGAGAATCCGGGATCGAATTGCTCAAGCGGATGCGGAAAGTCGATCCGAAGCCTCTCCGGTTTCTCGTCACCGCCTTCTCCGATCTCGATGCCGCCGTCGATGCCCTGAACGACGGACTTCTCTACTCCTATCTCACGAAGCCATGGGATCCCGATGATCTCGAGAACCGGCTTTCCAAGGCCCTCAGCCACTTCTGCCTCGAGCGCGAGCGCGAACTCCTCATCCGCGAAAAGTCGGAGGCCTTCCAGCAACTCCTCATGGCTGACAAGGCCGCGAGCATCGGCATCCTTTCCGCCGGGCTGAACCACCACCTCCGCAACGCACTCACCGTTCTGCGCACCTTCTACGACCTGCTGCCCTTCCAGCTCCAGGATGAAATCGAAGGCGAGCCGAAGGACCGTGCCTTCTGGTGCGATTTCTACGAGGAGGTCGGCGGACAGATCGAGCGAATGACTTCCATCCTCTCGAACCTTTCCGAAGGCACGAAAATGAGCAGCCTCCGTCTCGAGGGAGAAATCGATCTCGCGGCCACGCTCCGTGACGCCGGGGAACTCGTCCTCCAAGGGCGGCCCGACATCCGCTTCAAGCTCGATGCACCCGAGGATCTGCCCCTGATCCAGGGCGATGCCCAAAAGCTCGCGCAGATGGCGCGTTTCCTTTTCGAGGAGGCCCGCTCCGTCCTCAAACGGGGAGGGGAGGTCGAGATCTTCCTTTCTTCGATCGATGGCGGACGCGACGTGCAGGTGATGTTCCTCGACAACGGCGATCCCGTGCCGGAGGAGGATTTGCCCCGCCTCTTCGATCCCTTCTACGTCCGGGCAAACCAGCCCGAGGAACTCGGCACCAATCTCATGGCCTGCTACCTGACCGTCTTCCACCACGGTGGCACGATCCGGGCCGAGCGCGCCACCGATGGACGCAACGCCGTGATTTTCTCGATCCCCGTCTCGCCCGAGCCGGAGAACGATGATGAGGTCGAGCCCACACCGCGGATGCTCTGGCGTCTCGCCGATTTCAGCAGCCGTGACCTTCGCGCCGCCGGCGCCGTGCTGCCTTCGTGAGTTGACAATCCGATCGCCGGGAGCCACCGCTTACGACACATGGCGGTGATTCTCAAAAACGGAGCCCTCTTCCTCCACATTCCCAAAACCGGCGGCACCTGGGTGACCAAGGTGCTGCGCGATGCCGGCTTGATGCGTTGTTCCATCGGGCACCGCCACGCCAATCTCGATCACCTCCTCGCCCCGGGTTGGCAGGGGCTCGGGCGTCGGATCGAATACCTCGTGAAACGCCCCCATCTGCGGCTCCATCCGCGGCCCTTCACTTTCTGTTTCGTGCGGCACCCGCTCGATTGGTACGAGTCCTTCTACCTTTACAAAAGCCAGCCCTCCTTGAACTGGGAACGCGACGGAGACTCGGAGAACTTCCACCGCTGGCATCCCAATGCCATTCTGAATGGATTGGGCGAAGGGCGCGATTTCAATGGTTTCGTCAGCGCCGTGATGGACCGCTATCCCGGCTACGTCACCGCGCTCTTCAGCCATTACACCTTCCGCCCCGTCGATTTCGTCGGGAAACAGGAGAATTTGCGGGAAGACCTCGTCACCGTGCTCGAGCGGCTCGGTTGTGATTTCGATCCCGCCCTCGTCCGGGGCAAAGAACGCATCAACCACAGCCGCGACGAAAAGACCCGCCCGGAATGGGATCCCGCCGTGCGCGAGCGCGCCCTGCGGCTGGAGCGCGCGGCTCTCGAGCGATTCGGTTATCCCGTCGACTAACAAAAAACCCTCTTCGGTCCGGGACCAAAGAGGGTTGAAAGGGGGACTGAACCCGGTCAGGTCACTTGCCCTTGAGCGTGTTGAAGAGCTCGAAGGCTTCCTGGGGCTTGAGACCGTCGTGGACGACACCGGCGACCGCCTTGATCATGGCGAGGGGTGCCTCGGATTGGAAGACGTTGCGGCCCATGTCGACCCCTGCGGCACCGCATTGGATCGCGTTGTAGGCGAGTTCGAGCGCTTCGAGCTCGGGAAGTTTCTTGCCGCCGGCGATGACGACCGGGACGGGGCAGGCCGCCACGACCTTTTCAAATCCTTCCGTGTAGTAGGTCTTCACGATGCTGGCACCGTTCTCGGCGCAGACGCGAGAGGCGAGACCGAAGTAGCGGGCGTCGCGGGCCATGTCTTTCCCGACGGCGGTCACGCCCATCACCGGGATGCTGTACTTGTTCCCGATGTCGACGAGGCGGCTGAAATTCGCAACCGTGGAGGCTTCGGTGGCGGCGTCACCGATGGCGAGCATCGCGGCCATGGCGCTGGCGTTCATCGAGATCGCGTCCTCTTCGGAGATGAGGACGTTGTGGTTCATTTCCGTCAGGATCGTGGTGCCGGTGTCGGTGCGGAGACAGATCGGCTTGGTGTTGTCCGCCGGGATGCTGGAGCGGATCATGCCGCGGGTGCCCATGAGACAGTCGGCGTGCTCGGCGAGGGGGGCGATGTTCAGGTCGATGCGCTCGAGTCCCGAGGTCGGGCCCATGAGGAAGCCGTGGTCGAAGGCCAGCATCACGGTGCGGCCGGACTTCCGGTTGAAGATCCGCGCCATGCGGTTCTTGATGCCCCAATCCGTGCTGTTGAGGCCCTTGAGGTAGAAGGAACTGGTGTCCGCGGGCGTGTTGAGACCAAAATTGTCTCCGTCTCTGATGTCGTCTAGATCTGCCATAAAATATCCGGGTTTGTGAGGCGCAAGCTTCCTGCCGATGGGGAGGAGGGTCAATATCGAATTGCGCGGGTTTTGGGTCTTGATGCCCTCGACCTACTCCTACTCACACTCCAATACGAACGACCAAGAGCCTCACGCTTTTGAGTATGAGGTAAGAGTATGAGGTAAGAGTATGAGGTTGGGGAAAAACTCCTCACGCCGATTTCACCCGATCCCGTGCGGCCTTGGCCACCGCGGCGGCGACGGGATTGATCTCGGGGCGTTCGAGGCGCATCGTCACGGAGCCGGCGGTCGTGGGCCCCGGCTCGATGCGATCCCGGATTTCGTGGACGCGCACATACCGGGCCTTCGCCGCGACTCCGAGGAGAAGGTTGTCGCCGTCATGCAACTCCCTGGCTTCCCCGGAGAGTGCCTCGCCATTGAGGCGGGTGCCGTTGGTCGAGCCGAGATCCAGCACCTCATAGCCGCCCGCCGCAGTGCGGCGGAGTTCGCAATGCCGCGCCGAGACGGCGTCCTCCTCGACGACGATGGCATTGCCCTCGACCCGTCCGAGCCGGATCGTCGCGGCGCTCAGCAGGTAGTGCCGGGGCGGAGAGCCGGGCAGTTCGACGACGAGATTGTGGAGGGGTTTGGAGGACATGGAGGGATTGGAATCCTAGGGAAACGGGCGGAGGGGTGTCAATCCGCCATTTTTCCGCGAGATCACTTCATCCCGCCGCCGCCCGGATCGCCTCCAGCTCCTCCCATCGGGCATAAAGTGCGGCGACTTCGGTCTTCTTTTGCTCCAGATCGGCGATCATCGCCGGCGCTGCGGCGGCGTTTTCGATGTAGAAGGCGGGATCATTGAGCTTTTCCTCGAGCTCGGCGACGACGGACTCGGCGGCGAGGATGGTTTCCTCCATGGTTTCGAGCTCGCGCTCTTCCTTCCACTTCAGTTTTCGGGGTTTGTCAGGAGCAGGTTCGGCGGGTTTCGCGGGTTTGGCCGGCTTCACTTTCGCGGCGGCGGCGACGGCTTCGGCGGCACGGCGTTTTTCGAGGTAGTAGGAGTAATTCCCCTCGTTCACCGTCACGCGCCCGTTTCCTTCGAAGACCACGACGCGGTCGCAGACGCGGTCGAGGAACCAGCGGTCGTGGCTGACGACGAGGGCGGTGCCGCCGAAGTTCACGAGCGCTTCCTCGAGCACACGCAGGGTCTGGAGGTCGAGGTCGTTCGTCGGCTCGTCGAGCACGAGGAAGTTGCCACCGCGACGCAGGATCTTGGCGAGGAGGACGCGGTTTTTCTCGCCGCCGGAGAGGTTGCCAATGCGGTCGTTGATGCGCTCGTTGCCGAAGAGGAAACGCTGCAGGTAGGAGCGGACGGAGATGGTCTCGTCGCCGAAACGCACGGAGTCCTGGCCCTGCGAGACTTCCTCGATAACGCTCTTGTTCTCGTCGAGGGCGAGGCGGGTCTGATCGACGTAGTTGAACTCGGTCCGTTTGCCGATGCGGACGGTGCCGGTGGTGGGCTCGAGTTCTCCGAGGATGAGTTTCAGCAGGGTGGTTTTCCCGACGCCGTTCGGACCGACGACACCGACACACTCACCGGCCTTGAACTCGAGATCGAGCCCGAGGACGAGGGGATCGCGGTCGTAGAAGTGCCCGACTTCCTCGAGCTCCACCACGACATTGGCGAGCGGAGGCGGCGGGGGAATGACAAGCTCCATGTCGAGCTCCTTCTCGGGGGCTTTCTGGGCCTTCACCGCGTAGAAATTATCGAGGCGGCTGCGCTGCTTCGTGCCGCGGGCCTTCACTCCGGCGCGGACCCATTCGATCTCGCGGCTCAGGAAACGCTGGCGTTTGTGTTCCGCATTCTGATCGCGCTCCTGCCGCTCGGCCTTCGCCACGAGGTAGTCGCTGTAGTTGCCCTCGTGGGAAAAAAAGCGGCCGTCGGCGAGTTCGACGATGCGGGTGGCGATGCGGTCGAGGAAATAGCGGTCGTGCGTGACGAAGAGGCAGGCGCCGTTCGAATCGGCGAGCCATCCCTCGAGCCAGGCGATCGCTCCGGCGTCGAGGTGGTTGGTCGGCTCATCGAGGATCAGCAGATCGGGCTGGGAAAGAAGGGCGCGGCAGAGACCGACGCGGCGCTTTTCTCCGCCTGACAGATGCGCCACGATGCGGTCGCCGGGCGGGGCGGAAAGCTCGCGTCGCAGGGTCTCGATGCGGGTCTCGAGGTTCCAGCCGTCGCCATGTTCGATCAGGGCGAGGAGCCGGTGCGATTCGGCGTCGGAGAGCTCGTCGGCATGTTCGTAGCGCTGGAGGGCGTCGAAGAGCTCCGCGGCACCCGCACGGATGTTCGCCTCGACCGTCGCGGAGTCATCGAGCTGGAATTCCTGCGGCAGATAACCGACGACGAGCCCCTGTTTCCGGGAGAGGGTGCCGGCATCGGGCCGCTCCTCGCCCGCGGCGATGCGGAGAAAGCTGGATTTGCCGCTGCCGTTGCGACCGACGAGGCCCACCTTTTCTCCCGGATAGATCGCGAGCGAGGCGCCATCGAGGATGGCATGGCGTCCGAAGGAAAGGGACAATTCGGAGGCGGAGAGGATCGCGTCGGTCTGGATCGGAGAGGGGGGCATGGGGGCAAGGGAAGGCGCGGAAGGTAGGCGGGGGATGATCGCAGGGCAAGCGCTCCTGACCGCCTCTTTGCCTTGCGTCGCGGTCTTTCCAAGCGAGGGTAACGCCCACGATATCCAACTTCTCCCTTCCGCATGATCCGTTCCCTTCTCGCGCTCACCTTTTTAACCGTTCTCTCCGCCCAGGCACGCCCTCAGAGCGGATCTGCTGCCGCCAGCCTCCTCGGGCAGCCCTCTTTCACTTCGGGTCTCGAATTCAATCCGCCGACGAGCCGCTCGTTTTACGGCCCCAATGGTCTCGCCATCGATCCCACCACCGGAAAGCTCTTCGTGAGTGATGAGAGAAACCATCGCATCCTGCGTTTTTCCTCGACGGCCGCCTATCAGACCTACGCGGAAGCCGAGGCAGTCTTTGGTCAGAGCGACTTCACCGGAAACGAGGCGAACCGCGGCGCGGGAGCGTCCGCCCTCACTCTCAACCGGCCCGCGCACCTGTGTTTTGATGGCGAAGGCAATCTCTGGGTGGCGGACGCCTTCAACGCCCGGGTGCTCCGCTACGATGCCGCCTCTTCAAAACCTCAGTTCGGCGCAGCGGCGGATGCCGTGATCGGGCAGCCCGATTTTGCCACCACGACGCCCGCCGCGAATTCCACCAGCGACAGTGGTTTCATCAGGCCGGTGGGAGTCGCTGTCGACAGCGCGGACAATCTCTACGTGCTCGAAAACGGGGGGGCTCCGAGGATCCTGAGATTCGCGAACGCCCAGACCGCTTCGAACGACGTCGCCTACGCCAGCTACCTCGGCGAGATCAACGGATCGAATCAATTCATCTCCGGCACGACCGCCAATGGTTTCAGCACGACCCCCTACGGCCTCTTCGTGGACGATCAGGACCGGCTCTGGGTCGCCGATGCCTCGAATCACCGGGTGCTGCGTTTCGACACCCCGACCGTCACCGGAAGTGCGGCAAACGCCGTCTTCGGGCAGGCGAATTTCACGAGCAACGCGCAGCCGAGTCCGCCGACGGCGGCGAGCCTCTTCATCCCGTTTCACATGTGCGTCGATCCCGAAGGCACGCTCTGGGTCAGTGACACGGGCAACAATCGCATCCTCGGTTTCCTCGATGTCGATACCAAAACCAACGGAGCGAACGCCGACATCGTCCTGGGGCAGGCGAATTTCGTCACCGGCACCGGGCAGCCCTACAGCGCCCGGGCCATCGGGGGTCCCCGCCAGATCGTCATCGGGCAGGAGGGCAGCCTCTTTGTGGGAGAGGACAGCGTCACGGCCCGGGTGCAACGCTGGTCCGATCCGGTCACGATCACCGCTCCAACAAAAGTCACCGCCCGGGGGACCAAAGCGCTCATCAAAGGCACCGCCTCCGGGGCCGTCGGCGTTTCGCACCAAGTGACCGGGCAGGGCGGGTTCAAGCCCGTCGTCGGTGGACCCACGAACTGGCAGGTGACGGTGAAACGCCTGAAGAAACCGACCACCGCAGTCCGGGTCCAGGCTAGGGCCTTCGATGGACGCACCGCCACGGCCGTGGTAAAAGTGAAGAAGCCGAAGTGATTTTCCATCCTCGGAAAGGTGCGCGTGGCATTGTCACGCCCGCGCCAAATCCCGACAAGACCCTGCACCGTGATGAAACGCACCCTCTTGATTCTGCCCCTTTGTCTGTCGACCTCGCTGATGGCCCGGCCCGGCAACCACGCACCCGCCAACAGCATTCTGGGGCAGACGAGCCTCACGACCCAGGTCCAGACGACGCCTCCGACCCCGTCTTCCTTGACCCTCGTCGAAGGGGTCGCGATCGATCCGGTCACCGGGAAACTGTTTGTCGCCGATTCCGGAAATCACCGCATCCTCCGTTTCTCCTCGACGGCGGCCTATCAAACGAACGCCGAGGCGGAAGCCGTCTTCGGCCAGCCCGACTTCACTTCCTCGTCCGCAAACCGTGGCAATCCCGATCTCAACGCCCCCCTTGGGGCCGATCCTTCGGCCGACTCGCTGGACAATCCCGTGAACCTCTGTTTTGACGCCGCCGGACGACTCTGGGTGACGGATTCCGGCAACGCCCGCGTCCTGCGTTTCGACGGGGCTTCGGAAAAACCCTCCTTCACCGCGGCGGCGGATGCGGTGATCGGTCAGCCGGACTTCACCTCCGATGAGCCCGCACCCAACAACGTGGCGGACAGCGGGTTCGCCACGCCGGCCGGCATTGCCATCGATGCCAGCGGACGTCTCTGGGTGAGCGATTCGACCATCCCGCGGGTGCTGCGCTTCGACAACGCCGCCTCCCTTTCCTTCAACGCCGTGGCGAGCGGGTATCTCGGAGAGAAGGATGCCAATCCCGACAACGATCCTGCCACCTTCGATTCGGACGTGGTGTCAGCCTCTTCCTTTGGCGCGGCTCCCTACGGTCTCGCGGTCGATGCGCAGGGCACGCTCTGGCTCGCCGATGCCTCCAACAACCGGGTCCTCGGTTTTACAAACGCCGCGGCCAAGGCCGATGGCGCCGATGCCGATATCGTCCTCGGTCAGGGCGATTTTCTGACGCGGAATGATCTGGATCCGCCGACCGCCGCGAGCATGAACTCGCCCTACTACGTCGCGATCGCTCCCGATGGCGTCCTCTGGGTGAGCGATTACTCGAACTACCGGGTCCTGGGATTCGTGAATCCCGGCCTGAAGACGAACGGAGCACCGGCGAATCTCGTGTTGGGACAGGCGGACTTCGTTTCCCGAATCGCCGGGCCTCCCACGCCACGCTCGATCGACAGTCCGACCCAGATCGCCTTCGGCCGGGAGGGGAGCCTCTTTCTCGGGCAATACCTCAACGAGGGCTCGGTGAAACGGTGGTCCGATCCCGTGGTGATCACGGCACCGAAGTCCGTCACCGCCAAGGGTAGCCGAGCCACCATCAAGGGCACGGCCTCGGGGGCCTCGGCGATCGCCTATCAGGTGGCGGGGCAGGGGGGCTTCAAGCCCGCCGCCGGTTCGGTGGCGAACTGGAAGGTGAAAGCGAAAAAGCTCGTGAAGCGAAGCACGCGGGTCACCATCCAAGGCACCTCCTTCGACGGCCGCACCGGCTCGGCCAAGGTGAAGGTCGTGAAGGGCAAATGAGTCACTTCGTCGCGGCGGCGTTCCGCAGGGCTTCCAGATAGAGCGCCATCGCGTTGCCGTGTTTCACGAAGAGCTCCGCGCTGATCTCGTCGTCGTCGATCCAGATCCCGTCCTCGTTTTGGGATTCGAGCGCGGCCTTGACTTTGCCGCGCAAGCTGCGTGCCGATTTCAGCCACCGCTCGGGCGAATCCGGGCCCTTGCGGGCGGCAAGCAACTCCTCCCGCGGCTTCGCGAGGTCCGCACGAAAACGCTCGATCTTGTCTCCCGGATACTCCGGCTGGAAGCTGTAATGATCGGGCAGATCCGAGTCGTCGTAAGTCAGCTCGTAGGTCTCCGCCTTGCAGTAGAGAGGTTGGTTCGTTCCGAATTCGTAAAAGCGCGACCATCGGCCATTGGGCAGCTTCGCCTTTTCGAGGTAATCGAGAGCCGCGGGGATCGTAGCCCGGTATTTGTCCTCGCCCGTCGCCAGCCAGATTTCAAAAAGGGTGTAGCAGGCTCCGAGCGATTCGGTCGAGCTCACTGCCGGTGGCTCGAATTTCCGCGCCCAGACCGGCACCATTTCTTCATTGTACTGCTGCGCCCAGACCGGTTGATCGCCCTCGAATTGGGCGAGCAGGAGGAAATCCCCGCAGCGTTTCGCCGCGTCGAGGTAGCGGGCCTCGCCGGTCAGCTGGTGGGCGCGGAGCATCAACTCGACGATCTTCTGGAGATTGCCATCGTTGAGCGTGTGAAAGTCGGTGTATTTCTCCTTCGGAAACTCGCGCGGCCATTCGGTCGGGATGACCGCCTTCTTCACGATCCCATCCGCCGGAGCCGCCTCGCTGAATTGCTGCGGCCACGAGCCGATCTTCGTCTGGGCGGCGAGGAGGCGGTCGAAGGCGTATTTCACCGCGTCCTGCAGGGCTGCGCCGTCCTTCCCGGCGGGATCGTGGGCGAGCTCCAGGAGAAAGAGCAGGGCCGATTGCGACTTGTTGTCATCGAGGGTGGAGGAATTGCTCTGTTTGCCTTTTTCCATCACCCCCGCGGCCACTTCCTGGCGCAGCCACCATTTCTCCGGATCCTGGCCGCCGAAATCGAAATCCGCCGGCCATCCGCCCGACTCGAGCTGGCAATCGATCAGGGCCTTGGCCGCGCCGCGTGCGCCCTCGAGAAAGGCCTCGTCGCCCGTCGCCTGCCACGCCTTCAGCATCGTCATCCCGACGGTGGTGGTGCCGTGTGGCTGGATCGAGATAAGGGTCCTGCTCTCCTTGCCCTCGACAAAAGCCAGGCTCAGGTCGCGCTTCCACGACCGGGCGTAGCCACCGTGCGAGCCGAGCTTCGAGACGAAAAAGTCGTTCGCCTTCCGCAGCGCCTCAGTCACCTCCACCGGATCGGGGAGGTCATCGGCGCAGGCGAGGGAGAAGGGGAGGAAAAGAGCGAGGCCGTGAGCGATTTTCATGGATTCGAGGGAGATCCCAGCCGCTGCACGAAGATCCACTCGTGCAACTCGGGTTTCGCATAAACCCCGGAGGCGATGAGATGGCCCTCGCCTTCGAGGATGGAAAGCTGGGCCTTCGTGCCCCCGGCAGCCTTGATCGCCTCGATCATCGAGGTCGAGCGCTCGAGCGGCACATCTTCGTCCTTGTCGCCATGGAAGGCCCAGATCGGCGTTTCCTTCAGCGCCGAAGCCTTCGAGGGATCGCCGCCGCCGCAGAGCGGGACGATCGCGGCAAAGACGCCCGGATACTCCGTGCCGATGCGCCACGAGCCCGATCCGCCCATCGAGGAGCCGGTCAGGTAGAGGCGTGATTCATCGATCGGCAGGGAATCGCAGAGACTCTTCACCAGGGCCATGAGATTCGAGGCGACCGCGTCCTTGAAGCCGATGTTGCGGTCCGGGCATTGCGGGGCGAGGACGAAACAGGGACGTTCCTCCTGGTTCGCCTCTTCCGTGAAGGGTTTCGTCGCGCCGCCCATCTGGGCTTCGTTGTCCGATCCGCTCTGGCCCGCGCCGTGCAGCCAGATGAGGAGGGGATACCGTTCCTCGCCTTTCCACTTGGGATTGCCGTAGAACTGGAAGTTGAGACCCTCTGCCGACGTCCCCTTCACGAACGCTCCCGTGACGAGAGTGGCATGGGGGCCGTCTTTCACTCCCGCACTGCGGGCGTCCTCGCGGAGGAGGCCCTTCACGAAGGTCTGGTCGGGCTCCGAGAGCTTTGCCAGGGGCAGGATGAAGGTCTTGAAGTCCGCCGCCCGTTTCACCCGCACCTCGGTGGCGTTGTATTCGAGCAATTCACCCTCAAAGGCCGATTTGCCGTCGGCGGAGGTCCAGGTGCGTTTTTGGGCGTGGACCGTGAGAGGGAGGATGAAAAACAGTAACAGGCAGATTTGGCGGAAACTCATCGGCGGGAGATTAGGAGGCTGGTTGCGCAATGGCAAGGCCAATCCACCTCCTGTCTACCCCAGCCGCATCCGGTAATCCTCATACCCGAACTGCCGCACGTTCCCGATCTCCCCGTCCTCGCCGAGGATGGCGATCGACGGCAGGGGGACGCCGTTGAAGGTCGTCGTCTTCACTATCGTGTAATGCGACATGTCGTGGAAGAGGAGGCGGTCGCCGATCTGGAGCGGCTCATCAAAGCTGTAATCGCCGATGACATCGCCGGCGAGACAGGTCGGGCCGCCGAGGCGGTAGGTGTGGGCCTTTTCGATCGCCTCGCCCGCGCCCTCGACGACGGGGCGGTAGGGCATCTCGAGCACGTCCGGCATGTGGGTGGTGGCGGAGAGATCGAGGACGGCGATGGGCATGCCGTTTTCGACGAGGTCGATCACGGTGCCTAACAAAACCCCCGTGCCCACGGCGATGGCCTCGCCGGGCTCGAGGTAGATCTGGAGATGCGGATATCGGGCTTGCACCTCGCGGATGAGGGAGATGAGCAGCTCGACATCGTATCCCGGAGAGGTGATGAGGTGGCCGCCGCCAAAGTTGAGCCACTTCATCGTCCGGAGTTGGCTGTCGAATTTCTCCATCACGGCGCGAAGCGTGCCGCCGAGCGCCGAGGCGCCCTGTTCGCAGAGGGTGTGGAAATGGAGTCCCTCGAGTCCGGTGAGATCGGCCCCGTCGAGAAGCGAAGCGAGCACGCCGAAGCGGGAGCCGGGAGCGCAGGGATCGTAGATCTCGGCGACGGCTTCGGAGTATTCCGGATTGATGCGGAGTCCGGCGGAGACCCGCGAACCCGCCGCGAGCACCTCGTCACGATAACGCTGCCACTGGCTCAGCGAGTTGAAGACGAGGTGGTCCGCGATCTTGAGGACCTCGATCATCTCGGCAGGCTTGAAGGCGGGGGAAAAGACGTGCACTTCGCCGCCGAATTCCTCATGCCCGAGCCGGGCTTCGTGCAGGCCGCTCGCGGCGGTGCCGACGAGGTAGTCGCGGAGCAGGGGATAGAGCCCGAAACACGAGAAGGCCTTCTGGGCGAGGAGGATCTTCGCACCGGTCTCGTCCTGGACGCGCTTCAGGATCTCGCCATTCCGACGAAAGAGGGTCTGATCGAGGACAAAACAGGGTGTGTCGAGCCCGCTGCGTTCGAAGGCGGCGAGGAGGCGCGGGATGTCGCCGCGGTAGAGGCCGGTGGAGGGGTGGTCGGGCATGGGAAAAAGGTTCAGCGCCAGTCTTCTAGGTCGAGTCCCGGCAAGTCGGAAAAGTCCTTGGTATTGCTGGTGGTTCGGGAATCCAATTCACAACCAATTCTTTCTGCATTCCGGATTCTCACGACCGAAATCCTCACGCTCGATCCGGATGCTCTCGAAAAACTCTTCGGGCCAACTAGCAGACGTTTGCGCTTCGATCACGAGCTTCTCACCCTCGCGGTGGATGGAAACGGGGCCGCAGGGCAGTTCCAATTCCTTGGGTAGCCGCACGGCGAGGGAACCGCCGATTCGGAAGACCTTCGTTTGCATAAAGCAATTACGCCAAAAAGAATATTCAGGCAAGAGGTCACCCGGGGCGGAGAATTATCCGACTTTGAGCGGCTCCGCATCGATCACCTGCCACGGCAGGCCCCAGACGTTGCAGTCGGCCATGAAGGGATCGGGATCGAGTTGCTCGAGGTTCCAGACTCCCGGCTTCAGCCAGACGCCGGAGATCAACTGGCGCGCGCCGATCATCGCGGGGACGCCGGCGGTGTAGCTGATCGCCTGGCTCTTCACCTCGGCGTAGCACTCCTGGTGGTCGCAGACGTTGTAGATGAACTTCGTCGCGGTCTCGCCGGTGCCCTTGAGTTTGCCGGTGACGAGGCAACCGATGCAGGTCTTGCCCTTCGTGAGCGGACCAAGCGAGGCGGGATCGGGAAGGATGGCCTTGAGGAACTGGATCGGGATGATCTGCTGCCCTTCGTAGTCGATCGGCTCGATCGAGGTCATGCCCACGTTCTTGAGCACGGTCAGGTGCTTGATGTAGTTGTCGGAGAAGGTCATCCAGAAGCGGATCCGCTTCAGCCCGGGCAGGTTTTGGGCGAGGCTCTCGAGTTCCTCGTGGTAAAGGAGGTAGATCTTGCGCGTGCCGACCTGCTCGTCGGGGAAGGGGTAGTCGAGCCCGATCTCGAGCGGCTTGGTCTCCTTCCACTCGCCGTTCTCCCAATAGCGGCCGTTCGCGGTGATCTCGCGGAGGTTGATCTCGGGATTGAAATTCGTGGCGAAGGGCAGGCCGTGATCACCGGCGTTGGCGTCGAGGATGTCGACGGTCTCGATCTCGTCGAAGTAATGCTTCAGCGCGTAAGCGCAGTAGACGTTGGTGACGCCCGGATCGAATCCGGAACCGAGGAGGGCGGTGAGTCCCGCGGCCTTGAACTTCTCCTGGTAGGCCCACTGCCACTTGTATTCGAACTTCGCGGTGTCCGGCGGCTCGTAGTTGGCGGTGTCGACGTAGTGGACCCCGGCCTCGAGGCAGGCGTCCATGAGGGTGAGGTCCTGGTAGGGCAGGGCGATGTTGAGCAGGATCTGCGGCTGCACCTCCCTCAGAAAGGCAACGACCTCGGGCACGTTGTCGGCATCGATTTGCCGGGTGTGGATGGTGACGCCGGTGGCGGCCTTGATGTCCGCGGCGATGGCGTCGCACTTGTCGAGGCTGCGGCTCGCGAGCCAGATTTCCCCGAAGGTCGCGGCGTCTTGCGCGCATTTGTGGGCGACGACGTTGCCGACGCCCCCGGCCCCGATGATGACGGTTTTCTGCATAGGAAGAGGTTACGTGACGGAACGCCGGAATGCTCCGGCCCCCGGGGGGAAAGTCAAAGAAATTTCTCGCCACCGTTGATCCTCCATCTCTCCGAATCATCCGCGACCTTCGCGGACCGCCGCCGCATCGGGGAGTGGATCCGTCGGGCCGGGAGGGTCCGGGAGGTCGCGCCCTTCCGGTCGGCAGAGCTGTTGCGCCTCCCTTTCACACCGCCCCGTAGGCGAGCATGGCTCCAGCCACTTTTTTGAACCCGGCCAGATTGGAGCCCTTGAGGTAATCGATTTTCTCACCTTCACCCGAACCCTCGGCGACGCAGCGGGCGTGGATGTCGATGATGATCTGCCGCAGACGACGATCGACTTCCTCGCGGCTCCAGCTCAGGCGCATCGCGTTCTGGCTTTGCTCGAGGCCGCTCACGGCCACACCACCGGCGTTGGAGGCTTTCCCCGGGGCATGGAGAATGCCGCGACTGCGGAGGAGCTCGGCCGCCTCATGGGTCACGGGCATGTTCGCCCCCTCGCAAACGGCGACGATGCCTTGGTCGGCGAGGGAGATGGCGTCGTCGAGGTCCAGCTCGTTCTGCGTCGCGCAGGGCATCGCGAGATCACAGGCGATGCCCCAGGGTTTCGCACCGGGGTGATAGATCCCTCCGCCGACGTCTTCGGCGAGCGAGCCGCGCCGGATTTCCTTCAGTTCGCGGATCGCGCTCCAGTGGTCGAGGTCGAGACCGTCGGGGAAGTGGCAGAAGCCACGGGAGTCGCTCAGGCTCACGACCGTGGCACCAACTTCGATCAGCTTTTGTGCGGCATAAAGCGCGACATTGCCGCTGCCGCTCACGGCGACGCGTTTTCCCACGAGGGAGTCGCCATGGTGACGCAGCATTTCCTCGCAGAAGTAGACACATCCCCAGCCGGTCGCCTCGGTGCGGACAGCACTGCCGCCATAGGAGAGTCCCTTGCCCGTGAGCACGCCGCTCCAGCGGTTTTCGAGACGCATGTATTGGCCGAACAAATAGCTCACCTCCCGTCCGCCGACGCCGATGTCACCGGCGGGCACGTCGACGTCCTCGCCGATATGGCGGGAAAGCTCGATCATCAGCGACTGGCAGAATCGCATCACCTCGCGGTCGCTTTTGCCCTTGGGATTGAAATTCGAGCCGCCCTTCGCGCCTCCCATGGGCAGACCGGTGAGGCTGTTTTTGAAAATCTGCTCGAAGCCGAGGAATTTCAGGATGCTCTCGTTCACCGTCGGGTGGAAGCGCAGCCCGCCCTTGTAAGGGCCGAGGGCGTGATTGAACTGCACCCGCCAGGCCCGGTTCGCCCGGATTTCGCCGGTGTCGGTCTCCCAGGTGACGCGGAAGCTGATGATGCGATCGGGCTCGGTGATGCGCTCGAGGATCTGGGCGCGACGGTAGTCCTCATGGGCGAGATACCAGGGCAAGACCGAGGCCACGACTTCGCCGACGGCCTGCTGGAACTCGGGCTGATGGGGATTGCGGCGCTTCAGCCCCCTCATGAAGGCCTCGTATTCCCGGGTTTCGGCTTCGGTCATGGCGAATCAGGTTACGACTTGGGATCGGCGGCCGCCACGACGCAACCACGGCAGCATGAGCAAAGCGAAGAGCGCCGCGCCGACCAGGACCATCCAGAAGAGCCGCAGGGGATAGGGACCGAGAAAATCGAGCAGATTCGCTTGGGTCGGTTTCGAGGGACCGACAAACCCGTAATTCCATCCCGTGATCGCATCGAGCACCGCCAGGATTCCCATATAGCCGAGGGTCAGCAGCACCGAGCTCCGCCAATCCCGCCAAGTCGGTTGGAAGCGGTCGGCCACGAGGATCCAGGTGGTCGACACCGGGATGAAGAGGTGATAAAGCCAGAAGAGCCAGAACCAAACTTCCGCCGGCCCCACGTAGAGCGAGGGAGTCAAAAAGGCCATCGAGCACAGGGCGAAGGTCCAGAAATACATGAGCGACTGCGAGGCGCGGTGACGGGTCGCCACGGCGTAGGCTCCCAGCAGGTTCGCGAGATTGCAGAAATGGAGCGGCAGCGATTCCGCCCACGAGAAACGACCGCCGAAAAGCCCGTAGCCGTTGCTCAGCACCCAGAAAACGAGACAGCCGCTGATGATCGCGGTCCGCACCCGTTTCGCCGACGGCTCATGGCCGCGCGTTTTCCGGGCCAGATGAATCGTAAGGAACACCGCCGCGAGACAAACCCCGAGGCAGATCGCGTGGAGGGCGGAGCCTTGGGTGAATTCCTTCATCGCCGGGGATCAATAGAGCTGGCCTTTCCGGTAGGCGGCGGGGGAAACGCCCCGGTGCTGCTTCAGCATTCGGCTGAAGTAATAACGGTTCGGAAACCCGCAGTTCTCAGCGACTTGCTCGATCGACTGATCGGTGTGGCGAAGGAGGTGGCAGGCGCGGTCGAGCCGGTAGCTGAGGAGCACGCTCATGGGCGCGAGGCGCACCTGCGAACGGAAGAGGTGGTTCAGATTCCGCACGCTCACTCCCGCGGCGCGGGCCGCGTCGTCGGCGTTGATGCGGCGGGCGAGATTCGCCTGGAGGAATTCCATCGCCTTGGTCACGCGCGGGTCGAGCTTCTGATCGGTCCAGGCGCGCGTCGGGAGTTTGCCGAGGGCGTGGATCACTAGGGAGGCCGATTCCCAGTTGTAGGGTTCCCCTTTTGCCGAGGCGAGGGAATCGAGGAAGGCCTGAGCCACGGCATCGACCGGACTGGAATAGATCCCGGGCACCGAGAGCAAATCCGACCGGCCGAGGATGAAATGCACATACCACTTCGTGAACGGCACCGGATTATGCGAGCTGAAGGCGGTTCGGGGCGGGATCAGGTAGAGGTTCCCCGGCAATAGCTTGGTCTCCACGCCGTCGAATTTCACCACCGCCGATCCCTCCACCGGACAATAGAGCCTCCAGTAGGGATCGATCAGTTGTTGCAGGTTCCACCGCTGCAGACGGATCTTCCGCGTCGCGAGGATCTCCAGGGAGATGCCGGGCAGCATCACTTCCCGTTCGCCATGCACCTCGTGCGGCGAGCCTTCCGGGACCAGGCTGAAAAAGGACTCTCGCTTGTTGCTCATTTGCGGCGTGTTGCGGAATGTGACAAATCCCGCTCCGCTTGTCGAGAGCGAATTGGAGCCATTCCAGCCGAGTCTGCCGGAATCGACACAGAAGAAATGGGAGCCGAAACGAATCCCTGCTCAACGCTGCGATCCGCCGAACAAAAATCGACCCACGCCGCGGACAGCCCGGCCGAAGCCGCCCTCCGCCGGTTGCGCCACGGGATCGCCCGCGCCATTGACCGGCGAAGCGACGAGCATCCCGCCGCCACCCGTCGTGCCGCTGCGAGTGCCGGGGAGGCGCGCGGCGACGAAGTTCGGACGAGTCTCGGCCGCCTTCATCACCTCCGTCCACACCGGCAGGGCGAGGGTACTGCCGTAACCGCGCTCCATGATCTTCTTCGGTTGATCGAGGCCCACCCAGACGCCCGTGGTGAGCTTGTCGGTGTAGCCGACAAACCACGCGTCGAGGTAGTCGTTCGTCGTCCCCGTCTTGCCGTAGGCCGGGGCCGCATAGCCGAGCTTGCGGGCCTCCGTCGCGGTCCCTTTGTCGAGCACATCGCCGAGGAGATCCGAGACGGTCCATGCGACCTTCGCGGGGAAGAGACGTTTCCCGGCATTCTCGTGTTCGTAGAGCACGGTCCCGTCGGCCAGTTCGATTTTCGAGATGAGGAAAGGCGAGAGATTCACCCCACCGGTGGCAAAGGTCGAGTAAGCGCTCGTCAGCGTGACAGGTGTCGATTCAAAGGCGCCCAGGGCGATCACCGGCGACCTCGGGATGTCGCCGAACTTCAACTCGTATGCCAGTCCGCGGATGTAGGGGATGCCGGCGATCTGACTCACCCGCACCGACATCGTGTTGCGTGAACTCACCAGCCCCACCGCGGCCGGCTGCATCCCGCGATAGGTGCCGTCGCTGTTCTGCGGCGACCAGTTGCCGATCTTCACGGGATCATCGCTCACCGGGGTGTTTGGCTGCAGGCCGCCCCGGTCGAAGGCGACCGCATACACGAAGGGCTTGAAGGTCGAGCCGACCTGGCGCCGAGCATAAAAGGCCCGGTTGAAAGCGCTTTCGCTGAAATCACGACCACCCACCAGGGCGACGATGCCCCCGGTGCGGTTGTCGAGGGTCACCACCGACCCCTGAAGGTATTTCGTCGCCGTGCCATCCTTGTGCGAGCTGCGGGGGGAATGCGGGTAACCGGGACGCTGCTCGATCGACGTGAGGTGTCGGTTCAACTCCGTCTGCGCGACTTTCTGGAGCTGCTCGTCAATCGTAGTGTAGATGCGGAGACCGCCGTTCTCGATGAGGTGCGGCGCGAGGTGATCTTCCAGCAGATCAAAGACCGACTGGAGCGGGTAGCTCCCGGTCGCCAATCGCATCGCTGGAGGCCGCAGGGTGATCGACTGTCCCTTCGCCGCCTCAGCATCCGCTTTGGTTACGAGATCCGAGGCGACGAGACGATCCAGCACCTCGGCCTGGATGTCTTTCGCGTTTTCCATGCTGCGGAAGGGATTCAGCAGGCTCGGCCCGCGGATCACCCCGGCCAGCATCGCGCCTTCGGCCAAGGTCAGGTCGGAGGCGGGTTTCATGAAATAGCCTTGGGCGGCCCGCTCGATTCCGTAGAGTCCCGAGCCGAAATAGACCCGGTTCATGTAATAGGTGAGGATCTCTTCTTTCGAGTATTCGCGCTCCAGCCGGACCGCGAGGGCGGCCTCCATGATCTTGCGCTGCAGCGACATCTCGCGCATCCCGTAGGTGTTGCGCGCGAGCTGCATCGTGATCGTCGAGGCCCCTTGGGCCTTCCCTCGCGACTTCACGTTGGTGACAATCGCCCGCAGCACCCCGATCGGGTCCACCCCGTGGTGGTCGTAGAAGCGGTTGTCCTCCCGGGCGAGGAGGGCCTTGATGAAATGTTCGGAGACCTGCGAGGCCTTGACCGAGACCCGGTTTTCCCCATGGCCCGCAACGTGTCCCATGAGAATGCCGTTCCGATCATAGACGAGAGTGCGCTCGGGGATCTCCTTCACGAGGGCGAGGTCGAACTCCATCGCCCGCTTGCCGTAGTAGATCGCTCCGCTCACGGCCACGATCCCACCAATGATGGCCCCCGTCCGGATGAGCCGGCCGAACTTGCGCAGCCGGGATCCGCCTGACTTCCTGCGTCCTTTCGAACGGGACTTCCCGCCCGAAAGTGAGGAAAACGGCCCTTTCGAAGAGGAACGGGAGGAAGAGGAGGAGGATTTGCGGCGGGCCATGGAAATTGTTAACTTTACCGGATATTCTGGAACATGCCAGCGGGAAGAAAGGGAAGGGGCACCGGCGGCAGGGGTGGAGCAGTGGAGTAATGGGGTGATGGATTTGCGATTGCGTGGAAGCTGAAATTGGTAGGCTTCCCTGAAATTCGCTTGAATTCCGCCGCTTTCCTGACCCGGCGCACATCACTCCATCACTCCATCACTCCATCACTCCATCACGACCCGCGGACGGAATTCCTTTGCCAACGCCAGGGGACGGGCGACGCTTCCCCATGATCGAACTCCTTCGTGAACCCGACACGGCTCGGATGGGCTTGCTTCGTTCGATCCTCGAGAGTCGCGGGATCGCCACCGCCGTCCGGAACCCCGGCGATTGGAATGCTCTTGGGCTTTCCCAATTTGACCGCCCCAAGAACTGGCCCGCTCTCTGCGTCCTCCGCGAGGAGGATCATCCGATCGCCCTCGACATCCTCCGTGAAGTGTCGGAGACCGATGAGGCCCGGTCGCAGGTCGAAGTTGCCTGTGCCGCCTGCGGCGAAATCAATCCCGGCAATTTCGAGATCTGCTGGGCTTGCGGGGCGGAGATGGGTTGAGGGTTTCGACCGGGTTTCTCTGCTCACAACGCCCATTCCCGACGCATCCATTCCCAGGCGTCGGCGAGCGTTTCCTCGAACGGGCGGCAATGGTAATCGAGTTCGGCGATGGCTTTTGCACTCGTGTAGTGGCGGGGCATGCGGGCGGTGCGGAGAGCGGCGGAGTTGAAGGCGGGTTCGTTCGCGAGGATTCGGGCGAGGGCGTCGCCCGCGAAGCCCGCCAGAACGGTGGCGAGAGGCCCCAAAGTCACCAAGGGCGGGCGGCGTCCCGAGAGGGCGGCGAAGCGGTTCCATGCTTCGCGATAAGTGAAGGTGGGGCCTGCCAGGAGATAACGCTGTCCGCTTTTTCCCTCTTCTCCGGCGGCGACGATGGCGCGGGCGACATCTCGCACGTCGGCGATGCTGAATTCCCCGCGAGGAGCGATACGCCCGAGTCCGCGGGCGACCGCGAGGAGCATGGCACCGGAGGAGGGTTTCCAATCGTAGGGACCGAGGAGAAAGACGGGATGGATGATGACGAGGTCGAGCCCTTGGCGAGTGCGCTCGATCAAAGCCTGCTCGGCCTCGTGTTTGCTTTCGCTGTAAGGGGAGGCGTGACGGGAGTCGAAAGGGGCGGTTTCGTCCGCGGGTGCTGTAGCGGTGCCGCCACGAAGGGTATCCGCGCTGGAGATGAAGACAAACCGTGCCCCGGCCGCTTGGGCGGCATCGGCGAGGCGGCACGTGGCCTCGACATTGATCGACCGGAAAAGATCGGGCCGGGTACGCCCGATGCGGACTTCGGCAGCGGCGTGGTAGACGATGGAAACATCCTCGCAGGCGCCGGTCAGCGACGAGGGATCGAGCAGGTCTCCGGAATGGACTTCGCAGGCGAGCCCTTCCAAGGGACGACGCGACGCAGCGGGACGGAGGAGGATGCGAGGCACGTGCCCCTGTGCGTTCAAAGTGCGGAGGACGTGGTTGCCGAGCAATCCCGTGGCACCGGTGAGAAGGATCCGTGGAGCTGATCCGACGGGGGTGTTGGAGCTGCCGAAGGAGTCCATGATCGATTCACGAAGAAACCGTCACTCCGGGGCGTGCCGGATGCACCCGCTCGGCGAGAGTGTCGAGCACGTCGTGGATCTGCTCCTCCCGATGTTCACAGGTGAGAAAAAACCGGAGTCTGGCCCCCTCCTCGGACACGGCCGGGTGGATGACGGGAGGCACGGCGAAGCCACCCGCCTCAAGCTGGCTGGAAAGGGTGAGCGCTTTCAGGGAATGTCCGGTGAGAAAGGGGATGATGGGGGTGCCGGGCTCCCCGCCGATCGTGAGACCACGCCGGGCCGCGGTTTCGTGGAAAAGGCGGCCAAGTTGTTGAAGCCGTTCCACCCGCCAAGGTTCGCGCTGAAGAAGACCGATCGCGGCGCTGGCGGCGGCGGCGCTGGGGGGCGGCATGCCGACGCTGTAGACGAAGCCCGGCGTCGTGTGTCGCAAGTATTCGATGAGCTCCCGGCGGCCCGCGATAAAACCGCCGCAACTGGCGAAGGCCTTGCTCAAGGTGCCCATGAGGAGGTCGATCTCGGTGACGGGCACTCCGGCGTGCTCGGTGAGTCCGCGTCCGGTCGCCCCGAGTGTGCCGAGGCTGTGCGCTTCATCGAGCATGAGGAGGGCGCGGTGGCGATGTTTCAATTCGACGAGTCGAGGCAGGTCCGGCAGATCTCCGTCCATGCTGTAAACCCCTTCGACGACGAGAAGGACACGACGGAATTGCCCCCGATGCCGCGTGAGGATCTCGTCGAGGGTGGAAAAGTCATTGTGAGGGAAAGACCAACGCCTTGCGCCGGAGAGTTTTGCCCCCTCGATGAGGCTGTTGTGGGCAAGGCTGTCGTGCAGGATGAGATCGCCGGGGCCGAAAAGGTGGCCGATGACGGTCTGATTGGTGGCATGCCCCCCGACAAAGACGAGCGAGGACTCACTGCCGAGGAATTGCGCGAGGGTTTGCTCGAGCTCGACATGGACGCCGCGATTCCCCGTGACGAGACGGCTGGCGCCGGCGGAGGTGCCGTGATCATGGGCGGCGCGGGCCGCGGCCTCGATGACTTCGGGATGGCGCGAGAGGCCCAGATAGTGATAACTGCCGAATTGGATCAGTTCCCGCCCCTCGCAACGGGCGAGTCCGCCTCCCAGGTCCTCGTAAATCCGGAAATAGGGATCGTCGTAGCCCTCAGCGAGGAGTGCCGACCGGGTCTTTCCAAATTGAACAATCTCGGGGAAATCGCAGATGCCAGCCGGAGCGGTCGGTGGGAGGGAGGAGGGGGCTTTCTCAAGCAGGCCGAGCACGTCACCCACGGTCTCGACACGGAAGGCGGCCCCGTCGGCAAAGGAGAATCCGGAGACCGCCGCGAGTTCGTGGAGGAGTTGGGCTCTTCCCAGACTGTCCAGCCCCAGATCCGCATCGAGCCGCGTCGAAAGCGGCAAGCTGCTGGTGGGGAGGCGCAGACGTGTTGCGATCCGGGTGAGCACGTCGGATCGATCGAGGGAGGCGGATGGGGAACCGGCAAGAGGAGAAAGGAGGCCGTTTTCGAAATGCTCGCGACAGACGAAGCGACGAATCTTGCCGCTGGAGGTGCGGGGCAGGGAACCGGGCCTGACGAGCTGGATTACCCCCGCGGAGAGATCATGAACGGAGACAAGCGCCCGGTGCATTTCCGCGATCTGCGTGTCGGGATCGATCCCGGCATGGCGCGCCCGCTCGGCGAGCACGACGACGCACTCGCGATCCTCCCGATCACAAGAGAAGGCGGCAACGCCACCGGGGACGAGACCCGGCACGGCTTCCTCCAAGGTCCGCTCGAGATCTTCGGGGGCGTGATTCGTTCCGCGCACGATGAGGAGATCCTTGAAACGACCACTCACGAAAAGCCGGCCCTCTTGAAGAAAGCCGAGGTCGCCGGTGCGGAGCCAGGGGCGGGTGTCATGGCTCAGGGTGGCGGCAAAGGGATCGCACGAGAGCCCGGCCTGCCGCCGATAACCGCTGCCAAGAGCAGGGGAACGCACCCAGATCTCGCCAGTGCGATCGTCGGGCTGAGGCAGGCAGGTATCCGGATCAACGATGGCGAGTTCGACTCCGGAAGCGGGACGTCCGCTGGCGACCAACTCGCGGACGCGTCCCGTCCCCGGATCGGCAGGGCGGACGAGACCCGCTTGCAGGGCTCCGGCGTCGAAGGTCGAGGTGATGATTTCACCACAGGGGCCACCGCTGACGAGGAGTGTCGCTTCGGCTAGACCGTAGCAGGGGAAAAAGGCCTCGGCACGAAAGCCCGCGGGGGCGAAATGCTCGGCGAAACGGCGCAAGGTGGACCCGCGCACGATCTCCGCGCCGGTGAAGGCGACTCGCCACCTGCTCAGATCGAGGGTCGCGACTTCAGCAGGTGAGATACGCTCGACGCACCAGCGATAGCCGAAATCCGGACCGCCACTGACGGTGATGCCGTGATCCGAGATGGCGCGCAGCCAGGCGAGGGGATGACTGAGGAAGGTGGCGGGGTTCAGGAGCAGTCCTGGTTTCCCGCACAGCAGCGTGGTAAGAATCCCACCGACGAGTCCCATATCGTGATGGGCAGGCAGCCACGAGCCGGAGCGATCACGGCTGGAGACCCGGAAGGCCGCCGAGATCATCCGCACGTTCGCGAGCAGCGCCCGGTGTGAGATCATCACCCCGCGCGGCGAGGTGGTGGAGCCGGAAGTGTATTGGATCAAGGCGATGGATTCCGGATCGGTGGACGGGAAGTCCTGTTGATGGGGCAGGCCGGACTCAGGTAGCTCGAGGACGAGCCGGTCACCGACGAGATCAGCGAGATCGCCGTCGCCACGGAAGCGAGCGACGAGGTCATCATCGACGAGGAGAGCGGCTGACCCGGAATCCTCGAGAATGGACTGGAGTCGATCGCTTTTGCCCTTTCGCCGCGGGGGTTCGGACGGCACGGCGATGGCCCCGGCGGTGAGGCAGCCGAGAAAAGCGATGACGAAATCGATCCCGGTCGGATAGACGAGGACGACGGCCTTTCCCGCGCAGCCGCTGTCTCTCAGCCGGGAAGCCAAGCCGGCAACACGGGCGGCAAGGGACCGAAAATCGATCTCGCGCTGGCCGCCAGGACCACGGAGCTGGGTAAAGGCCAACTCATCGGGTGTGCGAGATGCCCAATGTCGCACCACCTCGGAGAACCCGGGGGCGTCAGGGAGATCCAAATCTGTCGGCGGCGATGACACGATGCGCGAGCGCCGCGGACGTCGTCCCATTGCGGCTTCGATCCATTATTGGCGGTCAGGGGTGATGCATCAATGAATACTTCGGCGCAGGTGGGGCGTTGCACGAGGATTTGTCGAGGGTATAGGCTGTAGATGTCAAAATATGCTAGAGACCAGCCCCATCGAGTCGCGACGAGATCGCGAAGCGTTTCTCCGGTTTCCCTGGGAGGTCTATAAGAATGATCCGGCCTGGGTGCCTCCGATCCTCGCGGCACAGCGACGTGAAATCGATCCGGAGCGAGGGGCGTTTTTTCAAGATGGCTTCGGATCCAAAGCGGCCTTTTTTCTGGCCCGCGACGACGGGCGTGCGGTGGGGCGGATCGCGGCGATCCGGAATGAACGGCATCTCGCCCGGCATCAGGACGGGGTGGGATTCTTCGGCTTTTTTGAATCCGTGAATGATCCGGCAGTAGCCGCCGCGCTTCTGGCGAAGGCGGAGGCTTGGCTGAAGGCCGAGGGCTTGGAGGTGTCGCGTGGGCCGACGAGTTTCACCCTTTCCGATCCGGCGGGAGTGACGATCCAAGGCGGGGAGATCCGGCCGGCCCTGCTGCTCGCCCACACCCCGGCCTACTATGCCGATCTGTTGACTGCAAACGGCTATCACAAGGCCCGCGATCTGCTGGGCTACCGGCTGTCCCTCGATGAGGTCGAGGCCAATCTGCTGCGCCATGATGCGGAACTGGCCGCGATGGAAACCGCGGGGATCGTGATCCGCGAGCTGAGGATGGATCGGATCGAGGAAGAGGCGACGCTCTTCGCGGACGTTTTTTCGCGATCGTGGGATCGCAATTGGGGAGCGTTTCCGATGCGGGCGGAGGATTTTCTCCACGCTTCGAAAGAGCTGGGTCCGTTTTTCGACCCGCGTTTCGGAGCGGTGATCGAGGTGTATGACGAGCCGGCGGCGGTCTTTCTCGCGGTGCCCGATGTTTGGCAGATCCTGCAGGGGCTGAACGGGCGGATCGGCCCCACGGGCCTGTGGCGAATCTGGCGCGACCGGCATCGGCTCGAGTGCCTCCGGCTGCTCATCGTCGGCGTCCTGCCGAACTATCGCAAGTTGCCCCTGGGGCCGCTGGTGGTGCGACAGCTCCGGCGCCACCTCCACGCCTTTCCCGCCTTGCGCACGATCGAGCTGAGTTGGATCCTCGAAGACAACCGCGTCACCCGCCAACTCGCGGAGTCCGTGGGAGCCAAGCACTGCCGCACCTTGCGCATCTACGACAAGGAGCTCGATCCATGAAACCGCCTACGCGCGAACCACGGGTCTGGCTGCACCCGCTGGCGGGGGCGGATTGGAAGGATTTCTTCGAGACGGTCTGCGCTCATCGTGGCTACACCGTCAAAGGCACGGGGCGTCTCCTGATGTCGGCGCTGGCGATCTCGCAGCGCTGGATCTACTCGCGATACGAGGACTGGCGTGAACGGCAACGCGGGGAGGACATCCGGGCCCTTTCCAGCGACCAGCCACCGATTTTCATCATCGGGCACTGGGGCAGCGGCACGACCTGGTTGCATCAATTGCTGGCGGCCGACCCACGCCATGCTTGGCCCGATAACGGCGATTGCCTGATGCCGCACAATCTCCGCGAGACGAGCGGCTACCTTCGCTGGTATCTCCGCCATCTCCTGCCGCCGACACGGGGATTCGACGCGGTGCCCCTTTCCCTCGAGGAGCCGCAGGAGGAAGAAATGGCCCTCGCGGCGCTGGGACCCGTCAGCTATTTCCACAGTTTTTCCTTCCCGCAGGCACGCGAAACGCTCACCCGGGAGGCGCTCTTTCTGGAGACGCTTTCGGAAGAAAAGCGCGAGGCCTTCGCCGACGCCTATCGCCGTTTCCTCGCGAGGATCTCACACCAGGCCCCCGGGTGCGTGCTGCTGCTGAAAAACCCGGCGGCAACAACGCGGATCCCCTGGCTGCGTCAATGGTTCCCCGGGGCTCGCTTTATCCATCTCGTGCGAGACCCCTACGAAGTCGCCGCCGCCGCCCTCAACCGGGTGCCTTATCTGGTGCGACAATTCGGACTACAGGCCGATGATCCGGCGGGACTCGCGGAATATCTCCTGAGCACCTATGAAGCGGTGATGCGGCGATACCTGCGCGACCGCGCCGAGCTTCCTGCAGGAGCGCTGTTTGAAACGAGCTATGAGGCGCTCGTGAAGGATCCGGTCAGCGTCGTGCGCGGGATCCGTGAGACATTGGGATTGCCGGAGGACGAGCAGGCGCGGATCTCGCTGCAAGAAGCTCTCGGAAAGACCGGACAATTCCGGAGGCAGCCCCGCGACTTGCCCGCGGAGATGATCGAGCGGATCCGGAAGCGTTGGCAATTCTCCTTCGAGGCTTGGGGATATCCGGTGGATGGTGGGAGCGCAAGCGATCGCCCGCTGACGAAAAAAATCACCGACTTTTCTTGACCACGGTGAGGCATTCCGATCTGATCGAGAGGAAAACGACGGGAATTCTCCTGGTTGGTTTCAAAACTGCTCAACCATCCGCCATCATGAAAGCGATCCGAATTCTTGTCGCACTTTTCCTTCTCCCGCCGGCCCTTGCCAAGGCGGACGCGGTCAATGAAAACCGTATTCTCCGGAAGGCTGGTGGCGAGTCGAAAGGCTCGATCACTCTGACGATCTCGGTGATTCAATACCTGGGTGGCGTTCCGTCCCTGCCTTCGACCACTACCGAGACTCGCACCGGCGATGTCCAGATCCCGACCAAAGAAGGGAAAGCAAAATCCATCGCCGACCATCTCAGCGCCCCCGGTCCCGCCCTGGACTCTACCACCGAGGGGAAAGTGAAAAAGGCCGACGTCGCCCGCAATGGCAAGTCGATCAAGTATTCGGGCAATGGAACCGCCGGAGCGGTGCTGGACTCCGACGGCGACTACACCGGGAGCGCCAAAGGGGTCTCCAAAATCCGCGGCAGCAAGGTCGTATCCACCTGCACGATGAAAGGCAGCCGGACCGTGATCGATGAGATAACGCTCGATGTTGACTCGGTGACGACCGTTTCCGGCACAGGAAAAGGCACGGGCAAATTCTGATCCGATGCTTTCACCGGGGGGCTTCGGTTCCCTCCGCGCTTTCCACTTCCGTCGGGAGGGTTAGCTGAATCGATCGCAAAACCGAGGCCGCCAACTCATGGATGTTGGGTCCGGACAGGATCGCGCCCATGGGGAAGGGGATGCCCAGCGACGACTCGATGCGATGGAGCAACTCGATCGCCATCAGGGAATCGAGCCCCAGCCTCGTCACCGGCACATCGCGATCAAGGGTATCCGCCTCGCTCCCGAAGACGGCGGCGATTTGGGCCACCAGGAAATCCTCCACCATCGCGAGCTGGCGATCGGCAGAGGCAAGTCGCAATTGCTCGTGGGAAAGCCGGGCACCGGATGATGCCTCACCGAGGCAAGGCAGCTCCCGATAGACCGGGGATTTCGCGAGAGTCGGAGAGTAGCGGCCGAGGATCGTCCAATCGATTTTGGCGACGGCGATTCCATCGGTGTCGCGATCGAGGATTTCCGCGAGCCGGGTGAGGGCTACGTCGACAGGCAGGGCGTGGCTGCCGGTCTTTTCGAGGAAGGCGAAGGTGGCCTCGTTCCGCTCGACATACCCGCTGCCGGAGAGCGCGCCCCACTCGATGGCGAGGCCAGGCCGCCCGATGGCGCGGCGGTAGCGGACGAGCCCCTCGAGAAAGGTGTTTCCCGCGGCGTAGTTGGATTGACGAGGCGATCCAATGGCGGCGGCAATCGATGAATAGACGAGAAAGAGCTCGATGGGATCGCCAAGGGTGGCCTCATGCAGATGCCAGGCCCCGAGCGTCTTCGGATCGAGGGCACGGGCAAAGCTGGCGGCATCGTGCTCGGTGAGAAAACGATCCTCCAAGACCATCGCGGCATGGATCACGCCGGCGATCGGCGGAGCGGAGGCCCGGAGGGAGTCGAGTGCTCCGGAAACCGCCGCCGCTTCGGTGAGATCGGCGCGCAGATCGTAAACCGAGACACCTGCAGCGACGAGGTCCGCGATGCCTGCACGGACGGACTCATCGCGGGGACCGGATCGGCTCAGGAGGGCGAGATGTCGTGCGCCTTGGGCGGCAAGCCAGCGTGCGGTGGCGAAACCGAAACCGGAATGGCCACCGGCCACGAGATAAGTGCGATCGTCGCGGAATCGCGTCGGGGGATCCTGCGGCACTCCGACGAGAAGATCCTCCGCGCGGAAATCGAGGACGCGTTTTCCGAAATGCTGCCCCCGCGCCATCTCGCGAAAAACGGTTGCTGCCTCGGCGACCGGTATCGAGCGGAAGGGGATCGGTCGATACCGTCCGGTGGCAATGTGCCCGACGACCGTTTCGTAAAGACGGGTCGCCTCCGCCGGGCGGGTCTTGAGAAAGCGGTCCATGTCGATAACGAGAAAGGAGATGCAATCCCGCAGCGCTCCCATGGGCAGACGCCGATCCGAAAAGAGATCCATCTTTCCGATCTCGAGGAATCGACCGAAGGGAGCGAGGAGCCCCAGGCTCTGGACGAGGAATTCACCGGCGAGGGAATTCAGCACCGCATCGACGCCGCGTCCCTGCGTCCGTTCGCGGACTTGCCCGACGAAATCGAGCGAACGCGAATCCATCACGTGCGGCACGCCGAGCTTACGCAAGGCGGCGCGTTTTTCCTCCGACCCCGCGGTGGCGAAAATTTCCAGGCCCAACCCCTGTGCGATCTGGATCGCGGCCAGCCCGACTCCGCCTGCGGCCGCGTGGATCAGGATGGATTCGCCCTTTTGCATGCGTCCAAGATCCACGAGAGCGTGATGGGCGGTCAAAAAAACGGTTGGCAGGGTCGCCGCCGCATCCCAATCCAGGTCGGGCGGCAAGGCCATCAAAGCGTTCGCTTCGACGACGAGATGCGTACGGAAGGCGGCGGAGGCTACCCCGGCGACCCGATCGCCGATCTGTAGATGAGTCACTCCTTCGCCGACCCGCGAAACTGTTCCAGCGAAGTCATCGCCCCACTCCCGCCGCTCCGAATCGGTGCCAGGATAACGGCCGAGGAGCTTCAGGAGATCGCGGAAATTCACTCCGGCCGTCGCGACCTGCACCTCGACCTGGCCCGGGCCGGGATCGCGGCGGGAAAACTCGCGGATTTCGCCACCCTCGAGCGTGCCAGGGCGGGCGATTTCGAGAGCATAGGGGCGGACCTCACCTCCCGCGGTCCGGGCCGGACGCGCTCGCCGGGGCAAGGCATCCAGCGAGGTCGGCACAAAACGGGCGACATGCCGCCGCCCCTCGAACCACGCGATCTCCGTTTCGCCATCTTTTGAGCGGATTGCCGCGAGGACCCGTTCAAGATCCGCGGGTCCCGGATCTGCTTCCAAAAGCAGCGAACCCCAAAACCCAGCAGACATCTCCGACGACGCGACCCTTTGAAAGCCGGTGATCGCGGCAGCAACAGGCCTCGCGATCCCCGGCCGCATGGCCGCGGCATCGTGACGGGCGATCGACCAGACCCGGACCTTGGCGCCTGAGCCTTGGATCTGGTGGGCGAGTGCCAGGAGTGGATCGAGGTAGCGTTTCTGGATCCCGGCGACCTCCTTCGTGGTGGTGGAATCGCCATTGGGTGCCTCGAGCGGAGCGAGATGGAGGACCGTCAGATTCTGTGCGGCCGCCGGGATTTCGTTGAAGGCGACCTGCGTGCCCGCATCCTCGAGCGCTCCGGCGAGTTCCGCCGCGAAACCGGATCGTTCTCCGAGGATCAGAATTTGAGGCGGGACCCCGGACGTGGACTCCTCGTCTTGCTCCACCCAACGCCATTCATAGAAGAGCGGGTCGCCCTTCATGCTGCCGGCCTGTGCCACAAGCGAGAGTGCGAATCCCCGGATGCGGGCGAGGCATTGTCCATCCTTCGAGAGACATTCAAGATCGGCGATGAGGCGATCGCCCTCCCGGAGTTTGACCCTGCCAGAAACATAAAAACGCGCGGGGATCTTCTGGTATTGAACCCATTCGGCGAGACCCACCGGGAGCCAGAGCTTGCCCCGCTCCTGCTCCACGCGATCGGACTCCATGGCCGCGCGCACGGTTTGGAAACAAGCGTCGAGAAGGGAGGGATGGAAGCGATATTGCCCTATCGATTCCTCGATCGGCTCCGGCGTGTGGATCTCGGCGAGGGCTGTATCCGGGCCATACCAGGCCTGCTCGATCCCTTGGAAAGCGGTGCCGTAATCGTAGCCATCGGCGGCGAAGGATTCGTAGAAATCCCAATGAGCCAGATGATGGGGCAGCGATCGCCTCAGATCGGAGATGGGTTGCGACGGGATTTCGCCGCGGAGCCCCGGCAGGACGACCACGCGGCCCTTGGCATGCAGGTGCCAGTCGGTCGACTCGGGTGATCGAGAAAAGACCTTTACGCTCCGGCTTTCCTCGTCGAACGCGATGCGCCACGTGGGCGGGGATTCGGAAGAAAGGGAAAGAAAGCGCTCGAAGGAGAGGGACTCCACCGCGATTCTCTCCTCGGGAAACAGGACATGTCCCACCGTCTGGATCATCTCAACAAATCCAGAGGCGGGAAAGACGCTGCGATTCCAGAAGCGGTGATCTTCGAGCCACGGAAAGGAGCGTGGATCGAGGATGCCTTCCCAGGCCGGAGAAGGGTCGATCTGTCGGAGACCGAGAAGGGGATGGTCGGCCGCACCGGTGCGTTTCCGGAGCGAGGCAGGGGATTCCATCCAAAACGGACGATGCTGCCAAGGGTAATGGGGAAGCTCGCGACGCGGAGCCGCAACCCCTCCGAGGTAGGCGCGCCAATCCGGGGAGGCTCCGGCGATCCAGAGACGGGCGAAGGCCGCGGCGAGGTGCCGGGCATCGGCACCGTCGCGATGGAGGCATCCGGTCGCCACCAGCCCGGCGACCTCGTGGGTGAGGGTCTCACGGACCGCGCCGGACAAGGCCGGATGCGGGCCCACTTCGAGGAAGATCCCGAAACCCGCCTCGCCCATGGCGGTGACCGCTTGGACAAAGGACACGGGCTCCCTGACATTCCGCCACCAGTAGGTGGCATCGAGCGACTCGCCGGCCAAACTGGTGCCCGTGACCGTGGAGTAGAAAGGGATCTTCGCCGCCCGCGGCCGGAGAAATGAAAGCGATTCCCGGAGCTCCGCTTCGATCGGATCCATCGCATCCGAGTGAAAGGCGTGATCGCCGGGCAAGCGCCTGACAAACACCCCCTTTTCCGACTCGGCCGCGAGAAAGGCATCGAGCGCCGCGGCGTCTCCCGCGATCGTCACCATCGAGGGACTGTTCCAAGCCGAGATCACGAGGGCAGGCCAGTCGGCCAGCGATTCCCCGGCGGCCTCCGCCGGTTTCGCGACAGCCGCCATGCCGCCGCCACGCGCCCGGGCCTGAAGGCGGCTGCGGTGGTGCACGAGGCGGACAGCGTCGTCGAGATCGTAGATCCCCGCTGCATAGGCCGCCGCGACTTCGCCGAGGCTGTGACCGATGACGGCGGCGGGCCGGATGCCCCACGATTCCCACAGTGCGAGCAAGGCGCCCTGGATCGCAAAAATGCCCGGTTGGGCGAGATCGGTGGCGTCGAGTGAATCGCCGGACTCGATCTTTTCCCGCAGATCCATTCCCGAGAGATCCTGGAAGATCGCCGCGATCTCATCAAAGCGGGCCGAGAAGACCGGCTCCAGCGAAAGGAGCGCGCGGCCCATGCCGGCATATTGCGAGCCCTGACCTGTGAAGACCATTGCCACCCCTGCACCGGCGCGAGGCGAAGGAGATCCCGTGAGGACGTCCGTGGCTTCTCCTGACAAAGATGCCAAAGACGCGCGGAGTTCGCCGGCGTCATCCGCCAGCACGACGAGTCGCTGCGGCAAGGCTTCGCGATACACGGCCGCGGCAAGGCACCAGGGACGGGCCTCGTCGTCAGGCGGGATCACCGCATGGTAGCGCTCTGCCAGATTCTCCAGCGCCTTTCTCTCCGCTGCCGAGAGGGGAAGCAGGAGTGGTCGTGAAAGGGGAGAGGGGATCGGTCCCGCTCCTGCGACGGGAGGCGGCGGAGCGAGCAGGCATTGCGCGTTCGTGCCGCCGAAACCGAAGGAGTTCACGACCACGACCGGAGCGCCTTCATCCGGCACAGGCAAGGCCACCTCTTCGCGGGCGACCTCCAGCCCCAGCCCGGCGAAATCAATGTGCGGATTCGGGATACGGAAATGAAGACTCGCGGGCACCCTCCCTTCGCGGACCATGAGGGCCGCTTTGATCAGCCCCGCGATGCCCGAGGCGGGCTCGAGGTGGCCGAGATTGGTTTTCACCGATCCGATCAGGCAAGGTCGCTCCGGATTCCGTCCGCGGGCGAGCCCCCCCCCGAGTGCTCTGGCCTCGATCGGGTCACCGACGGGAGTGCCGGTGCCATGGGCTTCGATGCACACCACCTGGCTCGGCCGGATCCCGGCCATGTCGAGCGCCTGCTCGAGCATCGCGCTCTGCGAATCCACGGATGGCACCGTCATCGAAGAGGTGCGTCCGTCCTGGTTCACGACACTGGCGAGGATCGTGGCGTGTATGGCATCACCGTCGGCGAGGGCTTGGGAAAGTGTTTTCAGCAGGACGCATCCCGCGCCCTCACTGCGCACGTAGCCGCTGGCCTTGGCATCGAAGGCGCGACAGACGCCATCGGGCGAGAGCATCCCCGCTTTGCTGAAGCCGATCGAGCCATCGGGCAGGAAGATGGCACTGACGCCACCGGCCAGGGCGTGGCTGCATTCAGCGCTCCAGAGACTGAGGCAGGCCCGGTTGATGGCGACGAGACTGGAGGAACAGGCCGTGTCGATCGAGAGAGCCGGCCCTTTCCAATCATACCAGAACGCGATCCGGTTCGAGGCGATGCTGAGGGCGTTGCCGCTGTTCGAGTAGCCGTCGACCTGCTCCGGATACTCCTGCTGGATCTTGCCGTAATCGCTGTTCGAGATCCCGAGGAAAACCCCCGTGTCGCTGCCCTTCAGCCGGGTGGCGGGAATGCCGGCATCCTCGAGCGTCTCCCAGGTCAGCTCCAGCAGCCAACGTTGCTGGGGATCCATCCGCGCCGCCTCGCGGGGAGAAAGGCCGAAGAAGGCCGCGTCAAAATCCCCGGGCTTGTCAAGAAAGCCGCCCCGGCGCGAGACCATTTTACCCGTGGCGCCGGGACGGCGATGATGAAACCGCTCCACATTCCAGCGATCGGGCGGCACTTCGCCGATCGCATCGCCACCGTCACGGAGGAAACGCCAGAACGAGGCAGGATCGCCGATTCCGCCCGGAAAGCGGCAGCCCATGCCGACGATGGCGATGGGCTCGGGGGACGACCTCGGCGGGTGTGGTTCCATGCCCGAGATTTGGTGCCGAACGGGACCCTTGTCAAAGCGCGTGAAAACGAAAAAGGGCGGGACCTCGCGATCCCGCCCTTCGAACCAAGGGAAATCCCTGCCCGGGTGGTGGTGGTGACAGGGAAAGAGGAGTGCGCTTCACCAATGCGTGCGGATCCCGAGCAACCACGATCCGTTCTCGTATTCGGTGTTCGTGCCGACGATGCGTTCCGCCTGCGCCCACTCGTAGCCGCCCTGGAGGCGCAGCTTCGTTTTGCAGATCTCGTAGTTGAACCCGACGTAGAAGGTATTCAAGCCGTCCACCTCGGGGCGCGAGGCATACTGCTGCGGACGACCGATGCGACCATCGCTGAGATAGGCGTAGCGGGCGACGAGTTGCAGATGGTCGGTGAGTTGGTAGTAGGGGGTCACCTGGAGGCCATGCGAATCATCGCCGGCGGAGAGGCGTCCATCCTCGCGGTCGAGACCGGCGATGAAGTCCGTATTCAGGCCGAAACGTCCCCATTTCGATTCATTGCCGAGGGCGAACACCTGTTCGTAGGGCGCGGCCGCGAAGGTCTCCTGCGTGCCGCGATCCTGATCGACATACTGGTAGTCGAAGAACAGGGTAGTGGAGTCGTTGAGTTCGTAGTTCGCCCGGTAGGTGAACGACGCGCCGGCCTCCTCGAAGGAAGGCCAGGCGAAGTCATCCTCGAAGGCCGTCCCCCAGAGACCGATCTCGTGATCGAGCCACAGCCCGGCGAAACCCACCGCGGCGCCCCAGAGCTTCTGCGACAGGAAGTTCTGCGTGAGCGAGGACCGCTCGTAGACGAGGAGCTTGTTCGAGGAATGCCGGTATTCACTGAGGATGTTCTGCTTCTGCTTTCCGAAGATGAGATAAAAATCATCCGACGGATCCCACTGCACGAAAAACTCATCGATGTTGTCGACAAATCGATCGCCATCGAAGTGCTGGGACGTGTCGAGGTTGTAGATGTTCTGCAAGGTCAGATCGCCCGCCAGTTTGGCGACGAACCCCGCCCGGAAGCGCCGGTGTTCCCACAATTCGTCCTCACCCCCGCCGGGATACTCATCCTCGGTGTCGATGAAGCCGCCGTGATAGCGACCGGTGAACTTGAGGCTCTTCAAGACACCATCGCCCTCGTAGAGCGTGGTGTGGTCGAAGAGATCGCAGACACTCCATCCGCTGGAGACGGGTGCCTTGTCGTCAATGATGGCTTTTCCAAGGTCGCCTGCGAGTAGCGGTGCAGCGGCAAGGATTGCCGGGACCGCGACGCCGACGACCGATTTCTTGAATCGGTGTGGTGATGACATGTTGAATCTAGGAGTTTGGTTGTTTAACCCGTCGAGCCCGCGCTGGTGCGGGGACGGAGTGGTTAAGCGATCCTTGGCTCCTTGTGTCCGGTCACGGTGGATCTCCGACAACGTGATAGTGGATTCCCAAGAGGGAAATGCAAGCGGTTTGTCGCGATTTTTTGTTTCAAGCCCAAGGGCTGGAATCTCTCAAGGTGGTTTTTGCACGCCCTCGGGGGCGTGACGCATGGGCCTGATCTCCATGTTTCTAGGGCGATTCGAGCTCCCGGGTCGTGAGCATCCGCTTTGCGATATTCGGAAATATTTTCAAATCTTGAGTTGACGGGTGTAGATTAAAAGTGTCTACTCCAGGCGTTGCCATTCAGAACCTGAACAGTGTGTCCACTCACCCTCACCCCATGCCGCTTGCCATGTCCGCTCCCGAATCCTCATCCTCCACCGATCCCGAAATCGCCGCCTGGCTCCAGGTCGTCGAACGCAAGGTGGGCGCCCTCCGTTTTGGTTCCGTGCAGATCGTCGTCCATGAGGGGCGGGTGACACAGATCGAGAGCACCGAGAAATTCCGTTTCCAATCCCGTCCCGGTGGCGAGGCCGGATCGAAAGACCCCGAGTGAACCGTTCCCCTCAGAATTCTCCTTTCCGTCAGACAACCCCATCCCATCCCAACATCATGAGCAAGACCCGACTGAATCCCGAATTCCGCGCGAAGATGACCGAGCTCATCCGCGGGTTCATCGAGCACTGTGAGATCTCCCGCACCCTGATCGGGCAGATCGAACGTTTCGTCCGGCACGACGGCCGGAAATATGGATTGCCCACGTTCACCGTCTATGGACCGCCGGAACCCGGTGTGGAAACCTCTTTCGTGAACCTGCTCGGGGTGAACTCCTCCGGGGAGGCCACCGCGGCGGAGACCACGCTGCAACTGATCGAGCGCCTCGTCCTGCAGCCGAACATCGCCGCAGGCCGCGTCCTGCGCATCCTCCCGGTGACGAATCCGGTCGCCTTGGAACTGGGCCAACCGGTTGAAGACGAGCCGCTCCTTTCCTCGCTGGAAATGGCGGTGGAGGATTTCCGCAATCTGCCTTCGGACGGTTTCGTCGAGATCCGTCTCGCCGATGTCACGAACATCAGTCTTGCCGTTTCAGGGACGAGCGCGGTCATCCAAGCCGCCCGCGAAACGGAGGAAGCGGTCCGCCGCCTCCAAAGTGAAACCAACCGCGATGGAATTCTCCTGCGTTCCGTGCGCATGCGCCATGAAGGTCGCTGGCACCTGACTCTCGAGATCCCGCGCGAATGGCCTTCCTCCCTCGCGACCCATTGGGCGAGCCAGGTCCTCGTGGTGTTTTTCCGTGCCCACCTGCAAAATCTCCGCCTCACCGGCCACACGGCTTCCCGTTGGCTGAACTGAACGGAATCGTCTCCCCGCGTCGCTCGGATCCGCCGTTCTTCGACGATCTCATCGAGAATTGGCCGGATTCCTGCGCAGGAGGGGAAATGAATGTTTCGACACTGGCTTCGCCGCATGAGTCGCCCGTTTGACGATCCCATCCCTTCCTTCGAGCACGCCTTCGCCAGGGCCGCCGCCGCCCAGGGATTGGAGCGTCGGGTAATCGGCCGCGCCGGGCCGGACGAGATCGTCTTCTGGACGCGTCCGGCCCGCAGCGGTCCCGGCACGACCGTGTTTCTCTCTTCCGGCATCCATGGTGATGAGCCCTGCGGTCCGGGTGCGGTGCTCGAGTTCCTCAAAAGTTCGCCACTGCCCGACGATTGCGAATGGGTGATCGCTCCCATCCTGAATCCCTCCGGCCTGCGGGCGGGGACGCGGGAAAATGCCGAAGGTATCGATCTGAATCGCGACTTCTACCGGCAAAAGACCGAAGAGGTGGGGGCCGTGATCGAATGGTGGTCGCACCAGCGTCCACGCGATCTCGTGCATCTCTCTCTCCACGAGGATTGGGAGGCGGACGGCTTTTATCTCTACGAAATCAACACGAGTCCACGGGGAGGCCTCGGTTCCCGCATCGTCGATCGTCTCTCCGGGCTTTTCCCCGTCCAAAACGAAGGACCGGTCGATGATCATGAGTTGAGCGGCCCCGGCCTCATCCTGCATGCGCCGGAGCCCGACGATCGCGAAGGCTGGCCGGAAGCGATCTGGCTTGCGAAGCAACACTCCGTGCTTTCACTCACCTTTGAGGCCCCCGGCACCTACGGGACCCGCCTCCGACGCACGGGTCTGATGGCCGCGCTCGCGGCGACCGTGCGGCGGGTCTCGGGACCGCGGCACCGTCGGGCTGCTTGATCATGGACCTGCCTTTGCTTGCTCTCGCCACCGCCACACTCGACCCGGTTACCTCTTCCGCGATACCCTCCTGGGTGGGGCCGGTCACGCTTCTGGTGCTCCTTTCCCTCGGAACGCTTGCGATCTCCGCCTTCTGTTCCTTGACCGAGGCGACCTTGCTCAGCCTGAACCCCCTTTGGCTGAAATCCCGGGACGCGACGGTCATGCCGACGGCGAAAGCCTGGCTCGATCTGAAACAACGCATCGAGCGCCCCATCTCGGCAATCCTCGTGGCAAACACCCTCGCCAACACCGGTCTGCCGACGATCGCGGGCGCGATCTTTTTGAAGCTCTTCGGGGTGCAATGGCTCTGGGCCTTTTCCCTCTCGATGACGATTGCCGTCGTCATCTTCGGCGAACTCGCTCCGAAGATCATCGCGGTGAAGCGCGCGCCGGAACTCGCCCCGAAGCTGCTCCTGCCCCTCCGTCTAGTGATGAAGGTCTTCGGTCCGGTCGCGGCGTTGGCGCAACGTTTCAGTGATCGCTTCAGCTCCGGGCCGGAGAAAGACCGGGCCGAGTCTCCGATCATGGACATCATCACCCTCACCCAGGCGGCCAAGGCCGAAGATGCGATCCACGGCCGCGAAGAGATCATCATCATCCACGCCGCCACGCTCTCGGCGCGCCGGGTCTCGGCATCGATGACTCCGGCGGATTCGGTGAAGGTTTTCCACTCAGGCAAAAGCCTGCGTGGGAATCTCGCTTCCCTGAACGGGTTCATCCCTCGCGCATGTCCCGTCAGCGACGATGGCACGCTCGACACCGTGAGGGGATTTGTGAGGATCCGCGAGTTGCTCGCGGCCGAATGTCTCTCCGGTTCGTCCTTCGACTGGCGAGATCGGATCCTGCCCGTGCCGGTGGTCGGCGCGAGGGATTCCCTGACGCATCTCCTCGCGGAGTTTCTCGAAGGCGATTCCGTGGCCGCGCTCGTGCGGGACAAGGAGGGTCGCAACGTCGGCTGGGTGACGATGGACGACGTCACACGCATCCTGATGGGGGAGGGTTGAGAGTTCCTCCTTGAAAATCGCTTCCGCCCGTTGATCCTACCGGAGTTCCCAACGACCGGACACACCGGAGTGCGGACGCTTTTTTCTATCGATGAAACTTTCCAAACGCGGCGAATATGGCATGCGCACCCTCATCAATCTCGGGATCGCCCGCGAGGTGGGCCGGGAGGTGCTGTCGGCGTCGGACCTCTCGAACGAGGACAACCTGCCGCTGAAATTCGTCGAGCAAATCCTCGCCGATTTCCGCCATGCGGGAATCATCGCGACAAAGCGGGGGAAATTCGGCGGTTATTACCTGCACAAGGATCCCGCCGAAATCAAGATGGGCGACATGGTGCGCCTCCTCGACGGCATGCTCGCGCCGATTCCCTGTGCCAGCGAATCCTTCTACCAGCCCTGCACCTGTGCCGATGAGGATCACTGCGGGCTCCGCATGCTGATGATCGACGTGCGCAACGCCGTCTCGAACATCCTCGATCGCTACACCCTCGCCGACGTCGTGGAGGTGACCTTGCGCAAGATGCGCCGAGACAAGACACCGATTCCGTTCGCCCCGGTGAATCCGCCCGAAGGGGTTGAGAAGAAAGCGGTGGTGCGCCGACCGATGCCCGAGGATGGCTTCCTCGCGATCCTGACCGGGGCCAAACCACGCGGCCGCCCTCCGAAAAAGAAGACGGTCGCTGGAAAATAAGGCCGTTCAAAGCGCCTCGACGAGGCGGCCTTCCTCACTGACATCGCTCTCGCGGAATTGGCCGTTCGCGAAGACGCGGATGTGCCGGAAGACCACGGAGACGACCATGCCGACCTGCAGATTCAGTTCACGCAGGCGCGACCTCGAGATCTCCGCTTCGAAAGGTTCGTCGTAGCCGAGACGATCCAGGGTGATGCGGGCGTAATTCCCCGCCGAGAAGATGTGTTGGATCTTCGAACGGATCGCATATTCGTGCGGCTCCCGCTCCCCGAGCTGGATGTCGACATCGTGGGGCCGGACGTAGAGGACATCCTTTCCTTCCCGGGCGCGCCCCTTGGCGGGCGGAGTGACTCCCGCGGTGAAGCGGTTCACATTGCCGAGGAATTCAATGACGAAGGGCGAGGAAGGGTGATCATAGACCGATTGCGGCTCGCCGACCTGGGCGATGCGGGCGTTGTTCATGATCACGACCTCGTCGGCAAGCTCGAGGGCCTCTTCCTGATCGTGGGTGACAAAGACCGTGGTGATCTTGATTTCCTCCTGGAAGAGGCGCAGCCAGCGGCGGAGATCCTTGCGCACCTTCGCATCGAGTGCGCCAAAAGGTTCATCGAGGAGGAGCACGCGGGGCTGCGAGGCGATGGCGCGGGCGAGTGCGACACGCTGGCGTTGTCCGCCGGAGAGTTCGCTCGGATAACGTTGACCGAGGCCGTCGAGCTGCACGAGTTCGAGCAATTCCTTGACCCGGGCATTGATCGTGGATTCGTCGGGACGCTCCCGGCGCGGCTTGGCGCGCAGGCCGAAGGCGATGTTCTTCGCGATCGTCATGTGTTTGAAGAGCGCGTAATGCTGGAAGACAAACCCCACGCCCCGCTTGCCCGCGGCGACATGGGTGACGTCTTCACCGTGGAATTCGATGACGCCGCCGCTCGCGCGGTCGGGGAATTCCAGGCCCGCAAGAATGCGGAGGACGGTCGTTTTGCCAGAGCCCGAGGGCCCTAACAAGGAGACGAGACGGCCTTCGGGTACTTCGATCGAGACATCGTCGAGAGCCTTGTAGTTGCCGAAGGTTTTGTGGAGGTGGAGGGCACGGATGCTCATGAAACGGGAATCGTGGTAGGTGAAATGGAGGGAATGTCATTCCTCGCGCGACTTGGCGGTGCGCCATTCGATGAAGTTCTTGAGGACGAGGGTGAGGAGGGCGAGGAGGGACAGGATCGAGGCCAGGGTGAAGGCGGCGACGCCGTTGTATTCGTTGTAGAGCGTCTCGATGTAGAGCGGCAGGGTGCTCGTCTTGCCCTTGATGTTTCCGGAGACGACGGCGACGGCACCGAATTCCCCCATGGCCCGGGCATTGCAAAGCACGACCCCGTAGAAGAGGCCCCACTTCACATTCGGCAAGGTCACCGTGAAAAAGGTGCGCCAGCCTCCCGCGCCG
This sequence comes from Verrucomicrobiales bacterium, assembly GCA_016795385.1. Classification (GTDB taxonomy): domain Bacteria; phylum Verrucomicrobiota; class Verrucomicrobiia; order Verrucomicrobiales; family DEV007; genus Arctic95D-9. Next base: position 126,477 of record JAEUHI010000048.1, on the reverse strand, counting down.
AGGGTGAGGGCGGCGAACTCCTCGTCGCGTCCCTGGGCCTGCATCACCGGCACGAGCTCGCGGGCGATGAAGGGCAGGGTAATGAAGATCGTGGCCAGGGCGATTCCCGGCACGGCGAAGATGATCTTCAGGTCGAGCGCCTTCAGCGGCGCGGCGAACCAGCCGTGGGTGGTGCTGAAGATCAGCACAAAGAGCAATCCCGCGATCACCGGAGAGACCGCGAAAGGCAGGTCGAGCACGGTGACGAGGAGGCTCTTGCCCCGGTAGCTGTACTTCGTGATGACCCAGGCGGCGGCGAGCCCGAAGACCAGGTTCACCGGCACCGAGATCGCCGCGACTTTCAAGGTGAGGAAGATCGCCTCGACCGCGTAGCGATCCTCGAAGGTCGCGAAGTAGAGTTTCGTTCCTTGTTTGAAAGCCTCGACGAAGACCGCGACGAGCGGCATGAGGAGGAAGAGGGCGAGAAATCCGACCGCGATAGCGGTGAGGAGCCATCGCACCCAGGCGGGTTCGGTGGTCGCGAGATCGGTCGTGGGAAGTTTGTCGTGTCGAACACGTGAAAGAATGGCGGCCATGGGAACGGTTGGAGAGGTTCGATTTCAGTGGGAGGTTCCTTGACTTCACGACCTTGCCTGGCCGATCGACTCCGACCAGCGCTGGAGGATGTTCACGATGAGGAGCACCACGAAAGAGGCGACGAGCATCACGCAGGCGACGGCGGTGGCCTGCGGGTAGTTGTAGTTCTCCAGCGATTTCACGATCACCAGCGGCGTGATCTCCGTCTGGAGCGGCTTGTTGCCCGAGATGAAGATGACCGATCCGTATTCCCCGATCGCTCGGGCAAAGGCGAGGGAGAAGCCGGTCAACATCGCCGGCACGAGACCGGGCACGATGATCGTGAAAAAGACACGAAAGCGGCCGGCACCCAGCGAAGCTCCCGCTTCTTCGACTTCCTTGTCGAAATCCTCGATGACCGGCTGCAGGGTGCGGACCACGAAGGGGAGACCGATGAAGGTGAGGGCGATGAAAATGCCGGTGCGGGAGTATGCCGTCTCGATCCCGAGGGGATAGAGATATTGCCCGAGCCAGCCGTTCGGCGCGTAGAGGGCGGTGAGGGCGATCCCGGCGACCGCGGTCGGCAGGGCGAAAGGGAGGTCGACGAGGGCATCGACGAGCTTTTTCCCGGGGAAGCGGTAACGGGTCAGAACCCAGGCAACGATGAAGCCGAAGAACGCGTTGGTCAGGGCGGCGAGGAACGAGATGCCGAAAGTGACCTTGTATGAGGCGACGACTTGTCGTCCGCTGATGGCCTTCCAGAAATCCTCCCAACCCATGCCGGCGGTGCGCAGGAACACCGCCGAGAGCGGGATGAGGACGAGCAGGGTCAGGTAGGTGAGGGTGAATCCCATCGTCAGGCCGAATCCGGGGATGACCCGGCGGTTCGGTCGGAGGGGAGGAGCGGGGCGTTCGGACGGAATCGGGCGGTGGCCGGTATCCTCCGGGGGCGCGGAAGGAGTCATGCAATGGGAGTGGTGAAAAGGGAGGGACGCGGTTCGGGAGCGGAGAGCGCGGACATTGAGGAACAAAGGATCTCCCCGCCGCCACGCACGACGGCGGGGAGCCTAACCAAGGTACCAATTGAGAGAAGCGGATCAGTGGATCTTCAGATAGATCTGATCGAAGACCCCGTCGTCTTCGAAGAACTTCTTCGTGGCCGGACCCCAGCCGCCGAAGACCTCGTCGATCGTGAAGAGCTTTAGGTCGGGATACTGCGAGGCGTATTTCGCGAGGATCTCCGGATTGCTCGGGCGGAAGAAGTGTTTGCCCGCGAGATTCTGCCCCTCCTCCGAATAGAGGAACTGCAGGTAGGCCTCGGCCACTTCACGCGTGCCGTTCTTGTCGACGTTCTTGTCGACCACGGCCACGGTCGGTTCGGCGAGGATGCTCAGGGAGGGGACGACGATCTCGAATTGGTCGCCGCCTTCTTTCGTGGCGAGGAGGAGCTCGTTCTCCCAGTTGATGAGGACGTCGCCGATGCCCCGCTCGATGAAGGTGGTGGAGGCACCGCGGGCACCCGAGTCGAGCACCGGGACGTTCTTGAAGAGCTTGGAGATGTATTCCGTGACCTTCGCCTCGTCACCACCGTAGGTTTCGAGGGCCCAGCCCCACGCGGCGAGGAAGTTCCAGCGGGCCACTCCGGACGTCTTCGGGTTCGGGGTGATTACGGCGACGCCATCCTTGGCGAGGTCGTCCCAGTTCTTGATGCCCTTGGGATTGCCTTTGCGGACGAGGAATCCGAGGGTGGATTGGTAGGGGGCGCTGTTCTTTTCGAGACGCTTCTGCCAATCCTTCGCGATCAACCCCGATTCAGCGATCGCATCGATGTCGGCGGCCAGCGCGAGAGTGACGACATCCGCCTCGAGCCCGTCGATGACGGCGCGGGCTTGTTTGCTCGAACCGCCGTGCGAGGCGTTGATCGTGATCTCTTTCCCGGACTTCTCCTTCCAGTGCCTGGCAAAGGCGGCATTGAACTCGGTGTAGAACTCTCGGGTGGGATCATAAGAAACGTTCAACAACTCCTGCCCGTGGGAACGGGGGACGGGAGCGAGGACGAAGGCGAGCCCGAGGAGGGCGATTCTGGTGATTTTCATTTTGGTTTTCGAATGAGTGGTGATTCACGGCGGGCTCCGGGAGATCCCGGTCGGCGCCATGTCGTTCAGAGAATTCAGCCTCCGCCTCGTGGCGGTATGTCGGAGTATTAAACGGGAATCTACACTGCGCAAGTGTAAATTAAAAAGAAATCCCGGCATTCGCCTCCGCGCATGACAAAGCGGACCTCATGGCGCATTCTAGCCACATGCCGCCGCTCGACTCCGAACTGCTTTTCCTCTGCGCCCTTGTCGTCGCCATCAACGTGGTCTCGACGCTCTCCTATGCCGTGCGCATCGCCGGGGTGCGCACGGGGCGGATTGCTTTCGCCCTCTCGCTTTTCAATCTGCTGGTGCTCTTTTCCCGCAGTTCCAACGCGATCCTCGCGCCGCTCCTCTCGAAGCGCACCGAAGTGGCGATCCAATCGACGGAAGCTCCGGATCCCTGGGATTTCCGCGTCCTCCTCATGGCCGCGGCGGTCGGGACCTTGATCGGGGCGGCGCTGATCCCCACCTTCCAGCGTCTCATCACCCGGGCGGTGGAGCGGTTCGACCGCCGTCCTTCGATGGGGGCGCTGCTGCTCACCGCGGCGAATCCGAAGAACTGGTGGCTCGCGGCACGGGAATTGACGATCCCGGCCCCGCGGAATGTCGCGCTCTTCAGCGGCACGAAGCATCTCCCTTGGTTCGTCTTCATCCTCAATGTCGGTGGCATCGCCCTGATCACTTGCGGTGTTTTCTCCTCGCTCTACGCCGGCTATCTCGTGCCGGAACTGCGGCTCACGGCGGGCAATCTTTCCGCCCTCGTCAATTTCCTCGGCACCATCCTCATGTTCGCCCTCGTCGATCCACACTTCTCCTACGTGTCCGACAAGGTCGTCTCGGGCGAGGTCTCACATTCGTATTTCCGAGCCGTTGTCATCGGCATGACCGCGAGCCGTTTCGTCGGCTGTCTGCTCTCGCAGGTCATCCTCGTGCCCGGAGCCTGGGTCGTGGCCTGGGTCGCGGAGTGGATCTGAAGCGGCGCGGATCCGGTGTATTTCACACTTTTCCCGGGCGACGGATCCATCTTAGGTTCCGGCACATGAAGGAACTCTTCCGCGAACGGGATTTCAGCCGGGTCGGCTACTGCCAGTCCATCCTCGAAGGCGAAGGCATCCCCACGGTGATCCGCAACGAGCAGCTCACCGGACTGACCGAGTTTCCCATTCCCGACTTCTTTCCCGCCCTCTGTGTCGTGAATGACGAGGACCACGCGCGGGCCATCGGGATCCTCCGCGATCATCTCGCCGCCGATGCCTCCGCCGCGGAAGAAGAAATCGCCTGTGCCGGCTGCGGTGAAACGAATCCCGGGAACTTCGAGATCTGTTGGAGCTGCTGCGGACCGGTGCGCGCGTAGACGGTTTGGCGGAAGTCCCATCCTCGCCGATCGAGACGGTGATTCGGAAAACGAGAAAGGGCCGGGGATACCCGGCCCTTTGGCCCCAGAGATCGGCCGGCCAAGAGGGTCAGGTGAGACTCCCGACCCTCTTTATTCCGGATTAAAGGCGCTGGAAGGTCAGCCCCGGATCGCCCACCGGACTACCGGCGAGGACGAATCGCAGGGTATCGCCATCCAGCGAGATGTCGGCCACCATCTGCACGTCCGTCGCGGCGAGGACCAATTGCCCCTGCTCATCGATGGACCATTCTCCCGAGAGGACCTTGCCATCGGCGGCCCCGTCGTAGTTCCACGTGAAGTTGCCGTCGGCCCCGAGCGTCAGAGTGATCGATTTGCCATCGGCGGCGGGGGCTTTCCACCCTCCTTCGACGTCGGCGGGCTCGATCGCCTCGACGATCACATTCGGATCGGTCGGCGGGGCGGCAGCCGCGGCGGCGGGATCGACCGGGTCGCCTTCCGCGTTCGGAGAGGAGCTCTCGGCAAGGTTGCGCAACTGCACGGCGACGGAATCCGCCGGTTGCAGGGTGACGACGCGATCAAACATGCCATAGGCCTCATCGATGAAGCCGGCGACCATGTAGTGGTAACCGAGCACGAAATGGGCGTCGGCGGAGTTCGGGCTGCCTTCGACGTAGGCTTCGAGCTTGCGCAGCTGCGTGGCGTAGGCGTCGCTGGAGGGGTAGAAATCAGCCATCGTCGCCCAATCCCACCCGGGACCGGAGGCGAGGAGGGGATTCAAGACCCCGGCGGCATCTCCATAGCGCCCGAGGGCGAAGAGATTGAGCGCACGGAACTCATGCAGAGCCGAATCGCCGGGAGCAAAGGAGATCGCCTCGTCCGTCGACTTGAGTGAGGCGAGGTAATCGCCGTTCTTGAATTCGGCGCGCGCGCGCTCGATCGCGGCGGAGGATTTCTCCGAGGCGGTGAGGGCTTCCTCCTGCGGCGGAGGCACTTCCTGGGAAGCGACGACCGAGATCGGCTGGGTGTAGTTGATGACCGTCTTTTGGGTCGTCTGAACCGGGGGCGCCTGATAGGGATTGCGGTAGCTCGAGTAACCGGTGTTGTAGATCAGGCTGCCGAGACCCCAGGCCGCGAGCCCCCATGCCGCCACTTTGCCGGCATCGAAGTCGTCGTCGTAATCGTGGTAGTGATAGGAAGGACCGGGCCGATAGCCGGGGAAGTAATTCACCGGCGGACGATAGACGGGACGGTTGTAATACCCGTGATAGTTCTGCCAGCGGTTGTTCCAACCGTAGTTCCAGCTACCGTGGTGCCAGCTGTGGTAGGTCGAGCTCGACCACCAGGGACGGGCACCCCACGCGGTGGGACGATAGGCGTAGTTCTGCGCCTGCTGGAAATTGTTGTTGATCGTCACCGGGCGATTGTTCACGACCCGGTTGTTGTTCCAGATCGTGGTGCTGTTGTTGTTCCACTGATTGCCCCAGTTCTGGTTGATGTTCGTGTTCGTCGTGATCTGGCTCACGTTCTTCGGCCGCGCGCGATTCGCATGATGGGCCGGGTGGTTGGGCCGGTTGTTGTTGTTCGGACGGTTCGCGGGGCGGGTGACGTGATTCGGATACACGACCTTGCCGGGAACGAAATTCTGGGCTCGCGCGTTGCCGGGGCGATCGTTCTGGTTCGGACGATTGTTGTTGGCGTGCTGAGGCGGCCGGGGATTCGGACGATTGTTGTTGTTCCCGGGACGGTTGTTATTGTTATTGTTGTTTCCTCCGGGGCGATTGTTGTTGTTGTTTCCACCGCCGGGACGGTTGTCGTTGTTTCCACCGCCGCCACCACCGCCCGGACGATTCGGGGCCACGGGGAGCGGAGCGGGACGTGTCACGCCAGGCGTCGACGGGAGAGGCGCCGGACGCGTCGTCGGCACCTGCGGAGCCGGACGGTTCGTCGGATTGTTCGGCCGATTCTCAGGGCGGTTTTCAGGACGATTGTTGTTGTTTCCACCACCCCCACCGCCACCACCGCCGCCGCCACCTCCGCTGGGGCGGTTGTTGTTTTGGTTCGGATTGTTGGGCCGGTTGTTGTTAGGGCGGTTGTTATTGTTGTTCGGACGATTGTTTCCGCCTCCGCTCACGCTCGAACCGGTCAGGGGATTGCGGGCAGCACCACCGGCACGTGCATTGCCCGGAGCGGGATTCGGGCGTGCCGCGGCTCCACCACGATTGCGGTCGCGATCGTTGTCACGACCGCCGGCTCCGCGAGCTTCAAGATAATGCGGCGGTACTGCGATAAGCAGGGAGAGTGAGAGCCAGAGGGCTCGGACGAGGGAGGCTTTCATGGTTTCGGAGCGTTGGAGGAGGGAGAAGGTTCGGCGGGAGCAGCGGGAGTTTCAGCCGGGGCCGCTTCGGGGGCTTCCGTTGCGGCGGGCTCGTCGGAGGATTCCACTCCGGGACCGACGAAGGAGAAGGCCGGGGCCGGCGGACGGCGCACGAGACGGAGTTGGAGGTCCGGCTGCGCGACGCCATTCAGGAAGCGGTCGGTGGAGTCCCAGACGATGGTGTCGGCTTCCTCGAAAGTGAGTCGCTGGATGGCCGTGGTGGTTTCACCGTCGGAGGTCACGCCGTTGCTGCGCACGAGCCATCCGTTTTCGATCGCCTGCCAAGTGCCTTGTCCAAAACCTCCCAGATCATCGAAGGTCCACCAGCGGATCTGCTTCAGGGACGGATCGTAGCCGATGCGGATCTCGGTGAGCATGCCGCCCGCATCGGGCGTGGAGGTGAAGGCACTACCCACGAGAAAGCGCCCCGAGTCGGAAAGCGCGAGCGAGAGATCCATCTGCATCTGATCCCCCTGCAGGATCCAGTCGCCCTCGAGCGGGTAGAGGCCCTCGAGAGGATCGACGATGGCGGCGGTGGAAGCGATCTCGCGCGAGGAGGCGATCAGCCAGCCTTTTTCAGCGTCTTTCACGAGGACGGCCGAGTAGGCGATGGCGTCGCCCTCCTCGTTCGGCACCTCGCCTGAGAAACGGGTGATTCCCTCTTCGATCACCACGGTCGGCGCGACCTGGCGCACGTCGATCACTTCGAGGGCGATGCGGCGATCGGGATATTTGGAGAAGGAACTCTCGAAGATGCTCTGGATGGCGTCTTTGCCCGAAGCGGCGAGCCCGTCGATCTCGTCGATCATCTCGGCGTCCTCGGTGTAAAGGGCGAGAATGTTCGGGAGATTCTTCTCGTTGTAGGCCTGCACGAAACGCTCGGCCACGCCGGCGAGTTCGGGGGCGGGGTCCTGCTCCTGCGCGGAGAGAGGGAGGAGAGATGCCCCGCAAAGGAGCATCAGGAGGGGAGGGAAACCAATTCTCATGCGTTCAGATTCTCCGCATGCTCTGCTTTTCCACGTCCGACTTCAATCAAAATCGTGTATCGGAAACCAATTCCCGCCGGGGGGCGAACGATCATTCCAACGGCTCGCCCGAAAGGGCATGATCCTTGAAAACTCCCTGAGCCTCTTTGCCTTCGCCGGGGAATCCGGCGTGCTGGACCATCCAAATGATGGCTCGAGCTTTCCCTGGGTGGATCTCCAGGTTGGTGGCGTGGGCACCACCGTGGCCAAACCAATCCGGCCCCAGGGCGAAACCGAGGCCATAGGCGTTGCTCACCGAATCCGGGGTTTGTCGCTTGGAGATCTCGGCGACAGCGGATTCCGAAAGGTATCGGCGGCCTTCGAATTCTCCCCGGTTCAGGAGCATCCGGGCGAAGCGTGCGGTATCCTCCGCCGTCGAAAAAAGTCCGCCCGCCGGCATCGGGAAGCGGTGGACGCGGTCCGAAAGCGGGTAACGGAGCTGGGTGATCTCGAAGGGCTCGAGTTTGGTTTTGTCCTTGTCGGGACGATAAGATTTGGCGAGCCGTGCCGCCTGCGCTTCGTCCGGCCAGAAGGTGGTGTCCTTCATCCCGAGAGGGTCGAAGAGGCGCTCTTGCATGAACCGCTCGTAGGGCATTTCCGCGACGACTTCCAGGACGCGGGCGGCCGTGTTGATTCCCGCATTCGAGTATTGATAGGCGGTGCCGGGCTCGGTTTGAAGCGGGGTCATCGCGTAGGTCTTTACCGCGGCGGCGAGGGGGAGACCATCGAGGACGGGTTCCTCCGCGGCGGATTTGAAAGGCAGACCGCTCATGTGGGAGAGACAATCGCGGATCGTGATGGGACGCGCGGGCTTTTGGAGGACGGTCTGAGTCTCGGTCTTCTCCGCCACGAGCATTTGGGCACGGAACTCGGGGAGGTATTTCTCGACCGGGTCATCGAGGGCGATCTTCCCTTCATCGACGAGCATCATCACCGCGACCGCCGTCATCGGTTTCGATTCCGAAGCGATCCAGAAGAGCGTGTCAGGCGTCATGGGGCGCTTCGCTTCGACGTCGGCCCAGCCGACACACTCGACGGAGAGTGTCCCCTTCGCATCCGTAACGAGCGCGACCGCTCCCGCCAGTTCACCGCGTTCGACGAAGGGGGAGAGCAGCGTGGAAACGGAGGGCGTTTCGGCGTGAAGGGGGAGAAAGAGAAGACAAGCGGCAAAGCAGGAAAGGAGACGGATCATGCTGGGATCGTGCGAAACGGGGTTCAAAGGGGCAAGAGATTTCAATCGAACGTTCGGGGCGAGATTTGACACTGTTTTCGTGTGCACTAACTTCGTGTATGAAGAATATCACCTTAAGTGCCGAAGAGAAATTGATCGAGGAAGCGAGGGAAGCCGCCAGGGCACAAAAAACGACGTTGAACCATTTGTTCCGCGAATGGCTGGCCGAGGTTGCCGGTCGCAGAGACCGGGCTCGTCGCGCCTCCGAGTTGATCGAACGGCTTGACTACGTGAACGCCGGAGGCCCGTTCAACCGGGATGAGATGAATGACCGATAAGCCCTTCCTCGATACGAACGTGATCGTCTACGCCTTCGATCGCAACGATCGGCGAAAGTCAGCGGTCGCAAACAGGATTCTTGACAGCGAGTGGCAAATCAGCTGGCAGGTAGTCCAGGAGTTTTCCCACGTGGCACTGCATCGATTCGCCACCCCGATGCGTCCGGAAGATTTGGCCGAGTTCATCGAACTACTGCTTTGGCCACGCTGCACGGTTTTGCCATCGGTCGATCTGTATCGCGAGGCGGTGGCGATCAGCCGCACGACCCAATATCGATTTTACGACAGTCTGATCATCGCTGCCGCGATCGCTTCGGGAGCGACCCGGATTTTCACGGAAGATCTGCAACACCATCGCGTGCTCGGTGACCTCAGGATTGAAAATCCTTTCGTGTAACCGCCGAATCCCTTCTCTCAATACCCCGGCGCCCGCTTTCCATCACGTTTCTCCGGATCGGCGATGCGGAGGTGGAGATTCACGGGTAGGGCTCCGTCGACCGATTCGACGATCAACTCATGGGTCCCGGCCCGGGTCGGGGTGAAGGAATGGGTCACGTCCACCCAGGTGAGGGCGGAGGAATTCTTGCCCGAACGACGGGTCGTCCCATGGATGAAGGTCTGGTCGATGAGGACCGCACCGCCTTTCTCTCCCAACCGCGCCCGCAAGGTGACCGGGCGCTCGGCGCTGTCGAAGCCCCGGGTGAACGGGTAGATCATGAGAGTGTGTTCGACACCGGGATGCTCGACCTCGACGGGCCAGATCCGGGCTCCGTTCTCCTCCCAGGGGCCGGCCACTTCGAAAAGGGTCGTACCGCGTAGCTTCGCATCGGTCTGATAAACGAAACCTCCTACTGCGATCGTCGCGAGCACGGAGATGACGCGGGCGATGCGACGTTTCCGCGGACTCCATCCGCCGGGTCTGCCCGCACCCCAATCGATGAACCAGCCGGTGAGCGCGACGAGGGCGGCGATGCCGAGGGCGAAAGTGAGGCTGGTCAGGTTCATCGCGGTTCACCCGCGCGCCACCTCGTAGGCATGCGCCGCGCGGATCAGTTCGGCCTCGCCGAAGGACTTGCCGAGGAGTTGCAGCCCCACGGGCAGTTCCTTTCCTTCGACGGTGACGGTGCCACAGGGAACCGAAATGCCGCAGATCCCGGCGAGGTTCGCGGAAATGGTGTAGATGTCGGCGAGGTACATCGCGAGGGGATCGCTGTGTTTTTCGCCGAGTTTGAAGGGAGGCACGGGCGAGACGGGCGAGGCGATGAGATCGACCTTGGTGAAGGCCTCTTCGAAATCGCGGCGGATCAGCGTGCGCACCTTCTGGGCACGGAGGTAATAGGCGTCGTAGTAGCCCGAGCTGAGCACGTAGGTGCCGAGGAGGATGCGGCGCTTCACTTCCTCGCCGAAGCCTTCGTCGCGGCTCTTGCCATACATTCCGATGAGATCGTCGGCCTGGGCACGGTGGCCGTAGCGGACGCCGTCGAAGCGGGCGAGGTTCGAGGAGGCCTCGGCTGTGGCGATGATGTAATAGGTCGCGACGGCGTGTCCGGTATTGGGCAGGGAAACGGGCACGATCTCGGCTCCGAGCGACTCGAGGGTCTTCACGGCGCCTTCGACCCGCTCGCGCACGGCGGGATCGAGTCCGGTGGCGAAATACTCCGCGGGCAGGCCGATGCGGAGCCCCTTGATCTCTTTGCCGATTTCCTCGGTGTATCGCGGCACCGGGGCGTCGAGGCAGGTGGAATCGCGGTCGCAGGCTCCGGCCATGACCTCGAGCATCGCGGCGGCGTCGGCCACGGTTTTGGTCATGGGACCACATTGGTCGAGGGAGGAGGCGAAGGCGACGAGGCCGTATCGCGAGACGCGGCCGTAGGTGGGCTTCAGTCCGACGATGCCGCAATGCGAGGCAGGCTGGCGGATCGAGCCGCCGGTGTCGGTGCCGAGGGCGGCGATGGCAGTATGGGCGGCGACGACGGCGGCGGAGCCTCCGGAGGAGCCGCCCGGGATGCGGTCGGGATCGTGGGGATTGCGGCAGGGTTTGATCCCCGAATTCTCATTCGAGGAACCCATCGCGAATTCATCCATGTTCGTCCGACCGAAGGGAATCGCCCCGGCCTCGCGGAGTTTGCGGATGACGGTGGCGTCGTAGGGCGAGGTGTATTTCCCATGGAGGATCTGCGAGGCGCAGGAACAAGGGTGTCCCTTCACGTTGATGAGATCCTTGATCGCGATCGGCACGCCGCCGAGGGGCTTGGAAAGATCGGCGGACTTCGCGTCGGCGAGGGCGAGCTCGAGATCGTGCGAGAGGTAACCGCCGATGGCCGGGTCGCGCGAGTCGATCTCCGCGGCGAGGGCGGTAAGGACGTCGGCAGGGGTGAGGTCGCCCGAAGCGTAGGCGGCACGGAGTCCGGTAAGGGTGAGGGTCGCGGGGTTCACGGCGGAAAGGGGACTGAAGAGGGTGAAGGCGGGGACCGGAGAGGGTTCACTCCACCACCTTGGGCAGGCGGAACTGATCCTGGGCGACGAGGGGGGCGTTGGAAAGGGCTTCCTCGCGGGTGAGGCCTCCGCCGGTGGCGACATCCTCGCGGACGACGTCGTAGACCGCCGCGGCATGCGCGGTGGGTTCGATTCCGCTCACATCGATGGCGTTGAGCTGCTCGACGTAGTGCAGGATCTGATCGACCTGGGCCTGGTAGCGGCCGGCTTCTTCGTCGGTGAGTTCGAGGCGCGCGAGGGCTGCGACTTGGCGGATATTCATCGTGCGGGATGACTATCACAGAACACAGCCGGAGTCCTTCCATTTTTCATGGAAGGCCCGGTAAACCTTCGGGGAAATCTCCGAGGGTTTGATCTCGCTGCGGCCGCCCCAGAACACGTTCGTGTAGAGCAGCGGAATGCCGACGGAGGCGAGATGGGCGTCGATCGCGGCTTTGTGCTCCAGCACTTTGTCCCGCTCGGTCCCGTGGACCACGCCCATGATGTTCACCCCACCGAAGCGGGGGCCGCCCTCGCGCCAGTAGCAGTGGGTCATGATGGTGTGGCGTCCGACCTCGGCTCCGGCCTGGGGTTGCATGCCTTCGGGCACTTTCCAGTGGAAGAGGGCGTTGAAGCGGGTCACCCGCTGCCCGGTCTGGCTCGGTTTGACGTGCTCAAGGAAAGTGGAAAAACGCCCGATCGCCTTCTTACGATCAAGGGTTTCCGCAATCTGATAAAAGCGCTCGCGGTCAAAACCGATGGCGTCGGCGCGGGGTCCCCAGGGATCTTCGCAGATTTCGTCGGGGGTGAGTTCTTCCTTGATCGCGAGGAGAACCTCCCACTCGTCGGCATCGAGTTCGACGGGGTTCGTGGTCGTCATCACGGCAGGCTCGTCGGACTTGGCACCGGGCTCCATCGATTTGCGACGGACGTGGCCGACCCCGAGGGCGAAGATGCCGTTGGCGGGCATGAGGACGAACTCATGGGCCCCGGTGATGCGGCGGAGGACTTCGGCGTGCTCCTCGAGGGACTCGCCTTGGGGCACCTTGAGAGTGGTCCAGAGTTTGTAATCGCTGCCGGAGATTTCGCGATCGGTCGAGCGGGTCACGACGTGTCCCGAAAACGGATCCTCGCGGAACATGAAGTCAAAGGTGGCGTCGAGCTTGTTCGGATCGACTTTCCAGGCACAGAGAGCCCCGTGGGCGAGCTTGGTGGCGAGCAGGGTCTGGCGGACGCGGCGGATCACGCCGGCCTCGACCATCGCGCGGATACGCTCGAGCACCGTCTCCAGCGGCACACCGGACTTCTCCGCGATGTGCTGGAAAGGATAACGCTGGAATCCCTCGACGAGGTCTTCGGAGACTTCGAGGATCCGGGTATTGATCGGATCATCATGTTCGGTGGGGATGTGGGAAAGGGTTTCGGCGCTCATGAAAGGCGGGAACTTAGGCATGGGCGCGGATTCCGGCAAGTTTGAGTTGGCCAAACGACCGGTTTCGGCCAATTTGCGCGCAATGGAGGTCGTGACGATTGATTTGGAGTTCCAAGGGGTGACCGGCGGGATCGCCGCTTATCTCGTGATGGGAAAAGGGGGCGCGTTTCTCATTGAGACGGGTCCCGAGTCGACTCTCGATCGTCTTGTCGCGGGTTTGGCTGCGCATGGATTGTCACCGGAGGATCTCCAGGGAGTGCTCGTCACCCACATCCATCTCGATCATGCCGGGGCGGCGGGTTGGTTCGCGGCCCACGGAGTGGATGTCCACGTCCACACCCGGGGAGCGAGGCATCTCGTGGATCCGGGCCGTCTCCTCGAAAGTGCCCGCGGCGTCTACGGTGATCGCTTCGATACCCTCTGGGGCGGTCTCACCCCGGCGCGGGCCGAGCGGGTGAAGGCGATCGCCGATGGGGAATCGGTCGAGCTCGCGGGGCTGCGCATCACCGCGCACGACACGCCGGGCCACGCCTTCCACCACCATGCGTTTCAGATCGAAGGCACTCTTTTCACCGGAGATGCCGCGGGTGCACGCCTCGGAGGCAGCCCCTATCTTTCCGTGACCTCGGCGCCGCCGCAGTTTCACCTCGAACACAGCCTAGCCAGCCTCGACAAAATCGCGGCACTCGCCCCTGACCGTCTGTTCCTGACGCACTTCGGTGAAGTCGGAAGTCCGGAGGATCACCTTGCCGCCTATCGCGAATCGGTCGAGCTGAATGCGGAATTCATCCGCCAGCGGGTGCGCGAGGGTTACTCCGGCGAGGCGCTCGGGATCGCCTACGAGGCCTTCCAGCTGGAGCAAGCCTACCGACTGGGGATGGATCCACTTCTTTGGCCCGATTACCAGGCCATCAACGGCACCGAAATGTGCGCCGAGGGGATGCGGATGTTCTGGGAAGGACGGTTCGCGGAAGAGAAGGGGACCTGAGTTGGTCCCGTCCTATCGGCCCATGTTGCGCCAGGTGTGCGCGAGAAAAAAGTCAGGTCAAGCCGTCCAGCCCGGCTGGGGAAACAAGCGTCATCGGCGGAGGGAACGAGTATAGGCCCCGGAGGGGCCAAAGAAGGTAGCCGGTGGTGGAGCGCGGCGGAACCACCGGACCACCACCCCGGAAAAGAGAACCCCGCCCCGGATGGGCGGAAGAAGCGGACCTCCTCACGAGAGCCGTTCTTCTTCGAACTTCACCCCGCCGCGCATCACCAACTCCCGATTCTCCTCCTGAAAGGTTTGCGTCCGATGGTGAAGCAGGCTCGCGCTTCATGGTGAAAACCCGACGGTCGTGCGCCGAGGATACTCCGGAGGCTTCTCGCGCCCCTCCCGGGCGCGTCCGTTTCCACGTGTGGTTGACCGGTGGTTCCGCCGCGCTCCACCACCGGCTACCGTCTTTCGTCCCGCTGGGACGATTCTGCTTCAAAATTTCCAGTAGATGGAACCTGGACATTTTTTACGCTCAAAGATTCATCGGGTTTCCGGCATAGCCTGACAATTCTGTCCCGCACCCTTGCGCCGGAGACTTGTGTTGCCTTTCGTGCGGGGCATGGCTAGATTGCCGAAACCCGACGCCATGAACCGCCTGCCACGCTTTCTTTTCGCGTCTCTCGTTGCCGTCCCGGCCCTCGCGGTGGGGAATCTCGGCGCGCAGGACGCGGAGAAGTCCGAACCCGCCGCCGGGAACCCGGCCGCCCCGGCGTCGGAGCCGGCCACTCCGGAGACGCTCTCGGGCCGTCCTCTCGCCTACAACGACCTCGCCCGGCTGCCTTATCAGCAGCTCCTCCGCATCGCCCAGAGCGACGCACGGGCCAAGGCCGATGCCAAGAGCTACAAGCTGCGCATCCAGAGCCGGAATCCCCAGATCAAGCCGGGAGACATCGAGCTCTTTCTCGATATCAAAGACAAGCCGCTCGTGCTCGTGGTCGACAATGATGGATTTCTCGAAGTGCCTCACACGCCCGAACTGGTCGAAGCGAATCCCGATCTCGTCGCCAACCAGCCCAGGGGCTCGCTGAACATTTTCGTGGATCTCGAAGTGCCCCGCGTCTCGCCGCCGGAGATCAAGGACGGCAAGGTCGCCTATCAGGAACTTTTCCGACCGCTCGTCGAGATCCAGACAGAGATGCGCAAGGTCGATCCCACCTTCGGACTTTCCGGCCAGCAGCAGTTTGTGCTCGAGATCGAGACGGGGAAGGAGCCGATCAAGATCACCCGTGCGTTTGGAGCCCGCACCTATCGCCCGAATGCCCGGGGCAAGGTTTACATGATCATGGAGTCCTACCTCTACGAGGAGAATCCCCAGGTCGAGGTGCCCGACGGTGCCAAGATGAACGTGCTCCCGGCCTCGCCGGAGGAAATCGAAGAGATCCGCTCGCGCTGACGAGCTGCGGAGAGCCGATCACTTCCCGCCTCGGCGCTTGCCCGACGAGGCGGCGGTTTTGCCAGGAGCCGGGCGCCCTTTCTTGAGGACACGTTTGGCCGCAGCCCCTCCGCGTTTCGCAACGGGCTTGGCGGTTTTGGCGGTGGCTTTTGCCGCAGGTTTGGCGCTCGCTTTTTTCGTGGCGGCGGACCGAGTCCCCGGACCAGACGCCTTTTTCTCCCCGGATTCGACGGCCTTGGCTTTCGCGACCTTGTTGCGGGCTTCCTTGGTCTCGGAAACGCGCGATTTCACCTCGAAGACAAAGGGCAGGCCCTCCATCGGGTATTCACTGCGGATCTGGTTTTCGAGGAAACGCTCGTAGGTGCGCGTCATGAGCTCGGCGTAGTTCACGAAGAGGAGATACTCGGGCACGGGCACGCGGCCGGGCTCGTCCTCGCGACGCTGGGTGGCGTAAAGGAGCTTCAGGCGCTTGCCCATCCGCACCGGAGGCGGATTGCGCTCGATGGAAAGGTGGAGGAGGCGGTTCAAGGCACCGGTCGGGACGGGCTCGGCGGCAGCCTTGAGGACCTTCTCGACGGCCTCGAAGATCTTTCCGAGGTGATCGCGCTGCTTCGCCGAAATTGCGACTTTGGGCGCGTAGGGCAGGAAGAAGAGGTCGTCGCCGAGCTCCTCGCGGAACTGGTCGATGCGGTCGCGGTATTTCGCGTCGGGATGGTAAAGGTCGAATTTGTTGAGAACGACGATGCAGGGTTTGTTCTCGTCGATGACGATCTTGGCGATGCGTCGATCCTGCGAAGTGACCCCGGAAGAGGCATCGATGACGAGCAGGCAGATGTCGGCGCGGCGGATCGATTTCTCCGAACGCATCACCGAAAAGACCTCGACGGAGGTATCGCGTTTGGTCCGTTTGCGGATGCCCGCGGTGTCGATGAGGAGGTAGGGATTCCCATCCCGCTCGTAGGGCACGTCGACGGCGTCGCGGGTGGTGCCGGCCACGTTGGAAACGATGGCGCGCTGATCATTGAGGAGCGCGTTGATGAGAGAGGACTTCCCGACATTGGGACGCCCCACGATGGCGATTTTGACGGGATCTTCATCGGCCTCGTCCTCGCCGCTGTCCGCCGAAAAACCGAGGACGGAGAGTTCACCGTGGATGAGTTCCTCGAGCTCGCCGAAGTTCCGGCCGTGGGCGGCGGAGAGATCGATCTGGGTCTCGAAGCCGAGCGCGGCAAACTCCAGCGTGAGCGGATCGGTCTTCGGCGTGTCGACTTTGTTCACCAACAGCAGCACCTGCGTCCCGCTGCTGCGGAGATGCAGGGCGATGTCGCGGTCGATGGGATGGAGCCCCTCCCGGGCATCGACGACAAAAAGGATCAGATCCGCCGCGGCGATGGCGATATCGGCCTCCGCCCGCACCTGGTCGGCGAAGCCGTCGTCGAGGATGGCCCCGATCCCGCCGGTGTCGCAGAGCTCGTAGGGGATGCGCGCGCGTTTCACCTCGACGGCGATGCGGTCGCGGGTCACGCCGGGCTCATCGTGGACGATGGAGATGCGGCGTCCGGCGAGCCGGTTGAAGATGGCCGATTTGCCGACGTTGGGGCGGCCGACGATGGCGATGCGGGGAAGAAATTTACGGGGCATGGGAATCGGGGAGGGTGTGGCCGGACTCTCTCAGTTGGCGGATGCCATCACCGAGATAGAGATATCCGGTGATCACGGTGAAGAATGCCGCGAGGTAGATCAGGACCTCGAGAGGCCACGGGCGCGAGCCGACGCTCCAAAAATCGACGAGAACCCAGCAGACGCAACTCAAGGTTAGGAAGGTGCAGATTTTTCCCGAGATCCGGGCCCGCACCTTGGCTTTGCCGTGCGTGAGATAGATGATGAGCATGCCCACGGAAATCACCACATCCCGGGCGATCACGAGGACGGCGAACCAGATCGGGAGTCCGGCGTGCCAGTTTGTGACGCTGAGGGTCACGACCCCGCTGAGAAGCAGCAGCTTGTCGGCGATGGGATCGAGGACGCGGCCGAGGGCGGTGCTCTGGTTGAAATTGCGGGCGATGTAGCCGTCGATCGCGTCGCTGATCGAGGCGAGGGCGTAGGTGGCGAGGGCGAGGATGCGGTAGAGTCGGTTCTCGTGCCCGTCGGTGATGCTTTCGCTGTAATAGGCGGCGAAGACAATGAAGACCGGTATCAGGAAGAAGCGGACCACCGTGATCTTGTTGGCGAGCGTCATGAGTCACATCCTACACGTCATTTGCCCATGCGGTAGTCGAATGATGCCCCGTGGTATCGGGATTCGACATTTCGCGGATCTGCGGTAACCTGGACACCGTCCCGCCGATGGCCGGATCGATCGAGATGGACGCCAGCGCCCCCCCAGTCAACGAAGCTCTCGCCGAGGCCTTGAAGAGCCGCCAGCCCCGCTTTTTCCGGGCGAGCCGGGGGTCGGCCAAAGGGCGCACCGGCCCGGAGGATACGGGACGTTTCGCGGAGAATCTCATGATCCTGCAGGAGTGCGCCCTCCTCGTCGGCGAAAAGCTCGGCATGAGCGCGGTCGCCCATGCCGTCTACTACGAAGGCGATGAAACGGGCGGCTTCAGTTTCGATCCCAATTC
This sequence comes from Verrucomicrobiales bacterium, assembly GCA_016795385.1. GTDB lineage: Bacteria > Verrucomicrobiota > Verrucomicrobiia > Verrucomicrobiales > DEV007 > Arctic95D-9. The sequence goes on along the minus strand of JAEUHI010000048.1, from coordinate 108,562 downwards.
CAATCCGCAGAATCCCGACGTCGCCGGCGCCATCGTGAACCGCCGCATGCCGATGCGCGATTTCCTCCAATCCGTCCGTGATTTCATCAACTCATGACGCCGGAGACCTTCGCCAGCGCGCTCAGCGCGATCCGCCACGCCGGTTCGGTCTATGGGGTGATCCTCACCCGCGGTCACGAGCTGCTCTTTCAAGACACCCCTCTTGCGGCAGACCGCGTCGCCGAGTTGGCCACGACGCTCGACGACATCGTCTATTACTTCGAGCAAGAGAAGCGCAGCCCCGATCAGTTGGTCTTCGGCTACGATGGGGGAAACCTCCTCATTCTCCTCCTCGGCGATTTCCGGATGGTCGTCTTTCACCACCAGGCCGACGAGGTGGATTTCGTGGCGCGGGCCTCGCGGGCCTTCCTGAAGGATCACGCCATGGACTTGCTCGCCCACGAGTGGGCGGCGGGATCGGGGAGTGCTCCGGTGCCGGCGGTCTGATGCCGCGGTCTCGCTCGCGGGCACGCGGGCAACAAAAAAGGCTGTCGTTTCCGACAGCCTTTCTCTTGTTTCGAAATCCCAAAAATCACTCAAGCTTCCTCGGCGGCGGCAGCCGGAGCGGCGGCGGTGCGGAGGGTGAAGCGGAATTTGTTCTTGTTGCGCTTGGCGTTGGCGCGGGCTTTGCGCTTGGTCTTCTGGGCCGGAGTCTCGAACGAGCGGAGGCGGCGCATCTCATCCATGATGCCTTCCGTTTCCATTTTGCTCTTGAGGCGCTTGAGAGCACGATCGATCGGCTCTCCTTTTTTGATATCGACTTCGGGCATGGTGCAGTGGGGTGGGACTTCGAAACAAGAAATACGGTCCGGCCAGGGCCGGGAACGGAAAGCCGGGAATCTAGGGGGCCAAGGCCGTTTCGTCAAGGGGGAGAGTGGGGGAGAATTTTCAGGCTACCGGTGCGTCATCCACCGCATCCCGAAAAGGACGGCGCACAAAGCAATCTGCACGACGCTGGCAGCCAGGTTCCGCCCGAGGAGTTTACTCACTTGGGTCTCGCCCGGTTCCTTCAACCATTCTCGTAGAAAATACACGGAACTGAACACACCGGCGATGAGGAACGCCAGCATCAGCGGTCCGCCAATGTCGATCGAGGTCAGGGAACCGCTCTTGAACCAATGCAGGGAAACCAAGAAGACCCCGATCCCCAGCGGCACCCAGGAACGCCACGCCGGGTAGATTTTCTTCAGCATTTCGGGCGGCAGCTTCAGTTCCTCTTGGAACGCATCCGCCCGCTTTCTGATCAGGAGTGCAAACAAGAGGGCTCCCAGTGCGATCGCAAAAGCCGCACCGAGAGCCAGGAAGATGCTTTTGAATTCCTCCATGAACCCGATGTCGATGAATGGGGACGACGGGTTTTGTCAGAATTTCGTCACTCCTCTTTCTGCAGTTTCGCCACCACGTTGAAGTCTTCGAGGGTCGAGGTGTCGCCCTTCACTTCGCCGCCGGAGACGATCTCCTTCAGGAGCCGGCGCATGATCTTGCCGCTGCGGGTTTTGGGCAGGGTCTGGGTGAAACGGATGTCATCCGGCTTGGCGATCGAGCCGATCTCCTTCCCGACATGATTCTGCAATTCCTTCGCGAGTTCGGGTCCATGCACGGCGTGCTCCTTCAACGTCACGAAAGCGACCACGGCTTGACCCTTGATCTCGTGGGGACGCCCCACCACCGCGGCTTCGGCCACGGCAGGATGGGAGACGAGCGCGCTTTCGACCTCGGCGGTGCCGAGACGGTGACCGGAGACGTTGAGCACGTCGTCGAGACGGCCCACGATCCAGAAGTAACCGTGGTCATCAGTGCGGGCCCCGTCGCCGGCGAGGTAGATGCCCTCGTATTCGCTCCAGTAGGTGTCGACGTAGCGCTGCGGATCTTTGTAGATCGTGCGCAGCATGCTCGGCCAGGGCTTGCGGATGACGAGTTTGCCACCTTCGTTCGCACCGCAGGGATGCCCCGCCTCGTCGAGAATGGCTGCGTCGATTCCGAAGAAAGGTTTGGTCGCCGTTCCGGGAACGATGGGAGTCGCCCCGGGGAGGGGGGAAATCATGATGGCTCCCGTCTCAGTCTGCCACCAGGTATCGACGATGGGGCAGCGTCCGCCGCCGATTTTCTCGTGATACCACATCCAGGCCTCGGGATTGATCGGCTCGCCGACGGAACCAAGGAGGCGCAGCGAGGAAAGATCGTAGGGTTCGACAAACTCATCACCCGCCTTGATGAAGGCGCGGATCGCGGTGGGGGCGGTGTAGAAGATCGAGACCTTGTAATCCTGGATGATCTTCCAGAAACGGCCCCAGTCGGGAGCGTTCGGAGCGCCCTCATACATCACCTGCGTGGCGCCGCAGGCCATCGGCCCATAGACGATGTAGCTGTGGCCGGTGATCCAGCCGACATCGGCGGTGCACCAATAGACGTCGCCGGGCTGGTGATCGAAGATGTAGTGGAAAGTCGTCGAGGTGCCGGTGAGGTAACCGCCCGTGGTGTGGAGGATGCCCTTCGGTTTGCCGGTCGAACCGGAAGTGTAGAGAATGAAGAGGGGATGCTCGGCATCGAAACCCTCGGCCGGGCAATCGGCAGAGACCTGGGCGGTCGCCTCGTGCCACCAGATGTCGCGGCCGGCTTTCATCGTCACCTCGTTGCCGCATCGCTTCAGGACGAAGACGGTCTCCACCTTGCCATAGGAGGCGAGGGCCGAATCGACGTTTTCCTTCAGAGGCACGATCGACCCGCGACGCCAACCGCCATCCGCGGTGATGATCGCGATTGCTTCGGAGTCCTCGAGCCGGTCGGCGATCGACATGGCGGAGAAGCCGCCGAAAACGACCGAGTGCACCGCACCGATCCGGGCGCAGGCGAGCATCGCCACGGCCGCTTCCGGGACCATGGGCATGTAAATGAGGACGCGGTCGCCCGCCTTGATCCCCTGGGCTTTCAGCGCATTGGCGAAGCGGCAGGTTTCGGCGAGCAATTCAGCGTAGGTCAGATCGCGCGTGTCGCCGGGTTCACCGACCCAGTGGATCGCCACCTGATCGCCTTTCCCCGCGGCGACATGACGATCGAGACAGTTTTCCGCGGCATTGATCTTGCCGCCGAGGAACCACTTCGCGAAGGGCGCCTCGCTCCAGTCGAGCACCTGATCCCAGGGCTTCTGCCAATGCAGGGTCGCGGCGCGCTCGCTCCACCAGCCTTCGGGGTCCTCCAGCGAACGCTGGTGCAAGGCCTCGTATTCCTCCATCGATTTGACGTGGGAAAGGGCGGAGAACGGGGCAGGCGGGGCGAAAACCCGGTCTTCTTTCTGGAGCGATTCGATGTTCTGGCTCATGGGTCGGAATTTTTGGAGCCCGGACCCTAGCAAGCTCCCCCGAAAATGGAAATGCAAAAATTGGCGCGATTCCTTCTTCCCGCTCCCACGGCGCGATCGTGACCTTGCCTCACGTCAACCCGTCCCGCGGGTGGCTTGAAGGTTCAGGCACAGGAAATTATACTCAAAACCCATGAAGCCTCGAACCGCTCGTCTTGCTTCGCTGGGAATCACAGTCGGTTTTGCCGCCTTCCCGGCGGGCTTCGCCACGGCCGCGCCAGTCTTCGAAAAGGACGTGCGGCCCATCCTCAAAGCGCATTGTTTCCACTGCCACGGCGAGGACGGCGAGAAGAAGGGCGATCTCGATGTGCGGCTTGCGCGGTTTCTCGTGAAGGGCGGCAAGTCCGGTCCCGCGCTCGTCGCAGGGAAGCCGGCCGAGAGCCATCTCCTCGAGGTGCTGAAGAGCGGCGAGATGCCGAAAGAGAAGCCGAAGCTCTCCGACCAGGACATCGCCACGATCGAGCAATGGATCCTCGCCGGGGCTCCCACGGCCCGGCCGGAGCCCGAGACGCTGGGTCCCGAGCATCAGTTCACGGAAGAAGAGCGGGGCTGGTGGTCGCTCCAGCCGATTCAACGGCCCGAAGTCCCGGCCAAAAAAGATCCCCGCGAGCAGAATCCGATCGATGCCTTCGTCCGCGTCGAACTCGAGAAACAGGGCCTGTCCTTTTCCGATGAAGCCGATCCCGCGACCCTCGCGCGCCGTCTTGCGTTTGACTTGACCGGCCTGCCTCCGGGAGCGGTAATCGGGGACGAAGACTCGATCACCGATTACGGATCACTGCTTACCGAACTCCTCGCCAGCCCCCACTACGGCGAGCGCTGGGGGCGTCACTGGCTTGATGTGGCGGGATATGCCGACTCGGAGGGTTTCAATGAAAAGGATACCGAGCGTCCCCACGCCTGGAAATATCGGGACTACGTCATCGCCGCCCTGAACCGAGACAAACCCTATCACGAGTTCGTCCGCGAGCAGCTCGCCGGTGATGAGATCGCGGCAAAGCTCGGGCTCAATGCCGATTCGCCGACGGATGAGGACAAGGCGCGCTACGCCGAGCTGATCACCGCGACGGGATTCCTGCGGATGGCTCCGGACGGGACCCAGACGGAAAACACGCTCCTTTCCCGCAACGCGAACATCGTCGATACGATGAAGATCGTCAGCAATGCCTTCTACGGCATGACGATCCACTGCGCGGAGTGCCACGATCACCGCTACGACCCGATCACCCAGCGCGACTACTACGAGCTCCGCGCGGTCTTCGAGCCGGGCTTCAATCCCGCCGCCTGGCGCAATCCGGCGCAGCGCCTCGTCTCGCTTCAGACGAAGGAGCAAAAGGCCGCCGCCGCCGCGGTCGAGGCCGAGGCGAAGAAGATCGACGACGCCCGGCTCGCGAAGCAGGAGGAATTCATCACCGAAGTCCTCGAGAAGGAACTCGCGAAACGCGACGAGGCCGTGCGTGAACCCCTCCGGAAGGCCTTCCGCACCGTGGCAAAGGACCGCACGCCCGAGCAGCTCGCCTTGCTGAAACAACACCCGACGGTGGAGAAGCTGAACGCCGGTTCGCTTTACCTCTACGACACCACCTACAAGACGAAACACGCCGACACGCTGAAGAAGATGACCGAGGAAGCGGCGGCGGTCCGGGCGAAAAAGCCGAAGGAGGAGCTCGTCCATGCGTTCGGCGAACTGCCCGCCAAGCCCGAAGCGATCCCGGCGACCTTTCTCTTTTTCCGCGGCAATCCCGAGTCGCCGAAGGACAAGGTCTCGCCCTCCGATCTCGATGTTTTGTCAGGATGGCGCGAGGCCGCGATCCCCGCGAAACTCGCCGAGCTGCCGACCAGCGGACGCCGTCTCGCCTTTGCGGAGATGTTGACCGATGGGAAACACCCGCTGCTCGCCCGGGTCATCGTGAACCGCGTCTGGATGCACCACTTCGGCACGGGGCTGGTGAAAACGCCCGCCGATTTTGGTCACCTCGGGGAAAAGCCGAGTCATCCCGAGCTGCTCGATTGGCTCGCCTCCGAGTTCATGGCGAAGGGCTGGAGCCTGAAGGAACTGCACCGGCTCATTCTCTCGAGTCACACCTGGAGGCAGAAGTCGGACCGCGATGCCGAGCGCGACCGCATCGATCCGGACAACCGCTACCTCAGCCGCCAGAACAAACGCCGCCTCGAGGCCGAGGTCTTGCGCGACGCTCTGCTCGTCGTTTCCGGAAAGCTGAATCCGAAGGCCGGAGGCACGCCCGTGCCGGTGATGCTGACCGAGGAAGGGCAGGTCGTGCTCGGCGTCGATACGATGGACACGGCGGGACGGCAGACCGGGAAATACATTCCGCTGAACGGTGAGGAATTCCGCCGCAGCGTTTATGTGCAAATCCGCCGCTCGCGTCCGCTGGAGATGTTCGCGACCTTCGACGCGCCTGATATGACCACGCCCAACTGCGAGGTGCGCCCGGTCACGACGGTCAGCCCGCAGAGCCTGCTGCTGATGAACAACCTCGGCATGCGCGAATTCGCCCAGCATTTCGGCGAGCGGATGATGAAGGAATGCGGCGATGCCAGCGTCGAGGAGCAGGTGCGCCATGCGTGGAGGCTGGTTTACGGACGCGAGCCGGTCACCGAAGAAGCCGAGGCCGCCGCCGCCTTCCTGACGATGCAGACCGCGCACTACACCGTGGAGCCCGCGAAGTTCGAGAAGTCCGCCGGCCCCGCCGAGGCGAATCCGGCTCCCGCTCGCGTGATGGGCCTGGCGGCGCTGGGACATGCACTGATGAGCGCGAATGAGTTTTTGTATTTGGATTGACCGGTCTGTTTGAGAATTCAACGCAGATGACCGCAGATGACCGCAGATTTCCGCAGATGAACGCAGATTCAGAACAGGAACGACCATTGAAATCCTATCCGCGAAAATCTGCGGACATCCGCGTAAATCCGCGTTCCAAAAATCCGCTGTAATTCCCCTTTAACAGTCTTTTCTATCCCCATGCTCACCCGACGCCACTTTCTCGAACGCGGTTACGGACTCGGCGGCATCGCCTTGGCCACGCTCCTGCAGGAACAGGGTTTGCTCGCCAACCCAACCCTGTCAGGTGACGCCCATCAGTCCTACGACAACCTGCCCAAGGCCCCGCCGAGCTTTGGCAAGGCGAAGGCGATGATCTCGATGTTCATGCAGGGCGGGCCGAGCCACATCGACCTCTTTGATCCCAAGCCCGAGCTGAACCGCCTCGATGGAAAGGACTTCCCCGGCGAGGTGAAATACGACGATGCCGCCGGCGCGAGCCGCGAGGTGATGGGCTGCCCGTGGAAATTCTCGAAGCACGGCGAGAGCGGGATGGACTTCAGTGAACTCGTCCCGAACATGGCGGGGATCGCGGACGACATCACGATGATCCGATCGATGCACACCGGGGTGAACAACCACGGCCAGTCCATCAACGCGCTCCACAACGGCTCGATCCTGACAGGACGTCCGACCCTGGGCAGTTGGGTCACCTACGGGCTCGGGTCGGAGAACCAGAACCTGCCTGCCTATGTCGCCCTGACCGATCCGCGCGGCCTTCCCGTGCTCGGCGTCGACAATTTCACGAACGGCTGGCTGCCCTCCGTCTACCAGGGAACCGTGATCCGGCCGAAGGAGCCGCGCATTCTCAATCTCGATCCGCCCATGTCCCTGAAAGGCGCGGCGCAGGAGCGATACCTCGACTTCGTCGGCGGATTGAACCGACGCCACCTTGAGGAACGCCCCGGCGAGACCGAGCTGGAGGCCCGCATCCAGAGTTTCGAACTCGCCGCCCGCATGCAGGTCGCGGCGAAGGAGGCGCTCGATCTCTCGCAGGAGAGCGAGGCGACCAAGGCCATGTATGGCATCGGCGTGAAGGAGACCGACGACTTCGGCACCCGCTGCCTCATCGCCCGTCGGCTCATCGAGCGCGGCGTGAGATTCGTCTCGATCTTCACGGGCAACCAGACCTGGGACAACCACACGAGCATCCTCACGAGCCTGCCGGCCGCCTGCGTCTACGTCGACAAACCGGCCGCGGCCTTGGTGCGCGATTTGAAGCAGCGGGGACTCCTCGACACCACCATCGTCCATTGGGGCGGGGAAATGGGACGTCTCCCCGTGATCCAGAACCGCGCCGGCGCGGCGAAAGGCGATCGCAAATCGGTCGGACGCGACCACAACACCTACGGCTTCAGCATGTGGGTCGCGGGCGGCGGCTTCAAGGGCGGCCACACCCACGGCGCCACCGATGAATTCGGCCACAAGGCGGTCGAGAACGTGGTGAACCACTTCGACTACCACGCCACCTTGCTGCACCTCTTCGGCCTCGATCCCAAGAGCCTCGTCTACAAACGAAACGGCACCGATCAATCCCTGATCACCGATCCCACGGCCCGGGTGGTGCGGGAGTTGCTGGCGTAACCGCTCGCCGCGTGATAAGCTGGAGGATGAATTGCCGCGTAGTACCTCCTGGAGAGGGCGATTATTCAAACTCGGACCAGAAGTCGGAGAAGGATTTGGAAAATCGCCTCAGACTCTTCGACGAATCGACTCTGAGGCAAAAGCTCCGGAGTGTTGCGCAACTTGCTCGCTTAGGCGTCGAACGGAGCCGTCTGCCCAGCCGTGAGAGTCTCTACAATCGGGGCTGCCGGATTCTCAAAGATATCGAGTGACGCTTTCCGTTCCTCCAGGGGAGGCCATCGGGGAGAAGCTCATTCCCTCCCAATCGCCTCCACCGGGCAGCCGTCCAACGCCTCCTCGCACTCGCGGATTTCCTCCGCCGTCACCGGCTGACGGGCGACGAAGGAATGGGCGGCGCGATCATCGCGGGCGAAAAAGGCGGGAGCATGGTGGCGGCATTGGTCGCAGTCGATGCATTCGTCGCTGACGAAGAAAGGACCGGCGGCGTTCTGTGGGTATCGGTGGATGGATTGGGCCATGGATCAAGAATACGGGTGACCCAAATGCTTCTTTCACAAAGGGCGAATCCAAATCCCGCCGACAGGCGAAACCTCTTTGATGGAAGAGCGATTGGCCCTCAAGCGCGAGATGCTCCGGCTCGCCGAAGCGCGGAGCCCGGCTTCGTTCTGTCCCTCGGAGGTGGCGCGAGCCTGTGCCAGCGCCTCTGGTGACGAGTCGTGGCGCGAGCTGATGCCGCTGGTCCGAGAGGTCGCGGCCGAACTCGCCGATACCGGCGGCATCGAGGTCACCCAGGGCGGAAAGGTGGTCGATGTCCGGGAAGCGACTGGTCCCATCCGCCTTCGTCTCCATCTTTCCTAAACACGCGGCTTGGCGAAACTTCCAGGCCGAAGGGGAGTTTCACCCACCATGATGCCTCCTTCGTTCCGACACGCCCTGCTCGCGATCCCTTTCGCCGCGGTGCCGCTCGCCGCGGACGAGCCCTCCCACGAGCAACTCGCGTTCTTCGAGGAATCGGTGCGCCCGCTCCTCGTGAAGCACTGCTACGAGTGCCATTCGACCGAGGCAGAGAAGGTGAAGGGAGGACTCCTCCTCGACACGAAGGAGGGCTGGATGGCCGGAGGCGACTCGGGCGAGGCGATCCTGCCGGGCAAGCCGGACGAGAGCCTCGTCCTGGAGACGGTGCGCTACGACAACCCCGATTTGCAGATGCCGCCGAAATACCGGCTCTCCGAGGAAGAGGTCGGCATCCTCACCGAATGGATCGCGATGGGGGCGCCCGATCCGCGTTCCGGGGAAAAGATCACGAAAGTTTCCTCGATCGACTGGGAAAAAGGCAAGGCGCACTGGGCCTTCCAACCGGTCGCGAATCCCCAGCCGCCCGTGGTGAGCGACACCGCGTGGCCGAGGGATGACCTCGATCGATTCCTCCTCGCCAAGATGGAAGCCGCCGGGGTGCAGCCGGTCGCCGATGCCGATCGTTTCGCCCTGATCCGCCGCGTCACCCTCGATCTCACCGGCCTGCCGCCGACGGTCGAGGAGGTGGGGGCTTTCGTCCACGATCCGGCGACCGACGACGAAGCTCTCGCCAAGGTCGTCGATCGTCTCCTCGCTTCACCCGCCTTCGGTGAGCGTTGGGGCCGGCATTGGTTGGACGTGGCCCGCTACGCCGATTCGGTCGGCAAGACGCGGAACATCCCGTTTCCCTATGCCTGGCGTTATCGGAACTACGTGATCGACGCCTTCAACGCGGACAAACCCTACGATCAATTTCTCGTCGAGCAGCTCGCCGGCGATCTTGTCGATACCGGCAGCCCGGAGGAAGCCGCGGAGCATCTCGTCGCGACCGGATTTCTCGCCCTCGGTTCGATGGACCTGAACGAGCGCGACCGCGAGCAATTCCTCCTCGACCGCATCGACGACCAGATCGACACCCTCGGCCGTGCCACGATGGGGCTGACCCTCGGCTGCGCCCGCTGCCACGATCACAAGTTCGATCCCGTCGCGCAGACCGACTACTACGCCCTCGCCGGAATTTTCGGCAGCACCCGCACCATGAGCGGCCAGAGCAGCCGCAGGGGCAACAACAAGGAATACCACCAGCCCGGCCTCCTCGTTTCCCTCGATCCAACCATCGCCAAAAGCCGCGCCGACCGCACCGCCGAGATCGAGCGTCTCGAGACGCGCCTCGCCGAGCTCCGCCAGGCCGGAAAAGGAGAGTCTGGCAAGGTCGGAGCCGCCCGCCGGAAGCAGTTGAAGCAGGAATTTTTCAGCGTGCAAAAGCAGCTCAACGATCTGAGGGCCATCGAGTCGGAAGAATCCATGAGCGCATCCTCGGGCAAGAAGAAGGGGGGCACTCCGAAGATCGACCCCAATGCCCCGCTCGCCATGGCCGCGATGGAGGGCGAGGTCGTCGATCTCGCGCTGCGGGTGAGGGGAGAGCCCGATCTGAAAGGCGAAATCATCCCGCGCGCTTTTCCCGCCGTGCTCCAACATGCCGCCACGCCCGCCCTCACCAGCGACCGCAGTGGACGGCTCGAGTTGGCCGAGTGGCTCACCTCCGCCGATCATCCGCTGACCGCACGGGTCATGGTGAACCGTGTCTGGCAGCATCTCCACGGGCGTGGCCTCGTCGAGACCGTCGACAATTTCGGCCTTTCCGGCTCCGCCCCGACCCACCCCGAGCTGCTCGACCACCTCGCGACCCGCTTTGTCGCGAACGGCTGGTCGGTGAAATCGCTCATCCGTGAGATCGTCCTCAGCCGATCCTACCGCCTCGGCACCACCCACGAAGCCGCCAACGCCGCCAAGGATGAAAACAACTCGCTCTACTGGCGGTCGAACCTCCGCCGGCTCGAGGCCGAAGCGATCCGCGATTCCCTCCTCGCGGCCGGGGACATGTTGCAGGAAGCGCGTCCCGAGGGTGCTCCGGCCAATCCCGAGAACAAGGGCAAGGCGAAAGGGAAGGGGAAAAAGCGCGTCGAGCCCTCCGATCTCGTCGCCACTCCGGTCCGCAGCGTCTACCTGCCCGTGATGCGCTCGAAACTGCCCGGCATGTTCACCGTCTTCGATTTCGCCGAGCCCGATCAGGTCAATGGACAACGCGATGTCACCACCGTCGCTCCGCAGGCTTTGTTCCTCCTCAACAATCCCTTCGTCGTCGAGGTCTCGAAGAAAGCCGCCGAGCGCATCCTCGCGCAGGACCTGCCGGATGAACCGGCACGGCTCCGCTACGCGTATGCCTACGCCCTCTGCCGTTATCCCACCGAGGCCGAGGTGACCCGCGCCCTCGCTTTCCTTGCCGAAGGGGGCGACGACCGCACCGCCTCCTGGACCGCCCTGACCCAGGCCCTCTATTCCTCCGCCGAATTCCGCTACGTGCCCTAAACCATCTCCTCAAGCTTATGAAACTTTGCCAGGACCGTTTCACCCCGCTCACCCGGCGCGGCATGCTGCAACACACCGCCGCCGGATTCGGCTGGCTCGCTTTTTCCGCGATCCAGGCCGAGCTCGCCCGCGCCGCGGGAGGAGGTTCGGGTGCCTTCACTTCGCCCCTCCTGCCGAAGCCGTCGCACTTCCCGGCCAAGGCGAAACGGGTCATCTTCCTCTTCATGCAGGGCGGTCCGAGCCACCTCGACACCTTCGATTGGAAACCTGATCTCAAGGCCAACGGCGGCAAGACCGGCGGCAGCGGAGAAGGCCGATCGGGCACCCTCCTCGCGCCTCAGTTTGAGTTCAGCCCGCAAGGGAAAAGCGGTCTCCCTATCAGCTCGCTTTTTCCCGAGCTGAGCCGGCACGCCGACGACCTCTGCCTGCTCAACGGCATGCACACCTCGAACGCCGCCCATCCCCAGGCCACCATCGCCCTGCACACCGGCAGCATCAATTTCGTGCGTCCCTCCCTTGGATCGTGGGTCACTTACGGTCTCGGGTCCGAGAGCCAGGACCTGCCCGGCTTTGTCACGATCAATCCGGTGGGGCAGGGGGGATCGCAGAATTACGGCTCGTCCTTTCTCCCCGCCTCCTTCCAAGGCACTCGCGTCGATCTCGAGGCCGGCGGCATCGCCGATATCCGCAACCGCCACCTCAGCGAAGGCCGCCAGCGCGCCCAGATCGACCTGATCCAGGAGATGAACCGCGACCTCCTCGCCAAACAGCCGGGCAATCCCGAGCTCGACGGCGTCATTCAGTCCTTCGAACTCGCCTACCGCATGCAGTCTTCGGTGCCTTCGGTCCTCAATCTCGAAGCCGAGAAGCCCGAGACCCTGGCGCGTTATGGCATCGGCGCCGATGCCACGAACGACTTCGGCACCCAGTGCCTCATGGCCCGCCGCCTCGCCGAGAGTGGAGTGCGCTTCATCCAGGTGAGCAAGGGCGGCTGGGACCAGCACCGCGACCTCAAGGAAAAACTCACCGAGAACTGCACCGCGATCGACCAACCGATCGCCGCACTCCTTCAGGACCTCAAGGACCGCGACATGCTGAAGGACACCCTCGTCCTCTGGGGCGGAGAATTCGGCCGCAGTCCCCAGGACCAGGCCAACAGCGGCGACGGACGCCGCCACAACAACCGCGGTTACTCGATGTGGATGGCCGGCGGCGGGGTGAAGGGTGGCTTCCGTTACGGGTCCACTGATGAGATCGGTGGCACCTCCGTCGAGGGCAAAATCGGCACCCACGATCTCCACGCCACCATTCTGCACCTGCTCGGCATCGATCACACGAAGCTCACCTACCGCTACGCCGGCCGCGACTTCCGCCTCACCGACGTCTACGGCGAGGTCGCGAAGGAGATTCTGGCCTGAAAGAAAGTAGTTTGGGCTTCAGCCCAAGCACGAGCAGGTCTTGGGTTTTTCGTCGGCCAGCCACCCCTTTGGGCTAAAGCCCAAGCTACTTTCATCTCCCCACGCCGCTGGCGCAGAGCCCCTACCTCCTGAGAAAAAGTAGTTTGGGCTTCAGCCCAAGCACTACCCCGCTCACCACTCCGGCCGATACTTGATCAGCCACGGATCCTCCGTCTCCTCGAGCCGTTTCACGAGTCGCCCGCTCATGGCCTTGACCCGCTCCGCGTGCTCCGGCTTCGCGGCGAGATTCTCGACTTCCCACGGATCCGCTTCCAGATCATAGAGCTCGAACTTCGGCCGGTGCAGGAACTGCTCCACCGTGCGCGGACCGATCATCCGGTCGCCCCGCTCGCGGATGCCCGCCCAGAGCCGGCGTTGGAAGGTGTCCACCGGCACGGGGAACTCCGCGCCCCAGGTGAGATTCCAGATCAGCTTGTAGCGGCGCTCCCGCAGCGTCCGCATCGGGTAATAGCTGTAAATCTCGTGCGCCACATGGCTCAGCACCACCTCGTCCCAACCCGGCGGATTTGTTTCCCCGAGGATGGGCAGGAGACTGCGCCCATGGGTGCCTTTGTCAGGGTCCTCGATCCCCGCCCAGTCCAGCATCGTCGGCGTCAGATTGGTGAAAGCCACCAGCGCCTCGCTCACCACCCCCGCCTTGCCGCCCGGGACGCGGAGGATCAGCGGCGCGTGCACTCCGGGCTCATACTGCGTCCCCATCGCCCCCGGCTCCGACGTTCCATGATCGGAAAGAAAGAGCACCAGCGTGTCCTCCCACCGCCCGTGGCGGCGCAGTGCCTCGAAAAGCAACCCCGCCCCGTGATCCGCCCGGGTGATCTGCGCGTAATAACCCGCCAACTGCTCGCGCACCTCCTTCGTGTCCGGGAGAAAGCCCGGCACGATCACCTCCGCCGGATCGTAGGTCACCGGCCCGTATCCGGGCGATTGTTTCAGCGGCGTGCCCCAGGCCACCCCCTCGCGCCCGTTCGGATGCGGGTCGCCGAGGCAATAGGCCAGGAAAAAGGGTCGTTCGTCCGCGGCGCTCACGAAGGCCTCGGCTTCCTTCGCCATCGCGACCACGTTCCTGCTCTCCGCCTTCGAGGTGAAATGCAGCGGATACTTTTCCATCGGCGCGATGTGATCCTTTCCGATCAGTGCATTCCGATAGCCCGCCTCCGCGAGCCGCTCGAAGACCGTCGTCACATCGTCGCGGAGCCGCTGGTTGTGCTCCGCCGGTGTGTGGGCGTATTGGCCGTTGCGATGGGTCAGCACGCCCGTGTAGATCACCGCCCGGCTCGCGCTGCACGAGGCCACCGTCGCGAAAGCATGACGAAAGCGGGTGCCCTCCGCGGCCAAGGCATCGAGATGCGGCGTCTTCACCACCGGATTGCCATAACAACCCAGGTCGGCCGCATTCTGATTGTCCGTGATCACCAGCACGAGGTTCCGCGGCGCGGCGAGGAGCGTGCCGCTCCAAACGGTCAAGGCGAGGGCGAGGAGTGGAGAGAGAAGCTTCATGATGAGATCAGACAGGGCGGCGTGCTATTCAGCTAAGAAGGGGAGGCCTACGGAATACACGGAAAACACGGAAAGGGGATTGAGTGAACTGCATGGGGAAGCGAAATCCTACTGGGCCTGAAGTCTGTGGACCTCCTTGCCTGCGGCATCTATCTCGGTCTTGGGTACTTCAGTGTTTTCTGTGTATTTTGATGCCTACGGCATCTATCTCGGTCTTGGGTAATTCAGTGTTTTCCGTGCATTTTGATGCCTGCGGCATCTATCTCGGTCTTGGGTAATTCAGTGTTTTCTGTGGATTTTGATGCCTGCGGCATCTATCTCGGTCTTGGGTAATTCAGTGTTTTCTGTGTATTTTGATGCCTGCGGCATCTATCTCGGTCTTCTGTTATTCCGCGTATTCTGTGTATTCCGTAGGCCGCCTCTTCTTCGCTCGATTGTAGGCCGCCTCTTCTTCGCTCGATGGTAGGCCGCCCTTCTCACAGTCTCAGATATATCCGGTTCCGGTGCATCCACCAGACCACCAGCCAGAAAACCAGCGCCGGCAGGATCGCTTCCATCACCGGTTGGCTCGCACCCGCGAAGACAAAATCGGGTAGATGGATTTTCAACTGGGCCAGCGTCCAGCCTTTCGAAAGCTGCCCCATCACGTAGAGCGCCAGGGGATTCAGGCCGGCCACCACCAGGGGAAAGGTCCAGGCCTTCCAGCCTTTCAGATCGATCGCCCAATAAAAGACCGCGAGAAGTGCCGTCACGTAGGCGCCGCTGAAGAGCATCCAGGAGGGAGTCCAAATCCGTTTCACGATGGGACAGATCGTCATCCCGAGGATCACCCCGAGCACCAGCATCCCGGCGGCGCCGAGGAAGAGCCGCCGCACCTTCGCCGCCGGGGCGACCGCTTCATTGCGCAGCAGTTCGCCACAGATCAGGCCCGCCAGCATCGTCACGAACGCGGGGACGAAGTTCAGCGTCGCGTAACCGCCGGAATTCTCCACGAAGGGCTCGCTCCGCGGAAAGAGATTGAGAAACCAACGGTCGAAGTCCGCCGCGAAGTTCGTGTGGATCGACCAATGACCGAAGAAGCCCGGCAGTTTTCCGAGATCACCCGCCGCCGCGGCCGCCGCATTTGCCGCAGGAACCGGATGCAGCGCGAAGGCGAGCCAGTTCAGCACGAGCACCGCGGCACCTGCCATCATCTGGGTGCGCAGGCTGCGTCCCGCCAGGAGCAGGAGAAAGGGATACCCGAAGCCGATCTGGCAGAGCACGTTCGCGAAGCTCCACTGCGTCTCCGTCGCCCGCACCGAGGTGAGGAACACGCCGAGGAGGATCAGAAAGAGCGCCCGCGACCAGGCATGGGCGACCAGCTTGCTCCGGCTGTCTCCGAGCGCCGCCCGCTTTGCATAGGAGTAGGGCACCGCCACCCCGACGATGAACATGAAGGCCGGCTGGATCATATCCCACAACGCGAAGCCGACGAGGCGGAAGTGGCTGATCCATTCCGGATGCGAGGTCTGAAAACCCAGCCATTTCAGAAAGGCCGAATCCGACTCTTTCGCCAGCGTTGCGAGGCCGAAGCCGTTCACCGCGAGCAGGATCATCACCGCGCCGCGATAGGCGTCGAGCGAGAGGAGGCGGGGTGGGGGAGTGGTCGCGGCCGCGTCGGGAGAGGACATGGATCAAGAGGGTAAGGCCGGCGATCCTACCCTCTGGGGTCCGCGCGAGGGAAGGGAAATCCGTGGGCAGCGATCCCGCGATTCCGCGATTCCCACCTTGGGACTATTCCCCCTTCACGATCTTCACCAACACCGGGCGGGACCGCTGCCCGGCGGTGCCGACCGCCACGAAGGAGAGTTTGCTCACCTTCTCCTTGGGTCTGAATTTCAAGCTCCAGCCCGTGCCGGCGAAAGCCGCTGGTTTGGTGATGGTTCGTTTCTTCCCGCTGCCGGTCGTCTTTTTGTAGGTGACGAGGACAGAGGCGACGCCGCCTTGGGGAGTGGCGGTGCCGCGGACCGTCACCGGCTTTCCGGTCGTCCGGATCTTCGTTTTGCCTGTCACCGAGAGCAGTGGCGCTTGATTGGCGAGATTCGCCCCCGGAATGGGTGCGGCCTGGGTCGCCGGGATGGGATTGGCGACCGTCGTGAACGAGGGAATCGGAGCCGAGTAGAGGTTGTTGACATACACCCCGTCTTCATAAGCCGTGAAAACCACGCCGGAGTTGTCGGGCTTGATCTCAAATTCCTGGATCACATGATTCGCCGGCACGGGGCCGATCTCCACCGGGGCATACGCTCCGGTCGATGAAACCACCCAGAGCGATTCATCATAGGCCCCGTTCGTCGTTTGCTTGTAGACGACAAAAGAAGAATCGGGCGAGATCCGATATTCGTCCACATCCTCGGTCGACAAGAGCTGGGTGACACGCCTCGGCGCAAAGAGGAAGTTCGACGGGGTGCAATACAGGTCGTTCACCCCGCTGGTCGTCAGAGAGCCGCGGAAAATCAGGTAATCCTCATCGGGTGTCATCGAGACTTCGCGGATCCCGAAATAATTCTCCGTGGGATAGAAGACAGGCTGCTGGTTGGGGGAACCGGTCGTCGCCGCCTCGAAGATCACGAACACATCATCCTGGAGCAGGTCGCCGAGATACAGGGTCCGGTTCGAGTTTTCGGCGACCAGCATTCCGAGAACGTCCGAAGTCGGGTGCAGGGCGGAACTCAAGGCGGTCTGGGTGCCGGACGCCGTCGTCGAGGCACGGAAGAGCGCCTGCACGCCGTCGGTCACAAGATCCCCCAGATACACCACGGTCGAGCCGTCGCCCGTCACCTTGAATTGGCTCAGCGAGCCGTTGAACACTTCACCACCGGCGACCGGAGTGTTGTTGAGCTTGATTTGATTCCCCGCGGAATCGATCGGCGCGCTGAAAAGCTCCATGAGCCCGTCCGTGACGAGTTCGCCGGCAAAAACCGCGCGCGTCCCCGATGGCGTGTCGACGAGGACCAGCTTCCTCGGGTAACTCCCCTGGGGAAAGGGGGAACTGATCGTCAGCGGAGCGCCCGGCGTGGCCACCAAGGCGCTTTTCAAAGCATAGTCGCTGACGCCGCCTCGGGTCTCGAAGACAACGCGGGTGCCATCGGAAGAGGCGTAGAACGGTCCGATCGAATTGGTCGACACCCCGGCGGCGAGGGTCGTCTCCGTACCCGATGCCGTGCTCGAGACACGGTTCAAGTCGTAGGAGGAGGTGGTGGAGTTGTAACGCCCGAACACCACCGCGGAAAGATCGGGCGTGCCGATGAAATTGAACAAGACATCGCCTGCAGGCGTCGTCGAAGAGAGCTGGATCTGCGTCCCGGCGGTTGTGCTCGACACGGCGTAAAGATCGACCTTGCTCAGCGTCGTGAAGTCGCCCGTGAAGACCACCTTGGATCCATCCGCAGAGATCTGAAAGCCAGGCGACACCCCGTTGTGGGTGCCCACAAAGGCGGGAGCGGAATTCAACTTCACCAACTGGCTGTAGGCCGGAAAGGCGAAAGAAAGAATCGCCAAGCAGAGGAAAACCCATCCGCCGCCGCGAGCGGTAGGCGGTGCGAATCCATGAGATCGGTGAATCAACGAACACCAGCCAAAACGTACGCGCGGAAGAATCGATCTCATGGGGAAAAGGATGGAGAATCCCGCCAGACCGTCAATTCTTTTTCCGTGAAAAGTCTGAAAAGGCGGGGTGCGGTGGTGATGCGGGGGGGGCGGGAAGCACCCTTTGCCGGAAGGACGCGAGGAAAGGTTGCTTTTGACTTGATCCGCGCTTCTGTCTTCAAGTCTCATTCCCTCTTCGGGCCTGTAGCTCAGCGGTTAGAGCAGGGGACTCATAATCCCTTGGTCGTGGGTTCGAACCCCACCGGGCCCACCTTTAAATCAACGGGTTACGAAGGATTTGGAGATCGCCTCCCGCGAACCTAGGGCAATCATAGGTCAATCGGTGAGCTTGTTTCGCTGGTCGGTCCGGTGGGAGCGGATAGGGGATCGGTCTGAAGCGTTCTGGCGCCGAGCTGCTGATTTCGGGGCCGCAGCACCCGCAGGTCCCGCAATGGGACCGTTTTCCGCGGCATAAAGAATTGAAGCACTCTGGGTGCCCGGCTCTGTCCACGTCATGGACGGTTCTGGCTGGCCATCTCTCTTCGCTGCTTGGTGAACCACACCAATCGCTTCCTGTCACGGTGCCCCCTCATGCGCCTCCCTGGAATTCCGCCCATTTCCGGGGAGGCCGCGGCGGTTGCGCCGGGTCTCCCCGATTCGTGAAACCCAAACCTCAAGAATGAAAGGAGACCCCGCCCATGACACCTCATGCCGGTTGGATGTTGTTGGAAGAAATCGCACCCCGCCTCAAGGTCGCTTCACGCTATCTGCCCAAGGTGGGAGCGGATGATGCCGAGGAACTCTATCAGGATGGCCTCGCCATCGCTGCTCGGATGCTCGACTCGGCCGAGCGCCACGGCAAGGAGGTGGCACCTTCCTCAGTGGCCTATTATGCGACGCGACAGTTGCTCACCGGTCGCCGCAGCACCTACGCCGGACGTGCTGATGTCCTGAGCCCGGCCGCCCAGCTCGACGGACGTAGCCGTCTCACATCGGTGGATCTGGAGATCAACGATCCGGAGACTGGCGAAGCCATCCCCATCGGCGAAGCGCTGGCTTGCAACGATGAGGATCCCTCACACGCCGCGGCGAGGAACCTGGACTGGGAGGCCTTTCTCCTGACGGGGGATGCCATGACCGGTCTAATGGTCGGGGCCTTCGCCCGTGGGGACACGATGCGCGACCTCAAGGGCGTGACCGGACTCAGCGATTCGGGCATCAGTGCCCGGAAGCGGCAGATGTCGGGTCGACTGCTCGAGCACTTCGGTGCCGACAGCCTCGATGCCTGCCTCGCCGACGCCGGGCGCGATCCGGCATGGATGGCCGATGTGGTCGCCCAGCGCGAAACGGACGCCTGCCGCAACGAGCTTGGCTTCTCGTTTTGCGGGGGTGGGAGCCCGGAATTCTGAGTGGCAGCCCGACTACCCGCCATTCTCAGCCCACCACGGTGACCGGTCACTCCCGAATGCGTGAGGGAGGTCCGGTCCGGGAAAACTCGCCGCTACTTTACGGGGCGGGTTTTCTTTAGCTGCCAGGTCTCATCGGGTCGAGGCGAGCGAGTGCCAATCGATCTGCGGTCAACTTCCTTGCATCCGGGAAATGGGATTGGCCGGTTCAATACAGAACTCGCAAGCTTCAAACCGCAACGCCGCATGGTCGGAGATGGGGGACTTGGACTTCTCCCCGGCGAGGGTGCGGACGCCGATGTGGGTGAGGTACTCGACGTCGGTGACCACCACGCGGGGGGTGTGGATGATGTGGTCGATCTTGTAGCCCTTTCCGGAGTGGGCGAGGTAGCTCCAGTCGCCTTTGGGATTCGGAACCTGATAGCCTGATGCGAAAGGGAAGGGGACCTGCGGGGCTCCCGCTTGCTTTGCCTTCACGAAGGGATCGAAGTTGATGTCTCCGGCGAAGAGGATGGCGCGGTCGCTGGCTGACTCCATGATTTGACCCAGTTCCGCCCAGTAGGCCTTGCGGTCGGCCGCCTTCTTGTAGGCCGGGGCGCGCAGGCCGACCATCTCAAAGGGGAAGTCGGCGAACTTGAGGTGAAGGAAGTTCGAGATCGCCGAGCCGTCGAACTGCGGTGGCCGGAGGTCGCCGACCTGAAAGGCGTGCTTCGACGCGGCAAGGATCTGGTTGTGGCGCGCCGGCGTCTCCGAGACGGCCAGATGGAGAAATCCCGCTTCCCGCATCGCCTCCTTGAAGGGCTCTCGGCTCGGGTCGTCCACGTACTCGTTGAAGAGCACCGTTTCTGCCTCGGTGGCGAGGATCACCTCGACGAAGTCATCCGGGATGGGGCGGACCTTGACTTGGTGGGCGAGGTTCCAGGCGAGAGTGAGCATGGATGACGGTCACCCTGATGCTGGTGTTCTTCGAATGCAAATAGAGCGCATGCGATCGCTCCTTTTAGGCAAATGAAGGTGCGACTTTCAAATCAACGCGCGACTTCAATATTAACTTGCAGGGTTAAGATTAACTTGCAGGGTTAATATTAGTGCTGCAAGTTCCCTTCATCCATGCCAGCCAAGAACACCAAAATCCAAAAGCCAACGGAACACAGCGACGTCGATGCTCGCATCGGCAATGCCGTGGTGGAGGTGAGATTTGGCGTGGATGCGGTCAGGACCTTGCGCACCAGCCTCATGCAGGTCGCCTACACAGTGAGCGAAGATCCCGCCTTGCACGGCTATGTGGTGCTGGCGGATTCATCCATCGCCATGGAGCGGGTTAGGGAGGAATGGCAACGCGCTTCTTCCGTCTTGCGCCCGGAAGTGCAGCAGCGCCTCACGATTTGCATGGCCTCGGATCAAGGAATGCTGGGCATCCCGAGCGATCCGGATTCCAAGACAGAGCAGATGGTGGCGGGCGTGATTGAATCTCAGCGAGGGAAGGCCGGGGGCAAGCGCACGGACTACAGCTTCATCATCTTGAAGCTGCTCATCCACCAGTGGTTCACTTCCGGTGAACCGGTAACGGCGGAATGGCTTGCCCGGACCGCGGGCTGCCACTATCCCGCCGTGGCCCGTGCGCTGCGGCCCCTGGGTGGCCTGGTCGAGCGCACTTCCGACCGACGTGTCCTGTTGCGCTGGTTTCCCGAGGACGAGTTTGCACGGATGATCGCCATCTCCGATCGTGCCCGTTCCACAATGCGTTTTGCCGATCCGTCAGGCCAGCCTCGAAGCATAGAGTCTCACCTCCGGCGCTTGGAAAAGCTCGCGCCACCGGGGCTCGCGGTCGGCGGGGTGCTGGGGGCAACACACCACTTCCCCGGTCTCGACCTCGTCGGCTCGCCACGACTGGATCTGTCGCTCCATTGCCCCGGCAAGCACATGAACCTTGAGTTCATAAAGGCCCTCGATCCGGCGCTCAAGCCCGTTTCCGACCCCTTGCAGCCTGCCATCGTTGTGGTCCACGCCGTGCGTCATGCCGACCCGCTCTTTGCTCCCCGCGAGGGTGGCCTTGCTTGGGCGGATCCTGTGGAATGCCTGCTCGATCTGCACGAGGCCAAGCTCGACATGCAGGCCGGGCAATTCCGCGACTACCTGGAATCCACCCGCCCCGCAAAATCATGAAGCCAGAGCCCCAGGAAATCTCGCCGCGGAAGGCGCTGGCCGAGGTCGCCGCCGCCGTCCCAGCAGATATTCATCAGAACATCATCATCATCGGCAGTCTCGCCGCCGCCTACGGGCTGTTTCACGGCGATGACGCTTTCGGGGTTCGCACTAAGGACATCGACTGCGTCCTTTCCCCGCACCTGAGCGCGGTGGAAAAAGGCCGTGCTGTTGCCGAGAGGCTGCTCGCCGCAGGGTGGCAGCCCCATTTCACTGGCAACATGACCGGTCCGGGCAAGGCCTCTGACACCGCCGACCGGCTGCCCGCCGTGCGCCTCTACCCGCCCGGGGGAGGGGAATGGTTCATCGAGCTGCTCACCGAACCCGCTTCCGAGGAACAGACGGGTCGCGTCTGGACCAAACTGCCGCTTTCCAATGGGGAGCACTACGCGCTGCCCAGCTTCCGTTTCACTGGCATAGCCACCTTCGATGCCAGGGCCAGCGAATTGGGCATTCGCTGTGCGCTCCCTTCCATGATGGCCCTTGCCAATCTGCTGGAGCACCCCTCCATCAAGCCCGACCTCATCGAAGGCACCCGCGACAAGCGCAGCAACAAAGACCTCGGACGCGCTCTAGCCATCGCACGGCTCAGTTTGGAGGTCGACCTCGAATCCTGGGCACCACACTGGCTCGGTGCCTTGCAGAACCGCTTTCCTCACCAATGGAAAGAACTCGCCCATCACGCTGGCGACGGCATCCGCGCCCTGCTTGAGAGCCCGGCTGATCTCCAGCAAGCTGCGGAAATCGCCAATCGTGGCCTCCTGGCCAGCAAACCCGTGAACGAGGAAACCCTGCGAGCTACAGCCGAGCAGCTGCTCGCCTTCGTCATCGTCGATCTGGAAGCACTCGCCCAAGCATAACCGCCGCCTTCCGGATGCGGTTCAGGGTCTCGTTCGTGGATCGACTCGAATCCCTCACCCCTCCACCACAGCCAGCAACTGCTTGGCCTGGCTCGCGCCCATGAAGTAGGTGTATTTGTCGTCAATGCGGTGTCCGTGTTGTAGATCCCCCAGCGGATCGTCCAGCACTTGCTGAGGCGGGAAAGGAGCTTGGCGACCTTGATCTCGTGCTCGTCGCAGTGGTCGGAAGGGCGGTTGTGGAACCAGCGGGCCATGTGGAAGGGGAGCTTCGACGCCAGTTGGGGGCGGCCTAACAATCACCGCAGAATTCTGTCCCGTCGTCTGCCAGGACACGGACTTCCTTCGCGAGAACGGGGGATATTCGAGCCAAATTGGGAAGGACTTCATTCTCAAACTCTGCGCGTGTCAGTGACAGGTAGTCGTTCTCGGCGATCATCTGGACGATTGCTTCTGCACTCTCGGAATGCTCCCATTCCTCCCGAAACGGAACACCGTCCAGGTCCATCCCGGTCGAGATCAGAAAGACTTGCTCTTTGCCGGTAGTCCCGGAATAGATGAGTTCGTGGCAGAAGTCGTTCAGGTTCGCGTCTGTTCCCGAACGGGTGAAGAGGACGTTGAAGGATTCTGGAGACTGCATGGCAAGATTGGGTTGGTTCGGGGTGAATGGTTTGGATGCTCCAATGGAAGTCATCTCGTCTCAAAAGGAAGCACGAAACGATTCAACCGAGAGGGTCGCAATGCTCGGTGATCAGACCTTCGAGTGAGACGGCGAGTCCAGTTGTCGAGCATGACGGGGTTAAGTTGGTGTCAAGTTGCCCAAGTCTAACAAGACGGCATCTCGATCAGCAACCATTCGCAGGTCCTCCTCTAGTGGAAAGGGGCTTACGTCGCCCAAAATCTTCCCGCTCACCCCCCGCCGTTGTCCCAACCCCGAGCGATTGTCCATTCAGCCGATCCCAAACCACGTATCCTCTGCCCCGATTGCCCGTGGTAACAGTCTCCGCGCTCATGATCCTTGAAAATAACGTCAACCTCCCCCGGGGCCACGGATTCACGGACTAATTCCGCACCATGAATCCCCACGAAACAACCGTTGACGCCACCCGGTCGCCTGCCTACCCTGCAAACGCTTCTAGCCCAAGAACCGCCACGATTTTTGTCCCAAATCTCCGATGAAGTCCATTCTCGAATCCTGTGTCCCCCGCAAAGACCTCGTCGAAGGCAACTTCAATCCAGAAATCTTCACTGCCTCGTTGAAGCAGGTCATCGAACACTACCGCAGCAAGGGGAGCGGCCTCGACACGATCTACACGAATCCCACCCAGTTCTTCACCGAGGGCACCTTCCCGACCGCCGGGATGCGTGCCGTGATCAAGGAAGTCTTTGGCCGGATCGCCGGCGATACGCAATACCCTGCGATCCACCGCCTCGAGACTTCCTTCGGAGGAGGCAAGACCCACACCCTCATCGCCTGCACCCACCTAGCCCACCGGGGGACCGAATTGTCGAAGGTTGCCGGCGAGATGATCGACTCCGCGCTCCTCCCCGAGCCTGGGACGGTGGCCGTCGTTGGCATTCCCGGGGATACGCTCCCAGTCCACCAGGTGAAGGGCCAGCACCTCACCCCGAGCACCCTCTGGGGTGAGATCGCCTTCCAGATCGGTGGCGCGTCGCTCTACGAGTCGGTCCGCGAGGAGGCGGAATCCGTCGCCGCCCCGGGCGAAGGATTCTTCGAGGCATTGTTCAGTGGCCGGAAGGCCCTCATCATGCTCGACGAGTTGGCGCAGTATTCCGCCCGACTCGAGGCGGCCCGCCCGAAAGGTGCCGAGCAGCTCGCCGCCTTTCTCATGGGACTGCACGGATACGCCCGCACCCACAACGGAATCGCCATCATCCTCACCCTCGCGAGCAAGGCCGATGCGTTTTCGGGTCAGACTGCCCAGCTCCAGAAGTTGATCTCCGAGGTGCAGGGCGCGGAGATATCGGAGGACGAGGCTCTCAGCATTGCCGAGCGCGCCGAAAAGGACACCCGCAGCGTGGTGGCGCGCGATGCGGTCGCCCATACTCCGGTGCAGGCTTCGGAGATCTCGCGGGTTCTGGCCCGTCGGCTTTTCCACACGATCGACGGCGAGGCGGCCAAAGAGACCGCCAGGGAGTATGTCGCCCTCTACCGAAAATCGGAGGGCATGTTGCCGGAGTCCGCCAACCGCGCCGGAGTCGAGGACGACATCGCCGCCCATTACCCCTTTCACCCCACCTTCATTGCCTACCTCGGGCACAAGCTTGCCACGGTGGAAAACTTCCAGGGCACCCGGGGCGTGCTGCGCGTGCTCTCGCTCGCCGTGCGCAATCTTTGGAAGCGGAAGAGTGCCGTGCCGATGGTCCACACCTGCCATCTCGATCTGCACGACGCGCGCATCGTCGATGAGATCATCTCGCGCACCGGCAGTGGTGAATTGCTCGCCGTCTTGAACACCGATGTCGGCGGCGTCGATACCGGCACGATCGAGGGCGGACGCAGCAATGCCCAGCTTGCCGACGAGTCGAACCGCCACCCCGAGGGGTTCCCCATGTTTGAGTGGACCTGGAAGACCGTGTTCCTTCACAGCCTCGTCGGTCAGGGGTATGGCCTCGATTCGAATGTGTTTGGATTGTCCGAGGCGGATGCGCTCTACGAGTGCGCCTTCCCCGGTCTCACTCCGCCCCAGGTCCTGACGGCGCTGAAGGAGATTGAAAAGCGCGCCTTCTACCTCCGCGAGCGCGACGGGCGTTACTTTGCCAGCCTCGACCCGTCCGTGAACCAGGCCCTCGCGAAGATCCGGGGAGCGCTGAAGCACGACGAGGTCGCGAATCTTCTCAACGCCACGACCGGCAAACTCGTGAAATCCGATGGCAAGACCTTCGATGTCCATTCCGAGGTCGTCGATCCCGGTCAAGTTCCGGATGGGAAAAACATCCCCCAGCTCGCCCTGATCGCGCTGGATGCCGACGAGATCGACGTGGAGACTTTCGTCACCGCCAAGTCCGGAGGCGCCCCCCGCGTCCAGCAGAATCTCGTCTTCGTCCTCGTGCCCGAGACGGTTGCCGTGAAAGGCGTGCATGATGAGGAGCTCCCCAGCCTCTCCGAGGCGCGTCGCCGCGCTGAGAAGAGCCGAAACCGGATCGAGGATCTCGCGCGGCAGGTGTTGGCCATGCGGAAACTGAAGGAGAACCCCCAGAAATGGGGCATTACCCCCGCCAAGCTCGAGGAAAGCGATCTGGCCGCCCGGAAGACCGAGCGCGAACTCGCCCTCGTCACCGCCGTCGCCGGCACCTACTCCAGCTTGTGGTTTCCCTCCTCGTCGGGCAGCATCGTTCGTAAGGAGATCAAATCCACCGGGGCCGAGGGCGGCACCGACGTGATCCACGCCATCCGCGAGGTGCTCCTCGCCGAGGGAGAGCTTGTCCTCGCCGATCACACCACCACGGCCCACCTCATCAATTTCAACAAGCTCTTCTTCCATCACTCCGAAACGCTCTCCGTCGCCCAGTTGCGGAAGAACTTCTGCGAAAAGCGGCAATGGCCCGTGCTGGAATCGCCCGGCACCCTCGACCGCATTGCCATCGCCGGCGCGACCCAGGGGCACTGGTGCCTCTACCGCATGGGCTCCGACGAGGAGACCAAACCGTCTGAGATCTACACCCGCGATGGAAAGGACGTGCCTCTCGGTCTCGACCTGAGCGGGGACGGATGGTCTCTCGTCCATGTGCCCGGTGCGAAAAAACGGGGCTGGCTCGAGACGGCCGCCACGATCGACAAGACGAAGGTCCTCCATGCGATCGAGGAGGTGGTCTCCACCGCCGGGGCAGCGATCACCGTTGCTGAGACGAAGGAGCAGGTTTGTGCCAAACTTGGCGACGTCGAAGATCCCGTTTTCAAGGAGCTCGTCGCCGACGTGCTCCAGAGGAAGCGCTTCGTCAGCTATGTCGGTGCCAAGGATCAAACTGCCAAACCCGCCAAACTGATCGGTGGCTCCGACGCCATCCTCCACGCCCCAAAGGACGATGACATCCTTATCACCAAGGCGACCGCCGCCGAGCTGGGATGGATCGAGCCCGAGACCACTGGCTTTTCCATCGATGGGGACGAGGCCGCCGACCGTCTCTTCCCCCTCCTCGGCAAGCTCGGCAGCCTCTACGGAAAAGGGGCCAAGTCGAAGATCAATCTTCTCCAGATCGGCGAGCTGGCCTTGCCCGCCGGCGGCACCCTGCGCCTCGACCTGACCGACGTGTCGCCCGAGTCCATGAAGCACCTCGAGGAACTCTTCGAGGTGCTCGCCGACAAGGTGACGAAGGGATCCGACACCTACGCCACCGTGGAGATTCTCGATCCCGTTCCCGCTTGCGCTCTGGTTGCCAAGTTGAAAGGTGGAGAGTGACCCGCGACCCGCGGACATACCCTCCATCGCCCCCGGCCGATCCGCCGCACCCCATGCCTGCCCCCAAAAAGAAATCCTCCCCCGGTGACCTCGCCTCTCTCGAGGCGCACCATAAGAAACGCCTCGCCAAGCTCTGGCCGAAGGCCCCTTACGTGCTGCGCTTCACTGATTGGAAAGACTATCCGGCTCCCGTGCTCGTGATCAGCGAACGCCGCCGCCGCGAGGAGAAAGGGAGTGGTGCCGGTCGCGAGACCGATGGCGAGGGTGGCGCGGATTCTTCCCGCACCTTTGCCAGCCAGGGATCCCTGCTAGAGCGAACCCATCTCTACGGTGAGACCCTCACCAGGGTCCTGCCCATCCTCCGCACCCTGCTCGCTCCCGTCAGTGACGATGCCGGGGTGCCACTGGAGCTGGATCGCTACGCCCGCCGCGAGGCGGTGCGATTCCGGGGGAATCTGCCACTCGACGACGAGGCCGGGACGAAGCTGGCCCTCGTCGGTAAGTTGACCGACCGCGTCAAGGACCCCGAGCGTGTCGAGCTGATTGCCCGCCGCATCGCCCGCTTTTCCCGCGAGGAGGCCGCCTACTGGTATTCCCGCCTTTTCCACTTTGGACCCGATGCCGGCCGCTGGGCCGCCAGCGGGATGAAGATCGTGCTCGGTGGCGAACCCGGCGATCCCGGGATCGGGCCGATGCTCGCCCGCCTGAGACTGGATTGATTGCCATGCCGGACGCCAACGAGGAGAAAGCCCTGGCCCGCGAGCTGTTCCGCCGACTCCAGATCGAGCCGGAGGATCTGGTCGTGGCCGACCGGCCGGACATCCGCTTCCGGTGGCAGGGCCGGCAAATCGGCTTGGAAATCACCAAAGCCGATCCGGAAGAATACCGTCGCATCGTGCAATTCCGAGGCCACGAGGGAACCCTCGATGTCGGCAATCTCCACGACGAACACGGTCGCCGGCGCACGAACGACGAGCTTCGTAATGCGGTGACTCGGATCGGTGCCGCTTGGACCGATGTGGACATCGTCTGGGGACGTTGGGTCCGCACGATCCGGCGTGCCCTTGAAACGAAGCTGGAGAAACTCGCAAAGCCTAGTTTCGAATGTTTCGACGAAAATTGGCTGCTGATCGCCGGGGTGACCGGACCCGCCAACAACGAGGTCGATTACTGCGGCGCCAGCGAGGCCCTCGCCCGCGAGCTGAGCTCGATCCCACGTTCCGAACCTTCATTTCACGCTGTCTACATCCATTTCGAATCTTACCTCTACCAATTTCGAGATGGTCTCCTCCAGCTCAATCACCAGCCCTAGATTGCCTTCCCCCATGCCAGACCAGACAACCACCGACCTCCGCCTCATCGAACACGGTTTCCCCTGCCACCAGGTGGGGGCGGAGACGCGACGCGAGCGCGATACTGGAAAAGCGCCGCCGACTCACCGGCTTCACGTCTGGTGGGCGAGGCGACCTCTCACTCCGAGCCGAGCCGCCATTCTCGCCTCCCTCGCCCCGGCCGGTGCCGATGTGGAGGAGTTCATCCGCGAGCTCGGCATCGAGAAGAAGGTGGTCGAGGTGGGTGGCTCCGATTGGGTGCTGACCGGGAAGGTCCTGGAACGCACCGAGAACGACACTATTGGCAAGGAAGTGCTCCGCATCACCGACTGGGTGGTCCGCGCCTTTGAAAAAGAGATTGAGCGGCGCGCTGAGAATCTCCGCACGATTGCGAAGCTCCGCGAAAGCCAGGCAGGACTGCGGAATCATCCGATTCTCGAACGGTGGGAGCGGGAGAACGCGCCCGTAAAGATGTCCGACCTCTCCGTCGGTGCCTTGCTGCCCGTGAAGCTTCGCATGGCCGATCCCGCCCACGTCAACGAGCGCATCACCTTTGCGAGCGATCCAATGGTGGTGGATGCCCTTGGCAGTGCGATCCGCTGGGATCCCGAGGACCTCTACGGATATGCCCGTGCCTATCTGCGGCATCCCCATCCAGCCTCCCCACCAAAGGTCGTGCTCGATCCGACTTCGGGTGGTGGTTCGATCCCGTTCGAGGCGATGCGTCTCGGTCACCGCGTCATCGCGAACGAGCTGAATCCCGTTGCGACCGTGATCCTGCACGCGACGCTCGACTATCCGGCTCGTTTCGGTCCGGGATTGGCCACTGATATTCAAAAATGGGGCGAGGAGATGCTCGGGCGGATGGAGAAAAAGATGGAGGGATTTGCTCCCTTTTCGGAGTTGCCGGAGGAAGAGCGCCGGCAACTCCGCGAGCACTGCAAGAAATGCCCCGAAGTTGTGGCCCAGTTCGACGTTCCCGAATACGATCACACCGGGCTGCTCTACACCCGCACCGTCACCTGTCCCCACTGTGGCGGGCAGGCTCCGCTTTTGAACACGACCTGGCTTTCGAAGGAGGCGGGCGATCAGTGGGGCGTGAAGGTGATTCCGCAGGCGGACCGCACGGTGCGCTTCGAGACCTATCGAGCGATCAAGAGCAAGGGACCGAACGGCGAGGACCCCGAGTTCAGCACCGTCACCCGCGGCGTCGGGCAGTGCGTCCATTGCCGTCAAGCCATCGACGGCGACGAGATCAAGGCCCAGGCCCGCGGCGAGAGCCCACACGGGAAGTGGTGGGACACCCTCTACACCGTCGCCGCCGTCCGCTTCGAGCCCGTCCTCGACAAAGACGGCCAGCCCGTCCGCTACGCCACCGGCGAGCGCAAGGGCGAGATCAAGACCCGCAAGGTCCGCTTCTTTCGCGCCCCCAACGATCGCGACCGCGACGCCCTGAAACGCGCCGAAGCGCGCTTGGCCGAGAATTGGGACGCGTGGGAGGCGCAGGGGTTGATCCCGACGGAAAAGATGCCGGACGGGGACAAGACTAGGGAGCCTCTCCGGTATGGAATGGAAAGCTGGTGCGATCTCTTCACACCGCGTCAGCTGCTCGGACACGTGACGCTGATCGAGACGTTGAATGAGCTGAAACCCCGGATTCTCGCCGAGCTCGGACATGAGCGAGGCCGGGCGGTGGTGACCTACTTGCAGTTCGCGATCGATAAGGGGATTGATTATAACAGCCGGCAGACACGCTGGATCGCCCAGCGCGGGCAGATTTCGGGCACCTTTGGACGCCACGATTTCTCCCTAAAGTGGACTTTCGGCGAGATGATCTTCACGGGACCCAATTCCGGTTCGGCGTGGGGACTCTCACAGATTCTCGATGCGTTTGGTGGAATCGCGGAGCTTGCCGAACCCATCTACAAGCGGAAATCGGATCTACCCACCATCGTAAATGGATCAGCCACCCATATGGAGCGCGTCGAATCAGACTCCGTTGACGTGGTCTGCATGGATCCGCCCTACTACAACAACGTCCAGTATGCGGAACTGTCTGACTTCTTCTATGTTTGGCAGCGGCGGACTCTCCGCGATCTTTACCCCGACGTATTCAGTCGCCGGCTGTCCAACAAGACCGACGAGGCTGTCGCGAATCCGGTCCGAGACGGAAGCGCGAAGAAGGCGAAGGCGGAATATGAGCGGCTGATGACCGCCATCTTTTCCGAATGCCATCGCGTTCTTAAAAGAGATGGAATTTTGACTCTGATGTTCACTCACAAATCTCAGGATGCGTGGGAAACACTGACCCAGGCTTTGATAGAAAGCGATTGGAACATTACGGCGTCTTTCCCGGTCGATTCCGAGTTCGCGAATTCCCAGCACCAAATGGACATGGCCGCCGCCGCCAGCTCCATATTCATCGCCTGCCGCAAGCGCCTCGTGGACGCGGACCGTGCGCCCGCGACCTGGACCGGTATCGGCGGCACTGGCGTGGGCAAGGCGATCCGCGAGTCGGTGCGCGAGGGGCTGAAGGACTTCGCCGCCCTGCGCCTGAATCCCGTTGACGAGATGGTCGCCTCCTACGGCCGCGCCCTGCGCGTGCTCTCCGAGAACTGGCCCGTGCTCGACGGCGACGAACCGGTCACCCCGATCCGGGCGATGAACGAGGCCAGCCGTGTCGTCGCCGAGCACCAGATCACCCGCATCACCCAGGGGCGGCTCTCCGTCGCCGACCTCTCGCCCGAGGCGGCGATGAGCCTGACGCTCTTCGGCATCTTCGGCCACGCCAGCTTCCCCTACGACGAAGCCCTCAACTTGAGCAAGTCGCTCAACATCGCCCTGACCGGCAAGGGGGGCGGCTACCAGGCCGACGGCGCCTTTGTCGGCATAGCCGACGAGGCCAGCGGTCGTGGCCGCCGCACCGCCGGCAGCGAGGATGCCGGCTACCACGCCCCGCTGCTGCGATCCGGCTCCAAGCTCCGCCTCGCCCGGCCCGAGGAACGCCACCCGAAGCGGCTCGACCATCCCCAGACCGAGTGGGATCTCCTTCACGGTCTCATCCGCGCCTACCGCGAGGGCGGCGAAGTGGTCGCCCGCTCCTACCTCGACACCCACGGCGGCGGCCGCGAAGCCAAGCTCCGCGACCTCGTCAAAGTCTGGGAAACCGAGATCGGCGACCCGAAACTGGAGAAAGAGGCCCGGGCACTGAGCTTTGGGTTGGGTGCTGGCGGGAATTAGACTTGGTTGACTTTAAGTTGCACTTAGGTTGACAAACGGTTGCAAAGGAAAGAGGTTTAGGGCATGAGCAAGACGCTGGATTTGGATGTTTACGACAGCCGCAACCGGTTGCTGCCCTTCCTCAAAAGAAATGAGGAGAAGATCGAGCGGGGAGTGATCGACGAAGAAGGGGAGACCATCAATCTTCGAATCCGAGCGCCCCAAATCAGGCAAAAGGCCTGGGCGAAAAGGGGAGGCCTTGTCATCGTCCATCTTGAAGATCGCGAGTCGCCTTTTTCACAGGTAGTCAAAGCTGCTGAAGTCGGCACGATCCGCAGTGCCATGGTTGTCACCACGCCCGGGGTGTTCAACGATCCCGAGTTTCAATCCCGGTGCGCGAGAGTCCACCCTCTCGGACGTTTGCGGATCTTCATCGAAGGAGAAGAAACCAATCATTCCGAGGAATTGCTTCAAGGCATCAAGAAGTGGCTCAAGTCCATCGCCGAAGAGGACCCTCGCGCCGAGGAACGCGCCCACCCGCCCTACCTCCGCGTCAGCCGGTGCATCCGGAACGAGGTCTCGGGACGGCTCGACGCCAAAAAGGTGGCGCAGTTCTTCGGTTTGAAACCGGCCGAACTGGCCCGCGTCGTCGGAGTGTCTCGGCAAGCGCTCTCGAAGACTCCCGACTCCGCGGGCATCCAAAAGGCTCTCTACCCTTTCGAGGAGATCACCCGGGGCATGTTAATGGTCGGCGACGACCCAACCCTGTTCCGTCAGTGGCTCAACACTCCTTCGCGCGACCTGCCAAAGAAGGACGGACAACACATGACGCCGATGGAGATGATCCGAGAAGGGCATCCGGCGGTGATCGCCGGACTCGTTGATTCGGCTCTGACTGGACATCCTTCTTGATGCATACGGAAGTGACGCTGAGATCCTGCCTCGGCTCGCTCTCGCGCGTCGCCTATTCGGGTGTGGTCACCCGACTTGTCGATTTCGACGCATACTCTGCGACATCGACTCCCCGCCTCCTATTCGACGAAGGTCCCCGGCTTTACGGCCAACGCTACACACCGATCAATGGACCCAAGGCGATTTACGGTGCCGAAGGCGCTGATCTGGCTGAGGCTGAATTCGCCGGGAAGGGAATCTCCGCCGTGCGACCGACGCGCGGAGCGACCCGGATTCAACTGCATCTCGAAGTAACGTTGCAGGCGGTTCTCGATCTTGGCGACCCCAGGGTCCGCCGCCAAGTGGCGACCTCCCTGGAGGAGCTCAGGGGACCCTGGCGCGGCGTCTTGGATCTAACCGGAGTCATGCCGCCGACATGGGCGCTCGGAAACGCAGTGTACGAATCGGAACGCTTCGAGGCGATCCGCTATCCGTCCGCCCAAGTGGAACGGCGCTATTGCCTTGTCATATTCACCGAACATCTTGCCAAGGGCTCGTCAATCCGCGCGGTCGGACAGAGCCAGGACCTCGAGACCATCGCCGGAAGTTTCATCCTGAAGCCATGACCTCCCTCAAAGATCCCCCGGAGTGGGAAGTCTCCTACAAGACCTCGGACGTCACCGCCGCGGGACTCCCGGTGGACATCCTGCACCACTTCTACATCCCGGTGCTGAAGCGCTCGGTCCGTTACGACCGCGTCGCCGGCTACTTTCGCTCGTCCTCCCTGGCCGCGGCCTCGCAGGGCTTTTCCGCCTTCACGGAGAACGAGGGCAAAATGCGCCTCGTGGTCGGCTGCGATCTTGATCCGGCCGATGTCGTCGTGATCCTCCATGGCGGCGCTGATGCCGAGAAAAAGGCAGCCGAGGCACTGGGAGCCGAGCTGGGCGACGAATCCCAGTGGCCCGAAGAGGTGAGCCGTGGGGTGAAACTGCTCGGCTGGATGCTCCAGCGAGGGCAGCTCGAAGTGAAGGTGGCCTTCCGGGTGCACAGCGAATCGGGCGAGCCCATCGCCGCCGACTCCACCCAGGACGGCTATGTCCACGAGAAGTGGGCGCTCTTCTACGACGCCGAAGGCAACGCCTTGCAGATCGAAGGCTCCCTCAACGAAAGCCGGACCGCCCTCGCCAAGAACGCCGAGAACCTCTCGGTGAGCTGCGCGTGGTGGAGCGAGAAACACGCCGAAACGGTGGAGAAAGGTCGGGCGAACTTCGAACGAGTCTGGAACGATGAAAGCCCCGCCCTGCGGGTGATGACCCTGCCATCCGCCCTCAAAGCCAGACTCCTGAAGCTGGGCGAGAACGTGAAAATCCCCCTGGAGATCGACGGCACCACCGCGGTACCGCCGGAAATCCCGCCGCCGGATGCGATGGAGCGCCTCCGCTGGGCCGTCATCGGCGACGCCCCCAAAATGCCCGGCGGACGCTATGTGGGGATGACCACGGCGCCGGTCGCTCCCTGGCCCCACCAGGAGGTCGTCGCCCGCCGCCTCATCGGATCGTGGCCCTACAACTGGATGCTCTGCGACGAGGTCGGACTGGGCAAGACGATCGAGTCAGGCCTCGCCCTGCGGGGTCTGTATCTCTCGGGTCTGGCCAAGCGCATCCTCATCGCCTCGCCCGCCTCGGTCGCGAGCCAGTGGCAGCGGGAGATGGCGAACAAGTTCCTGATGCCCTTCTGGCTCGCGACCTCGGCAAAATACGAAGCCATCCATCCCCGAGCCGAGACCCGCTGGTCCAAAACCGTCTACGGCGAAGATCTGATCATCGTCTCCACCGCTCTGATGGCGCGGGACGAGCGCCGCAAGGAATTGAAGGCGGCCGGTCGTTTCGACGTGGCTCTGGTCGATGAGGCGCACTACGCCCGGCGTGGCAATCTCAAGCCGGATCAGAACGCCCGATTCCAGCCGCGCCCCAACCGTCTTCTCCAAACCATCGCCGAATCGGTGCGCCCCCAGTGCCGCAGTCTCTGGCTGGCGTCGGCGACGCCGATGCAACTCGATCCGATCGAAGTGTCCGACCTGATCGCCGTGATCGGCCGGGTCGGAGCCTTCCAACACGATCCCACGCTGACCCACGCCTTCTACGAGGCGCTCGGCAAGCTGGTTCGCGACGTGGATCCGACGCCAGCGGAGTGGGATTTCCTCCGGGCCGCGATCCGCTCTCTTGAATACACCGATCCGATTCTCTGGACCTATCTGCACCAGACGGTGGTGGATGCCCGGATCAAGCAAGACGTGAAACGCTGGCTCGAAGGCGGCCACGTGCCGAAAGGGACGGCACGGCGCGACATCCGGCGCTTCATCTTCGCGGCGGCGCCGCTTTCGCGGGTGATGCTCCGCCACACCCGGTCGTTGCTGGAAGTCTACAAGGAAAAAGGGCAGCTTTCCGAGAAACTGGCGGCAAGGCATATCCTCCCAATACCGGCGATCGCTTTTACCGAGCAGGAGCAACGGGCCTACGACGAGCTCGAAGTCTATTGCAACCAGCTTCGCCAACAGATCGAGCGCCATTCGACCGACAAGTCAAAGCGGACCGCGATGGGCTTCTACCTGAGCTTTCTGAGGCTCCGCTTTGCCTCTTCGCTTTTCGCGATCCGATCCACCATCGACCGGCGGATCAAACGGGCCATCGCGACCTTGGAGCAACACGATGCCGGCGCGGATGACTCGTCCTCGGTGGACTGGGACGACCTGCTATCTGATGGCGACGAGATTGACGACGAAGAGGTGGTGCGTTCGTTCCTGAAAGACCGGACCCCGGCCGATCTGGAGTGGGAAGTGAGGCATCTCAAGAAGATGCGGGGCAATCTGGCCGACCTTTCCGGACCTTCGTCAAAGATGCAGGTGCTTTTCCAAACGCTGGGCCAGCGCCGTGAAGCCCGGACAGGGCGGGTCCAGCAAACCGTGATCTTTTCCCGCTTCTTCGACACCGTCTGCGACATCCGCGATCGGCTCCGGAATGCCGATCCGCAAATGCTCATTGCCACCTACTCGGGCCAGGGAGCCGGGGGGCAATATGTCAGCCCGCGGAACCAATACCGCCTCCTCAACGTGGACCGGGATATCGTGAAGCGGAAGTTCATCCAGGGCGAGATCGACGTGCTGATCTGCACCGACGCCGCGGCCGAGGGCCTGAATCTGCAGACGGCGGATCTGCTCATCAATTTCGACCTGCCCTGGAATCCGATGAAGGTGGAGCAGCGTATCGGCCGCATCGACCGTATCGGCCAGCGCTACCCTGACATCCATGTGCTCAATCTCTGCTATCCCGGATCGGCCGAAGAGGCTGTCTACGACCGTCTCCTTCGGCGTCTCGCAAACGCGGGGGGCGTGGTCGGGCAACAGCAGGTGTCCATGTTGCCGGTAACGCCCGAAGAGTTCCGCGACCTCGCCGACCGGACGTTGACGCCCGAGGCCCTCGAAGCAAGAGCCCTCATCCGGCTGGAGAATCAGAAGCAGCGCGAGGCGAGCATGCAGATGCCGCCCAAGGAAATGCACGATATTTATGTGCGCCTCTCCAAGGCGGCGGCCCAGGAGCCCATTCCAGTCACGCTCGAACAGATCGGCGAAGCCCTCTACGAATCCTCCCATCTCCGCAATCTGGGTTGCGTCATCACGGGTGAGGGAGTGGATCGACATATAATCCTGTCCGGGGTCGAGTCCATCGGAGACGGTGTCCGGCTGACGATCTCGAGGAAACTTTTCGAGAAAGGGACACCTGCCGGGGAGACGGTGCGTTTTGCCTCCTACGGCGACCCGGCCTTCGCTGGAATCGTTCGGCACTTTGCCGGTTTTGACCTGCCGCCCGGGATCCGCCGCCTCTGTGTCCCGCTCGAGGATTTCGAGACCGAACGCATCGCCTACCTCGTCGCGGTGGCCAACTCCCCGGATAAGCCGCTGCGCCTCATCACCGGATACTCCGATCTCGCCGGGCTGGTCATCGAACCCGATCGGGAGATCTCGGATGCCGAGGAGGCGACCTACCTGGGTGAATTCAAGAGACGCGTCGATGCGGAACTCGACCCGATCCGTTCGGTCGCCCGGATCAACCGGATCAATGAGGAGGCGGCCGCCGCCGAGCGTTGGCTCGCCACCGCCATTGCCGCCTACTACGTCGAACAGCGCGCAAAGCTCTCGGGTGAGGAGGGCTTCTGGCCGGTGGTCAAGGACGTCGACGACCAGATTCTCCGTAGACCGACTCTCACCGTCCAACTCACTCCGCTGAAACGCCTCCACGACGTGAAGTCAAAGCTGCTCTTCGAAGTGACGGCGCCGGAACTGGGTGATAGCGGCCACATCGAGGCCCCCCGTTTTCTGCTCCACGCGGCGGTCGATACCGCCTGCCGATCCGCCGACGCCACCCGCCAGAAGAAGTCCGATCTCACCGCCGTGGCGATGGTAGGACGCCTGCGGGGTGAATTGAAATAGGATCCGAGGGGTGGAGCCGAGACGAATCCCACATGGAGAGCCATTCAAGCCACCTGACTGAAGGAGAGTCCCGCATCCGACGGTTCCTCGAATCCGAGACCGACGGGGTCTTCGTGCTGAAGGGAAAATATGGCAGCGGGAAGTCCTACTTTTTGAGGGAGAGCGTCCTGGGTCGGATGATCCCGAAGGACGAAGTGCTGAAAGGAAAATTCCGTTTCTTCTCCTATACCTCTGTCTTCGGGCTCAATCAGATGTCGACTCTGACTGACGCGGCAATCGGGTCGATGGACCTGTTCGCCGGTCGTGGAATGAGAGCGGATGGTTGGGGCGCAAAGGTTAGGGACCTATTTGCGGACCTCGGTCCAAAATTCCTGCAAGGACTTGGCCCAGATCTGCCAACGCTCACTCTCCTCTGGAGGGTGGCGCACAAGTTCGGGTTGCTTTTAGTCATTGACGACATCGACCGCCGCGGACCGGCACTTCAGCTCCGGGAGATCATCGGGTTTGCCACCGCCCTCGTGGAGCAAACACAATCACGGGTGAAGGTTATCTTGGTGATCAACGAAGATGAATTGCAGCAGCCCGACCGAGGAGAATGGGAGGCCTTGCGGGAGAAGTTCATCGACGGGGAATTCGCGTTTCAGCCCTCCCCCCGGGAACTGGCTTTGAGATTCATCAAGGATCCGCGGTTGGCGGAGGAGATCGCGAAGATTCACCAGGGGATCGGATCGGCGAATATTCGGAGCATGCTGAAAACGGAGTCGCTGACGCTTGAAGCGGAGAGGTATCTGGCAAAACACGGCTCGGTCCTGGTCGAGGAGGAGGTCGCCCACACGGCTCAACTCGCTGCCCTCTTTCTTGGTGCGGGAAAGGCTTATCCCGTCGAAAGGATCGTGGACGATCGCCTGTCGTGGCTCGATGTCCTCGCTGGAAGCAAAGATCTACCGGAGGATTTCAAGATTCTCACCTTGAAGGCCGATCTGATGGGCTTTCAACCGAATGAACCTCTTGATCGCTTGCTGATTGTCTTCTTTCAGAATGGATGGATTGCCCCGGAAGCGATTACGAGTTTCACGGATGCAAGAGCTGAGCAAGGTCGGGTGGAGGCCTACAATCGTGCAAATCGCAGTCTTTGGAGCGCTCTTCATATGACATTCCGCGACACAACCGTCGAGTTCATCGAGGCGGCGAACAAGCTTGTCCGAGAATACACAAGCCAGGTGGATCGGTCCGGCGTTCTCGAAATCACTGACGTTCTGAAAAAACTCGGCGCGGACATCGTTCCTGTCTGGCGAGAGTGGCTGGGGCATCACGCCGCCAATCTTACGGCGAAGGAGATCGAGGCACTGCGGGGGCGGATTCCGGTCGAGCTCCACGGACTTCTGCCTTCACAGAAAATCGTCGAGGCCGATGAGGTTGACCCGTCCACCCTCTTCCGTTTTGTCGAAAACGACGAGCCGCTTCGTGACCAAACCTATCTCCGAAGACTTGCCAAATTCACCGCCGAAGAGTGGGTGCAATGGTTCGAAGCCGCCCATTACCCGGAGATCGTGCTGGGGGCTCGTAACCTTCTTCGGCTTTCAAGTCGGATTGAAGAGGTCAATCAGATCCAAAATGCCGTGCGCGAGGCACTGAGCGTCCTTGGAGACAAAACACCCATGAATCGTCTTCGGGCGGAACGCTACTTTCCTGAGATGCTCCGGGAAGGCAGTGGCTCGCCAACCGACAGTAAGTAGACGGCCTTCCGCCATCGCGCCGTTTCCGGGCGCTTGCCCCCTTGGAACCCTGAAATCGATGACCAGATCCAGAGCGCTTTACGAAGAGGTGGTCGCGTCCGCCCAGAAGGCAGCGGAGAACGACTCGTGGGACGAATGGCTCGCTACGTGCCCGTTGGAAGACGATATTCTCGACTGGAAGGAAGGAGACGCCTACACCCGTCCAAAGAAAGAGGGGGAATCAGAGATCGAGCATAAAAGATTGACTGAGGAAAGACTCAAGGAAGTCTGGAGTCAGTTTTGCAGCGCCTTCGGGAACACCAGCGGGGGAGTCCTCGTTTTTGGCTTGGGAGAAGGGAACGGCACGCGCGATCGACCCTCCAAGTGGAGGCTTTGCTTCAATGTGGCCGAGACTCGCCGACGCCTGCTCGTATTGAGCCAGTCCAACTGTGAGCCGCCCGTTTCTCACGTCGAGATCGAGGCAATCGTGGTCGATGCGGAACGAGGGAAGGGCATCTTGATCTGCCATATTCCGGAATCCCTCGCCAAGCCGCACAAGTCGATCCATGGATCAAAGCCTGACTTCTACCTTCGGATTCACGACGGGTGCTTTCCCTGTCCAGTGTCGCTTCTGCGAAGCTTGTTTCTGCTGAATTCGGATCCCAATCTGGTGATAGAGTTGAAGTTTTCGCTGCAGTTGACAACACCGAGAACCGATGGCGGAAGAAATGTCGAGTGGACCCTGGATCTGATCAACGCAGGAGAGGTTTCAGTGAGAGATCTTCGCGTCGTCACGGTTGTTGATTACCCCTCCTACTCGCCCGCTCCGCCGCGCGACTTCTGGATTTCGAGTCTGGGAAGCGAGTGGGAGAGCAAGAAACGGGAGATGGGTCCAACCGAATTTCGTCGCGAGCCTCTTCATCCCGACGACCGCAGCCGGGTCTATGGGGGGACATTCACGGTCAACCAAATTCCCTACGAGGCCGTCATCGAAGGAATGCATCGCGTGGGTTTCGGCTTCTCAATCGCCGTCTCGGCGTTGGACATGAGACTCAAGAGGTTCGCCGTTCATCTACCCTATGAACAAATGATGAGTCTTCAATCGGCAACACTTCGAGTCACCGTTGACGCTCTCGGCCTATCAAACACGGAGATACTTTGAGGCGGTGGCGGCTGGGGTCCGCTTGAGTGACGCATCAAAGGATGCCCGATTGACGGCGTTCGTCATTCGGCGAATGGTTTCCGAGTTCTTCCTCATTCGGCGGAATCTTTCTGTTTTCCATGAGAGCTCTCGATCCCATCCGAACGGCAATCCCAACCGCCACTGCGACTTCGCCGCCCTCGCCCGCACTATCTCCGGCACCTTCGCCCTCGGCAGCCATTCGATCCACGGTCCCGCCCACTGGCGGCGGGTGGAGCGCAATGGACTCTGGCTCGCGGAACGGTCCGGCGGGGACCTCTTTGTCGTGCGGCTCTTCGCCTGGTTCCACGATTCCTGCCGGTTCAACGAGTGGACCGATCCGGACCACGGCAAGCGCGGGGCGGACCACGCCTTGAATCTCCGTGGCACGCTTTTCGATCTCGAGGACGATGCCCTCGAACGTCTCGTCTACGCCTGCACCTGGCACACGGACAAAGAACATTCAGACGATCCCACCGTCGGTTCCTGCTGGGATGGGGATCGCCTCGACCTCGGCCGGGTCGGGACGACCCCGTCACCCCGCTTCATGAGCACGGCGGCGGGCAAAGAGGCGGCGGGTGCCGGTCATGCCTTCCTCTCCCACACGGTGAATCCGTTAGAGGGATGAGTCCCGGGTCCGGGCGCAGGTCACTTCTTCCGGTAGAGCGAAGCGAGCCCCTCGGCCTCTTCCTTGAGGTCCGTCCGAAGCTCCGGTGGTGACAACACCTCGACCTGTGTGCCCCAGCTCAGGATCCAGCGGCGGATCTCTTCGAAGCTGCTGAGTTCGAGGGTCATGACGAGTTCGTCGGCCTGCTTTCCCTTCCACTCGATCTGCTGGCTGGGATGCCGGCGACGCTCCTATACGAGACGGGCGGCCCACCCGGTGAAGCGGATCCGGATGCGTTGGCGTTTTCCCCCGTCGGTCGGACTGTGCCAGACCCCGAAACTTCCCCCGAGGTGGTCTTTCAGAGAAAAGTCGGCGGGACGGAGAAAGCGGAACTTCACGGGTCGGGCCTTGCGGATGCGCTGGAGTGCGAAGGTGCGCCGCGCCTTGCGGTCGGGATCGTAGCCGATGGCCCGCCCCCCGCAGCGAGTAAGATGGAAGGTGAATCGACGGGAGGTGTGATCGATTGGCCGAACAGACGTGGATTGAGACTTGGAGAGCGAGGGCAGTTTTGCTAAGGCATATTCGTGTGGGGTCGGCTGGCGTGCCCGGTGAACAAACGAAAAATTTTGGTCAGCGTCATGGAAAAGACGGCGAAGTCGATCGAGGACCTCTTCCCGCTCATCGAGGCTTGCAAGGTGGGCGACCTCAAAAAGGTCGCGGCATGGATCGAAGAGGGGAATCCGGTGAATCCGCCACCTGCCCGCCGTCGCAGTTCGCGCCGGATGCCGCTGCAAATCGCGATCGAGAAGAACTTCCTCAGTCTCGCCGAATTGCTGCTCAAGGGTGGAGTGGATCCCATGGCGAACGGCAACGCGCTCGAGCTTTGCGTTTGGAAGGGACGGCCCGAGATCGCTCGTCTTCTCCTGGATTTCGGGATGCCGGTGAGTGCCGTAACCTTCTTCCGGGTCGCTGAAACAGGAGACGCTGACCTGATCCGTCTGTTGCTTGAGCGAGGGGCCGATCCGGTCAAGAATGACCCGTTTTACCATGCCCTTTTACGCGTCACACATCCGGTGGCGGGTTTCATCCGCGAATGGAAGGAGAGGCCTCCGGAGATCCAGTCGCAGGTAGATGCGGCGCTCCTGTATTTTGTGATGGAAAAGAATGGCAGAGGGGTCGGGCTCTGCCTCTGGGCAGGGGCGCAACCCGCCGTGCCAGCCAGGGAAGTGCGAACAAAGGGGGAGGAGTGGACAGAGGTGCCGTTGATCGCGGCAGCCTGGGGTGGGGACTTGACGATCCTGAAGGCGATGAAGCCAGCCGATCATCCTAACCTGCTTACCGAGATGCTCGCCAACAGTGGCGGAGCGCTCGCCGTAGTAAGTTATTTGCTCGGATTGGGGGCGATCTTGAATGAAAAATCGAACGGTGGCTCAAGTCTCCTCGAGCGGCGCATCTCTAGCTTTGGTTCGGACCTCCGGTGGTCCCAGTCGCCCTCGACGAAGGAAGATCTCGAGGTGATCCGCTACCTCGTCTCACAGGGAGCGAAATGGGTGCCGGACGAGAACACCTATCTCCGCGGTATCAGGAGCAATCTCAGTAATCTCTCGCCGGATCTGCTCGTGGAGCTCGTCAAGGTGCTGATCGTGGGCGGCGGGGTGGAGTCCAAGGTAGTCGAAGACCTTCTAAATACTCCGCGCATGAAGGAAGTCGCGGGCAGGCAACTGGAGACCATCAAACGAATCCTCCATCCGCCACCGCCAAGCGCGAAGGCACCTCTGCCCGAAGTCATCAATGGCACGCCAGAACCGCGGAAAAAACGAAAGTTGGAAAAGCCGGCGCGTCTTCCAATCACGGAACTGAGGAAGAATGCAGAAATGTACCTCGTCAATTTCATCTGCCAGCGGCCCA
Organism: Verrucomicrobiales bacterium; assembly: GCA_016795385.1. GTDB lineage: Bacteria > Verrucomicrobiota > Verrucomicrobiia > Verrucomicrobiales > DEV007 > Arctic95D-9. The sequence goes on along the minus strand of JAEUHI010000048.1, from coordinate 66,527 downwards.
ATCTCCCGTTCTGGGAACCCATGGTGTGGGACTGGCTTGATGTCATTGGCGCGAAGCGTGCGGTGGGGTTGGTCGAGGGGAATAATCACAACATCATCGAGATGCTGGAGGATGCCGCCGAACGGGTCTCACAAAAACTACCTGAAGTGAAGGTGTTGGTGGGGAATCGAATCAACGACGACAAGATCGCGTTCCATCTCGAAGACGGAGTGGAATGGATGGAAGTGATCCAAAAGGTGTGGACTCTTCTGGGGCGGGATCCGAACCGCTATTATCTCAGCGATGCGGGAGAACTGCTCCTGACATGGGCGGAGGATCCTGAGCACCGGAAGGAATTCGTCAAGGAGCGTTCCCTTTCGCACAAGATCGGACTCAGCGGCCGAACCGGGGTCCTCAGCCGATATTTCGATGAAGTGGGGCGCAAGTCGCCCATGATTCTTCGCTACGAAACGAAAGGCGATTCCTACAGCCATCCGCCGCTTTTCTACCGGCTGAGCCTGGAGTCGAAGGTGGCCGTGCCGCCTCCCCTGGACTCGCCCAACCCGGTCATGGATTTCAAGCTGGAGCGAGCGAGCAAGCCGGAGTTTGACCGCGTCCGAGAACTTGTTTTCGACCACTTGCTCGATCGACGTCCGGAAGGAACTGTCGCGATCGGGCTCTATCACATCGATACGAGGCGCGAACTGAAGCGGTGTTTCCCGAACGAATGTCTCAGTGGCCGTGATCCATTCTCGGGCCTGAATGAGTTCTTCACGAAGTTGCCGCTTATACAGGAGATCGAATGTAAGGCGAGGCTATCAGGAGATGAATCAGCGTGGACGTGCATCCTGTCGCCTAGCCGGACCTGGAGTGATGCGGTGAATGCCATCGTGAGGTGGCGAGACCGCCCTTCGCTCCAGAGCCTTTACGGACTCTCCAAAGATGCCGCCCTCTTATTGGAATGGGTGCAATCGCTCGGACCGCATCGGCTCGAGCACGGATTGAGCCCCATAGTCGAAGATTGCCTGCTGCGGGAAATCGGCATCCGCGTGCCCTGGGAAATGGAAAACCTCGCGGCATACTTCGCGATTCTGACGGACGAGATCAATGAGCGGACCCCGTGGGAACTGAGGGTTCAGCCATGGAACCAACACCAACACGTGAAGACACGACTGCGCGTGAGGAAGCGAGAAACCGCAGAAGCGGACCTCGTGCGACAGATCCAATGGTTGGCCCTGGAGCAGGGGAGGGCGGTCGAGGCCGACCAAGTGGCCGAGCTGCTGGCAAAGTGGATCGGAACCTCGGAGGGTGATACGAAGGCATCGGGATAAAACATGAGGCCCCTCCGTTGCCGAAGGGGCCTCTGTCTGTTGTGTTCCGGTGCTTCCTCAGGGAACCAGGAAGCTGGCCAATTCATACGGATTCAAGTGGCGGGCGAGCCGCTGTTCCACGGGCGTCAGACGCTCCCGAAAAGGGTGGGCGAGGTGGTATTCACCGTCCAGCAGGTTGCCGTTCAACTTGGTGTTACCGCGGTAGTGGACAACTTCCTCGTCAGGGAAGATGTGGCGCTGATTCCAGTTCGGGATCGGATCCGGAGTCCACCAGCCCCACTGCTTGAAGAGGAAGGGCGTGCGGTGGACATGGCACAGGTCGCGGATCTCACGAACCCAGTTTGGATTCATGGGGCGGGCTCCGGTTAGGGATTCCCCGCCGACAATAACCCAATCGATCGGGTCAATCCACTGGGACAGGTCCACCGGACCGATCAGGGGCTCCACACTAAGACCCCAGCGACGTGCCGGTGTCTCGAGGAGAAGCGGGATGCGCCGAGCGGCGTAAACCTGGTTCTCGACGGTCACCATGAGGCAGACGTTCTGGTAGCCTTCGCCCCAATCGTCCGGAAGGAACTTGGCGAAGTTCTCCGGACGCTTCGAGAGCAGAAGCCAATCGAGACACGGGGTCTCGCGGATCATCTTCCAGACGTGGTGACGCCATTCCGGCTGGATGGACGGGTGATCGTCGAAGATGTCGGCCAGAGAGGCGCAGAATACCCGCGACTTCTTTCCCGTCTCCAGAGCCTCGCTGTGCCACTTGTGGGGATCGTTCCACGTGCTGAGGATCTGGCGGCGCTTGCCTCCAGGTCCCCATTCGACCCGGCCCCACCGCGTGTCGGAGTTGTGCTCCGCATAGCAGTGAAGGCAGCCGGGACTGATCTTGGTGCATCCCTCCCAGGGGTTCCACGTGTGCGTGGTCCATTCAATAAGGGAATGTTTCATCTACCGCTTCGGGTTGGGGTTTCCGCTGGATTTCATCTGTTCGAGCATCCGGCAGCCGATCCAAGCGTTGATGCGAGCCAAGTCGTCGATCGAGAATCCGCGCATGGAGTTCTTCACGTTGTGGACGTGGTTCTGCTTCCGGTGCTTGTTGTTCTTGCGGTCGATCTTCCGCTGCTTCATCGTCCCGGGGTGGGGCGTACCGTTGGAACCAATCTCTTCCTCGGAAGGGTCCTTGGTCGACGAAGAAGGCGTTTCCTTCAACGACGGGGGCTCTTCGAGAGCTTCCCGCTTTACAGGAGGAACCTTTTCGGGCCCTCGATTTGCGAGGTGCCGCTTCAGCGACTCCTCGTCGATGTGATGGACGGCCTTCTGGCCGACCAACTTCTTGCATGATCCAACCTTTTTGGTGCGCACCCAGGACAAGAGGGTGTTGCGGTTGAGATCGTACTTCTCGCAAGACTGCGAGATTGTAATCAGACATTTTTCAGTCATGGTATTGGTCTTGGATGTGAGTGGCGGGGACTCCCTTCATGGCCTGCATGCCAATCGGGAGTTCCCCGCCGCTCCGTTTTTTTGATTTCCGGAAGTCCGACAGGTTGCGTCGGGTACCTCCGGGTGATTTTGGTTGTCGCCATGCACCTCACGATGCGATGGCTTCAGGAAAACCCGGCGTGCCACTTTCACGGCACCGGGCTCCAGGCCCACTTCCTCACCGGACGAATGCGTCGCGGGTCGGATAGCGTCGATTGAGAGCGCTACAGGGTTCATGCACGAGTCTGTTCACTGCTCGGTCCTTCGGACCCGGGATCTTTTGTATCGCCACCCTATCGGATGACTCGATGCCGCGGTTGCAGTGCCAGCACTTCCCGTTCTGCCGCTGGAGCAGACTGGACACTCCCCAAGGGATGCCCGGGTAGTCTCCGGAGCGTTTTCCCCAGTAGGCCCAATCGCCGTCATAGAACGACTTCTCGGACCGGATCGGGATGTGCCTTTTGATCGGGGTGCTGTCCACCCGTTTGAGAATCACTTCCTCTTTTGGCTCTTTTCCCGGGGCTCTGAAGCTCCACGGGGTGCCACCATTGAAGTATTCGTCGATGAGCCGTTTCCGACTCCATCGCGGGTGCCTCCGCTTGGCCCAGCGGAGCAGTTTGATGAAAAGCTTATGGTCAAGCGTGCTGAAGGCTCTCTTGCTGTGGTGGGAGCGATGATAAGCCGCCCATCCTCCCAGCTTCGCGTTCAGCTTCTTGATCAGCCTTTCCACGGGGGTCTCTTCCCCCTTCGCCTCCTTGTACGCATATTCGGCATTTCGCTTCTTGTGGAGCACCACCTCGTCGATGATCCGGGCACACTCCGCGTATATCCGTTTCTGCGCCTTCTTGCTCGGGCCAATGTGGGTGTAAACGCCGTTGAAGAACGGCTTGATCTGGTGCTTGTCGGCAGCGTGCTGCCGAATCTCGCATCCCAGAAATTCAATCCCTCGGTTCCCGTCCACCAACTTCAGCGTGTGTCGGACGCTGGTCTTGGTCGGACTGAGGTTCAGGCCCAATGGGGAGAGCCAATCTGCGATAAAGCGCGAGCATTCCTCGACGACGGCTTTGGATTCATGGAGCACCACGAAGTCGTCCGCATAGGTGACGATCCGAGGTGGCTTCACGATCCTTTTGTTGTCGATCACTCTCTCGGGGGGGAACGCCTGAATCAGGTCGTATTCCATTCCGCAGAGGGCGATGTTCGCCAGGAGGGGGCTCAGAGGCCCACCTTGAGGCGTCCCCAGTTCTGTGGGGTTGAGGATCTCGCCTTCCATCATGCCGGCCTTCAAGACCCGGTGGATGGCTTTGTGCATCGCAGGGAAGGTGTCGAGCTTTTTCAGTAGGGCGTCGTGGTCGAGCCTGTCGAAAAATTTCTCGATGTCAGCATCCAGGACCCACTTCGGGCACCGTTGGATGTTGAGGCGAATATTGATCAGTGCATCGTGGCAGCTCCGCCCTTTACGGAAGCCGTACATGCTTCGGTCGAAGCGGGCTTCCCATTCGGGCTCGAGCGCCATCCTGATCAGGTGTTGTAATGCCCTGTCCGCGATCGTCGGGATTCCCAGGGGACGGGTGTCTTGCGACCCCGGTTTTGGGATTTGCTTCCGGAGCACTGGGTCTGGCTGATTGGAGAGTCTCAGGGACTGCGCCAGTTTCAGTTTCTGTGGTGCGGTCAGGTTCTTCTTGCCGTCAACGCCGGCGGTGCTTCGTCCGTCACTCACCTCCGCCGCCAGGTAGACGGCCAAGGCGCGAGTGTGGAACATTTGCACCAGATGGCGTTGATGCTTGTGCATGGTTTCGTAGTCGCCCGCTTGGGACGCTCGAAAAATGCGCCTTTGAACTTGGAAGACCCGGTCTACGATCAAGCCGAAGTCCAGGTCTTCCCATGTCTCGATTTTCGTTTGCATGGAAATTCAAGGTTCAGATTTGGTTTGGCCCTCGCGATATCGGCGTATCACCCCCGCTACAGGGGCGCATTTGCTTGGTCGCGAGCCCTTACGTACCAGCCATGCGGCGGATCACCTGCTCTCGTCCTGGTGGATGGAGAGAGGCCGGCACGATTCCTCGTTTCTCGGGGGTGATTTGCGTTGAAGGAGAACGGTCACTATCCGCCGAGGATCACTCTTCCGTTGGTCCGGGCAGTCTCCCGCCGACCCGGGGATGGATCCTTTCATCGATTTGATTCCGGCGTATCATCTGAATTTTCGCCGGTTCCTCGTTACGACAGCTCAACGTGACTTACTGGACGTCGTCCTTTCCAACTGAGGCGTGCTTTGGACAGGTATCAGCCCCTGCCCTCACACATTTCTCCCGCTACGCCGTGACGACTGGAATCCACGCGTCACGACGGGGAGCGCCTTCAACCAACCAACATGGCGGCAGGAATGGGACGAGGGAATCGTCCGCACCTGCTCACCCCACGAGCTTCGACGCAGGGATTGGCCCTGCAGTCGCCACTGTCCCCCCGGACGGAGCCGGTTTCGAGTGGTCGAGTCGCTTGGTAAATGAGATTTGAAGAAATCAAAAATTTCGATGTTGTCAGAGATCTGATTACGACCGGCCCTCTTTTGGGTCGGAAGGACGCACATCAGCGGAGCCGCTTCTTCAGCAACTCCTGCACATCCTCCGCCGCGATGAGCCATGTTTTGAACCCGACAATCGGGTTGAGCTCTTTGCGGTGGATCATGGTGCGCAAGGTCGCGGTCGAAACTCCCACCATTTCAGAGACCTCCGACAGCCTGTAGGCAAGCCGGTCGGGCTTCTGGTGAGAGAGTTTCGAGGTCTTGGCGCGCTTTTGCATCGTCGCCGGGATTTACGACCTGAATTTGCCGACATGCAAAACATTTCACCACATCCCAAACGTCTTACGATTAGCAAGTTACGGCTCGTTATTTGACAAAACGGAGCAATTTGGTGTGTTGGTCAAATAACGGTGAAATCGGGGGATATCGGATAGCGCTGATGGCCGAATTTTCGAGAATCACACGTCGTTAGGGACGACGTGACGGTCGAATGATGTCGCGCCAGCAGTCCCCAAGACGCAAAATGAGGGGTATCGGGCGAGAATTTCACCACGATCACGTAATGCTCAGAATCGGTAATCGGGACGCTTACGGGCGGGAATTCCCGATGCACAATGCGTCCGTGACTTGGGTGATTGCGGCGCCCCCGAATCTACAAACTGCCTTCCGAAGTAGCTGGATCCATCTGGTCCGCATCGGGCTCGTCGGAAGTTGGCGTAATGGTCGCCGTGTCCTCATCGAAATGGTGGCGAAGGTAGGGCCTTGTCAACACGCTCTCACGCTCGTTGAATTTCTCGAAAATCAGACCCCGCCTTAGCGAAAACTTCGGATGAACCGGGCTGCGAATCACGGCATCTTCCTTGATCAGGGAATCCTGCTCCCACCCCTCGTGGGTCGCGAAGCGGAAAATTTCATGGGCACGATATTTGGTGGCTGGCTTTCCAGAGACGGTCTCCTTGACGATGCACCATTCAGAAAAGGCATGAAACCAAATCAGCTCGCCCATGGCCTCCTGAGTGGTGCCGCCGATTCTTTGACTGCGGAGGCTGGTGATGAACTTATTAAGTGATTCAAGAAATCCAGGAAAGACCATTCGCACTCCCTCCCAGCTGGCAATGTCATCTATTCTGTTCAACACATCTTCGGCAAGAGCTTGAGTGTCGTGTGGGTATAGGCTCGTCAGCTCATCGCCATATCTAGCAAACTGACGTTCCATGCGCGCCATCAGATTCCTGACCGGAGCAACTGACATCAGCCCCTTCCACCCGGCGTTTTTGAAGACCACCGTGATTTCCTCGCATGACATGAGCACCCCTTCCTCAAACAACTGGTACGCATCAATGTCCTCACGGTTCCTTTCGATGCCCCTGAGAAGCAGCAGGGCGCGAAGCTTCGCCGCCTCGAACTCGGCGTCCCAAAAACTCTCGTCGAGTCCGATCCTTGGCAGGATGGGATCCCGCGGCATTCTGGGCACGAGCCCCATGATCTTTACTGCTAGGTCGGCGATCCTGTAAGTATCGTCCTCGAACGAGTGGAAAGAACGGTCTTCGGAAGAGGGAGCTTCCTCGCCGTTGTGGCCGGGAGAGCTTTTCCCTTCAGGAGTTCCCTTTGCGGTCGTTCTTTTCATCGAGACGTTTCTTACGAGTGGCTTTCTGTTGCTTTCCTGGATTAGGTGCCTTGGGTGCGGGCATCAAGCTCACCTGCGGGAGTTCCGTCAAGCCGGCGTAGTAGTCAGAGGTCACATTTGGGCTGCTGTGCCCAAGAAAGCGTTGCGCGTGGAAGAGGCCAAGGGTCGTGGACACGAACGACCCGAACTCCTTGCGCAAGCGATGGCAAGGTTTGGGGTCGTCGATCCCGAACTTTCGAAGCCATGCTACGAGCGTTCGGTGTGCCTGGTCGCAGCGGTAGACGGCGGACTTCAACTCGGTTTCCGGCGCGCGGACGGCCGGGAGAAGGCCTGCGACGACAAAAAAGTCGTCTGACTTGACCTCGACAAGGGCATCCCACAAAGCTTCGTCGACAGGGATCACTCTGGACTGCTTGGACTTCGGAATGAAAAAGGGCGTCTCGCGAATCTCGATGTAGCGACGTTCCTCGGCGTCGCTGAAAAACCAGTTCCACTGGGCCTTGTCGGCCTCATTCCGCCGGAGTCCTAGCCCGAGTTCAAGAAGGAAGAGGGCATAGGCGTCGCGGTGTGGCTTCCGGAAGTCAATCGCGTCGCGAGGACGCAGTTTCTCATCGGGGGCTGTCGCCTTGGGGTCGCCGTCGCGGAGCTTTATCGACTCCTCCCAGATTTTGCCCACGAGGGTCCGGGGGAGGGGAGAGTAGCTCTTGAGGCGGATACCCTTCATCTGCACGCCGACAAAGGGGTTCTTCAGATCGAGCCCTTTGCGTCGGTATGCCTGAACGGCCTGGTTCGAGAAAACGGCCGCAGCGTTCCGTAGGATTCCATTGAGCGACGTCCGGATGCTCTCCTCGGAGCGGTTCTTCTCACGACCGAGGCGCAGGTAATGTGCCTTGAAGTCCTCCACCTTCGATTCATCGAGCCCGGCGACCCGCCCAATCTTGACGGCTTCCATGATCCGTTGAAGGCTGCGAAGGTAACGCTCCCTACTGGCACGGGAGGCTGGACGATCAAACCCCGTCGAGACCTCCCGGTAGATGTCGGCGAACTCCGCGAATTTCGGGTCATCTGGAACCTCATCGCGCCGCTTCGAATGAATGCGGGTCGCCTCCTCGAAACCGCGGCTCTGGATATCGGCCATGATGCCCTTTGCGGCGGCCTTGGCGTCCCTGAGATTTGAATGCCCGGTCGAGAAGCGGCGGCGCTTCCCCTTATACATGAGCCGCATCGAATAAAAACGGCTTCCCTTCTGCTTGTGAAGGGTGAAGATATTGGCGCGTGAAGACTGGTCTTTCTTCGACATCCCGGCGGAAGGCATGATTGCCCTAGGGCAATTATAGGTCAATCTAAAACGCACAAGACTCGACGAGACTCGACGAAATTGAACTCAAAATCTCCTCATAAACTCCTGGTAAAGAGTGAATTATGATTAAGTTTCGTCGAGTCTGGTGAAATATCGAATGACGCCGGGAAATAACTCATAATCCCTTGGTCCAGGGTTCAAATCCCTGCGGGCCCACCTTTTAGCTAATCTGCGGACAGGATAATCGATCGCATCCCGAAACGGGAGACTTGATCTCAAAACTCACCTTGAACCCAGGCCGCAAGCGTGGCGTCGGCGACCCGATATCCGTGCTCGAAGAGCATCCCGTATTCTACCTCTGACAAGCGCCGAAGAGTGGTAGGGAAGCTTGCCGAAAACGTGGCAACTCCCTCATCTTTAGCGTCATCGACCATGGGCGAGCCAGCCTCGCGGAAAATTGCGGATTGTGGAAGGCCAATTTGCAGATAGACGCACTTCCCGCGACCGGCGCCCCGAAGGAAGCCGTGAATTGATCGAGCTCGAACCGCGCGAATCTGATCCATTGCACAATCGAGCAGGCGAAGCGGCGGGCGATAAGGCGGGAATCGCAAAGCCCATCGCAAAAACTCATGTTGCATGGGACGACCGGCATCACTTGCAATGTAGAAGTCAATGTCATCCCGAAGTCCCTTCCCTGGCTTGATGAGCGCTTCCGACCCGAGGTTTTCATAAACTCCGCCGTCCCAGAGGTGATAGTGCCGGTGCAATGGCTGGACCGGTTGCGTTTTAGATTGCGAGCCCGGAATGAAGTTCACCCACTCCCAACGGTTCGTCTCTAGTTTCAACGGTCCAATTCCACCGGGGAATCCTGCCGAAGACGCAGCCGCATCAGCCACCGGAAAATCCGGATTCAGAACATAGCCTGTGAGATAATCGCCCATTCGTTTGTGGGAGAAACGCCAGTTTTTTCCCGTCTCGTAGGTTGTGCTATTGATGGTCCATCGCGGTGTTTCGGGAAGGTCCCGAAGGCTCATCTCAAGGTCCCAGGCACTTCGTAGAACTCTGCCGACGAGGTGGGCGCGGCCTCCGGCGAGCAAATGCGGAAAGAAGAGTCCCTTCGTGAGTGAGTCGGTGACAAGACTATTCTTGGTCAACTGCCGCTGACAAAGAGCAAGAGTCTCATGAAGGAATCGATCGCCATCGGGCCATGCGCCACGGTTCTTCGCAAAGATCAATGCGGCACACAAACTGCCACCGGAGACCGTCGAAACATGAGCGATCTCGTGCCATCTCCCCGATTCAGCCAAGCGCTTCAGAACTCCCAGGTGGAAGACCGTGGCGCGAACCCCTCCGCCGGAGAGTGAAATCCCGATCTTCATTTTTCGACGACGTGAAGATGGCAATTGCCCGAAGAGTCGATCGTGAACTGGGCGCGACCTCCGGATTTGGTGGAGATGAATCGTTTTGTCGTGGTCATTCTCCCGATCATGTCGACCAAGCTCCTGCTTTGGGGCTGGCTGAATAATTGCCGAGCGGAAGATTGAAACGGTGTCTCCAAGATTCTTGAATAGGGATTGTGTTCCAGCCCAATCGGACGGGTACGGAAGCTCCCGCAAGTCGGTGCTTTCGCCTTCTTGTCGCTGACGAGCGTTATATGAGGCTTGATTTGGTCGAACATCGAAGGCGAATAGCCGGATTCCCGACCGTGATGCGGAGCCACTAGAACCCGAGCGCGGCTCCGTTCGACGAGTTCGGAGAATGCCGGCTCATTCCGTGCCCAGAGGTTTACCCAAGCCGATTCTTCGATATCGCCGGGCATGACAAAGAGCCACCCCGCATAGTGGTAAAAAGCGACGACTGAGCTGTTGTTGGCGCTCCAGCCTGCCTCGTCCCAATTCAGCATTGCTGTTCGAATCTCCACGCCACCGTTAAACGCCGGATTTTGGGGATGATGGACCCACGGAACGGGTGCCGTGTAGGAGCGATCAAGGGACATGAACGCCTGTTGGTGGTCGAGCGTGCCGCTTTCGAACTTCTCGTGGCTCGGAAGCGTGTTGTTTCGCACCAGGACTCGCGGAAATCCCAGAGTTCGAACCAGATTGCCGAGGTCGTTGATGTGGTCGTTGTCGGGGTGACTGATGATCAGGTAGTCGAGAGAGGACTCGCCGTAATTCTCGAAAACGTGCCGGGAAGGGGAAAAATCACCCTCTTTGCCGGCGTCGATCCAATGGTTGTGCCCGCTCGGCGTTTTGATCCAGATTGCAAGACCATGTCCAACGTCCCAAAGGGAGAATTGAAAGTAACCGTTCACTTGCATGATGATATTCAGGTTGTGAGGTTGAAATTCAGTATGCCCCTGTTTCGTCTTTCTAGTGATTTCGGTCGGGAGAAACCAGCCGAAGAGACAGGTCTCACAGTTTTCGGAAAATGCAAATCGGCTCGCCGGCAAGTTTGCCGGCGAGATTTGAATCTTCCGTTGACAGTGCTTGCCCCCGGGGTAGGGTTGCCGCCAATGACTCCTCACCCCTACAACGAGCGGCTCGGTTTTCGGACCGGCGACAAGGGTACGCACACCAGCAGAACCATGATGCTGGTCGAACTCACCGCCCTTCTGAACGCCTGCCCCCGTGATTGCAGCCGGGCTGCCTACGTGTCCGCGGCGGTTGAGGAAAATGCGCTCGGCAAGCAGACCGCCGCCACCCGCAAGCTCACGGTGCAGCGACTCTCAGAACTCTACTGCATCGACCCCGCAGAACCGCTTTTTCGGATCCTCCGCTATCTGTGGAATCGGGATCAAGAGGGGCGGCCGCTCATCGCGCTCCTGTGCGCGTTGGCACGCGATCCGCTCCTGCGAGCCACTAGTGCTGCGGTGCTTGAGATGCGCGCGGGGGAAGAGCTCTCCAGGCAATCCATGACGAATGCCGTCCGCCATCAGGTTGCCGATCGCCTCAACGATGCCACCCTCGACAAGGTCGTGAGAAACGCGTCCTCCTCGTGGGCTCAAAGCGGTCATCTGGACGGGAGGGTTCGCAAATTTCGGAGGAAGGTAAGAGTCACACCTGGGGCATTGACCTACGCCCTGATTCTTGGATTCTTGCAAGGGATCAGGGGCGCGAGACTCTTTGAATCGGAGTGGACACAGGTGCTCGATGCGAGCCCCGGTGAACTCCGGCCGATCGCCATGGAAGCAAAGCGCCTTGGCTATCTGGATTTGAAAATCGCCGGAGAAATCGTCGAACTCGGGTTCTCCACCTTGCTGACCAACAAAGAACTCATCGAATCCCGTGGCACGCATTGACGAAATCGCCGACCAGTACGAACGGCATCTCTCGGCCCCATGGCAGCGAAACCTGCCCGGTGCTCAGCGCATTGTCTTCGTCGTTTACCCGAAGGAAGACGAGCGCAAGCTTAGGGCCAAGCTCAAGGACTTCGAAAACCGCACCGTTGCGTCCGGCCACCCGTGGCTGGAGGTGGACTTCACCAACTGCTTCCCCGAATGGATGGCCGGTGAGTCCTACCCGGAGGAGTATTTCTCCTCCCCCGATCTGCTCGACGACAAGATGAAGGCGGACACGGCCTATGGCTTCACCGCGTTCTGTGTCGAGAAGCTTCGTTCGGTGGTGGCGAGTGAGGAGGCCACGGGCGAGAGTGTCGTCGCCGTGCACGGGGTCGCGGCTCTCTTCGGCTTTGCCACTCTCCACGCCACTTTGGAGAAAATCCAGCCGGACATCCGAGGCCGGGTCGTCGTGTTCTTTCCGGGCACCTACGAACAGAATGTCTATCGCATGCTGGATGCGCGCGATGGATGGAACTACCTCGCCACTCCCATCGCCTCCTAACCCAGATCCCTATGAACAACCGAGAACTGTTTCTTCGCGATCCGGCTACGGCCCAGCTCATGAACAATGGGCAGGCCCGCATCAGCGACGGCGTCACCCCGCAGGAACGGAAAGCCCTCCAGAAGGAACTGCGGCAGGAACTGGCCAACTTCGTCTGCGAAGGCCAGTACGCCGATGGGATGTTGCGGATCATGGACTCTTTCCTGAGCCACGTCGGCGGAACCAATCAGCCTGCCGCCTGGGTGAGCGGCTTTTACGGAAGCGGCAAATCCCATCTCCTCAAGATGCTGGGACACCTGTGGGTGAACACGGAGTTCTCCGAAGACGGAGTGACCGCTCGGAGCCTCGTGCCGTCGCTTCCGGCGGAGGTCGAGGCGGCGCTCAAGGAACTCGACACCCAGGCGCGTCGGGCTGGTGGCCTGCATTCGGCGCTGGGCATTCTTCCCTCGGGCAGCAGCGAGAGTGTGCGCCTCACCATCCTGGGCATCCTTCTTCGCAGCTGCGGCCTGCCGGAACAGTATCGGCTGGCCAAGTTCTGCCTCTACCTGAAGAACCACGGCTTCTACGACCAGATGGTAGCCGCCGTCAAAGCCGCCGGTAAGGAGTTCGATCGGGAACTGGTCGATCTCTCCGTCAGCCCGGTCATTCGCAAGGCCTTGCTCGAGTCCGATCCGACTCTGGGCAGCGACGCGGAAGTTCGCGAATTGATTCGTCGCGAGTTTTCCCAGCCTACGGACATCGACACCGCCGAATTCCTGCGCATGACGCGGGAGATCCTTGAGAGAGACGGAGAATTGCCCCTGACCATCATCGTTCTCGACGAGGTGCAGATCTTTGTACGCAACAACCTCGAACGCACCCGGCAGGTGGTCGAGGTGGCGGAGTCCCTCGCCAAGCAGATGGAGAGCCGCGTGCTTCTCGTCGGTGCCGGCCAGAGCGCCCTGAGCACGGAGGTGCCGGAATTCGCCTGGATGCGCGCCCGATTTACCATCCCGGTCGAGCTGTCAGATGCCGATGTCGAGAATGTGACCCGGCGCATCCTACTCGCCAAGCGTCCAGAGAAGGTGGATTCGCTTCGCAAGGAACTCTCGAAGCACGTTGGCGAGATCGAGCGCCAGCTCACCGGTACGACCCTGGCCTTCCGGAGCAGTGATCGGGACATCCTCACGGATGACTACCCGATCCTTCCCGTCCGCCGCCGCTTCTGGGAACAGGTCAGCCGGGCGGTGGACCCGGCGGGGACGAGCAGCATGCTGCGAACGCAGCTTCGCATGATCCACGACGCGCTGCACGACTTCGCCGAACAACCGGTCGGCAATGTTGTTCCGGCCGATTTCATGTTCGAGCAGCTCCAGGCCGCCATGGTGCAGCAGGGCGTTCTGCTTCGGGAACTCGACGAGCGTATCCGGAATCTGAACGACGGCACCGAGCAGGGACATCTGGCCTCGCGCCTTTGCAGTCTCGTCTTCTTGGTCAGGAAACTTCCCCGCGAGGCGGGATCTGACAGCGGAGTGCGCGCCACCCCCGAAATGCTCGCCGACCTGCTGGTGACGGACCTGATCAACGACGGTCCCAAGCTGCGCAAGGAAGTGCCCCTCCTCCTTCAGAAGCTCGCCGACGACGGAATCCTGTTGAAGGACGGCGATGAGTACAACCTCCAGACCCGTGAGTCGCTGGAATGGGAAAAGGAGTTCCGCAACCGCGTCACCCAGATTTCCGGGAACGAGCTTCCCATTCACCAGAAGCGGGAGACTTATCTCCGGGTTGCCGCCCAGGAGGAAGTGACCGGCATTCGCGTCCAGCAGGGCACTGCGAAGGTGCCGAGGAAACTGGCCCTCCACTTCGGCTCTGAAGCGCCGGCAGCGTCCGGCTCCGACATCCCCGTCTGGATTCAGGACGGCTGGAGTTGTACCGAGAAGAACGTGGTGGACGCGGCCAAGGCTGCCGGCACCGATAGCCCGATCCTGTTTGTCTTCATCCCGAAGGCATCGTCCGACGAGCTACGTCAGCAGATCGTTCGCGAGGAGGCGGCCCGCGGCACCATTGACTTCAAGGGCGTGCCAGCAACCCACGAGGGCGAGGAAGCCCGCGCCTCGATGGCCACGCGCCTTGGGGATGCCGAGCGCATGCGGAAATCTCTCATTGGTCAGATCATCGGCAGTGCCAAGGTTTACAAAGGCGGCGGATCCGAGCTGATTCAGATCAGCCTAGCGGACAAGGTTCGCGAGGGCGCTTTGGACGCCCTCGACCGCCTGTTTCCGCGCTTCTCGGAAGCCGACCACAAGAACTGGTCGGTGGTGATCGGGCGTGCCCGAAGCGGCGACGATTCACCGCTGTCGGTGATCGACTGGAGCGGCAGCACCGAGAGCCACTCGGTGACCCGCGAAGTGTTGCTGAAAGTTGGTTCCGGAATGACAGGGGCCGATGTGCGCAAGCACTTCAGCGATTCTCCCTTTGGCTGGGACCGGGATGCCATCGACGGTGCCTTGATCGCGCTCCATGCGGGAGGACACCTGACCGCCCGCTACAACAATGCGCCTCTCGGTGTGGGTCACCTGGACCAGAACAAGATCGCCAAGACCGAGTTTCGCACTGAGACCGTCACCCTCACGGCCCAGGACAAGATCAAGCTGCGGGGGCTCTTCCAAGAAGCCGGTGTCTCCGCGAAGGCGAGCGACGACCCGGAGGTGAAATCGACCGAATACCTGGATGCTCTTGCGAGTCTGGCCGCGAAGGCCGGTGGTCCCGCGCCGCTCCCGGAATCACCGAAGACCCAGTCGATTTCAGATCTGCGCGCCATGGCCGGCAACGAACGGCTGGCGGCGCTCCTCACCCAGGCAGAGGCCCTCAAGTCGGAGGCCGCCGATTGGAAGAAGGCCGCCGAGCTGGCCGAAAAACGCCAGCCGATCTGGGAGCAGCTCCAGCGCCTGCTCTCGGTGGGGAAGAGCATGGCCGAACTCGATGAGGTCGAGACGAGTGCGAAGAGCGTCATCGAGGGGCGGTTGCTGCTCGATTCCGCCGACCACGTTTCACCGCTCGTCAAAAAGTGCGCCCAGGTTCTGCGCACGGCCGTGACCGGCGCCCATCAGCAGTATTGCGACGAGCAATCCTCCCAGATGGCCGCGCTTGAGGCATCTGATAGCTGGAAAAAGCTGACGGGCGAACAACGTCGCGCTATCCTCGCTGAGGAAGGGATCGGCGTTCCTCCGGGATTGGAGGTAGGGACCGAAGACCAGTTGGTTCGGACTCTCCAGGCGACTCCGCTGCCGTGGTGGCAGGACAAGACGGCCGCGCTGCCGGTCCGATTCCAGAACGCGGCGGCGAAGGCGGCGAAACTCCTGGAGCCGAAGGCCCAGAAAGTCCACCTGCCGTCCCGCACCCTCCAGTCCGCTGCCGATCTGGACGCCTGGATCGCCGACGTTAGGGCCGCGGTGGAGCCGAAACTGAAAGAGGGTCCGGTCATCCTTTGAACCCTGTCTGATCGATTAGCCCTTTGCCAAATCATGCCTTCACAACACGACATTTTTATCAGTCACTGCTCGGCCGATAAGGCTCTGGCTGAGAAGCTTGTGGACACTCTCCTGAACAACGGGTGCAACGTCAGTTCTGATCGGATCCTCTGCACGTCCTTGGAAGGCATGGGAATTCCAGCAGGAACGGACAGTTTTATTCAGTTTTTGCGTGAGCAAATTCAGGGCGCGAAGCTGGTGATTCTCCTCCTCACCGAAAACTACTTTGCGAGTATCTTCTGTGTTTGTGAAATGGGTGCGGCGTGGGGGATGGGGTTGAATGTGTTCCCGTTGGTGGTTCCGCCTCTAGCAAAAAGCGATCTTCACGGCGTGCTGAAAGTCGCGCAGGCGAGTGACATCCTTGAGGCCGCCTCACTTGATGAGCTTCGCGATGTCGTCAGGGACAATCTTAATACTGACGTTAAAACAGCCCGATGGAATCTCAAGCGGGACGAATTTTTGAAGGAGGCGCGGAAGATCATCTCCAAGCTTCCCAAGCCGGCAAAGGTAGATCGTTCCGAGCTTATGACAGCCGAGGAGAACTATGCGGCGGCGTTAGAGGAACTATCTGCGAAGAACGACGAAATTGCGCTTTTGAACGAGAAAAACAAGGCCCTCGGAAAATGCAAGGATGCCAAGCAAGTGAGGGCAGCGCTCGCGGAGTTTACCGATGATGAAGATCAGTTTGAGAAGCTCTGCGAAGCTGCTTCGAGCGCGCTCGGCCAACTGCGTTCAGCCACAAGGTCGGCCCTCTACTGGCATATGCGAGGTGGAGAGTTTCGACCTGATCGGGACGATTGGGATGACGTCAATGCAGCAGAAGAGATTGACGAGCTTGTCGACCATGAAGACAACACATGCTCGGCGAATACGGCGCACCCCCGCGTCGCGAAAGCTGAGCAGGCACTCCAAGAGTTAGCCAACTTTATCAGCGAACAAAAGTTCGATGATCAATCACCCTTCGTTGCCGCCTTCTTGGAGGAATACAAGTTCCCGCTCAGTATGGGCAACAAGGAATTTTGGGGACAATTCCTAGCCCACGTCTAAAGCCATGCCAACCCTACCCAAAGACCTGCGAGGAAAACTGGAGAAAGCCGTGCTCGCCGCCCGCGAGGAGGCGACGAAGGGCGGCCGGGCGGCGTTGATCGCGCTGGGCGTGGGCGATGGCAAGAAGCCCGGACATCTCGACAAGGACGGTGAGGCGCTGCGCCGGCGTTTGCGGGCGCGGGGCCGGCAGGCGGGCGACGTGCTGAAGGCCGACGATTCCCAGAAGACTGACCACCTTGTCCAGGAGTGCGCCTACGAGCATTGGCACCGGATGCTCTTCGCCCGGTTCCTGGCGGAGAATGAACTGCTCCGTCATCCGGAGTGGGGGGTGGCGGTGTCTCTGGAGGAATGCGAGGAGCTGGCGCGGGACGAAGGACTCGACCGGTGGGAACTGGCGGCGCGTTTCGCGCAGCACATGCTCCCGGAGGTGTTCCGACAGGACGACCCCGTGCTGCAACTGCGGCTGCCGACCGAGGCGCGGAACAAGCTGACGGCCATCCTCAACGAACTGCCGACCGATGTTTTCACCGCCGACGATTCGCTCGGCTGGACCTACCAGTTCTGGCAGACGAAGCGGAAAAAGGAAGTCAACGAGTCAGGCGTGAAGATCGGGGCCGATGAGATTTCGCCGGTCACCCAGCTCTTCACCGAGGATTACATGGTCGAATTCCTGCTCCACAACACGCTCGGCGCGTGGTGGGCGGGCAAGCTCGGGCCGATCGAGGCCGCGAGTGAAGAAGAGGCGCGCGCCAAGGCCTCCTTGCCGGAGCGGGACGGTATCGGAATCACCTGGACCTACCTCCGCTTCGTTCAGGACGAGGAGACGAGGACTTGGAGCCCTGCCGCCGGCACCTTTGATGGTTGGCCTCGTGAGGCCAAGGGCATCACCTTCCTCGATCCCTGCATGGGCTCGGGGCATTTCCCGGTGTTCGCGCTGCCGATTCTCGCCCGCTTGCGGATGGAGGAGGAGGGGCTGGAAGCCGCCGATGCGGTATGCGCGGTGCTGCGGGACAACATCCACGGGCTGGAACTCGACCCGCGTTGTTGTCAGATCGGGGCGTTCAATTTGGCGCTGACGGCTTGGAAGCTGGCCGGTTATCAAGTGCTGCCGCCGCTCCACATTGCCTGTTGTGGATTGGCGCCGCGGGCGAAGAAAGAAGATTGGCTGAAACTCGCCGAGCGCGCTGCCGCAGTCTCCGACTCCGTTCTGGCGCCGGATACCGATCTACTGGGCGCACGCGAAGAGAGTTTGCTCTCCCAGAAACTGAAATCGGGCATGGAGCGGCTCTACCGGCTTTTTGAAAAAGCTCCCGTGCTGGGCAGCCTCCTCAACCCTCGCGTGGGTGGGGGTGATCTTCTGGAGGCCGGTTTCCAGCAACTTCAGCCGTTGCTGGAGAAGGCGCTGGCGCAGGAAGCCGGGGACGATGCCGCCCACGAAATGGCCGTGACGGCTCGGGGTTTGGCTAAGGCAGCGGAGATTCTCGCCGGGCAGTTCACCCTCGTCGCTACCAATGTGCCTTACCTAGGACGCGGCAAGCAGAACGAAGTAATCCAAGATTACTGCGATCGTTTTCATCCTGACGCGAAATTTGATCTAGCGACGAGCTTCATTGAACGTTCTGTGAGTTTTTGTGATTGTGGAGGAACATCAGCGCTAGTGACTCCTCAGGCGGTTCTGTTTTTGAATGCCTACAAAAAACTTAGAAATCGATTACTCGGCGAACAGACTTGGAGATTCGTCGTCCGTCTCGGTGCTCGTGCCTTCGAGACAATCACCGGCGAAGTAGTGAACGTGAGTCTTCTCGCTGTAACGCGTAGAGCTCCGAATGCGGAACAATTGATAAGTGGGCTCGACGTTTCGGACGAAAGTGGCCCGAAAGAAAAGCAGGCCAAGTTATCCACCGGAGTCACATCCGCAATTCGCCAAAGGGTTCAACTCGCGAACCCTGATTCTCGAATAAGCTTCGAAGAAAACCAAGGCGGAGACCTGCTAAACAAATATGCATCTACTGCCACCGGGATGCAGACGTTCGACCTGCCTCGATTCTTAATCAAGCACTGGGAGGTTCAGCGCCACGGCGAGGTTTGGCTCCCATCTCAATCGACGGTCGAAGCCACACTACATTACGGCGGACTTTGCGACGCGGTTCGCTGGGAAAACGGGCGTGGAGACCTGTTCCACTACATGGAGGACCTCGCGGCACAAGGTTATCGCAGCGGCATTTGGAAAGCCGGTTCGCAATTTTGGGGAAAATCTGGTGTCGTTGTTAGCTTGATGGGTGACCTTCCAACTACTTTATACCTTGGACTCCCATTCAATCAGAACGCTGGCGTCTTGGTTCCGTCAAACCCAAAAAACCAACTTGCAGTGTGGTGTTTCTGCGAGTCCGGAGAAATGGGACGGCGAGTTAGAGCCGTGGACCAGTCTCTCAAGGTTACAAACGCTACGGTCGGAAAGATCCCCTTCGACCTAGCGCACTGGCAGAAGGTGGCGGCGGAGAAGTATCCGGACGGATTGCCGAAGCCGTTTTCCAGCGACCCGACGCAGTGGTTGTTCAATGGCCACCCCCTAGGGTCGGATCAGTCCCTTCATGTGGCCGTGGCGCGATTACTTGGCTACCAGTGGCCGCGCCAAACCGGCTCCACCTTTCCCGATTGCCCGGCGTTGGAAGCGGACGGCCTGGAGCGCTTTGCCGACGAAGACGGCATCGTCTGCCTCACCTCGCTGCGTGGCGAAGCCAATGCGGCTGATCGAGTCCACGAGTTGTTGGGCGAGGCACTCGGCACTTACGACCAAAGCCAGCTCATCGCGGCCGCTGGAACAAAGGGCTCCAAGTCGAAAACGCTGGAAGACTGGCTCCGAGATGAATTCTTCGCCCAGCATTGCGAACTTTTTCAGAGCCGCCCCTTCATCTGGCACCTCTGGGATGGGCGGAAGGACGGCTTCCATGCGTTGGTGAACTACCACAAGCTGGCCGGCGCGAAGGGCGCGGGTCGACGGACCCTCGAAGCCCTCACCCACGGCTACCTCAACGACTGGATCACCCGCCAGCGCGCCGCCGTGAACGACGGCGAAGCCGGAGCCGACGATCGGCTCGCCGCCGCGCTCGAACTTCACGGGGTGCTGGAGAATATTCTCGCTGGGGAACCACCCTACGATCTCTTCATCCGCTGGAAGCCGCTCCACCAGCAGCCCATCGGCTGGGAACCGGACCTCAACGACGGCGTCCGCCTCAACGCCCGCCCCTTCCTTGCCACCGACCTGAGCCGGGGCAGCAAGGGAGCCGGTCTGTTCCGCGCCAAGGTGAACATCCAGTGGAAGAAAGACCGGGGCAACGAACCCGCCCGCGAGAAGGAGGACTTCCCCTGGTTCTGGACCTGGGACGAGAAGACCCAGGACTTCGCCGGCGGCGGGAAGTTCGACGGCAACCGCTGGAACGACCTCCACTACACCACCGCCTTCAAACAGGCCGCCCGCGATCGGAAGCCCATCTCCTCTTGACCCCGAATGCCCACGATCATGCTCAAGACACTTACCATCCAGAATTTCAAACGGTTCAAGCAGAGGACGAAGATCGATTTCGAAGCGATCACGATTCTGCTGGGCGCGAACAATTCGGGCAAGTCAACGGTGCTTCAAGCGCTAAGCATTTTCCAGTACTGCCTGGACAACACCCGGAAGAAGAAGAATGGGGCACTTGTTCTGGACACCAAGACAATTGGCCCGGACGAGTTTGGTGCCCTACCTGTCGCTTCACCCAAGGATCTTTGGAGCAACGGACAATCCTCGAAACCGATCGAGATCGAAGCCGAATTCGACAATGGCTCGAAGATCAAGTTCGAGATCAAGTTTCAATACAACCGCTTCAGCATTCACCCAACCGTGACCGGGCCGGTGAGTCAGTTGGTCGAAACGACCAAGATCCGCTACGTACCGATCCATTCAGGGCTTGGCTTGCGTGAAGAGTATCGACTTGCGCCCGCAATTGCCGACAGTCTCCAGCGGCTCGAGCATGGCTCAGTGATACGCAATCTCCTTTGGGATCTGAAGGAAAACGACGTGGACGGATGGAAGCGGCTTCTCGGGATCCTCAAACGACTCTATCCGGAGGCGCGAATCGATGTGAACTTTGACAAGGACGTGGACCGTTTCATCGGTTCGGGGTACTCGGACAAGGTTCTTGAGAGGAATCTCGATGTCGTCGTCTCGGGCACCGGATTTCAACAGGTGCTCCAGATTTTCACGGGAGTTCTCTCGCAGGGTAGCAACATCGTCCTGCTTGACGAGCCCGACGCTCACCTCCACGGCCGCCTGCAAAGCGATTTGATGAAGGTGTTCGAGGAATTGGCGATCGACCCGGGAATCCAGTTCGTGATGGCTTCCCACTCGCCACATCTCCTCGCTGCGGCACCTTCGGGTTCGCTACGCGCCATGATTGAAGGGCGCGCACATGCCTTCGCACAAACGCCGGAGCAAATGGACGTGCTCGACTCTCTAGGTGCGTTTGACCGGATGGAGATCGTCCCCCTCCTCAGGACGAAAGCGGTTGTGTTTACAGAAAACCGAGATGATCGCGACTACCTCAAGATGTTTGCGGTCAAGCACTGGGGGGAAGAGAAAACTGCAAGAGTTTGGGAAGGATTGAGTTTTCTCTTCACCTACCAAGAGCCAATCAGTGCTGATGTGAAGCGGCTTGCCCGACAAGTAAAGGACTTGCTTAATGCACCGTCTCTGGGGGATCTCGCAGTCGGCCAGCAGGCGCGTTTCGTGGTAGTCGGCGATCGAGACTACCGTAGCGAAGCCAGCTCAGAAGCTGCACGGAATGACCTGGAATCCAAAGCCAAGAGCGACGACTTCAAACTGGACCTCGTCTGCTCGATCTGGAAGCGGAATGAGATTGAGAACTATCTACTCGATCCATCAGCCCTCGAAGAGGCTGTCGTTTCGACTCTGCGGGATTCCTCTCTCGAACAGAAGGCACGCGATGTGGTCAAGGCGTCTCTCAGCAAAAATTTGGTATCCTTGAAAGAGGATGCCCGTTTGAGAATCGCGGGGAAGCTACAGCACGAGAACCACGAGTTTCGGGGTGACTACGTGAAGACAACAAAGGAGGCGAGCCGGATTCTTGATGAGGAGTGGGGAGACGGTCTGGCACTCTGCGACGCGAAGAAGCTCTTGAGCGGAATTCGGGCGGACCTTCAATCGGCAAGGATTCCAGCTCGTTTGAATGAGGCTGATGTCGTGAAGCAGATGTCCGAGGTGCCCAAAGATGTCCGGATCGTGCTGCAAAGACTCCAACAACTCGCGACGCCGACCCAAGCGGTCAGGCCAAGAAGACGGCGGATGGCGAAAGTCGCAGCCCCCAAGAAGGGTGTAACGGGCGCCACCAAAAAGGCGCCGCTTAAGGCCCCGAGGAAACGATTCTGATCTGATTACTGCCCTTGCAAATGATGCCTGTTTCCTACACCAAGAAGACCAAAGCACCCGCGACGCTCTGCGAGGCGATCGAGCAATCGCTCCACGCGGCGGCCCGCTACAACCGGGGCGCGGAGGAGAGGCCTGTCGCCGTCCTCTGGACCGATGCGGACGGGCAGTGGCTGCCCGTGATCGCGAAACTGCGGGGACGCCTCAACGCCCGCCCCTTCCTCGCCACCGACCTGAGCCGGGGCAACAAGGGAGCCCGCCTTTTCCGCGCCAAGGTGAACATCCATTGGAAGAAGGATCGGGGAAACGAACCCGCCCGCGAGAAGGAGGACTTCCCCTGGTTCTGGATCTGGGACGAGAAGACCCAGGACTTCGCCGGCGGCGCGAAGTTCGACGGCAACCGCTGGAACGATCTCCACTACACCACCGCCTTCAAACAGGCCGCCCGCGATCGGCATCGGAAGGAGGGTGGGAAGTGAAGAAGAGTTCCGCCGGCAAGAAGCGTGCCGTCGCGCCGCGAGTCCCGACCGGGGCCGCCGTGCTGGCGGACGTGCGCGGGCTGATCCTCGAGACCCGCATGGGAGTGGCCCGGACGGTGAATGCGGCCCTGACGGCCCTCTATTGGGAGATCGGCCGGCGCATACGCACGGAAATCCTCGGCGAGGGGCGCGCCGACTATGGGCGGGAGATTGTCGCCTCGCTGGGGCGACAATTGAGCGCGGAGTTCGGGCGCGGCTTCGAAGAGAAGAACCTGCGCCGGATGATGCAGTTCGCCGAGAGGTTTCCCGACGAGGGGATTGTCGCCGCAATGCGGCGACAATTGGGGTGGACCCATTTCAAGAGCCTCATCGCCCTCGACGACCCCTTGAAGCGCGATTTCTACGCCGAGATGTGCCGGGTCGAGCGCTGGAGCACCCGCACTCTGGCCGCGAAGATCGACGGGATGCTCTACGAGCGCACCGTTCTTTCCAAAAAGCCGGACAAACTCATCCGCCAGGAGCTGGACGCGCTGCGCGATCAGGACAGGCTCACCCCCGATCTCGTGTTCCGCGATCCCTATGTCCTGGATTTTCTTGGGCTGAAGGACACCTACTCAGAGAAGGATCTGGAGAAGGCGATCCTGCGCGAGATCGAGCGATTCCTGCTGGAGCTGGGGGCGGGTTTCGCCTTCGTGGCGCGGCAGAAGCGGATCGCGCTCGACGGTGACGACTACTACCTGGATCTGTTGTTCTACCACCGGGTGCTGCGCCGGCTGGTGCTGATCGAGCTGAAGTTGGGCGCCTTCAAGCCGGCCGATTCGGGACAGGTGGAACTTTACCTGCGGTGGCTGGACCAGCATGAGCGCCAGCCGGGCGAGGCTCCGCCCCTGGCCATCATTCTCTGCGCCGGCAAAAAGCAGGAGACCGTGGAACTGCTGGACCTCGGCCGCAGCGGCATCCACGTGGCCGAATACCTGACCGAGCTGCCTCCCCGCGAAGAGCTGGTCCGCAAGCTCCACGAGGCGGTGCGCCTGGCCCGCGCCCGGCTGGCCGAAACCAGCGACGCGGAGAATTCAGCCGAAGATTGAATTCAACTTCCATGCCTGTTTCCTACACCAAAAAAACCAAGACGCCCGTGACGCTCTGCGAGGCGATCGAGCAATCGCTCCACGCGGCGGCCCGCTACAACCGGGGCGCGGAGGAGAAGCCTGTCGCCGTTCTCTGGACCGACGCGGACGGGCAATGGCTGCCCGTGATCGCGAAACTGCGGGGACGCCTCCCACAGATCCTGACGCTCGGCGATTACCAGCCGGTGGAACGGACCGGACCGGCGATCTGGATCAAGTGCGTGCTGGCCCGCACGATCGATGTGGGCATCCCGGGCGAGACCACCCCGATCGTCTATCTACCGAATGTCAGCCGCCAGCTCCTCCGGGCGGCGGCGGATTGTCCGCTGCTGCTCCAGCCGATGGTGGAGCTGCAATATCGCGGAGCCGTCTGGACCCAGCGCAACGGCAAGGACTGGACGGTGGAGGCTTTCCTGATGTCCGACGATGCCCTCGGTCTGGACGTGGCGAAAGACGACGGCACCCGCCGCTCGATCCATGCCGCCCTGCCGGCGCTGGCTGAGGCTTCGCTCGCCGCGCTGCGGAACAAGCGTCTCGAGGCGGAGGACTTCGACAAGCTGATGGTCGGCGATCAGCCCCGTGATTTGCTGGAGTGGATGAACGATCCCGAGGCAGTGCAAAAGCGCTGGCCGGAGGGGAAATGGCACGCCTTTCGGTCCCGCTGCAGGAAGGACTACGGGTTCGACCCGGAATCGGAGGGGGCGCTCGGCGCGGCGGAGCGTCTGGGTCTGCGGAAAGAGGAAGGCTGGCAGAATTTGTGGAACCGGTTCTGCGAGGCACCTGCCATCTACAAGGCGCTGCCTGACCTGCTCACCCAAGCGAAACCAGTAGGAGAGTTGGTCTTCGACGGCGAAACCTGGCCTGATGAGAACGATAGGGCGGAAGCCCGCCTACGTGCCTCCCTGTTGGATCTCGAAGGGATGGAGGCTGGTCAGGCACGCAAGCGGATCGCCGAACTGGATAAGGAACACGGGCCGAGACGGTCGTGGGTGTGGAACCGGCTGGGACGAGCTCCACTCGCGGAAGCCCTGGCGGCGCTGGCCCAACTTGCGGAACGAACCGAGAAACCTTTGACGGGTGCGACCGCCGAAGAGCTGGCCCTCCGCTACGAGGAAGGTGGCTACGAAGCCGACGCGGCCCTGATCCGTGCCCTTTCCATTCCGCGAACGAACCCGGACAAGGCGGCCGTGCAGACCGCCGGGCGCGCGGTCTATCTGCCCTGGGCTCGGGCGGCGGCGGAACTCCTCCAGCAACAAGTCGCCACCACGCCGCTTCCCGGAGCCGGCGACCGGCCGGGCATCGACGTCCGGGAGAGCGAGTGCATCGTCTTTGCCGACGGACTGAGGTTCGATCTCGGCCAGCGACTCCATGGCCTCTGCGCGGAGCGCGGGCTCAAGGTGGCGGGCACCCGGCGTTGGGCGGCTCTGCCAACGGTCACCGCCACCGCCAAGCCCGCCGTCTCGCCGATCGCGGATCAGGTTTCCGGAGGCATTACCCTGCCGGAAAGCTTCGCCCCGAATCTGAAAGGGGAAGAGATGACGACGGCGAGATTCCGCAAGGCTCTCACGGAGAGCGGCTACCCTTGCCTCTCCAATACCGAGACGGGCGATCCATCGGGAAAAGCCTGGACCGAGTGCGGCAAGATCGACACGCGCGGGCACGAAATGCAAATCGGCATGGTGGGCCAGATCGCCGAGGAGTTGGAGCAACTGACCGACCGCATTGTGGAACTGCTCGACGCGGGATGGGCCTCGGTGCGCGTGGTCACCGATCATGGCTGGCTCCTGATGCCGGGTGGTTTGCCGAAGACGGAGTTGCCCGGATTTCTGGTGGCCTCGCGCTGGTCCCGTTGCGCGGCGATCAAGGGGGATTCGAAAGTCAGCGTGCCGAAAGTCACGTGGCATTGGAACCGCTCCGCCGAAACGGCCATTGCCCCCCATATCAGCGCCTTCGTGGCGGGGCAGGATTACGCCCACGGCGGCGTCAGCCTCCAGGAGTGCGTCATTCCCGAACTGACCATCAGCTTCGTCGAATCGAAAAAGGCTGCCGTGCAGATCAAGCAGGTGGAATGGCAGCGACTCAGGTGCCGAATCACGCTCGATCCGCCGACCGAAGGGGTCATGGTGGACATTCGCACCAAGGCGAACCTGCCCGACTCCTCCGTCGTTGCTTCGGCCAAGGCGACTGATGCCGACGGCCAGGTATCCCTCATGGTTCCCGACGAAGACAACGCCGGCATGGCCGCCACCGTGGTGGCTCTGGATGCCGGCGGTCACCTCATTTCAAAACAACCGACCACCATCGGTGAAAGCTAACGCGACGATTTCCCATGCAACTCGACCTACTTGATCAACATGCCGCTTCGGTGTTCGACGGTTACCTCGTGCGCAAGGATCTGGTGCGCAAATACGCCCGGCAGTATCCGGTGCCGACCTACGTGGTGGAGTTCCTCCTCGGCCGCTACTGCGCGACCGTGGACGAGGACGAAATCCAGGAAGGACTCAAGATCGTTGAGCAGCAGCTCGCGAATCGCACGGTCCGCACTGGCCAGGAGGAGCTGTTCAAGGCTAGGGCGCGGGAAGAGGGCTCCGTCAAACTGATCGATATCGTTCGCGCCCGCCTTGATGCCAAGAACGATTGTTACATCGCCGAGCTTCCCAGTCTGGCCCTCCGCGATGTGCGCATCGCCGATCGACTCGTGCGCGAACATGAGCGGATGCTGACGGACGGGTTCTACGGCGAGGTCACCCTCGGCTACGATTCGATCATCGCCCAGGAGAACGGCGGACGGCCTTTTGCCGTCGAGGCCCTCCGGCCGATCCAACTCTCGAAGTCGGACGCCCTGGTCGCGCTGGCCAAGGGGCGGAGCGCCTTTTCCACCGGTGAATGGAAGGATTTTCTCATCCGTTCCATTGGTCTGGAGCCGGAGGAACTCAACGATCGGGCGAAGATCGCCGTGTTGCTGAGAATGGTGCCATTCGTGGAGCGGAACTTCAACCTGGTGGAACTCGGACCGCGAGGCACCGGCAAGAGCCACCTTTTCCAGCAAATCTCGCCCTACTCGCACCTGATCTCCGGAGGGAAGGCGACAGTCGCCAAGATGTTCGTCAACAACTCGAACGGGCAGCGCGGCCTCGTCTGCCACTACGATGTCGTCTGCTTCGACGAGGTATCCGGGGTCTCGTTCGACCAAAAGGACGGGGTGAACATCCTCAAGGGTTACATGGCCTCCGGGGAGTTCAGCCGGGGGAAGGAGAGCATCCGGGCCGAAGGGGGCGTGGTGATGGTCGGCAACTTCGACGTCGATGTGCAGCAGCAACAGAAGATCGGCCACCTGCTCAGTCCGCTGCCGCCGGAAATGCGCGACGACACCGCCTTCCATGATCGGATTCACGCTTACGTCGCCGGCTGGGATTTCCCCAAGCTTAATCCGAACATCCATCTCACGAACCACTTCGGTCTCGTGAGCGACTTCCTCAGCGAGTGCTGGCACATGCTCCGCCAGACGAGCCGGGTCACCGTGATGCAATCGCGGGTGCATCTGGGTGGAGCGCTGAGCGGTCGAGACATTGAAGCCGTGAACAAGACGGTCAGCGGCCTTTTGAAGCTGCTTTTCCCAGATCCGGAAATGCCCGTGCCCGACGAGGACCTGGAGGCGATCGTCCGGATGGCGTTGGAGGCACGCCGGCGCGTGAAGGAGCAGCAGAAGCGTTGCCTGAAGAGTGAGTTCCGCAACACGCACTTCAGCTACCTCATGGGGGCGGATGGTGTGGAGCAGTTTGTCGCCACCCCGGAACTGCACAGCGACGAGGCCATCGAGAGCGACCCGCTTCCTCCTGGGCAGGTCTGGTGCATCAGTCCCGGCAGCAGCGAAGCGACGCCCGGTCTTTTCCGGATCGAAGTGACCAGCGGCCCCGGAAGCGGCATGCGGATTCTCAACACGCCCGCACCTGCCGGATTCCGTGAGAGCGTGAAGGTGGGTGAGCAGAACCTCTACTCGCTTTCGAAGAAACTGGTCGGCGACCGTGATCCCCGCACCCACGAGTTCAGCATCCAGATGCGGGCGATGGACAACGACCGGACCGGCGTCGGCATCGGTCTGCCAATACTCGTGGCTCTGGCCGGTTCCTTGTTGGAGCGCAGCACGCGGGGAGCGTTGATCATAGTCGGCTCACTCAACCTGGGCGGTTCGGTTGAAATGCTTCCGAACGCCTGCTCGCTGGTCGAAATCGCCGTCGAGAAGCAGGCCAGCGTCCTCCTCATGCCCGTCGCGGCACGCCGGCAACTCAACGACCTGCCCGACGACATCTGGACCAAGATCAACATCGAGTTTTACAGCGACGCCTCCGACGCGTTTTTCAAGGCGTTGGCGGAGTAAGAATTACCCCCGTCCTACCCCCGCACCGCCTCCGTCGCCTTTTTCCTCCCTTCGCCCCACTCCCGGGCAGGATCTTTCCCCGTGAACCGAACATGGAGGATCATCCCAAGACTGCCGAGGGCGGCTCCCACGGTGGCGAGGAGCATGTCTTTGTGGGCGTCCCAGATGTCGCCCTGGGTGCCGAGGAAGGCCATGCCGGCTTCGCCTCCCCAAATCGCGGCGGCGGCCCATTCGAAGAGTTCGTAGAAAAGGGAACTGGCCATGATGAAGGTGATCACGGCGAGATGACTCCAGAACGTGGATCGGGGCGCGAGGACAAAATAGACGGCTTCGCGGAAGGGACGGGTGAGGAGGAATCCATAAAGAAAATGGACGGCCCGGTCGAAGTGGTTGCGGGAGGAAGCTCCGTCTTCCACCGGGCTGCCGGTGAGAGCGGCCCACCATTCCCGGTAGGGCACCTCCGAATAGGTGTAGTGGGCGCCGACGCTGTGAAAGCAGAGAAAGATGAAGGCGAGGAGGTAGCCGGTCTTGGAAAAGACGAACCATCGGCTCGTGGCGAAAAGGATGGAAAAGCCGAAGAGGATGATGAGGTGCTCCATCCACCAATCGGTGGGATGACGCGGCGAGATCCCCAGGAGGAGGGTGAGGACAAGATAAATCCCACCGAAGATCAGGAAAAACCGGCCATGTCCGGGCGGCAGGGGAGTGGCGGGTTTCATGTCCGGCGGGGCAGGGGAGGAATCTCAGGATGATGGGAGAGGAGGGATTTGTCGAGCTTGGGGATGCGTCGGATTAATGTCGAGCGAGGAAGAGGCGGCCTACCATCGAGCGAGGAAAAGGCGGCCTACGGAATACACAGAAAACGCGGAATTACCCAAGACCGAGATAGATGCCGCAGGCATCAAAATACGCGGCATACGCGGAATTTCAGGAGATCGGGATGGATGCAGCAAGGCAAAGATCATTCGGATCCGATTGAAGTTTTTCCGCGCTTTCCGCGTGTTCCGTAGGCCGCTCCATCTCGATCAAGCTTGCCCAGGGGGCCTCGTCCCACTTAAATGGAGCGATGCTCTTCGAACGCACCCACATCGGCGGAATCCTGCGGCGGCTCCACGAAGATCACGGCATTTGTCTCGGGACATCGTCGTGGCGCTACCCGGGCTGGTGCGGGCTGCTTTACGACGAGGACCGCTACCTCTGGGGCACGCATTTTTCGAAGCAACGCTTCTCGGACCACTGTCTGGAGGAATATGGCACGACCTTTTGTTCGGTCTGCGTCGACGCGACTTATTACGCGTTGCCGCGAAAACGATTCCTGGAGGGGATCGCCGCACAAGTGCCGGAGGATTTTGTCTTTTCCTTCAAGGTGCCGGATGAGATCACGATCCGGACCTTTCCGCAGGTGGGTGCCTTTGGGGCGCGAGCGGGAAAGGGGAACGACTTCTTTCTCAGCGCGGAACTGCTCGAAACCGGTTTTCTGAGCCGGCTCGTGCCGATGAAAGCCCAGGTCGGGGCCCTGATCTTCGAGTTTTCGCATTTTCATCCGGGCGAGTATGAGCACGGCCGCGATTTCGTCGCCGATCTCGACGCCTTTTTCGCGAAGGCCCCCAAGGGTTGGCGTTACGCGGTGGAGATCCGCAACGCGAACTGGCTGCATCCGGACTACTTTGCGATGCTGGCCTCGCACGGGGTGGCCCATGTCTACAACCAATGGACGCGGATGCCAACGATCCTGGAGCAAATGGAACGCCATCCCCCGGGGGCGGATCCGTTCACGGTGGCGCGATTTCTCCTGACCCCGGGGAGAAGCCATGAATGGTCGCGGGAGCAGTTCGAGCCGTTTCACCAGCTTCGCGAGATCGATCCGGAGGCACGCGAGGCGATGCGGCTTTTGATCGAGACCGGCAAGAGCGACGGGCCGGAGCGCCCCGCTTACCTCTATGTGGGCAACGAACTGGAGGGAAATGCCCTGCACACGATCGCGGACGTGCTGGAGCAGACGGAAAAGGCCTGACGGATCCCGGGGCGGAGCGGGAAACTTCATCACGGAGACGGGCCCGCGTTGACACGTCCGGGAGCCCGTTCCAGCATAAGGACAAATCCCATGAGTTCCTCTCCCTCCGCCGTGCAAATCCTCGAGGCCGCTGGCCAAAAACAACTGACCCAGCGGGAGCGCTTTGAAAAGGTGCGCACCCTCGTGCATCCCTCGTCGGAAAGCGCCAGCAAGGCCCTCGCCGCCGAGGTCGCGGCCCTGATCCGGGAGCGGGCGGCGGCGGGCAAAACGACGGTCCTCGGACTGGCGACCGGATCGACTCCGGTGCCGTATTACCGGGAACTGATCCGCCTGCACCAGGAGGAGGGCCTGAGCTTCGAGTCGGTGACGACCTTCAATCTCGACGAATACTACGGCCTGCCGCGCGATCACCCGGAGAGTTATTTCCGCTTCATGCGCGACCAGCTTTTCGACCATGTCGACCTCGACCCGTCGCGCATCCACATTCCGGACGGAACGGTGCCGATGGAGGCGGTCTACGATCACTGTCTCGACTACGAGCGCCGCATCATCGAGGCGGGCGGGCTCGACGTGCAGATCCTCGGAATCGGACGGACGGGGCACATCGGCTTCAACGAACCGGGATCGTCGGCCGACTCGATCACCCGGATGATCACGCTCGACCGCGTGACGCGTCAGGACGCGGCGGCGGACTTCATGGGCGTGGCGAATGTGCCGCGCTCGGCGATCACGATGGGGGTGGGCACGATCCTCGAGGCGAAACGGCTCGTGCTGATGGCATGGGGCGCGAACAAGGCCTCGATCGTGCGTGAGGCGGTGGAAGGCAAGGTGACGGATCAGATCTCGGCGAGCTTCCTGCAGAATCACGGCAATGCGACCTTCCTCGTTGATGAGGCGGCAGCCTCGAATCTGACGCGCTTCCGTTTCCCCTGGCTCGTGGGGCCGGTCGAGTGGGATGCCCCCATGAAAAAACGCGCCGTGGTCTGGCTCGCCCGGAAGCTGGACAAGCCGATCCTGAAGTTGGTCGACGAAGATTACAACGAAAACGGCGCGGGCGGACTCCTCGCCTCGACCTCGGAGGCGGCCTACGAGGTGAACATCGACATTTTCAACCGGGTGCAGCACACCATCACGGGGTGGCCCGGGGGCAAGCCGGGGATCGACGATTCACGGCGTCCGGAGCGCTCGGAGCCGTTTCCGAAGCGAATTCTCGTCCTGAGCCCCGAGCCGGCCGACGCGCTCATCGGCATGGGGGGAACGCTCTCGCGACTCCGCGAACAGGGTCATGAGGTGAAGCTGGTGTTTCAAACCTCCGGCAATCTCCGGGTCGCGGATGTGGCGGCGCTGAACTTCGCCCGCGTCGTTCTGGAAATGGCGGAGACGAGCCATTCCCCGGAATGGGAGAGCCAGACGGCCTACGCGAGGTCCATCGTCGAGGCGATCGATGCCAAGGGCGAGTTCGGGATCGACCCGGATTTCGTCCGGAAGCTGAAAGGACTCATCCTGCGCGGCGAAGCGCGCGATGCCGCATCGGTCTGCCGACTGCGATATCATGACAATCAATTTCTTGACCTGCCTTTTTACGAGACGGGAAGGTACCGTCGATTCCGCTTTGAAGCGGCCGATGCGGAGTCGGTGAGGGCGATTTTGGCGGAATTCCAGCCTCACAGCATCTACGCGACGGGCGACGCGAGCGACCCCAGTTCACCCCAGGCGATCGCGTTCCGGGCCTTCACCGAAGCATGGAAGGGATGGGACGGTGGCACCCGCCAAGAGTCCCGCGTCTGGCTCTACCGGGGTCGGGATCGCCCCTTCGAGGCCCACGAGATCGACATGGCCGTGCCGATGAGCCCCGACCAGCTCGAGGAAAAGGCGGAATCGATCCGGCGTTTCATGTCCATCAACGAGGACGATCTGAATGCCCCGGCGAGGAACCGTGAGATCGCCGCGACCTACGACGCCCTCGGCATGGCCGAATACGAGGCGATCGAGGCTTTCCGCCGCTGGATTCCGGCTTGAGCCTCACTCCATGGGAAGGCGTCTCGAGATCCGGGTGAAGCCGAACGCGAAAACCGCGGGTCTCGAGGAGCAGCCGGATGGCACCTGGATCGCGAAGGTGAAAGCGCCCCCGGTGGACGGCAAGGCGAACGAGGCGCTGATCGCCCTGGTGGCGGAGCATTTCGGCGTCCGCAAGGCCCAGGTAACGATCCGGGTGGGAAGCTCGGGGCGGCTCAAGCAGCTCGAGATCGTGGATTGAGCCGCTTTCTTACAGCCCCAGCAAAGGCGCGGGGACGAGGAAGGCGTGTTGTTCAAGGAGACCCAGCGAACCATGCCAGTTCAGGTATTGGCTGAACCAAACGAAAAAGACGTAAACGGCGACGACGGGCAGAGCGGCCAAGCGGGCGGCCCATCGCGACACCCAGATCCTCGGAGTCTCACGCCGTTCCGCCCGCGCGAGCGACCAGCCCAGAAGCGCCCTGGCGGGAAAAACGAGGAGAACGAAGACGATGTTCGGCAGCCAGGCGACTTCGTCGGGCGTGAGCTCGATCTTCAGGAGGTAGGGCGGGAGCGCAAACAACAAGGTCGCAGCCAAGGCAATCCAGAACGCAAAGGGAGCCTTGCGAAAGGCACGGCGGGCGGATCCCGGCTCGAGAAATTCCCGGAATCGTCCGGTGAGCGCGAAGCGGGTCTGGAGAAAGGGGATGTAGAGCACCGCGCCCCCAAGCAAGATCGACCCCAAGAGGGAAGTGAGAAAGGAAACGCCGGGATTGGCAAATCTCGACGCGGCCATGAGAATCAGCACCGGAATCGCGAGCCAGAGCAGGGCCCCCGCAAAGCCAAGGGCGCCGAGCCGGAAGAAGTGCCAGAGCCGGAGTTGTCGGAACCCTTCGCGAACACTGCTCCATAACTTCCTCCAATCCCATTCGGCGCCGATCCAGCGGAGGAGGCGGAGGGGTGCCGGCCAGAGGAAATGCCGCCATTTGCCGCCACGGACCACCGCCCAGAGGACGTGCAGCGCCACAGCCACGGACAAAATCACGAGGATGACCCGCAAGATCGTGGCGTTGGCGCTGCCGGGAGCGATGAGTTCGGCGTCGCGCCAATAGCTGTGGACCAGCCTGACCGGCAGCACCGCGATCCAAACGGCGAGAACCATTTTTCCCAAGGTCGCGAAGCCCTTCAGTCCGACCCAGGCATCCCGGAGGCGACCCGATCTCGCGACGCGGGCAGAAGCCTCGAGGAGGTATCCCAGGCTGAGCAGATTCAGAACCGGCAGCGCGGACACGACCGCGAGTACTGGAATGATGGTGATCGCGCCCACGAACTGATCGAAAAGCCGCCCGAGGGCTCGCGCTCCGCGGATCCATCGATGCTGCGACGCCTCCGGCATCGCCGCCGCGGCCACGGGACGGTTGTAAAGCGGCGCGGGCTTGATCTCCATGAAGTTGGGAAGACGCCCGGTGGCGCATTCTCGTTACACCCGGGATAAAACATTGCCGAGATAGAACTATTAGAGGAAGATTTTTGTCGTCTGCCGCCTCACTCCCGTCGTAGGTTGTATGACTGTCTGCCAATATGAAGATACCCGCCACCTCCGCACTGTTGCTCGGGCTGCTCGCCAGCCCGGCCCTCCACGCCCAAACTGAAGTCAACCGCGCCGCCCTCGGCATGTTCCAGCCGATTTTGGAGGTCGCTGAGAATCCGGCGAATCCTCTTACCGACGCCAAGGTCGACCTTGGCCGCATGCTCTATTACGACACCCGGCTTTCGAAGAATCGGACCGTATCGTGCAATTCCTGCCACGATCTCGCCAGCTTCGGTGACGACGGCCTGGCGACCTCGAAGGGGATCCACGACCAGACGGGCGGCCGCTCGGCACCGACGGTCTACAACGCCGCCATTCACATCGCCCAATTCTGGGATGGCCGTGCCGCCGACGTCGAAGCCCAGGCCGTGGGCCCGGTGCTGAATCCGATCGAAATGGGCATGCCGGATGAGAACTACGTGCTGCGCGTCCTCAAGTCGATCCCGGGATACGTGGAGGCTTTCGCCAAAGCGTTCCCGGAGGAGAAAGATCCTCTCACTTATGCGAATGTCGGAAAAGCCATCGGGGCCTTCGAACGCAAACTGATGACTCCATCCCGCTTCGATGACTTCCTGAAGGGGGATGACAAGGCTCTGACCGACGCGGAAAAACATGGCCTGAATCTCTTTGTGACAACGGGTTGCACCGTTTGCCACAATGGCATGGGCGTCGGCGGCCACCTGTATCAGAAACTCGGCCTGGTCAAGGAATGGCCGACCAAGGACCTGGGCCGCTACGAGGCGACCAAGAACGAGGCGGACAAGTATTTCTTCAAGGTTCCCAGCCTTCGGAACATCACCGAGACCGGCCCGTATCTGCATGACGGTTCGATCGCTTCGCTGGAAGAGATCGTTTCGAAGATGGCCGAATACCAACTCGGGCGGACGATCTCGGAAGAGGACACGAAAGCCATCGTGACCTTCCTCGGCTCGCTGAAGGGACGCATTGATGAGAATTACATCAAGCAGCCCGAACTTCCGGCCGATGGTCCGGAGACTCCGAAGGCGGAGTCCTGAGTCGCAGAATTCGGCGGATTTTGCAAAACGGCCCCGTGGATGATCCCCGGGGCCGTTTTTTTGCGCCCAGCGGCAGGGAGGGATTTGCGACACGAGTCACGAGTCACGAGTCACGAGTCCTGGGTCAGGAGTCTGGAGTCTGGAGTCTGGAGTCAGGGGTCTGGGATGTTTTTTTGACTGGAAAGGTTCTGCGTGCCGATTTTTTCGGAGTTTGGATGGAACTCGTGGCTCCGGCGAGCGACGACTGAACTTGGATCGTTGAAAGGAAGGACCAGGCGCAAGAGCAACCTCCGCAGGGTATCGCCATCGGCGGGGATCCGCTGCATGGCAGCGTTGTGAGGCCGGGATGGACGGCACGGCAAACAGGGGGCCAGGTTTGAGATTCTCCGTTGGTGTCGGGGCCGTTTGGATATGGAAATTATCAGATCGGAGCGGGTTGACTGAGGCGCTACGTTGAGAAATGGACTCTCCTGAAAGCGACGCGGACCTTCTGCGTTCAGTTGAAAATCCTGATGAGTTTCCGCCCGCTCTTTTGGAAACTACTCTGGCGTATCTTCGTCAGCGACATAAAGGATCACGAGCGCTGTTTCGCGTCGCTCACCTATCTCCTCGCTCAATTGCCGAGCAATTTCAGGGTGAAGCCACTCAATGCGAGTCTCGCGAAACGAAACAGGGAAGTTGGTCCGTTTCTCCCATCCGCCCCTGAAAAGGTAGGATTCAAGCATTCGCTGACAATCGGGATAAGTTTCGGCTACCGCAAAGTATTCCAGGGTGATCGCTTCATGTTCGCCGTAGAACTGGTTTCCGAGCAACGGGCGAACTCCGACTGTGGTTGTAAGGATCATGCTCACAAAGTCGTTCTAGCTCTCGACGCTCCGTGAAGTCAAACCACATTCGAGAGAAAGAAGGTGGGCATCCTTGAATCGCGGCAAAACTGGCCGATTCTTTCTAATGCCCCGCAAAAAAGCCAGCACACCCCGCCAAGATCCTAAGCCCCGTGATGCGAATACGGGCGCGGCTCGGGCCGTGAAGAACCTCACCGGCGAAGACCTACCGGACGGGGAAAGCCTCCTCGGCAGTTCGAGACTTCAAAAAGAGCTTCGAGAGGCCAGGGAACGGGGCCGCAAAGGTATTTGATCAAGGCAGACTCACGAACCACTCGCCTACCTCTTTTTTGATCAGAAGCTTGTCGTAGCCGTATTCCCCGTGTTCATCCCTCATTCTCGCGTTCGCGATTAGGTGCGGGGTCAGTTGCGAGAACAGCTCCCAATCGGGTACCTGCCATTCCTCTGTCACACTCCCGATTTCAAACTTGGCGAAGAGTCCCATCGGGATGTCGTCGCCAGAGCTTTCGCAGTCGGCAATTCTGAGCCCAATTAGGTATCCGTAAAACTTCTCTTCAGGTCCGATTACTTTAGGGTCCTCAATCATCAGATGGAGTTTGCAGGGGGCCAGAAGGAACATCAAGTGAGATTTCCTAGCGCCTCTCCGTATATGGCTCAGTAGATTCCAATCATATACCGTCAACGTATAATCAAGGAAAGGGTGGCATAAATCCAAATTTGGCAACATAGCACATTGAATTTTTTCAATTGACTATGATTCAAGTCCGCTTAATTTTCAGTTATGGCAACTGCTCCCGCTCTCATTACCTCGGATCAAATTCTCAATCAGTGGCATTGGCTCCGAGGAGAGCTGGATCGAACTGAGAAAATGCTTGAGGCTCTCGGGGTGCCCATCCCGGACAGCGCCATAGGCGGCGTCCAGCTCCCTGGTCAGAGGGCTCAGTCTCCCGGCAGATTTTCAGGTGTGACCGTAGCAAGAGCAATGGGCGCGATAATCGCCGAAAATGGCCCCCTTGAGTTTCGGGACATTCACCGGATTTACGTCGAAGGCGGCGGAGACAAGGAAAAGGCATCGCTCCAAAGCATTCTCAGCCGGAGCAGTAGCTTTGAGCTCCGGGACGACAAATGGCACTTGGTCGATGACGAACACCTTTGAAAACCTTTCCTAAACCAATAACCCGCATGAAGTTAGGAAAAAAGCGGGCGGGATCGCCCTACCTCACAGGATAAGCCCGCTATAAAAAAGCGCCCCCGTAAACCCACAGATTCCAGCCTGAAGTGGTTTACGGGGGCGGTGAGGACCGTGCCGCGTTGGTGTAACGGTAGCACATCCCTCCCTGTCAGTGGGAAAATCTCGGTTCGAATCCGGGGCGCGGCTCGTCCTCAAACCTCATTGAATGTATCTCGGGATACACACATATTCAAGGTCTTTTTTCCAGCCATTCGCGGAGCAGGCGATCTAAAAGCCCGGAAAGATTGGATTCTTTCTCTCTAGCACGCTCGACCGCTGATTCCGTCAGCATGACTTGGAATCGCTTTTTCCCGAGGCTCGGCCGACCTGCGCCGTCTCGTTTCCCTCCATGAGTTGGGGCATTGTCCATTTTTTGAAAACCTACACACTTTTTCTTGACTTGCTCTCTTATACACATTAAATCAAGTCATGGCAAACAAAAGATTGAGCAATGACAAGCGGGCTTTAATCCTCGCCGCGCTCTGCGAAGGAACGGCGATCAACTCCGTATGCCGCATGTTCAAGGTCGGGAAACACTCCGTGCTCCGAGTGATTGAGGAAGTCGGCCAAGCCTGCGAGGATTGGCACAACCGCCACTTTACCGGGCTGGAAGTGGCTCGCATCGAGCTGGACGAACAATGGGCCTACGTCCACACCCACAAGGAGCGGATGACGAAGGAACAAAAGCTCCAGCATCCCGACCGAGGGGATTGCTGGCTGTGGGCGTCTCTCGATCCTGAATCTAAGGCGATTCTGAACTGGCGCACCGGCAAGCGCACGACCGATGCCGCCCGTGACTTTGCCGCTGATCTGGCTTCCCGTATCGTGGGGCGCGTCCAGATTACCAGCGATCGGCTCCAAGCCTACAATCACACGATTCCTGGCGCATTCTTCGGACGGCTGGATTTCGCCCAAGAGGAAAAGAAGTTCCAGAACATCAAGGCGGCCGGTCACGAATGGATGAAGTTTGGCGTGAACCGTTTAGTTGGCGTGAGCCGTGAGGCCCAGGTCGGGAACCCGGATCTGCGCACGTCCACGGTTTGCCATATTGAGCGGTTTTTCCTCACGATGCGGCAGGGGAACAAGCGGACCGCCCGCAAGACGCTGGCTTACTCGAAGTCGTGGGACAATCACTCGCTGACTGCCAGCATTCACATTTTCGTCTACAATCTGGTTCGGAAGCACGAAACCACGAAGAAGACCCCGGCAATGGCGCTTGGGATCGTGGATCGGCGCTGGACCTTAGAAGACGTGGTCGAGATGACCGACGCGTTTCTCAAAGCCAAAGAAGAAGCTGCATTCGAAGCCGCGTTCGCGAACTTTTCCACGCGACCCAAAGCACGCCGCACCTACACGCCGACTCCCAAGGATCAAATCCCGCTTCCGTGGTATCTCGATCCAAACGGCGAAGGCCCGTCAGAGCGCGGACTCACGGATTGAGGGGAAGGGTTTTTGAATTTTCATACTCAACCAGCACCGCCACCTCTCCGTTTTATATTACATATATTGTCGGAAGTTAATAGGGAGGGTCTGCTCAAGCCCCGTGCACGCCGGAATTCATGAATTCCTAAGATTCGCAGGCAAACCCGCGTATCAGATTGAAAGCCATTCTCCTGCCGTGCACGGGCGGGCGTTCCACATGGAATGTTCCGGCACCCGGGCAGTCAGCAGGAGTAAAACTTCAAGCCGCGTCCCTGCACGCCTTTTGCGCTGACCGGTTCGTTTCCTTCCTCGATTAGCGATTGAAGGAAAAACACGATCGCTTAGGTTGCCGGCTCAAACGTCCCCGTTATTTCATGAAAATCCGTGATCCCCGATATCTTCTGGCCGGCATGCTGGCCTTCTCCCTGGGAGTTGAAGATTCCCATGCTTTTCTCGGAGGACTGCTCAAGCGCAGCGAAGACAAAAAGGTCCTCAGTGCGGAGCAACTCGGGTCGCAGCAATCGAAGGCGTCCGAGATGCTCGCCAAGGCGCAGGCCTACGAAAGCAGCGGCAAAAACCGCCAGGCCCGCGACACTTACAAGAGCATCAGCCAGAGTTATGGCCGCACCGATGCCGGCACCGAGGCGAAATTCGGCTACGCCCGGATGCTGGAGGCCGAGGGCGAAGGACGCAAGGCCTTTGAGCAATATCAGGAGCTGATCTCGAACCACCGCAACACCCCGAATTTCACCGAGGCGGTGAAACGCCAATACGGCATTGCCGAGGGCCTGCGTGCGAATGACAAGAAAGGCCTCTTTGGCGTCGGCGCCGCGATCCAGCCCTCGAAGCTCGTCGAAATGTACGAACAAATCAGCACGAGCGCCCCGTTCACCGAGTATGCCCCGAAATCCCTCCTCGCCATCGGTTACGTCCGTTCGGACATCGGCGAGATGGATCAGGCCATCGCCTCGTTCCAAAAGGTCGTCGACAAATATCCCGAGACCGAAACCGCCAAGGAAGCGCAGTATCAGATCTTCAAGCTGCGAGGCGTCACGGCGGAGAAATCGAACAGCCCGGTGAAAGATCGCGCCCAGGTCGAAGCGGGCCTCGATTTCGTGAACCAGAATCCCGAGGATCAACGCGCCGCCGAGATCAAATCCGATCTCCAGAGCATCGATGAACGGTCGATGGAAAAGCTCTACAATACGGGGATGTTCTATGAGAAAAGCGGCAAGCCGGACTCCGCCCGGGTTTATTACCGCGAAGTCGTGAAAAATCCGAACACCTCCTGGGCACCGAAGGCTCAGGAACGCCTCGCGATTCTGGACGGGCAAGCCAGCTCGGCCGAGGTTGAGAAAAAGGCCGGCATGTTTGGTCCGAATCCGCTCAAAAAGGACAAGGTGGAAATGCGCACCTCGGAGGACGAAGTCGTCCCCTTGCCCGCGTCGGGAGCCGGAACGCCTCCGGCCGCTCCCGCAGCCCCGGCACCGGCAAACGCACCCGCCATCGCCGACATCCCCTCGCCACCGGCACAGTGAGCGATCCATTTGGTCGTTTCACGAGACGCGTCGGATTCCCCGGACTCAGGCCGGTTCTTACGGCTTGTTTTTTCTCCATTCCCGCCTAGTATCGGAGTCATCCTTGGTGCCGCCCTTTCATGAAGTTCCGGATTTCTACCCTTTCCTTTCTCGCTCTCGCCGGCCTCTTTTTCTCCGGTTGTGCGGGTTATCAGCTGGGCGAAGTGAAGCCGGGAACCTACATGGGGATCGAAAAAATCCATGTGCCGCCCTTCAAAAACCTGACTCTGGAGCCGCGTCTCTCCAGCCTTGTCACGAACGCGGTCCTCACCGAACTGCAGGCGGACGGCACCTACCAGGTCGCGACGCGGGAAAATTGTGATGCCGTCCTCGTCGGCACGATCCGCGAGATCCGGAAACGCCAGCTCCGCGCGGTGCGGACCGACACACTTCGCTCGCGGGAGCTAAGTCTTTACCTCTATGTGGATTTCCACCTCGAAGACCCGGTCACGGGCCAGCGCATCGGCAAACGTGGCGACGATGAAAACGGTGACGGCGGTGATGACGTGGTCGCCGATGATGCGGACCCGGTCGATGGCAAATCGGGTGATGATGGGGTCTACGGAGCCCGCCAGGGCCTGGTGATCGGCGAAACGATCCAATTTGTCGACGCCAGTTACCAGGTCGGCGAGCGCAGCGCTCTTTCCGTTGCTTCGGAAGATGTCGCTGACAAACTCGTTTCGCAGCTGGCGAACGGCTGGTGATCGAGTCACCCTGCTCGAACGCTCCACGCCCTTTTTCCCTTGTGAATCCCCTCGATCCCGCCGGATTCGTCCAGCTTGTCGCCACTCCGATCGGTAATCTGGGAGATATCACCTACCGCGCCGCGGAAGCGATCCGCCAGGCGGACATCGTTGCCTGTGAGGACACCCGCCACTCCCGTCGCCTCCTCGAGCACCTCGGAATCCGCGAGAAGGAGCTCGTCGCCCTCCACGATCACAATGAGAAATTCCGAGCGGCCTCGCTCGTCGAGCGGGTCCGGGACGGCGCCCGTTTGGTCTATCTCTCCGATGCCGGTATGCCGGGCATTTCCGATCCGGGCTATCGCCTCGTCAACGCCGCCCATGAAGCAGGAGTCCGCGTCGAAGTCTTGCCGGGACCGTGCGCCGTCGTCACCGCGTTGGCCGGCTCCGGCCTGCCGAGCGACGCTTTTTACTTCGGCGGATTTCTCTCGGTGAAATCCGGACGCCGCACCCGCGAACTCACGGAATCGCTTGATCGCCGCGAAACTTCGATCTTCTACGAATCCCCCCATCGCCTGGCCGGGACCCTAGAGATCCTGCAATCGATCGCGCCAGACCGCGAAATCTGCGTGGCACGCGAGCTGACGAAACGCTTCGAGACCTATCACCGGGGCAGCGCCGCCGAGCTGAGCGCGCATTTTGCCGCGCATCCTCCCAAAGGAGAGATCACCCTGCTGATCCGCGGGGCCGGTCGGGATTGACACGATTTGGAAAAAAATTGGGGTGGGGCCACTCGACCCCACCCCGACTTTTCATCTCTTCACCAATGTCCTTGCGGACAAAAGTTCTCTACCGCACGCGTGCCATAGCCTCTTGCTGAGGCAATGGCAGCGGAGTGTTCCCCCGATCCGGGAAGCCGATGTTCTTGTGGCGCCGCTGAGGCGAGGGACGGCCCGGATCGGGACGGCGGCTCTTGTCATAGCGCTGCTGAAGTTGGAGTCCCCCCTTTGTCGTCCAGCTTCCCTCTTCGTGGGGCCGGTTTTCAAAGAGATCGTTATGGATCAGGATCGTTCCCCGACCGCCGTGTGCGTGTGTTCCCATCTGTTTGGTCGGCCCCTGCTTCCGTAGAGCACCCGTTCGCTCAGACTCCCGTGGATCTTCCTCTCTCCGTTTCTCAGGCGGAGCAGGCCGTTCCAGGATGTTCGTGTCTGGGTGAAAAGGGCGTCCTTGTGACAGGTCACCGTGTTTGTGTTGTGAGATGTTAATATAATTTCCATAATTAATCAATATTTTTATAATTTTGACCCGTTTTTCTCGCCCAAGCCTTTCCTTCACTCAAAAGTTCCGGATTCGGGACGATCGACTTCCGTTTTCCCATCTCCGCGCTATTCTGGGAGTGCCGCCCTCCCCCGGGGCCTCGGTTCATGAATCCCCTCCCCCTACCTGACCTCTCCGCCCGGCTGCGACCACCCATTACGTCGATCACGGCTTACGACTACCCCACTGCCCGACTCTGTGACGAAGCGGGTATTCAGCTGATCCTCGTGGGCGATTCCCTCGGCATGATGGTGGCGGGCTACGAGGACACGACTTCGGTAACGCTGGAGCAAATGGTCTACCACACCTCGATCGTCCGCCGCGGCGTCAAACGGGCCATCGTGCTCGCCGATCTCCCGATCCATACCTATGACAATCCGGGCGACGCGCTCGCGAGCGCCAGGCGAATCGCCGATGCCGGGGCCGATGCGGTGAAACTCGAAGGAGGCCGGGAGCAGATCCCCCAGGTCGAAGCCATCGTCGGGGCCGGGATTCCGGTCTGCGCCCATCTCGGCATGCTACCGCAGCGGGTTCGCGAGGAGGGTGGATACAAAAAGAAAGGTCGCAATGAGAGCGAGGCCCGGAGCCTGGTCGATGCGGCGCTGGCTCTGGAGGCGGCCGGGGCCTTCGCCGTGGTCCTCGAAAGCGTCGTCGCGGATGTCGCCGCGGAGATCACCGACCGGCTCACCATCCCGACGATCGGAATCGGCTCGGGTCACCACTGTGATGGACAAGTCCGCGTCGTGCACGACGTCACGGGCGGCTTCCCTTGGTTCGTCCCGCCTTTCGCGAAAACCCACGGAGATGTCGCCGGAGTCACCCGCAAAGCACTTTCCGCCTTTCTTGAGGAGGTCGAAGACTCCCATCGGACGGGGTTTCCAGAGTAAAAAAAGACTTGCGCCTAAAGGGAGTACGGGAGAGACTCCGTTGTCCCTGAACGCACTCAGATCGGGAGTTCGCGCCGCCCTTTCGACCCCTCCCGGGCGCGAGTTTTCTCTCCTTCAGATTAAGGGACGCTCGGTTCCCGAAGGCTGTCCGATTCCTTTGGGCACTTTTGAAATTCCAGTATGTCTGGATTTCAGAGCCTGTTGAATCTTCCCCATTTTCCCCTTTCCGCTTTTCCCCATCCGAATCCTTGTGATTTGAGATCTCCCTTTTTCCAATGAGCGAATCCGAGTCTTTCGCAGAAGCCAACGCATCCGAATCCGGCAAACCCCTCGCCGAGGGAGCCGCTGAAGGGAAGGCCCCGGCTCGCAAGCGCGCTCCGCGCAAGGCGGCATCGCCCGCCAAAAAGGCCGTCTCCCGGACTCGATCGTCGAAAAAGGTGGCGTCGGAAGATGTGGCGCCGGTGGATTCTCCGGCTCCCGCTCCGTCGGCTGCTGCCCCCATCCGCGAAGCGGCTCCAGCGGAGGAGTTTTCCCCTCCCCCTGCTCCAGTCGTGCGGGAAGAGTCTCCTTCGGCACGTGATGGCGGTCCTGCACCTGCCGAGGGTCATCCTGGTGCCCTTCCGGGAGGTCATCAGCCGTCAGGGCAGGGACAAGGCGGCCAAGGCCAGCAGGGTGGCGGCCGCAAGCGCAATCGCAAAAGGCGCCGCAACAAGGGAAACCGGGAATTTCAGAATGAAGGTGGCGAGCGTCCGGCGCAGGATTTCCAGCGCTCCGGCGAGGAAGAAGGAGATTTCGATGAGATCGACGGATCTGACGACGATCCGGCCGAAGGTGCCGACGGCGTGGAGGGTTCCGGCGAAGGAGGCGAACCTCGCGTCTTCAAAACCCGGAAGCAGCGTTACCTTGAGCGGAAGGAGAAAGAGCGAGCCCGCGAATTGGCCGCTCTCGAGTCTTCTCCCGCCGTTGAATCCGAGGGCATCGTGGAGATTTCCCCCAAGGGCTTCGGCTTCCTCCGCGCACGCATCCGTGGCTTCCAACAATCCCCGAAGGATGTCTTCATCACGCCCGAGGTCGTGCGCATTTATGGTCTGCGCGACGGACACATGGTCCGCTGCGTTTCCAAGATGGGCATCCGCGGTCCCCAGTTGATCGAATTGCTCGCCATCAACGGCAATCCGCCGGAAGATTGCGCCCGACTGCCCTATTTCGAGGAGTTGACGGCGATCAATCCCAACAAAAAGCTCACTCTCGAGACCGAACAATCGCGTCTCACCACGCGCGTCATCGACCTCGTCGCTCCGATCGGCCGGGGACAGCGCGGCTTGATCGTCGCGCCGCCCCGCACCGGCAAGACGACTTTCCTCCACCACATCGCGGAGGGACTGCTGAAGAACTATGACGACGAGATCCACCTCATGGTGCTGC
The DNA here is from genome assembly GCA_016795385.1 of Verrucomicrobiales bacterium. Classification (GTDB taxonomy): domain Bacteria; phylum Verrucomicrobiota; class Verrucomicrobiia; order Verrucomicrobiales; family DEV007; genus Arctic95D-9. The sequence continues at coordinate 22,486 of JAEUHI010000048.1, read as the reverse complement.
TCGTCGATGAACGTCCCGAGGAAGTGACCGATTTTGAAAGGTCGTTCCCCGATGTGGAGGTCTTTTCCAGCTCCAATGACAGCGAAGCGAAGGACCACACCCGCATCGCCCTGCTCGCGATCGAGCGCGCCAAGCGCCTCGTCGAAGGCGGCCGCCATGTCGTGATGCTGATGGACTCCATCACCCGTCTCGCCCGCGCCTTCAACAGCCAGATGCGCGGCGGTGGCAAACGCGGCACCGCCAGCGGTGGACTCATCGTGGGCGCCCTCGAGGTGCCCCGGCGCATTTTCGCCGCGGCGCGGAACACGCGCGAGGCCGGGTCACTCACCATCATCGCGACGGCGCTGGTGCAGACCAACAGCAAGGCAGACGAAGCGATTTTCCAGGAATTCAAAGGGACCGGCAACATGGAGCTCGTCCTCGACCGGCAGCTTGCGCAAAACTACATCTACCCCGCCGTCGACATCAACAAATCCGGCACCCGGCGCGAGGAACTACTTCTGCCGCCCCACATGCTGGAGAAGATCTACGTGATCCGGCGCGGACTCAGCGGCTATCGTCCCGCTGACGCGATGGAGTGGCTCATCCGTTGCATGAACCGCTACCCCAGCAACGCGCAGATGCTGATGGACATCAAGGTGACCGCTCTCGCCTGATCCTGGAAACCGGGCATCACAACGTTCCTGTCGCTGTGATTGCAGTTGCGATCCGGCCCCGATTCTGCTAGGAACGCGCTCATGAGCGATTATGTCGAAGTGACGCGCCGCGGCTTGGGCAGCCGAGGCAAAGATTCCCTCGGAGGTGCCCTTTTTGGGGTGCTACTGGTCATCGTTGGGACCATCCTCCTCTTTTGGAACGAAGGGCGCGCGGTGAAGCGCTACAAGGATCTCAAGGAAGGGGCCGGTGCGGTCGTTTCCATTCCCTCGGACAAGGTCGATCCCGAAATGGAGGGCAAACTCGTCCACCTCACCGGTGAAACCAAGACCGGGGCTCCGCTCCAGGATGCCACCTTCGGCATCACCGTCCCGGCAGTGCGGCTCATCCGCGAAGCGGAGATGTTCCAATGGGTGGAGGTGGTCCGGACCGAGACGAAAAACAAGGTCGGCGGCGGCACCGAAGAGATCAAGACCTACAGCTACGAAAAGGAATGGCGCGACAGCCCGGTCGATTCGACCCGATTCAAGGTCGCCGGAGATCACCGCAATCCCACGGAGATGAAGTACCGGGATGAGACGGTGACCGCACAGGAGGTCACCTTTGGTGCCTTCACGCTGCCCTCTTTCCTCGTCTCGAAGATCGGCGGGGCGCGCCCGCTCGCCGTCGACACTCTCGAAAACGCGGCGGAAGAGGTGCGGGCCACGGCCAAACTCGACAACGGTGGCGTCTATTTCGGCAACGATCCGAAGTCTCCCGCCATTGGTGACCTCCGCGTCCGTTTTCTCAGCGTGCCGACCGGCCCAGCCAGCGTCGTCGCGCAGCAAAGCGGCAACACCTTCGTCAGCTACCGCACCAAGACCGGCGGCTCGGTCGATCTGCCCGAGCCCGGCCACGTCAATGCCGCCGACATGTTCCAAATGGCGCAGGACCGGAACAAGATGCTGACCTGGGCGATCCGCGTGGGCGGGTTTTTCCTGCTCGGCATGGCCTTTTCGATGATCCTTCGTCCCATCGCCGTGCTCGCGAGCATTCTTCCCTTCCTCGGCCGCCTCGTTGGCACCGGCACCACCATCGTCGCCTTCCTCCTCGCAGGCATCGTCTGGGGGCTCACCGTTTCCTTTGCGTGGATCTTCTATCGTCCCGTCCTCGGGATCATCATTCTCGTCGTCACGGTCTTCCTCCTCGTCCTCGTCGTGAAACGAGTCCGCCGAGCCGCGCCATCCGCGCCGCCCCTGCCGGCGAGCCCGCCCCCGCTTGCGTGAGCCTTTGCGCCCCGCCATGGCCTCATCCGATTCCCACGACCCTGCCGATTCCGACGCCATTGCCGCGGAGATCGCCTCCCAGGCACAGGGTCTGGGCAGTGTCGATGACCTCCGCAAACTGCTCTACGAGAAGGCCAAGGTCTCGCGAAAGATGTCGTGGCTCCTCGACGAATGCATCCGCGTGCCCGGCACCAGTCTCCGTTTCGGGCTGGATCCGCTCCTCGGCCTGATTCCCTACGGAGGTGAGACCGTCGCCACGATTTTCGGTACGATGATCCTCGGCGAAGCGGGCAAAAAAGGCCTGCCGGTAGGGACCCTCGCCCGGATGGGAGGAAACATGATCGTCAACGCTGCGATCGGCGCGATCCCCGTCGTCGGAGATCTCTTTTCCTTCTGGTTCAAATCGAACACGAGGAATTACCACCTCCTCAACACCTATCTCGAGAGTCCCGACGGCGCGGAGGCCGCGGGCGGTTGGTGGCCGATCGTCCTCATCTGTGGAATCGTCGGGATCGTTTTTGCGCTGAATGTCCTCGCCTGGATTCTCTTGGGGACCTTGTTCTACCACCTGGGCTCGACCCTTTTTGAGGCGATCACCTGATCCGGCCGTTCAGCGTTTGCTGAGCTTCCAGAAGAGCCGGAAGCCGAGGGTGAGGAAGATCAGATTCGGGATCCAGACGAGGAGATGCGGGTAGAGGTGCTCTTTCTCCTTCATCAGATCCGCCACGTTGAGCATCGCGTAATAACTGACCGCGATCCCCATCGCGACAATGAAGCCGGCGGTGCTCTCGCGGCGCTGGGCGGTGATGCCCAACGGCACGCCGATGAGGGCGAAGGTGAGGCAGGAAACCGAGAAGGCGAAGCGGGTGCTCAGCTCCGTGCGACACTCGGCCCGGACCGCGGACTCGAGGGCAGGATCGGTCGAGCGCTCGATGAGACGCCCCAGCGGCAGGTTGTCGGGTTTGTTGATCGCCGTGGTGCTGCGAGCCTTGAACTCCTCCACCGAAACGCTTACGGGCGCTTCCGCCACGAACATCGGTTGGGGCGCGTCCATGAATTCCGCCCCTTCCCCCTTGGTGATGACGTTGAGATCCTTCATGTCGAAGCGCATCTCCGGATTCGGACTGTCGAAATCCACCGTCACCTTGGCTTCCTTGGCAAAAACGACCACCTGGGGCTCGTTGTTCTCCATCTTGATCAACTGCATGCTCTTCAGCATGCCATCCTGCTTCTTCGCGAAGACGAGATGATCGGGGATCTCGTCGGTCTTTTCGTTGTCGGCGAAAACCATGAGAGGATCTTTCCGCATCAGATTGAAGAGAGACGCTTTCATCCCCTCCATCTCCGTCTTCGCCCAGGGCGTCACCGAAAGATTCACCCAGGCGCAGATGCCGGTGAACAGGATCGCCACCAAACCCACCGGCAGACAAATCCTCCACATGCTCAGGCCCGCCATCCGCATCGAGATGAATTCGCTGTCCGCGGAGAGCCGGCCGAAGGTCAGCAGGATCGCCGTGAGGAAGGAGAACGGGATCGCCAGGCTCAAGGACACCGGGATGAAAAGGAGAATGAATTTCAGGACGAATCCCAGGCTGATCTCGGGGCGCTTCGCCAGCTCTCGGAGGATCTCCTTGAAGACCTGCCCCAACACCAGAATGATGATGATCACCGCCACCGCATAAAGGGAGGAGATCAGCACCTGTCGGGCGATGTAGCGGTCGAGCAGCTTCATGTTTTGATTGGAAACGTCCCGGACGGCGTTTTCTTGGGTTTTCGAACGAGTCGGGGGCGGGAACTTCGCTCTTCGTTGATGATCGGCAAGCCTGAACTGTCCCACGGACCGGCCTTGACGGGGAGCCGCGCCCGGTTCATCTTGCCAGCGTTCTGACAGGGGCGCGGCTCGCCGCTGAGATCGCCATCCGGCGAGACCCTTCGAACCTGATGCAGGTCATGCTGCCGCAGGGAGTCACCCATGGATGCTTCGCTCAACTCCGCCACCCCTCCCGGGACCGATTCCCGTGGTGGTCGAGCATCCAGGATGGTTGCCCGGGGCAACGCGGCCGATCTCCCTTTCTCCGCGCGAACCTTTCCCGGCAACGTATTCCTTTTCATCGCACCCCATTCCGATCCTCTCTCCGATCCATGACATCCACCTCTCCCCTGCCCGCTTCCACCCGCGTTTATGTCGAAGGTGCCCTGCACCCCGACGTGCGCGTCCCCATGCGTGAGATCTCCCTCAGCCCCACCAAGGGATTCAATGGTCGAATCGAGGAGAATGAACCCGTCCGCGTCTACGACACCTCGGGCCCCTGGGGCGATCCCGGCTACACCGGCACGGTCGAGACCGGTCTGCCCGCGCTGCGCAAGGAATGGATCCTCCGCCGCGGCGACGTCGAGGAATACGAGGGCCGCGCCGTCGAACCCCGTGACAACGGCTACCTGACCGAAAATCACGCCGAGTACGCCGCCGCCAAACGCGAGGGCCTCCTCAGCCCGCTCAAGGCCCCCATCAATGCCCAGCGCCGTCCTCTCCGCGCCAGCGCCGGTCATCCCGTGACCCAGCTCTGGTATGCCCGCCAGGGCATCATCACCCCCGAGATGGAGTTCATCGCCATCCGCGAAAACATGCGCCGCGCCCAGATCGCCGAGATGGGCGAAGACATCGTCCGCAATCACCTCGACAAGCAGCACGCGGGCTCCACCCAAGCCGTTTCGGAATACACCCCCTCGGTTTTCCGCCGTTTCCCCCAGCGCATTCCCGCCGAGATCACCGCGGAATTCGTCCGCAGTGAAGTCGCCGCCGGACGCGCCATCATCCCGGCCAACATCAACCACCCGGAGCTCGAGCCCATGATCATTGGCCGGAACTTCCTCGTGAAGATCAACGCCAACATCGGGAACAGCGCCGTCGCCTCCAGCATCGAGGAGGAGGTCGAGAAAATGCGCTGGGCCACCAAGTGGGGCGCCGACACCGTCATGGATCTTTCCACCGGGAAAAACATCCACGCCACCCGCGAGTGGATCCTGCGGAATTCCCCCGTGCCGATCGGCACCGTGCCGATCTATCAGGCTCTTGAAAAAGTGAATGGCAAAGCCGAAGACCTCACTTGGGAACTCTTCCGCGACACCCTCATCGAGCAGGCCGAGCAGGGCGTCGATTATTTCACGATCCACGCCGGCGTGCTCCTCCGCTTTGTGCCCCTCACCGCCAGCCGCATGACCGGCATCGTCAGCCGCGGTGGATCGATCATGGCGAAATGGTGCCTCGCCCATCACCAGGAAAACTTCCTCTACACTCACTGGGACGAGATCTGCGACATCATGGCCGCCTACGACGTCTCCTTCTCCATCGGAGACGGATTGCGTCCCGGCTCCATCGCCGACGCGAATGACAAGGCCCAGTTCGGCGAACTCGAAGTGCAGGGCGAACTCACCCAACGCGCCTGGGCCAAAGGCGTGCAGGTGATGAACGAAGGCCCCGGTCATGTCCCCATGCACCTCATCGAAGAGAACATGGCCAAACAGCTCGAGTGGTGCCACGAGGCCCCCTTCTACACCCTCGGCCCCTTGACCACCGACATCGCCCCCGGCTACGACCACATCACCAGCGGCATCGGCGCCGCCATGATCGGCTGGTATGGCTGTGCCATGCTCTGTTACGTGACGCCGAAGGAGCACCTCGGACTCCCCAACCGCGACGACGTCAAGGCCGGCGTCATCACCTACAAGCTCGCCGCCCACGCCGCCGACCTCGCCAAGGGACATCCCGGAGCGCAATACCGCGACAACGCCCTCAGCAAGGCCCGATTTGAATTCCGTTGGGAAGATCAGTTCAACCTCGGCCTCGATCCCGAGACCGCCCGGGAATTCCACGACGAGACCCTGCCTCAGGAAGGAGCCAAAAGCGCCCATTTCTGCTCCATGTGCGGCCCGCACTTCTGCTCGATGAAGATCACCGAAGACGTGCGGAAATACGCCGCCGAACAGGGCCTGAGCGAGGAAGAAGCCCTCGCCGCGGGGATGGAGGAGAAGAGCAAGGAGTTTGTCGAGACCGGGGCGGAGGTTTATACGACGGCTTGATGTCATGGTGGTGTATGCAGACATCTGCACCTTGTGCCGCCCCTTTGACGATCAATCCCAACCTCGGATTTGGCTCGAAACCCACGCCCTTTGTGTCATTCTCGCCTTGGTTGAACAAGGCGCTCTACACCTCTGTCGTTCGCGGGTACACGAACTTGAGAATGCGCGCAACCCTTCGAGGTTCCGGAGGGGCTGGGTCGAAGGCTGTCTGAATCTTTCGGAGATCCGGATCCCGATCTCTCCGACGACCAAACGGCGTGCTGAAGAACTGGAACAGAACGGCCTGAATGCTCTCGATGCTCTTCATGCCGCTTCCGCCGAAGAAGCCGGATGCGATTTCCTCCTCACCTGTGATGACCGGTTTCTGAAGCGTTACCGGGGTTCACTTGCGATCTTGAATCCGGCCGATTTTGTGGTTCGCTACTTCCAGCAGTCCGAATGAGCCCTGTTGTTGAATCCGACCAAGATCTGACCGAAGAAGCGTTTGCGATTCTACGGGAAAGCCTGCCTCCGCACAAGGTCGCGAGGCTCCTTTCGCTTTGGCAGATCGGCAAAGACGATTATGTCTCGACGAGGCTGTCCTTGTTTGAAGGCGAAACCGTCGAGTCTTTGTATGATCAGGCAATCAAGGTAGCGGAAACTTGAAACCCCTCCCCAAAGCCCGGCGCCTCGACTTCATCGACGCCCTGAAATCCCGCTTTGAAGCCCACCGCGACCGCCACCCGGACCTCGCCTGGGATGCCGTGGAAATCCGGCTATCCGCACATCCGGATAAACTTTGGTCCCTGCACGAAATGGAACGCACCGGCGGCGAGCCGGATGTGGTCTCGCTGGATGCCTCGACAGGCGCGGTCCGGTTTGTCGACTGCTCCCCCCAGACCCCCAAGGGCCGTGTCAGTGTCTGCTACGATCGTGCCGGCCTCGAATCACGGAAAGAACATCGACCCGCGACTTCGGCGGTGGATCTGGCGGCGGAGATGGGCGTTGAACTCTTGAGCGAGGCTGACTACCTCGCGCTCCAGACCCTTGGCGAATTCGACACGAAAACTTCGAGTTGGGTCCTTGCCCCGCCGGATGTCCGCGAGCTCGGTGGCGCCCTTTACGGCGAAAAGCGCTACGGACGCGTTTTCATCGGGCACAATGGGGCGCAATCCTACTACGCGGCGCGCGGCTTCCGGGCTTCGTTGTGGATTTGAGGGCGATCTGGCAATGGCCTGCGTTCCTTTCGCAAAATCCGCGCAGCACGGTTGTAAAAGCGGGGGATCTTCACGGAATGGATCGATGCTGGTTGTGGCTCGCGGCCCTGGTTTGCCTCACGGATGCCCCGGCGGGCGACCCGGTGGCGGTCACGTATGAACCATCGCGGTTTTTCCGCGCCCAAATCCTCCCGATTCTCGAGCATCGGTGTTATGAATGCCATTCGGAGGCGGAGGGCCAGGACGACGGCGGGCTCGTCCTCGACTCCCGCAGCGGGTGGGAAAAAGGCGGAGATCACGGACCCGCCGTGGTGCCGAAGGATCTTGGAAAAAGCCCCCTCGTCCGCGCGATCCTGAGCCATGATCCCGGCAGCCTCATGCCTCCCGATGACCCTCTGCCGGCCATTGAAATCGCCCTGCTCCAAACTTGGGTGCTCCTGGGTGCGCCGGATCCCCGCCCTTGAGAGACACCACCCGCGGCAGCGCCCGTTTGCCACAGCCATTGAACCGGGTTAAGTAAGCGATCCGACCCTGTTGGGTCCGGCTCCCGCTCCGCTCCCCCGATGGCCATCATTCCTCCGGAAACCGTCCAGCAGATCCTCGATGCGACCGATATCGTGGAGATGATCCAGGGCTATTTCCCGCTGAAGCGCTCGGGATCGAATTTCCAGGCCGTCTGTCCCTTCCACAACGAGAAGACGCCGAGCTTCAACGTCAATCCGCATCGCCAGATCTTCCATTGCTTCGGCTGCCAGGCCGGCGGCGATGCGATCAAATTCGTGATGCTCTACGAGAACCTCTCCTTCCCCGAGGCGGCCAAGAAGCTCGCGGACCGGGCCGGGGTGACGGTGATCGAGGAAACCCTCGATCCGAAGGAACTCGCCAAGCAGCGTGGCAAAAGCGATCTGATGCGGATGCAGAAGGCGGCGGCGGAGTGGTTCCACCGACTCCTCTTCAAAAGCCGGGAGGCGCAACCGGCGCGGGATTATTTGAAATCGCGGGGACTCTCGATGGAAACTTCCCGGAAATGGAAATTCGGCTACGCGCCGAACGACCAGCGTCCCTTCATGGACTGGGCGCGTGCAGAGGGATTTGCCGTGCCGCAGCTCGTCGAGGGCGGGCTCGCGAAGTGGCGGGATGAAGGCCGCCCGAGCGGCGGCGCCTACAGCTTTTTCCGCCACCGCCTCATGTTCCCGGTGAACAATGATCACGGTGATCCCATCGCCTTCAGTGGCCGGGTGCTCTCAGCGGATCAGGGCGGCGGGAAATACGTGAACTCCCCCGAGACGATCCTTTTCAACAAGAGCCGCACCTTCTTTGGTCTCGACAAAAGCAAACGGGCGATCCTGAAGGCGAAACGGGCGATCATCTGTGAAGGTCAGCTCGATCTGATCGCGGCCTTCGAAGCCGGGATCGAGAACGTCGTCGCCCCGCTCGGAACGGCCTTCACTCCCGATCATGCGAGGATCCTGAAACGTCACACCGAGGAGGTCGTGCTCTGTTTTGATTCCGACACCGCCGGTCTCAACGCCGCATCGAAGGCTTTCCGCATCCTTGCCCCGAGCGGCATGCTGATCCGCCTCGCCCTGCTCCCGGAGGGTGAGGATCCCGATTCGCTCATACGAAAGCAAGGGGCCGATGCCCTACGCGAAATCCTCGAAGCAGCGCCGGAGTTTTTCGACTTCCAGATCGACCGTCGTGGCGGCAAGCTGAATCAGGGCAGTCTGCGCGACCGCCTCGCCTTTGCCCGCGAACTCTCCGCCGACATTGCCCTGATCGAAGACAAGATGATGCAGGATTCGCTCATCAGCCGCGTCACGATCCGCCTCGGCGTCGGCGAGGACGATATCCGCAAACTCGTGCGCGACGCCCTCGCCGCCAAAGTGCGGGCCGACAAGGTGGTGCACAAACGCGAGATGGTGCAGATGCGGCGCGCCGAAGGTGCGGCCACCTCGCCTCCGGGGCGGGACGAAGTCCCGGATTCCGGCAACCCCGCCCCCTTTCCTGCCCTTGCGGAAATCTCGAACCGCTCCATCCGCCTCCTTTGTCGGGGCCTCCTCACCGAGTCAGGAGTCCGCCAGGCGGTGGTGACGGGCCCGGTGCCGGATTTTTTCAGGAATCTGACCGAAACGGAGATCTTGGCGCGGCTCTGGACGGCCGATTTTGATCCGGCGAACCCGGCGAGTGTCAATGCCTTCATCGGCCGCCTTCCCGAGGGCGAGCGACAGATCGTGTTGCGTCTTCTCTCGGAGGAATCCGCGGCGGTGACGCCCCTCCTCGCCAAGGAATGTCTGACCGCCCTGAAGCGGCAGAGCATCCAGCGCCAGATCTCCGTAACGAAGGCCCAGATGGGCGCTCCGGGATTGCCCGAGCACGAGGTGACACGACTCGCCAAAGTCCTCCTTGACCTCAGGGGACTGCTAAACGAAAGTTAGAGGCTTCCGTCAGGCGGAAGCGTTTTTCTTTTCTTCCCCCTTTTGTCCGGAACATGGCCACCCATCAAGGCAACGGCAGCGGCCCCGAGCTTAGCAAATCAGCCGGGAAACGATCAACGAAAAAAGCCGGGGAAATACAGGGCCCCGCGATCATGGGATCCGCCGCCCCGGTGGAAAGCACCTCCGCGCTCGATGCACCTGAGTTTCGTCCGATCATCCGGGATCTCATCCGCCTCGCGAAAGAGCAGGATTACCTGACCTACGACGACATCAACGAAGCGCTTCCGGATACGGAAACGGACCTGGAGCTTTTCGAGGACCTCATCGAGAGGCTCCGGATGATGAAATTCCGCATCATCGACTCGGCCGAGGTCGACAACCAGAAGGCCGGCGCGGTCGAGGACGTGGAGGAGTCGGTCGAGGAAGAAGGCGACGAGTCCGAGGAGAAGCGCCCCTCCGATCGTGAAGGACGCCTCGATATCCTCGACGACCCGGTGCGGATGTATCTGAAGCAGATGGGCCAGGTCCCCCTGCTCAACCGCGAACAGGAAGTGGCGATTTCCAAGCGCATCGAGAAATCGGAGTCGGAAACGCGCAAAATCCTCTGCCGCTTCGGCTTCATCCCCGACGCCTACCTCGAACTCGCCGCACGCCTCGAGCAGGGCGACGAACGATTCGACCGGCTCATTCTAGACAAGAAGATCGAGAGCCGCACCCGCTACCTCAAGAATCTCGAGAAACTCCGCGAACAGGTCGCGAGTCTGCGCGACAAACTGACCCAGACCTACACCGAACTCCGCGATCCGAAGACCGAATCCCCCGCCCAGAAGCTCGTCGATGCGTGGGAAAAGGGGCATGCCGAGCTCGCCAAGGCCTACAGCCGCTTCTATTTCAAACAGCGTGTCACGGAGGATCTCGTCGCCCACACCGAGGCCTTCGCGGTGCGCTCGGCCGCTCTCTCGGCCCGGATCGCGACCTCCGTGGATCGCAAGGAAAAGTCCGACGCCCTTGCCGCAAAAGCCGACTTCGAGAAGGAAGTCTGGATGAGCCAGGAGGAATTCGACCGCCTCGCCCGCAGTCTGCGCGATCAGGTGGAGGAAGCCCGCAAAGCCAAGGACGAAATGGTCGAGGCAAACCTCCGCCTTGTCATTTCCATCGCGAAGAAATACACCAACCGCGGCCTCTCCTTCCTCGACTTGATCCAGGAAGGCAACATGGGGCTGATGAAGGCGGTCGAGAAATTCGAATACCGCCGCGGCTACAAGTTTTCCACCTACGCGACCTGGTGGATCCGCCAGGCGATCACCCGCTCCATCGCCGATCAGGCCCGCACCATCCGCATCCCGGTGCACATGATCGAGACGATCAACAAGTTGATGCGGGTGCAGAAGCAGCTCGTGCAGGAATACGGGCGCGAACCCACGGCCGAGGAGATCGCCGACGAGATTCATCTGCCGGTCGAGCGGGTCAGCGCGGTCCTGAAGATGGCGCAGCAGCCCATTTCCCTCCAGGCTCCCGTCGGAGACAGTGACGAGACCAGTCTCGGTGATTTCATCGAGGACAAGGGTGCCGAAGATCCGAGCGACATGACCTCGATGTCGATGTTGAAAGATCGCATCAAGGACGTGCTCGACACCCTCAATCCCCGCGAACGCGAGGTGCTGGAACAGCGCTTCGGCCTCGTCGATGGCTACAGCCGCACGCTGGAGGAAGTAGGAAAACAATTCCGCGTCACCCGCGAGCGCATCCGCCAGATTGAGGCAAAGGCTCTCCGGAAGATGCGCCACCCCACCCGCATCCGCCAGCTCGATGGTTTCATCGATGCTCCTCATCCGAGCTGACGGAGCCCCCCAAACGGCGATTTTTTTCAAACGTTGCGAAACTTTTCCGGAAAGCGGAAGTTTCCTCTGACATGAGCGATCTGGAACCAAACGATCCGGTGTGGAATCTCCTGGGCCAAGCGAAGAAGGTGGAGCCCTCCCCCTTCTTCGCACGCAACGTGCTGCGCCAGGTGCGCCTCCTCGGCGATTCCCGCAAGGGGTGGATGACCCGCCTCGCCGCTCTCTTTGCCGCTCCCCGTGCCATTTATGCCACTGCCGCGGTCGCGGTGATCGCGATGGCTTCTGTCCTCATCATCCCGCGTGGTGCTGACGATGCCGCGACCGGCAACACCCTTTCAGCGAATGAAGAATCCGCCGAAGCCTTTGACCCGGCTTCGGAGATCGCCGACGTGGAGTATCTCGGGCAACTCATGGCGGTCGCGGATCCCGGGCAGCTTGATGATGCCGCCTTGGCCGACCTTTTCTTCTGATCGTCTGAAAGCTTCCCGCGTTTCCACGCGTATGGGAAGATCGACCACTCGACACCCGTCTCTTGGATTTGTTCTAAGTGGCGGGTTTTTGGCACGTTTGAAAAGGCGTGCCGAAATCCTCCGTTGTTTTGGATCGATCCCCGCATGAAATCCCGCCCTGCTCCTCTCGTCGCCATCTCCGTCCTTCTCGCCGCCCTCGTCGGCGTTGCTTGCACCACGACCGTGCCCGAAACGGGCCGGAAACAGATCAACATGCTGCCGCCCGCGAAAGAGGCGGCCCTGGGACTCAGCGAGTTCCAGAAGATGAAGCAGACAAAGAAGATTTCCGCGGATCCCCGTCTGAACGATACCGTGCAGCGGGTCGGACGCCGGCTCTCCGTCGTGATGCCGGTGCCCAACGCGGAATGGGAATTCGTCGTCTTCGAGGATCCCACTCCGAATGCCTTCGCCCTTCCGGGCGGCAAGGTGGGGGTTCACACCGGACTGTTCCAAGTCTCGCAAAATGAAGCCGGACTCGCCGCCGTGATCGGCCATGAAGTGGCCCATGTCGTCGCCCGGCATTCGGGCGAGCGCGTTTCCCAGCAAGTCCTCGCCGGTGCCGCGGTCGCCGGAGCGGGATACATGCTGAATCGAGACGGGCGTGATGGCGCGGTGCCCACTGCCGCCCTCGGTGCCGCCGCGCTCCTCGGCACGCGACATTTCTCGCGCCAGCAGGAGCTCGAGGCCGATCGCATGGGCGCGATCTTCATGGCGCGGGCGGGATTCGACCCTCGTGAGGCGGTCGAACTGTGGAAGCGATTCGCCGCATGGAAACAACAGAATACCCAGGGCTCGGGAGGACCCAATTTCCTCAGCACCCACCCGCTCGACGAGACCCGGATCCAGAATCTCCAACACTACCTGCCCGAAGCGCTCGCCGAATACAAAGGTTGATCTTCGACCAGCGGACACCAATGGACAAACGACTGGCCCGCCGCGAGTTCTTTGCCCGCATCCGGAGTCTCACCCTGGAAGAGCGGGCGGGCTACTCAGCCTTGGTCTGTGAATTCCTCAAACAGGACCAGGCCTTCCTCGACGCGGGCTTCGTTTTTTCCTTTCTCTCCCTTCCCGGTGAGCCCGACCTCTCGCCGCTCGTATCCGCCTTCCCGGAAAAGAGATGGGCTTTCTCCCGAGTCACGAGCGAAGGGACTCTCGCCTTTCATGAGATGAGCGATCCCTCCGAGGCATTGCCCGGCGATCATGGGATCCGGGAACCGGACCTGGCGAAGCATCGCGAAGTCGGCCCCCTTGACGCCGATTACTTCCTCGTGCCGGGCGTCGGCTTCGATCCGGTGAGCCATGCCCGGCTCGGCCGGGGACGCGGTCACTACGATCGATATCTCTCCCTCGCCCGGGAACGAACCGTGCCGGCCACACTCGTCGGCGTAGCGTTCTCGACGCAATTTCTCACGATCGAGCCCGAGCCGCACGATATCCCGATGGACCGGGTGATTTCAGAACTCGGTTGGAGCTGAGCCTCCTCACTGGAAAGTGCCCGAGAAACCCGCTTCGCGGAGGGCCTTCATGACTTCGTAGGTTTTGAAGCCTTTGCCGGTCACCTCGACACGCGCCGAGCCGACCTTGGCTTCGCAGGATTCCACACCATCGACGGATTCGACCGCCTTGGAGAACGCCTTCACGCAGCCGCCGCAGCAAAGGTGGGGATCGCGGATCACCATCGTGTCAGTCGTGAACTCATCGGGTTTCAGGTCCGGAATGCTCACCGCGGGATTATCGGAAATCCCGAAGAAGCCGGCCTTTTGCACCGCCCGGAGCGCGGCCTGGGCATCCTTGCCTGTGGGCGCTTTGACGATGATGGATTCGGTCTTGCGATCGGCGGTGATAGTCACACCCACCGGAATCGGATTCGTATCGGAGGAACCGATCTTGGCGACGGCATCCACACAATCCCCGCAGCAGATATGGACCTTGGAAAGAGTCACGGTTGTCTCGCCCTCCGGGACGGCGGCGGTAGTACCGGCGGCCGCGGGTGCCGCGGCGCCGCCCCCGGCCATCTTCGCATTGGCTTCCTTCACGTAAGCATTGTCCTCCGGTGAAAGACCGGTCAGCGGCACTTCAAAGATCTGGCCGTTCGCCATCTTGATCTTCACGGTGCTCTCGTCCTTCATGCCGGCAAACTCGGCCGAGATTTTCCGTCCATCGGACGCCCGGGTCCACTCTCGGATTTCGGCGCGGACATGAACGGTGGTGAGGAGGACCGTTCCGGCAAGAAAAAGGAACAAAGCGGGGATCTTCATCCCGCCAGATTACCGAAGGCGGGGAATGAGGGTCAACAGGCAAATGCAATTTTTTGCCATCACCGCAGTCACCGATGCTCCACCAAAATCCGGCACCATCGCCAAGCCGCCAATTGACAGTGAAATGGAAGCCAGCGAATCTCGCAGAAATGAAATTCCCTTTCCGCCTTCTTTTGCTCTTCCCCCTCCTCACGTCGGCCGTGGCTCGTGCTGAGAGTCCGGCGGAACCGCTGCAACTGGCGGATCTCGCCGCCTGGACGGAAACGGGAGCGTGGGCGATGGCCGATGAGATCCAGGGGAGCACCCAGGAGAAGAAGTGGAAATCGGTGAAACCAGGAAAGGCCATTCTTTACAATGGTGCCGATGGCAAAACCGTGAACATCACCAGCAAGGGCAGCCACGGAGACGCGGAGATCGAGGTCGAGTTCATGATTCCCAAAAGCTCGAATTCGGGCATCTATTTGATGAGCCGCTACGAGCTGCAGATCCTCGACAGTTACGGAAAGGCGGACAACGCGATCACCGTGCATGACGGAGGCGCGATCTACGAGCGCTGGGATGAATCAAAACCCGAGGGTTCGAAGGGCTACGAAGGCACCCCTCCTTCCACGAATGCCTCGAGCGCTCCCGGCACGTGGCAGACCTACAAAATCCTCTTCCGCGCCCCCCGATTTGATGCCGATGGAAAGAAGACGGAAAACGCGCGCTTCATCCGCGTCGAGCACAATGGTGTGGTCATCCACGAGGATGTCGAAGTGGCCGGCCCCACCCGCGGCGGCGCCGAGGGGCCCGAGGTCGCG
The DNA here is from genome assembly GCA_016795385.1 of Verrucomicrobiales bacterium. GTDB lineage: Bacteria > Verrucomicrobiota > Verrucomicrobiia > Verrucomicrobiales > DEV007 > Arctic95D-9. The sequence goes on along the minus strand of JAEUHI010000048.1, from coordinate 7,448 downwards.
AGTGCTCCCCTCATCGTCCAGGGCGATCACGGTCCCGTCGCGTTCCGCAAGCTGGTGGTGAAACCCACCCAATTCAAGTGATCGGCCCGGGAGGCGCCGGTCAGTGGTTTTCCGTCGTCTGGAAGTCGGCGTAGGCGTTCATCGAGTGCTCGGTGAAATCGAGCCCGTCCTGCTGTTCCTCGTCGGAGACGCGCAAACCGATGAAGGTGTCGATCACCTTGAAGAGGATCAGGGCGATGAAGAAGGCCCCGATGCACACCGCGAGCGTGCCGAAGAGCTGGGTGCCGAGCCGGGCCAGGGTGAAGCCCTCTTCGTGAAAAATACCGACCGATAGCGTCCCCCAGATCCCGCAGAAGAGGTGCACCGGCACCGCACCGACGACGTCGTCGAGTCTCATCTTTTCCAACAGGATCGCCCCGGCCGTCGCCACGATCCCCGCCACGCCGCCGATGATCACGGCACTGAGGGGCGTGACGACGTCGGCACAGGCGGTAATCCCGACGAGCCCTCCGAGGACGCCATTCAGCGTGATCAAGACATTCGGCACGCCCCGGATCATCCAGAAAAAGATCATCGCGATGAAACAGCCGGCGGCACCCGCGATGGCCGTATTGACACAGATGCGACCGATCCCGGCACTCCCCTCCACCAGCGACCCGGCATTGAAGCCGAACCAACCCACCCAGAGAATGAGGGTGCCGAAACACACCAGAGGAAGGTTGTGACCCGGGAGATAACGCGGATTCCCGTCTTCATCGAAGCGTCCCACCCGGGGGCCCAGCACGATGATCCCCGCCAGCGCGCTCGCCCCACCGATCCCGTGGACGACAGTCGATCCGGCAAAATCGAGAAATCCCGTGCCGAAGGTTTCCAGCCAGCCCGGGCTGCCGCCGAATCCTTCCTCGAACCCACCGCCAAAGCTGCCCCACACCCAATGGCCGAAGACGGGGTAGAGGAAACCGGACAGGACCACCGCATAACAGAGGTAGCCGGTGAATTTCGTCCGCTCCGCCATCGCTCCTGAGGCAATCGTGCAAGCGGTGGCGACGAAGACGACCTGGAAAAAGAAGAAGGTCCAGATCGGACTGTCGGCGGAGAATTTCCAGACCGCGAAATCCTGCGATCCGATCCATCCTCCCTCGGTGGTGCCGAACATGAAGGTGAAACCGAAAAGTAGGAAGGCCAGCGCCGCGGCCGAGAAGTCGAGCACGTTCTTCATCGCCACGTTGATCGCATTGCGCGAGCGGCAAAGCCCGATCTCGAGCATCGCGAATCCAAGCTGCATCATCATCACGAGAATGCCCGCGGTGACGGTCCAGACGTAGTCGATGTTCTTCTGGATTTGCGGTTTGTTTTCGCCCAAAGGAGAATCGAGCGTCTGGATTTTCTGGTCCAGTTCCCGCAGCTTCTTCTTCTGGAAGTCGGGATCATCGAGGGCGGCCTCGGCCTTTTTCTCCAGTTCGATCCGCTCCTTCATCTTGTTGGCCTGCTCGATGAGGAGATTGAGCCGCTGCAGGTCCGCGTCGCCCGCCTCTTGCGCCCCGACCACCGGGCAAGCGAGGAGGAGCAACAGAGGGAGAAGGAGAATTCGGAGAGAACGCATCATGGAAAATGGGATTTCAGGAAAGGTGATCTTCGACGCGGGCGATGAATTCGATCTCGATCTGTCGCCGCAGGGATTTGTCTTTGATTTTTTGAATGAGGCGCATGCCAAAGGGACGGAACTGGGCGACGGCCGGCTCTCCTCCCGCAGCGATACCCATGGCTTCGAGTTCGCGGTCAATGAGGCGGGTCGCCTGGGCACGCCCGAGCACCTTCGAGAGGAGGTTTTCGATCTGCTGACGAAAAGGTGCCCATTCCACCTCCCGCGCCGGTCCGAGACTCGCGACGACGGCCGTCACCGTCGGCGGCGGTGCTGCGACCTCTACCACCGCCACCGGAGCGGCGGGCACGACCGGGGCAATCGGTTCGGTCAAAGCCGGGGACGCTTCCTTGGGCGGCGGGGACGGAATCTCGATCCCGGTCGCAGGGATCTCAAACAAGGGAAACTCCCGGCGAATACCCGGCTCGAGCTGGAGGGAATCGGACCATTTTCCCAAGAATTCCTCCGCTGCCCGTTCGATCGACTCCGCCTCCTCCAAACGGGAGAAAAGCAGGCAGAGAGTGTAGGGACGGGCATTGAGGATCAGCACGTTTCCCCCGTCGAAGCCGATGAGCGCGCGAGAGAGGGGTCGCCCCCCGTTGCGGAATTGCGAGCACAGAGCATTTACCTCGATCACAAAATCCCTGACTTGGCGCTCGTTCAAGAGCGTGTCGGCATTCATCAGGATCCCTTCGTGGAGCAGCACCGTGCCCTCCAACCGGCGCACCCGCTTCAGCATCTGCAACGCCTTGAATACGGCATCGTGAGAGATCGCTTCTTCCATGGGGTCGGGGCGTGGATCTCAAGAATGGAATTCAGAGCGTGGCGGCCCTCAGGGAGTGCACGGCATACTCTCCGCCACGGACGATGAGGCCCTTCGCATCAAAACCCTCGTCGCTCGAGGTGGCGAAGCGGAAAGCGATCGCACCTTCACCATGGGAGGCGGCACAGCAAGTGACGGCCGACATCCCGATGACGACCCCGATGTGATACGCCCGCGCCTGGAGCCCTTCCGCTTCACGGGCGAACTGCGATCGGCACTCCTCCGAGTCGTCGCCGCTCAGTCCGACGACCCGGTCTCCATGCACCTCCAATAAAGAAATCGAAGTCTTTGTCATGATTCCTGCTTTTCCGCACGAAACGCAATTTTGATTCCAACTCCCTGTGAAAAGCAGCGTCACCCGTGCGGAAAAACTCCGGAAGGGGGGACGCGGGATCCTCGCGATCAGTTCCTCGACATGAAATTCCTGAAGAAGTCTGGCCTCCTCCTCCTCATGCTCGGCGCCATCGCCCTCGCCTTCGTGTTGCCGAAATTCGTACAACGCACCCAGCCGCCGACCCCGAAGGAGGATCTCGCCGCCGCCCTCGCCGCCGTGCCCATCGACGATCCCGTTCCGGCCTCACCGGCCTCCGAAGATCCGGATGCCGCACTCCCTGCGCAGGAGCTCAGATCGGATCCGCGTTTCGCCGAATTCTTCAAAGCCATCGATGGCGGGAGCTTCGAAGAGGCAGGTGCCGCCTTTCTCGCCCTCGGCGAAGAGATCGGCCCGGAGGTGAAAGGTCGGCTCACGGCCGAAATGGAAAAGGCCATCGGAGCCCTCGCACCGGATTCCTCCACGGCGTCCGCTCCGCCCGTCGCCCCCGCAATTGCCTCGCTCGCGGCGGATCCCGGGGCAGCACCGTCTCCTCCGCCCGCGCCTCCGGTTCCCGCACCCGCAACCGTCCCGGCACCGGAGGACCTCGTCCGTTTCATGGGCCGGGTGCAATCCGGTGAATTCGCGGCGGCGCGATCCCAGCTCGCCGAGCTTCTACCCCTCGTCGATGCGGCCACGGCGAGCATGCTCGAGACGACCCTCGCCGCCGCGGAAAAGCGCGAAGCCGAACTCTCCGCCAGCCGTCAGGAGGTGGCCAAACTCCAGCAGGAAAGCCTCGCCCAGATGCAGGCGTCGCTGAAACAGCTTTCCGAAGCGACCCTCGCCGCCAAAGAAGCCGTCGCCGAGACAACGCGACTTCGCGACGAACTGAAGGCCGCCCCGCCCGCAGCTGCCATGGCTCCCACCCCGGCATCGTCGGAGACAGCGGTGCCTGTGGCTCTCCCCGAAACCGTCTCGGTAGGGTTCGCCCGTGGCTCGACTTTTCTCGGTGAACCCAACGAAACCAAACTCGCCCCGGTGGTCGAGTCGCTGCAGAAAGAGCCCCGCCTCCTCGTCCAGCTCCGGGGGCACTCCGACGCCAGCGGCAACACGGAGTACAACGCCATCCTCGCCCGCGCCCGTTGCGAGGTCGTCCGCGATTTCCTCGTGTCGAAAGGCATCGATACGAAGCGACTCGAAGTGATCTCTTTCGGAGACACCCAGGCGGCCGCCAGCGGCAAAACCGCCGAAGAGTTGCGGCGCGTCGATGTGATCTTCCGGACCGAGTGAACGACGCGATTCCTAATGGCGGAACATCGCATCCTCCGGATTTCCGCCGGCAAGAAGATAGGCGAGCAAATCAAGGACATCCTCCTCGTCGAAGGCGTCGAGGAGACCTTCCGGCATCAGGCTCAGCGCCGCAGGCTCGTCCGCAACGATTCCGTCTTTCCGGATCCGGATCCCCTCCTCCACCTTGCGCGGATCACGCACGAGGGTCAGACCAGACCCTGTCTCATCCCGCACCAGACCCTGTAGGGTCCGCCCGTCTATCAGCCCGATCTTTCGCGGTGCGAAACCCGGTGCGAGGCTTTTCTCCGGATGCAGGACGGCCTCCAGCAGATCCCGCGGCGATTCGCGTTTGCCGATCGCGGTGAGATCCGGTGCGGCGGATGCGGCCGGACCTTTTCCTGCGAAACGATGGCAGTCGAGGCAGGAAGCTTTCGCGAAGGTGCGTTCCCCGTTCTCGAAATCACGATAGCCCTCGAGCGCGACAAAAAGGACGGCATCGAAGTCCTCGATCTTCCAGTCTTTGACCGGTTCCGTTGAAGCCGTCTCCGCCAGGGAGACGGCACCGAGAACACTCAAGATGGCGAGGCAAAGGCGGGGCATGGAGGTGCGGCAAGGATGGCTGAGACCCGGCGGATTCCCTTTTCAGAATCGGGAAATGAATCCCTTCCGCCGGATTTCGCAATCTCTTCCTGTATCCTCACCCTTTCGCCTTCTTCGCTCCCCCTTTCAGGCTGGACGGCACGGAAACGAGGCAGTTCTTGCCCTGAACGATCGTGATGTCAACGCTGGCGGTGGAGACATACTGGCCGTCGCTCACGGTGTAGAGGAAGCGTACCGGTTTCTTGCCCGTGTATCGGGCCGGTGCGTCGAAGACCAGCGATTCCAGCTGTTTGGCGGTGAGGACCTGGCCGAGTTTCACTGGTTTGCCGTTGGCGAGGCGCAGGATGCCCTTCTTCGGCAGTTGGGAAACGGTGATGGTCAGCGGATCTCCATCCGGATCGACCGGAGCGGCAAGTCCCAGTTTTCCACCCCGGCTGCCGAGGTTCACCTGGATCTCGCCGGAATCCGGCACGGGCGGCTCGTTCACGCCGAGGACGGTCACGGTGACCGTGGCGGTGGAGGCCGCCCCATCGGCATCGAGGATGGTGTAGCTGAAGCTCGTCTGGCGGGACTCGCCGCCGAGAAGGTCGGCGAAGTCGCCAAGTGGATCGAAGGTCACGTTTCCGTTCGCATCAATCGAGAAAAGGCCTCCGTTGCTGCCCGCCACTCCTGTCTGAACGATGGCGGTGAGGACGTCTCCATCCGGATCGGTGTCGTTGTTCGTGATCGCGTTCCCCACGACGATGGCACTGTCGTTCTGGGTGGCGGTGAAGGCATCATCGACCGCGGTCGGGGTCGGGTTGGCCACGGTCCAGACGAAACTCTGGGTCACCATCCCGCCGTTGCCATCCTCCGCCGTGATGACCACGTTGTAGGGGCCGGAGGCCGATGCCGAGGAATCGATCGTGCCGGAAATGACACCCGTGACAGGATTGATGACGAGCCCGGCCGGCAGATTCGATGCACTGTAGGAGAGCACGTCCCCGGCATCGATATCGTCGAAGAATCCGGAGACATCGACGTTGACGGCGTCGCTGTCGTTGTCATTCTGATCCGCGATGGAGCCCACCACGACAGGATCGTCGTTGACCGGCGCGACGCGCACCGTGACCGTGGCGGTCTCCGTGACGCCGGCGGGACTGGTCACCGTGTAGGTGAAGGTCACATCACCGTTGAAATCGGGGTCGGGGGTGAACGTGAGGAGCCCCGTCGTGGCATCGACGGTGATCGTGCCATCGCCCACATCCACGATGGATCCCACCGTGACGGATGTGCCATTGATGGCTGTCAGCACGGGCATGCCCTCGAAGGTATCGGGGGTGGCGCCGTTCGTGCCGGTGATGACGTTGAAGACGACGGCGTTATCCTCGTTGGCATTGACCGCGTCGTCGGTGATGTCGATGACAGGGAGAACGCCGATGGCGACGGTATCGACATCGGTGAGGGCTCCGCCCGATCCGTTGTTCCCGTTGTCGTTCGTCGACAGGGTGAGCAGGGCTCCGCCGTTGTAGTCCGCGGTGGGATTGAAGGTCAGTCCGTCGAGGGCGGCGTTGATGTCCGCGACGGTGCCCGTGAAGGTCATCGTCGTGTCGGCTGTGCCGTCTCCGGCGCCGAAGCTCAGGCCGCTGACGCCGTTGAGACTGAGGGTGCCGTTGGTGACCGACAAGGTCACGGTGAGCAGGCCGGTGCCCTCGGCCACATCGACGTCGGAGACGCTGATGAGATTGCCGTTGGCCGCGGAGAAAACCAGGGCGTTGTCCTCGTTGACGTTCTGTGCGGCCGGGACGGTGTTGACGGGCGCGTCGTTGACCGCGGTGACGTTCACGGTCACGAGAGCGGTCTCGGTAACGCCGAGCGGACTCGTCACGGTGTATTCGAAGGTGGTGACGCCGTTGAAGCCGGCGGCGGGCGTGAAGGTGAGCAGGCCTGTCGTGGCATCCACGGTGACCGTGCCGTTGTTCACGGAAACGACCGACCCTGCGACGACCGCCGTGCCATTGATCGCGGTCAGAACGGGAGTGCCTTCGAAACTATCGGGGGTGGCACCGTTCGAACCGGTGATGACGTTGAATGTCACGCCCTGCTCCTCCGGTGTGCTCACGGTATCCGGCGTGATGTCCGCGACGGCATTCACCGTGATGTCGACGATGTCGCTGTCGGAGAGGGCTCCGCCCACGCCGCTGTTGCCATTGTCGTTCGTGGTGATGGTGAGCTGGGCGGGGCCGTTGTAATCAGGCATCGCGTTGAAGGCGAGTCCGTTCAAGGCGGCATTGATGTCGGCAAGGGTTCCCGAGAAGGTCATCGTGGTGTCGGCGGTGCCGTCGCCATCCGCGAAGGAAAGGCCATTCAATCCGCCGAGGGTCAGGGTACCGTTCGTGACCGACAGCGTGACCGTCATCAACCCGCTCGCGGCATCGATGTCCGTGACGGCGATCACGTTTCCGTTGGCCGCCGAGAAGACGAGGGTCGTGTCTTCGTTCACGTTCTGCGCCACAGGCACCACGTTCACGGGGGCGTCGTTGTCTCCGCCGACGTTCACGTTGACCTGCGCGGTCTCGGTGACGCCCGTCGGGCTTGTCACGGTGTAGGTGAAGTTCGTCGTGCCGTTGTAATCCGCGGCGGGCGTGAAGGTCAGGAGTCCCGTCACCGCATCGACCGTCACCGTGCCGTTCGAGACACTCACCACAGAGCCGGGCGTCACCGCCGTGCTGTTGATCATCGTGATGATCGGAGAACCCTCGAAGTTGTCGGCAGTCGCTCCGTTGGTGCCGGCGATCACGTCG
>JAEUHI010000073.1 GCA_016795385.1 Verrucomicrobiales bacterium | reverse complement strand
CCTTTACGCCTACGATGCGAACGGCAAACGCATCGGCTATCGCGAGCGCCCCTCCACCGCCGAGATCGCCGTGGGCACCTACGTGGGCGTGCCGAAAATCGCGAACGATGATTGGCACCCCGTCTTTTTCGCTCTCGATGGCGACCTCGAGGATAAAGACCCGCCCACCTACGTCGTCGTGTTCCAGTTCGGCGGCAAAACGACCGCCGCCGTGGTCAGTTCGAACGGCGCCACCCTTGAATCGCTCGACTTTCCCGAGAAGGGCGAGTTGGGGAAATGAGAATCGCCCAAAGGTCCGGTGGGCGACGATCGCTCGGAGAGAGCCACTGGTTACCGCCTGCCGCTCTTACTGGCTACCTCCCATGATGGACCCGCACCAGCTTCCCGCCGAGGTCCCCGGCCTTGCGGATCTCATCATCATTCCCTTGGCCAGCGCTACGAGATCAGCGTTCACGTGGCAGATGACGATACGGCCATGGGCCCCTCCGAGCGACTTGTGGAGCTGGATGAAATCCCGCCGATTGAAAGTCAGCACCGCACGTGATTGCTGCGTGGCGTATTCGACCACCTCCTCATCCGGGATCTTCCGGTGGGATCGGCCCGCCTCCAGCGTGGTCATCACATCGTGACCCATCTCGCGCAGCATCTCGACGACACCGCGGTGAAAGTTCTCATTCGCGTAGAGGCGGGCGGACATCTCGCGACTCAGGCCTCTTCGTTTGCCCGGATCGCCTCCGCGATCTCGGCCGGTGCCGCTTTCGCATAGGCCCACGCCGCGTCGAGATCTTGCTGGGTCAGCGTCGGGTATTGTTCGAGGAGTGCGTCATCGGTAAAGCCACGATCGCGCGCCTGGACCAGCAGCCACACGGGCACTCGCGACTCGGCGATGCAGGCATCGCCGCCACAGATCGTTGGGGTCTTTTCGATTCCAGTCATGACGGATTCGGTTTTTACACGATCGGCTACCTCGTTGCGTCCGACAACTGCCTTCACACCGGACATTCCAAAACCCGGCGTATCGGGGAGACGGAATTCCTTCGCGAAGACGGGCTTCTTCGGCTTCTGCCATCTGCCATCTGCCATCTGCCTACCGCGTTCTCTCACCTCTTTCGCCGCGGTCAACGCATCGGGATTCAGTTTGCCGTCCGGCGTGAAGATCCCGGTGCGTTTCAGTTGGGCGATCAACCGTTCCTCGAAGGCTTCCGGCGCCTCCCCCGTCTCCACCTTTGCGCCGAAAAGAAAGGTCGCCTGCTCTTCGGTGAGGTGGGGTTTCGTGGAGCGTTTGGGTATGGAGGAGTCGTCCATCATCCGACAATGTCGAATCACACGGGAGTTGCGGCCACCGGATTGTGTGTCATCGGACGAAGTTGGTGCACGAGTTGTTCCTTAAACTGTCAACCAAGGCACCGCCGCCGAGGCCGCCGCCGAGGCCGCCGCCGAAGACCTCACCCCCGCCGTCATCGCCGTCGAACTGCTCGGATGTCGCGGCAGTGGGAGTTAGAAGGAGGGAGAAGACGAGGACCGGTAAGCAAGAAGCGGTGAGAGAACCAAAACTGCCTCATCGTAACGAAAAGCCGGGGTTCGTCTTGAGATTCTAGAAATTAAACCGATCTTAGGGGTTCACTCTCTTCCAGCCCGTATGGCAAAACCACCCCCACTCCCGACACAACCCAGGAAAACAGGATGTATCTCGGGATGCGTCGCCAGCTTTGTGATTGGCTTCATCCTTCTGTTTGTTGCATTGGTCATCACCGGCTACGTGTCCGCGTCGCGTTGGGACGAGAAACGCCCGGAAGTGATCCGATCACTCGAACAGGCGATCAATGCCGGGAATTACCAACAGGCCTTCTCCATCGCCCAGCCATATCGATCGCGCGGTGATGCCGAAATCAACGCCTTGGTCTCGAAGGCCGAAGAGCTCCAGCGAGAAGCCGCCGAGCGGCTTCGCCAAGGCAAAATCAATCTTCTCGTCGCGGACCTCAAAACCGCGCGGGGTGCCGATCGCGAGGAAAAGCTGGGGCGCCTCCTCGAATTGGCACCGGACCTGCCGGAATTTGCGGAAGAGTTCGCAGCGCTTCGCGAAAAGGCACGGAAGCTATATGAAGAGGCAAACGCCCGGGAAGAAGCCGAGCGCAAAGCGACCGCCGAACGGGCCGAACGTGCCAAACAAGAGCAGTTCCGGGCATCCATGGAGGCCGCGCTCGCGGAATTCAAATGGAAATACCGAGTCTTCGACGACGCACTGACCAGCAAACCCGTCCATCAGGCCTCGGTGACGAGCATCAACCGGATCAACTTTTCCTTCCCCTATCACGGCGAACAGCGGGGCGAGCTGACGCTGCGGACTCATCCCCAACATGGCAAAGACCTGATCTTCCACATCCAGCGCGGACAGATCCTCGTCAACTCCTTCCAGAACTCGACTGTGAAGGTGGTTTTTGATAACGGTTCCCCCATCACCTACCAAGTTGCGGAGCCTGCCGATCATAGCACCACGGCGTTGTTCATCCGCGATTACCACGGCTTCGTGGAACGGATGCTGAAGGCGAAAAAGCTGAAAATCGCGGTGCCTTTTTACCAGCAAGGAGAGGTCGTCTTCGAGTTCAATGTGATGGACTTTGATGCCGAGCAATACCTTGGGAAGAAATAACGTGACGAATTGAGTTCACGGGCCCTCCTTCGAAGACAGAGAAACGGACTTTGATGCCAAAGTTAACCGCAAGATAGGAAGCCGTTTTATAATGAAACCATCTGTCACCTACCGATTTCATTCACTTGAAGACTTTCTAACTTCAAAGCGGCTCGACGTGGACGGGCTATTGGACGACGGATGGGGAGCTCATTTTCCGGTGAAAGGTCGAGTGATTGACGCTGTGATCGTGTTTGTCGATATCGGGGCCTTTTCACGGCGGACATTCGAAATGTCCCCGATCGAAACACTGATTTTTGTAAACAATTTCTTTTCATGGATCACCGCGGAGGGGCTTCGAGAAAGACCGGGGGTCGTCGACAAATATATCGGAGACGAAATTATGGTCGTATTTTCCAAAGAATTTGGTTCCGATGATCCTTTCGCCGATGCGTTGATTACCGCAAGATGGATGGCGGAACGCGACGCGCTCGCCTTCTGCCCGCACATTGGCCTCGCACAGGGTGAAGTTTGCGTCGGGTATGTCGGCACCCCGTTACGCTATAATTGCTCTGTATTCGGGCGTCCCGTAACCATTGCGTCGAGGTGTTGTGGGGCGGACTCGGATTCAGTGGGCAACTCAATATTTCTGCCCGCCGATCTTTGGGGTAAAAGAAACCTCAACGACTACTTTAAGCCTGAAAGAATCGCCGGCCCGAGCGGAAAGATTATTGAAAGGAGACACCACTGGGAAGTCAGTCCAGTTCGGAAGATTCCAATCAAGAATATGCCGGACCTAGAGATTGTTGAGATCACCAACAGCCTGATTCACATGCCATCGCTTTCAGCAGACGATCGTGCAAAGATGGGATTTGAGGGTCTGAAAACGGAGGGAACCTACAATCCGATTCGGTATGGTTTTGAACGTGATTAAGATTACAATTCCGCAAAAACGACAATCAAAACGAAGCATCATTCTTCAGGCGAATCGCCTTCCAAAGAAATTTCACCACTAAACGCGTCAATCGCTGTTGCTGCTACTTTACTGGTATCGTAATACGCGTATCCACCGATAGCGACCGCGCCGACAAAGGGGACGTATTTTGCAATCGATTTCGCGATTACCTTTTGCGTGATACGGACGCCGATCTTCCGTAGTGCCGATTGAAGCGTCCGAAGCGTGACACGTCGAACCAGCAAGCGTTGACCGGCACGAACCGCGATATCGCGCATCAGCATGGCGGCACCGTGCTTGAAGAGGCAGAAGACCATCATCTCTTTCGTCAAGAGCGCCGATTTCCCGTATGCCGCTGCAATATCTGCTACCAGTTGCTTTTGAATTCGCCACACCTCGAGCAAGTCCGGTAAAATCGCCGCCATCCCAAGCGGCCCTGGTGGTAAGGCGAGGACTCCCGAGACGGAAGCGGCCCGCAACGCCGCGTTTCGTGCAATTTCGCGTGATCGTGAAAGAGGATCATCGTTTTCACTTTCTCTCGACGTCGGAATTTTCGAAACGAGATCCACGAGAAGATCCTGTAGCACTCCCGAGTTCTCATCCGGAGCAGTCGAAACGTCAGACAATGCCGTTTCGGTCGATGTCTTTTTCTTCCGAGGCGCCGTTTTCCGTTTGGGATGTGACTCGGATTTCGGTGAGGCACCAGGACTTGACGGCTTCGCCTCTTTCTGAGAATCAGATTTCTTTTTCATTGATGGCAGCGAGAGCATTCGCAAGTGAACAAGATTTGAGTTTACGGGGCTAATGGGCGAATACAATCCTCCGTCACGAGCGACGCGGGATCGGGGTATCCGGCGGGGAGACCGGGCGCGGTCACGGGCTGACCGGCTTCGATGGCGGCGGCGACGGATTCGTTGAGGGCGAGGATCTGGGCGAGGAGGTCGGACTTGGCGGAGAAGCCATAAGCGGCGAGGACGGCGGCATCGAGGGCGGCGTGTGCGGACTTCAGCGGATTGGCCCCGGGCAGCTCAAGGGTGCGGTAGAGAGCGCGAAGCCCCCCCTTCAGTTTCGGCAGGGATTCCGCCCGGATGCGGCGCACCTCGCGCCCCGCCTCGGCCACGGCGAGGACTTTCGCGGGATCGGGGGACTGCGGCCAGGGGAAGGTGTCGAAGACGGAACTGGACGTGTAGTTGAATCTTTCTGCAAGCTTGCTGCACTTCGTCACAAACCAGAGCCAGTGCGCATGGGATTGAAGGATTCCGAAGCTGTAGTCATCGTGAAAGGCGAAAACGCGCAGTTTGTGGTCGGGTCGAATTTTGCTCGAGATAAAGGCGAAGACCGGCCGTTTTGTCGTGTCCGAACAGGCGATGAATCGGAGATTCTTCGATATGGAGTCGACCATCTCCTTACGACAGCGAAAATGTTGCCACCACACATTCAGCCACGTTTGATCTTGGCCAGTTTCACTTCCGGTCTTTTCCCTCTCCTTGCTCGCATACTCCTGGACGTGAGGAAGGACTGCATCTTCGATCAGCGCGAATGGCTTTTCGTAGGAACGCGCTTCAAGAATACTCATCTGCTGAAAGTCGATCACCCAGCGCTGTGGACTCTCGGCGGTGAGGAGTTCGGCTCCGATGAAGAACGGATGGACGACATCAGCGTTTCGAGGATCAACGGCGATTAGTGAACGCGCTTCTGACTCCGTGATTACAAAGCCGTGGTGCCGCGGGAATTGGCCGGAAAAGCAGACCTGCGGGAGGTAGTTGCAGGTGAGTCGAACCGCCGTGCTGACATCCGTCTGATCCGACAGCGTCGAAGAGATCCGCTCCACTTCACGAAACCCGAGTTCATACTCCTTCGCCGCGTTTTTCCCTGCCTTCTTCCACGCCTTCTTCATCGCCCCGGTCGGCTCGGTCTTGAACCAAAGCCGCCTCACCCCCGGCAGCAAACCCTCCTCCTGCGTCTTCACCCAGTTCGCGATGCTGACATGCACGTTCGCCTCGCCGCTCCACGGTTGGTTGTCGACTGCCTCGATGATCGTGCCCGTCGCCGCCACGTGATCTAGCCCACCGACGCGCGAGGCATTGTTGCGGATATTCTGAGTGCCGACGAGGCCGGCCCTCCCTGCGAAGGGATCGGCCGCGGTGCAGCTCGGCAAATGATCGTGCGCGCGGCGGATCCAGTAGACGCAGTAGTCGGCCATGCCGGGTACCTCGGGATAGAGGGCCCGGAGACGCTTCACGGCATCGGGACCGAGTTGGGGCTTCAGCAATTTCGCTCCGATGAAGGGCGGATTCCCCACGATGACATCGGCCGACGGCCAGGGCGTGCGGATCGCGGTTCCATCCTCCGCGACGGAGACGAGGGCGTCGACGGCCCGGAAATTCTGATCGAGGTTATCGAGCGGCAGGGCACGTTCGGTGATGTGCAGCTCGTCGATCGAGAGCTTGCGCGCGATCATCATCGTCACTTTCGCGATCTCCACGGCGAAGGGATTGATATCCATGCCGTAGAAATTCTGGGCGCTGAGGTAGCTCATCACCGTCTGGGCGCCCTCGGCCTTGCTGGGGAATTCCGTCTCGATGCGCTCGAAGAGGCGGGCTTCGAGCCGCTTCATCTCGCGATACGAGACGTAGAGGAAATTCCCGCTGCCACAGGCGGGATCGAGGACGCGTAGGCGGTGCATCCGCTCGCGCAGCTCGCCGAGTCGCTTCAGGGTCTTCGCCCCCTCGATCGCCTCGCGCCACGGCTCCACGAGAGTGGGGCCCACGATCTTCAGGATGTCGACGGGGCTGGTGAAATGCGCCCCGGTGGCGCGGCGCTCGTCGCGCGTGCCCTCGATGCTGCCATCGTCGAGGGAGTGCTCGAAGAGAGTGCCGAAAATCTCGGGCTGCACTTTTTTCCAATCGTAGCTGGCGGCCTTCACGAGATCGACCAACTCGAGATCGTGCAACTCGAGCCGGGCGGGCTCGCTGAAAAGACCACCATTGAAATAGGGCACGCCCTTGTAGCGGCCTCCGCTGACGGCGGGCGAAGTATTCATCGCCGCAAAGAGATTGCCGAGCAGGTCGTAGCTGTCCGCGGGGGTCTTGATCTCTTTCAACAGCTCGGTGACGAAGTATTTCGGCAGCAACTCGATATCCTCGGCGAAGAGCGAGACGAGCATCTGCAAGATGAAGCGTTGGGCGAGGGGCTGCTCGATCCCGCGTTTCCGCAGGCGGCGGAAGCATGAGGCGAGGCAATCGGCGGCCTCGCGCGTGACGGCGAGGCGATCGTTCTCGAAGATGGGCTCGGGCTGGCCGGGCACGAGAAATTTCAGCGGGCCGTAGTGCTCGCCGAGGTCGGCGAGGCGCACGGAGCCGACGGGCGAGTCCATCTGATTTTCGAAGTCGTAGACCTCGAACTCGTCGAAATTGCAGAGCACCACGAAGCGGGGACGGTTCGGCACCAGGCGCGTCCAGTAGTCGAAGGCCTGGCGGTAGTGCTTCGACAACACGGTGCCGCGCTTTTTCATCTCGATCAGCACGACGGGTTTCCACACGTAATCGGCGAAGCTGGTGCCACCGCCCGCATCCTTGCCCTTGCGGACGCGGAATTCCGGCTCGCCGCCGACATCGAGCGAGCCGCCGTGGCCGAAGGCCTGGAAGAGACGATCGAGAAAGATCTGGGCCTGCCCCTTTTCGTCGCCAGTGATGTGGGTCGAGGCCCAAGCGGAAAACGCGGAGAGGGATGGGGAAAGATCGTGCGCCATGGTCGGGAGATCTTTGCGACGATGCGGGTTTTTTGCAAGGCCTGCGTGTGTCTGTGCCGAAACGCCGTTTTCAGCCGACGAAGGCCTCTCGTCAGCCAACAAAACCCTTCCGTCAGTCAACAAAACCCCGTCGTTAGGCAACACAGCCCCGATTTCAGCCAACAAAACCCCGTCGTCAGTCAACAAAACCCCGTCGTTAGGCAACACAGCCCCGATTTCAGTCAACAAAACCCCGTCGTCAGCCAACAAAACCCTTTCGTCAGTCAACAAAACGCCGTCGTCAGTCGACAAAACCCTGTCGTGACCCCGCTCTCTTCACGTCCCGGAACCCCGTTTGACGACCCGCCCGAGCCGTCCTACGGTGCAAGGCCCGACGCTTTTCCCCCTCCTCCGAAGCCAAGGTTGCCATGACCCTCCCCTCCCCTGCCTTTCCCGGCAGATCGTTGCTCGCGGTCTGCCTGGTCTTCTTTCTCTTCCCAGCCGCAAAATCCGCTCATGCCCAGTCGGACCAGACCTGGCTGAACGGCAGCGGGATCTGGGATTTGACCTCGCCCCACTGGAATGGCGGGCTCCCTTGGACGAATGGCAACAACGCCATCTTCGGCGGCGCGGGTGAGACCGTGACCGTGGCGGAGGATGTCTCGGTGAACCACCTCACCTTCAACGCGAGCGGCTTCACCCTCACGGGCAGCGGCCTGCTCGGCTTGTCGGTCGGCAGCATCGTCGATATCGCCAATGCCACGCACCTCGCCACGATCGACGCGGTGATCCAGTCCGGCGGCATCACCAAAAACGGATCGGGCACGCTCGTGCTGAGCCGGGCCAACACCTTTGCCGGAGCGGTCGTGGTGAATGCCGGAGCCTTGCGTCTCACCCACGGCGGATCGCTCGGCACCACGGCCGGGGCGACGACGGTCGCGAACGGAGCCCGCATCGAACTCTCCGGAGGGATCACGATCTCGGGCGAGAGCCTGACGATCAATGGCACGGGAGGAAACAACTTCGGCGCGCTCCAGAGCATCAGCGGGGCGAACACGTGGAATGGAAACGTGATCCTCGGCTCCTCGGGCGCCCGCATCGGTGGCGGGATCGGCAGCCCGCTGACGATCAGCGGCGAAATCTCCGATGGCGGCACCGCCCGCGTCCTCGCGGTGCGCGGGGCCACGGCAGCGTCGGAAACGATCCTCTCGGGAGTCAGCACCTACGGAGGCTCCACCGATGTGGTGGTCGGGGTCCTGAAACTCGGCGGCGGCAACGACCGCCTGCCCACCGCCACGCTCCTCCGCATCGGGAACAGTGCGAATGTGGAAGGCGCCTCTTTCGACCTGAATGGATGGAATCAGCAGATCGGCGGACTCACCGATCTCGGCGCGCTCATGTCCCGGACGGTGACCAACACCTCGGCGACCGCCTCGACCCTGACGATCCACAAAACGAGCGGGTCCGATGTTTACGCCGGCACCGTGACGGGCCATCTCGGCCTCAGCAAGACCGGCGCGGGTTCCCAGACCCTGAGCGGCACGAACACCTACACGGGCACCACCTCGGTCGGAGCCGGCACGCTCCTTCTCTCGGGAAACAACACGCTCAATGGCCCGATCAACGTCAGTGGCGGCCTCCTCTCCCTGACCGGCAACAACACCCTCGGCGGCAGCATCATCGTCGGCGGTGGCACCATGAGCCTCTCCGGAACGAACACCGTCAGCGGACCGCTCACGGTCAACAATCTCGGCATTCTCCAGCTCGGACATGCCTCGGCGCTCGGAACCACGAACGTCGGCACGCTCGTCAACTCCGGCGGACGCGTCGAGATCTCGACCTCGGTCTCAGGACAGACGGTGACGGTCACGGGAAATGGCGGGGCCGATTCCTACGGAGCCCTCCGCACCACCCCGGGTGTCTCGGCGGAGTGGGCGGGCAACGTCATCGTCGCCGCGGTGGGATCGCGCATCGGTGGCGGCGTGAACGGCACGCTCACGATTTCGGGCGTGATCAGCGGAGGCGGCACGGCCGGGGTCCTGTTCGGACGGGCCGACAACTCCGTGACGATCCTCAACAACGTCAATACCTACACGGGACCGACAACGCTTTTCGCCAACACCGGCACGGGATCGAGGCTCGTTCTCGGAGTGGACAACGCCATCCCCGCGGCGAGCACCCTCAATACGCTGAGCGCCCTCGCGACGCAGTCGATGCGCCTCGACCTGAACGGAAAGGTCCAGACTCTCGCGGGTCTCGATAGTTCCGCCAATCACGCCGGAGGTGCCCTGCTCAATGTCACCACGGGCATCGCGGCTGCCTCCACGCTCACGATCTCGGGCGCATCGTCGTTCAACTACTCGGGGCTCATCACCGATGGACTCGGGACCCTGCATCTCATCAAGGCCGGCACGGGCACCCAGCGCCTCTTCGGAAATCACACCTACACCGGCGCCACCACCGTGCGTGGCGGGACGCTGCAGATCGGCTTCGCCAACGCGACCGCACCCTTCGGCAGCAACGGGCGACTCGCCTCGACCGATCTGCGCCTCGAGGGCGGCACGCTGCGGATCGACAATCTCGGCGTTTCCAACAACAGCCTCGATCGCCTCGCCAACACCTCGGTGCTGACGTTGCTGGGCGGAGCCTTCGTCTACGCGGGCTCTGATCAAGCCGCGACGAATTCGAGCGAAACGGTCGGCGCCCTTTCCTTTGCCCGCGGCATCTCGCCGGTGACGATCAGCTACGGGGGCACGAACACCGCCCAGTTCACGGCCGGCGACCTGCTTCGCTCGCCGGGCGGCGGACTCGGCTTCATCAATGGCCTCCTCCTCGGTGCCGATGGCACCAGCACCACGAGCATGGCCCGCCTCTTCGTCACGAATCCACCGGCTCTTGTCGGGGCTGGAGTCCCGCTCTCCACGGGCATCAACGCGGCGGCCAAAGATACCGGGATCGTACCTTACCTCCTCGGCGTCGCCACGACCACGACCGGCGGCACGGGCACGGCCGGTTCGGTGCCGAACACCTTCCTCACCTACCAGGCTGCAACCGGTCTGCGTCCGCTGAATCCCACCGACGAGTTCACCACGAACGCCATCACCGCCGGGCACAACACCCGCCTCACCGCCGCGACGACCGTATCCGCGAACACGAGCATCAACTCCCTGATCCTCGAGGGCAACAGCTTCGCCCTGACCATCCCTTCCGGCCGCACCCTGAATGTCGCGAGCGGAGCGATCCTCTTCGCCTCCGGGACCGAGCCCCGTATCGACGGACCGGGCACCCTCGATTTCGGCAGCCGCGAGGGCATCATCACGATCCACTCGACCGGCAACACGTTCATCACCTCTCCGATCTCCGGCAGCGGCGGCGTCACCTATCACGGCACCGGCACCCTCGTCCTCGCCGGACAACAAAATCCCTATTCGGGCGACACCGTGCTCCGCGTCGCGAATGTCATCCCGCAGAGCAGCTCCCTCGGGCCGGCCGGCGCGCCGACGAGTGGTCCTTTCGGCCAAGGGCGTCTCATCCTCGACGGCAGCGCGATCCGCGCCACCACCGCCAGCGACATCACGATCGGAAACGAACTCGTCCTCCGCGGCGACACGACCATCCCCAACACGATCGGGGCGAGAAATCTCGTCTTCACCGGACCCGTCACCCTGGAGGGCGGTGCTCGCACCCTCACCCACCAGAGCAGCGCCAACACCGTGTTTTCCGGCGTGATCGACGATGATGGAAACGACCTCGCCCTGCGCATCGCCGGCACGGGCACCGGGGCCGTGATCCTCTCCGGAGCCAACACCTACGGCGGAGGCACGACGATCGAAGGCACCACCCTGCTGGTGACCAATACGAGCGGCAGCGGCACCGGCAGCGGCGATGTCGTCGTCCGCAACACCGGCACCCTCGGCGGCACCGGATCGATCGGCGGTGCTCTCACCACCGTGGAGTCCGGAGGCCGGGTCTCGGCGGGCGTTCCGGGTGTCGCTTCCGGCACGGGCACCCTGACCTTCACCGGCGACCTCACCACCGCGGCCGGCAGCACCTGGCTCATCGATATCGTGCAGGATCAAAACGGACTCTCCGACCGGATCGATGTGGGCGGAGCCCTCGCACTCAACGGTTCATCCTTCGTGCCGAGCTTCACCGGCGCGTTCACCGTTGGCAACGTCTACACCCTCGCGAACTACGGCACCCTCACCGGCACGTTCGCGGGCTTGGCCGAGGGCGCGATCATCTCGAACTACCAGATCAGCTACGGCTCCGGCACCGGCGGAGCGATCACCCTCACCGCCGTGCCCGAGCCCGGCACGCTCGCCATCCTCGGCGGCGCGCTCGGCGGGATCCTCTGGAGACGTCGTCGGAGGAGTTGAGTCAATCCAGCACCGTCTCCAGGAGCTCGCGCTCAAAGGTCTCGCGATTGAACTCCTCGGCGAAGCGGACTTCGACTCCGGCGGGATCGGACAGGGTCTGGCCGAGCGTCGGACCCTCTTCAGTCACGATCGAGATGGTCTGGGTGTGATTGCCCATCACCTCCGGCTTGGTCGCGGCGACGGCGGCGAGGGTGTCCCAGAAATAAAACCAACCGCTGTCGATGCCCTCGGCCACGGTGTCGAGCAGGCCGAGGAGCAGCCCGGAGGTGGCGTCGCGCGGAGCGGCGGCGAGGGCATCCCGAAACGCGGGCGTGACCGGCAGAGCCTGCGTCGCCTCGACCGGGACTAGGCGCAGTTTCACCCCGCTGCGCAGCACCGCGTCGGCGGCGTGGGGATCGAGGTACATGTTCCACTCGGCGACGCTGTTGCGGATCCCCACGAAGGGTTTGTCGACGTTGCCGGGTCCCTTCACCGCACCGCCCATGGCGACGACCGAGGCGATTTTGGAAACGGCCTCGGGCTTCTTCGCCAGGGCACGAGCGAGGTTGGTGAGCGGCCCCATCGCGACGATGGTCACGGGCGTCTCGCTTTCCTCGAGCACCGCGAGAATGCGGTCGGGCGCGGGGAGCGGATCGAGTTTCGCCTTGGCCTCGGGGAGGCGGGTCTCGCCAAGGGTGTTGGCGAGTTCTTTCCAGAAATCGGGAAAACTCCGCTCTCCCTGGAGAGGTGCGTTCTCGCCAGCGGCGACGGGGATGGCACGATCGCCGGTCAGCTCGAGAATCTTCAGGCAATTGGCGGCCCCGCTCGCGACGTCGGCGGTGCCATGGCTGATGGTGATGGCGCGCAGATCGACGGAGGGCTCGCGGAGGAGATAAAGCAGACCCATGACGCTGTCGATACCCATGTCGGTATCGAGGAGAAAAGGGCGTTTTGTCAGGGTGGGCGCCGCATCGCCGGCAAAGCGGATGCGGCCTTCGACCTTCGGCTCGATCTCGCCGCCGAGCGCGCGGATGTGGGCCTCGATCACATCGGGAAAGACGTTCCCGGCTTCGGGGATGCGCAGCACCTTCGCATTCGCCAGCATCTTGTAGCCGTCGCCCTGGCGGATCATGAAGTCGCTCACCGCGACCTGGTACGATCGTACCGGATCGAGCGGCTCTTCCCCGACCACGACCTCGCGGACGCGGTCGCCGAGAGGCGCGGCGGGATCGACGACGCAGCGGAGGCCGGAGACCTGGGGAAAACGTCCGTCGTCCTCTCCGAGCTCGGAGAAGCCGTTGTTCAGCACTTCGAGGATGAGGGCCCCGCTCGCCTCGACGACACAGACGGTGCCGCCGAAGGGGTGGATCGCTACGAGGTCCTTCATGCGCAGGGTGCCGGTGGGCATGACCTGGTTCACGCGGATGCTGCCGGAGTTGACGATGGCGATGGGGGCACCGGTATCCGCGCGCATCGCGTCGGCGACGAAGTTCCCGAGGTTCGTCTCGCGGGAGCGGAGAGCGCTCGAGACTCCGTCGAGCGGGATGCGGGTGCCGCCGACCTCGACCTCGAGAGCCATGCCGAGCCGGTCCTCGTAGTCGCGGGCGACGAGGGCGGTGGCGGGATCGTCGGCGAGTTGGTCATTGATGGGGATGAGCTCGAACTGGATCTCGGGCCGCTCGCCCGCCTCGCCCGGGAGGATGTCGATGCGGGCGGCGGTGACCGCGTCGGAGTCGGCTTTGCTGATGAGGGTGCGCCCCACCCAGGTGGTGCTGGCGTCGTGCTCGTGGCCGCCGAGGATGACGTCGATGTCGGGACAACGTTTCGCGAGGAGCCGGTCGTCGGCGTAGTCGAGGTGGGTGATCGCGACGATGACCTGGGCACCCTGTTCTTTCAGCGAGGCGACGATTTTTTCCCCGGTGGCGAGGGGATCCTCGATGCGGATGCCGACGCGGCGATCAGGGCTGATGGTGTCTCCGTCGAGACAAAGGCCGAGGTAACCGACCTTCACGCCGTCGTATTCCTTCAGGAGCACGGTGGGATGACCTCCGAGCGGTCGTCCGGCGGCCTCCTCGAAAACATTGGTGACGAGCCAGGTGAATTTCGCCTCGCTGAGCCGTTGTTTCAGCACATCCGGGCCGAAGTCGAACTCGTGGTTGCCGAGGATGCCGATGTCGACGCCGGCCGCGGAGAAGGTGTCGATCATCTGGCGCCCCTTGTAGACGCTGGAAGCGATCGAGGGGGAGAGAAAATCGCCGGCGAGGATGAGCTCCACGGTGCGGCCCTCGGCGGCGATCTGCTTTTTCAGGGTGGCGACGCGGGCGAGACCGCCGAGGCCCTTCTTGTCCGGCAAGGTGGTGTAGACGTCGTTGATTTGGAGCAATGTCAGGATGGCCCGGTCCTGGGGCAGGATGCCGTCGGCAGAGGCGGAGACGAGGAAAGAAAGGGATAGGAAGAGCAGCGGGAGGACGGGTCGATTCATCGAGAGGAGAGCGGTTCCCCGCACGATCGGAACGTCACGCGGCCTTGGCAACCTCGAACTTTCCGCTTGCCGCCCCTCGCTCCCGGCATTCAACGTGGGCGATGTCACCGCCGGAACGATGAGCACCACCGTCACTCCCCTCCCCGCGCCGGACGACCGTCTCGCGGCGACGGTCGAGGCATCGCTTTGTCTGCGGGTGAGAACTTTCATCATCCTCGTCGCGACGACGGGGCTTTTGAGTGCGACGAACCTGCTCCTGCCGGGGACGGGGTGGGACGCCGCCGCGGGTGTCGCCTCGAGTTGGTTGATCGGTCTGGGCGTGCCCTGGCTCGGCTGGCATCTGCGCATCCCTTTTGCCGGAAGGCTGATCGCTCTGCTCGTCCAAGGCGCGGGGTTCAGCCTGAACGGTGCCGACCCGCGCGGAGAACTGTGGACGGTGGGCACGTTGCCGCTCCAATACTTCATTTTCGGATGGCTCGCCGACTTGTGCCTCAGGCAGGAAGGTCCGCGGAAGAGTCTTGCCGGTAGGATCGCCTTCACCCTGCTCTGGCTCTTCGTGCTCAACCTGACGACGGGGACGGATGGGTCCAATCCCAAACTCTGGAGCAATGCGCTGGCGATGCTGGCCGGTATCGCGATGGTGTGGCTCCCCCGCGGCTGGATGCTCCCGGCGCGGTGGCGCACGTCGGGGGTGGTCGGTGAAATGGTCCAGGAATCTCTCGGCAGCGCGGGGTCGTGGCTGGCCTCAAGAGCCGCGATCGTCCTGCTCCTCATCCTGCCTTCGCTGGTCTATCTCGATCTGCTCGATCTGCCACCGCGTCTCGCGCAGGAGGCCGAGGCCGCCCCAAAATCCTCACCCGAAGAGAATTCGTTTTTCTATTGGACCCGGGATGGCCGTGGATTGACCGCGGACGACTTTCAGAAAATCGAGGTATATGCGGCGGCGCCAGGAACGACCCGGGCGGTGGTGCAGGCCATCCTCGCCCTGCGGGACGCCCCCACCGATCCGAAGGCCAGAAGCGCCCTGGCCGCCCTCGGGACCCAACGCCTCGGAGGCATCCCGGAGCTTTCCCAGAGTCCCGGCTTGAACACGATCTTCTACATCGATCCGGCAGGGAGCGGGGACGAGCGCGTCTCCGCCGGGGTCTGGCTGACGCCGGATGAGAAATGGCAAGGTCACGCCGAATTGCGCGAGCTGCCCCTCGATCAGAGCCAAGCTTCCGCATCGTCGGTGGCCCGGGCCACGATCGTGATTCTGGCAGGCGGCATCCTCATCCTGCTGCTGCTCGGCGGGCCTTCCGGCGGCAGCCGCGCCGCCTGGTGGCTCGCCATCTACCTCGCCGGATCCCATGTCGGATGGGTCGCGGATTCGCTCGACCTCGTCGTCGACCGGGTCCGCTTCGTGATCTGGAGGGATTATTCCTCCCTCCCTCTGGTAGGCGCCCTTTTCTCGATCCACACCCTTTTGATCGGGTGCATGCGTCTGACGGATTGGATGGTCGCACAATTGCTCGCCCACGCCGGGCTCTGGGTGGCGCTCTGCTGGCCGGCACGTCCCGGCCCGCTCATCCGCACCTGGCGCGACCGCTTTTGCGTGCAAGCGGCGAAGATCGTCCTCGTCTGGTTCGCGCTCTACGTGCTGCGACTGATCTTTTTCTTCATCGGCACCCAACGAGGAGTCGAGTGGCCGTTTTATGCCTGGTTCATTACCGCTCCGCTGCTGCTGGTGGTCGGCGGATGGGCGTTCCGAAAACGGCGCAGCACCGATGTGCGGCTTCCGCGGATCGGCGTGCTCGCCGCCAGTGCGATCTTCCTGCGTCTGCTCGTCCCCCTTTTCTTCAGCCTGAGCCCCGTGTGGGGTCCGAATCTGGCGGTGGCCTTGTCGGTGATCGCGGCGATCGCACTGGTGATCGCTCTCGAACGCGGTTCTTTCCTGAATCCTCCCCACGTCGAAGGCCAGCTCTGGATCATCGGAGTGGCCGCCATCCCCTTCATCGAAAACGTGATCGGCGATCCGGTTTCGGGCTTTCTGGAAAAATCCGATCTGTTCCTCGGATCGACGATCGGTTGGCTCGCCTTCGGCGCGAGCTTGTGGGTGATCGGGCCCATCACGGGATTCATCGGGGATACGCTCTCGCGGTGGCGCGCCAAGGGTCTCGATGAGATCGAAGGTTTCTCCGGGCGTGTCATCGAGGCTACCCGCCATGGCCGGACCCCGGAGGTGATCGCCACGCTCTGCGAGGAACTCTTCACGAAAGTCGGCATTGCGGAGGGCCAGCTCTGGCGTTACCGCGGGAGCGGGATTTTCGACCGGGTCGCGCCGGCGTCCGACGGTATCTCCTACGATCTCGTCTCCGAGCCGCTCGCCGACGCGCTCGCCGGCGCGTCGGGATCGCTGCGCCTCGAAGAGATGCGACTGGAGTGGCGGTGGGCACCCTATCATCGCGAGTTGGAACGCTGGTTTCAGGAAGGCGGCGATCTCATCGTCGTTCCGGCCGCTTATGAGGGTCACCTCCTTGGCGTCTTCGCCTGCACCGATGTGGACGCGAACCGATTCCTTCTCCGTCCCGCGGTAGGCACCAGCCTCTCCACCGCCCTGGCGGCGGCCCTTCTTCAATTCGATCCGCCTTCCTCAGACGGAAGCGAGCGGTCTTGAAAGGATCTCTTCGCGAGCGGTGATGAGGTCCGATGTTTCGCCGGACCGCGGTGGTTGGGAAAGAGGGCGCGGATCCGCACCGCAGTGACGGAGCGTCCGCACCTCCCACCAGTAGACGAGACCGACGCAAAGAACACAAAGAACCGGTGAGAAAGCGGGCGCGTGATCGAACCACGGCCCGGGCGACCCTTCCCAGTTGCCAAAAAGGACCTTGGCATTCCAGAGGCCGTGAAGTGCGACGGAGACCGCCCATCCCCCCAAGGAGAGGGCGATCCGCGAGGAGAGCGTGGGCAGCAGCGCCGCAAAACCGATCGCCAGGAGCATCGGCAACGAAAAAGCGGCGTGGAGATAGGCGAAGAAAAGGCGGCCCTGCCAGTCCGCGAAATCCCGCGCAAAGTGGGTGGCGTTTTCGGCACTGCCGAAGGCGAGGCAGACCAGCAATCCGGATAGCAAGGCAGGCCAAGGGCCAACCTCACGACGCCTCAGGCCGGCGTGATCCACACTGCCGAGCAGCATGAGAAAGGGAAGAAGCCCCTTGAAGGTCTCTTCGAAAATCGGCGCGGAAAGAATCGAGCCCGCGAGATCGCCCAGGTTTTCCGCCTTGCCGGCATCGAATACTTCACTCTCGACCGCCTTTTCTGTGACGGTGACGCCCACGTAAAGATGGATGTAGGTGGCGAGGATCGAGATGATGAAAATCCCGAAGCCAAGGGACCGCCACCAGGTCCGCGCCGAGGTGGGCGGCAGGCGATCGAGCCACCACAGCGCGAGCAGGGCCGGCAGCACCATCGCCAGGGAAAATCCCAAGCCGAGGGCATGGTCCAGCGCCTGACGATCCAAGTCCCCCCACATGAGGAAGGCCGACCCGAGGATCAAAAGACCCCAGATCCAGTCGCTGGTGCGCGGTTTCATTCTCCCAACCAGACCCCACACCGCGGGAGTCCGGGCTTCGGCTCCGCACGTCGAAGAGATCGCCCGCAACAGTGGCGGGCGATGCCCGGAAAAGTCAAGGGCTTTGCCTGACGGCTGTCGTGCCGCTGATCAAGCTCCCTTCTGCTCCCGGATGACCATCTTGCAGAAGGTCTCGGTCGTGAAGAGCTTGGGGATCTCGGCGGCCTTGAGCGGGGTCTTGATGCGGTCAGCCGGCACCTCGGTGAGGTAGGCACGGATCTTCGCGACGCCGGCGTCGGTGACGATGCCGCCCTGCTCGAATTCTTCCTCGCTCAGCTCGCCGCGGGCTTCCTCCATGGCCTTGCCACGGGGGATCTTCACCTTGAACTCGCGCTCGAGGCGGAAAACGATGTCGAGGAAGTCGATCGACTCGGCGTCGAGGTCGTTGATGAGGGAGGAATCGGGTTTCACGTCCTCTTCGTCGCAGCCGAGGGCGTCCGCGATGATTTCCGCCACCTTCGGGTAGATGGCCATGATTTCCTCTTTGGTGATGTCTGCGTTGCTCATGTCTCTTACATTTTGAATCCGCCGTCCACGCTCAGGACCTGCCCGGTGATGTAACCGGAAAGGTCGGAACTCAGGAACCACACCGCCTCGGCGATCTCGGCGGGCTGACCATAGCGCTTCAGGACGATATTGGAAAGGATTTCGTCACCTCCGAGGCTGCGGACCTCGGCGGACATGTCGGTCTCGATCACGCCGGGCGCGACGGCGTTGACGCGGAGGCCGCGGCGTCCCACCTCGACGGCGAGGGACTGGGTGAAGGAATTGATCGCGCCCTTGCTGGCGGCGTAGTTCGTCTGGCCCCGGCCGCCCTTGGTCGCGGAGACGGAGCTGAGATTGACGATGCGACCGTAGCGTTTCGACATCATGTGCGGCACGACGGCGCGGCAAAAGTGAAAAACCCCCTCGATGTTGGTCTCGAAGACGGCCTTGAGATCGTCGTCCTCGAGCATGGGGAGGAGGTTGTCGCGGATCACGCCCGCGTTGTTCACGAGCACGTCGATCCGGCCGGTCCGCTCCACGATCGTCTCGATGCAGACGTTGACCGCGGCGCTGTCGCGACCGTCGACCTTCACCGCGGTGATTTGCAGACCGGGATTTTCCGACACGACCGCATTCGCCGCCGCCTCGTTGCCGAGATAGGTGAAGGTCACGTCCATGCCAGCCCTTGCGAGGCGCTCGACGATGGCCCGGCCGATGCCGCGACTGCCGCCGGTGACGAGGGCGAAGCGGCCGGAGAGGCCGTCCTCGATCTGGAAAGGGGTCGCGCTCATCCGGAAATGGCGTAACCGCCGTCGACAAAAAGGGTGTGGCCGGTGATCATACCGGCCTCGGGCAGACAGAGGAGGTAAACCGCGTCGGCGACCTGCTCGGGCGTCAGAGTCGGGCCGAGCGGCGTGCGGACCTTGTATTCGTCGAGAAGGTGCTCGCGATTGGGGAAATGTTTGAGGGCATCGGTATCGACGACGCCGGCGCTCACGCAATTGACGCGGATCCCTTGCGGTCCCAGCTCCTGGGCGAGACCGCGGGCGAGGGCCTCGAGGGCGGCCTTCGAGGCGCCGATGAAGGTGTAATTCGGGATGGCCCGCTCCGAGCCGAGACTGGTCAGGCCGATGATCGATCCCCCGGCGCTCATCATCGGCACCGCGTTCTGGGCCAAGGTGTTGAGCGCCAGCGCATTCGTCTCCATGCAGCGGCGGAAATGCTTCAGGGTCATTTCCAAGGCCGGTTTCAAGACGCCCAGCGCGGCATTGCTGATCACGAAATCGACGCGGTCGAAATGCTTTTTGAATTCCTCGAAGGCTTCGCCCACGCTGTCGGGGCTGCTGACATCCGCCTGCACGGCGAGAGCCTTGCGCCCCATCCCGCGAATCTGCTCACAGACGGCTTCGGCTTCCTCGTGGCTGTTGTAATAAAGAATGGCCACATCGGCACCCGCTCCGGCCAGTTTCAGGGCCGTGGCACGACCGATCCCCCGGGATCCCCCGGAAATGAAGGCGACTTTGCCAGCGAGCGGTTCAGACATTGGAAATATAGTAAAAACAAGAAACGAGATCCCCGGGAATGAGGCCCGGAAACCGCGGGAGCCGCCAACTTATAGCGAGGCGCGGCGCGGCGTCAAGGCCGGGGGGTAGAATGAAAGTCCTACGGAAAACGAGGTCCACGCCCCCGGATACAGGACCTTCGTCCCATATCCGGATTCGAAATTCCGGGGCATGCTTTTCCACCCTACCTCCCATGCACGCCGAGCCCCTCTCCCGAACCCTCCTCGTGATCGAGGATCAAGCCACGCTTCGGGCCAATCTCGCCCTCCTCCTCGAGCTGGAGGGATACCGGGTCCTCACGGCACCGGACGGCAAAGCGGGACTGGAGGTCGCCCGTCGCGAGAGACCCGATCTGATCCTCTGCGATCAGATGATGCCGGTCCTCGACGGCCGCGGCGTCCTCACCGCACTGAGATCGGATCATATCTTCGATCGCACGCCTTTTCTGTTTCTCAGTGCCTTCGGCGAAAACGGGGATCTCGACGAGGCCCGTCGCCTGGGAGCGGACGCTTACCTGACAAAGCCGGTCGTGCGCGAGGATCTCGTGAGGGCGGTACATCAATGGCTTGAGTCGGGGAGACGGTTGGAGCGATCCGGCGAGTCCGCCGCCGATCCGACGTGCGCGCCCAAACCGATCGCCGGCAGCCTGCGGGAGTCCCTCTCCGTCCTTCTCACCGGCACCGAGATCCTCCACCACCATGGCGAAACCCTTTCCGAGTCCGAACGCATCGCCCAGCGCGACGCCATGCTCGCCGCCGTCGCACGCCTCGCGGAGGCTCTGAAGGAGCGGGAGGAGCCCCCACGGACGGCGGATTTCTGAGTCGCCACCCCGCGACAGAGGTGTAAGCTCCGCACCGATGCGATCCCTTTCCATCCTCGCGTTCGCGGCAGTCCTCACTGTTCTGCCCTTGCCCGGACAAGATGCCAACGCTCCGCTGTCGAGCGTCGCGGCGATCCGTGCTCTGGATGATCGGAGTCTCGAAGCCGGGGAACCCGTGCGTCTCAGGGGCACCGTGCTCTTTGCCGAGGCCTCTGGATTCACGATTCACGACGGTAGCCACGGCATCCAGGTGAATCTGCCCGCGGACCTCCCGCCTCCCACCGTCGGCGCGCGCGGGGTCGTCGAGGGAAAGACGGGCACGAACCGGTATGGTGGAAAATTTTTCGCCGTGATCAACGCCAGTTCGTTCACACAGGAGGATCTCGGTGCACCTCCCGATCCGATCCAATCATCGATCGGCGACATCGCACAATTCAGCCATTGGGATCAATCGGTCGTCGTCGAGGGCATCGTCCTCGATCACTCCTGGGGTGGGGACGAACACCAGATCCTCCTCGGTGCCCGCGATGGCTGGGCCGTCGCGCGGATTCTCCAATCGTCGCAAGAGCGTTTCCGCCCCGACCTCATCGGTGCCCGCATCCGGGTCCGCGGAATCAACCGCGGCAAGAGCTTCACTCCGATGCAGGCGCTCCTTGTCGCTTCGCCGGAGCATACCCTGATCCTCGATCTCGGCCGGGAAGACCCCTTTTCCCTGCCCATCACGCCGATCGCCGCGCTGGCGGAAGCCGATGCCAAAACCCTGGTCTTCGCCAAAGTCCACGGCGTGGTGCTCCACGTCTCTCCCCAGAATCATCTCTACATCCGCGACGAAGCGGGCGCGGCTTGCCGGATCGCGATCTTTTCCCCGCTGGACAAACCCGATCCGGCGTCCGGCCTCGCCTCGCCCGTGCCACCGTTTCCCGGAGTCTCCGAAGGCGACGAAATCGAGGCCGTCGGCGTGCTCGCCGACACGGGGAAAGACGTGGGATTGCGCTTCTGCCAGGTCCGCGTCCTTTCTCCGGAAGAGGCCGGCCATGCACCCATCAACACCACCATCTCCGAAGTCTTCGAAGGGCTCGTGACGAACCAAATCGTCTCGCTGAAGGCACGCCTCCTCGAAAAACGCCAGAGCGATCTCGGCGGCGGCCGATACCGCACCACGCTGATCCTCGAAGAAGACTCCAAACTGCTCCCCTGCCACTTCGACTCCGAGGAGCCGGATCCTTATCGCGGTTTCCACCGGAACGACCTCATCGAGGTGACCGGTCTCGTCCCCGGCAGCCCCGATCGCAAAGCCCTGCATGTCCTCATCAGGGCGAAGGGCGACGCCGTCTCCCGCGGTCTCGCCCCTTATCTCTTTTATCGCCGTCTCTGGATCGGCGGGGGTATCACCCTCGCCCTCGTCGGTCTCCTTTCCCTCTGGGTGATCTCGCTGCGCCGCGCCCTCACCCGCACGGAGCAGGCGGAAAACGCCGTCCGCGAACTGAATGCGACCCTCGAAGAGCGCGTCCGCGATCGCACCGCCGAACTGGAAACGGCCAAGACCGAACTCGACCGCGCCCTCGGGCAGGAACGTGAACTGGGACTCCTCAAGAGCCGCTTCGTCGCCATGGTCTCGCACGAATTCCGCACGCCCCTCGGCATGACGATGAGCGCGCTCGAACTCCTCCGCCACCACCGCGCCCGGCTCAGCGATGAGAAACAAGGCGATCTCCTCGATGACATTTTTTCCGCCACCCTGCGCATGTCGGGTCTGATGGAGCAGATCCTCATCCTCGGCCGCGCCGACTCCGGGAAAATGAATCTGCGTCCCACGCCGCTGGATCTGCCCGCTCTCGTGCATCAACTCTGCGGCGAGATCCTGGGCTCGACGGGACGGTCGAATCCCATCGTCGAGGAATACGACGGGGATCTCCATCCGGCGATCCTCGATGAAAGCCTCGTGCGCCTCATCCTCGGCAATCTGATCTCCAATGCCGTGAAGTATTCACCCGAAGATCGCGCCGTCGCGGTCTCGGTGCGGCGGGAGGGCGACGAGGTCCACTTTTCCATTCGCGACCAAGGCATCGGCATCCCCTTGGAGGACCAGCACCACCTCTTCGAGGCCTTTCATCGCGCCCGGAATGTGGGCGAGATCTCCGGGACGGGTCTGGGGCTGCTCCTCGTCAAGCGTTGCGTCGAGATCCACCTCGGCCGAGTTTCCTTCGAATCGGAAGTCGGTCAGGGCACGACCTTCCACGTTACGCTGCCGCTCGATCCGAAGTAACCGATCATTTCCCCGGCACCGGGGCCTTTGACGGCTCCGATCCGGAGTTCGCCCGATCGACGCGCGCCGCCGCCGCGCCTTCCAGCATCTTCCCCGAGACGAGGCCGTAGAATTCCAGCCAAGCCGCTTTCGTCGCGGGCGTGAACTCGTCGCCGAGCACTTCGGCGAGCATGTCGAGAATGGCAGCGCCGACCACCGCGTAATGGGCATCCTCGGCACCATAGTCGAGATGCCGCGCCCCGAGATCCCTCAGGTCGCCCTCGAGACTTTCGGGCCGGTCCGTGAGGCTCACCGCGAGACCGATCATGTCCATCAGCTTCGTCGCCTGCGATTCGATGTCATCCTTGAAGAGCGGACGCACCTGGGGCGCCAGCTCGAAGAGACGCCGGTAGAAAGCCAGCGCCGCGATCGAGGCATGGGGCTCGAGCTTGGCGTAGGAGCGCCGCAACAGATGAATCTGATCAGGAGTCATTACCGTGGTATACGCTTCAAAAGCTGCATCTGCCATCCGCCTTTAGTCCTATTCAGGGAAATAGTTGCTTAATCGACCAACCCTACCAAAGTAGCGGGATTCCAGCGGTTCAACCAAACCATCCGGGCCGATGACCCCCAAGAAAAAAATCCTCATCGTCGAAGACCAGGGCATGATGCGCCGGAATCTCGCACTTCTCCTCGAGATGGAAGGTTTTGAAGTGGTCACCGCCGAAAACGGTCGCGTCGGAGTCGATACCGCCCGCAGTGAAAGACCCGACGTCATCCTCTGCGACATCATGATGCCCGAGATGGATGGCTACACCGTCGTCCAGACCTTGCGGGAGGACGCCGCCTTTGCCACCACGCCCTTTCTTTTCCTCACCGCCAAGGGAGAGAAGTCCGACATCCGCGTCGGCATGAATTTCGGCGCCGACGACTACCTCACCAAACCCATCGTCCGCGAAGACCTCCTCGCCGCGATCGAAGCACGGCTCGCCCGCGCCGAGGCCCAGGGGGAACACTATCGTGAACTCGGCGGCACCGGTGCCACCGGCAACCTCCCCGACTTCTCCTCGCCCGCCCCTCTCCAACAAAACCTCGGACTCACCGCCCGCGAGGCCGAAGTCCTCCTCTGGGTCGCCCAGGGAAAAAGCAACGGCGACGTCTCCGCCATCCTCGGCTGCAGCGAAAAAACAGTGAAGCAGCACCTTGGCAACATTTTCGAAAAGCTCGGCGTCGAAAACCGCACCTCCGCCTCCCTCGTCGCGGTCGAGGCCCTCGCCCGTCATTCCGCGAAGTAATCGGGAGCGCCGGCGTATCCGACCTTTGTCCCATAGCGGGATCCCTCCATCGGACCGACAGGGTATGGCATGACACCCGACCCTGTTGAATCCCGGTCCTCCGACGCCACCGCCTCCAGGCCAGTCCCCGCGACGATGCGCTTCGCCGGAGTCCTGGCCGTGTTTTTCCTGATCGGCTGCGCCGGTCTCATTCCCGTCACCTTGCAGGCCATCCGCGATTACCGCGTCGCCAAGGTCTACGTTGCGAGCGAAGCGGAGATCATCGAATTCATTCCGATCAATTCAGGCTACGATACGCGGCCCGGCAAACGGGTCGATCGCTCCACCCGCCCCTCCTACGTCTTCCGTTTCACCACGAAAGAGGGCCAGGTCATCACCACCCGCGGATACGATGCCTATGGCGGACGGGAAGCCCCCTCCTCCGAATGGAATCTCATCAGCGCCGGAGACCGCCTCCCGTGCTGGTATGATCCCGCCGCCCCGAAGAAGGCCGTGCTCTCGCGACGTTTCAATCCCCACTTTTACTGGCTCCTCGCCTGGCCGGTCTGTTTCATGGGATTCAGCGGTCTCCTCCTGCGCGAGTGCTTCCGCCGCGCCGTGCCGCCGAAATTGAAAGGGGTCGAAAAGGGCCGCCGTCTATCCTGGCGCCTGCCCGTGATCGCATCGCAGCGCGCCATGACCGGATGCCTCGGCGCTTTCATGGTTCTCACCGCCCTGCTCACCTGCGGCTTCACTCTCGCCGCCCTCGATTATCAGGACGAAGTCTACAAGTATCGCTGGATCAGCTCCGTCCTCGGATTCAACATGAACGGATGGTATTGGGTCGCCTTCTTTGCCGCCCTCGTCACGATCCTGTTCCTCTGGGCCTTCCTCGTGAACCTCCGCTGGGTCGCCCTGCCCGAGCCCGTCGTCGAGGTCAACGCCACCCAACTCCGTCCGGGCGACAGCACCTCTCTCTACGTGCGCCAGGACGGACCCTTGAAAGCCCTCGACTACACCATCTCCCTCGTCTGCGAGATCAACGGGATCCCCGGCAAACCGCCCGCACGGAAAGAGATCCTCGCCGAGCGGAAAGACCTCCTCGTCCGCGAGGCCACCGAATTCTCCCTCGAACTCCGGATGCCGCGCGACGCCCGCCGCACCTGCAAGTCGGTGCCCCTGCAGAAGTCCGGACAAAAGACCGCTTCCTCCGCGGACCTCGTCTCGTGGTTCATCCGTATCGAGCGCCGCGTCTCGGCAAAGACGCTCCTCACCAGCGATCACGAAATCCTCGTCGGCACCGAGGCAGCCTGACAGAACCACAACTCCCATAATGAAGAACCGGAAACGCGTTTTGATCCTGCTCGTGGGAGGCTCCCTCCTGTTAGGACTCGCCGTCACCCTCGCCGGCCTCCTCGCCAATCAGAAACGCTGGGACCGCGAGACCGCCTTCGCCACCGCGAACTACGATGGCGAAGCCCTCCTCGCCACCCTCGCCGGATCTCCGGCCGAGCCGCTCGACTACCCTCAGGTCGAACGCGGCCCCCTCGACCCCGATCTTTCCAACGCCGACGAAGCCTGGGTCGTCTGGACACAGGACTTCGCCGCGAAAGACGGCTTGTCCGCCCTTCTCGCCTGGCACCGGGGCAAACTCCCCTCGGACGAATGGATCCTGACCGAAGAACATCCTGACAAAGCCACCTTCCGGAAGGGCGAATGGACCCTTTCCCTGATCCACGATCCCCGATCCGATCCGCCCCGTCTCCGTCGCGAGATCCGGTGGACCCGCGATCCCTCGATTCTTTGAATCCACGCCCATGAACCGCCGCCTCACCCTCCGTTCCTTTGCCGGACTGATCCTGATCGCCGTCATCGGTGTCGGGCTGCTCGTTTTCCAGCGGCAGCATATCAAAAAGCACCTGCCGCTCATTGCCGCCGAATTCGCCGTCGCCGAGCAGGAAGGGCCGGGAATCCTCAAGGAAATCGGTCTGCCCGAAGGTGCCGAACCCTATGATGACGGGCTCAAAACCTTCCCCGGCGAGGGGCGTAAGAGCATGTGGCGCGGGGCCAAACTGCGCATCCGCTGGGAACGCACCTGGGTGCTGCCCGGCAATCACGACGACACCGATGCCTGGTTCGCGGACCGGCTCGGGCAACTGGGTTGGAAGCCTTTCACCATCGGCGTGCCGAGCAGCGTCGAGGACCTGTATTGGAAAGACAAGTGGCTTCTCACGATCCAACGTCGCGCTGATTTCTCGACCGACCCAAATCCCACCGTCCGCAAAACCGTGATGCTCGACTGGGACTACTGGCACGATCTGGGGCGGTGAGCCGTCGATGGAGGGTTCTTGGTGCTGATTACGGCGCTTCCCCCTCACCCCATCGCCTCCAAAAACTCCACCGGCGTCGTCGCCGCGAGCAGCGCCTCGCGTTTGCCCTCATCGGCGACGAGCCGGGCGATCTGGCTGAGCATGGCGAGGTGGGCCTCGGGGCGGTCGGTGGGAGTGACGAGGAGGAAGAAGAGCCGCACGGCACCGTGCTCCTCGTCGGACCAGGCGATGCCCTCGTGCGAATGACCGACGACAACAACGGGATCGACGAGTCCTTCGCATCGCGCGTGCGGCAGGGCAATGCCGTTGCCGAGATCGGTGGAGATCTCGGCCTCCCGGGCAAGGACGAGATCGGAGATGGCCCCGGCATCAATGCCCTCGGGAAGGGTTCCGGGAGGAACCGCCCCGGCCAGCTCGAGGATGGCCTCCTCGCGCGTGGTCGCCTCGAGGACGGAGACGATCCCGCCCCTCACCACCGCCTCCTCGAGTCGCGCGGGCGTGGGGCCGGAGGTGCCCTTGGCAAAGTCGCCCTCGACGCGGTCGAGGAGATGACCGCGCGTGACGATGCCGAGGATGGATTTGCCCTCGCCGACGAGACAGATCTTCTGGTTCGTTTCGCAGAGACGGGTGAAGACCTCGCCAACGGTTTCCTCGGGGCGCGCCGAGGAAATGGGGCGGACCAGGGAGGTCCAGTCTCCCGTGCCGGTGTCGGCCAGGAGATCCCGGGCGACGAGGTAGCCGATGGGACGTCGCTGCTCGGGCGAATAGACGGGCCAGAGGCGATGCGGCGAGCGGGAGAGACGCTCGACGGCGGCAGCGCGGTCGAGTTCGGTGGAAAGGAAATTCACGCGCGACCACGGCACGAGGGCGGAGCGGACGCGGAGACGCCGCAGGTCGGGAAAGGTCTCGAGGGCGAGCTGGAAACGGATCTCCTCGAGTTTCACATGGGCGGCATCGCGATGCACGCCGGTGCCGGCGAGAACGAGGCGGGCAAGGGCGACGGCGGCCTCGGCTTCCTCGAAGACGGCGGCGGTGACGCCGCTCTGGTCGAGCTCTTCGCGCTCGCGCAGGTAACGGGCGCGCACGACAATGCGGATTTCCTCGTGGATGTTCTTCGCGGCGGTGATGATGGCGGCACGGTGACCGGCATCGGGCAGGGTGATGACGAGGTGGGAGGCGCTCTTGATTCCCGCCTCCTCGAGAATGCGTTCGTTCGAGGCATCACCGAAAATGGCATTTTTGCCAGCGGCTTTGAGCGAAGCCACGGTGTCCATGTTCATGTCGATGACGACGGAGGGGATGCCCGCCTCCTCGACCACGCGATGCACGGTGCGGCCGACCGGGCCGTATCCGATAATCATCGCGAAAGGACCGTCGCCCTCCCGATGTCCGTGCCCGTGCCCGCCGGCCTCGGGCAGATCGCGGAATCCGGCGGCGGCGCGGCGCTCGGCGCGACCGTTCAAGAGACGCCAGAGAGCGGGACGTCCCCGCAGCCAATTCTCGATGCGGGGCACGTTCCGGAAGATCAGGGGATTCAGGGTGATCGAGATGATCGCCGAGGCGACGAGCACATTGTGCCCGGCATCGGGCATCAGACCGTGCTGGCGTGCGAGCTCCGAGAGGATGAAGGAGAATTCCCCGATCTGGGCGAGGGCGAGGGCGACGGTGAGGGCGGTCCTGACGGAGTACCCTAACACGGCGACAATGAGAAGGGCGGCGAGCGGCTTCACGATGAGGATGACGCCGAGCGCCCCGAGCACCATGAAAGGCTCCTCGATGAGGAACTTCGGATCAAAAAGCATCCCCACGGAGACGAAGAAGAGCACGGCGAAGGCATCGCGCATGGGCAGGGCGTCGGCGGCGGCCTGATTGGCGACCGGCGACTGGGCCACGACCATGCCGGCGAGGAACGCACCGAGGGCCATGGAGGCTCCGAAGAAGAAGTAGGACGACGCCGCCACCGCGATCGAAAAGACGAGCACGGTGAGGGTGAAAAGTTCGCGCGAACGCAACCGCGCGACGCGCACGAGGAGCCGGGGGATGATGCGGGACCCGGCCCAGAGCACGACGAAAACGAGGATGGCCAGTTTCAACAGGGCGATGCCAAGGGTCCACCAGATCGGTCCGGAGGAAGCATGGGCGTGGCCTGCGGCACCCGCTCCGCCTCCGCCATCGCCCAGCACCGGGATGAGGACGAGGAGGACGACGGTGAAGATATCCTCGACGATGAGCCACCCGACCGCGACATGCCCCTCGGGAGTATTCAGAGCGTTCGCATCCATGAGGATCCGCATGAGAACGACCGTACTCGCCACGGCCATGGCCATGCCAATGACGGCTCCCGTCGACCATGACATCCCGAACTCGTGGAAGATGACCATCGCCGCGATTGTTGCGAGGATGCTCTGACCGACGGCACCGGGAATGGCGATTTTGCGGACGGCGATGAGGTCCTTGAGATGGAAATGAAGCCCTACTCCGAACATCAGCAGGATCACCCCCACCTCGGCAAGCTGGGTGGCGATGCCAACATCGCCGACGAAACCGGGCGAATGAGGCCCAATGAGGACGCCGGCTAGAAGATACCCGACGATCGGTGACAGCTTCAGTTTCTGCGTAAGCAGGCCAAGGAGCCAAGCGGCGGTGAAGCCCGCGGCGATCGTGGAGATGAGGGAAAGGTCGTGCACGGTGGAGAGGGAGGAGGAGGGGTCGTGTAGTGGTGGAGTAATGCGGAGAAGCAGGCTTCGGGCCTTTTTGCGGAACGCCGGTGCCGCCCCTCACTCCCACTCGATGCTTGCAGGCGGTTTGGTCGAGATGTCGTAGAGGACGCGATTGATACCGGGCACTTCGTTGAGGATGCGATTGGAGGCCTCGGCGAGGAGTTCGTAGGGCAGGTGCACCCACTCGGCGGTCATGGCATCTTCGCTCGTCACCGCACGGAGGCTGAGGGCGTACTCGTAGCTGCGTTCGTCGCCTTTGACGCCCACGGTCTTCACGGGAATGATCGCGGCGTAGGCCTGCCAGACGCTGTCATACCAATGCCGCTGGCGCAGGATGTCGATGTAGATCTTGTCGGCCTTGCGGATGATCTCGAGCTTCTCGGCGGTGACTTCGCCCGGGCAGCGCACGGCGAGACCGGGGCCGGGGAAAGGGTGACGGCCGACAACCCGCTCGGGCAGGCCGAGGACACGACCGAGTTCGCGCACTTCGTCTTTGAAAAGAGTATCGAGGGGCTCGATAACACGGCCTTCTTTCTTGAGCGCCATGATGCGGTCGACGCGGTTGTGGTGCGTCTTGATCGTGGAGGCGATGGAGCCGCTCGTGGCGCTCTCGATCACGTCGGGATAGAGCGTCCCCTGGGCGAGAAGCTCCACGTCATCGCCCACCGCATCAAAGAAGACCTCGACAAAAAGCCGGCCGATGATTCGCCGCTTTTCCTCGGGATCGCTGACACCTTTCAGGGCGGTGAGGAAACGCTCGGACGCGTCGATCGTCTCGATCTCGATCCCGACTTCGGCGAAGAGCGATTGCACCTCGGCGGCTTCGTTTTCACGGAGCAGGCCGGTGTCGACGAAGATGTTCCGCGTATCGACACCCGCCTCATGGATGAGCGCGGCGAGCACGGAGGAATCGACGCCACCGGAGACGCCGCAGACGACCTTGCGTCCCGCCACCTCGGCCTGGACGCGCGCAACCAGTTCATCCTTGAAGGAGGCGATCTTGAATTTGGGCAGGTCCTTGGCGAGGGCGAGGAAGTTCTTGAGGATATCGACGCCTTCCTTGGTGTGCGAGACCTCGGGGTGGAATTGGATGCCTTGGAAAAGGGCGTTCCATTTCAGGGCGACGGGGATGCCATCGAGATTCCGCCCCGTCACCTCGCAGCCCTCGGGGAGGATGCTGACGGTGTCGGAATGGCTCATCCAGATCTGGGAATGGCCTTTCAAACCATCGAAAATGCTGTCGACCCCGGCTTCGATCATCAGGGTGGCGGGACCGTATTCGCGCGTGTTCCCGGGGGCGACTTCGCCACCGAACTTGCGGTTGAGCAACTGCATCCCGTAACAGACTCCGAGAACGGGGACGCCCAAGGAGACGAGGTAATCGAAATCGATGTCCGGCGCACCGGGTTCGCGGGTGGAGCGAGGGCCGCCCGAAAGGATCACGGCCGCGGGCGATCCGGTCTCGCGCAATTCCTCCGGCTGATAAAGTTTGGAGAAATAACCGAGCTCACGGATCCGGCGCACGATGAGCTGGGTGTACTGCGAGCCGAAATCGATGACGGCGATGGGATGGTCCATGAGAGGGGGCGGCCTAAGGCCACGGTAAAAAGTAAAAAGTAAAAGGTAAACAGTAGGAGTGATGTCCCGCCGCATTTCGGGACGAGCACGGACAATGCCGCTCAGCTCGCGGGCTGGTAGTTCACCGGCTCTTCGGTGATGGTGATGTCGTGGGCGTGGCTCTCGCGGAGGCCGCCGCTGGTGATGCGGACGAAAGTGGCGCGCTGGCGCAGTTCCTCGAGATTTCCGGCACCAACGTAGCCCATCCCGCTGCGGAGACCGCCGAGGAGTTGGAAAACGGTGTCGGCGAGAGGTCCACGATAGGGCACACGCGCCTCGACGCCCTCGGCGACGAGTTTGCCGGAGGAATTCTGGCCATAACGGTCGCCCGAGCCCTTGCGCATCGCCTTGAGCGAACCCATGCCCCGGTATTCCTTCCAGGTGCGCCCCTGGTAATGGACGGTTTCTCCGGGACTCTCGCGGCAACCGGCGAGGAGCGATCCTAACATGACCACATCAGCTCCGGCTGCCATCGCCTTGACGAGGTCGCCGGAGTAACGGATCCCACCGTCGGCGATGAGGGGCACGCCCTTGGCGCGGCAGACCGTGGCGACATTCTGGATCGCGCTGAATTGCGGCGTGCCGACCCCGGCGATGACGCGGGTGGTGCAGATCGACCCGGGACCGACTCCGACTTTCACGGCGGCGGCTCCGGCGGAAATGAGATCGCGCGCTCCCTCGGCGGTGACGACGTTGCCGGCGACGACGGGGGTGGAAAACTCACTGCGGAGCCGTTCGATGACGGAGAGGACCCGCTCGGTATGGCCGGTCGCGGCATCGATGAAGACGGCGTCGGCTCCGGCCTCGATCACCCCGCGGGCGCGGTCGAAACAATCCTCCCCCACCCCGATCGCGGCACCGACACGGAGGCGGCCGTTGGCATCCTTGGCGGAATTCAGGAAACGATCGCGCTTTTCAATGTCCTGCGCGGTGATGAGCCCCGCGAGGCGACCGTCGGCATCGACGAGAGGGAGTTTCTCGATGCGATTCTGGTAAAGAAGACGGTGGGCGTCCTCCAGCTTCGTGTCGACCGGGGCGGTGACGAGGCGCTCGCGCGGTGTCATCACGGCGGAGACGGGGGCGGAGTCGTCCTCGACATACCAGATGTCGCGGCTCGTCACCATGCCGACGAGAATGCGGTTTTCGTCGATCACGGGGAACCCGTTCACCCCTTTCTCCTGCATGATCTGCTGGAGCCGCGCGAGGGAGATGTCGGCGGTGATGGTGAAAGGATCAACGATGACGGTATTCTCCGAGCGTTTCACCTTTGCCACCATGTCGGCCTGCTCGATGATGGGCATGTTCCGGTGGATCACGCCGAGTCCGCCTTCGCGGGCGAGGGCGATGGCGAGACCGTCTTCGGTGACGGTGTCCATCGCCGACGAGATGATCGGGATATTGAGAGGAATCCCGGCGGTGACCCGCGTGGAGATATCGACCTCGGCAGGCAGCACGCCGCTGCGTTGCGGGATCAGAAGAACGTCATCGAAGCTAAGACCAAGAGGCAGATCACCCATAGATAACCTTTGGTAGGGAGGTCTTTCCGGTCAAGCGAAAGTTTCGGCCGCGAGCCCCCCTTTCACCCGATTTTCCAGCCCTCCCCGCCCCACTCCGGAAACCCGGTGGCGGTCAACGCTTCGGCGTGTATTTGGTCGTCGTGAGGATGCGATCGGTCTCGCCATCGGAGAGGGATTCGGCGGAGAAAAAGACGGTGGCTTTGGCCTTTTTGCTCTTCTTTTTGGGTTTCAGGCGGATTTCGTAGTCCTCCTCCGCGCCGACCGTGAGCTCTTCGGTCGTGTAGAGCCCGCTCAGCACCGCAGCCGTGATGTTCGCACCCGCGCCGGTGTAATACCCGAGCTTGAACTTGGGCGCGCTCGGGCTGCCCTTCAGGACGAAAGGCTCGACGCCGTTGCCGTCGTTGGCGATCCCGAGGTGATAGAACATTTTCCGCGAGGTGGTCTTCACCGTCATTTTCTGCGAGGCCCCGGTGGCATCGAGGATGTTTTCACCAATGCGGGCTCCGGAATCCGGGATGATCGAAAGGTCGGGCCGGGTGCGCCGGACCGGGAAGAACAGGACACGCCCATTCCCCCCGTCGCCGACGATGAGCCGTCCCTCGTTGTCCAGACCGACTCCGCCGGGGGTGTTCAGCTCCGCATCGCCCAGGTCCGCGGCGTTCGAGACAAAATCACGCTGTCCATAGACCGCGTCGGCAGGCACTTCACCGGAGAGATCCGCAGCGTTTTCGAAGACGAGAACACGGTGATTCCCTTGATCGGCGACGATGAGTGTTCCCTCGTCATCGATGGCGAGGTGTTGGGGGAAAGCGAACTCCGTCTGCGACAGGCCGCTCGCCATGGCCGTGAAATTCACTTGGCCGATGACGCGGTCGGCCAGCGCTCCATCACTCAAGGTCGCGGCATTTTCCCAGACGAGGATTCGGTGAGTGGCATAGCTCGAGACAAAAAGCGTTCCCTCCTGATCGACCGCGAGTCCTCCTGGATAATGGAGGATCTGCTGCGAAGTCATGAACGAGGGCGGACCATAGGCCGCCTGGCCCAGGAGGATGTCCGCGTCCGCTCCGTCCGATTTCGCGGCCGGATTCAGATGAATGAGGACGCGGGCGTTGTCTCCGTCTCCGATGTAAAGATTGCCGTTCGCGTCGAAATCGAGGGCCGAAGGCCGGTTCAGCTGATCCGGATCCGTGCCCGAAACCGATGTGGACAGGTCGGGCTGACCCAGAACCAGATTCGCCGCGGCACCTGTCGTGATCGTCGCAGCATTGGGAAAGCGGAGAATGCGATGATTGCCGGTATCGGCCACCCAGAGATTTCCCTCGGAATCGATGGCGACATCAAAAGGTTCGCGCATCGCCGTCGCGCGGACGCCGGGCGTGTTCGTTAGAAACGCGTTTTGTCCCAGCACGATCTCGGCGGCGGCACCATTCGCGAGCGAATCCGCCGACGCGTAGCGGAGGACGCGGTGATTGAAATGGTCCGCGACAAACACCTTTCCGGTCGTGGGATCGACACACACCCCCTGCGGATCGGCCACGTGGGTCGCGGCGGAGCTGGATCCGGTCGAGACAAAATCGGGCTGGCCGAGGACGAGATAGGCGAATCCCGGGAATCCCCATACCGTGCCGGCATGGAGGGCCGGGGTCGGGAGGATCAGACCGGTAAAGGCGAAAAGAATCAGGGCGGATTTCAGGGAAGTCTCTTTCATGGTTTGGGAATCGTTCCGCAAACGACGAATCGAATGGAACGGAAATTCAATTTTATATGGTATTTATAGATAATTCTACAAAAAAGCCTTTCACAGAGGGCTTTTCACCAAACAGGCGAGCCCGTATCGTGTTTCAAAATGAAAGCCCCCACGCTTCCCTTCCTCTGGCTTCTGAGCGGGCTTTCCGCCTTTTCCCTCACTGCCGCCGACTTCTACGTGAGCCCCGACGGCGACAACGCCAACCCCGGCTCCCTTGCCTCGCCGTGGCGCACCATCCAGCACGCGGCCGAAACCGTGTCGGCGGGATCGACCGTCTTTTTGCGCGGGGGGATCTACTCCGAAAAAGTCGAAATCTATGTCTCGGGAAATGCGATCGATGGACCGGTCGTGTTCAAGGCCTACCCCGGCGAAGAGCCCATCCTCGACGGCACCGGGCTCCCCTTTGATCCGGTCAATTCCAACGCCCTGATCACCATTTACGATCAGAGTTACCTCCGCATTGAGGGGCTCACCCTGCGGAACCTGAAAACCGCGACCCGCTATCTCGTGCCCATCGGCATCCTCGTCGAAAACGAATCCCACCACATCGAACTCATCGACAACGTCATCCACGACATCGAGACGAACTACAACGGGCTCGACGGCGGAGACGCCCATGGCATCGCCGTCTTCGGATCGGCCGCTACACCACTCAGCCACATCCTCATCGCCGGGAACGAGCTGTATGATCTGAAGCTCGGCTCGAGCGAAGCCCTCGTCCTCAATGGCAACGTGACCGACTTCGAGTTGAGGGAAAACGTCGTCCGCGATTGCAACAACATCGGGATCGACTTCATCGGCTACGAAGGCACCGGCCCCACCCCGGCCGTCGACCGGGCGCGCGACGGGATCTGTCGCAACAATCTCGTTTTCAATATCGATTCCTCCTTCAATCCCGCCTACAGCGGCAACTTCGTCACAGGTGGAGGCGACACCAGCGCGGGCGGGATCTACGTCGATGGCGGTGCCCGCATCCTCATCGAAGGCAACGTCGTCCATCATTGCAACATCGGCATCGAGCTCGCGAGCGAACACGCCGGACGCACCACCGAAGAGATCACCGTGAGGAACAAT
Organism: Verrucomicrobiales bacterium; assembly: GCA_016795385.1. GTDB lineage: Bacteria > Verrucomicrobiota > Verrucomicrobiia > Verrucomicrobiales > DEV007 > Arctic95D-9. Next base: position 58,812 of record JAEUHI010000073.1, on the reverse strand, counting down.
CTACTCTATCACAACACCATCGGCGGAATCTTTCTTGGAGGATATGACACGCAACGCGGCTCGACCCGACAGTGTCTGGTCACGAACAATACCCTCTTTGAAAACGACACGAACCAGGATGGCAACGGCGAGATCTACCTGCAGTTCGATGTCCGCGACTGCACCTTCCGGAACAACCTGCTCAAGAGCAACACCCAGGGCCTCTTGATCGGCAATCCCTACACGCAGAACTCGGGAAACCTCGTCGATCACCAGCTTTTCTTCGCCCCGGGAGGCGCGCAGGAGTGGCAGTGGAAGAACGTCTTTTACACCACCCTCGCCAGCTATCGCACCGGATCGGGAAACGATGCCGCGAGCCTGCTTTCGAATCCCCTCTTCAGCGACACCGCGAAACACGACTTCCGCCTCAGCTCCGGATCACCCGCCCGAAACGCTGCCGATCCCTCCTTCGTCGCCGCGGTAGGCGAGAGCGATCTCCACGGCGCGGCGCGGGTGAACGAAGGGCGGGCCGATCACGGAGCGATCGAATACCGTGCGGCCGCGCCCGATGCGATTCTCGCGATCGGCGGCGACGATCCCGGATTCGGCACCATCGTCTGGCGTCGCGACCCGCCGGTGGTGAAATCCTTTCTCGTCGACAACACCGGCACCGAATCCTTCCGCCCGGTGCGCTTTGCGCTCGAAGGCCCCGGCGCCACCGCCTTCCGGCTCGACCGATCTTTCGCCCGACTCGGCCCCGGCCAAACCCGCCTCGTGCGCGTGAGCTTCGCACCCGATGCCGTGGGCGACTATACCGCCGATCTCGTGATCCAGGGGGCCTTTGCCACGGGCCACGAGCTCCGTCTCTCCCTCACCGGCACGGCGATCGCGCCCGACCAATTGCCCGATGAACGCGCCGGTCTCAGCCCGTCTGCTCCGGTCGGGAACGATATCTATCAAATGAATGGCCTCGGCCAAACCATCGTCGTGAGCATGAAACGCCGCAAAGTCTCCGCTTGGTTCCGGGCCGAAAATGATGGAGCCCTCGCCGACGAACTGAGGCTCTCCGGATCGCGCGGCGATCGCTGGGTGAAGGTCAGCTATTTCCGCAGTGATGCGGGCGGGCGTCGCAACGTCTCCGCGACCCTCTTCGCCGGCACGGATCTCCTCTCCCTCGCGCCGGGTGCGGGTCAAAGCGACGAATGTCGTCTCGCCAAATCCCGCCGCGCCGAAGGACGGAAACTCCGCCGCAGCTACGCCGTCACCGCCGTGTCCACCACCGCGCCGCAATGGGCCGATCGCGCCATCGTGGGCGTCGTCGCAAGGTGACAAATCGATCCGATGGTCTGGGAAATCCTCGTGCTGCTGTTTTTCGTTGGACTTGTCGCCGGCTTCATCGACGCCATCGCCGGTGGCGGTGGTCTCATCACCGTGCCCGCCCTGCTCTGGGCCGGCCTCGATCCCCAGACCGCTCTCGGGACTAACAAGATGCAGAGCGTGTGCGGCACCGCCATGGCCGTGGGTCGTTATGCCACCGCCGGTCTCATCGACTGGCGCGAGGTGCGGCTCACCATCTTCATCACCTTTCTCGCCGCGGCGGCGGGGACCTGGGTCGTCACTCTCGTCAGCAACGAGTTCCTCGCCCGCGTCGTCCCCTGGTTGCTCCTGGGACTCGCCGTCTACCTGCTCGCGAGCCCGAAGATCGGAACGGAGGTCGGCCGCGAACGTCTCACGAGCGCCGCCTTCGCCCTCTTCGCGGGAGGTTTGTTAGGATTCTACGACGGCTTTTTCGGACCCGGCACCGGAGCCTTCTGGACACTCGCCTGCGTCGCCCTCCGCGGGATGGAACTGACGCGCGCCGTCGCCTACACCAAAGTCGCGAATCTCACCAGCAACGCCGCCTCCCTTCTCGTCTTTCTCTCCGCGGGCCTGGTGCGTTTCGATGTCGCCGCGGTGATGATCGCGGGACAACTCCTCGGCGGAAGGCTCGGCGCGGGCATGGCCATCCGGCACGGCGCACCCTTCATCCGCGCCCTTTTCATCGGCGTCGTCCTCACCTTGACCGGAAAATTGCTCTGGGATCAGTGGCACGGCTGAGCCCGGCTGAGCCCGCGGAACCAAGAATACTTGCCAATTGGACCTATTCCGGGCACCTTTCCCGCTTCCACCGGCGACCCGGGGAAAAACGCCTGATGAAAATGCCCTCTTTTCCCCGATTCGCTCCGGCGATGTTTTGCCTCGCCCTTGTGGTTTCCATCGCGGATGCCGGGCAGGATTCCGCCAGCCCCGCGCCGGCATCGGATCGTCCGACCGTCTATCTGGATCAAGGGGATGGCCATGCCATCAACGCCGCCATCCGCAGCCTGCCGGAGGGCGGTGGAGTCATTGTCCTGGGTCCCACCCTGTTTCCGGTGAGCGAAGCGATCGTCATCGATCGCGACGGCGTTGAACTCCGCGGCATCGGACCGGAGACCACCCTGCGCCTCACCGATGGAGCGAATGCCTCCGTCATTGTCGTCGGCAGCACCGCCACTCCGGTCTCGCGCATCGTCCGCAACATCCGTGTCGGACATCTTTCCATCGACGGGAATCGCGGTGCCCAGCAATTCGAATGCTGCGGAGGTCCCTGCGACACGGGAGGGCTCACCTTCATCCGCAACAATGGCGTCACGGTGCGCGGAGCCGAGGACATCCGGCTCGAAAATCTCGCCACGCACAACTGCCGCTCTGGAGGAGTCGTCCTCGAGAAGTATTGTCGTCGCATCCAGATCGTCGATCTCGAATCCTACAACAACGAATTCGACGGACTCGCCTGCTACGAGACCGAAGACAGCTTTTTCACCCAGCTCCACCTCCACTCGAATCGCAGTGCCGGAATCTCCCTCGATTGGAAATTCAACCGCAACCTCATCACCGATTCGACCCTGACCCGCAATGGCAGCCAGGGCATCTTCATGCGCGACTCCAACGAGAACGTCTTCCGGAATCTCTATCTGCGTGACAACGGCGAGCAAGGTCTCTTCGTCGCCGAGACCCGCGAGATCCCCGGCAGCTCCTGCCAGCGGAACCGTTTCGAGCGTCTCACCATCACCGGCAACAAGACCCAGGGCATCCGCATCAACGACCCCAGTTGCACGGAAAATGTGATCGCCGACTCCCGCGTCGCCGGGAACACCGGAGAGAACATCAGCCTTTCCCTTCCCGGCATGCTCATCGGAGCGGAGTCGGTGACGCAGCAGTGAGTGGGACTCGGGCTTTTCATTCTCCGATCACTTCCTTCTGCAAGTCTCTCAGCACTCTCAGACTCCCCCAGTCCGCGCCTCGCATGCGGCGGGCACCGGTCTTCCGTTTCGGACCAAACCGCCGCCGGGCCTGCTCCCGGGAAAAGACGGCCTCCACGAAATCCGTTGATCCCAGCACCGCACCATCGCAAAAATAGCGAACCCGCTGCCGCAGGACTTCCGCCACGCTCCGATTGCCACCCTCTTTCACCACCGCCTCCACCTCGCTCTCGGCGAAACCGGGACGGCCCGGCGTCGCTGAATCAGGTCCGCCACTCCGCTCCCGCCCTTCGTTGTAGAGCAGCACCCGGTATCGCGCCTGTGTTTCCGCCCAGTCGTCCCGGAAATACGGATTCTGGAGAGCGTCCGCCAGCACCGAGCCCAAGCCCGACCGGGCCCGTTCCGAACCGCGACTGCCTGAAACCGCCTCGGCGTAACCGCACCATCGGTAATCTTCCGGGCGTTTCACAAGACCCGCCCGTATCGGATTGAGATCGATGTAGGCGGCGACCGTCAGCAACGCCTGTTCCCCGCCCTCGACCAGCACACTTTTAAAACGCCCCTCCCAGAGCGTCCCGCTGCGGTCGAGGCGTCGGTTCATGTAGGCCGTGACGCGCTGCTTGAGATCCTTGAGAAAGAAGGAAAGGCTGCCGCGGCGGTATTCGTAGCGGGCGAGGATCGCCGCGTGCCATCCTTCGTCCTCCGAGAGCCGCGCCCGCTCCAGTTCCTGGCGCACCCCTTCGACCGTGTCGCCGTCGTAGAGCAGGGGCAATACCCCGAGAAGCCCGGCTTCATCGAGCGGAGCCAGCGTTTCCCGTTCAGGAATCTCGAGGAGCAGATGGAAGTGATTCGACATCACGCAATAGGTCACCACCCGAACCCCTGCGAACGTCTCCAGATTCCGCAGGATGCGACAAAAAACCTCCTTGTCCCGCGCGGAGAAGATTTTCCTCTTGTCCACGACACGAGAAACCACGTGATAATAAGACCTCCCATTTCCAATGAATCGTTTTGCCCTCATATGCGAATAATTACATCCAAAGCGTTCAAGATACAATCTTATAATGGGTCTGACCCAAAAATTAGCCTAATCACGCAGATGTGGTGAGGTTTCTCCTATCCGGGGTCCGATTTTTTCGGAAGACTCTCGGGATGAAGGCTTTTCCACTCCTGTATTCCGCAGTCGTCCTTTGCATTTCCATCCCAGCAGCCGCCGCCGAGGTCTTTGAACTGGGCAAAACCAACTTCGACGAACGCCCGAAGGGCCGTGAAGCGGACGGGATCGTCGGCGACTTCGTGATCCGGAATGACAAGGTCTCCGCCCTGATTTCGGGCAATCTGCCCCTGCGCCGTGCCAACATGAGCACCTTCTACGGCGATGATGGCATCACACCGGGTTGCCTCTACGACCTGACCCTCCACGGTCAGGAGAACGACCAGATCACGATCTTCGCTCCTTCGGGTCAACGTGGCCCCATCAATCATGTGCGCATCGTCGACGACGGGAAGAACGGCGAAGCCATTCTCGAGACCTACACCTCTTCGGCGAAATCGGGAGGGCTGACCAAACGACACGAATACCGCCTCAAGGACGGCCAATCAGGGGTGCTTATCGTCTCCACGATCACGAACGAAGGCAAGGAGGCCGTCAAGGTTCCTCTTGCCGATCAATGGACGCAGATGAAAAGCAAAGGCGTCTTCAACGGGATCAACTGGGCCGACGCGATCAATCCCGCCGACAAGTGCGGCTACGCCCACGCCTGGGTCGCCGAGGGCGGTGCCGTCGTTCCCGAGAAGCCGGAGGCCGAACTCGCTCCGGGTGCCTCGATCACCGTGGCGCGCTTCCTCGCGGTTTCCTCCTCCCCCGCGCAGGCGGTGGGATTGGTCGAAGCCCACCGGTCGAAGGGCACGACGCCGGGGACGCTCTCCCTCACCCTGACAGACGCCCAAACCAAGGCCCCGGTCACGGACGGCCGCGTCCTCATCGGCGAGGATCCTGCCAAAGCGGTGCCCGCTTATCCTGATGCAAAGGGACTCATCGAACTCACGCTCCCGGCGGGTGAATACGTTCTCATCGGAGAGGACATCGGCCGGGCCTCGCTTCCGGAAAAGGCGGTAGTGACAGCGGGATCCACGACCGCAAAAGCCTTCGCCTTTGGTCCGGAATCGGCCATCGCCTTTGAGATCACCGATGAGGCCGGGCAATCGATCCCGTGCAAGGCCCAGTTCAATGCGATGGGAGAAACTCCCCAGGCGAATCTCGGCCCCGTGGACCGGGCCCATGGCAGTGTCGATCAGTATTTTTCGGAAACGGGCAAGTTCCAGGTCCCTCTGCCGCCCGGAAAGTATGAGGTGATCGTCACACGCGGTCCCGAATATGAACATCGCCGGCACGAAGTCGAACTGAAGCCCGGCTCGCTCCACACAATCACGAACCAGATTGCCCGCATCGTGAAGACTCCCGGCTGGGTCTCGACCGATTTCCACAATCACTCGACTCCGAGCGGCGACAACACCTGCGGCACCGACGACCGGCTCATCAATCTCGCCGGCGAGCATGTCGAGTTCGCTCCGACGACGGAGCACAACCGGCTTTACGACTGGGCTCCGCACATCGAGCGGCTCGGGCTCGCACCCTACCTCAAAACCGTCCCCGGCATGGAGCTGACAGGGGCTGGAGCCCACTTCAATTCCTTCCCCCTCTCCCCCGACCCGACGTTGCAGGACTGGGGCGCCCCCGTCTGGAAAAAGGATCCGCGCCTCAACGCCATCACGCTTCGCGATTGGCAGGGCGCCGAGCCCGATCGCTGGATCCATGTCAACCACCCCGACATGATCGAAAACTTCATCGACCGCGACAAGAATGGCCAGACCGACGGCGGTTTCGCCTACTTTGGCGGCCTCATCGACGGACTTGAGACTCAGAACTACAGCGCCAGCGAAATCCTCGCGACCGCTCCCTACAAACTCACGGCGGCGCGCGGCGGCGGTCCCGGTCGCGTTGTTTCCCCGATCCGGGAATTCATCTGGTTGCAGTTGCTGAATCAGGGCCTCTCGCCCAAGGTCATCGCCGTTTGTGACGCCCACCAGGTCCACGGCAACGGCGTAGGCGGCTGGCGGACCTATGTGAAAAGCTCCACCGATGATCCCGCGAAGATCGACTGGCGCGAGATGAGCCGGAACGCCAAGGCCGGACGCATGATCCTTTCGACGGGTCCGTATCTCGAGGTCGAGACCGGTGCCGGCATCATCGCGGGCGGTCTTGACCGCGTCGGCGGAGCAGTCGAGTTGAAGGTGCGTGTGCAGTGCAACGACTGGCTCGATATCGACCGGGTGCAGGTGCTCGTGAACGGTCGCCAAATCCCCGAATACAATTACACACGCGAAAAGAATCCTGACATGTTCCAAAGCAACGTCGTCAAGTTCGACCAAACCTTGAAACTGAATCTCCAGCAGGACGCCCATCTCATCGTCGTCGCGATCGGCGAGAGGCACACCCTCAAGACCGGCTTCGGGTCGAGCGCCCAGGCGAAGCTACAGCCCGTCGCCTACAACAATCCCATCTTCATCGACGTCGACGGAGGAGGATTCCAACCCAACGGCGACACCCTCGGCTACGATCTGCCGGTCGGCGGATTGACGGTGGATGACGTGAAAAAGCAGCTCGGGGAATAGCGGAATCTTCATTCTCTCGAGGGCCGCTCAACCGACTTCGTCAAAGTGAGCGGCAGGGGCAAGGGTCCCTGCTTCCAGGCTCCGGCGAGCTTTGCGTCTTCGTCCCATTTTGCGGCAAAGGCGGCGCCGATGGGGGTGATCCCGAGTTTCAACTGCCCGTCCATATAGGAGAGACTCGTCACCGGAAAGGGCTCGGGTGTCTGGTCGGGGCTGTAGAGCCGCGCATCGCCCGTCTTGCCGATGGACTCGATTTCGAGGATGACAAAGAGGCCGGACTTGCCTCCGAGGTAGCCCGACCACCATCCGGACAACTCCGACACATCGCCCGTGATCCGTTTCGCGAGCGCTTCCTCGAGTGCCGATGGCAGCGAGGCTGCTCGCACCAGCGTCAGAGGCAATTCACCTCCTTGCTTCCAGACACCGACCAGTGAATCACCTTCGACCTTCGCCTCGAAGCTGCCCCCGATCCCGCTGAAGACGGCCCGCAGAGTCCCGTTTTCAAAAATGGCTTTGTCTGCGGGCAAGCCCGCCCCACCCTGGTCGAGGCTGTGAAGGACGACGCGTCCGCTCTCCGAGATGCGAAAGACCTGGCGCAGCTTCACCTTCCCGGCATCGAGGGTTCCTTCCCAAAATCCGGAAAGGTTCGTGAAATCACCGACACTTTCCGAACTCGCGACCGGTCCGGTCCCGTTCATCAGGCGAATCGTGGCGGTTTTGTCAGGGAGGGAAAGACGCATTTCGCTGCGGAAGCCACCGGTGCCGCCATCGTGGCTGAGCCCCGACCCGCCGATGAGCCAGCAGAGCCCGACATCGTTCCGCTGCGGTTGGGCGGCGAGTTCCATCGCGGAGCGGAGCTCCGGCGGAGTTTTCTCCGACCAGTGCCCTTCGGCGAAACGGGCGAGGTCGCGCGCCGTCGAAACGATTGCTCCGGCTCCCGCGAGGGCGTCGAGATGCCAGTGAGGCACCTCCCTGCCGCCGCTGTGTCCGGCGGCAAAACGTCCGGCCCGATCGGCTGGAAGATCCCCCGGCCGCCGCAGCACGAAGCTGTCCTTCATCCCCAACGGCTCGAAAATCGTCTCCCGGGCGAGGTTTTCGTAAGGCTTTCCCGAAATCCGTTCGAGGAGATGTCCTAACAAACCCACCCCGAGGTTGGAATAACTCATCTTCCCCCGGCTTTCGAAGTCACCCGGCCGGAACCCTTTCAGGTAGGCATACAATTTCTCCGTCGAATAATGGGCGTAGGGATCGAGGGGAACGGCTCCTTCATCGAGGTTCGAAGGCAGCCGCGGCAGCCCCGAGGTGTGGGTCGCGAGATCGAGGAGTGTCACCTCGCGCAAGACCGAATCGACCGGCAGGAGATCCGTGGGGAGGTGCTTGGCAATCGAATCCTCAAGCGTGGCATCGCCCCGTCGCACGGCATCAGCGAGGAGGATGCCGGTGAAAACCTTGGTGATCGACCCGATCTCGAAAAGGGTGTCGGCATCGACCGCCGTACCCTCCGCTCGCAGTTTACCCGCGTGACCGAACGTTGCGGCGGCATCCGCGATCTCCGCGATCACGATCCCCTCCCCGTCCGTCTGAAACGATCGATGATGCGCCTCGGCCTCGGCCGCAGGATCCGCGTGGAGGATTTGCGTCACCAGAAACAGGACGGCACAGAGGAAGCGGCCCGTCGGATCATTTGATTTCATAGGGCGAGGCTGTCGGGAACGTCCCGGGAAGTCAAGACGCCAGACGAAAATCCTTGCCGCGCCATCGTTCCCGCCCACAGTTCTTCATGCGAAAATCCCTCTGTATCCTCGCTCTCGCCCTTGCTGCCACCTACGCTCCGGCAGCGGAGCAGCCGAACATCGTCTTCATTTTTTCCGACGACCATTCCCCCAATGCCATCGGTGCCTACAACCGCTGGCTCAAGTCGGTCAATCCCACTCCGCACATCGACGAGCTCGCCGCTCAAGGGATGGTCTTCGAGCGCAGCTATTGCACGAACTCGATCTGCGGCCCGGTCCGCGCCGTCATCGAGACCGGCAAACACAGCCACCTGAACGGCTTCCGGCAGAACGGCGACCAATTCAACTGGGATCAACAGACCTTCGCGAAGCTGCTCCAGCAATCCGGCTACCAGACCGTGCTCTACGGCAAATACCACCTCGAGGGAAAACCGAAGGGCTACGACGAGTGGGCGGTTCTGCCGGGGCAGGGACTCTATTACAATCCCGACTTCCTGACGCCCGAGGGGAAAGTGCGCATCGACGGCTACTGCACCGATGTCGTCACGGACATGGCGGTGGAGTGGCTGAAAGAGAAACGCGATCCGAAGAAGCCCTTCCTCCTCCGCGTCCAGCACAAGGCCCCGCATCGCAACTGGATGCCGGCACCTCGCCACCTCGGTGCCTTCGATGACGTGCTCATCCCCGAGCCGCCAACGCTCTTTGCAAAACACGAGGGTCAGGCCTCTCCCTCGCGGTATCAGGAGCTCGAGATCGACCGCCACATGGATCTGAACTACGACCTTTTCGTCGATCTGACGCCGGAGTTCGATACCCCCGCTTCTCAAAAGACCCAGGACAAATCGGCCTGGATGAACATGAAGCGGATGTCCCCGGAGCAGCTCAAGACGTGGCGAGACTACTACGGTCCGCTCGACAAGGCTTTCCACGAGGCCAATCTCTATGGCGAAGCCCTCGTTCGCTGGAAACATCAACGCTACATGCGCAATTACCTCGCGTGCATCAAGGGCGTGGATGAAAGCGTCGCGACTCTCATGAAAACGCTCGAGGAGCTCGACCTCGATGAAAACACGATCGTCATCTACTCCGCCGACCAGGGCTTTTACCTCGGCGACCGCGGCTGGTATGACAAACGCTGGATGTACGAGCCCTCGCTCGAGATGCCGCTGATCGTGAAGTGGCCCGGCGTGGTGAAGCCCGGATCGCGCAATCACGACCTCGTGCAGAATCTCGACTACGCCTCGACCTTCCTCGAAATCGCCGGCGCGAAGATCCCCGATGATCTCCAGGGACGTTCCCTCGTCCCCCTGCTGAAAGGCGAACGCCCCGGCGACTGGCGCGATGCGATCTACTACCACTACTACGAGTATCCCAGTGTCCACATGGTGGCGCGGCACCGCGGAGTGCGGACGGATCGCTTCAAGTTGATCCACTTCTATCAATTCGATGAGTGGGAGTTTTATGATCTGGACGCCGACCCGCAGGAGCAACGCAGCCAATACGACAATCCTGTCTACGCCGCGGAAGTGGCGAAGTTGAAAGAACGGCTCGAAGCCCTGCGCTCCCAATACGCCGATGACAGCGACATTTCCGCGATGCCGCAGGAATGGCGGGAAAAAGTCCGACAGGGTCCAATCGGGGAGTGAATCCCCTCAAAGAGAAGGTTCCCCATTCAAGGAAGAAAGGGCGGAGGCATTCTCCGCTCTTTTTTTGCGCCCTGCATAGAAAGCCACTCTCATTTTTGAGAGCTTTTAATAATTCTGCACATCATTCTTGAAAATTTTAGCAGAATCTCGTATTAACTATGAAAATTCGAGAAGCACTCCCGACCCTTTTTCCGAGTCATGAATCACTGGATCCTCTCCCTCCTCGCCAAAATCGGACTTTTCGGGCTGTCGCTGGGATTGGGAGTGGTCAGTTATCTGGTCGCTCACGACTGGCGCACGGACCGAAGCGGGCAGCCCGTCGAGAGCCGGACAGCATCCGGGATTGAATTCACCTATCGCCCGGAGGTGGTCGTCGATGCCGAGCCCCAGTTGCTCGCCAAGATCAACGCACCGGTCGATGCCGTGGGCGATGCCCTCGGAGTCTACTACCTCCTCGGTGCCGATGGCACGATCGTCCGAGTCGCTCCAGCTGTCGGTGGGGGCACGGACGCGACCCGCTACGCGAGTCTCGCCGATGAACGAACGGAGGGATCGATCGGATTCTCCAGCCTGGCGCTTCATCCGAATTTCCTGATGAAGGAGACCCCCGGCTACGGTTGCTTCTACGTCGTGGTGGCCGAGCACAGCGGATCCTCGCAGGTCGATTTCTCACCCGAGTTCGGTGGCGGTACCGAACATCATCAGGACGTGGTCTACGAATACACCGTGGAGGATCCCCTGCTGCCCGAATTCCGCGGGACGCGTCGCGAGCTGATGCGCCTCAGCCAGCCCGGGGCCGATCACAATGTGCGCGGGCTCGCCTTTGATCCGACGGGAAATCTCTACATCGGGGTTGGAGACGGTGCCGTCGCCGAGGTCGGAAAGCACAGCCCCTCACGGAACGCGTCCTCGCTGATGAATGTCTACGGCAAGGTGCTGCGCATCGATCCGATGGGAAGGAATTCGGTCAATGGCCAGTACGGTATTCCCGAGGGCAATCCTTTCCGGCTCGTGAGCGAGGCCCTGCCGGAACTCTGGGTTTTCGGGCTGCGCGCCCCGCAGAGTCTCGCCTACGATCCTTTCCAACGCGGGCTCTGCATCGCCGAAAGCGCCGGGGACGGACGCGACGAGATCAATCTGAGCCTCTACGGAGGCGAACACTACGGATGGGACATCGGTGAAAATGCCGAACGTCTCAACCGGGCCGCCCGAGCCCGCCTCGAGGAGGTCGTCACCGCCCCCTCGGTGTCCCTCGACCGTCTTTCCGGATCGGTGGCGAAAACCTCGGGCGGCCTCATCTACCGCGGCGAACAATTCCCCTCGCTCGCCGGGAATCTCCTCATCGCGAGCCACGACGGACAACTCCTCGCGATGCGTCCCGGAGAGACCGACGCCATGGGTCCGCGGCTTTCGAGGGTGGATCTCTCCCGCTTCGGCAAAAAGCATTTCACCGCGCTGCGGCCGGGTCCGCGCGGAGAGATATTGTTGCTTTGTGAGAGCGGCGAAGTCTTCGAAATGCGCAAGAGCGCCTCGCTCGGCACGGGGAACTCGAAGCAGCGCGCGCTCTTTTGCGGAGTGGGGACGACGGTGGTGCCGCGCGGGTGAGAAGATCGGATCGCGAAGGCGGCACCGACTTCAGGAAAGAAGTCGTTTCGAGAGCACCTTGCTGCGGTAATTGGTCTCGGGCCAACAGACCGTTCCGACGAGCTGAAATTCAAGTCGGGCGTACCAGGCGAGCAGCTCGGCCGCACCTTCCGCAGTGTCGAGCGCGAGATGTACGGCTCCCCACTGGCGGGCACGAGCTTCGCCATGGGACAGTAATCGGCTGCCAAAGCCCTGGCCCTGACAATCCGGCCTTACTGCGAACTGACCGATGGAAAAGACGTCGGGACGGCAATACCATTCACATTCGCTCCCGGCATCGGGGCCTCGGAGACTGATCGTGCCAATTACTTCACGATCTCTCTCAAGAACGAAACTCCACCCTTCCGACAGCCTCCGCAGAGTCATGGTGTCGTCCTGATGCGAGGCAAGAAACCGAAATCCTTTCGCCGCGAGCGGGGCGTAGGCATCATGAAGCAACCGGGTCAGGGCGCTGACGCTGTCCGAGGGATTCCACTCACGGATGAGAAAGTCGGAGTTCATTGCTCTCAACCGTGATCCACGCTTTAAAACTCCGCCGTCCCCGGTGTGCGCGGGAAGGGAATGACGTCGCGGATGTTCCCCACGCCGGTGATGAACATGAGGAGCCGCTCGAATCCGAGACCGAAGCCCGCGTGCGGCACGGTGCCGTAGCGGCGCAGGTCGACATACCAGTCGTAGGCGGACGGGTCCAGCCCCTGCTCGCACAGGTTCGCGAGGAGCACGTCGAGCCGTTCCTCGCGCTGGCTCCCGCCGACGATCTCGCCGATGCCGGGCACGAGCAGATCCATCGCGGCGACCGTTTTGCCGTCGTCGTTGCGGCGCATGTAGAAGGGTTTGATCTCCTTCGGGTAGTTGTAGACCGTGGTGGGGCAGCGGAAATGTTGCTCGGTCAGGTAACGCTCGTGTTCGGACTGGAGGGCGAGACCATACTGGACGGGATACTCGAAGGTCTGCCCACTCGCGAGGAGCAGCTCCACCGCCGCGGTGTAAGAGATACGCTCGAAGGCCCGGTCGCGGACGAACTCGAGCCGCTCGAGGAGGCCCTTGTCGACGAAGCGGTTGCAGAAGTCGAGATCCTCGGCGCAATGCACGAGGGCATCGTCGACGAGGTATTTCACCATCTCCTCGGCCAGGGTCATGTCGCCTTCGAGGTCGCAGAAGGCGATTTCGGGCTCGATCATCCAGAACTCGGCGGCGTGGCGCGAGGTGTGCGAGTTTTCGGCGCGAAAGGTGGGTCCGAAGGTGTAGATGTTCGACAAGGCGCAGGCGAAAGTCTCGCCCTCGAGCTGGCCGCTCACCGTCAGATAGGTGGGTTTGCCGAAAAATTCGTCGGCACCCGCCCGCACTTTTTCGCCCTCCATGGTTACGACACGGAACATCTCGCCGGCACCCTCGCAGTCCGAGGCGGTGATGATGGGCGTGTGCACGTAGACAAATCCGCGCTCCTGGAAAAACTGGTGGATCGCATAGGCCATGCGGCTGCGGATCCGGAAGACCGCGCCGAAGAGATTGGACCGCGGCCGGAGGTGCGCGATTGAGCGCATGAACTCCATCGTGTGGCCCTTTTTCTGCAGCGGGTAATCCTCGGGCGCGGGTCCGATCAGGACGACCCGCGAGGCCTGCAGCTCCCAACGCTGCCCCTGCCCCTGTGACGCGACGATCTCTCCCTCGACCTCGATCGAGGCTCCCGTGCGCGCGGGCACGACGGCCTCTTCGTATCCCGGCAAGGTCGCGTCGGCGACGACCTGGAGATTGCCGAGACAGCTCCCGTCGTTCAGCTCCAGAAAGGAGAAGGCCTTCGAGTCGCGCTTCGTCCGCACCCAGCCCTTCACGACGACGTGACCGGGGGAGGATTCACTTCTCAGGATTTCGACAACTCGGAGGCGGGACATATCCGGAGTATCGAAACGACCGGGCGGGATTTCAAGGGGATTCCCCCGATACCCCGCCCGGCAGATGAAGAGAATCTCAGCCACCCGGGAGGTGGCCGCTGGCGTTGGATTTCCGGGCCTCGGCCCGACCGCTCAGTTTGATACTGACCGACCCCGCGCTGCTCATGATCGTGACTCTTGCTTTGCGGACTCCTGTTTTCCGCGGAGCGAAGGTCACCTCGAAGCTATCCCTGCCACCACCCTGAATCGTCGATCCGGGCTGCTTGATGCGGAAATCTTTCGCTCCTTTGCCGGAGATCAGAACACGGACCGAACCGGCCGATTCTCCCCCGAGATTTTGAATCTCGATCGTCTGAGGACGGCTGCTGGAGCCCACCGTCGTCGTCGCAATGGGCTTCGGCCTTCCCACGGAAAGCCGGGCGGGACTCAATGCCACGGTCACTTCGAACTCGGTCGCGAGATCCTGACCCACCGCATCCTTCACCGTATAGACCAAGGTGTAATTGCCGGGAGCAAGACCGTCCGGATTGAAGAATCCATCGGCCACGCCGGGACCGGAGAAGATCCCTCCGCCCGGAGAAGCCCCGATGAGATTCGCCAGGTTGAGACGACCACTTCCAATCACCGCACGGAAGGAGGTCACCGTGAGCTGGGTGAGTCCGTTCCCCCGGATCGCGAAGGTGTAGGGATTCTCATCCGTGTCGTCGCTGGCGATAGAGACGGTGGCGGTCTGCACTCCGGGAGCGGTCGGATCGAAGGTGATGCCGAAGGTCACGGCTCCCCCTTCCGCAGCGACATCCGATGAGGCCGGAGATGTCGTCAGGGCAAATGACGTGCTACCGGAGAGGCTCACCGCCGGCGTTCCGAGTTTCAAGACAAGGTTGCCGCCGTTCACGATGGTGAAGGTCCGGGTCATCGCCGCACCGATGCTGCCGAAGAGGGTGTGATCGTTCGCCGACGGCACCGTATCTCCGGAGAGGATCTCGGCGCCGTTGCCGGTGATGGAGATCTCCGGTGCGAGACCGACACCACGGATCGTGAAGGTGTAGGGCGCCTCGTCTTCGTCGTTGTTCGCGATGGAAACGACGGCGGTATGCACGCCGCGCGACGACGGATCGAAGAGAACCACGAAGGACGTCGAACCATTCGTCCTCGGCACCGGATTGGTGGCCGGTACCGTCGTGACGGAGAAGGCGGCGCTGCCCGAGAGCGAGACCAGCGGTTCGCCACTCAGCGTCAGATCCTGGGTCCCGGTGTTGAGGATCGTGTAGGTCCGCGAGACGGAGCCGCCCGTGACTTCTGTGCTGCCGAAATCCGTGTGATCGCCGGCATCGGGCGTGTTGTCCCCATTCGTGATCTCGAGGGAGTTCCCCGTGATCGAGATTTCCGGCGTGATGCCCACCCCGGCGATTTCGAAGACAAAGGGATTTTTATCATCGTTGACGATGCTGACCTCGGTGGTGTGAAGTCCGGCCGTCGCGGGATCGAAGGTGATGGAGAAAGTCTGGAAACCTCCCAGACGATCAACGACGTTGGACGCAGGCGCCGTCGTGACGCTGAACGCGCTGCTGCCATTCAGCGTGATGCTGCCCAGGTTCAGCGGAGCGGTGCCTTCATTGAAGATCGTGAAGGTCCGCACAATGGAGCCACCCACCGTCGGCGTTTCCCCAAAGGCGGTGTGGTCGGCCTCATCGGGTGTGTCGTCTCCATTCAGGATCTCCACCGAATTGCCGGTGAGAATGATCTCGGGTGCGACCGTGATGGTGATCGAGAAGGTCCGGGGCTGGCTTGTGTCATCACCTCCGTTCGCCACGCCACCATTGTCCTTGGCGCGGGCGGTGACCGTCAAAGTGCCAGCATCGACGCCGGGAACGAGCGTGAGCGTACCATCCGGGGCAATCGCCGGCTGCGTGACGAAGAGCCCGTTGTCATCGTTCTCGACTTCGAAGGTCACATTCTGCAAGGCCTGCTCATCCAGCGGACCGGCAAGGATGTTGGTGGCAAAACCGGGCAGAAGGAATGGACCGGAATTCGCCGCGATGGTGAGACGCATCGACTCGGGTTCGATCGCCACGGAATGCCCGAGGCCACCTGCGATGGCCGACCAGGTCTCCGTGCCGAGGCGGGTTGGGATGAGGAGGTCGCCGATGGAGCCGGTCCCCATCTGGTAGGTGTCGTTGTCACCCCAGGTCCAGAGGGACCCGTCGGTCTTCAGGGCGAGGCCATGGTTGCGGCCGGCGGCGAACACCGCCCAGTCGGTATCGAGACCGATCTGCTGCGGCGCGAGTCGATTCGTCCGCGTTCCGTCAGCGAGCTGCCCGTCGGCATTGCGGCCCCACGCCCAAAGCGATCCATCGGCCTTCTGGGCGAGCGAATAGGTATAACCGGAAGCGATCCGCACCCAATCAGTGTCCAAACCGATCCGCTTCGGCGCGTTGCTCTGATTGGTGGTGCCGTCGCCGACCTGACCGTCGGCATTGCGACCCCAGGCCCAGAGGGAACCGTCCGCTTTGAGGGCGAGCGTATGCAGACCGCCCGCGGCGATCTCCATCCAATCATCCGCCACCCCGATGCGCACGGGGCTGGAGGAACTCGTCGTGGATCCCGTGCCAAGCTGACCGAACTGGTTCCGTCCCCAGGCCCAGAGCGAGCCATCCGTCTTCAACGCGACGGTGTGGAGACTGCCTGCGGAGACGGCGCGCCAGTCGCTCTCAAGTCCGATGCGCTGCGGAGCGTTGGTAGCGGCGGCGGCTCCGTTGCCCATCTGCCCGAAATCATCACGGCCCCAGGACCAGAGCGATCCATCGCGTTTCAGGGCAACGACGTGTCCGTCGCCACCGTGGACGGATTCCCAGTCGTTTTCAGCTCCGATCTGGACAGGGACGTCGCGATCGGTCGTGGTGCCGTCCCCGAGTTCGCCATAGAAGTTGTCTCCCCACGACCAGAGCGTGCCATCACTCTTGATCGCCAGGGTGAATTGATCACCCGTGGCCACCTTGTGCCAGTCGGTCTGGCTGCCCACCTGCACCGGCTGTCCGGCCGTGCCGATGGACCCGTCGCCGATCTGGCCGTCGTTGTTCAAGCCCCACGCCCAGACACGCCCTTCGGCGTTCGGATCGAGGGGAGAGAAGAGCGGCATGCCCGAAAGCTCGAAGGTCGGCTCGTCGTTCACCGGAGTGACATTCACGACAAAGGTATCCTGCGCTGTGAGAAGGCCATCGCTGACCTGCACGGTGACCGTCACCGCCCCGTTCTGATCCGGCTCGGGCGTGACCGTGATGGTGCGCGCGGAGCCACTGCCACCGAGGACGAGCTCGCCATCGGGGGCGAGCGTCTGGTTGTTCGTCCACGCGCTCACACTCAGGACCGCCCCGGCATCGACGTCGCCGATGGTGAAGGCCAGCGGACCGGTCGTGCCATCTTCGAGGATGGAAAGCCCGGACACATCGGTGATCGTCGGCGCATCATTCACCGCGTTCACCGTGACGGTCGCCGTCCCCGTGTTGCTCTCGAGGCTGCCATCGGTGGCCTTGTAGGTGAAGTTCACCACGCCGTTAAAGTTGGCCGCGGGAGTGAAGACGACCGTGTTGGCCGTGATCGCCCCGAGGGTTCCCTCGGAGGCGAGAGGACCGGCGACGATGCTGTAAGTGAGCGGGTTGCTGTCGGGATCGTTGCCGGAGAAGGTCACGGTGATACCGACGGCGTCTTCGTCGCCCGTCGCCGAAACATTCGTCACCGACGGAGCCTCGTTCACATCGGTGATGTTGACGACGAAAGGTTTCTCGTAGGTTCCACCCGCACCGTCATCGGCCCGGACCCGGATCTGGTAAAGCGCCTTCACCTCGAAGTTCGCGCTCGCATTGAGGCGGAGCGAAGCACCGCTGATGTTGAAGTCGGCGTTGTCGGTGCTGCCTGGTCCAGCCACAAGGGTGAAGGAATGGGTCGCTCCGCCATCGGGATCACCGAGGGCCGAGAGATTTCCGACAAGGGCATTGATGCCCGCGTTTTCAGGCACGGAGTTGTTGCTCAGGCTGATATCGGTCGGTGGTTCGTTCACGTTCGAAATGAGGATGGTGAAGGCCTTGGCGAAAGTGCCTCCGAGTCCGTCGTTCGCTTCGACCCGGACGCTGTAGCTCGATTTCACCTCGAAGTCCGCGCTCGCGCTGAGGCGCAACGAAGTGCCATCGATGCTGAACGCGGCATTGTCCGTCGAACCGGTCCCCGCCACGAGGCTGAAGGCGTGCGTGGCACCGGCATCGGGATCACCGAGGGCCGCGAGGGAGCCGACGAGAAGATTGTTTCCGCCATTCTCAGGCACCGTGGTGTTCGAGAGACTGATGTCATTCGGGGCTTCGTTCACGTTCGTGATCGAGATCGTGAAGGCCTTGGCAAAGGTGCCACCCAACCCATCGCTCGCCTCGACCCGGACACTGTAGCTGGATTTCGTCTCGAAATCCGCGCTCGCACTCAATCGCAGCGAATTGCCGCTGAGAATGAAGGCGGCGTTGTCGGTCGAGCCGGCTCCGCTGACCAAGGCGAAGGTGTGGGTCGCGCCGGCGTCGGGATCACCGATGGCGGAGAGATCTCCGACAAGGGCATTGATGCCCCCGTTTTCAGGGATCGAGGCATTGCTCAAGCTGATATCGGTCGGAGACTCGTTCACGTTCGTGACCGCAATGGTGAAAGCCTTGGCAAAGGTGCCACCCAACCCATCGCTCGCTTCCACCCGGACGCTGTAGCTCGATTTCACTTCGAAGTTCGCGCTCGCACTGAGGCGCAACGAAGTGCCATCGATGTTGAAAGCGGCATTGTCCGTCGAACCGGTGCCTGCCACGAGGCTGAAGGTGTGCGCGGCACCAGCATCGGGATCGCCGAGAGCGGCGAGCGAACCCACGACCAGGTTGATGCCACCATTCTCGGGCACCGAGGTGTTGGAGAGACTGATGTCAGTGGGGGCCTCGTTCACATTCGTGATCGAAATCGTGAAGGCCTTGGCGAAGGTGCCGCCGAGTCCGTCGTTCGCTTCGACCCGGATGCTGTAGCTGGATTTCGTCTCGAAGTCCGCGCTGGCGCTGAGCCGCAGCGAATTGCCACTGAGGATGAAAGCCCCGTTGTCGGTCGATCCGGTCCCGCTGACCAGAGCGAAGGTGTGGGTCGCACCCGCGTCCGGATCACCGAGGGCCGAGAGCGCCCCGATGATGGCGTTTGCTCCCGCGTTCTCGGGAATCGAGGCATTGCTGAGGCTGATGTCGGTGGGGGCCTCGTTCACGTTCGTGACGGAAATGGTGAAGGCCTTGTCGAACGTGCCGCCCAGACCATCATCGGCGCGCACCCGCACGATGTAGCTCGATTTCACTTCGAAGTCCGCGCTGGCCGTGAGTCGGAGCGAAGCACCGTCGATGTTGAAAGCGGCATTGTCCGTGTCACCCGTGCCGGCGACGAGGGCGTAGCTGTGCGTCGCACCGGCATCGGGATCACCCGTCGCGGTGAGGGTACCTACGACCGCATTCGCTCCCGCGTTTTCGGGGACCGACGAGTTGCCGAGAGTCAAGTCAGTGGGCGCTTCATTGACATTGTTGACCGTGATCGTGAAGGCCTTCTCAAAGGTGCCGAGCTGTCCATCATCGGTCCGCACGCGCACCTTGTAGCTCGACTTCACCTCGAAGTTCGCGCTCGCGGTGAGACGCAGGTTGGCTCCGTTGATGTTGAAGGCGGTGTTGTCGTCGTCGTCGACTCCGGAGACGAGCGTATAGGTATGCACCGCACCTGCATCGGGATCGCCCACGGTCGTGAAGGAACCCACCACGGCGTTGGCCCCGGCATTTTCATCGACGGTGGCATCGTTGATCGTCAGATCGGTGGGGGCTTCGTTCACGTTGGTGACCGTGATCGTGAAGGCCTTCTCGAAGAACCCGTCGATCCCATCGCTCGCGCGCACCCGCACCGTGTAGCTCGCCTTGGTTTCGAAGTCGGCACTGGCGGTGAGTCGGAGGCTCGCGCCGCTGAGATTGAAGGCGGCGTTGTCCGTATCCCCCGCCCCGGCGACGAGACTGTAGGTGTGCGTGGCACCGGCGTCGGGATCCCCGACCGCGGCCACCGTTCCCACCACCGCATTGGCTCCGGCATTTTCCGGCACCGTGGCATTGCTGAGACTGATGTCGGTGGGAGCCTCGTTCACATTCGTGACCGAGATGGTGAAGACCTTCTCAAAGGTGCCGTCGATCCCATCGCTGGCCCGCACCCGGATGCTGTAGCTGGGCTTCGCCTCGAAATCAGCGCTGGCGGTGAGGCGCAGGGAAGCGCCGAGGAGATTGAAAGCGCCGTTGTCGGTGCCGCCGGTCCCTGCGACGAGGGAGAAGGTGTGGGAGGCCCCTGCATCGGGATCGCCCAAGGCGGCAAGACTGCCGATCAAGACATTCGCCCCCGCATTTTCCGGGACGGTGTTGCCGCTGAGGGAGATGTCGGTCGGAGCTTCGTTGACGTCCGTCACCGTGATCGTGAAGGGTTTCTCGAAGACCCCGCCGAGACCGTCGTCGGCCCGGATCCGGATCGAATAGCTTGTGCGATCCTCGTAGTCCGCGTTGGTCAGCTTGCGCAGGGTGCTTCCAGTGAGGTTGAAGAGGGTGTTGTCGGTGCTGCCGGTACCGGTTACGAGAGTGAAGACGTGCGTCGCTCCCGCATCAGGATCGCCCAGCGCCGCGACCGTGCCGATGATGGCATTCGCGCCACTGTTCTCCGGCAGGATTGTATTGCTGAGGCTGAGGTCGGTCGGCGGTTCGTTCACGTTGGTGATGGAAATGGTGAGGGCCTTTGAGAAGAGACCTCCGTTGCCGTCATCGGCCTGCACGCGAATGCTGTAGGTCGACTTCGCCTCGAAATTCGCCGCCACATTGAGGCGAAGCGTGGTGCCGTCGATGAGGAAGGCACCGTTGTCGGTCGATCCAGTGCCCGACACAAGCGAGAGCGTTTGGGTATCACCGGGATTGGGATCGCCGATCGCCGCCAGCGTCCCGACCGTGGTCGGCGGCGTGTTGTTCTCGGGGAGAGAGGCGTTGGTCAGGGTGATGTCGGTGGCCCCTTCGGGCAAATTGTTCACCGTGATCGTATAGGCATCGGCAAACGTGCCGCCCAGCCCGTCACTCGCCTGGATCCGGACGCTGTAGCTTGCTTTCGTCTCGAAATCGGCGACACCGGTCAGACGGAGGGCATTACCGAGGATGTTGAAGGCCGCATTGTCCGTATCGCCGGTACCGGAAACGAGGCTGTAGGTGTGAGAGGCACCGGCATCCGGATCTCCCGTTGCGGTAAGAGACCCCACGGTGGAGTTGGGCGCGATGTTTTCGTCAATGGAACTGTTGCTGAGGTTGAGACCAGTGGGAGGTTCGTTCACGTTGGTCAGGGTGATGGTGAACTGCTGCTCCACCGATCCGCCAAGACCGTCGTTGGCCCGGAGACGAATCGAATAGCTGGGCTTGGCTTCAAAGTCCCCATTGGCGGTGAGACGGAGAAAATGCGTGCTTACATTGAACGCGGAATTGTCTTCGTCTCCCGTTCCTGCAACGAGCTCAAACGTATGGGCGGAACCGACGTCCGGATCCCCAATTGCCGAAATCGTGCCGACGACGGCGTTCGCGCCACTGTTTTCAGGCAGCGAGGTGGCGCTGAGGCTGATGCTTGTCGGCGGCTCGTTGACGTCGGCCACAAGGATGGTGAACACCTCGTCATAGGTCGCACCGAGATTGTCGGTGGCGCGGAGACGGATGCTGTAGGAGTTCTTCGCTTCGAAGTTGGCGGAGCCAGTGAGGCGGAGGTCATTGCCATTGATGTTGAAAGCGGCGTTGTCCGTGCTTCCGATTCCCGCGACGAGGGAGAACGTGTGGGTCGCTCCCGCATCCGGATCGCCCGTGGCCGCGAGCGTGCCCACGACGGTATTCGCCGCAGCATTCTCCAGGATCGTGCTACCACTCAGGGTGATGTCCGTCGCGGGTTCGTTGGCGTTGGCGAGATTGATCGTCACACTGATGGGCGCCGAGGTGTTGACACCGTCCGAGACGGTGACGGTCAAATTGAAAACCGGTGTCGTCTCGAAATCGACCGCGGCAGTGTTCGCCACCGTGATCTGGCCGTTCGTGGCGTTGATCGCGAAGGCGCCACCGGTGTTGCCGCCCGTGATCGTCCAGTCCGAAAAGGTGGTGGCTCCGGCATCTCCGTCGGTGGCGGTGAGGGTGCCGACCGTGGTGCCATTGGCGCTGTTTTCGGTGAGGGAGAAGGTGTTGCCGGATACCTGGGCATACGCGAGCCCCGCGAGGAATCCGGTGTAGACCGGATCGCCGGCCAATTCCTGCGCCAGGACGGTGACCGCCCCCGCCTTCGTGATCCGCACGAGGAATCCGCGGTAGTCGGTGCCGTTCGAGAGCGAGCCCGCGGCATAAAAGACCTCTGCCGCGGAATCGTAGGTGACATTGGATCCGTTCGTCAGGGCGGGATTGTAGGTAAACCCACCCCCGCTCGTGAGGATGTGCGAATAAAGATTGACCAGGGTGTATCCGC
This sequence comes from Verrucomicrobiales bacterium, assembly GCA_016795385.1. Taxonomy (GTDB): domain Bacteria; phylum Verrucomicrobiota; class Verrucomicrobiia; order Verrucomicrobiales; family DEV007; genus Arctic95D-9. The sequence continues at coordinate 36,415 of JAEUHI010000073.1, read as the reverse complement.
CCATTGCATAAGGTCCGTCGAAATCGAAAAGGTAAAGATTCTGGAACCCGTTCGAAAAGAGTGCCGTGCCGTCCGATGGATCAATCGCTAGACGGGAGACTTCGGTATAGGTACCGTTCCCGTGGGGAATCCCCAATGCAGTGGTGAAATTCGACGGAGCGCTGGTCATCGACCCGGTGGTGCTGCCATCCGCCGCCACGGGAATCTGCAGGAGGCCGTAACCCTCATTGAGGTTATAGAGATTGCCGTTGTAGATCCACGATGCCTCGGGAATAAAGGCCGAGTGATTGGCTCCGCTCGTAATGATACCGGTAAGCGGATTAAGCGTCTCGACCGGAGCATTACTTGTCCCGTTGCGACGCGGCGTCACGAAACGACCGCTCGGCAAGTGCGCCGACCACGGGGAATTGTTGGCCAATCCCGATACAGCGCTCACTGCAAAGGATCCACCCGCAAGGTAGGAATTCAGATCGAGTGTATTTCCCCCGAAGACCAAGTATCCGCTGGTCGGATTGTAAACGGCATTACCGGATCCCGCCGTCAAGACAAGGGAGGGTAGGGCGGTATTCGAGAGGATCGCGCTGCCATCCGCATTCAGACGCATCAGGCGCATGGCGTTCGCATTCGCATTGGCACCTCCCGTGATGAGATACCGGCTCACCGCCGTGATCACCGGCACGACATCATTGAGATTGATAACCGTGATGGTGAACGCTTTCTGAAACAGCCCTCCCTTGCCGTCATTCGCCTGGATGCGGACATTGTAGCTCGTCTTCGTCTCATAGTCGGCGCTCGCGTTGAGGCGGAGATTCGCACCGTTGATGTTGAAGCTGCCATTGTCGGTATCGCCTGAACCCGCCACGAGGCTGAAGGTGTGCGTGTCGCCGCTGTCTCCATCCGTCGCGGCGAGGGCTCCGACCACGGCATTCGCCCCGGCATTTTCATTGATCGCGGTGCTACTCAGAGAGATGTCGGTGGGAGCGACGTTCGGGATCTGGATCGTCATCGTGTTAGCCGTCGGATCTTCGGTGACCCCGCCGTTGGCGGTGCTGCCATCGTCGCGCACCTGGAAGGTGAAGCTCGTATTCGAGGATCCGGTCCATACAGGGAAAACGGGTGGGGGGCCGTTGGAAAGGAAGGCCTGTGGTCCCCCAGCAGGAAGACCGCCCGACGCCCCTCCCACTCCGGCGATCATTTTCCCACCATTGTAGGAGACACCCGACGCCACCCAATTCCGGCTGCTATCCCGGTCGGTCCAGGTCAATCCCGCGTCGGTCGAGGTGTAGACGTTTCCGATACCCAACGTCGCGATGAGGACATTCCCATCGCTGCTCGAGTTGATCGTCGCCCAATTCTGGCTGGTGGCGCGTGGCGTCCACGTAGCTCCGGAATCCGTGGAAGTATAGATGTTTCCTCCGTTGACCGCGGCGGCCAGCTTCGTTCCATCCCCGGACGAGGAGACGCCGAACCACGCGCGGGCGACATCGCGCGCCGTCCACGTCGCCCCTGAGTCGGTCGAGGTGTAGAGGGTACCGTTGTATTTCGATGCGATCAGTTTCGTCCCGTCGGCCGAACAAGCCACATCGGTCCAGCTTCCCGTCCCGGCGACAGGATCCGTGACGGCATTCCAGGTAATCCCGCCATCGGTCGTGAGATAGAGCGAGTCCCCATCCGTTCCGGCAATGGCTTTCATCCCGTCGTTCGAGATCGCGACACAGGTGTAAAACCGGTTCGTCCCCTGGGAAACGAACGTCTCGCCGGAGTCGGTCGATGTGTAAACCGCTCCCGGACGCCGCACGGCGATCGCCCGGGTTCCGTCGGGAGTGATCGCGACAGCCCCTCGAAAGGTGGCACTGAGCCTGTTCGTCCACGTGGTGCCCCCGTCGGTCGAGCGGTAGATACCTCCATTCCAACCCGTCATCAAAATGGTGCTGCCATTCTCGGAAAGGGCGAAAGAGGTAGGGTAATCGCTGGGCGGAGTCGTGGACGCCCATGTCTCGCCCGCAGGCAGAGTTGTCACCGGAATGACCTGACCTGCCGTGACGGGATTTCCGCCGAGGGTAAGCGATCCGCCGGGGAGCGTCGTAATTTTCACAGCGGTGAAATTGTTTGTCGGCGAGTCGGAGTCAGTAAAGCCAAAGTCGGTTTTTGTGAATGAGTAGGTGCCACTCGTGGCTGTGACCGTCCTATCGGTGCCGGCGGGAGCTTGGGAAGGGCCGGGACTCGTGTCGGACATGTAGAGCGCCTGCGGGGCGGTGCCGCCGCCGATGGGAGCAAACATCCGTGTGCCATCGCCGGAGACCGAGGCGCCCCGCCAGTGCAGGGGATTCGAGGGATTCAAGGAGGAGGCACGAAGGGTCCACGTCACGCCGGAATCGTAGGAGGTGTAAAGCCCTTTCGCAGTCCCACTAGAGACCGAGGTGATCAAGACGGAACCATCATCGCTGCTGTCGATGCGGGTCCACGAGTCGGAGGTGGCGCGAGCGGTCCAGGTCGCCCCCGAATCCGTGGAGGTGTATACGTTGCCACCCGAAACCGTGGCGGCCAGTTTGGTCCCATCGGAGGAGGACGTCAGCCCGGCCCATTGACGCGAAGAATCCCGTTGAACCCAGCCGCTGCCACTATCCCACGTGTAGATAAATCCATTGCTCGAAGCGGCGAATCGCTTCGTACCGTCCGAGGAACAGGCGACAAAATTGATGTTGGTGGCCCCCGCGATGACTTGCTCGGTCCAGTCCCCGGAATTCAGCCCGCCATTCGTCGTCACGTGGACCGTACCGGTGTTACCCCGGCAGGCAATGGCAATCAGTCCGTCGGCAGAGCAATCGACGTCCGCCCAAAAGCTCGCAAGCCCGGAGACCGGGGACCAATTCGTGCCGCTGTTGGTGGACACGTGGATCGGAAAATCCCGTACCGCGAGGAAAATCTTCTGTCCGTTCGAAGACATCGCGATGCCGTTCGGCGTGATCCCGGTGAGGGTTTGATTCCACGTCGTGCCACCATCCAAAGTCCGGAAGAGCGGCCCTCCCCAGCAGCCGAAGATTCCCACTTGTCCGTTCTGCGACAGCTTGCTGCTGAGTCCATCGATATTGTTGAAACCGAAATCCGGAACCGCCGTCCACACCCCACCAGCATATTGAGCCCTCGCCGGTTGCAGAGTGAAAGACGCGACCACTCCAATCGCGGCAAAAAGAGTCGCTCGAACAAACGACTTCAAAGGATGGCAAAAAGTGCGCATGGGACTATGGGAAAAAGTACAGAGTAAGACGGGGAATGCGGGGAAAAGCGGAATCGGTGCCGAGCAGGCAAAACGCCGCATAAAAACGGGTATTGTTTTTAAAAAGCCAGCAGTAAATTTCAAACTTTTGCGAACTATCTCAAACATGAGAATCAACGAGCAGATCCGGGCCAATTGCAGTCCGCAGACCGCTCTATTCGCGCCCTCCAAAGCGCAAGCCAGCCTCGTCGCGGCGATGGGGTGAGGTGGTGGAGGTGACTTTGAGGAGGAGGGTGACGGCTTTTCCCCCACCCCGCCGCTTCGTCGGATCGAGAAGAGAGCGACCCGGGGCGACCGTGCCGATGAGGACTTTGGGAGCGTCCCGATGATCCATCGCCGGTGTCTCGTAGCGCCCCGTGAAGATGCGGGCGGAGACCTGACCCGACTCGTCGCGGAAACGGAAGCGGAGCGAACGGGCCCCTCTCGGTGCGGAGACTCGCAGTTCATCGGCGAGGGTGCCGAGATTGGCGACAGTCCAATAGCCCTTTTCAATTCCCTGGCGATTCGTCCCGGCCTCGCTGATCTGTCGTTTGCGGGAACTCCGTTCCCCGACCCCGGTGAGGTTTGAGAGCGTCGTGCCGGCGGCCAGATCGGGCCGGATCGAGCCGTCGCCAGCGTTTCCTGCCCCAGCACCAAAGCGACCGCCCACCGGGCCAGGCCTGCCCGTGGCAGTTCCGCTGCCCTGCCCGGATCCCGCTGATCCTGGAGTGTTCGATTGGCCCGAGACTCCCGTGAGAGAGTCGCCCTCGGGTTCCTCGGGAGCAGGTGCCGCCGCCAGTCCGGTGCCCGAGAGGGCGAGGAGGGTGGGATTCTCATTGGGATCGTTCGTGCGGATCGTGAGAGTCGCGCGGCGGACGCCCTCCGCCGTGGGTTTGAAATCCACCGAGAAGCTCACGGAAGTGCCGGGCAGCACGGTCGCGGGGAAGGTGATCCCGGTGGTGACGAGGGCGAAATCGCCGGGGTGCGCTCCGGAGAGCGCGGCTGAGGTGAAGACAAGCTCCGAGGTCCCCGAATTCTTGACGACGATCGTTTTCGGATCGGCCGGCACCGTCCCGGGAACGGCTTCATCGGCAAAGACGAGGCGCGGTCCCTTCGCGACAAGATTGTGTCCGTAGCCAGCGGCGAGGCGGTTCATGTCGCCGGTCCCAGAAGGCACGGTGCCCTGTCCCTCGTGATTCCAGCCCCAGGCGACGACACTGCCGTCCTCCTTCAGGGCGAGGCTGTGGTAGGCACCGGCGGCGATGGCGATGACATCGCTCAGCCCGGCCGGCACGGTCGACTGCCCCGCGCTTTTCGCGCCCCAGGCGACGACGCTGCCGTCGTCCTTCAGGGCGAGGCTATGGTAGGCACCGGCGGCGATGGCCGTCACTCCCGTGAGAGCGGCCGTCGGGACGGTGGTCTGCCCTTCGGCGCTACTCCCCCACGCTCTGACTTGCCCACCGGCAAGGGCAAGGGTGTGGTAGCCGCCCGCAGCGATCGCGGAGACGGTGCCCAGTCCCCCGGGAGCGGTGGACTGTCCGGCGGCATTGCTCCCCCACATCGCCAGGGTGCCATCGTTTTTCAGGGCGACGCTGTGTTCGGCACCTGCGGAGATGGCGATGACGCCGGTGAGCCCGGCCGGCACGGTGGATTGCCCCGCGTGGTTCCTGCCAAAAGCCACGACCGTGTTGTCGCTCTTGAGAATCAGACTGTGATAGGACCCGGCCGCGACCGCTTTGACCCCGGTGAGTCCGGAAGGCACGTCGATCTGACGGTGAACATTCCCGCCCCACGCCGCCACGGTGCCGTTCTCTTTGAGGGCGAGGGAATGGGTGTAACCCGCCGCGACCGCGATGACCGATCCGAGACCGCCGGGACTCTCCAATTGCTTGTCGCGGCTCCGTCCCCATCCGGAAACCTCGGCCCCGGGAAGCGCCGTGCCCGGGGGCGACTCGAGAACGAGATCGGGATCTCCCGCCAGCGTGGTGAAGGTCTGCGGGGCGCTGTAGGTGGTGCCAGCGGAGTTGGTGGCAAAGGTGCGGAACTGGTAGGCGGTGCCCGGCAACAACCCGGGAATCGAGATAGAGAAAAAGCCGGTGCCGGATCCCGACGGATTCACTTTGATGACCCCCGGGCCCCCGATCGCTGGCAGCGGATCCGAGGCAAGGGCGATGACGATGCCACGTTCCGTGATCGTCGTGCCGCCATCGCCCGAAATGCTGCCGCCGAGGACGGCTCCTGTGCTGGTGATCGAGGTCGGCGAAGCAGGGCTCGACAGCGAAGGCGCCACCGCGGTGATCGTGATCGTGAAGGATGTCGAAACGGTGGTGAGGGCGGCATCGCCGTTGATGGAGGCATCATCGGTGAGGGTGATCAAAAACGTCGCGGTGCCGGCTTTGCCGTTCGGGGTGTAGGTCAGGGTCCCCGAGGAGCTGACCGTAGGCAAGAGGGTGAAGAGCCCGCTTGCACCCTGTTCGGTCACGGTGAAGGAGAGCGTCTGCTCGATGGTGCTGTCGCCGTCATTGATCGCCGTCGCCCAATTGGTCACCGTCTGAGTCGAGGTGGTATGGGAGATGTCGGGATTCGCCCCCTTGGTGAAAGAAGGGATTTCATTCCGGTTCGTGACACCGATCACAAAAGACCGGGCAAAGGCCCCCCCGACGCCGTCGGAGACTTGCACCCGCACAGAGTATTGCGCCTTGACCTCGAAGTCGGCCGATTGACCGTTCTTCAGCTTCAATTGATTTCCATTGATCTCGAAGAGTGCGTTGTCGCCCGCCCCCAGCCCGGCGACGAGGGTGAACGTGAAGGTCTGCCCCGGATCTGGGTCGACCGCCCCGAGCGTCCCGACCACGGCCCCGTCAGCGTTTTCGGAGATGGCGGAGTTGCTCAAGGTGACATCGGTCGGAGCGGTGTTGGGGCGGGTGACGGTGATCTGATAAGATTTGGAGACGACCCCGCCGACGTCCGTGACGACGACGGGGATGACGGTATCGCCATAGCCCAAAGAAATGGCTTGGCTCGCAGCGCCGGAAACCACCGCCTGCCCGTTGACCGTGACGGTATCATTGCCATCGGCGACCGTCGGGGTGATCTGGATCGAAGTGGTGGGATTCGTGACCGTGGTCGTGTAAGCCAGCGTGCCCGCGGAAAAGGCCGGCGAAAGGGTGCCCGCGGAAAGCGTCAGGGATAAGAGATCGGCACTGGCGGCGGGAGCCGTGAGGGTGATGCGAAAACGATGGGGCGCGCTCGTCTCCGTCGCCATCAGCGTGACTGTGTCGGTGACCTCGACGGTGGCCGTCACGATGGCCGTACCCGCGCCGGCCCCGGGGGTGAAATCGAGGGTGGCGGTGCCGTCGTTGTTGTCGGTGAAGTTCGGGGCGCTCGTGAAGAGGGCGTTGTTGTCGTCCGTCGCGGAGAAGATCGGCAAGCCCGCGGGATTACCGGCGATCGTGCCGGCGTCGAAGTCGGTGATGAAGTTCGCCACCGTCTGGACCCCGCTCCCGGCGGCCACGGTGATCGTGTCGTTCAAGGACGGGTCGGCCGCGTGGATCCCGGCCCCGAAGGCGGCGACAGCGCATTTGCTCCCGTCGCGGCTCATCGCGGCACCACGCCAGTTCAGAGTGCCGGCGAGCGATCGAGCGGTCCAGGTCGCGCCGGAATCGGTCGAGGTATGGACCTCGCCACCAAAAACCACCGCGACGAGCTTCGACCCGTCGGACGACATCGAAACGGTGCGCCAGTCGCGGTCCCCGGCGGACGTGCTTTTCGTCCACGTGGTGCCCGAGTCGGTCGAAAGATAGAGACCGTCGGGAGCGGCGAAGGAATCCTGATAGGAGGTGGCGGCGAGCTTCGATCCATCGCTCGAGGCTGTCAGGCCGATCCAATAACGGTTGGAAGCGCGGGCATTCCACGTGGTGCCGGAGTCGGTCGAGACATGGAGTTGTCCATCCTCGACTCCTCCGACAATGACCGATCCCCCACCCGACAAGGTGACGGTGAACCAATCCCGGGTGCCCGCCGCGGACACGTTGTTCCACGTCGTGCCCGAGTCGACCGAGCGCTGGAGCGATCCTCCGTAAACGGCGGTGACGAGCTGGGTCCCATCGCTGGAGACACCCACGCCATGACGACGTCCCGAACTGCCGCGCCCATTCCAGGTGGCTCCACCATCGGTCGAGACCTGGATCTGACCGCTCGTGGCCACCGCCCCGATGACCTGGCCGTCCGCGGATGAAGCGATCGCGGTGTAGAAAGCGGTCGGCGTCGCGGTCCGCTCCGTCCACGTCGCGCCGCCGTTGTCACTCGTCCAGATTTTGCCTCCATTCACTGTTGCGGCGAGCTTGCTGCCGTCATCAGAGGCGGTGATCGCGGTCCAGTCCCGCGTCCCGGCGGCGGTGTATTCGGTCCAGCCGGGAGCGCGGAAGCTCGGGGGCACATTCTGCGCCACGAGAGGCAAACCGCTGAGGGTGAGGAGGGCGATCAGCAAAGTTCGGAAGATCATGCGGAAAAAAGAGCTTAGTAGTTGGCGAGATCGCCCCGGGTGGCATTGATCCGCGTCGTCAAGGTCTTGAGCTGTTTGGTCAGCTTTTTGACCTTGGAGGTGTTCTTTTTCTTCTTTGCCGCCTTGATCTGTTTCTGTAGTTTGGCCGAGCCGGCGTTCGCCGAGATCAGCGATGCCCTCAGGGCGGCGACGCGGGTGGTATGGTCGAACGCGGACGAGGCCTCGACCAATCCGGCACTGGCACCGAGGAATCCGCCCGCTGTATTCCCCCGCGCCCTCACCATTCCAGCGAGAGGCAGCTTGTCCCCGCCGAAGCGCCAGCCTCCGAGGATGCGCGCGGCGGTACCGTGGGTCTCCCAGGAAAGCCCCCCGTTGTTGGAAAACTCGAGCGCGGCATCCTGCAACTCGGGCCCCGCCCCGCCGCGCAGCCAATCGACGGTGCGACCGTTGACGACGGTGAAGGTCTCGGTCGCGGCAGCGTTCTCAAAGCGGGCAAGACGGCTGCGGAGTTCGCCATCGACGTAAACGAAATCGCCGCCGATAAGAATGCCGCCGTCCTCCTGCAGGGCGACGGCCGAGACTTCGGCATCGGCCCCGGCGCCGGGATCGAAGGTGGCATCGAGCGCTCCGTTCGCGAGGAGTCGGGCGATGCGGTTGCGGGCGTTGCCGTTGAGACTGGTGAAGTCGCCTCCCAGCAGAATCGTTCCGTCCGTCTGCACGGCGAAGGTGTAGATCGGCCCGTTCGCCCCGGTGCCGGGGTTGAAGGCCGTGTCGAGAAGTCCGTCCGGCAGGATCCGCGCGACGCGGTTGCGCGTCGTGCCATCGTATCGGGTGAATTCGCCGGTGAGGAGAATTTTGCCATCAGCCTGGGGGGCGAGGCTGACGATGCGTCCGTTCGCCCCCGCGCCGGGGTCAAAGGACCCATCAAGATCGCCGTCGCTCTCGAGGCGGGCGAGGCGACCTGCGCTGACGGCGTTCAGCGTTGTGAAATTCCCCCCGACAAGGATCTTGCCATCGCTCTGCACGGCGAGGCTGTAGACAGCATCATTGGCAACGGGATCGAAGTCTTCATCCAGGCTCCCATCGGGATGGAGGCGGGCGAGATGGCTCCGGGCGACGCCTTGGACCGAGTCGAAAAAGCCGCCAATAAGGATCTTTCCGTCCTCCTGCAGCGCGGTGGTGTAAACGATGCCGTCGACCCCGCCCCCGATGTCGAACTCGGTCCGATCGACGAGCGAACCGTCCTCTTCCAGAAGGGCTAGCCGCTGCGTCTGCCTGCCATTGACCTGGAGGAAAAAGCCCCCAACGAGAAGGCGGCCGTTGGGAAGGATGCGTAGCGTGTAGATAACGCCGTCGGTCGTCATGTCGAACCCGAGATCAAGGAGCCCGGTCGGGTCGAGGCGGGCGAGACCGGTGCGGACCTCGCCCTGCACTTCGTTGAACTCTCCGGCGATCAAGATGCCGCCATCGGGCTGGACGGCGATCACTTGCACGATTCCATCGATCGCACCGGGATCAAAGCCGCCGTCAAGATTGCCCGGTGTGCCAGCCTCTTCGGGAGTGGAAGAAACGCTCGACCATCCTGATCCGGAGATGAAATCCGGTTCTTCCGAAGTCTCCGATGGGGAGGCTCCGGTGGTGATGAAAGTACCAAAAGGGCTGTAGCTCGTCCCGAATTGGTTCGTGGCGAAGGCAGCAAAACGGTACTCGGTATCCGGGTTGAGTCCGGCAGCGTTCACGGTAATTTCTTCATCGGCCGAGTTGTTATCCACGAATGAAAGAGTCGCCGTAGCCGAGGAAACGAGCCTGTTCGCCGCCCGCACCGTGATCGGAATGACGAGGACCCCACGCCGTGTGATCGCACTTCCCCGATTACTGTCGATCGTGCCTCCAAGGACCGCACTGTTATCGGTGATCGTAGCGAACGTCGGCTTGCTGACGACTGGCGCCCCGAGAGTGACGAAAGTCGAGGTCGGCGAATAACGCGTGCCGTTCGCATTCTTCGCATAGGCTCTGAAGGTGTAGTGGGTGCCTGGTAAGAGCCCTCTGGTATCGACGCTGTAGACTCCGATGCCGGCGGAGCCCGACGCGAGAAACGTCACCGCATTCGTCGAGCCGACGAAGGGATTCGACGAATCGGCGGTGCGCGCTACGACCACGCCTCGCTCGGTGATGCCTGGGTTGCCGAGCTGGGTCACCTCGCCGCCGATGGTGGCGGTGCGCGCGCCCACGAGGCTCACCGAAGGATTCACGACGACCGGCGCATCCGCCCCGGCGGCGGGGAACGACTCGATCTGTTCGATGAGGCCACTGCTGGCATTGCCGCTGCCTTCGACCGTGCGCCCGCGGGCCCGCAGCAATCCAATGGCCGGAAGGGTGCCGGTCGCTTCCCATCCTCCTGAAATCCGGCTGCCTGATGCGAACGGAGTCCAGGCAGCTCCGCTGTTGGTCGAAATCTCAAAGCTGACCTGGCTGACTTCCGGCACCGCGCCGCCCCGCAACCACTCGACACGGGTGGCACTCGTGCTGCGCAGGGTGGCTGCGGGAGTCGTCCCGGTGACCACCGCGATCAACTCTTTTTCCCCGGTGAGAGCGGACTCGGATCCTCCGATGATGAGCCCGCCATTCCCCAGCAGGCCCAAAGAAGAGACGACGTAGTCGAAGTCCGGGTTGTAGCCCGACTCATGCACTCCCACGGCGGAAAGCCTCGCCACGCCTTTCGTCGGTGATCCATTCACGAGGGTGGGTCCACCGATCACCACCGCCCCATCGGCCTGGACGAGGAGGGCGTTGACGGGGCCGTTCACCCGCACAACCCGATCGGGATCGGCCGTGGCAAAGGTGAGATCTTTGCTCCCATCGGAATTGAGCCGCGCCACTCCATATCCGGGAGGCGTGATGGAGGCAAAGAACGCCCCGACGAGGATCTTGCCTTCATCAGGCAAGACGGCAAAGGAATCGGGGCGAAATCCGGGATTGAAAGAGGCATCAATCGTGCCATCGAAATTGAGCCGAGCGAAACCGTCACGAGGTGTGCCATTGTAGGCGTTGAAGCCGCCCGAGATGAGGATCTGTCCGTTCTTGAGGATCGCGATCGAACGGACCGTGTCGTTGGCGTTGACATTGGCTCCGCCCGCCGCCGTTCCGGAATTGAAGGTGGTGTCGAGACTGCCATCCGGATTGAGTCGGGCGAGCGTGTCGTAACGGGTGTTTCCGCCGAGAGAGACAAACTTCCCTCCAACGAGGATCTTTCCGTCGGCCTGGATCGCGAGGCACTCGACCGGACCATTGCCGACCACGGGGGCAAAGGTCGCATCCCGATTCCCCGCCGCATCGAGGCGGACGAGGTTGGCAGGAGCGATGACACCATTCACCTCGTTGAACTCCCCGCCAACCAAGACCTTGCCATCCGACTGGCTCGCGATCGCCGCGACGTGACTGCCGGAAGCACCGGAGACGCCGGCCTTGTAGGTGCCATCGACCGAGCCATCGGGGCTGAGCCGGACGAGGTTCCGATGGACCTTGCCGCCGACGAGTGAAAAATCCCCGCCGAGAAGGGTGCGCCCGTCCGCTTGGAGCGACGAGGCGAGGATGCCGTCGCCGATGATCTCACTGGTCGAGGTGGTCTCGGGTCGAATACCAAGGGTGGTGAAGGTTTTGAGTTCGCCCGGGAAATCCTTACATGCACTATGGAGAGCGCGGAATGAATATTCCGTACCCGGAACGAGTCCCGTAACCTCAAATTCAAACGGGGAGATCGGTGGGCCCGCGACCTTGACCGTGACACAACCTTGGCCACCCGCTTGCGGATCGTTGTTCACGGAAGTGATCGCGTAGACGAAACCCACGTAGGGCTCTTCCTCTTCATTGGCATCTTGGGGAGCGGCCGTTTCAATCTCAGAGCACCCTCCCCCCCGCTAAACTCAATCGGAGGGGTGGAGAATTCTCCCGTCAAAACGGCTGATGACGCCAAAATGTCTGTAACTTTCACCGTGGTGACCGTGATCCCTGTGCCCGCCATCAGTTTTCCCAAATACAGCACAAAGAGCACGCCGATGATCCTGCCCCGGACCGTTTTCTTCTGCCGGACGTTTTCGGAGGAACTGGCGGTATCCATGGGAAAATAACACTTTTGCAAAACCGTTGGTAAGCGGATGAAAATCGGACACGGCGGATCGCAGAGACAAAAAAGCCCTAAAAACCTCGATAAAGGTGCAGAAAATGGGCCACAGTCCCGTCTCGGGGGAAAAAGTACAAAAATTAGTTTTTATCTTTCCGAAACTTCTCGCGTTTGTGAATCACTCCTGAAAAGCTCACGAAAGCCTCCCGGACTTCTACGACCGCACCGATTCCGCTCAAACCAGACTTCACGGATGGCAGTTCCCCCGGCCCGTCCTGTAGACACACGCACGACGGCCATGAACACCACTCTGCGGTAGAACCTTACAGTTCTTGGATGAGCCTCGCCGCGGTCCCCGCCCTCCCGTGCGTCCGAGGATAAGCAAGCGCCCTCCCCTTGCCCCGCTGCTTCAATTCAACCGCGGCATGTTCCCCGGTGAGACCGGCTTCGGCGAGAGCTTCGTCGAACTCACGTTTCGCCACCTGCCGGGCCTTGAAGAGATCCATCTGGAGCCGGCTCTGCACATTCGCCGCCCCGTCGCCGGTCGTCTCGATCGCGGAATAGATCGCCGCGGGATACCGCGCGGTGATGAGCGACTGGACACCGTCGGAGACGCCCGAGGAAGGCATGCAGCCGAAGGGTTTCACGCTCACGACCATGTGCGCCTTCTTTTTGACGACGGATTGGATGAGCTTGCCGACCTCCATGTGCCCCTCGCCCCCGCGCAGGTGGTTGTCGTAATACTGGTGCGAGATCGTGGCGATCTCGGACATGTCGGGAAGATGGTAGTGGCGCAGGCCGAGGATTCTCGCATAGAGACCGAAGGCTGCCTTCAAGGCGACCTCGGAGAAACGGAGAATGAAGAGTTTCTTCAGGGGATTCTTTCCCTCGAGCCCGCTGCGACCGGCGTCGTCCTCCTTCAGATCCATGCGCCGCCGCGTATCCCATTTCGCCTGCCAGGTCATGTAAAGGAGCCAGGCGGTGACGAGCTGGATATCGACCTCGGCCCCCTCGGATTCGAGGAACTGCTGGAGCTTGTAGTTTCCGTCGCCCTCGGTCGTCATGGCCCAGAATTCACCGATGATGGTGACTTTGGGTTTGGGCTGAAGACGGTCCACTCTCACACCCGAGAGGGTCTGCCGGCATTTCCACAAGGCGAGGAGAAGGCTCTTGCGCTCGTGCAGCGCGTCGTGGAGGAGCCGCTTGCACTCATCGAGGGCCAGGTTCGTCGATCCGGGCTCAACCTCGTAGGGCCGGATGCGGTAACCGACCGCGTTGAGCACGTCGCCGACGATGATAGCCTTGAGGATCGCGATGAAAAAAGGGGGATCAAATCCGAGTCCATCGTTTTCCCCGGTGGCCTGCTTCAACCCGCCTTTCTGTTGAAACAGGAGGACGCGGAATCCATCGAAGCCGGCGTCGCGCAGGGCCTTGCGATACTCCGTGACGTAAGTGCCGAAGCGGCAGGGGCCGCAGGAACCCGCCGTGAAAAAGAGGTGGGTGCGCACGATCTCCTCGACGCTCATCCCCTGCTCGTCGCGGAGACGTTGGAGGTGCTTCACGAGATTGCCGACGGTGAAATAGGTGGGATTGCACTGGCCCCGGTTGCCGAACTCCTTGCCGACGCGCAGGGCATCGTAGTCGGGAACGTCGAGGACCTCGATGTGATACCCCAAACCACGGAGGGCACCGCGGATGAGAATGTCTTGTGCATGTGTCAGGCCACCGCAGAGGATCGTAGTGCCCTCGCGTTGCTCTTTGCGGAAGCCGCTTGGATTCGGATCGGTCCAATGATTCACGGACTCCCCGGCGATGCCGAGGCGCCGGCGCTCCTGCGCCTCGAAGGCTTTCAACTCCGCCTCGATCTCCTCGAAGCTGAGCGGGATTTCCTCTGCCGCGGACTCCGATGGAGTCACTCCGGGCAAGCGCAAGTTTTGTGGGTCGAGAGTTCGCATGATGAGCAGTGGGATTTGGCGGTTTCGACAAGAGCCGGACGGGAAGCGGCGAAATTCAACGCCGCGGCACCGCCATTGAGCCAGCTCCCCGGCAGGGGCACGGCGGTGGGAGTGGTGGAATCATAGGAGTGCTCCGGATCGGGCAGATCGATGGAGACGTCCTCGGCGAGGTATTCCTCGTAAACGGCCTGGAGAAGGGCGAGGTCTTCGCTCCGGGCGAGTTGCTCCCGGCGCCGGGCGAGCAACTCTCGCCGCTTCGCGGCGAGCGAGCGTTCGAGTTCGCCCTGCCTCGCGGCTTTCTCGCGGAGGGTTTCCTCGTGGAGTTTCAGGGTATGGGCGTAGGTTTTGACACGGATCTTGATCGAACCTCCCGGCTTGTTCGCATCAATGTCGTGCAGGGCGAGATAGGGCGTCGCGCTCGAGGAGATGATGTTGTCGATGAGGCCGTAGGTGGGCGCATCGTGACCGCACTTGAAGCTGGAGAAGTCGAGCACGACGATGTTCGGGTGCCGCGCCGCGAACTTGGCGGCCCACACTTTCTGCACGCTGTTGGTCGAATAGTTTTCGGGCCAAACATCGGAGACCGAGAGCGGCGAATCGACGAGCCCCTTGGCGAGATCCTCCTCGTAGAAGCGTCCGAGCCAGGCGGGATCCTTGGGGATGGAGCGGATCGAGAGCACGGGATAACCGAGTGCCTGGAATTCCTCGAGGACGCCATGGTTGAGCCCGGGGTCGTTGTGATAGGGACGACCGAGGACGAGGAGTCCGGCGCGGTTCTCCTCCTCGAGCCGGGAAATGATTTCGGCCCCCTTGCGCTGCAACTCCGCGTCGAACGATTCCAGCGCCAGAAATCCCTCGTCGCAAGCGAAGTCGCTCTCGTCGCGGGTGATCCGGAGCCGAGCCCCCCAGGTCTCGAACATCTGTTTCTTGAAGTAGTTCCGTTCGGTCAAGGTCACCGCCGGATCGACATACTCGACACCGGCGCGCGCGAAGAAATCCACATCCTTGGTGAAAGCGGCCGCCATCACCTTCGGGGCGCCCGCAACGATGGGACACGAGGTCGACTCCATCACGCCGCTGACGAAGGTGGGCAGATGGGTCAAGCAGGGAAAGAACAGATAATGAAGAGCCTTCTCGCGATGTTTCTGATGGAGGAGCTGATGGATGTGCGCCTGGGCCACCTTCGAGGGATAGCAGGGATCGATCGAACCATACTTGCCGCCCTCCGCCCACATCTCCTGGGAGGTGGGATCGGAGAAGACGAGATTCCCTCCCGCGATGCCGAGGGTTTCGAAGTAGGTCCGCCAGACCGGGGCGGTCGAAAAAAGGTTCAACACGCGCGGAATCCCGATGCGGACGTGGGCGCGCCATTCCCGATCGGCTTCGGAGGAGCGCTCGAAGGCGCGCCTCGCCGAAACCTTCTTCGAACGACCGAGAAAATCGCGACGCACCACCGTCTCTTCCGTGATGGTCCCCGGCTCCGGAAGCGGCCGCGGCTGGTGAAAACTCCGGAAGGCGAGCTTCGCCTCGTAGTCGACGAGGTTCGGGTAGTCGGCCTTCAAGGCCTTCCGCTTCGCCGCCAGCTCTTTCAGCTTGTCCTTCGACTCGACGGTGCCGTTCTCGCACGAAAAACCGGAGATGTAGCGGCTCTCGCGTCCGCTCGGGCTGCGTGTGTCGATGAAGGTGCGTTTGCAGTGGTTCGGGCAGAAGTGGCAGACGGTGCTTTCATCGTTCCGCGTGGTGTAGTCGAGCCGGATCGCCGCATCCAGACCGATGAAGGTGGAGTGGCCACGCTTTTCCACGACGCGCTTCGCCTCGAGCGCGGCACCGATCGCACCGGCCTCGCCGGGATGCGGATGGACGTGAATGATCGCGTCGGGAACGCGCTCGAGGATGTAATCGTGCTGGGCTTTCACCGCCGCGAGATTATACTGCGTGCCCCCCTGGAGCACGAACGTCCTCCCCAGGGCGGCCATCCGCGGGATCTGCACGACGTATTGCCAGATATTCTTCGGCAGGACGAGCGCGAGCCCGGCGAGGAGTTCCTCGCGAGAATACCCTTCCTTCTGGAAGGTGACCCGGTCGGTGTCGAGGAAGACGGCACAGCCATAGCTGAATTTCGGGCTGAGGGTCGCGGCAAAGGCCGTCTCGGCGTAGTCCCTGACATCCACACCAAACTGGCTCGCCATCGCCTGGAGCAACATCCCGTTGCCAGCGGAGCACTGGTTCGAAAGACGGAAGTTCGCGATCTGGCCGTTCGCGACAAAAAGCACCTTGATGTCCTGCCCGCCGATGTCGCAGATGACGTCGACCTTGTCGAAGTATCGCATCGAGGCATTTCCGTGGGCGATGGTCTCGACGATGTTCGCATCGGCCGCGAGCGATTCCTCGAGAACGTCCGCGGCATAACCGGTCGCGCCGAAGCCGAGCACCTCGAGGGACGCCCCCTGGTCGATCGCGTAACGTTCGATCTTCGCGAGCAGATCCCGGGTATCGGCGATGGGATTGCCCTGCGAGAGCATGTATTGTTTGGTGAGGATCTCACCGGTCTCGTCCACAAGCACCGCCTTTGACGAAGTCGAGCCACCATCGAGCCCGATGTAGCCGCGGATCACGGTCCCGGCCGGAAACGCCGCCGGAACGAAGGGCGGAATGCGGTAACGCTCCACGAACTCGTCGCGTTCGGAGCGGTGGGCGACGAGGGGAGGACCCGCCGCATCGCCGAGTCGGGCACTCCGTCCGTGGAGGATGTAGTCGGCGAGCGGTTCGAGCCCGCGATAGCGGCCGACCGTGACGGGCTCATGGAGACCGAAAACGGCGGCACCGTAGGCGGCATAAAGCGCGGAATTCTCCGGGACGAAGATGAGGTCCTCGATCGCCACATCCTTCGGATATTCGTGGGCGCGCTCCTCCCACGATTCGACGATACGGTCGCGCCAGCAATGTTGCAGGAAACCGAGGTAGGTGTTCGGACCTCCGAGAAGGAGAACCCGGTGGGGCAGTGTGTTTCCCCGGGTGAGAACGGAGAGATTCTGCTGCACGATGGCGTTGGCCAGTGAGCAAAGGATCTCGCGGGAAGGAATCCCCGACTTCACGAGATTGACGATGTCCGTCTCGGCGAAAACCCCGCATTTGGCAGCGACGGGATGCAGCTTCGAGGGATCCCATTCCACCCCGGCAATCTCGCGGGGATCGATCCCGAGCTTGATGAGACACTTGTCGATCGTCGCCCCCGTGCCCGACGCGCACTTGTCGTTCATCGAGGCGATCGCCCGTTTCCCCCCGTTCTCCCCGCTCGCCTTGTAGATGATGATCTTCGCATCCTGCCCGCCGAGCTCGATGACACTGCCGACATCGGGGTGGAGACAGTCGACCGCCATCGTCACCGCGTTCACCTCCTGGACGAATTTCGCACCGAGCACGCCGGCGAGAGGCGCGGCTCCCGAGCCCGTGACGAAGATCCTCGCCTCCTGGAGCGACCGCTCCCCGAATTCCATTCCGATCGCCTGCAATTGCCCTTCCAGCGTCTCGGCTTGGCGCGTCTCATGGCGCGCGTAGGTCGACCAGAGAATCTCCCGGGTCGCACCATCGATCACGACGGTCTTGACGGTGGTGGATCCCACGTCCGCCCCGAGGATGAGTGTCCGAGTTTCCTCGTCGCGGTAGGATCGGGAATCGTTGGAAAGCGCTGGTCGCATCAAGGTGGTGGAGTGGAAACTTCGGCATCTCACCGGCTGAGGCGAACATGAAGCAGGGAGTTTTGGCTCCCCGCCTACTTCAGAGCATAACCTTGTCCAAATCACCAGACATTTTGCCTTAAACCCGCCCCGATTCCGGGTTCTGCGGCTTCGGTATAAATCCTCCGAAATTCACCTGGCGATGCGTGGAGCGGCGTCCACAAACGAGAATGACAGATCCTGCCAGACTGATTCACAAACACGTCCCTCCCAACCAGTTTCCATACTTGAGATACGGCGTCGTCGAGCGGTCCCGGATCAAGGGCACTTCGCCGATAACGATGGCTTCCTCCGACCTCTGCCGGATCCGCCGCACGGGATCGATGAACGCGCTGATTCCCATGTTGGTGCACCGCATCATCGCGCGGCGCGTCTCGATCGATCGGAAACTGGCGAGGATCAGATGCATCCACGGTTCGTGGGAGGTTCCGAACCAGGACCACACATGGCCGGCGAACGCGGTGAGCCCACCCAACAACATCCCGAGGAACATGACACCTCGTGCCGTCGTTCCCGAGACCGCCGTGAGAACGGGAACAAAGGCGACCCAGAGCAAAGGGAACCAACCCGACACGGCGAAGCCGAGCACGATCATCATGGTCGAAAGCCCGGCACGAAACGATCGTATCCGGAAGGTCAGGCCGGATCGGGAACTCCAGCCGACCGACGCTGTTTCCAAAGAAACCAGCCCCCCGCCGCGATCATGAGAAGGCATCCATACTGGGCGAAGGTGAATCCGAAATAGCGGACGTCATGCCCGGGCAGATCGGTGGCCCGGAGGAAATCGAGAAAGAAACGCGGCACCGCATAGGCGATCGACATCACCGAAAGGATCGTTCCGCCGGGAGGATCATCGATCTGTTTTTTTCGTCCCAGCCACAAGACGAGCGGGATCCATAGCAGCGACAGAAACACCTCGTAGAGCCCCAGATCGTGCCTCGGCCCATCGGGAAACCTCACCGCCAGCGGAAACCGGGTGAGTCGCCCGGGATGATCATGGACGACGGCACAGCCCATTCTCGCCACCATCCAGAGCGGGACAAAAGCATAGACGGCGGCGTCGGCATACGGAAGGAAATCGATCTTTTTCCACCGCACATAAAGAGAGACGAAAAGAAACGCGGAGAAAAACCCGCCAAGCGAGGACATGCCATCCCAGAATCGGAGCAGGCTCCAGGGATCCCGGGCGAGGGTTTGCGGGTGATAGACCACGAGGTGGATCACATGGGAACCAAAGATCCCCAGGAAAGCGCAGATCCGGAAAATGTTCCGAACGTGTTCCCTCGCCAAACCCACCTGCCTCGCACGCCAGTGGAAGAGGAATCCACCCAGAATGATGGCCACACAGACGAGAAACCCAAACGGCTGGATGACAAGCGGCCCGATTTTGAAAGGAGGTATTTCAATGTAGGGGATCATCGGCGAAAGGATTCAAAAGCAGGCATCAAACTGCACATGCAACAGAGACAAAAAAAACGCCCTCCGTTTCAGGAGGGCGTTTCCAAAATGGTTATCGAACGAGGCACCAATCAGAAGGCAACCTTCAGCGAGACACCGCCGTGGAGGATGTCCGTCTGGAGTTCGTCGGAACCTGCGATGCCGTCGACGATCCAAGTGTCGGGACCACCATTGTATCCGATGTAGGGAGTGAGGGTGGTGCGGCAGTTGAGGGCGATCGGGAGCGAAGCGGTCACGTAGTAGTGGCTCCAGCCGCTCGAACGGGGGCTGAAGGCGTTGGGGACGAGGCCACCCACTTCGAAGTAGGTGTCGCTGTAACCCACACCCGTGCCGAGGACAAGGCCCACGGAATCGGTGAGGGCGAAGGTCTTCTCGATGCCAATCTGGTGATACCAGCCGCTGGGAGCGGTGCCACCGCCACCCATGGCGTAGTTGCTTTCGAAGGCGAGGTCCACGAAGCCAAGGCTGCGCTTGATGTCGAGACCGATTTCACCGTATCCACCGGTCGGGGAAACGTTGCTGCGGAACTCGGGGAAGATGTAGTGGGTGTAACCGAGGCTCACGTCAAAACCAGCGTAGGTGCCGAGACCGGCGCGCAGGTAGAGGTCGAGCTCATCGTAACCACCGGTGCGGGCGGCGTCTTCATTGATGCCGTTGAGATACCAGGCACCGACGGTGATCGGCAGCGGGAGGCCGTCGAAGGTGTAGTTCACATCCGTCCAGGCACTGTCGCCGGCGAAACGGACACCGTAGAAGATATAGTCCGACATGTAACCGGCGCTGATTTCGCCGCCGAGGTCGACACATTCTTCAATCGGGGTTTTATCAACCGGAGCTTTGCCCCAGTCACCTGCATTGGCCCCGAGAGTGAGGGCGGCGATCGCAATCGTCAGAGTCAACTTTTTCATTCGGTCAGTGTGTGCGGTTTAAAAATGATACAAGATGTATATCACGGGTAGGCTAACGGCCGAAATGAAGGTGTCAAACGGCAATATTGCGGTTTTCTTAGCCCGAAGGGGCCAAAATTTCACTTTTTTGCGGGCCGCGGGGACGTCAGCGGCGCTCCGGCACCTCTTCCAGGACATAGCGGAAGCCGTAAAAGCCCTCCTTCGCGGTCGCAGGTACGGGATTCCGATAGCCGGAGGCCAACACCTCGCGTTCGGCGGAATTCCATCCCCCGCCCCGCACGACCTGGAGTCCGTCACTCCCGTCGGTGTAGGGATCTTCCACCCATTCCCAGACGTTTCCGGCGAGATCTTGCAAACCGTTGGAACCCGCGGCAAAACTGCCCACGGGGGCGGTGGTCTCGAATCCATCGGTATAGCCGGCGATCACATTGCCCCCGAAGTAGCCGGACGACGAGACATCGGCGAAATTGCCCGCCCCTGGAGGAGGAGGCCATTCGCCACCCCACGGGAATCGGTCGGTGGGTGACTGATTGCGCTCCGCGGGCGTGTTCCCCGCCTCCCCGGAAATCCCGACGAAGCTGCTCCATTCCCGATCCGTCGGGAGGCGGTAACGTTGCCAGGGTCGGATCAATCCCGCCCGGCGCTCCCGGAGGGTGAGCCATTCACAAAAGGCGACCGCTTCACCATGGCTGACGCCGGCGGCGGGATAGTTCAAGCCGGTGGTGACGGCCTGGGGATCGACGACGCCTTGATCGGCGCGGTGTTCGAGAAAGGCGCGGAGTGGCGTCTCGGTGCGGGCGACGAGCAGGCCTCCGACGGGCACGAGTTCCATACCCTGGCTGTTCGTCCAGCTCGATCCAAAAACGACCGAGGCGTCGCGCTCGAGGGTGACGACGAGATCCTGCGCCTCGGTGCCGGTGAGATCGCCCATCGCCACCTCCACCTCATGCCCATCCAGATAGAGCTCCAGCTCAAACGCGCCAAGCCGCATCTCCGTCAGGACAACGGGTGTTTCCCCCAGATACACAGCGTCGCGGTAGACCTTGGCACCCTCGGGTGAGGAATTCAGGACCAAAGTGCCGAACTCGTGTTCGACCGTGACGACGAAAGAATTCTTGCGACCGCTCGTGTCCGCGCGGAACGGCCGGTAATAATGTTTGGCACCGAGGTAGCCGGTGCTGCGATCCTGCTCCGTGAGCCAATCGCAGAACTGCCAGAGCGCGCGATCCTCGGAGACCTGGGCGATGCCGTTGACCCCGGCGCGCGGGATCTCGAGTTGCGTTTCCTCGAGGAAGCGATCAAACAGCGCCACCGTCACCTCGCCGACCGACTGATGGCGGTCCACGGGAATGGGGCGGAATTCCATTCCCACCGAATTGATCCACGGCTGACCCGCGAGAGGTCCGAGATCGGGCAGGAGCGTCGCGGTGACGACCTGGGTCCCTTCCTTGACCTCGCCTTGGAAGACGTAGTCGTGATATCCCTCGCGCTTCAGCACCAACTCGACCGGCCCGACGGGAAAATCGAGCAGACGCGTCTCGGTGACTCCGATCTCGCGGCCCTCATGAAAGACGCGGGCGGCCGGCGGCTGGCTTGAGATCTTGAGCTGCCCTTCCACGATCTCGGCGGTGAGCGGCTTGGTTTCCTTCTCCTTCTCTTTGCCCGTATCCCCTTCGACGACCGTCGCCACGAGCATGGGCTCGTCCGCCTTTCCCTTTTCGGAATCGGGCGTCTCTTTCTCCTCGGGTTGGTCGGCGGACTTTTCTTTTTCGGAGGACTTCGGCTCCTGCTTGGTTTCCTTGGGCTGTTCTTTCGGAGACTCGATCGGTGCCTCGGGAGTTTTTTCCTTCTCTTTCCCGGACTCGGTCTCTTGGGGGGCTTCGATTTCCTTCGCCGTCCCTTTCGAAAATTCGGTCTGACCCTCTTGGGTCGCCGGCTCAACCCTGTTGGACCCCGCTGTCTCGAAGGGCTTCACCTCGATGGGCGAGCGCAGTCCCGAGCCATTCACGCCTTTGGTCTTGGCATCCGAGAGCAAGGTCCCGTGCTCGGCGATGAAGGATTGATTATCGCGCCACAACCAATAACCCGCCCCGCCCAGGATGGCGAGGAGGCCGAGGACGGCGACGAGACCGAAGAAGGTTCCCACAAGGCTGCGCCGCGGTTCGGGCGCTTTCCAAGGAGCAGCGCAGACCGTCTCCAGCGCGAGGACAAACACCGCGGCCGACTCGTAGCGTTTGCGGGGATCGGGCGAGCCGGCACGGCAGATCACGGCATTCAGCGCGCGCCATTCGTCGCGGTTCACGCTCGGGGGGATCTCGAGATTGGTCGGCAGCTCGGGAAAATCGAGACGGTCTTTGCCCGTGTGCATCTCATAGAGCACCATGGCGAGAGAGTAAAGATCGGCCGAGCTGGTGCCGGGACCTTCCGGGGGCACATACCCCTCGGTGCCGACAAAAGTGCGCTGTCCGCTACTGGCGACGAGACCGACGTCGGCGAGCTTCGGCTGGCCTTTGACAAAAATGATGTTCGACGGCTTCACATCGCGGTGCGTGAGGCCCGCGTGGTGGAGGTGACCGAGCGCTCCGCCGATGGCGATGCCGAGATCGACGCACTCGCGCACCGTGCGAAGGGAGCGCCGGCGGATGTCCGAGGAAAGGGTGCGCGGCCGATAACTCTCGAGCCGTTCCTCGACCGACGCGCCGCTCTCGTCGTCGGCGATCTCCATCACATAGTAATAGAAGCCCGCCTCGTCGTCGCGGCCCACATGGAGGATGTCGACGAGCCCGGGATGCTCGTGCGAGACCTTTTCGTAGCGCTGGATCCCCTCGAACTCGCGCTCGAAGGTCCGCTGGTATTCGAAATCCTCACGACGCACCACCTTCACGGCACGGTACATGCCGGTGATGCTGCGGGCGAGGTAGACCTCTCCGTAAGATCCGCCGCCGATGCGGGCGAGGATCTCGAAATTCGGAATCGGGGGCGTGTCGGATGTCCTGGCGATACGCTAGTCTAAACGCGTGAGAACTGATTTTCCATAGCGAAGAAAATCCGTGGCCCTTCCGGACGGGAGAGCCGCGACTACCGGCGTGTCACAGTCCGCTGAAGGTTTTCGACACCGTTTTCGACTTCTTGCCCATCTTATCGATGCTGCGCACCCAGAGGGTGAAAACGTCGCAATCGACTTTGAAGAAGAGGTGATTGGTGATCCCGTCGTAGTAGGGGTATTTTTTCCAGCCGCTCTGCTTCCCGTCTACGGCGGCCCGGTATTCGAGTTTCTTGATCCCGTTCTTGCTTTCCGCCCTGATGAAGAAGTCGAGGACCGCGAGACCGCCCTGACTCCCCTTGTCGACTTGATAGATCTTGACCGAAGGGGCTTTGGCTTCGACCAAGGAGATCGAGAGAAATAGAAGAGAGAGGGTGAGGATGATTCGCATCGGTATGACTGGTTGAAGTGGTTTTGATGAAGTTACATTCCGGAATGGGCTTGGCTGGGTTGCGAGGCGATTCTGTCGCTGTTTCAATGTGACGAGGACGTTCAATCCCGCTCAGTTCCCACCCCCGGCGGCGACGAGGCCGGCGCTGACGTTAACGACATTGCCGCCGCCGGCGGCAACCAGATTGCCTCCGCCCGCCGCGACCAGATTGCCACCACCGGCGGCCACGAGATTCCCGAAGGTCCCTCCGTCTTGCCCGACAAGATTACCGCCGGCATTGGTCGGCACCACATTGCCACCGCCGGCCGCGACCAATTGGTTGGCGGGTATCAGGTTGATGCCAACGACGTTGACAAAATTGCCGGCACCGGCGGCCACGAGATTTCCCGCACCGGCGGCGACCAGGTTACCCGCGTTGGTCGGCACGACATTTCCTCCCCCCGCTGCGACCAGATTACCGGCACCAGCAGCAACGAGCTTCCCGGAACCGCCCAGAGCAAATCGGGCTCCATCCGGGCGGACGAGCGACATGACCCCGTTTTCCACCTCGGTTTCGGCAAGTTTCTCTCCATTCAATCCAATCAGAGTCCCTCCATCCTGACCGACCAAACTGGCGCCGTCATTTCCGACAAGGCGCCGCACAAGGTTCAAGCCGCCGGCGTTTACGAGATTGGCGCTGCCACCCGGGGCCTGCAACCGCGGCAGATCGGCGAAAAATTCCGCCGCGGTGTACAACCTTCCTTTGTTGGGCACATCGATTGAAATCAGATTCCCTGCGCCCGCAGCCACCAGATTGCCCCCTCCGGCCGCCACCAGGGCGCTACCCGAGGCTTGAATAATGGCCCCGTTGCCACCGACGAGGTTTCCTCCGCCTGCCGCAACCAGATGCCCATCACCCAAGGGGATCAAGGCGATATTGTTCCCGGCGACCGTGACCAGATCGGCCCCGCCAAAGCAGGCTGTAACGGAGTTTCCCGTAATTTGACCGCGCGTCTCAGCAAACTCGGAAACCGGTTGATCCGCCGAACCGAGTGCGGCGGCCGCACCAGATCCGATCTGGCTCTCGAAGACGGCCTGTCGATTGACGGTTCCCGCTGGCGACACGACCGAAACGATTTCCGCACAGGAAATCGGGCTTTTCGTCACCCTGCCATTGCTGAACTCCCCGCCGAAACCTGGCCCGAGGAAGATGAGGCTGCCGGTGGCATTGGCGTCGACGCGGACTGTGAAATCGATGACCACGCAGGAGTTCGCAGTGAGAGCGATAGCATGACTGATGCTGCCATTCGGATAATGAAGGCCGAGTTGGTCAGCCGTCCCCGAGTTCGCCGGGGTGAAGGTGCCCAGCAGATGGATTTGGGCGCCGTTGTATTCCATCGCATCGCTCGAACCCACATAGGTCGCCCCCACCGGTATGGGAATGTGGACGAAACCACCGCCTCCGTTGCCGGAATTCGAATGGTTCCCGACGATGATGCGATAGGTGACATCCTGTCCGGGATGTACGGTTGAAGGGCCCACCACCCCGATGAACGGTCGTGCTTGATCGGCGAAAATCGCGCGAGTGTTGAGTTGTCCGGCCAACGGGTAGGGCGCGGCGGCCAGGGGCTCTCCGACCGATTGGAGCGAGTATCCCTCGGGCTCGGCAGGCAAGGGATTCGCGTCATCGTAGAGAATGAATCGGGAAGAGGCGAGCCCACCCCGCGAACTGCCGGTCGGATCAGTGTCTTCATCGGGGAAAGTGTCCCGGTCGTAATCGAGAATTACTTCGGCAGCCTTGCCTTGGGTTGCAGGTACCGACCCGATGTTGAAAACCACCTCACTGCCGCCGCCGCTACCCACGGTCGGTTTCGTGATCGTGCTTGCGACATTGCCACCGATGTAACGGGCATCGCGGAATTTGAATCCGTAGGGGATGACGTACTTCAAACCCACCCCGGTCGCGGAGACGCCGCCCCGGTTGACCAAGATGGCGCGGTCGACAAGTGACTCGTAGCCATCGGGGTTGCCGTTCGCGTCCGTGGAGATGGTGGAGGTCTGGTCGGGGAACAACTGGAGATCGGCGGGTGCGCGGACCTCGGCGACCAATGCCCGGAATTCATCGTTCGCGAACACCGGGGCCTGCACAAAAAACAGCTCGCGCGAGGTGGCGAAGGCGCTCAGCTGCTCGATCCGGGTGCCTACGGCGACATTGGGCTTCAGTTTCACCCGGACTTCCACCGTCTTGGCCCAGCCCGGATTCGGGTAGGCACTGAGGGAGGGCACGAGACAGGTGAACCAGGTGCCTCCTCCGACGACCTGTGGGTTGAGGATCTCACCCGGATCGTCTTCGGCCTGGGTGACTTGCTCCGACCCGACGGTGTAGGGAATCCGGACGGTGTAGGGCACCCTCTTCTTTTTGCCGCCCTTCTTGATGTTTCTGAATTTGGTAACGGTGCGGACCAGGTTCGCCCGGACCACTTCGGTGTTTTCGGGAATGGGCATCCAGAGGCGGACATAGTTGGCGGAGGCACCTCCGAAATTCGCATAGGTGGCTTCGTAGGCGATTTCGTTGATTCCGCGCGAGGGTTCGCTCCCCGGAACCTGCGGAACCCTGGCGAGACCTTGGACATTCGCGACCGTGGCGACGCCGGAATCTTCGCTCAGCGCTCCCATCGCGGCTTGGGTGACCCACACGCTGATCTTCGGTTTGCCGGAATCCGGAATGGCCACGATGTCGAAATTGACATCTTCCTCGTTGAGACAGTGGCGGGTGATCCCGCTGATGGATCCGGCGAACACGGCATTGAAATCCTCGAACGTGAGGACCGGATCGGAGTCCGTGTCCCAATCGTACTGAACCCGGCAGGTCACCCGCATTTTCTTGGTCGTGAGCGGTGCGATGGTGCCGAAATAGAACCGAGCGTTCTGCTCGAAGCTCGGAACCGAATCCACGTCCGGCCCGGGAATCTCTTCTTCGAGAACTTCCGGATTTGTTTTCCAGGACGCGGGTCTCACGACCGCTGCCCGGGTTGCGGCATCGATGGGAATTCCCGTCGCCATTCCGTTGTCGTCGAGGAAAA
The DNA here is from genome assembly GCA_016795385.1 of Verrucomicrobiales bacterium. Classification (GTDB taxonomy): domain Bacteria; phylum Verrucomicrobiota; class Verrucomicrobiia; order Verrucomicrobiales; family DEV007; genus Arctic95D-9. The sequence goes on along the minus strand of JAEUHI010000073.1, from coordinate 9,981 downwards.
CGGGATGGTCGCCCGCCGTCTGGATGGCGAGGCCCCGGGGCGCGGCGACGAGCACGGCGGCTCTGGCAAGCCCCACGGTCGACTCGTTGGTGGCGGTCAGGTCGAAGTATACCAATCCGCCCTGCGCGACGGGCCCGCTGGTGACGGAGCGTGTCACGGTGAGACGAAGCGGATTCTTTAGGGTGGTGACCCGGGGGTAGGCGTATCCGATCACATCTCCGGTGGCTGCCCCAACAATACCGCAATTGCTGGAGATCATGGACCCGTCAGGCAGGATCGGAGGCAGTCCCGCATTGGCCTGCGCCGTTTCCTGCGCGTCAGTGGGGTTGGCGAGACGGAACGAGATCTTCCGGGTCTGCCACTCGTTGGTACGTTCGAAATGGAGGGATATCACGGTCGTGGGACTGACCTTCAGAAGGTAGGGGGCGCCACCGGGAGTTGTGGAAATCTGGAACTTGCCGGCAGTGGCGTTGACGACGTAGTAGTCGCGTCCCGTCTGAAGTCCCGTAGGCAGCGCCGTCGTGAAGTACTGGTGGAGTCGGAGCACGTCGCCGTTCTCATACCCGTGCAGAGGCTCGTTTGGCATCGAGAAGAAGGTGCCATCGTAAATCCGCACCTTCTTATTGCCCTGCTTCACGACCCGGCTCGCGGTTTTGGCTTCACCATAAGGAACTTCGCCGACGGGCCGGATCGCGGAAATCGGCCATTCCCAGTAATTGCGGCCCGAAAGGACGGTCTTCTGCCCGCCGGGAGTGGTGACCTCTGCGGTGACCTGCGCCGGAACCGTGCCCGCGGGATGGTAGAAGGGAAATTCGATGCGGGCCTTGAGCGACTGATAGAAGGCCGCTCCCGAGTTTTTGAATCGAATCGTGTAAGTGAGCAGGTCGCCGCGGTGGGCGCTGGTGCCGTCGGGATTGGAGGCCGATGAGACATCGACCTCCGTCTCGAGATCGGGAGCGGCATCCACGATGTCGTAGACTGGCGAAGCCTCGCTGTAGGTCGTGCCCACCCCCGCGACCGTCGTGACGATGCGGAAGGCATAGCTGCCGACGGGCACGTTCGACGTATCGAGGATGAAACGCATGGATCCCGAGGTACGCATGTCACCCAGATCGACCCAGCTATCCGGATCGTTCGGCGTCGCCGAGTACTGGATCTTCGCCGTCATTGTCGGGTGATCGGGGCGGCTATTGTTCTCGGCGTGGAAACGCCAGTTCCGCCCGGTCATGTGCGGAAGGTTTGTTTCGATCGGGTCAACGAAAGTGGGGCTGTCCAGTCCTCCACTCGGCACCTCCTCGAGCAGCACGGCACTGGCGACGAGGCCCGTGTTGTCAAAGCTGTTGCTCCCATTAGGATCGACCAGCCAACTGATCTGGTCGCCCTGCTTGAGGTCGAGGATCCGGGTGAACGAGACTCCATCGCCGAGGTAACTCGAGATGGAGTTGCTCTCGCCGACTTGGGGGAAATTTTGGGTATTACCTTGGAAGAGATAGGCCCGTGTTGAAGTCGGGCGGGCATCAGCTCCCGTAAACGTTCCGCTGATGGCGAAACGACCGGATTCCGGGGCCGTCCACCGGATCGCGGTTCCCATCCCGCTGATCCCCGGATGGAGGTGAAACTGCCGCGGGCTGCAGCTGATCTCCGTTCCGCCACCGCCCGTGGTGACGTAACGGTCCGTGAAGCTACGGACCAGACTCACCTGTAGGCCGAAGGCGGCATAACGCAGAATCCGGGCGGATTCCGCTTCCACCGCAGGGGCCGGGAAGGTCCCACTGAAGGATGGGTCGCTGGAAGGAAAGTAGTCGAAGGACCAAGGCGCGTTCGGATTGGAAGTCTCACTGAAATCCCGCGCCGGGTCGTGTCGGTCCTTGCCGCCCGATCCGACCCAGTAGATTGCGTCGATTTCCGCGGCGGAAAGCGCCCGGCTGTAGAGCGAGAGTTCGTCGATCTCACCCGCGAACGGAGCATCGGGAGTCGCCGTGGGATTTGCGACCGTCACCGTGCCGCCGATGGTGACCGCTCCGCTGGTGTCCGGTCGATTGGTCGGATGCGTCGTATGAGTAGTGAGGATGCCGTCCTTGTAGAATCGAAGGCTCGTTCCGTTCGCCGTGACCGCAACGTGGACCCATTGGTTCGCCGGGATCGCCGGGCCCGCCGAGTCGGAGAAGGCAGCGCCTCCTGTGCGCGAGGCGAAACGCAACATTCCATCGCGGAGGAACAGCGAATAGGAAACGTCGAGATTGTCCGGATTCCGCTTTGAGATGATGCAACGCTCTCCGGTCGCGCCACTGTCGCGAATCCAAGCCTCAATCGTGAAGTTTCCCGTGAGGTCGATCCCGGGGGCATCGAGCGCCTGGATATGATCATTGGTTCCGTCGAAGGAAAAGGCCCGCCCTACCTTGCCGGGGGCGTAAGCTCCCTGCCCACCGAGCGAGGCATTTTTCATGGATCCCCCGCCCTCGCCCGCCACATCCCAGGCCGTGTTTTCGCCGGGCCACCATGAGATGAGGTCCGCCGGCGGATTGATCGTCAGGTTCTCCAAGACCGGAACCTCGACGATGCCATAATAGGATCGACCCGCTTCACCCTGGGATGCCGTGTCTTTCCAAAAGCCCGCCTGCGGTCCGCTCGCGTCCACCGAGGCAAAGTCATGGGAGGGGTCCGCCGCAGCCGGATAGCCCGGGGCCCATTTCGTATATCCGGGCCCGGCTCCGCTGATCCAGATGAACGTGCCTTCCGTGGTCAGGTCCTGGAAGCCGATCCAAAAAGAACGCTCCATGTTTGCCGGAGCATAGGCCGACGCCACCTGGGCGAAGCGGGTCTGCAAAAAATCGTTCTCCTCCACGCTGTCGATCGTCGCAAGACCGCCGCCGAGACGGGTTGCCGCAGCGTCGGCTTCGGTCCAGTCCGAGGCACTCAGGAGGTAATAGGTGTGCCCGTCCCGCTGGGCATAGTCGAGGATTTCCACCGCTGCGGCCGGGACCGTCGAGGTCACCAGAAGGGCGGCGAGGGATGCGAGGCGCGTGGCGATGTTCATGAGAAAAATTCCTGGAGGAAGTCGGTTGACGGCGGGATCGCGACGGATCTTGAAAATTTTGAATTGGTATCCCGTTTGCCGAGGAGGCTTGCGGTTCACCCCTCGAAATACCGGTTGCGGATCCCGCGTTTCAGACCAAATCAGTTTTTTTCGATGCCCCCGGCTTTTTCAGACGATCCGCCCCCAAACGGCCTTTTCCCGACCACGCAGTGGACCCTGATCCGGAAACTCCGCGAAGGCACTGACGAACAGGCGCGGGCGGCGCTGGAGAATTTCTGCCAGGCCTACTGGTATCCCGTATATGCCTACTGCCGTCGCTCGGGCTTCCCCATCGAGACAGCCGAGGACCTCACCCAGACTTATTTCCAGCAACTCATCGGATACGATTCCATGAAAAAGGTGGAACCCGAACGGGGACGGCTCCGATATTTTGTTTTGAGCTCCCTCAAAAGATTGATCGCCAATCATTTGCGTCACGAACTCGCGGCTAAACGCAAACCCGACCAACCCCTCCTTTCCCTGTCCTTCGGCGGCGGCGAGGATGCCTATCTCCGCGAACCCGCCTCCATCGCCGATCCGGTGAGTATCTTCGACCGGGCCTGGGCGGAGCGAGTCATGGCGAGGGCGGAGGAGAGTCTGCGGTCGGAGTTCGAAATTGCGGGCACGTCGGGCCACTTCGCGGTCTTGCGCAACTTCCTCCCCCACCGCACAAGCTCCCTCTCCCATGCGGAGTCGGCGGAACGCCTGGGCATCACTGACGGTGCTTTCCGACTTCATCTTCACCGGATGAGAAAACGCTTCGTGATCCTCGTAGAGGAGGAAATCGGTCAATTTGTGAGCGATCCCGCAGCTCTCCGCGAGGAAATCGCCTATCTGGTGGACCTGATCATGACCTAGAAAACAGGCCGATGGCACGAAGCCTGCACAAGGACTGATTGCAAAAAATCATTCGCCTCCCCTGCGGACATTTGCTCTAATCAACGATCCGTTTGTCGCACCGCCCGCTGATCGCCGGAGCCCATGAAACCTGATGATCAGTCATCCACCCCATCGAAGCCGCCGGAGACATCTCCTCCCGTCGCCTCTGGAATGTGGCAGGCTCCCAGTGTTGAGCAGATGCAGGCTATGCTGCCGCAGTATGAAATCCTCGAGATCCTCGGCCGCGGCGGCATGGGGGCCGTCTACAAAGGGAGGCAGAAGTCGCTGAAGCGTCTCGTCGCGATCAAGATCCTGCCTCCGGAGGCGAGCAATGATGAGATGAAATTCGTCGAGCGTTTCGAGAACGAGGCGCAGACGATGGCGGCGATGAACCACCCCGCCATCGTTTCGGTCTACGACTTCGGCGAAACGGCGGAAGGGCTTCTCTATTTCATCATGGAGTATGTCGATGGCACGGACGTTCACAAGATGATCCAGACCAGCGGCATGCTTGGCGCGGACTATGCCCTCGCCATCACCGCCCATGTCTGCGACGCGCTCGAATACGCCCATTCGCGCGGCGTGATCCACCGCGACATCAAACCGGCCAACATTCTCATCGACCAGGAGGGCCGCGTCAAAGTCGCCGACTTCGGGCTCGCGAAGGTGCACGACCCGTCCATGACGAGCGGATTGACCCGCACGAACATGACCATGGGCACACCCGACTACGTCGCACCCGAGGCGCTCAAGATGGGCATGGTCGTCGATCACCGCGCCGATCTTTATGCGGTCGGAGTGATGCTCTACCAGATGCTCACCGGCGAGGTGCCCCGTGGTATGTTCCGGATGCCTTCGGAGAAAAGTCCCGGCACCGACCCGAGGTTCGATGAGATCATCTGCAAGGCGATGGAGGCGGAACGCGAACATCGTTACCAGACCGCGTCCGAGGTGCGCCACGCTCTCGACGTGATCGTCACCACCCCACAACCGAAGAACGACGGCACCGGAGTCGTACGACTCGAGGCGCTCCCGAAGAGGGTCGTCCCGAACATACCGGGCGGACCGATCGGGCAGAGTGCGGCTGTGCCTTCCCACGCGTCGGCATCTCCGCCGAAGAAAACGCCTCGGAAAGCGATGGCGGTCAAGGGTCCTGTAAATCCATCCGGGAAATCTTCGATGCGAATTGGGCTTACCGTCTTCGGCGTGGCCGCGACGCTCGGAATTGCCGGCTTTTTGGTTTTGGGAGGCAAACCGGATCCGGCCGCTCCGACCTCCAAGGCCTCGACCGCCCCGTCGGTTGCCTCCAACCGGCCACCCGTCGCGGTGCGCGAGAATCCACCGACCGCGCCATCCACACCATCGGCCATCCAAGGCAAAACCATCGACCTCCTCGCCCTCGTGGATTTGAAGCGCGACGTCATCGCGGGCGAGTGGTTCCGTAAGGTGGACGGTATTGAAAAACGGGGCAGGGGAACGACGGACAATGGAGTTCCGCGCCTGCAACTCCCCTATCAGCCGCCGGCGGAGTATGATTTCGAGATCGAGTTCACGCCGTTGTCCGAACAACAATCGATCGGCCAGATGATCTCAGCCGAATCGCGGACCTTCAGTTGGATTGTGGCGGGCTACACAACGCAGGAACCGAAAGCCGGCTTTGAGATGTTCGACTGGGCCCCCACCAGCAAGCCTTCCGAGGTGGCCGTGGACATGAAGGCCAATCTGGAGATAAGGGGGCGGCGCTATGTTTCCCGGGTGGAGGTACGATCAACCGGCCTGCGCGGGCTTCTCGACGGTGTCGAACTGGTCAACTGGCAAGGAGACTTCAGCCGCCTGTCGGTCGATGCGATGAACAAACTGCGCGACGACAAACACCTCGGTCTGCGTGCCGCGCGCGACGTCATTTTTCACAGGATCACCGTGCACGAGATCACCGGCACCGGGAAGGTGGATGCGGGAGTGACCGCTGCCATGTCTCAGTAATCAGAGACGGCGGCCCCCATCGGCCAAGTCCCATTCAGGGCGTCAGCGAGAACGGAAGTAAGTTTCCTTTCCCACTCAACCCTGTCAGGTCACCTCCCACCTTTGACCTGGCCCACTTCGAGGATGCGATCCTGCTTACCGAACGCTGGCAACTCCTCGTGAATCACGATCTCGAACACCGTGTCCGCCGGAATCTCGCGTCCTTCCCAACCGGCCGCCTGGAGTTGCTCGACCTCGGGCGCGATCTCGTGGGCGCGGTGGCCGAAGCCCCAGCCGCCGTAGGTGAAGCGGGTCTCGACTTCGTTCGGGCAGGACTCGGAGAACAAACCCAGATGGCGCGCGCCATAAAAAAGCTCATTGCTGCCGTTGAAACCGAAAGGATCGGAAGACTGGCCGCTGCGCAGACTCGGCGAACGCAGGGGAGCGAAGACCCGCTCGCCGGTATCAAGACGGCGGATCGCGATCCAGCGCGCCCATTCAGGGAATTCGCTGATCGCCCGGGCCCGGCAGCGGGCACCGCGATAGACCGTCTTGCCCCAGAGCTCGACATCGTTCGAGCAGAAAAGAATGAGGGAACGCTCGCCGTCTTCGGCATCGATCTCATGAACGCTTGCGGCGGTCTCCGTTTCCACCGGAGCAAGCGGGGAGAGGCTGATCGCCGCACCGTTGCCATTTCCATTTCCGACGCCATTCCCCGCTCCGTGGCCGATCTTGAAAAGCGAGACGGGACCGGTCGACTCGCCGCCGGTCAGGTCGTGGAAGCCTTTTGCCGGCATCGGCTTCAGGATGGCAAACTCGGACGGGTCGCGGAAAGCGGAGTCGGGCTCGCCCGCCTCGGGAAACCCAAAATCGATCGGCGAATCCGTGGATGCCACAGGGGAAACCCAGGAAGTCGGCATCCCCGCCAACAGCTTTTTGAGGTCGCCCGCACCGGCATCGCCCTCCCCCGCGCCAACTTCAGCCGTGGCTACGGAAGAAAGATCCGGCTCCGTCGGAGCGGTCGCGGCCACCGCATCGAGCGCACGGATCACGCCCGCGGCCGCACTGGTGAGATCGATCCCGGGCACCCCCGCGAGCGAAGCGGTCAGCGCCCCATCGACGAGGAGGATCTCGCGGACCGGAGCGAGCCCGGGCTCGTTCACCGTCGCGAGGAGTTCGCGGATCCGGCGATCCGTCTCGTCGCAAGAGGTCGCCCAGCCTTGTGGTAATCCCACCATTTGCCCCTTCAGCCCGACCAATTCTTTCCGCAGGGCGGCCTTTTCCGACCCATCGACTTTCCCGGAGAGGATCGACTCCTCGATGGCGAGGGCCTTTTCGGAAATCCCGCGGAGGGCCTCGCGTGCCTCTTCCAGCCGGTTCGCCTGGGCCTCGGCCATGCCGCGGCAGGCACCGATCGCCTCATGTCCGCGCTCGATGGGCGCGACGAAAGCATCGAGCCGGTCGCGCACCGCGATCATGCGCGAGAGATCGGATCCCACCTTTTGCCGGGCCTCTCGGACGCGCTCGCCGAGGAGGAACATCCGCAAGGCGACTTCACGCGAGCCTTCCCCCTCCAAGCGGGCGGACGCTTCGACGAACGCATCGAGACGGGCCTGCTTTTCGACCTGCTGCCGCTCGATCAAGACGAGTTTTTCATGACGCCAGCGCAGTTCCTCAAAGCCCGCGGTCAACGGAGGCTCCGCGCCGGCTGCTTCATCGACCACCGCACGCCGTTTCGCCAGCCAACCGACGAGGATCCCGAAGGCCGCGGCAATCAGGATCGCGGCCGGAGCATGCTGCGAGACATAATCCACCGCCTCGGGCCAGGTCACGGCGAGGAGACTCGCGGACACGGCCTCGTGCAACCCGTCAGGCGGGCAGATACTCGAGGGGCAGGTGAGCATGGAGGGGTGACGCCGTGTGACGGGCGACGCCAAGATCATAGGCAATCGAGGCAGGGAGCCAAGCCATAATTTTCACTCATTTCCGATCCGCGGCGACCTTGCGAAATCCCCGGGCCGGTCCCATCATCGATCATGTCCCTCCGGCATTCCTTGTTTTTGTCCTGCCTTGCTTTGATCGTTCTCACCGGTTCAGGCCGCGGCGAAGAGGTCCGCATCGACATCCCCGGCCCGTCCGGAACCTACACGGTCGAACGATGGAAACGCGATTGGCCGGGCTGCGAATGGCAGGACGGGGTCAAGGAAGGCAACCTCTCCGTCGTCGAGCGGGACGGCGGCTTCCGTCTGCGGGTCGATTACCGCGTCGGCGAAATCGGACCAGAAAAAAATGGTGCCGGTTGGCGTTTCCCGATCGCGCGTCGAGACACCGCCGAGCTCCGCTACACGGTCCGGTTTGGAAAGGAGTTCGACTGGGTGAAGGGCGGCAAACTGCCGGGTCTCTGCGGCGGTCCATCGAACGTGAGCGGCGGCCGGCCTGCCGACGGCACGAACGGATTCTCCGCCCGTCTCATGTGGCGGAAGGAGGGGCGCGGCGAAGCCTATCTTTACCACAAGAACCAGCCCGAGCGCTACGGCGACCAGATCGACTTCCCCGGGGATTTCCGTTTCCCCACCGGGACGGACATCCGCGTGAGGATGCGGGTGACGATGAATGATCCGGGGAAAAAGAACGGTGCGGTGCAGGTCTGGATCCGGATCGGCGATGGCGCGGAACGCGAGGTCGTGAAGCGCGACGATCTCGAGTGGCGCAGTGTCGATAGTTTCGGCATCGACGCGATATATTTCGAGACCTTCCACGGCGGATCGGACAAGAGCTGGGCACCGTCGGGTCCCTCGCATGCTGAGTTCGGCGATTTTGTCGTGACTCCCTGACCGGGCGCGATTGCGGTCGTTTCCGGGAGGGAAAGGCGGTGAGATCCGGCGGCGCTTCGTGATAAAACAAGAGCGCTTGTCATGATCCGTCGTTTCTCGATTTTCCTCTTTCTGATCGCGGTCCCGCTGCGGGCCGCGACTCCCCTCCCCGCCGACCACGCCGAACGGATGCGGGCGGGCACGGCTCTGTTCGAAAAATCGATCGGCCCGGCTCTGAAGGCTCATTGTCTGGAATGCCACGGAGGAGAAAAGACTCGGGCGGGCTTCAATGTGGCGACGCGCGATTTCCTGCTCGCGGGCGGCGACTCGGGCGTGGCGGTGGTGCCCGGCGAGGCTGCGGCAAGCGTGATGCTGACACTGATCCGCCATGACGAAGAGCCGACCATGCCGCCGAAGAAGGCGAAGCTGCCCGAGGCCCTGATCGCGGACTTCGAAAAATGGATCGATCTCGGCGCGCCCTACGCGGCCCCGCTCATCGACGGAGCGGATGCCAAGAAACCGCTCACGGTGACGAACGGCGACCGCGATTTTTGGGCCTTCCGGCGTCTCGCTCCGGTCGATCCGCCGACGACGGCCGGGAGCCAGGGAGGCACCGAGGTGGATCGTTTCCTGGCGGCCGGCTTTGCCCAAAAAGGCCTCTCGCCCAATCCCGAGGCCGACCGCCGCACCCTCGCGCGGCGCGCGGCGCTCGATCTCACCGGCCTGCCGCCGACGCCGGAGGAGATGGAGGCCTTTCTCGCCGACACTTCGGATCGCGCCTGGCCGGACTACCTCGACCGGCTCCTCGCCTCGCGTCACTACGGCGAGCGGCAGGCCCGCCACTGGATGGACGTGGCGCGATTCGGCGAGAGCGAGGGTTTCGAACACGACTACGACCGGAAAACGGCCCATCACTACCGAGATTTCCTGATCCAGGCCTTCAACCGCGACCTGCCGTGGGATGTCTTCACGAGCTGGCAGATCGCCGGCGACGAACTCGCGCCCGACGAGCCGCTCGCGCTGATGGCGACGGGATTCCTCGCGGCGGGAGCGTTTCCCACCCAGCTCACCGAGGCGGAGTTCGAGCGTGCCCGCTATGACGAGCTCGACGACATGGCCGGCACGGCGGGGGCGGCTTTCCTCGGTCTCTCCGTGAGCTGCGCCCGCTGCCACGATCACAAGTACGACCCCATTCCCGCGTCCGATTACTACCGGTTCACCGCCGCCTTCACCACTGCGATCCGCAGCGAG
>JAEUHI010000060.1 GCA_016795385.1 Verrucomicrobiales bacterium | reverse complement strand
CCCAAAGCGTCCCCGTGCGCCCGAGTCGCTTGTTCATGTAGAAGGTGATGCGCAGTTTCACTTCCTTCAGGAACAGCCCGAGATCCCCGCGCCGACGTTCGTAGCGCGAAAGGATTTCGCGGCGCCAGCGTTCATCTCCCGCGGTGTGAGCCCGCTCCAGCTCCTGCTTTACCCCTTCCACGACATCTTCCGGATAAAGCAGCGGCAGCACCGCGAGCAGCCCTTCCTCGTCGAGCGGAGCCAGCGTTTCGCGGTCGGGAACTTCGAGCAGGAGGTGGAAGTGATTGGACATCAAACAGTAAGTCACGATCCGCACCCCCGAAAAGGCCTCCTGGTTCCGAAGGATCTTGCGGAAGATCTCCTTGTCTTTTGCTTCAAAGACCATGCGTCGATCCACGACGCGGGACATCACGTGATAGAAAGATCGGCCGGTTCCGAGAAGACGTGCGGTGCGCATGGGGTGAGTAGGTGGGCGGATAACGGTGCCTCGGACCGTGGAGTGAGCGTGAAGAGACCTACCAAACTTAAAGTCATTCGGCGGAACCACAATATTTTTTGTCTGACCCTTAATGCTTTTAGGGCGGAGTTTTCCACACCGTTCGTTTAATGCTAAATTGGCTAACGCACTCAACGTCGCCATCGCAGCTCCCGTGCATTCCTCGTCCGCTGCATTTTGTTTTACCTTCTACCGCGCCGACAGGCGCACACCCGATTTTACCTTTCACTTTTTCCCTTTTCCCGTTTACTGCGGCACGCCTTGGCGTCCCGACTTATGAAATCCGCTCCTGATTCCCCCGCACCCACTGACCGCCGCGGCACCGTCGCGATTGTGGCGAGCCGCTATAACGCGCGCTTCACCGACGCCCTCGTCGAGTCGGCCTCGGCCACCCTTGCCAAACTCGCCCCCGATCTCACGGTCCGGGTGGTCCGCGTTCCCGGGGCTTTCGAAATCCCTGTCGTCGTCGAGGCCCTCGCCTGTTCCGAGGAGCAACCGCTCGCCATCCTGGCCCTCGGCGTCATCATCCGCGGTTCGACCGCCCACGCCGATCTCATCGCCGAATCGATCACCCGCAGCCTGCAGGACACCGGCGTCTCACATCTCCTCCCCGTGATCCACGAGGTGCTCCTCGTCGAAAACGCCGCCCAGGCCGAGACCCGCACTCTCGGCGACGAACTGAATCGCGGCCGCGAGGCCGCCGAAGCCGCCGTCGCCATGATCGAAGTGATGGCCTCCCTCGAAAGCACGGAAGATTGAACCCTCTTGCCTCACCGATCCGACCCTCTTCATCCCATGTCCGACACCCTCGTTTTCCTCGACCGCGCCACCACCGACCGCGGCGACATTGATTTCTCCGGTATCGAATCGCTCGGCCGTCTTGTCAGCCATCCCACGAGCACGCGGGAGGAGACCCGTGCGCGGGTTGGCGAAGCCGACATCATCCTCACGAACAAAGCCATCGTCGGAGCGGAGGAAATGGACGCGGCATCGCGTCTCAAACTGATCCAGGTCGTCGCCACCGGGGTGAACAACATCGACCTCGAGGCCGCACGCTCCCGGGGGCTCGCTGTCTGCAATGTGAGCGGCTATAGCACCGAGGCGGTCGCCCAGCACGTCTTCGCGAGCCTCCTCAATCTGGTCTCGAACGTCCATCGCTTTGCCGCTGAACCGGAGAAGTGGGCGCAATCCCCCATTTTCACCCGCCTCGATTATCCGGTCGGCGAGCTCGCCGGAAAGACGCTCGGCATCGTCGGACTTGGTTCGATCGGAAAAGCGGTCGCCCGCATCGGAGCCGCGTTTGGCATGAAGGTCGTGGCTTATGGACGCGAGGGCTCAAGCGCCGACGGCGGGATTCCCCGCCTCGCTCCGGAGGAGTTTTTTGCTCAATGCGACGCCATCACCCTGCATTGCCCGCTCACTCCCGAGACCAAACACTTCATCAACGCCACGACCCTCGCGAAGATGAAGCCCGGTGCTTTTCTCATCAATACGGGACGCGGAGACCTCGTCAACGAAGCCGACCTCGTCGCCGCGCTCCGCGAGGGCACGATCCGCGGTGCCGCCGTGGATGTCCTCACGCCGGAACCACCGACGGCGGACCACCCTTTCCTTGCTGCGATCGCCGGAGGGCTCGACAATCTCTTCATCACCCCGCACACGGCGTGGAGCGCCCTCGAAGCGAGGCAGCGCCTCCTTGACGGCATCGTCGCGAACCTCGCGGCCTTCCGCCGGGGCGAACGCCTGAACCGGGTCGATTGAAAGCGAAAACTCCACTTGGAAACGCCCGCGACTTTTGGTAACCTTCCACGATTTCCGCATCCACCAACCATGAAGCCAGCCATCTTTGCTCTCACCCTGCTGTTCGCCGTCGCTCCTTTCGCCCAGGCCCAGCTCAACGAAAAGAAAATCGAGCGCGACGCCTCCGGGGTCTACAAAGGTAGCATCCAGAAAGGCACTCTGGTCTATATCACAAGCGGGATGCCTTCGCCTCCCTACGTGACCGAAAAGGAGACGGGCAAATTCAAACTCCCCGTCAAGGATGGAAAGGCCAGCTCGACGCTGACCGATCCCGATCTCCCCGGAGATGGTACGGCGGACTGTAAAGGAAAGTGGAAGAAGACGAAGGTGCAACGCGGCGGGAAAAAAATCGCTCTCCAAGGAACGGGGACAATCGCCGGTGACAACAGCACCGGGACGCCCTGGACCAACGGCAAGACGACGGGCTCGCTCACCGATCGCGGCCCCAAGTGGAATGCGGATTGCAAGGTGAGCGCCGTCCAGAATGTGCCTGAGACGACCGATCCTCTCGATCCGATGGTCACCTATCCGGCTTACACGGCGGTGATCACCGGTCTGAATGCCGAAGGCGTGCAGTGACACCGGCCACCCCGAGCCTCAGCGCGCGATCTCCGCGTCGCTGAGGTAACATCCGGGATCGGCCGCCCACGGATCTCCGGTGACCACTTCGGCCCGGGCGCGCAATCCTCCGCCACAGAGGTTGAGGTATTTGCACTCCTGGCAACGGCCGTTCAAGAGACCGAGACGCTCCTTGAGTCCGGCCATCACTTCATTCGAGGTGTCCTGCCAGATCTCCGAAAAGGGTCGATCGAGGACGTTGCCGAAGGTGCGATACATCGAGAACTGATCGGAGTGGACGTTGCCGTTGAAGTCGATGTTGGAAATGCCGACGCCGCTCGAGTAACGCGCCCCGCCGTTCCACTCGAGCATTTCGCGCACCTGCTGCGCCCGCGGATGATTTTCCTCGATCATCCGCTGATGGAGGTAGGCACCATCACAGTGGTTGTCGACCGTCAGGATCTCGACGCGATTGCCGTTCTCGTTGAGCTGCCGGGTGCGGTCGAAGATGGTATCCATCGCGCGACGGCTTTGTTCGGGGTCCATCCGGTAGAGATCCTTGCCACGGCCCGAGGGACAGAGGTGATAAAAGCAAGCGCGATTGATCCCCTCGCGCTCGATGAGATCGAAAATCCGATCGAGATTCTCGCAGGTCTCGCGGGTGAGGGTGAGCCGGAGACCCACCTTCTGCCCGACCTCGACGCAATGACGGAAGCCGCGCATGGTGCGCTCGAAGGCGCCTTTCACTCCTCGGAACTGATCGTGCACCTCGGGGAAGGCGCTGTCGAGGCTGATCCCGACATAGGCGAACTGCAGCTCTTTCAAGCGCTCGGCGGTCTTCCTGTCGATGAGGGTTCCGTTCGTGCTCAGCACGACGTGGAGTCCCTTCGAACGGGCATAAGCCGCCAGCTCCAGCACATCGGGCCGCGAAAGCGGCTCGCCGCCTGAGAAGAGCACGGCCGGCACCTGGAACTGCGCGAGATCATCGAGCACGGTGCGACATTGTTCGGTCGTCAGCTCACCTTCGTAGCGCCGGTTCGCGGAATCGGTGTAGCAATGCTGGCACTTCAGATTGCAGGTGCGCGTGAGATTCCACACGACGATGGGCCGCCGCTCGGAGGCGGATTTGGCGAGACGCATCCTCTGGTGATCCGGCGGATCGATTTGGGTGATGGCGCGGCCGTAACGATGGGGGGTGCTCGGAGTCTCGAGCCCGCAATAGAGGACACTGATATCGATCATGGAAAAATGGCGCGTCAAAAACGCCATCGCCAATCAATACCAGATCCTCTCCACACCCACGGCAGCGCTTGGCAAACACCGCGCGGATTTTGCGGTGCCGTTTCTCAGCCCGGCTCGGCCAGATCGAGGAAGGTGAGCATGGAGGGATTGCCCACCGGCGTGTAGTGACCGGCGAACTCGAGCCGCCCTGTGGCCGCATCGACACGGAAGGTGGCGAGGTGATCGGCCCGCTGATTGCAGACATAGAGGAAGCGCCCCGTCGGATCGAATTGAAAGCTGCGCGGGTAATTCCCCCTCGTCCATTCCTCGCCGAGGTAGGAGAGCGTGCCGTCGCCGCCGATGGCGAAGATGGCGATGCTGTCGTGGAGACGGTTTCCCGCATACAAATGCCGACCGTCGTGCGAGACATGGATGCCCGAGCAGAAATTGCTGCCGGCGTAGCCCGGAGGCAGCGTCGAGAGCATCTGCCGCTCCGTGAGCCGCCCCGATTCCCCGTCGTAGTCGAAAAGGACCACGGTGGAGCCCTCTTCCTGGATGGAGTAGAGCCAGCGGCCGTTCGGATGGAAATCAAAATGGCGCGGGCCGTCACCTGGGGGAAGGGCGGTGGCGTGGGGATCGTTTGCGACGAGCTTCCCGGCCGCCGCGTCGAATTTCCATGAGAAGATCCGGTCGAGTCCGAGATCGACATGGAGCACATGTTTCCCCGAAGGATCCGGCTCGATGATGTGGGCGTGGGTGCGGTCGTGACCACTGAAGGCGAAGCTGCCAGGAGGCGCGTGGGTGGCTTTGGTAGGGCCGATCTCGCCCTCGTCGATCTTTACATCGCTTGCGGTGGCGAGTGATCCATCTTCCTGAACGGGCACCACCGCGACCGAGCCGCCAAAGTAATTCGCGACGAGGAGATGTTTGCCCGAGGGATGCAGACTCACGTAGGTCGGCCCGGCTCCGCCGGACGGCACGGTGTTGAGGAGCTTGAGTTGCCCGCTCGTGCGATCGATGGCGAACGCGCTCACCGTACCTTCGCCCGCCTCGCCGACGCGATCGGTCTCGTTCGCCGAGTAGAGACGCGTGCCCGCCGCGTTGATGACGAGACAACTCGGGCTCGTGCCCATTTCGACGATGCCGTCGGGAGTCAGGACTCCGGTCCCGCAATCGACGCGAAAGAGATGGATGCCGCGTCCATTGCCCGGAGGCAGGTCCACCTGGGTCGGCAGCACATCCTGCAACGGGGAACTGAAGGTGCCCACGTAAGCCATGAGCGGCGCCCCCGCTGAGGCGGCCTGGGACGCGGCTGGTTGTTTTGTCAGGACCGAAGCCCCGGCAACCGCTCCGCCCAGTTTGAGAATCGTGCGTCGTTTCATGATGGTGGCTTCGGGCAAAGATTCCGTTGTTTCACCCGACGATGCCGCTCACATCGAGCAGCCAGATTTGGCGGCCGTTGCCGCCGTGCGGCGAGTCGATCGTCACGAAGCGGCCATCGTTGCTCGAGCGCGGGTGGGTGTCGCAGCGCCATTCGCCGCTGTATTCCTTGGGTGAATGGAAATGCCCGAGATCGTGGCGCTTTTTGGTGGGCTCGTGATAGAGATAAGGAGTCTGCTGGCGGCGCACTCCGGTCGGGTAGGTGTCGTTGAGAATCCACTCCATCCCGTTGCCGACGGTGAGGTAGGTGTTGTGTCCGTTCACCGGCATGTCGCCTTCGCCGACGGGGGTGAACTTCGCGGTCTTGTCCTCCAGCAGGTAGAAGGCGTCTTTCTGACCCTCGGGCCGCGTCCACGCGGTGATGTGCCGAGGATCGCGCCAGACGAAGTGGGAGGTGTAGCCCGAGGGATCGATGATGAAGGGATCGCTGCCATCGGGATTCATCGTGAACATGCGGGTGACGAAACCGTTGTTCACCGCGAAGTCCGCATCATCGGGTCCCTTCGCGCGCCAGCGATGGAGGAAAGTGAAACGTTGCGAGTCGGGCGCGACGAGAAGGTGGTTGAACCAATTCCACTGATCCATCAGTGAACCGCCCTTGAAAGGAATCGCGGCGGCCTGGGCGTAGCTGAAGATGAGTGTTTCCTCGCCGGTTGCGAGATCGACACGCCAGAGTCCGGTCTTCTCCGGAGCTTTCATCGTGCGCCAGGCATCGGCCACACCCTGATAGCCGTAGCCGGGACGCAGAGCCTGGAGCCTCGCGAAATCGGTGGTGACGCCCCATTTGCCATCGGGGCTGAGCGCGTAGATCGCC
Source organism: Verrucomicrobiales bacterium (assembly GCA_016795385.1). Taxonomy (GTDB): domain Bacteria; phylum Verrucomicrobiota; class Verrucomicrobiia; order Verrucomicrobiales; family DEV007; genus Arctic95D-9. Next base: position 7,183 of record JAEUHI010000060.1, on the reverse strand, counting down.
CGCGGCAAGGTGCGGGTCTCGCCGGTCTCGACGTTCTTGATGCGGGCGACGTAGCGGTCGCCCTCGCGATCGTTCCAGAGCACTTCGTTGTTCGATCCGGGAATCCACTGGAGCATGCAGCCCTGTTGCCAGCCCCAGGCGTCGCTCTTGCCGAGCTCGATCCAGCGATCGCCGTCCTCAAGATCGATCATGCCGACCTGGATGCGGTCGTCCGCGGTCGGGGTGCGGTGCTCGAACTTCACCTGGTTGCCGAGTACGAAGCGGTTCGTCGGATCGAACTGGAGTTTGTCGTAGTAGGCGAACCAATGGAAAGCCGGCCCCTTCGTGATCGCACGGATCGGGACGAAGGCCTCGCTGTATTTGGAAAGATCCCCGGCCGGCAGGTCTTGAGCGCGGAGTGCGGAGGCAAGAGCGGCGGACCCGCCGAGGGAAAGGGTGGAGAGAAAGTGGCGTCGGGAAAGGTTCATGGGGAGAATCCATTGTCGGAATTCGCCCACCGACTTCAATCGAAAATCCCGCGTGATCGAGGGAGGCGCCTCAATCGGTCTCGGACACCGCCACGCGTGAAAAAAGCCGGTCGAGTCCCGTGGTGGGAAGTTTCACGATGACCCGGTCGGTTCCGGAACCATAGCCATCTGGAATCACTTCGATCTCCACTCCTTGCTCGCCGTCCACGGCATCCCGCCAATCTGCAAGGCGGTCGGAGAATTGCAGTTTCCCCCGGAGATCGGTGATGCCCGCGAGGGAGCGATACTCGACACGGTGGAAGAATCCGCCCCCACCCGCCTGCTCCAGCGAGAAGACCGGATTCAACGTGCGTGCGTCGAACGCAGGAGAAGGCGCTCCGAAGAAATAAGCGAGACCATCGGCGACACCGTCCGCATTGGTATCTTCGGCCAATGCCACGGGCGAGGCCGGAGCTCCGGCCGCGTGGCGCCACAAGGAAAATCCATCAAGGGCCGGCGGCGGGCCCTCCTCCACGAAGGGCTGCAGGTAATGTCCCTCGATGATCTGTCGCGACAGTGACGGACCGGACCACGCCACCGAGAGGTGATCCCCGCCCCCGACCTCGCGGAGGCGCGCCTCGATGTAGTACGGTTGACCGGCGACGAGCGTCACCGGAGCGGATTGCTGCGATCCGTGGAGGTCCCACTGCCGGTAACTCGTCCAGGAGTCCGAGGAGGCGATGCGCCGGCTGTTTCCGGGATTGGCGTCCGGGCTCAACCAGAGTTCGGAACTGTCGTCGCCGGATACCAAAAAGGTGTAGCTGCCGCTGACGGGAGGGATGAGATAAGCGCGGAGCCTCGCACCATAGTTTTCCGCGCGATTCTCTCCCGTATCAAAATCATCCAGATACAGCACCTCATGGGGCGAATGCGGGAAAGCGGGTTCCACCGGCAACTCCTTCACCGTGGTGCCGGCGGGGGCGAACCAGTACTCCGCGACGACCCGGTCCTGCGTCTGCGGCACGACGGGTTCCAGCTTCACGGTCACGGGAACCGTGAACCGGTGCCCGGTGCTCGATTCGATCACGTATTCGAACGAGTCGCTACCGAAAACCCCGGGAGTGGCCTCGTAATGCCAGAGTTGATCCCCTCCCTGGACGATCGTGCCGCGGGCGGGAGGCTTGACCTCCACCAAAGTGGCGCCACCATCATAATCGAGGATGCCGCCCGCGAGGTCGACCGACACGGAACCAGTCTTGGTAGCCAGGTCCTGCACTTCTCCCCAGGCCGGCAGGTAGGGATCGTGACCGAGCGCCGCGGTGGTCTGGATGGCTTGGGCGCTGACCTCGAGCCCCCAATGATCCACCATGTAGCTTCGCAGATCGAGACCGGTGGCCTGCGACCATCGGACCAGCCATTGATCTTTCTTTTGCTGGTCGTTCGCCGGCAAGGCGGCGGGATCGTTGATTGCGTCATCGTGATAGCTCCGGAAGACCGCACGATAGCTCTCCCAATCAAAAAGGTCCGAGAGCTGGTAATAGAACGGATAACGATCCCGGTCCATGAATGACGTTCCGACTGCCACCGAGTCGATCGCCCGGCGTGCCACCTCCAGCGGATGCGCCGAAAAAGAATGCCCCGAGACCGGCGGGTTGACCGTGGCATATTCGAGAGCGGCGTTGGCGAAGATGTTGACCGTCACCTCGACTTGTCCGTCCCACGTGTAGGGATTGTTATAGCTCCAGCTCTTGTCGGGACGCCGCTGCATTTCGTGGCCGAGTTCGTGAAACCATCCCCAGCTCCCCGCGCGGGTGAGTCCGGCGAGGTCCACCAGTTCGGGTCCGGCAACGAACGGTCCCATCATCGGATACCCGGAATGCAGGTAGCCGGCGGAGATCTGCACGTCGATCTGGATCCGCTCGCCTTCCTTGCGCAGGTGCTCGAATCCTCCGACGTAGTCCATGCGATCCACGACACCCTTCCAAAAGGTCATGAGCTCGACGGGATTCTCCAGATCGCGGATCATCGACGACGGAAGCGCGATGGCGAGACGGTCGCACACCAGTTCGGCAAAGGGCGCGGGTAGATCGCGCAGGGTGTCGATCCATTCCTGATTCGTATTTTCGCCGAGGACAAAACAGGGAGCCTCGACCGCGTTGGAAAATACGACCTCGAGGGGTTCGCCACCCGGATGCGGGTTGGCGAGTTCCACGTAGATGGCTCCGCCGAAGGCATTCCCCACGGTGAAGGTTTCAGCGGTGACGTCGAAGCGTCGTGAGACCACCGGCACCCGCAGCCACTCCGGGCGATAGGAAATGTCGTCGGTGCAACCGTTCACGCGGATCACCGTGCCCACTCCCACCAGCGATGGAGGGACCGTCACGGTGACGACCTCCCCCGGGGCGGCATACAAGCCGGTCGACTGCCATTTTTTCAGGGCCGGGTCGATCGCGACCGCCCTGGTCACCCGCGGCGTACCGGGTGGGATCGCTCCGAAAACCGCTTCCGCGGTACGGTGGGCCGTCATGTCCGCCGGTGCCTGGACCTGCAATTGTTTCGCTTCCCAATCGAGAAGAGCCTTCTCCAGAAGGTCTGTCACCGGACTGGCGGGGGTGGGGTGGATGGAGGACACGGCGGAGGAAGCGAAGTGCTCGATCTGCACGAGCAAGGGATCTTCCGGTGGAAGCACAGTGCCGAGCTCCGACAAGAGCCAGAAGCCGCGTTTGCTCTCATCCTCCGTATAGCCGGGGTCACCACCCACGATGGCGGGGAGATCGGTGGCGTTGACCTGGCCGGAAGCCCGGTTGGCCACCGGGATGGTGGAACTGTAGCCAAGGGGCGAACGCCCGGAAAATCCGATTCCCGCCTCGCGCAGGAGCAGGTTGCCGGGAGCCTCATGCAATTTCTTTCCCCACCACCATTCGTATCCGATCCCGTAATCGGCGATGAGGAGCCCGCCCCCGCCCAAGGCGAAAGCCCGCAGGGCCGCGATGTTTCCGGCCGGCTCGGAATCTCCGAGCCACCCGCCGAGAAACACATCCGCGTTTGCGAGAGCAGCCACCAGTCCGGCCTCGTTGGTGGTGGTGACGTTGGTGTAACCCTCGTTTCTCAGCCAGGTGGCGGATGCGGCATTGTAGGTGACGATGGCCACATCCAGACCGGGATCGCCGGCGGCCCACCGGATGGCGTTCTTGTAAAAGATACCGGACTGCGCGCCATAGGATCCCATGTTGAGCATCTGGTGATCCGGCATCGCAACGACCCGGCCCGCTCCGAAGCTGGCCACGGCGATCATGGCTTCGGCAACTTTGTCAGGATAGAGGACGACATCGTATGCCTGATCCCCGAAGGCGATCAAATAGCCCGGCTGCACGCCGCCGTGGATCGAAGTCACGCCATTGAGGAGGGTGTTTCTCGCCTCCTCCGCATCAAGGAGGGCGTGGACCACGACATTCACGATCTGCTCGGAGAACACGCTGCCTGTCACCCGGAAAACCATGTCCGCTTCGCCGGTAAATCCACTGTCCGGAGCAAAGCTCATGCCCGCCAGCGCTGCATTGATCGCGCTCCGCGAACCGGAAAACGCCATCATCCCATCGTCGATCCCATCGCCCTCGGAGAAGGTGAGTCCGGAAACTGAAGCGAGCGAGACTCTTCCCCCGCTGGCGGAGATGGAGAGAACATCACCTTCGATCATCTCCCCCATCACCGAGACCTTCCACCCCGGTGCGACAAACACGAAGGGTGTGCCGGCACTGGTCGTCACCCGAGAAGGAACCACCATGATCGCATCAACACGGCACGGCAGGAAGAAACCGAGCAGGACGACCATTGTCCAAAGTCTCCCGCCGCCGCGTGCGAGAGACAGTGCGCAGGAGTATGGGCTCGACATAAAATCAGAATCCAAGGTTCAGCAGGGTCGAAAAACCGACGAGGGGCGGCGTTCAAATAGTTGTAATTGATCATAATTTTCATATTTATCAATAAATTTAAGACCCATTGACAGCACTCTGCGAAGCCCCCACCCTCTCGCTGACAGCTGACCTCCGGGATGAAACACGAGCATCACCGCTCCACCGTCCGATACAAAAACGCATCAGAGGTGACGAGCGAGGTGATCAGGGCCTTCATGCTGCCGCCGCTGTCGCGGTAGGCGCGATGGGCGGCCTGGAGCACGGGCGCGTCGTGGAGCGTTTCATTGCGGCCCATCCAGAAGCGGAACGCATGCCGCACGAAGACCTGCTCGACCCGCTCGCTCGCGGCGAGTTTTTCGATCATCTCGATCGCATTCGCGACCGGCCCGTCGAGCGCGGGATCACCCGATGCGATGATCTCGCCGCTGGCATCGACGGGTTGGTCCAGCTCGGTGGTGCGATAGAGCCCGGCGTGATTGTACATCTCAAAGGGCAGCCCGAGCGGATCCATCTTTTCGTGACAGGTCCAGCAATACTTCTCGCGCGTCACCCGCATCCGCTCGCGCAGGGTGCTGTCCGGCTCGACGGGGAGCTGGGCATCGACGGTGATGGGCACGTCGGGAATCCCACCGCCTAGGAGGCGCTCGCGGATCCAGATGCCGCGATGGATGGCGTGGTTGTCCATCGCGTCGGAGTGCGAGACCAGCCAACTCGGATGGGTGAGAATTCCGAGACGCTCGCCTGCGGGCGCGGTGGCGAGGAAACGCTCGGGCTTCATCGATCCGGCCCCGAAGGAAGGACGGCTGACGCGCGCGAATTCCGCCGGCCCCTCCAGATCCGCCTTGGCGACATCGACGCTGACGGTGTCCTGACTCCGCTGCCGACGGGCGAGTTCGACTCTCTTTTTCTCGGCCTCGTAGGCCTTCTTCTGGCGGTCGAGTGATTTCGCAATGGCACGATCATCCGGAGTCTCTTTCAAGCGCGCCTCGGTCACGGCGATTTCCTCCTGCAGGGCCGCCAGCGATGCCTCTTCCGCGTCCTTGGTGGCGGCATCGCTCACCTTTTTGGCGGCGAGGGCGGCCTTCTTTTCCTCCGCGGTGTGTTTCCGGCCGAAATAGACCTGGTCCATCTCGGTCGCGACGACCTGGCGGGTGGTGAGCAGTTCCTTGAGCACGTCGCGGTCCTTTTCCAGAATGATCTCGATGAGGCGATCGGTGCTCGCGGTCGCGTGGAACATGGCGAAGTAGTGCGCATCACCCCGCGTCGGCACGCCGGTGTCGGCGAGGGCACGGTTGTCCTTGCAGATCGATCCCCCGAGGTCGTGATCGAAGTAGTCGCGGAAAAATTGCAGGACGCGCGGCTTGCGGATCGACTCATCATCGAGCAGACGGCCGATCTCCCGCTCGACATCCGCGCGGGTGCGCATGCGACCCTCGACGATGGCGGCGCGGAGCGCCGGATCGGGCTTGAGGTAGCGCAGGGCGTGATTGACGGCGAGCCCGAGTTCCCAATCCTGCAGCATCACACGCCCATGCTCGTCGGGCGTTCCCGCTTCCGCCAACTCGGGACGGAACAGGGCATCGCGATCGAGAAAAATGGCCGACAATCCCATGAGAATGCCGTCTTTCCTGCCGACCTTGGCGATGGAGTCTTTCACCAGCGTCACATAGTCGTCCGACTCCGCCGCGGTCGGCGGGCGGAAGGCGAGCGCTTCAAACAGGTACTCCACCGCCGCGCGCAGGGCCTCGTCGGAGGCGGCGGCGTCCTCCTCTTTCATCAGATCGATCAAGGGCGTCGCCGGTCTGAGGAATTTCGGGCTGTAAACGATGGCGGTGGGCAGGCCGCGGAGATCGCCCGGCGGTCTGACCTTGTCGTAGGTCGCGGGATCGTCGGTGATCTGCTCGGGCAGGCCGACGAGACTGAGCGGCCCGTAGGCCATGTACTCCAGGATGTCTTCCGCCTTGCCGAGAATCTGGGTCGCCTCGGCGCTGTTGACGGAATAAAAATCGGGATAGTTCTCGAAGCCGTGCTTCCGCGCCGAGGACAGCACCACGGGCACGCTTTTCACGGAAGTGGCGTAGGCGACGGTGCCGCCCATCCAACAAAGGATGTTGTCGACGCCAAAGTAGAGCTTCAGTTCGCCGCCATGGTTGGTGGGAACGGCGTCGCCATGCGTCCGCAGCCCCGGCCGGGCGGGATCGTAGGGCGGCTCGGTGTTGATCAGTTCGTTGAGCCGCGTGATGTGCTCCTGCGGCGTGACGCGCCAGAGTCTCGCCGGCGTGGCGGTCGGCTTGAGCGCGATGCCCTCGGGCAGTTCGCCGAAAAGGAGATCGTGATCGACGAAATTCGCCTTCTTCGGATCGAGATGGGCGTGAAAGCCGCCCTTGTCCGCGAGGGCGCGCTGCAATTCGCCCACGATCCAATCGGTAAAGCGGAGCCGCTCGACGACCTCCGGCTTCGGCTTTTTCTCGGGAGGCATTTCCCGCAGGGCGACCTGCGCCCAGACCGATTTCCAGACGGCGGCATTGGTTTCATCAACGGCTCCGAGATCGAGAAGATTGAGGTCGGCTTCGGCCGTGGTGTCGTCGTGGCATTCCACGCAATGCTTGTCGAGAAAGCTCCGCGCGAGCCCCTCGAAGGGCGCCTGCACCGGTTCGCCCGGCGTGTAGGTCTCCGCCGCCCGCGCCCCGCTGCCGGCGAGGAACAGGATCGCCACACAGACGACGAAGCCAGTCCGTCTCATGCCAGGATTTCCCGGAGAGGCCCTTTGCCGGAGTCGAACTTGGCGGCGAGCTTTTCCGTCATGTTGTAGCGCTCCACCGG
>JAEUHI010000049.1 GCA_016795385.1 Verrucomicrobiales bacterium | reverse complement strand
TTCATCACGCATACTGCGTGTTTCTTATCCCCGAGGTCGATGCCGATTACGGTCTGCGGTGTGGTCTGGTCTTTTTTCATAGGAAGGCGAGGATAGCATCGAGTCCGCTGGCACGGCCTCACCTTCTCATTCTATCTACGGAACGCTTCGATGGACGCGTCAGCGGTAGCGGAAGCGGCGACGCTTCCGACGTGCGTCGAGAAACGTGCGTGTTCGGAACGTTTGCCCGTCCCGCTACGGATGGCTTCGAAGGACGCGTGAGCGGTAGCGGAAAGTGCTTCCTTGATCGAGGTAGTGATATCGTGGCCGACTTCGCTGGCACCTCAAATCCCCATTCAACAGGGTCAAGTGCGGCACCCAACCCGGTTGAATGGCGGGCGCTCGGCTGGTGGATGCCCGGATATCAGGGAGGGAACGCCGGGCGGAATCCCACCCTCTCCGCGACCCGGCGTGATCGCCTGGAATCGACCCTTAAAGATTCGTCTTGGCCAGTGCGCTCATCCGTGCTTAGGGTTCCGCCGAATCGCCCATGCAAACCCTTCTCATCGCCCTCGGAGCTCTCGTGCTTTACCTCGTCGCCTACCACACCTACGGGCGTTGGCTGGCGCGGAAGATTTTCCGCCTCGACCCGAAGGCGGTCACGCCGAGTGTGCAGATCAATGACGACGAGGATTATGTGCCGACCTCGAAGGGTATCGTCTTCGGCCACCACTTCACCTCGATCGCGGGCACGGGACCGATCGTGGGTCCGGCGCTGGCGATCATGTGGGGCTGGGTGCCGGCCCTGATCTGGGTGCTCTTCGGCTCGATCCTGATCGGCGCGGTGCACGATTTCGGCACGCTCGTGGTGAGCCTCCGCAACCGCGGCATGACGGTGGGGGAAATCGCGGGACGGGTCATCAATCCCCGGGCCCGACTGCTCTTCCTCTTCATCCTCCTCTTCGCGCTCTGGGTGGTGTTGGCGATTTTCGGCTGGGTCATCGCACGGGTCTTCACGCAATTCCCGGAGTCGATCCTGCCGGTCTTCCTGCAAATCCCGATCGCGATCTGGATCGGCGTGGCGGTGCACCGGAAGGGAAAAAACCTGCTCTGGCCCTCGATCATCGCGCTGGCGCTGATGTATCTGACGGTCTGGTTCGGCGCGGCCTGTCCCGGTCTCGAATGGACGGGCGGGGCGCTCGGTGCGGGCATCCAGAAGCTGAACGCGACGCTCGCGGCCTGGCCGGTGTGGGTCTGGGTGGCGGTGCTGCTGGCCTATTGTTATGCGGCGAGCGTGATGCCGGTGTGGATCCTGCTGCAGCCGCGGGATTACATCAACAGCCTGCAGCTCATCTCCTCGCTCGCGCTCATCGTGGTGGGCCTGGGGGTGGCGGCCTTCATTGGCGGAATCTCTCCGGTGGAGGGGGCTCCGCGCATGCCGCTGGAAATCGTGGCACCGGCCTTCAATGCGAATCCGCTGAATGCGCCGCCGATTTTTCCCTTCCTCTTCGTGACAATCGCCTGCGGGGCGATCAGCGGGTTCCATTGTCTCGTCAGCAGCGGCACGAGCAGCAAGCAGCTGAAGTGTGAGAGCGACGCGCAATTCGTGGGCTACGGGTCGATGCTGCTGGAGGGCTTCCTCGCCACGCTCGTGATCCTCGCCGTCGCGGCCGGGATCGGCTTCGGCTGGCAGGCGAAATTCGGCGATGCGGCGGGCGCGGAACTCTGGAACCAGCTCTACGCGGACTGGAACACGGCCACGGGCACGGCGATCGGTGCCTTTGTCGTCGGTTCGGCGAATTTCCTCGAGGCCATCGGGGTGAACCACGTGATGGCGACGGCGCTGATGGGCGTGCTCGTGGCCTCCTTCGCGGGGACGACGCTCGACACGGCGACGCGTCTGCAGCGCTACGTGGTGCAGGAGCTTGCGGCGACCTTCGCGCCGAAGGTCTCGCCGACGGCGATGGCGGCGGAGGGCTATGACACGGAGTTCGAGCACGGGCAGGTGGCGAAGGGTTTCTCAATGAATCCGCTGGTCTGGCTGACGAACCGCCACGGGGCGACACTCTTCGCGGTGACGTCGGCCTTCCTCCTCGCGCTCTTTCCGAAGCCGGGCGATCCCTGGACGTGGGAGACGATCGGCACGGGCGGCCTCATCCTCTGGCCGCTCTTTGGCGCGACGAACCAGCTTCTCGCGGGGCTGGCTTTCCTTGTGGTCTCTTTCTGGCTGTGGCGTCGCGGGGTGCCGGTCTTCTTCGCGGTGATCCCGATGGTTTTCATGCTCCTGCTGCCCGCTTTCGCGATGTATTCGGACGTGCTCAAGTGGTGGGAAAAGGGCCAGTTCCTCCTGGTGGGGGTGGCGCTTTTCATCTTCGCGCTGGAGATGTGGCTGATCATCGAGGCCTTCCTGATCTGGCCGAAGGCGAAGGGGGTGCTCGAGGCGGAATTGCCCCCGTTGCCTCCGGGCACCGGGAAAAAAGCCGCCAATGCAGGCGGCCGCTCCTGCTGAGGCGGAAAGATTTCGCGAAGTTTTTGAACGTTATCCGTAACCCTTTGTCTCCCTCGTCTCGACACCGCTGAATGACACTCTCTGTAGCTCTGTTTCTCGTATTAGGACTGGTTATCATGATCTGGGGGGCGGAGCTGCTGGTCCGCGGCTCTTCCCGTCTCGCCACTTCCTTCGGGATCTCGCCTCTCGTGGTGGGTTTGACGGTGGTGGCTTTTGGCACAAGTTCCCCCGAGCTGGCGGTGAGTGTGATGTCGGCCTTCAAGGGGCAGGCGGATCTCGCGCTGGGGAATGTGGTGGGCAGCAACATCTTCAACGTGCTCTTCATCCTCGGGATCTCGGCGGTCATCGTGCCCCTGATCGTGGCCCAGCAATTGGTGCGCTTTGACGTGCCGGTGATGATCGGGGTCTCGATCCTCGTTGTGGCCCTGGGATTCGACGGAAAGATCGGCCGGATCGATGGAGCCATCCTCTTCGCGGGGGCGATCGCCTACACGGCGTTTCTCATCCGCCAGAGCCGGAAGGAGAGCAGCGAGGAGGTGAAGAGCGAATACGACGCGGAATTCGGTGGAAAGGGGGCGTCGAGCCTGCCGAAGAATCTCGCGCTGATCGTCCTCGGACTGGTGGGGCTGGTGCTGGGATCAAAATGGCTGGTCTCCAGTGCGGTCGCGATCGCCCAGGCTTTCAACGTTTCCGAACTGGTCATCGGACTGACGATCGTCGCGGCGGGCACGTCGATGCCGGAGGTGGCGACCTCGATCGTCGCCGCGGTGAAAGGCGAACGCGACATCGCGGTGGGCAACGTGGTGGGTTCGAATATTTTCAACATCCTCTGCGTGCTCGGTCTCAGCTCGCTGGTGGCACCGGCGGGGATCACGGTATCGGACGCGGCGCTGCGTTTCGACCTGCCGGTGATGATCGCGGTGGCGTTGGCCTGCCTCCCCATCTTCTTCGCGGGATACCGCATCGGCCGCTTGAACGGGGCGGCATTCCTGTTCTTCTACATCGCCTACCTCGTCTACCTGATCTTCACGGCGACGAATCACGAGGCCCTCGGCACCTTGCGCATGGCGATGCTCTATTTCATCCTCCCGATCACCGCGTTGACCTTGCTCGTGATCACGGGACGGGAGTTGGCGCGGAGAAAAAAAGCGCTGTGAGGCTCATCGCAACCCGTTTCCGCTGAATGACTCTGTCTGTTGCCGCTTTCCTCATCCTGGGTCTTGTCGTCATGATCTGGGGCGCCGACTTCCTCGTGAAGGGCGCCTCGAGGCTGGCGACCTCGGTGGGGATCTCGCCGCTCGTGGTGGGGCTGACGGTCGTCGCCTTCGGTACGAGCGCGCCGGAACTGGCGGTGAGCGTGATGTCGGCCTTCAAGGGCGAGTCGGATATCGCGCTGGGCAATGTCGTGGGCAGCAATCTCTGCAACGTGCTCTTCATCCTGGGAATCTCGGCCTTGATCGTACCGCTGGTGGTGGCGCAGCAGCTGGTGCGATTCGACGTGCCGGTGATGATCGGTCTCTCGATCCTCGTCCTGCCGATGGGGATGGACGGAAAGATCGGCCGTCTCGATGGGGCGATCCTTTTCACCTTTGCGATCGCCTACACGGTCTTTCTCGTCCGCCAGAGCCGCGAGGAGACGAGCGAGGAGGTGAAGTCCGAATACGATGCGGAATACGGCGGGAAACCGGCGTATGGCCTGGCGAAGAACGTGGGATTCATCATCGTTGGTCTCGTCTTTCTCGTGCTGGGATCGAAGTGGCTGGTCTCGAGCGCCGTGGCGATCGCGCAGGCCTTCCACGTCTCTGAGCTGGTGATCGGCCTGACGATTGTGGCGCTGGGCACCTCGATGCCGGAAGTGGCCACCTCGATCGTGGCGGCGCTGAAGGGTGAGCGTGACATCGCGGTGGGCAACGTCGTGGGGTCGAACATTTTCAATCTCGTGAGCGTGCTGGGCTTGAGTTCTCTCGTCGCTCCGGCGGGGATCGAAGTCTCGGACGCGGCGCTGCGATTCGACATTCCGGTGATGATCGCGGTGGCGGTGGCCTGTCTGCCGATCTTCTTCACGGGCTACCGCATCAGCCGTCTCAATGGCGCGGCCTTCCTCTTTTTCTACGCCGCTTATCTCGTCTACCTCATCCTCACGGCGACCCAGCATGAGGCGGTCGGCACGTTGCGGGTGGCGATGCTCTATTTCATCCTCCCGATCACGGCCCTGACGCTGATCGTGATCACGGTGCGGGAAGTGACGCTGAAGAAAAAGTCGCTATCGTGAGCGGCCGGGGGAGTCTACGGTCTCCCATTCCCCTATGGCGGCTCCTTTCTCCCAACTCCGCAAGTCGGCGAACGCGGACCAGATCGTGGTGATCGCCGCGCTCGCCCTGGTGGCGATCGGTTGTTTTGTCGTGTTGAAGCCCTTCCTCTCGGCGCTGCTCTGGGCGGTGATCCTGACCTTCTCGAGTTGGCCGGCCTTTCGGGTGCTCCTCACCTGGGTGAAAGGGCGCCGCACCCTCGCGGCGTTTCTCATGACACTGGCGATCGCGCTGGTGCTGCTCGTGCCCTCGGTGGTGATCGTGCTCTCGCTTGCGGGAGACGTGAAGGAATTCACGGCGACGACGCTGGCGTGGGTGCGACAGGGCCCTCCGCCTCCGCCGGCTTGGCTGGAGCGCGTCCCCTGGCTGGGGCTGGAACTGAAAGCGGTGTGGACGGAGTATGCGGCGGACAGCAAACAACTCCTCGTCGCGGCGGAGCAGTTCATCGATCCACTGACTTCCTGGATTCTCACGATCGGTAAAGCGCTCGGTCGCGGGGTGTTGGAGTTGGCGCTCAGCCTCTTCCTCGCTTTCTTCTTCTTCCGCGACGGGTCGAAGCTGGGAGATCGGGCTCTGGCGATCGCGCGCCGCTTGGCCGGGGATCGGGGCGACTATCTCCTCCGGGAAGTCGCCGGAGGCACGATCCGCGGGGTCGTCTATGGCATCCTCGGCACGGCGATGGCGCAGGGTTTGATGGCTTTCGTCGGATTCACCATCGCCGGTGTGCCAGCCGCGGTTTTGCTGGGGCTGGTCACCTTCCTGATCTCGGTGATCCCGATGGGGCCGCCCCTGATCTGGATCCCGGCCTCGATCTGGGTGTTTCAGAATGGCTCGGTCGGGATGGGGATCTTCATGCTCCTCTGGGGGGCGCTCGCGATCAGCTCGATCGACAACATCATCCGGCCTCTCATCATCAGCCAGGGCAACAAGATGCCCTTCGTCCTGATCTTCATGGGGGTGCTGGGAGGTGGTCTCGCCTTCGGCCTGATCGGGATCTTCCTCGGACCGACGTTGCTCGCGGTGAGCTTCCGTCTCGGCGAGGAATGGCTCGCCTACCGCAAGCAGGTGAAACCGGCCGATCCGCCGGACGAACCACCGGCGGCGGAGGTGCAAGAGATCCCGGCGTGAGGGCCCGGGTCACGCGCCGGGGTGTTTCTCGCGCTCTTCCGACTCGTGGATGATCTCGAGGGCGTGCTCGACTTCCTCGATGGGTTCGGGGAGGTGGGCTTTTTTGAAGAAGAGACGGAAGGGGGAGAGCAGCACCCAGAAGACTCCGCCAAGAACGAGATCGTAGAAGCGCACGGGCAGCATGAGAAAGGCATTGACCGGCCTCATCACCGTCCGCACGCCTTCGCTCTTCGAGTACCAGATGGTGAAGGCGATGATGGCGACGATGCCGGTGAATTTCTCGTAGGTTTTCACGTCATGATGCACGGTCAGCTCGAAGACGAGGAGCAGCCCGACGAAACCGATGAGGAGGAAGGCGGTGTGCTCGAGCACGGGGAATTTTTCGATGAGCTTGATGCAATGTCCCGCCACAAAACGCAGGGCGAGGATGCCGATGAAGACGCCGGTGCAGACGACCCACATTTCATCGCTGAGGGCGACGGCGGCGACGACATTGTCGACGCCGAGGCTGAGGTCCATCAGCTCGATCGAGGCGACCGTGGCCCAGAAGCCACGCTGGGCGACCTTCGCCACGGCGACGACCGCTTCACCGTTCGCCCGTGCCTCCTCGGCGGCGGCTTCGGCCTCTTCCGCTTTCGCCGCCTTGTAGCGCGAGGCAAAATGGTGGGCCATGAGGTGGATGAGGTAAGCCGCGCCGATCAGCTTCAGCCAGGGATTCGCGATGATGTATTGCGCGAGGAGGAGGGCGAGTCCGCGGAAGACGTAGGCCCCGAGGATGCCGACACGGAGCGCCCAGTATTTCTGTTTGCCGGGCAGGTGCGAGGCCATCGCGGCGATGGCGAGGGCATTGTCGACCGAGAGGAGTCCCTCGATGATGATCAGGGAGATGATCACCGGGACGGCTTCGAGGATGATCTCGCGGATTTCAGGGCTGAGGATTTCGGCAAGCATGGATGCGGCGGAGAGTGCGGCCGGACCCGGGCTTTGGCAAGGTCGGAGATGGGGGCACGGCGACTGAATTTTCAGCCGATCTCCCGGATCCCGGCATTCCATGCGGCATGGCCATAGCGGGTCGCGACGAGATCCCGGCTCTCGACCAGCAGTCGGTCGCGGAGAGTCCCGTCGAGCGGGGGCACGGACTCCGCGAGGCGAAGGAGAAACCCCGGGATCCACGGGGCGTCCGGAGCACGAAGTCCGGCCGGGAGCCGCACACTGCCCTGATGCAGCACCGCGCCGCGGGAGCGACGCTGCGCACCGCCCGCGAGCTTTCTTCCGGAAATCGGATCGACGAGATCCCATGGCACGGGATTCTGAAAGCAGGGGCCGGGGGAGGCTCCGAGATCGGGCTGGACCGGGCTCGTGCTCACGCCTGCGTCGACGAGGGCGTGGGCGAGGGCTTCATGGATCGTTCGGTAACGTTTCGCGGTGTCGGCGCGCGCGAGATCGCTGGGCGCCGGGAGCGTCAGGGCAAAAGTGAGGTCTTCCCCGTGTTCCACGAGTCCTCCACCGGTGAAACGACGCACGGGGCCCGGGGCGGTGAAATCGTCGCGATGCCCGGATCGGTCGAAGTAACCGAAGGTGCAAGCCGGATGATCCCAGTGGTAGAGGCGGATCGCCGCCGCCCCGCTCGCGAGAGTCCATCCGAGGAGCGCCTCGTCGAGGGCCATGTTTTCCGCGGCGGAGCGGAACGCCATGTCCTGCCAGACGTGCAGCTCACGCAGGGCAGGGGAGGGCGAGGGTGGGGCGGGCTCGGACATCCGGTGTCATCGTGAAGTGCAAAGGGCGCCTTCGCAAATAAAAGCGGTTGTCATCGCCGGAGACCGGTGTTTCTTAGCGGCTCGCTTCGGCCCGCTGCTCACGTGGCGGAATTGGTAGACGCGCTAGATTCAGGATCTAGTGGGGCGACCCGTGGAGGTTCGAGTCCTCTCGTGAGCACTTTTTGCCGGGCCGATGGGGCGGAGAATCTTGGTTTCTCTCCGCCCCTGCGACCGCAGGGCATCCGCGAGGAAATCGACTCCGTATCTTCGTCCGATGTCCGCCCGCGCCCAGGATCAAAATCCCGAATTCGTCCACCGGGCCTTTTCTTCGATCGCGAAGCGTTACGTGCTCACCAATCACGTCCTCAGCCTGGGCATCGACGTGCTCTGGAGAAAGAAGGTGGCGCGACACCTCCGGAATCACGGGGCCACCTTCATACTCGACGTCGCGACCGGAAGCGGCGACCTCGCCCGCACCGTGCTCGACGGCGTCCCGGGTGCCCGCGTCATCGGGGCCGACTTCTGCGCCCCCATGCTGGCGGAGGCCAAAAAGCGGGGGCTTCCTGAATTGATCGTTTGCGACGGGCTCGCCCTGCCATTTCCCGAGGCCACCTTCGACGCCCTCACGATCGGCTACGGACTCCGCAACATGGCGGACTGGTCGGGCGCGCTCCGGGAATTCGCCCGCGTCCTGAAGCCCGGAGGACTCCTCGTCGTGCTCGATTTTTCCCTGCCCTCCTCACCCGTGCTGCGGCATCCCTATCGTTTCTACCTTCATCACCTCTTGCCCCGGGTTGCCGGCTGGCTCACCGGCAATCGCGAAGCTTACGCCTATCTCGGGGACTCCATCGAGCGTTTTCCCTCGGGGGACGACATGCTCGCCCTGATCGAAGCCGCCGGATTTTCGGGGGCGAAGTGGGAACCCCAATGTGGGGGCATCAGCAGCCTTTATCTGGGGACGAGGTGAGGTGTTTTCTGGCTTGCAGTCGCAACGAAAGGTGACCTTCCATTCATCAGGAAATTACGAATTTCCAGACTTTCTATTTCCACTTGCGGTGATTTTTCACGCCCAGGCAGGAGAAGGGCGAAAATTCTTTCCAATCATTCTGTCACAAGGATTGCGGGCGCGACAAACCCTCGTGAACTCGGCGTGAAAAATCCTGAAATTTGCATTTACAAGCGCCCCCGATGCTGTCATCCCATTACGGTTTATACCTTTAGGATGATGGCGTGGGAAAGAGTTACTCCTTCCTCGCCAACCTTCGTTTTTTGAATTCATGAATGCCATCGCCCCTTCCTTCCGCCGGAATCTGCTGTTTCAGGTTCTGGTTTTGGTGACGCTCACCCCTGGTCTCATCCTCAATCCGGTGCCGGTGCGAGCGAATCCCCAGGGTGCGAACGTGGTCGCCGGTAATGTCAATTTCCAGGGCATGGGATCCGCAAGGCTGGACATCAACAACCTCTCGCAGCGCGCCATCATCAACTGGCAAAGCTTCTCGATCCAGAAGGGGGAAATCACCAACATCAACCAAGGCCGCAATGCCTTCACGATGAACCGCGTCGTCTCCGGAAATCCGACCGCGATCTACGGAACGCTGCGGGCTGCCAATGGCGGAGTCGCCGTGATCAACCCGAACGGGATCGTCGTGCATGAGGGAGGCGCGGTGGATGTCGCCGGCATGCTCACGATGTCGACGCTCGATATCTCCGATCGCGACTTCCTCAATGGAGGACGGGATCGCTACCGCGGCAATACCAGTGCGGGCGTGGTGAACTACGGAGCGGTCTCCAGCTCGGGCGGCGATGTCGTCCTTCTCGGTAACTTCCTTCAAAACTCCGGCACCGTTTCCGCTCCGGCCGGGACGGTCGCCTTTGGCGCGGGTGGCGATATCATCGTCGACAACGCGGGCGGCGCGAAGATCTCGGTGCAAGCCGGTGGCAAAGGTGGGGCCGTGGGCATCGAAAACACGGGTGAAATCAACGCCGCCGCCGCCGAACTGAAGGCCCATGGCAACGTCTACGCCCTCGCCATCAAGAACGACGGCCTCGTCCGGGCGAGCGGTTACAATTTCAGCGGTGGACGCCTCACCCTCAGTGCGGGTTCCCAGGGGCGCATCGTCAACACCGGCAACCTCCAGGCCCGTAACAGCGACGGTTCCGGTGGGCAGATCCAGATCAGCGGTGGTGATGTCGAACTCGGCTCCAGCGGCGCGGGCCGCGGCCAGGTCGATGCCTCCGGCGCCGCGGGCATGGCCGGTGGCAATGTGCAGGTCAGTGGCACGAATGTCGCGCTCGCCCAAGGTGCCAGCGTGAACGTCGGCGGCTCGAGCGGTGGCAATGCGACGATTTCGGGAACGGGAATGACGGTGGTCAACGGCAACATCGACGCCGTAGGCAGTGTGGGCGCGGGCGGTAACGTCACCGTCGAAGGCAGTAACATCGCTGTTGGCAGCACGGCCGCCATTAGTTCTACGGGTCAAAATGGAGCAGGCAACGTCCTCGTCGGTGGTGGATTCCAAGGCAAGGACGCCAACGTCCGTAACGCAAGGACGCTGCGTGTCGACGACGGCGCCCATATCGCGGCAGATTCGATCGATTCCGGCCGCGGTGGGAACATCATTCTCTGGTCTGATGTGGATACAGTATTCGCAGGAGCCATTTCCGCGACGGGTGTGACCCGCGGCGGTTTCGTGGAAATTTCCGGCAAGGACACCCTGTCCGTGACCGGCGACGTCGACCTTTCCTCAACCTCGGGGGTGGGTGGTGATTTGCTCCTTGATCCCACGAACATTACGATCTCCGCAATAGGCGATCCCGGGATCGGCGGCAGCACGATCAGCAACGTCTGGCTTTCAAATCAGCTGGATGCAGGCAACAACGTGATCATTTCCACGAACTTCGGCGGTTCTGAGCGGGGGAATATTGTGGTAGGTCGTACTGGCAGCAGTGCCGAGTCGCTTGCAGACAAAGTCGAGTGGTATCAAGACAGCGCAAGCATCGTCGGCGGCAGCTTGTCGCTTCTCGCCACGGGTGACATCGCTTTCAATACCTCGGTTCGCACTGCGAGTGCTGGCAACATCAACATTGTGGCTGGTTGGGATGGCGCCACGGGGCTTTCGATGGGGAACTTCGATATCAGTGCCGTGCTTGCCACGATGAACGACGGCAATGTTGGCAATGACGCTGCTGGTCTAAACGGTGGCAGTGTCTTCGTGGGGGGGAACGGCTCGCGGGTGGGCTTGAACGTCGGCAGCCGTTGGGGTGACACCAGTGTGGCGGCGCGTGATCTTTTTGTCACGGGTAGCACCGCTACTACCCAAGCTTATGCTCAGCTTGGGTTCTACGACAATGGGGTCGAGTATGACCTTTCCAATTCGCATAACGGGGCTCGGATGAACGAATGGTGGGGGGCTACGGTAGGAAATGTCCTAGGGAAAAACTACATCGCGCTCCTCGGAGGGACGGAGTTTGGAACCGGGGATACGCTTGCTCTCGGTACAAAAGCTTTCCGCGGGGCGGGATGGGGGGCGACGGGTGATATCACCATTGGTCTCAGCGGACGCCTCGACATGCGTTCCGGGACCGGTGCCAGCCACACGCAGATCGGGCATGGGGGCTCTTTGCGTGAGGGCACCGAGAACAAATGGAGCAGTACTGCCGGGAATCCTCTGAACCCGGCTCGCGTCTCGCGCGATGGAATCCAGATTGATCCCGGGGACAACCGGTATTCCTTCTGGGGCAGCACCTGGCGTACGAATTATGCCGGCGACGCGGCACGAATCGATGGAGATATTAAATTGACCGCTGACGGTGACATTCTCATGATGGCAGCCCGGGGTTTCGACGCCGAGGATAATCTTGTGACCAATGTCGATGACGGTGTTTACACGATGATCGGTCACGGAGGGGCCGAGAATCACGGTAGTTACCACGGTGATATCCAAGTGCAGGCCAACGGTGTCACTCCCATCGGATATGTGAGAGGTCCTTCCGGTTTGGGGATCCAGGTGCTTGGCGGACGCGGAACTCGCGCCTTCGCCATGATCGGTCACGGCTCCGGATACGAAGGAAACCGCCGGAGTATCTGGGATCAGCGAAAGAGTGGCGATATTTCGGTTACTGCGACGACGGGCGCGATTCGGTTGCAAGCCCATAACCAGGCGATCCGCGAGGGCGATCTGAACTTCGGCACCATCGTTGGTCCAAATACTCCGACGCCGATCAACAACGGTTCTGACAGCTCGAACCTCACGAGTTTTGTCCAGATCGGGCATGGAGGGGTGAGTCGCGCCCTTCACGCCGCTGGCGGAACCTTCATCATGCCTGGTGGAACGAACGTAAACAACATTGTTCCGGACGCTTCCATGACTGGGGACATTAACGTCTCTTCAGCAGGAACTTATGTCGATTTGACCAATGCTGAGGGGCCGATCGGACTTTTGCTGCGGGCAGGAAACCGTAACACTTTTTTGGCCATGATCGGACACGGAGGCACGAACCACAATGCGGTGAATGCGGCGGTTCAAACCCCCAACTTCGGTGGTGCTGCGGTTCTGCCTTTCGGAGTGGTGCCTGTAGCGGCATCAACGGGTTACAACGGGAACATTTCCGTCGAGGCGAAAACAGGCAGCATTGTGGCCACGGGTGGCGACGATTTCAGGTCCGACCGGGTCTGGGGGTATGGGTTGAATTTTGCGCGGATCGGTCATGGGGGCGATACCGTGCGAGGAAACAAAGGGGGCACTATCAACGTGTCGGCGGGACAAGGCGCAGGGGCTCTTTCCGGTGACATTCTGTTCACTGCCGGAAAGCAATTTCGCAGCCATGCCCAGATCGGTCACGGTGGGTGGGATTCCGATGGCAACATTCTCGGTGGGGCCAACTCCGCCGATATCAATGTGACTGCACAAGGCACCATTAGCTTTGTCTCACCCCCAAGTGGAACCAAAGATGCGCTCGGTCTATCTACCGACTATGCGTATTGGTGGTTTGCGAACGCCTCTCCCACGGGGGCTCCCCAGACTGGACAACCTGGCTTCTGGCAGACGGAGGACCGATTCGTCATGCTGGGGCACGGAGGTTATGCAAGCACCTTGGTGATGCCGAATCGGCAAGACATCACCGTAACCTCCGGAACGGGGGATCTCGCGAACGCAGACCGACGCGCGGACACGGGCGGAATCAATTTCATCTCCGGCGACATGGAGCGCGATTTCGCCCAGTTGGGGCACGGCGGGCATTCGTCCGGAGCAAACAATCCGGATGGCTACACGGGAAACATCAATGTCACCGCCAACGGAGGAGGCTTGAATTTTGACGGCAGCGTTTTTGGTGCCCAAGGGATCGTTCGCGCCACGAACATCTCATTGAACGGCACCGACCTGGCCACAACAAACGGGACTGCAGCACCCGTTGTGGTGACCCGCGGGAATGGCGGCGGGTTCGAGGCTTATGTCCAATTGGGACACGGTGGCTATGCCAACCGCGGTGTTCACTCCGGTGACATCACGGTGAATGCTTGGGGTGGTATAGATTTCCTGGCAGCTCCGGTTGCTCCAGCCATCTCGCGTACCGGCAATACCACGATCATTCAATCGGCACTGGGTGCGGGAACGGGTGTTTGGGTGCCCTTGGTTGCTCTTCGCACAACGGCGTTCCCCAGCACGGTTGTGTCCACGCTCAATTATCAGACCCCCGAGGTCATTTCAAACGTGATTCCCGGGACTGTGATGATAACTCTTTCGGATGGGCGTCGGATCATTGATGTGCCGAGAACGGATGCGGATGACCGAACCAGCGCACCTCTGGGCGGGACGCCGACCGCCGTTGTTCCGCAGGCATCCGCCGGTCTATTTCTTGTTAATGCTGATGGATCAAATCCGGTGAAAGTTGGTGAGATCAACTACACCAACGCGATCGTCAGTTTCCGGCTCGGTGGCCAAACAGCGGCATCCAACACCTCCACAGGCATCGATCCAGTGGCAGCCCCGGTAAACCTTGGGGGGGCAACCGTGACAAATACAGCTTTCCAGACCGCGCAAGGTTTGAAGGAGCGTGCTTATGCTCAGCTCGGACACGGAGGGTATGAATCCGAAGGCCCCAACAACAAGGCCAACAACCTGCCTAGCATGTCGGGGAATATTGATATCAATGCCGGAGGAGATATTCGTTTTCAGGCGGGTGCATGGCACCGTGGTTATGCCCAGCTCGGTCACGGCGGTTGGGACGTAAAGGGAATCAAGTCCGGCGATATCAGTATTGATCACGTTGACGCCACGCATTTAGTCGGGGGGCTCCGGTTCACTTCCGGAAGCAGTGCGCACAGGCAGTTCGACTACCAAGCGTATGCCCAGCTCGGCCACGGTGGTTATGATTCGGATGGCAACAGTTTTGGAAACATCACGGTGAGGGGAACGGAAGACCGGGACGGAATGGGTGTTCTCGTGAAGGCGGGTGACACGGTCAGCAGCTATGCGCAAATCGGGCACGGGGGGCGTGAATCACGTTCCGGAACTGGTGATGGTGCGAATTCTTTCGGATTGAACGGAAACATCGATATCCAAGTTTCGGGAGATATTGCCGTAGTCGCCGGTACACTCAAAAGGAATAACGTTGCGTGGACGGAGGATGGCGTGCTTTACGCGCAGATCGGACATGGGGGAATGAACGCCGATCCGTCCAACAACGATAACGCGAATGTCGCGCAGGTCGGCGCAAATACCGCTGTTGCAGGGGTTGACGGTGCAGGGACGGGCCACTGGGGGCACTTTGGTGATATCTCATTGGTCTCGACCAACGGAAACATTAGTTTCATGGGCGGAAATAACACGCCCATCGCCAGTCGGGTTGACTTCAGCGGGAATCCGCTGGGACTTCCCGCGGATCCGAATGGGTTCCTTACCAGCAATGGGACCGGATATGGCCGGCTCCACTTCGCACAGCTTGGCCACGGCGGATTGAATACGGGTGGAAACCATTTCGGCAACATCACAGTCAGAGCCGAGAATGGTGGGGTGAACGTTGTTGGTGGCGCGTTGACGACGGATAATGACGCGGATCGCTGGAATTATGCGCACATCGGAAACAATGCTGCAAATACTCCTGGAAACGTCGGGAAGGCCGACGGCTTCATCAAGGTTCATGCTTTGGGTTCCAACGGGGACGTGAATGTCGTGTCCGGGAATTCCCTGAGGAGCACGGCCCAGATTGGAACGGGTGGTTCTAATAGTGCGGGCGACAAACTCGGAACCATTAGTGTGATTGCCGGGAGGAATCTCAATCTTCAGAGTGGGGTTGGTAATCTCAACAATAACTATGGAAAGGTCGGACATGGTGATGTTAGGAACGGCGGTGGCGGATTCTGGGATGGGGATATCATGGTTAGCGTGGGTAACACCCTGAACATGGGGCGCGCGATCATCGGACACATCGATTACAAATTCTCCGCCGGGTATATTGGCGGTTTGACCAGTGGCGATACATACATAGCGGTTAGCCGCAATAATCCCAACGCAAGTGGCACCGGGCAGTTTATTACAACCGCCGATTCGGTTCTCTCAAGTTCCTCGGGTGGGGTTCTTGGTGACGAATTGCGGCTTTACATGCCATCCGCTGGTGTCAACAGGATCGCTGCGGGAACCTACCTCAACAACACGCCGTACGTGCGCACCCCTGCGCCCGGCAGTAATCGTGCGGATGAACAGTTCGCGGTCGAACATCAGTTCCCCGCCAGCGGTCTTACTGAGGCGGATGCGGTGTTCACCCCGGAAGGGGATTACCCGACTCAGCCCTTCGGGCTCTACAATATCTATTACGGAGGCCTTACTCCTCCGGTTCCTCCGACGCCCCCGACTCCCCCTGTCCCGCCGGTACCCCCTCTGCCGCCCTTCGACTTCAATCCCTTCGTCTTCTCGGATACCTACGATGCGTTCTTCCGCAGCGAGGAGCTCTTCCTCTACGATGGGTATGATGAGGTGCTTCCTTCCATGGCTTATGAGGACGCGATGGAGAGCGACGCACCCCCGGCCCTCGGTGCGTCCTTCCTTGAGGAACTCCTCGACGACAGCTTCGGCGAGCGTCAGTATGGCGACCTCGAGCCGGGCAGCACGATCCTCGCGGACGAGGACGACGAGGAACTCGAGCGGCGTAAGCGCCGCGCGTCGCAGAAGGTCGGCAAAGGTGGGCTCAGCTACTACGTCTACGATCCCGGCACCAACCGCTACTCCAGCTATCGCGTTTTTGGCGTCGAACAAACCCGCCTTTCCGTCACGCAGTGACCGGCGACGACAATCTTGAGTTGAAACGACCCGCTTCAGCCCTCCAACCTTCCCCATTCAAAATGAAAAGAATCATCCTCGGCAAGCGACTCCAGCAAGGGATCCTGTCGCTCTTCATCCCGGCGTTTGTCACGACGGGAGGTCCCGTCCAGGCCAACCCGGGCGGGGGAGTGGTCGTGCACGGTGCCGCTGACATCGCGCGGATGTCCGCCAACCAGTTGCGCATCCACCAACAGACCAACAACGTGGTGATCAACTGGCAGAACTTCTCGATCGGGAAAGGGGAACTGACCCGTTTCGTGCAGCCGAACAATGGGACCGCCCTCAACCGGGTCACGGGGGGCAACATCTCGGAGATCCACGGGCAGCTGAAGGGGAATGCGAATGTCTATGTCATCAACCCGAACGGCATCGTCGTCGGGTCGAATGGTGTCATCGACGTGGGTGGCAATGCGGTCCTTTCGACCTTGGATATCGATGATGACGATTTCCTGAATGGCGGGAGCAATCGCTTCTACGGCAACTCCAACACCGGCGTCACCAACTTCGGAACAATTTCCTCTGCCAACGGCGACGTCGTCCTCATGGGCGGTTTCGTCGACAACCAAGGCCAGATCGGCGCCCTCAACGGCACCGTTGCGATCGGTGCGGGTGGAGACATCCTCCTCGAGGAAGGAGCGGGCTCCAAGATTTCCGTTCGTGGCGCCTCCGATTACACCGGCACCGGGATCAACAATACCGGGACGATCCGCGGGGCCTCCGCGGAGTTGAAAGCCCATGGCAACGTCTATGCCCTCGCCATCAACAACGGCGGGGCGATCCGGGCCAACGGGGCGGATCGCAGCAGTGGTCGTGTCCTTCTCCGTGCCTCCGGCGGCAGCTCGAACATCAATCTCGGCGCGGGATCCCAGATCATGGCGACTGCCGGGGCGGATGGTGGGCAAGTGCAGGTGGATGCCGGAGCTGGCGAAGCGGTCGTGGCCGGAACCATCGAAGCGGTGGGTAGCCGTAATGGAGGTTCGGTCGCCGTGACCGGTGCCCAGGTCGTGCAAGCGGCTTCGTCCGTGATTGATGCCTCCGGGGATCGCGTCGGTGGCTCGGTCGCCTTGGATTCCAGTGGTGCCATTGCCGTGGACGGGACTGTTCGCGCCAACTCCTCCGCCGGTATCGGCGGCGACATCGCCGTGACCGGTGAAACGATCTTGATCAATGATTCCGCATCGCTTTCCGCGGATGGCCACTCCGCGGGTGGTCGCATCCGAGTGGGTGGTGATTTCCAAGGGCGGGATACGGGTATCCGCGAAGCGCGCTCGACCCGCGTGGAGGAAGGAGCCTCGCTGACGGCCGACTCCCTCGGGGGTGGTCATGGTGGCACGGCGATCGTTTGGGCCAATGGCGACACTCTCTTCCTGGGTGAAGTTTCGGCCAGTTCGCTGGACGGTGGTGGCAACGGCGGTCTTGTCGAAGTGTCGGGCAAGGAGTGGCTTTATTTTGACGGCGAAGCTCGCGTGGGTTCGGTCGGCGGCAAGGCGGGGACCGTGCTTTTCGACCCCGGCGACGTGACGATCGGCGCGGCCGGCGTTCCGGTTCCTCCGCTTACCTCTCCGGTGACGGACTCGACGATCAGCATTTCTTCGATCAACAGCACGCTGCAGAACGGTGCCAACGTCCTGGTGGTCACCGGCAGCGGCAACATCGCGGTCAACAGTGTTGGCGGCGGTGGGGATGAGCTGGGCGGAACGGAAGCAAACAACCGCGATTCGGCCATCCAGTGGACCAACTCGCAGTCGAGTTTTGGCGCTTTCGCCTCGGGCTCGATCCTGGTGGGTAATCACATCCGTACCTCGGGAGCTGGATCGATCAATCTTCTAGGAGGTTGGGGTGGAAGCGAGGGGGATGCCGCGCTCCAGTTCGATCCCCAGAGCGCCTGGGACTTCTACGTGGGTCAAGGGAACTTCGGCAACAATGGTGGTAGCGTCTTTATTGGTTCGAGTAACATGACTCGACATGTCGAGGTCGGCAGCCGATTTGGAGACACGAATGTGGCGGGTTTTGACGTGCGTGTCATCGGTTCCGATACTGCCGCAAGCAACCGCTATGCCATGATCGGATTTCACGATGGAGGTCAGCTCTTCGCACCCCGTCTGAACCGAGGGACGGATGGTGGAGCTATTCAGATCCGGCTAGATATGAAAGTGGGCGCTCCCGAAGGCAATGGCGCCTGGCTGCTGAGCGATGGCAGGAATGTAACGACAGCAAACTTCGCAACTAATCAAGCCGCAGCTGGCGTAGGTAACCCCATCGTGGCGATCGCCGGTCAGAACGAGGTCGATCTGAATGGAGACGGGATCATGGACGGCGTGCGCGGCGTCAACAGCACCGGTGTGGTCGCGGAAACGTTCATTCCCTATGCGAGTCACTTCAATAGCGCCACGACGGGCAACTGGTGGTGGCAGCAGATCGAGGACCCGGGTAGTGCGGAAACCCGTGATCCTTTGAATCTTGGCGGACTTCGTCCTGAATACGGAGCCGGCGTCGGAGCAAACAGCACCGCGGCCTTGGCGCTGGGACGTCCGATCAATGGTGCTGATATCAACGTGCTCGCCAAAGGCAGTGTTGTTCTTCAAGGCGGATCTGGCAACGAAGCGGTGGGAGCCATGATCGGGCACATGGGACCCAATCGGAGCAACAATGCAGGGAACGGCACTTCGATTCGAGATGTTGGAAATGAAGATATAAACAACGCGAGCTTCTCGGTGGCGGGAATTGAAGGAAACCAGATGGAGCGACGTTGGAGCTTTAATGGTGCTGACAACGACCGGATGTCCATCGCCGGTGCCCGCCTTGCTCCTGTGTATGGCAACATCAATGTCTTTGCCGGCACGAATGGGTCTTCTCCGATTTCGGTTAATCACTCCACGGGCAAGGTAACGGCAACCGTCGGTACAGCGGGTGACGTGGTCCTTCGGGCGGCTCAGGTTTTTGATACGGGGGGGCCTGCGTCGAATGCTTCCGTCCAAATCGGGCACGGAGGGGTCGGCCAATTCGGCGAGTTCTTCGGTGATATCTTTCTCGATGCGGGCCGCAGTGTGACGTTGCTCGCAGGCGAAGCAACGAGAGCTTCCGCAACGATCGGCCATACGACGGTCGGTCACGCCTACTGGGATCCAACCAGCGTCGTTGATCAGCAACTTCGGTTCTTTGCCACCACAACCGATTTCGACAACCCGAACCTGCGTCGTGGTGAATTGTTCTCGGGAGCGATCACCACGGGTTTCAATCCGACGGTCGATCCGGAAAGGCTTCGACGCTACAATCTCACCAACTTCCCCGACAACGGGTTTAATGCTACTGGTTTTGCGATCAACACGACCTTGGGGTACAGCGTCAACCAGTATACACGTGGGACGGGTGGGGGGAACGCCAATCAGGGATTGGTCAGTTTGGCTCCTCTTGACCTCTCTCCGGCGGGTGTCATCACCGTGGAGGCCCTGAATGGATCCGTCCTGAAGGGTATGCACGGTAGGATTGACGTTTTCGCGCGAACCGGCGATGTCACCATCAAGGGTTACCAAACGGAAAACATTTCCTCGCGTCAACCGCGCGATCGCCGGTTTGCGGGTATCGGCCACGGGGGGACTGCGTTCGCGTATGCCACCTTGGGTTCGGGATACCGGAACATTCTCGGAACCCCCACCGTACCTAGTGGCGATGGACGTGAGAACGCCAGTTACCGCATGAATACCGGCAACGAGACTGCAACGGGCACCAGCAGTTATATTGGAGATGTCGGCGGCAACATGAACCGTCATCTCACCTTCATGTCCATCACGGGCGACATCAACGTGGAAGCAGGAGGAAGCATCACGGTGATGGCGGGCAACGATGTAGCCGATTATGCAAGGATTGGACACGGAGGCAGTGAACTCGCCGACTTCGAAACCTCTTCTTTCATTCTCGGGGATATCCGGGTGGTAGCAGGTGGAAACATTGATGTCATTGGCGGAGGGAGTATCCAGCCCTACGCTCGCGGAAACACCGATCCGAACAACGGCGAGAACAACTACGACCTCTTGGCTCCCGCCTACATCGGTCACGGTGGTTACCGCGCCGGGTTCATGGGTTATCTGGGTGACATCAGTGTGAGTGCGGGTGGAAGCATCCTGGTCAGGAATGGTGCGTTTTCTTTCTCGCCGGGTAAAATCGGGCATCAGACGATCGAAGACAGGGGGCAGGTTGGCGGAAACTTCACGCGACTGGAGCGGTTCTTGAACGATTCCGTGGATACTCGCATCGAGTCAGTCCTTAACAATAGCGTCGTATCCGTCACCTATTCTCAGGCCAACGCGAACCCGCGTAGCCCTGTCGGTGTTCGCGATCTCTTTGCCAGCGGCGCCGGAACTTTGGTGGAAGGAGCGCGCAATACCGCCAACATCTCGGTTGTCGCTGGAGGGGGGGTTACGGTGGATCACCTGCAGATCGGTCGTCGCCAGCCTGCCGAACGTTTGGCTTGGACTGGAGGGAATCTCGGACAGGCCGGCTTCAACGCCGATAACCAGGGCCTCGGAATTCGCACGAGAAACTCTTTCGCCCAGATCGGCCACGGTGGAATCAACACAATTGCGTTCCAAGTCAACAACACAGCCACCAACTACCAGAACAAGATCGGAAATATCTCTGTCGTCGCGAACGGTGGCGACGTTGAGGTAAAAAACGGTGAAGGACAACATCGTTTCTCGCGGATCGGCCATGGTGTTGGCCGCGGGGAGGTGCAGAATGACAGCTCGGATGCGAATTTTTCCAGGGCCATCGAACTAGCTGGAAACATCACTGTCCGCGCCTCAGGTGATATTCGAATCGATGCAGCCGCCGCTGCTGAGAATGAGCGGCCTGAAAACACCTCGTCCGCTCTGGGAAAACCGTACACATCCGAATTCAATCCCGCCGCCATAGGTCATGGTGGCGTCGAGAACAACACTGATCTTGTTGTTTTGGGCCGCGGGGAATTGATGAATGGAATCGGCGCATCCTCAAATGTCACTGCAGTGGCGGGGGGCAGTCTCTACGTGCTTGGAGGATTGGGGGTTGATACGTCATTTGCTCAATTAGGTCATGGATTCAGCTCCGACCAAGGCAATGATTTCTCGCGTCGCCGAGGAGTGCCGACGGGATTCGCGGGCGATATCACGGTCAGTGTGGATGGAAATGTTTCCATCGTGGGTGGCCCGAATGCTTGGTCGGAGCAGCCTAGCGGACTCACTGACGGCGAGGGTCGTACGGTCCACGGCGCATTTGCTGCGATCGGTCACGGCGGATATCAATTGGATGCCCCTTCGTTTGGGAAGATTCAAGTCTACGTTGGCAATGATCTCAATGTCATTGCCCAACGTCGTACGGATCCCGAGACGACATTGGACGGCGCTTCCCCATACTCCATTAGAAACCCGACTCCTGGGTTGGGAGGTGTCGCTTCGGCATTCAACTTCGCCAAGATC
This sequence comes from Verrucomicrobiales bacterium, assembly GCA_016795385.1. GTDB lineage: Bacteria > Verrucomicrobiota > Verrucomicrobiia > Verrucomicrobiales > DEV007 > Arctic95D-9. The sequence continues at coordinate 108,048 of JAEUHI010000049.1, read as the reverse complement.
GGTCACTTCTCAGTAGAGAACCGTGGCCCTGTCGGGACCGCTCCTCAGACCGGCGACATCACAGTGGTGGTCGGCAGAGACGCCGTTCTTCAAGGGGGCATTACCCCAGATGTTGATACGCAGACGATTTACGGGGCATTCGCCCAGATCGGGCATGGCGGGCCTTCGATCATCGGTGACCTGAAGGGTGACATCACCGTTCTCGTGAAGCGGAACCTCTCTGTCATCCAAGGCAGTGAGACGAACTTCGCAACTGGAGGCGGAAATCTCACGGATCAGGCTTTGAACAACTATGCTATGATCGGGAACGGCGACTTTCTACGCGACACAGGGTCATACACGCCCACGGGCATTGCTGCTTTCGACAATGCTTTGCAACTGTTCCGACAAACCGCACGTGGGTTCCGTGACGGAAATATCGTGATCGCTGCCGGAAACAACGCTTCTTTCAACGGTGCCATGATCGGACACCTCGATCCAGCCAAGGCCAACATCGCGACGACTGGAAACACACAGATCGCCGTCAGCCGTCTCTTCCCCTTCTTTGGTGGTCGTGGCACACTCACCGCGGTCAATGGCACCGTCTTTAGCAGCGGTGGCTTCGGCAACGGCTCGCAGATGCAGTTCTTCATGCCGGCCCGGTCCAACAACGCGATGGATGCGACGACCCGCATCAACGAGCGCACGGTCACCTTCTCGGAGGCCCCCGACAACTTCGCGGCCCCCTTCAACACCTCGAACGGCATTCTCGCCGGTCGCAACGACGAGGTCTATCTCACTCCCGATCTCTGGTGGGATCAGGCGGGACAAGCCGCGGCTGGAAACATCCCCGGCGGTGGCGTCTTCCCGACCGATGCCATCAGCGGCCAAGGCGGATCGCTCGCCATGGTCAACAGCCCTGGCGGGTTGCGTAATCTCGACAGTCTGGCGGCCGGTTCGCTGGGAGGCTCTGCTCCCCTCTACCGTGATCTGAATGGTGTCAGCGGCAGCGGGCTCTACACCCTCTACTACGACGCCATCGAGTTCGTCTCCAATACCCTTCCGACCCAGCCCACCGATCCGAATATTCCGATCCCGGTCGAAACCTTCGACTTCGCCGGACTGTTCTTCAACGAGACCTATGATGCCTTCTTCCGCGAAGAGGACCTTTTCGGCGACGGCATCGGCGGCTACGGCGACGAACTCTATTACACGCTCGGTCTCTTCGAGCGGGACTCGGAGACCTGGGAAGGGGCTGAAGCCATGACCTTCGAGGATCGTCTCGACAACCTCTTCGGCGAACGCCGTGATTCGAACACCCAGGAGGAAGAGGACGAGGAGGAAGAGAACCGCCGCAAGCGCGGACGTGCCGGTGGTCCCGTGGGCATGACCTTCTACGTCTTCGAGCCCGGCACCAACCGCTACTCCAGCTACCGGGTCTTCGGAAACCAAGTGACCACGTTTTATCCGGCGAACTGAATAATCAAGAATTCCAAGAAAAGAGACGGATCAAAAATCTGAATATTCCTCTTGCGATTTTTGGCCGGAGATTTCAAGATCGAGGGTGGAGATTTGTTCCTGAGTCTCCGCCCTCTTTTCTTAAGCCGCTCTGAATGAAGCATCTGAATCCCAGCTTTCTCGCCCTCTTGTTGCTTTTGGCCGCGGGTCTTTCTTCTCATGCTCAGGATTCGGACCTCGGGGCGCTCCCGCCACTTCCCGACTTGGATTTGGGTGATCCCGAACGGAAGCTTTCTTGGAAGGAAAAGCGTGAAATGACGAAGCGGGCCGAGGAAACCCGCTTCGACAACAGCGTCTATCGTCGTCAGCCCGAGGACACCGGTCGGGCCACGATCGGACAACGCCTTTCCAATGCGGCCAGTCAGCCGAAGAAGAAGCCGGTGTCGCAGGACATCACCGTTCAAAACGCCCTTCCCGGAGGGGAGGACGGCATCACCGCGAGCGGTTCACGCCTTCAGGCGTTTGGTGATGCGGACTTCTGGGGTGAGCTGCCTCCTCCGACGCCCGAAGAGACCCTCATCGATCTTCCTCCGCTCCCCGATCTTCGCACACCCGACCAGGTGACGAGGAAGGAGCGCATCCGCGACCTCCGCGTCGCCAAGTACGAGCAGCGCAAGGCGCAAACCGAAGCCGCCCGCGAGGAGAAGGAAATGCGCGAGCGTGCCGTCGTGAATCGCCCGACTGCCGATCCCTCCACCGCCCTGGTGCAGGTGGAATCCCAAGGGATGAACGGCGCGGGTTATGTCGGCAATCAGGCTGCTCCGGAAACCGTCACCGAAGGTACCCTGAAGCCCTTCAACGAAGGTTCGGTCTATTACAAGGACAACCAGATGGTCTACAAGGGCGACCGCCGCGATACCACCGCCGAAGCGTGGTGGAAGCGGGGCACCAACGAGCAGGGTGGTCCCGCCGAAGCCCAGCCGAAGTGGCGTTGGCGGAATCCCTTCGCGGAATCGAACGACGACGTGCAGCCCGTCACCTTCACCGAGCCGGATGGCCGCGGGGGCCACTCCTCGATCTCGCCGACCCGCGACTCGACTTTGCTGACCTCGAATCTCCGCGGCATCCGTGTGGTCCCTTCGACCCGTGACGTGAAGAAGGGGTCTCCCGGTTCGTTCTCGGGGGTGGCCACCGAGGGCGTGGAACTTCCCTCGCGCGTCTATAACGTGCTCTCCGCCCGCATCGGTCAATCGCTCACCTTGGGTGATCTCAACGCCATGGTTCGCGAAGCCGTCATGGCTTACCGCAAGAGCGATCTTCCGGTCGTGGATGTGCTGATTCCCGAGCAGGAAATCACCTCGGGCGTGCTGCAGCTGGTGATCATCGAAGGTCGTCTTGGCGATGTCATCGTTGAAGGGGCCGGAACCAACGAGAGCCGTTCGCTGGCCCGCCAGATCCGCACCGAGCGTGGTGAAGTGATTCGCGAAAGTGATCTCACCGAGGATCTCAACTGGATCAACAAGCATCCGAACCGTCAGGTCGACCTCGTCTTCAGTCCTGGTGATGGTTACGGGGAGACCGACGTGATTCTCCGCAACGAGTCGAACAAGGATCTCATCGGCTACGTTTCGCTCGAGAACTCGGGCACCTCGGATCTCGGTGAGGCCCGCGGCATCTTTGGTCTTTCCTGGACCGGACCGCTGTTCCTCGGCCAGGATTCGATCCTCAGCTACCAGTTCACCACGAACATGGATGGCGAGTCTTCTCTCTACGGTCACAGCGGGGTCTTTGCCTCCTACCTCCCGTGGCGTCACCAGATCACCCTGTTGGGCGCTTATGTGGATACCGAAGCCGATTTCATCCAGAATGGAGCGGTCTTCGACAACGGCGGCGAGAACAAGCAGATCAGCGGCCGTTATGGCATTCCACTTCCGAGCTTCGGCCGCGTGTCGCATGAACTCGAACTGGGCATGGACTTCAAGTCGAGCAACAGTGCCTTGGCCTTCAACCAGGCCCAGGTCTTCGACACGACCTCGGAGATCGTCCAGTATAGCCTCGGTTACAACATCGTCGCCCGCGACCAGACCGGTGCCTGGCGTATGGATTCGGAGGTCGTGAACAGCCCCGGCGACAACACCAACAAGAACACCGACGCCGTCTTTGCAACTCAGCGCTCCGGCGCCACGGCGAACTACACCTACGGCGTCGTCACCCTCGAGCGTGACCAGAAACTCGCCCAGGGATGGACCGCCTACGGCCGCGTCCAAGGCCAGGCCTCGAATGCGAATCTCCTCGCCAGCGAAACGCTCGGCGCCGGTGGCTATGACAGCGTGCGCGGATGGGAGCAGCGCATCGTTCGCGGTGACTCCGGGGTTGTGGCCTCGGCCGAACTTCGCACCCCGATCTTCTACCCCTCCACCTTCGCCGGCTTCGGAAACGTCGAGGACGGCGCCTATGGCCTTGTCTTCTACGACTACGGCTCGCTCTCGAGCGCCGATCCGGTTCCGGGTGATCCGAGCGACCTCGACAAGGAGTTGGGCAGCGTTGGCCTCGGTTTCCGTTACCAGCGTGATGCCTGGTTCTCCCTCCGCGTCGATTACGGCTTCCAAGTCACCGAGGAAGGCTTCGACGACGGCAACCAAGGCCGTTGGCACGTCGGTGCCACCGCGACCTTCTGATCCGGGATCATCGGGTCTGCCGCCCGTGCCTTCGTGATACGAAAAAGCCCGTGAATCCGCTTCACGGGCTTTTTGGTTTCCCGGCCTGAGGGACGGGTGGGGCTGTGGCGCTCAGTAGACGGCCCGTCCTCCGGTAAGGTCGAAGGTAAAGGCGGTGCAGAAGGAGGCTTCGGGGGAAACGATCCAGCAGCTCAGGGCCGCGACCTCGTCGAGGGTGCCGCAGCGTTTCATCGGAATCTTGTCGGTCATGTATTTCACCTGGTCGGGGTGGATGCCGTCGACCATGGGCGTGCGGATCACGGCGGGAGCGATCGCGTTGACGGTGATGCCGGTCTCGGCGAATTCCTTTCCAGCGGACTTCACGAGCCCGATCACGGCGGCCTTGGTCGCGGAGTAGGGGCTCATCCCGGCGTTGCCTTCCTTGCCGGCGATGGAAGCGAAGTTGAGGACGCGACCGTAGTTGCGCGGCTCCATCGCGAGGAGGGCGTATTTCGTCATGAGGAAAGTGCCCCGAAGATTGATCGCCGTCTCGAGATCGAAGGCCTCGGTCGTGACTTGGGTGATGCGGGTATTCGTCGGTCCGACGATGGCGGCGCAGTTGATCATGATATCGAGCTTGCCCCCCTCGGCGCGGGCGGCGACCGCTTCGAACCCGGCGCGCACCTGATCCTCGTCGGCGATGTTGACGGTCTCGGCATGGACGGTGAGACCCTCGGCGGCGAACTCGGAGACCGCGGCGGTGGCCTTCTCCGGGCTGACGTCGAAGAGGGTGACCTGTGCCCCTTCGCGGGCGAGGCGTTGCACGATGGCTTTGCCAATGCCATCGGCGCCGCCGGTGACGATGGCCACTTGGCCGGAAAATCTGGATTCGTTCATGGGGAGGGAGTTTCTGCGAAAAGCCGGCAAATGGGCAGGGAAAAAATTGGCGAGATCGAGTCCTCGCCAGAATCGATCGCGTCCCCTAGGCTGGTCCCATGGCCAGCAGAAGACAATTCATCGCCGCCGTCGGCACCCTTCCATTCGCCGCCAGCGGAATCGCCCGCGCCGCCGCGGAGAAACCGCCCTTGCGATACCTCCAGATCGGCACGGGGCACGCCCACGCCAATAAACTCGAGGCCTACGCCAAAAGCGGGGACTGGGAGGTCGTCGGCATCGTCGAGGAAGATCCCGGCTTGCTCGAGGCGGCGAAAAAGAGTCCGCTCTACAGCCGATTTCGTTTCCTTTCGCTGGAAGAGGGCCTGAAGACACCGGATCTGAAAGTGGTCGGCGTGGAAACCGAGGTCCGCGATCTGCTGAAATACGCACGCCTCGCGGTCGAGGCCGGTTGCCATGTGCATCTCGACAAACCCGCCGGTGCCTCGATGGCCGATTACCGCGCCTTGATGAAGCTGGCTGATGAGAAACAGCTCGTCGTGCAGATGGGGTTCATGTACCGCTTCAATCCCGCGGTGCAGTTGCTCCAGCGCATGCTGCAGGCGGGATGGCTCGGGGAGGTTTTCGAGACGCACGCGGTGATGTCGAAAGTGATTCCGCAGCGGGATCGCGAGACGCTCGACGAGTTCCCCGGTGGCACCATGTTCGAACTCGGCTGCCACATCATCGACCTCACCGTTTCCGTCCTCGGCAAACCCGACAGGGTGGTGCCTTTCCCGCGGCGCAGCCTGGACTCTCCCGGCGATACCTTGATGGACAACATGCTCGCCGTGCTCGAGTACCCGAAGGCCACCGCCACGGTCCGCACGACCGGCCTCGAGGTGGAGGGTTTCTCGCGCCGGCATTTCACCGTCTGCGGCACCGAGGGCACCTTCCACATCCAGCCGCTCGACCGTCCTGTCGTCACGCTTTCCCTTTCACAGGAGCGCCGCTTCGGCGATGGCGACCGCGTCTTCCCGAAGGGCACGAGCGAGATCACTTTTGACACGCCCTACGAGCGCTACGTCGGCGACGCCGCCGATCTCGCCGCGATCGTCCGTGGGGAGAAAAAGAATCCCTATCCCTCGGAGCACGATCTCGCGGTGCAGGAGACCGTCCTCGCTGCTTCGGCAATGTGAGCGATCGAATTTCGCGAGACCTTACCCCACTCGCTGTCCCGGCACGGCTCCGTCGTCGGGAGAGAGCAGGAAGATATCCTCTCCGCCGGGACCCGCCGCGATGATCATGCCTTCGCTGACCCCGAATTTCATCTGCCGCGGAGCGAGATTCGCGACGACGACGACGAGACGTCCGACGAGATCGGCCGGGGCGTAGGCCGACTTGATGCCGGCGAAGACCGTGCGACGGCTTTCGCCGCCGAGGCTCAGCGTCAGCTTCACGAGCTTTCTCGCTTCGGGCACCTCGTCGGCCGCGATGATGCGGGCGACGCGGAGATCGGTTTTCAGGAAATCCTCGATCCCGATTTCGGCTGCGATCGGATTGGCGGCGAGGGCGTCGCCACTGTCGTCCCAGGTCTTCGCTTCTGTCGCGACAGCAGGCGCCTCGGCGGCCGCCTCTTCGCGCGATTCGGCGATCATGGCCTCGACCTTGGCCGCATCGACCCGCTGCATCATGTGGGAGAACTTCGCGATGGGACGTCCCGTCAAGGGTGCTGCGGCCTGCGACCACGAGGTGATCGTTTCTCCGAAGAGCTCGCCCGTCTTCTTCGCGAGCGACGGCAGGACCGGGGCGAGGTAGATGACGAGGGTGCGGAAAAGATTGAGCGCCACGGTGCAGGCGTCCTGCAACTCCCGGGCTTTCGCGGGATCTTTGCGCAGCTCCCAAGGGGCCTTTTCCTCCACGTATGGATTGGCCTGGTCGGCCAGCTCCATGATCATGCGCATGGCCTTGCCGTAGTCGCCGTTCTCATAAGCCGCCGCGATTTCCCCGCCGCGCTCCGCGAAGCGTTGGAAAAGACCACCGTCGTCCGGATACTCCGCCGAGAGACCGCTCTCGGCCACGAACTTCGCCGTGCGGCTCGCGAGATTCACCACCTTGCCGACGAGGTCGCTGTTCACCCGCGCGACGAATTCGCCGAGATTGAGGTCGAGATCCTCCACCCGCGAGGAGAGTTTCGTCGCGTAGTAGTAGCGCAGATACTCCGGATCGAGGTGTTCGAGATACTTGGAGGCGCGGATGAAAGTGCCGCGCGACTTCGACATCTTCTCGCCGTCGACGGTGAGGAAGCCGTGGATATGCACCTGCGTCGGCAGGCTGAAACCCGCGGTCTTCAACTCCGCCGGCCAGAAGAGGGTGTGGAAATACTGGATGTCCTTCCCGATGAAGTGGTGCACCTCGGTGCGGTCGCTGCGCCACCAGTCATCGAGCGTTTCACCCTGACGTTCGCACCATTCCGCGGTCGCCCCGATGTAGCCGATCGGGGCGTCGAACCACACATACCAGTAGTTGCCGGGAGAGTCCGGAATCTCGAATCCGAAATACGGCGCGGGGCGCGAGACGTCCCAGTCGCGGAGCGGTTCGTGCAGGAAGAAATTCTTCAGGTAGTTCGCGCTCTCCGTCGGGATCGTGCCCGACTGGGTCCATTCGGCGAGGAAGTCGTGCATCTTCTCGATGCGCACGAAGAGGTGTTTCGCCGCCCGGATCTCCGGGCGCGAGCCTGACAAAGTGCTCACCGGATCGACGAGATCGACCGGGCTGTAGGTCGCGCCGCAGCTCCCGCAGTTGTCTCCGGGCTGGTCTTTCGAGCCGCACCTCGGGCAGGTGCCGCGCACGAAGCGGTCGGCGAGGAAGGTGCCTTGCTCGGTATCGAAGAGCTGGGCGATCTCCTCCTCCACGATCATGTCGGCCTTCCGCAGGGCCGCCCAGATCTCGTGACAGACGGCGCGGTTCGCTTCGCTGTGGGTGCTGCCGTAGTGATCGAACTCGATCCCGAAGCCCGCGAAGTCGCGCTGGTGCGCCTCGCTCATCTCGGCGATGAGGGCTTCCTCGCTGCGGCCTTCGGCCCGGGCGCGGATCATGATGGCGGTGCCGTGCGTGTCGTCGGCGCAGACGTAGACGGCGCGGTTCCCGGCCATTTTCTGGAATCTCACCCAGATGTCGGTCTGCAGGTACTCGACGAGATGGCCGATGTGGATGTGGCCGTTCGCGTAGGGCAGGGCGGAGGTGATGAGGAGCTGGCGCATGGGGGAAAATCCGGGGTGGGGAATGTGAACGGGAAAGGGCGCGCTGTCCAACGTTCGCTCACTCCTCCGCCACGGCCTGCTTCTGCTCCCAGCGGAAGGTGGTGCCGTCGTCGTTGGCGACCTCGATCCATTCGCCGGGGAAGGATTTGCGCTGCCAGTGCCGCCATTGCTCCTCCCGGACCTTGGCCACGTCGACGCCTTTTTCCTCCGCCTCGCGGCGCATCAGGGTCTCGCGATCGAGGTTTTCCTCCTCCACCGTTTTCTCGACGTAGTCGCCGTACTCCCCGGCGGGACGGTTGCGGAGGGAGAGGAGGCCGCTGCGGCCTTCACCGACGAGCCGGTTGTTTTTCAGCTCCTGGATCTCAGACATGCGGTCGCGGCGGCGGTCCATCGCGGCGCGGAAGTCGGCGGCGGCCTCGGCCGTCTTTTTCTCAGTGAGACCGTGCTGGTAAACGTTCACGTCCATCGTCAGATCGACCTTGATCGGCTGGGGCGTGTTCACGTTCACCTCGAAAGGTTTTACGCACGAGACCAGCCCGGCCGCGAGTGCGGCCAGAGAGGTCAACAGGAGGCTCTGGAGGCGTTTCCTCATCTCGGTCGGCGGGCTCCCGCGAGGCGGGACGGAGCGGCGGGACGGGCGCTCGCTTCGGGGAGCGGAGCCTCCGGCCCGGGCGACGCGGTCGTCTCCGACCGGTCCGCGGTGGTGTCTTTCGTGTTTCGTTCGTCGTGGACCTGCAGATTCAGCGCCCGGGTCCCGTAGGGGCCGGCAAAGTGCATCTTCAGCGAGCCCTCGCGGTTCAGAAGGTAGAGGCTACCGGTGCCTTTGTCATAATCAAATCGTTTCAGGGCGATCAGGCTGAGTTCGGTGAGACTCGTCTGCAACGAATTCCATTCCGGCGGCAGCTTCTCGAGCATCTCATCCAGCTTCGTGATGTCGAACCAGCCCGGCGTCGTCGTCTGGAATTCTCCCGTCGTTTCCCCGACCCGCTTGTCGCGCCCCTCCGAGACGACTTTCAGCGAGACCTTTCCATCCATTAAAAAGGAATCGGGTGCGAGAATCGCCGTGACCGGTCCGGTGTCGAGATTCGTCCCCGCGAGCCACGCGTCCCATTTTCCCGGGTCGTTCAGGTAAAAGTTGAACTGTCCCTCCGAATAGCCCTCGTAGGCCGAGCCGCCGAATTTCCCGTAGATCCCGTTCGCATCGAAGGTGACGGTGATATAGAGATCTTTCGCATCGTATTCCTTCCACTTCGCCCGCCTCAGCTTGAACGTCTGCACGAGGTTGTTGTTCACGTCCTTCACCGGCACGTTGAACTGCACGTCGCCCGTGAGTCCCTCGAGCTCCACCTTGTAGTCGGGAAAGCGGTAGACGTGATCCTCGTCGGGGATGTTCAGCTTCAGCTCGATGTTGCCCTCGGACATGTTCGTCGTCGCGTTGAAGGGGAAAGGCACCACCCCGACCGGGACGCCGGTGGGGGAAATAATGATCTTTCCGGCGGTGGCGTTGATCGTGCGGATGACCCAGTCGGGCTTCTTCTCCACGGCGACGCCCGCGTCGATCCCGATGCTCGCCCCTTCGTTCTGGGCGCGGAATTTCCGCTGGTAGTCGATCCACCAGAAAAGACCCTGACCGACATGCAAAGACGGCCCGATCAGGTCGATCTTCTCGATCTGCTGGCGGGAAAGTCCGGCGAGGGAGAATTCGACGAAGATCGTCGGGAGCTCCGCCACGGTGATGAACGAATTGTAGGGATCGCGGATCTCGATGCCGGCGAGCTCGATCTTCTGCAGCTTCTCCTGGGCGAGCAATCCATCGAGCGAGAGCGGCACTTCCTCGAGCTTCGTCTCGATCGCGAACTGGAGCCCCTCGACCTGCGGGATGAGGGATTCAAAATGGACCCGGCTGCGGGTGATCTCGACTTCGCCGAGCGTCCACGCCGGCATCGTTCGCGCCGGGGTCGCCGCGTTTTCCACGGGAGCCGGGGCCGGGGCCGGTGCGGGCTCCGGGGGTGCCGGAGGCACCGGAGCAGGCGCGGGATCGGCGGGCTTCGCTTCCGGCTCGTCGCCCTGCACAACCGATTTCAGGCCTTCGCCGACGGTGAGGACGGCCCCGTCGATCTTCACCCGGTCGATCCGTCGCGTGCGCTGCAGACCGGCGGCGGTGAAGTCGACCTCGATGTCCGCGATGCGCATCACCTCGCCCTCGGCGAGCGGCTGGCGGGTCGCCGGCTGCAGGGCGGCGGGGAACAAGGAGGGCGGTCGCGGCGGACCGACGAACTCGACGGCGCGGGCATGATTGCGGAGCGAGAGTCCGTCGAGCCGGGCGCGGTAGGCGGGCTCCGCATCCGGTGGGTTTGTCAGGGTCTCGAGCGAGAAGTTGGCGTGCAGTTTCGGAACGCGTCCCGTAGCGAAACTCGAGTCGGCGACGAGACGACCACCGCTGACGGAGAGCCGGTCGACGCGGTAAACCGGGCGATTCACCGGTCGGGCCTCGCCGGGGGCGGGATCGGTGCCTTTCAGCCAGTCGCCGAGCGCCGCGTCGGTGAAATCGATCGACGGTCCCTGCACCTCGAGCGATTCGATCCGGTTCCCGCGTTGGAAGTCCGACCAGCGCAGCGCGAGCGCCGCCGCCGCGATGCCGAGGAGCGGTTTCTCCGAGCGCTCCGCTCCAGGAGGCCGTAGCGTCAGTTGATCGAGGCGCAGCTTTTGGAGCGCCTCGGTCGCGAACCCTTCCTCACCGCCGAGACGGAGATCGATCAGCTCGCCCGAGATCGAAGTGGTGAGCGTCGGAGACTTCGCGTCGCCGAGGGTGAGATCGCGGAGGACGACGCCCGTCGGCGCGAGATCGATCCGGGAAATCGTCCACGGGAGCGAGACGGGCTTTTCCGACGGAGGATCCGCGGGAGGTGGAGGATCGCCCGAAAGAAAACGGGACAAAGTCGCATCACTGGCGAGGACATCGGCTCCCTCGATCACCAGCTCGTCGAGATGTCGTTGCTCGAGCAAACCTCCCAGCGATTCCGCCTTCGCCGTCATCGCCGAGGCCGAAAAGAAGGGCAGCGATCCCCCCGCGGCCGCGGCGATCTGGCGCAGCTTCAGCTCGATCGGGCCATCACTGTCCCAGCGGCTGCCGTCGTAGCTCAGATCGGGGAGGGAGAAATCCGTCTCAAGGGCGAGATCCGGCAGCTTCGGGCGACCCTCCGCACCGTCGAAGCCGCTCAGTTCGATCGACGCGTCACGCACCGAGATACCGCGCAGGGTCAGGCTCCTTGTAGTGGGTTTGTCAGGATCAGACAGGGTCGGATCGACGATCGAACCCTCTTCGGTCGCGGGCGGGGATGCGGTGTTTCCGCCAAAGGTCTCCGGCCGGATTTTCAGGTCGAGACCGTCGAGGCGCAGCGGATCGAGCTCGATCGAGGTCAGGTCATCGGCGAGGCGGGCCTTCGTCGAAAGGGAGGCGATCGATCCATCGGCACCGTCTTCACCGAGGGAGATTCCGGAAAATGCCACCTTGAGAGGATCGCGGATCTTGCCGCCTTCATCGGGCGCGAAGCTCCCTGTCCGCAGCTCCCACGATCCCTCAATCCGGGGGAGACCCGGCAGTTCGGTAAGCAAGCGCCCTTCTTCGACGACGAGCGCACCGGTGAACCAGGCGAGGCGCGAAAGCCGGAAAGGCTCGGTCGGCTCCGTCGTCGGGGCGGCGGGAGCGCTCAGGGATTCGAGGAGGGCTTCATCGAGATACACCTCGGGCCGGCGCAGGGTGATGGTTTCGAGACGCCGCGTCGCCCGCAGCTCGCCGAGACGGTAGGTGATCAAAACCTCGGGAATGCGGGCGAGACGGACCTCGGGAGGGCTCTGCTTGGGGGCGAGTTCCAGACCCTCGATGCGGACCACGCCGATCGGGTAAAACTCCACTTCCCCCACCGAGACGCGGAAAGGCTCCACCAGCATCGCGAGCGTCTGATTCAGGAGCCGGACGCGGTTCACGTAGAGGATCGCCGCGACGATCGCCACGACGGCGACGATCACCGTCACGAAGAGGGTGGCGCGCACGAAGAAACGCCCCAGCCAGCGGAGGATGCCACGAGGGGAAGGCAATTTCCGGCCGGGCCGGGATGGTTGCGGGACTTCTGCCACCCTGCCACTATACCGAGGTCGCCCCCGAATGCGACCGCGGGTTGCGGAGACCTTGCGTCCCCGCCGAGATCATTCGTGCTCGGCGATGAGGCGGAGATTGGCCACCTCCACGGGCGAGAACTGCCGTTGCACGGCCTCGGCCGAGGGCGTCAGGGGGCGGTAGGCGTTGCCGAACTCCGAGGCAAAACGCCGGCCATCCTCCGTCGGGAAAATGAAGCCGTGGCGGACATAGATCTCATTCCGGGCGCGCCAAAGGCCGGCGGGGGAGAGGGCTTTCACCTCTTCAGGCCGCAAGGGACGGGCATGGGAATCGGGAAAGACCCACGGGCTCCGCGGCTGCGACGATTGCGAGGTCGGCACGGTGTTGGGATGGCCCTGCGGCGCGATCATCGGGCGCGAGGCGACATACATGCGCTCGCCGCGCTTCAGACCCTCGATCAGGGCGATCGCACCGAGGGTGCGGTCGATCTGTTTGGGACCGGGACTCGTGCGGGTGCCGAATTTTGGCACGGAGATCGAGACCGATTTCAGGAGGGGGAAGATCAGATCCGTCTTGATCGCATAATTCACCGACTGGGGCAGGTAACCGCCGTTTTCCATGCGGTCGATCGAGTTCAAGCCCGCCGCGACGACGCCGACGACGCGGCCCGAAGAGGAAAGGAGCGGCCCGCCGGAATTCCCCGGCTGCACCGGGGCCGAGATCTGGATGTAGCGCGGATCGTCGCGCACCCCGGAGAGGGCGTTGACGATGCCCGTGGAGATCTTCGGATTGATCCCGAGCACGCTCGGATCGGGGAAGCCGGCCGCGAGCACTTCGGAGGCGTGGGTGACCTCGGAGGAGGAAGAGAGGCCCAGGTAGCGTCCCGGCCATTGCTCCACCTTGAGGATGGCGAGGTCGTTCCGGGGATCGAGGGCGACGATGGAGGCCTCGAGATAGCCCCCGCCGACGTGGACCACGACGCGTTCGGCCTCCCTCACCACGTGGTGGCAGGTGACCAGGTAACCTTTGGGACTGATCGCAAAGCCGGTCCCGAATTGCCCCGCATCGATCGGGATCGACGCAAGAATCCAGGCCGCAAGCAGGGCTGCGTTCCGCTTCATGGTTGAAATTTCTCGGATTTTCCTCCCGGATGGGGCCGCGGGGTGTTCAGGTCCGCGATCCGTCGGTCGGTTCAGGTTCGGGTGTTGTTCAGGCACCCGGGTGTTTGTGTTGTGGAAATTATAATGAAGTGGGAGTGGTTCTGCAAGATTAATTTTATAATTTCTAGGATTTTTGGGAAATGTGGCTGGGGCTTTGGTGGCAGGGGAGGGGATGCCGGGATCTTGAGGGTCACAGGGGGCGCGGAGATCGGATGACGGCGCCGTGTTGCCGCGAAAATGGCTGGCAAGGGCGGGCTTTGGCCTGTCTGACGGGCCGTGCGCATCAGCCGCTGCCGGAGCGTGGTTGTTTCGGGGGCTTGGGGAACTGACCTGTCCCCGTAAAATTCGTCCCAGTAGAATTCTGGACCGCCGAAATACGCTGGACATCAACGAGATCTAGGGCGCTAGCTTCATCACCATGATGCAAATCGGAGCAAAGACCGGCCAGCTTGAGCGATGGGGTCGCACTACAGACGAGAATTGCAGTGGCGACCGTTGGAAGATGCGCGCCCGCCTTGAGGTGGTGAGAGAGCCCTACCCCTTCTACACGGATCCGCTTCACAGTCACCCCCTCATCCGCTAACGCGATCGACGCATTTTCAATTCCCTAGGTGCCACAGCCGAGAAGCGGGCGGAGGAGGTGTGGAAGTTCGGGATGGAGTTAGAACTGCGAAGTATTGGAATCAGCTAATCTTCTTGCGGTATCACACTTTCAGTCCGCTGAAATTCCAAGCGGACCAAACATGACAATGTCGATTTCCGGCCAGTTCTCGAATTCGGCTGGAAGAGATAAGCATCTGCCTTGATCGTATCGACCTAAGCTGTATTGAAATCTCGTTTGGCGAATTCCAACTGTGTGCAGTGATTTGTAGTGGATGAGGCCGTATACGAGCGGGGAAGCTCCTAAGCCGGGCATCTTTTCAAGATATTCACAGATATCCTTTGCGGGTAGGAATACCATATGTGAGAAACTCTTTGTTTCTCCTGGGAAGATTGCATCGAGGGTCTGATCTGGAATGTCACGAAACTTATCGCAAAATTTAGATACTAGATCCCCGCTATCAGCCGTCATGAATCCGGTTTCGGCCCGAAATATCACGTTTGTCGCTGGACTGTGGCCGTGGTTTTTGGCGGTCGCGTGAATGTTGAGGTAAAATCCGGACACCCCCAAGTGGGTAACTCCAAAAGAAAAACGCTCTGTAATTCGGCAATCTACGGAGATCCAAGGTCTCGACTGAGCGTCCGCAATATCCTTGCTCACGGAGATGCTTTTTATAGTTGCCTCTGCAGCATCTTGAGAGGCCTTCGTGGCCTTTTCCGCCTCTGTGAGGGTTCGCTGAGTCTCTTTCAGGGTTAAGAAAATGAGGAAGATGCTCAATCCACCGATGCCGACCTGAAAAATCGAGGTCCAGAACATCGCCCATGCGGCAGTTGCCATCGATTCCTGAGCCTCAAGATCGCGATTTTGAATCTCGTCAGTTGCGAGGTTTTTCGGATTTTCTGAATCTATCAGTAAATCTGTTTTCTTGCTTGGCGGGTCCGTCAGGGTTTTGAGTTGAATTCCATCCCGATTACTAGGCGCTTCCTGAATGGGGGAGGTTGTCGCATGAAAGGATACTGTGGAGTCACCTTTTTTTTCACTGAGGATATCCTGTGAGAGAACGGTCCCGAGCGTGACTATCCAAAAAGCAGCAAAGTAGAGGAGATTATGAGGCATGGGTTCAGATTTGCCGGTTGATATGGGAGCGTGTGAAAAGCTCTAGTTTGAATATACGACAATCCAAATTCGTAGCGCTTATCTCTGCTCTTCCGCCTCGATTAACGTAGCGAGTGACCGGTGGTAGTCAAGAAGCGTGGGGGCAGTCATTGAGTCACTATCTCGGACGGCCATGTCATCCGAATCCATCGCCCGGAGCGCCACCGCCATCGAGTATGGGCCCACCTGCTTTGGTTATCTCACGTTCAGCCCTTCGTGAAACCCTCCTTCGGATTGGCTCGCCTTCGCTCGCTGGATTGCCCGCGCTGCCGCGCCGTGGCAGGCGAACCGATTCGCTGGTTCGAACCCAGTCGTGAAGAAACCACTTTTGCGAAGGCAGAAGTGGTCGGAACGACTGGATTGATGGTTTCCCTTCGTGAAACCCTCCTGCGGCATGGCTCGCCATTGCTCGCATTATCCGTGCGCTATCGCGCCGTGGCAGGCGAACCTGCTTCGCTGGTTCAAATCCAGTCGTGAAGAAACCACTTTTGCGAAGGCAAAAGTGGTCGGAACGACTGGATTGACTGCGTCCCGTTGGGCCACATTCCTGCTGAATCGCTCGCCTTCGCTCGCTTTATCCGTGCGCTCTGCGCCGTGGCAGGCGAACCTGCTTCGCTGGTTCGAACCCAGTCGTTAGAGTTGCTACCTGCGAAGAGAAAATGGTCGGAACGACTGGATTCGAACCAGCGACCCCCACACCCCCAGTGTGGTGCGCTACCAGACTGCGCTACGTCCCGTCACTTTCACCGGTCGATCGACCGGAGAGGGGAATTTGAACGACTTTTCCATTTCCGCAAGTGCCTTGTCCTTCAAAAAATCAGACGGCCCCGGCCAATCTTTTTAGACTCGATCCGATTTTGTGTCATGCTGACCGGCTCATGGAACCGGCAAAGATCAAGGTCGCCGTCATCGGCGCGAGCGGATACACGGGGCAGGAATTGCTCCGTCTCCTCGTGATGCATCCGCACGTGGAGCTGGTCGCGGTCACGTCGCGACAAGAGGCGGGCCGGGCTCTCACGGCCGTCTTTCCGCGCCTCGCCGGAGCGCCTGCGGTGGCGGGACTCTCCTTCATCGAGCCGGAGATCGAGGCCATCGTCGCGAGCGGAGCCACGGCGGCTTTCCTCGCCCTCCCGCATGGCGTCGCCGCCGAGTTCGCGGTGCCTCTCCTCGAGCGAGGGCTGCGCCTCATCGACCTCAGCGCCGATTTCCGCCTGCGCGATGCGGAGGTCTACGCCGAGTTTTATGGTCATGCCCATCCCGCGCCCGATCTGCTGACGCGGGCGGTCTACGGATTGCCGGAGTTTTACCGCGACTCCGTCGCCGCGGCCGATCTCGTGGCTTCGCCGGGCTGTTATCCGACGAGCATCCTCGTGCCTCTCGTTCCGTTGATCCGCCAAGGGCTCGTGAAAACGAGCGGCATCGCCGTCTCGAGCCTCTCGGGCGTGAGCGGGGCTGGCAAGAAGGCGGAGATCGGCCTGCTCTTCGCCGAGGTGAACGAAAGCCTGCGCGCCTATGGAGCCCCGAAACACCGCCATCTCAGCGAGATCGAGCAGGAGCTCTCCTTCGCCGCCGGCGAGAAGGTGACGATCGCCTTTGTGCCGCATCTCATGCCGGTGACGGCGGGCATCGTCACGACGATTTTCTGCGAAGCCGCGGGCGATCCCGCGACGCTGTCGGCCGCCGTCGCCGCGGCCTACGAGGAGGCGTATCGCGGCTGTCCTTTCATCCGCATCCGCGGGGAAGGGGCCTTTGCCGATACGAAACACGTCGTGCGGACGAATTTCGTCGATGTCGGTTGGGTCGTCGATCGCCGGACGAACCGTCTCATTCTTTCCAGCGCCGAGGACAATCTCGGCAAGGGGGCCGGGAGCCAGGCCATCCAGAGTTTTAATGTCATGTTCGGGTTGCCGGAAACGGCGGGGTTGCTTCAATTCTGATCCGTCAAACGCGTTCCAACCATGGGCAAAAAAGTGAAAGTCATCGAAGGCGGCGTCTGTGCGCCCCAGGGATTCAAGGCGGCGGCGCTCGCCTGTGGCATCAAAAATCCGGCGGTCGAGCGTCTCGATCTGGCCCTGATTTATTCCGAGCATGCCACGGTCGGAGCGGCGGTCTACACGCAGAACCAGGTCTGCGCCGCGCCCGTGCGCCTTTCCTCGAGCTACCTCAAGTCGGCCGAGCCGCGCGCCATCATCGCGAACAGCGGCAACGCCAACGCCTGCACCGGTCCCGATGGACTCATCAACGCCCGCACCATGACGGCGGTCACGGCGAAGGCCCTCGGTCTGAAACAGCGCGAGGTGCAGGTCTGCTCGACCGGCATCATCGGCGTGCCTTTGCCGATCGACCGCATTGAGCCCCGCATCCCCGAGCTCGTCGCCGCACTCGGTGAAGACGGATCGGTCGCGGCACGCGCCATCATGACGAGCGACACGCGCCCGAAGGAGATCGCCGTGCAGGTGAAGATCGGCGACGTGAAGGTGCGCATCGGCGCGATCGCGAAAGGGGCCGGCATGATCAATCCGCACATGGCGACGATGCTCTGTTTCGTCACCACCGATGCCGCGATCTCCAAGGCCGAAATCGTCGCGGCGACGAAGGAGGCGGTCGATCTTTCCTTCAACCGCATCACGGTCGATGGCGACATGAGCACGAATGACACCGTCATCGTGATGGCGAACGGTGCGGCGGGTAACAAGACGATCACCCGTGGAGGAGAGGGGAGTGCCGAATTCCGCGAGGCCCTCACCGAGGTGATGCTCGAGCTCGCGAAGCGCATCGTCTCCGACGGTGAGCGTGTCACCAAACTCGTCGAGGTGCAGGTGCGCGGCGCCGCCTCCAACCTCGATGCCGAGCGCGTCGCCCGTGCGGTCGCGAATTCCAAGCTTGTGAAATGTTCCTGGAACGGCAACGACCCGAACTGGGGCCGCATCCTCCACGCGGTCGGCTACTCCGGCGCGCGGGTGAAGGAAGAGATGGTGAACATCCACCTCAACGGCGTCATCGTCACCCAGAACGGCCTCTCCGCCGGCACGGATGGCGACAAACTGATCGCCGCGGTGAGCGGACCGGAATTCACCGTCTGCATCGATCTCAATCTCGGCAAAGGCGCTTTCACCATCTACACCTCGGACCTCTCGCCCGAGTACGTCGATTTCAACCGCACCGAATATTCGGCGGTGAAGAAGAAATAATGGAGAAGCGGCGAAAGGTCGCCCTGCGTCCCGCCGCTTTCAGCCCCGAGCCAGGTCGTTTCTCCAGCAGATTCAGGTAGGCCAGCCGATTTTCCTCCCAGTGATCTGCTGCCCTCCATGAATCCGCGGGAAAAGTCGGCTTTTCCGTTCCTTGCGTAAGCCCGACGCACCTCGCGCGTGACCGAATCTCTTCTTGCCCCCGGGGAAAATCCGGCGATCTTCCCCGCTTCCGTTTTTCCGCGTCCCATGGGCACCCCTTTTCAGCAGCAGATCGAGAAAGCCGCCGTCCTTGTCGAGGCCTTGCCCTACTTGCAGCAGTTCCGCGGTCATACCTTTCTCATCAAGGTCGGCGGCAGCGCGATGGATGATCCTGAGTTGGTGAAGCGCCTCCTCCGCGACGTCGTTTTCATGGAAGTGGCGGGGATCAATCCCGTGCTCGTCCATGGCGGCGGCAAGGCGATCTCCGCGGCGATGAAGGAGGCCGGACTCGACGCCGAGTTCGTCGGCGGTCTCCGCGTCACCTCCGATGAGGCGATGGACCTCGTCGAGCGCACCCTCAGCCGCGAGATCAATCCCGGTCTGGTGAAGGGCATCGAAGGATTCGGTGGCCGCGCTCTCGGCGTGCCGGGGAACGAGGCCTTCATCGGCGAACGCATTTCCGGCTGGTCGCAGGATGAAGGACGCGAGGTCTCGCTTGGTCGCGTCGGCCGTGTCGTCGGCTTCGAACTTTCCAAGATCCACGCCGCGATCTCGACGGAGATCGTGCCGGTCGTCTCGCCCATCGCCTCGGAGAAGGGCACGCTCCTCAGTCTCAACGTCAACGCCGACCTCGCCGCGAGCGCTCTCGCCGCCGAATTGAAGGCGACGAAGCTTGTTTATCTCAGCGACGTCCTCGGTCTGATGAAGGATCCGAAGGACGAGAGCACCCTCATCCATTCGCTGAAAGCCGACGAGGTCGAGGGGCTCATCGCCGATGGCACGATCAGCGGCGGCATGATCCCGAAGGTGCGTTCCTCGGTCGAGGCGCTCCATGCCGGCGTCGGCAAGGTCCACATGATCGACGGCCGCATCCCGCATTCGCTGCTGCTCGAGATCTTCACCACCGAAGGGATCGGCACCGAAATCGTCAAATGAGCGATCCCTCCTCCATTCCCGCCTCCGTCGCCGCGGAGGACGACGCGTCGCTTTCCACCGCGCAGCTCATGCACGACTACGTGCTCGGCAACTACGGACGTTTTCCCATCGCCTTCGAACGCGGCGAGGGGGCTTGGCTCTGGGCCGAGGACGGACGCCGTTACCTCGATTTCTCCAGCGGCGTCGCCGTCTGCGCGCTCGGGCACAGCCCCCGAGTGATGGTCGATGCGCTCGCGACGCAGGGCGCGAAGCTGATCCATTGCTCGAATCTCTATTGGGTGCGCGAGCAGGCGAGGCTTGCCCGTTTTGTCGTCGAGACGATGATGGAGCGACCCGGCAAGGTCTTCTTCTGCAACAGCGGGGCCGAGGCCAACGACGGGCTCATCAAGCTCGCGCGGAAACGCGCCTGGGAGAAATACGGAGCGGGGACGAACAAAAACGTCGTCATCACCTGCAAACAATCTTTCCACGGACGGACCCTCGGCGGCATCGCCGCGACGGGACAGGAAAAGGTGAAGATCGGCTTCGATCCGCTCCTCCCCGGCTTCCTCCACGTGCCCTTCAACGATCCGCAGACCCTGCGCGAGGCGGTGAATGAAACGACCGCCGCGATCCTTTTCGAACCCGTGCAGGGCGAAGGTGGCATCAACACCGCCACGCCCGAGTTCTTCGCCGAAGCCGCGAAGCTGCGTGATGAATTTGATCTGCTCCTCATGTTCGACGAGGTGC
This sequence comes from Verrucomicrobiales bacterium, assembly GCA_016795385.1. Lineage (GTDB taxonomy): Bacteria > Verrucomicrobiota > Verrucomicrobiia > Verrucomicrobiales > DEV007 > Arctic95D-9. The sequence continues at coordinate 87,731 of JAEUHI010000049.1, read as the reverse complement.
AGTGCGGCGCGGGCCGGACCGGTGACTGGTGCGGCTGGCGCACCGTCCTCGAAGGAAGCGGCGTCGCGGTCGAGCCCGATGCGGTGAGCTGGGCGAAAGGATTCGCCGGAGGATTTCCCATGGGCTCTTTCTGGGTCGCCGATGAACACGCCGCGGCGCTCGGTCCCGGCACGCACGGCTCGACCTTCGGCGGCACGCCGCTCGCCTGTGCCGTCGCCCTCGCCGTGCTCGGCGAGATCGAAAAGGCCGGCGTTCTCGCGAACGTGAAGCGGCAGGAGTCGCGCATCCGCGACGCTGTCGCGAAGTGGGATTTTGCGATCCTGCGCGAGCTGCGCGGAGTCGGTTTGATGCTGGGCTTCGTCCTCGATACGGAGGCGATGGGTTCCGTCGCCGGTTTTGCCGAATCGGGCAAGACACCGTCCATTTTTGTGGTGAACGCCGCGCGCGAAGCGGGGCTGTTGACCGTGCCGGCAGGGGAAACCGTGGTGCGTTGGCTGCCGCCTTTGAACGTGACGGACGCGGAGGTGGACGAAGCCCTCGCCCTCTTCCACTCCGTCCTTTCGACCCTGTCGGGTCGTTGATTGAACCCTGTTGAGTCCCTGCCATGAAACATCTCCTCGGTATCGAACCGCTCACCGCGGGCGAAATCACCGCTCTTGTCGACCACGCTCTCGAGCTGAAGACGCAGCGCTCGCGCGGGTCCATCACCACCGAACTCAAGGGCGAGACCTGGGCGATGATCTTCACGAAGTCGTCGACGCGGACGCGCGTGAGTTTCGAAGTCGGCCTCACCGAACTCGGGGCCCGTCCGCTCTTCCTCAACGCGAACGACATCCAGCTCGGCCGCGGCGAGCCGATCAAGGACACCGCCCGTGTCCTCGGTCGCATGGTCCACGGCGCCATCATCCGGACCTACGCGCAGCAGGATGTCGTCGATTTCGCCGAATACGGCAAGATCCCGACGATCAACGCGCTCACCGACGAGGAGCATCCCTGCCAGATCCTCGCCGACCTGCTCACGATCCGCGAACGTCTAGGCGGATGGGAGGGAAAGAAGGTCGTCTTTTTCGGCGACGGAGATTGCAACATGGGCCGCTCGTGGGCCTGGGCGGCGAAGCGGCTCGGCTTCGAACTCGTCATCGCCGCACCGAAGGCCTTCCAGCCCGACGACGCCTTCATGGCCCGCCTCGGGGAAGCTCCCGTGACCTTGACCGAAGACGTCGAAGCCGCCGCGACCGGAGCCGATGTCCTCTACACCGACACCTGGGTCAGCATGGGCCGCGAAGCCGAGGCGGAAGAGCGCTTGAAGATCCTCAAGCCTTTCCAGATTCACGGTGGTCTCGTGAAACTCGCGAATCCCGGGGCGATCGTGCAGCACTGCCTGCCCGCCTACCGCGACAAGGAGATCTGCGGGACGCTTTTCGAAGAGCGCGCCGATGAGATCTTCCAGCAGGCCGAGAACCGCCTCCACGCCCAGAAAGCGATCCTGATCGCCTTGGCGCGGGAGCGGTGAGTGAAGTGATTTTTTCCTTCGCGAATCCCCGGATTCCGGCGATGCTGGGGACATGAAAGAACGCAGTGTTCTTTGCGAAAGCCACGCCGAGGAAGTGGCCAACACGATCAGCCACGCGGTCGGTGCGCTGCTCAGTGTCGTGGGGCTCGCGCTGATGGTTCGTTTGGCGCTTCCTCTTTCAGCCTGGCACGTCGCCGGGGTGTCCATTTTCGGCGGCAGCCTCGTCCTCCTTTACGGGGCCTCGGCCTTCTACCACTACGTGACCTCGCACGGGAAAAAACGCCTCTTCCAGATCCTCGACCACGCCCTCATCTTCGTGCTCATCGCGGGCAGCTACACGCCCTGGCTCCTCGTGAACCTGCGCGGTCCCTGGGGCTGGACGCTCCTCGCCGCGGTCTGGGGTCTCGCCCTCGGCGGAGTGGTGTTGAAAACCATCCTGCTCCCGCGTTTCAACACGCTCGGGACGGTCCTCTATGTCCTGATGGGATGGATGATCTGCATCGCGATCAAGCCGCTCATCGATTCGGTGAACACCGTGGGCATGGTCTGGCTCGTCGCGGGCGGTCTCTGCTACACCGGCGGGGTCTACTTTTTCCTGAAGCCCAACCTGCGTTTCGGCCACTTCATCTGGCACCTCTTCGTGATGGCCGGGAGCATCTGCCACGTCGTCGCGGTGATTTTCGGGGTTTTGGTGGTGTGAGGATGGAACGTCCATTCTCCCGCCCCGCTCGCTTTCCAAGGGAGGGGAAAATTCCCGTGTGCAGGGATTGAATTCCGGTTCTATTCTCGTTTCCCTGTGATCCCTTATCTCGAACTCCCGCCTTTTTCCCTTGGACCGGTCCAGATCCAACCGTTCGGCGTCTTCGTCTGTATCGCCATCGTGGTCGGGGCGATCCTTTCAGAAAGAAGGGCACGCAAGGCTGGCTTGCCCCCGGGGACCATCGGTAATACGGTGAGAGGTGCGGCGATCTTCGGTATCTTTGGATCATACGTGGTCCATATCCTTGCCTGCCATCCCCGCGATCCTTGGATCTTGTTGAAATTCCGGGCGGGCATGTCCTCGTTCGGTGGTTTCTTTCTAGCCGCGATTGCTGTCTTTGCTTACCTGAGTTGGAAGCGCATTCCCTTTCTATCCTCTGCTGACACGATCCTATTCGGCCCCCAGCGGCGTCGGTGCTCCGGCGCAAAGACATGAGCGGATGGATGCGCTGCGCCTTGGCCGCCGCTTCCGGCGTATTGGACGTCCTGGGATTCGCCGGCTTTGGTTTCTATCCGCTCACTTGGATTGCCAAAGTGCCTGTGCTGTTTGCGATCCGGGACGTGGCACCTCGGCATGCGTTTTTTCTCGGGCTGCTTTATGGCACGACCGGACATCTGGGAGGTTACTATTGGATGGCAGGAACTCTGCGGGAGTTCGCCGGTCTCAATGCCGTCCTCTCGGCCTTGCTGGTTGCCGCGGGGGCGGCGTTTCTCGGTCTGATCTGCGCCTTGCTCATGTTCTTTGTGCGAATGGCAGGGAGAGATCTTGGCATCGCACCGGTGTGGGTTTTGACGGTCGTCTATCCGGTAATGGAGTGGGTCTTCCCCAATATCCTGCCTTATCGGATCGGGGCCTCTCAGTACCCTTTCCTTTGGGTTACCCAGGTGGTTGATATCACGGGGCTTCTTGGGCTCACCTGTTTGATCGGGATGGTGAACGGAGCATTTTTCGAACTGATCGAATCCCGGTGGGAACAACGTCGCCCCTTGCTTTCGCGTTGGGTGGTTCCCCTGGGCGTGATGTTGCTGGTGCTCGCTTACGGAGCGATCCGGATCAAGCAGATCGACGCCGAGGTCGCCAAGGCGCCGACGAAAGTCTTCGGTCTGGTTCAGGGCAATCATTCCGTCGAAGTCAAGATTGACCGGAAGTATGAAGCCATTCTCCGATACCGTGAGATGACGCATGAGTTGATCGTCGCCCGGCCCGAGGTGGACCTCGTGGTCTGGCCGGAGTCGGCACTGCATTCCGATGCAAGGCATCTTCAGTATCTCGGGCGCCTGCTGCAACCGAAAAGGCCGATGATCACGGGGGTGAAGGTGAGAGATGAGGAAGGACGCAACTTTAATGCCATGTTCGCGCTTTCGGAAGAGGGCGGGATCTTGGGCCGCTTTGATAAAACCAGGTTGGTTCCTTTCAGCGAAACGATTCCGTTCTCCGATTTGCTGCCCGTGCTTGGAAAGCTTAGGCCGGGAGAATCCCTCACCGAACCGGGCAATATCTATCGGAATCTCAAGATCGGAGACACCACGCTGATGCCGATGATCTGTTATGAGGACATTTTGCCTCACTTCATGAGGGAGATGTGGCATCGGGCCGGACCGCCCGGCGTTCTCGTGAATGTGACGGATGACTCTTGGTTTGGGAATTCCCCCCAGCCCGTCATTCATCTCGCGTTGTCGAGTTTCCGGGCCATTGAATCCCGACGCGCACTTGTCCGCTCCACTGCGACGGGCGTCAGTGCCGTGGTGGACCCGGTGGGGAGAATCGTAACGCGGACAGAGCAGTGGAGGGCGGCGACGCTGGTTTCCCGAGTTCCGGTATCCGCCCCGGGCGACACCACGTTCTATCTCCGTTTTGGCGACTGGCTGGGCTGGCTGCTTCTCGCAATGACACTGACCGGCCTTCTGGCCTGCCGCCATGCGCGAAGAAGGAAAGAAAAGATATCAGGTATTTAAAATACTGGTTTGGGGCCGGCAAATGCCACTTGCGGAGAATGGGAACTGAGAGACTATTCGCTTGCTTGAGCCCGCGCGCCGTTGATGGGTTGCGTTTTGGCTTTCGAATTTCCGTTTTCCATCGCTTTTGAGGATAACGTTCATGAAAGATATTTTACACTTCCGCTTGTTCGCCGCCCTGGCTGTCGCCGTTCACGTCCTCCTTTGCAGCGGTTGCAATATTCATGGGTGGCCGGAAGTCGATTCTTCGCCTGCTTCAGGGATCTCATCGTCAGGTGCAACACTCGAAGGTGAGGTGATTGATGAGGGCAGCACGTCAGTCACGGAGCGTGGAGTCGTCTATTCCCGTGAAGATGACAATCCGCTTCCTTTGCACGGTGGTGCTGGTTGCGAGGTCGAGTTGGCGGCGGGAGGCGGCCTTGGAGTTTTCTCCGTCGACGTGTCCGCGCTCGAGGCTGGTACCCGATATGTGTTTCGGGCATATGCCAGTAATGATAATGCCGGCACTCCCGCGATCGATTACTCCGATCCCGTTGTATTCACGACCCTACCCGGCGGTGCGAGCGGCAGCTACCCGCTGACCTTTGACGGGCGTCATGTCAAAGCTTCCGCGGTGCAGGCCGACGGCAAGGTGATCGCGGCGGGCAACTTCACCAACGTGGAGGGCGACCCACGTCTGAACATCGTGCGGGTGGACTCCAACGGCGCTGTCGATCCCAACTTCTCGCCCGAAGTCGACCAGCCGGACTATGGTGCCTTCATCAATTGCCTTGCGGTCCAAGCGGATGGCAAGATCGTCATCGGCGGTTATTTCGACCATATCGACGGCCAGTTCGTGGGGCCCTGCATCGCGAGGCTCAATGCGGACGGGACCCGGGACACGACGTTCAGTGCGACGACGGGATACGGATCGGTGGATTGCCTCGCGATCCAAGCGGACGGGAAGATCCTGGTCGGCGGCATCCTCGTGACGCTCAACGGAGCCGCACGATATCAGTATCTCGGCAGATTGAATGCCAACGGGACTCTCGACACGACCTTCAATCCCGGGACCCAGAGTGTTGCGGCAGGTCCCGATGGAAACGTGAAAACCATACTCGTGCAGGAGGACGGCAAGATCCTGATCCGGGGAAATTTCTCCACCTACAACGGCACCACCCGTTCCCAGCTGGCCCGCATCAATGCGGATGGTTCGCTGGATGCCTCGTTCGCCCCCGGGATCGATGCCTATGCCATGGCTCTGCAACCGGATGGGAAAATCCTCGTCAGCAGCTACATCACGACGGAGCATCCCCAGGGCTACGGACTTTACCGGCTCTTGAGCGATGGGACCTTGGATAACAACTTCACGCCCACTCCCGGAACCAGTGTCGGTGTCTTCACCGATTCCGATATCGAACACATCCAGGTGCAGTCCGATGGAAAGATCGTGATCGGAGGATTCTTCACCTCGGTCGATGGAACGGCGATCTCGCGGGTCGCACGGATCAATGCGGATGGGTCGCTTGATTCAGGTTTCCTGGCGAATTATGCCAGTTATGTGTCCGGATTGACCTTGGGATCCGAAGGTTCGCTCTTTATTTCGACGGAATTGGGTGCGACCGCGACGGATGTCGATCTCCTGGAGATTTTCGACAATACTCCGGCTACCAACACGCTTTCGACGGTGTTCTCGCATACGGTGCAATGGCTCCGAGGTGGTGGCGGTCCCGAAGTCACCAACGTGACCTTCGATCTTTCCACCAATGGCGGCAGCACCTGGACCGCCTTGGGTTCGGCAACCCGGATTTCCGGCGGCTGGCAGAGAACCGGTCTCTTTCTCCCTGCGTCGGGGCTGCTGCGGGCGAGGGGGCGCACGTCGAGCGGATTCTACGGTGGCAGCACCGGTGTCGTCGAAGTGATCGAAGATTTCCCGGTGCCCGGTGCGAGCAAGCTCACCCTGGCAAACCCGACCCATGCCGATGTGGACAGCGATTATGCCCTTCTCGGTGGTGAAATCACCAACACAGGCTCTTTGCCGATCAGCGAGCGGGGAGTGGTTTATTCGCGTGCCATCGATAACGACATCCCGGTCATCGGCGGAGTTAGAGTCACCAAGGAGGTCGAGGGGGGCACCTCGTCGGGTGTCTTTGAAGTGGACGTCTTCGACCTCGTGGGGGGCACCACGTATCGCTACCGGGCGTACGCCATCAATTCGGCTGGGGTCGTGAGTTACACGGATGTGGCTTCTTTCACCACGGTGGGTGCGCCGACCGTGATCTCACCGACCGATACCTCGATCACAGCCACTTCGGCCATCCTGGGCGGAAACATCATTTCCGATGGCGGGAATCAGATCACGGGTCGCGGCGTTTACGTGATCGCCGATGTGGACTTGGAAGAGGACCGCCTCGGTGATAACGACACTGGATATCTCGAGTTCGAAGATCTCTCGTATGATCCCATAATGGATCCCGGCATCGGGGTCTTCACCGTGGCGGTGAGCGGGCTGACTCCGGATACCGATTATTACTATGCAGCCTACGCGATCAACAGCGAGGGAACGGTCTATTCGGAAGAGGGGTTTTTCACGACCGATGCCGTCTCCGAGCCTGAGCCTTCGTCCGGTGGAGCATCGTCCGATCTGCTCTCTCTTGTCGAGGAAAGTGCTCCCCCCGGTCAAGTGGACACGGGCTTCAATGTCGGAAGCGGTTTGGGCGGCGTGGATGGAATCGTCCAGGCCATCGCTCTTCTCCCTGGTGGAACCGGACAACTTTTGATCGCGGGAGAATTCAATTCCGTGGGGGGAGAGGCCCACCGCGGCATTGCACGAATCGGTGCATCGGGTGCCGTGGATGCCACTTTCAACACCAACACGAATGGAATCGTCAACAGTGTGGCGGTAGGAAGCGATGGCAGTACCGTCATCGGAGGGATTTTCTCCCAAGTCAATGGAACGCCGCGGAATGGTATCGCCAAACTGGATAAAAATGGTGCCATCGTGATCCCGACGGAATTCGACCCGGGTGCCGGAGCCGACAATGTGATCTACAGTGTCGCCCTCCAGGAGGACGGAAAGATTCTGATTGGGGGGCTCTTCAGCACGGTTCAAGGCCAACCCCGCAACCGCATCGCCCGACTCAACGCCAACGGATCGCTGGACACCGGCTTCAATCCAACGGCGGACAATGCCGTCTACAGCATCGTGGTGCAGCCGGATGGAAGGATTCTGGTGGCTGGCAATTTCACCACAATCGCCGGAACAACCGTAAACCGTGTCGCGAGGCTCAATGCCAACGGCACGATCGATTCCGGATTCGACCCCGGCGACGGAGCGAATGGACGTGTCGCTGCCCTCGCCCTGCAGCCCGACGGAAAGATTCTGCTCGGCGGATATTTCACGCAGGTGGACGGTGCGAACCACTCGCGGATCGCGAGACTCGCGGCTAATGGATCGCTAGATACCGGATTCAACACGGGTAGTGGAGCAAATGATAACATCTTGACATTGGCCCTCCAGACCGACGGCAAGATCCTCATCGGCGGTCTCTTCACGAACTTCAACGGAACCGGTCTCAATCGTATTGCGCGACTGAATTCCAACGGTGATCTGGACACCGCCTTCGATGCCGGAACGGGCGCGGACGATGAAGTTTCCGCCCTCGCCCTTCAGCCGGATGGCAACATCCTCATCGGAGGAAACTTCGCCACCTTCGATGGCGGGGCGCATCCCTTCCTCGTGCGTTTTGGAAATGATGTGGCGACGGAAACCTTCACGGTGAATGGACTGACTTCCGCGAGATGGCTCCGCGGGGGCAGTGGCCCGCTCGTGCCGGAAGTGGTCTTCGAGCTCTCCACCGACAGCGGGCAGACCTGGTCCGATCTCGGGGACGGCACGGCCATTGCCGGGGGCTGGGAGATCACCGGCTTGAATCTGCCCATCAATGGCCGCGTCCGCGCCCTGGGGCAGACCTCGGGTGGTTTCCTCGGTGGCAGCAGTGGTCTGGCCGAGGGCAGTGCTTCTTTCGATTACACCGCCCAGCGCAACGCGCTCCGCGCGAAACTCGCCGCCGCGAAAGCCAACGCCGCAAAGCTGTCGGCCCAGATCAAGGCGGCGAAGAAGAAAAAGAATGCCGCGAAGGCGAAGAAGCTGACCAAGTCACTGAAGACGGTGAATTCCCAGATTGGTGCGATCAGCGCCGATCTGGCGAAGTATCAGTGATGCGTTGGACTCATGCCCCGTCCGGACCAACGGGTCCGGGCGGAGAAACCGGGGCGGAGAGGTTGGTTGATCAAGCCTCCAACCCCCGCACACCCGCGGACGTGCTGCTGCCGAACTGATCGATCTCCACTCCCATGCGCTGGGCGAGGGGGACGAAGAGGTTGGCGAAAGGCGTGTTGTCCTTTTCGTCGTGCGCGACATAACCCTGGTGTTTGAAACCGCCACCCGCGACGAGGACGGGCAGGTTGCGCCAGTCGTGGCTGCTCGCGTTGCCGAGATTCGAGCCGTAGAGCACGGCGGTGTGATCGAGGAGGGACTTCCCGTTTTCGGAGAGGGATTTGAGTTTGGTGAGGAACTCGGCGAGCACCTCGAACTCGGCGTCTTCGATGATCTTCAGCTCGTCGATTTTCGCGGGGTCCTTGCCGTGGTGGGAGAGATTGTGCCAGTCGTTCTTCACCCCGGGAATGGTCGGGACGGCGTTCATCCCCGCGAGCTGGAAGGTGATGGTGCGGGTCGAATCGGTCTGCAGGGCGAGGACGATCATGTCGTTCATGAGCCGCTGCTTGGCGATGGCGTCGTTTTTGTCCTGCACATCCTTGGGTAGTTCCACGGCGACCTGCGGCTTCGGTTTCTGTACCCAGCCCTCCGACTCCTGGAGGCGCACTTCGAGTTCACGGACGGAGGCGAGGTATTCCTCGAGCTTCTCCTTGTCGCGCGCACCGAGTTCACGCTCGAGGCTCTTCGCTTCCCCGAGGACGGTGTCGAGGATGCTGCGTCCGCGCTGGAAGCTCTTCATCTCGGCGGCGACCTCTTGTTCGGTGCCTTGGATAAAAAGGGCTTTGAAGAGTTTCGCAGGCGAGATCTCTCCGGGCAGCTCGACTCCGTTGGCCGACCAGGACATGGAGCGACCGCTTGTCGAGAGGGCGAGAAAGGGATACCGGGTTTCGCTGCCGATGGCGTTGGCGATGACCTGATCGAGGGAGATGCTGTTTTTGAAACCGGCGAGCCCGGGGCGGCGGGCCGAGGTCAGCCAGGTCATCTCGGAGGCGTGGCCGTTGTTGCCTTGTTGTTCGGGGTGGGAAAGCCCGGAGAAGAGGGTGAAATCGCGGCGATGGTCTTTCAGCTTCGCAAGATAGGGGGTCAAGTCATAGTCTTGACCCTCTTGGGTCGGGAAAAGGTGGGGCCCGTGAAAGCCGAGGGTCGCGCACATGGCGACGAACCGTTTCGGAGACACGGTCGAGGCGGCACGGGAGAAGGTGGGCGTCATTGCCTCGAGAAAAGGCAGCCCGAGCATGGCGCTGCCGGCTCCGCGGAGGAAGTGGCGGCGGCCGAGGGCGGGGCGGGTGGAGAGATGGGGCGCGTTCATGTGGAGGGGCGGTGAACGGTAATCGGTAATCGGTAATCGGTAATCGGAGGTCGGAGGTCGGAGGTCGGAGGTCGGAGGTCGGAGGTCAGAGGTCAGAGGTCGGAATACGCGAAGCGGATAGACGGAGCGTAGTGTAGTCAAATCGGAAGTCAGAGGTCGGAAATGCCGTTCACGGTTTACGAGTTTTACTTCATTCGAAAAATCTCCGACGACACGGAGAGGAGCACGAGATCGCGGATCCCGTAGCCGGATTCGCCGCCTTTCGTGACGATGCGGTTGATCTCGGGGCGGTCGGAGAATCCCATCTCGCGTCCTGTGGCAAAGGTGAGCAGCTTGGTGACAAAGGCTTTGGCGAGGAGGGCCTGATCCTGCGCCACGAGATCGCGGAATTCGGTGTATCCGGCAAAAGCCCGGCCATCCTGCAGCTCTCCGCTCGCATCGACGGGAGGTCCGATCTTCCACTGGATTCGTTTGGATCCGGCATTGCGTTGCGCGGGCTTTTCGCCCTCGCCGAGACTGCGGAAGTGATCCCGCCAACCTCCGATGGGATCGAAACTTTCGAGGGCGAATCCCGGGGGATCGATCATCTCGTGGCAGGCCTGGCAGCTCTCGGAGTCGCGGTGTTTGGCGAGGAGTTCGCGCAGGGTGGTGGCGCCGCGGATGTCGGGTTCGACGCCGGGAATGCCGGGTGGAGGTGGTGCTGGATGTTTGCCGAGGATGCGCTCGTTGATCCAGACGCCGCGCAGGACGGGCGAGGTATTCGTGCCGTTGGCGGAGACTTTGAGGACGCTGGCCTGGGTCATGAACCCACCGCGGACGGAGTCGGCGGGCAGGGAAACCCGGGTGACATCGGGCGAGGTGACACCTTCGATCCCGTAGTGGGCGGCGAGACGCTGGTTGAGCATGGCGAAGTCCGACTTCACGAGGTGGGAAGTGTCGAGATTTTCCCGGATCAGTTCCCGGAAATAGGCGCGGGTCTCCGCGAGCATGGAATCCTGCAGGTAGCGGTCGAACTCGGGGAACAGCTGCTCGTCGGGATTGGTGAACTCGATGTTCCGCAGATCGAGCCAGGAATCGGTGAAGTCGGTGATGAAGCGATCGGAGAGCGGGGCATCGAGCAGGCGGACCGCTTCGGCTCTGAGCAGTTCCCCGTCCTGGGAGAGTTTCCCGGCGGCGGCGGCCGCGGACAGCGCTTCATCGGGCGCGGTGCGGGTGAGGAAAAAGGAGAGGCGCGAAGCGAGAGCGTGATCGTCGAGTCGTCCCGCCCGTTCCCGCAGGTAAAGGAAGTCGGGTGAACACAGCATCGCGGCAAGGGCGGTACGGAGCGCTCCTTCGAAGTCGGCGCCTCCGGTCATTTCGCCCTGGAAGAGGATCAGGTAGGGGGCGATGTCCTCCTCGGTCGCGGGGCGACGGAAGGCGGCACTGGCGAATCGCTTCAGGGCCGGAATGACATCCGTGGTGGGATTGGCGGAAACGATTTCGAATTTCGGTACGTAATACCGCTTCTGTTTGTCGGCGGGATTCCGGGGCTCGATCTCACGGCGGTCGAGTCCATCGAAGATGAGGTGGTGGCCGCGCGAGGGGAATGCTTCGGTGATCGGTCCCTCGATCTCGACGGAGCTGATGGCCAGACCGGGCCCCTTGTAATTGGCGATGCCGTCTTTTTTGATGAGGTAGTCGGGATCGTGCAGGCCCTGCGTGGTGATCTCGATCATGTAACCTTTGTCCATCCAGGTCGTCAGTTCGATGGTCTGGGGTTTCCCGGGCTGGAAGGCGAAGTATCCGTAGGTGGGACGGCCCGCGGCCCGGGCGAAAGTGGTGCCCCCGACTGAAAAGATCACGGGAGCATCGCTCTGGTAGGCGTAGCCGGTGACGCGGATGCGATGGTAGCCGCTCTCCTTGGCGTTGGCCTCGCGCAGCATGCCGGTGGGGTATCCGAGTTCCCGGAAAAAGACGACGGCTCCGTCGGGGGCCCGGTGCCAGGCATCTCCGATGAATTTGTCCGCTCCCTGGGTCTCGGCGTAGGTGGTGGTGGCCTTTGTCGGGACGGGAGGCGAGGTGGTCTTGGCGATGGCGAGGTCGATCGCGGAGGTGGCGAGGTCGAGATAGATCCGCAATTGCGAGGCGGAAATGCCGAGGGAATCCCCCACATTGTCGAACTCTCCGGTGCGACCGTCCTCGGGCAGCAGTGATGCCGCCTCGAGCCGGATGCCGAGGAGATCGTTGAGGGTGTTCTGATATTCGCGACGGTTCAGGCGACGTAGGACGGTGCCTTTCTGGTTTTCGTGGGCGGCGGAGAGGGCGGGGGCGAGCTTGTCTCGAAAGTGCTGCTTCTCGCCTTCACCGGGCCGCGGCTGATCGGGCGGCGGCATCTCCCCGGTGGCGACGCGGTCATAGAGGCGGACCCATTTGGCGAGAAGGGCTTCGTCATTGAGATCAGTGCCGAGGGCGTCGAGATCGAGCCCGCCCTTTTTCAGGTTCGCATCGTGGCATTCGTAGCAATGCCGCTCGAAGAACGGCAGGAGTTCGTCGCTGAAATCCGAAGACATCGCGATGCCGGACGACAGCAATAGGCAGGTGCAGAGAAGGGAAACGAGGCGCACGGACTTGCTCAAGGTGGGGGTTCTCCGGGTATAACGCGAGGGTGGCAAAATTCTGACGGAATTTCGATCTTTTTTCCTCCGGGGTTAGGGGATTCTCCGGACGTCGAATCGCTTTTGACGTGCGCCGCTTTTTCGCTCCATTGCGGGCATGAGTGAAGCGCAAAGGTCGAAAGTGGCCCTCGTGACCGGGGCGAGCAAGGGAGTGGGGCGTGGCATCGCCTACGGATTCGCCGAGGCGGGATGGGATGTGGCGGTCAATTACCACAGCGATCTCGCCGGAGCGGAGGAAACGAAGGCGGTGATCGAATCCAAAGGTCGGCGCTGTGTCATCGTGCCGGGCGATGTCGGGGTGAAAGTCGACGTCGATGCGATGTTCGCCGCGGTGATCGATGCGTTTGGTCAGTTCGACTGCCTCGTGAACAATGCGGGACGCCAGACCTGGTCTTCCCTCCTCGAACTGAGCGAGGCGGATTGGGACAAGACGATCAAGACGAATCTCAAGGGCAGCTTTCTCTGCACCCAGGCGGCGGCGCGGATCCTGAAGGAACAGGGCCGCGGTGGATCGATCATCAACATCGGCTCGGGGGCCAACAAACAGCCCTTCATGAACCTCGTCGATTACTGCGCCTCGAAAGGTGGCCTCGAGCAACTCACCCGGGTCAGCGCCTGCGAGCTGGGGCAATATGGCATCCGGGTAAACTGCGTCGCCCCCGGCGCGATCGAGATCGAGCGGACGAAGGAGGAGTCGGACGACTACGCCGGCACCTGGTCGCCTCTGACGCCGATGGGGCGGATCGGTTATCCCGCCGACATCGCGCGGTCGGTCGTCTTTCTGGCGGGCGACGGGGCGGATTTTGTGACCGGACAGACGCTCTATGTCGATGGCGGTCTCTGGACGAAAACCCACTGGCCTTACGCGACCTGACGCGCGGGTCAGAATGCGACCTCGAGGAGATTGCTGTAGTCGTCCGTCCAGAGGATCGGCAGGGTTTCCTCGCGATCCCAGGTGGTGATGCGTTCCGCGTTTTTCAGGGCGGAGATGAAGTCCGTGTTTTTCGTGATGAGGACCCAGTCGGAGTAGTAGGATTCGAATTCGATATCGTCCGGATTGTAGTCGGCGCGGAAGGCCTCGTAGCCGAGTTCCTTGGCGAGATTTCGGACGGGATCGGCGAGTTCGAGGTGGAGATTGGTGATGTGGATGGCGAGGACGCCGTCGGGCTTGAGATGCTGGAAGTAAAGTTCGAAGGCCTCCTTCGTGAGGAGGTGGATGGGGATGGAATCGCCGCTGAAGGCATCGACGAAGAGCGCGTCGAACTGCTGTGAATCGCCGGCGGCGATCTCACGTTCAAGGGAGACGCGGGCATCGCCGAGCACGACCTGCTCTTCACCCTCGCAATCCCCGAGAAAAGTGAAGTGGCTCCGCGCCAGCTCCTCGACCTGGGGATTGATCTCATAAAAACGGAAGCGGTCGCCGGGGCCGGCGTAGGTGGCGATCGTGCCCACTCCCAGACCTACGACTCCGACATGGATCGGGGCGACAGGCAGGGCGTTGCGCTGCGGCAGGCAGGCGAAGACGGCGCCCACGCCGCTCTCGGGACTGTAATAGGTCGTCGCCAGATCGCGTTTGTCGGGGGCGAGGTATTGGCGACCGTGGCTGATCCGCCCGTGGTGCAGGGAGCGATGGGCGTATTCGTCGTTCGGCGTGTATTCCTCGACCTTCAAAACTCCGTAGAAGCCACGCTTTACCGCGATGGCCTGGGTGCGGCTCGAGTCGATGTGCACTTGCAGGAAGTAGTTCATCGTTCCGATCGCCGCGAGCCAGGCGAGGGCGGTCGGAATCAAGATCGCGAAGCGGCGCTGCGGTGCGAAGTGACGCCAGAGTTGATAGCTTGTCAGGATCGAGAGGATCACGAAGGCGAGGTGGAGTTCCCAATAGCCCGTGAAGAGCCGTGGCGCGGCGAGGCTCACGAAGATCCCGCCGATGGCACCGCCCAGCGAGATGCAGAGATAAAACGCGGTGAGATGCCGCACGTGGGGTTTCATCCTCACGACTTCGCCGTGGCAGACGAGGCAGCAGAAAAAGATCGTGCCGCAATAGATCACGATCTGCCAGAGCAGCGGCCATTCCGTCGAGGCATACTGCCGGTTCATCAACCAGATCGTCATGCCGATGCCGGTGGCGGCGAGCGGGATGGCGAAGGCCCGGTGATACCAGCGCTCGTGATCGAAGGCGATGATGAAGGTGAGAAGGTAGAGCGAGAGCGGCACCACCCAGAGAAAGGGGACGACGGCGACGTCCTGGCACATCTGGCTCGTCAGCGAGAGCAGCAGCATCGATCCACAAGCGCTGAAAGCGATCCAGAGAAAGACGTTGATGGCGGCGGGGCGGGGTGCCGTTTCTGACGCGGCGACGCGATCGCTCCAGTCTCGCGTCTTCCGGAAATAGAGGTATCCGGCGGCCATCGCGAAGAGTCCGTAAACGACGAACCCCCACGACCAGAGACGCGTCTGTTGTCCGACATCGAGGAGCGGCTCGAAGAGAAAGGGATAGGTGAGGAGCCCGAGGAGGCTGCCGAGATTCGAGATCGCGTAGAGCCGGTAGGGCGAACGTCCCGGATGGGTCTCGGCGAACCAGTGCTGCAGGAGGGGGCCGGAGGCGGAGAGAAGCAGGTAGGGAAATCCCACCGTCAGAGCGAGCAACCGCACGATGCCCGCGAGCGGACTCGCCTCGGTGCCGTCGGGTTTCCAGGCGGGATCCGGAGTGATCGGGAGCAGGAAAAACGCGAGCCCGAGCAGGGTGAGGTGGATCGTCACCTGGAGCCGGCGCTTTTCGCGGAGAAAGGTGACGAGCCCATGGGCGTAGGCGTAGCCGCCGAGCAGGCCGACCTGGAAAAAGAGGAGGCAGGTCGTCCACACCCCCGGGCTGCCGCCGTACCACGGTAAAATGTAGCGCGCGATGACCGGCTGGACCTGGAAGAGCAGGAAGGCGCTGAGAAAGATGGCGGCGAGGAAGAGGGGCATGGGGCTGGAACCGGCCGGGAGGCCGAAGGTTGCGCGGGGCGCGATCAATCCGCCTCAGGCCGTTGCTCGCGCTCGAGGAGTTCGCGCAGCGCCTTCGCCGGCGGCTTTTGATGGAAGAGCACCTCGTAGGCCTGGTCGATCAGCGGCGTGCGCACGCCGAGTTTTCGGGCGAGCTCGTGGGCGTTCTTCGCGTTCGGCACCCCTTCGGCGACCTGGCTCATCGCGGCGATGGCCTCGTCGAGGGTTTTGCCCGACCCGAGCATGCGGCCGACGCGGTTGTTGCGGCTGTGTTCGCTGTAGCAGGTGACGATGAGGTCGCCGATGCCGCTGAGCCCGCGGAAGGTCTCCTCCTTCGCTCCGAGGGCGACTCCGAGCCGGGTCATCTCGGCAAGGGCTCGTGTCACCATCGCGGCTTTGGCGTTGTCGCCGAGTCCGAGTCCGTCGATGCATCCGGCGGCAATGGCGAAAACGTTTTTCACGACACCGCCCAGCTCGATCCCGACGACGTCGGTGCTCGTGTAGGTGCGGAACCAGGGCAAGGTGAAGACCTCCTGCACCAGTGTGGCAATGTCAGGGTCCGTCGCGCCGACGGTGACGAGCGTGGCGATGCGTTTCGCGACCTCCTCCGCATGGCTCGGGCCGGAAAGCACGGCGATGGGATTTTCGGGAAAGAACTCCTCGATGAGCTCGTGCATGAGCTTGCCGCTGCCGGGATCGATTCCCTTCGTGCAGTTCACGAGAATGGTGGAGGCCGGCAGTCCGGCCCCGTGGAGCTGGGTAAGGACGATGCGGGCGACCTGTGAGGGCACGACGAGGAGGATCAAGGGAGTGTCCTTCACGTCGGCGATGTCCGTCGTGGCGTGGATCGCCGGGGGCAGGTCGACCTCGGGCAGGTAGCGCGAATTGCGATGGTTGGCGTTGATATCGTCGCGGATGGAGGGCTCGTTGCCGTAGAGGCTGACGGCGAGCCCGCGGTCGGCGAGGGCCACGGAGAGGGCGGTGCCCCAGCTCCCGGCACCGAGGACGGCGGCGTGGGTGAACATGTCAGGAAAGGGTGGTGGGGGATTCGGCACCGGCGGGCGGTGCGGGTTTTTTGCCAAAGCGGTTTTCCTCGCCGCGGCGGAGCCGGGCGATGTTGCTGCGATGTTTCCAGATCGCGAGGAGACAGACAAAAAGACCAAAGCCGAAGACCGCCGCATTCCACTTCCCGGTGAGCCACGTTTCGACCGCCAGTTCGATGGGGATGAGGAGCGCCGCCGCGATCGAGGCGACGGAAACGTAGCGGGTCGTGAAAAGGACGATGATCCATCCGAGGACGGCGGCGAGGAGCGCCCACGGCAGGATCGGCAGGATCGCCCCGGCCGTGGTGGCGATGCCTTTGCCGCCCTTGAAGCCGAGCCAGAAAGTGTAGTTGTGCCCGAGGATCGCGGCGATGGCGGTGGCGATGTGGATCGCGGAGGAGTCCGTGACCCACTGGGAAAGGAGCACCGGCAGCAGGCCCTTCAGCATGTCGAGCACCAGCACGGTGATGCCGACCGGCTTGCCGAGGACGCGGAGCACGTTCGTCGCCCCGATGTTGCCGCTGCCATGTTGCCGGATGTCGATGCCCCTCACCCTCCCGGCGAGGTATCCGAACGGCGTCGCCCCGACGACATAAGCGACGAGAACGGGCCAGGCTTCGCGGAGCAGTTCGACGGGGGCGGGCATGGGGGCGATGGTTTCGCCGGGATCATGCCTGATGGCGGGGCGTCTGTCCAGCGGTGGATTGGGGCATCGCCGGCGCTTGGAAAAGGGAGCGGGGCTTCAATGACCGCCCGGAGCGAGGGCCCGGTAGATCATCCAGAGCGCCATCCCCATCATCATGAGATTTTCCGTCAGGGAAATGAAGCCGAGCGGCACCTTGCTGCCTCCGCCGACGCAGGCGCAATTCAATTGCCGCTTTTCGACATAGACGGCCTTGATCACCGAGACGGCTCCCACCGTGCTCACCAAAAGCGCTGCCGGAGCCGCAACCCAGGTGAGGAGCCCGCCGAGCATCAACACCCCGGCACCCGCCTCGACGAAAGCATAGACATAGGAATAGGGGACGTATCGCCGCGCGATGAGATCGTATTGGACGAAGCCGGTCGCGAACGAGAGGAGATCCCGCAGCTTCAAAATGCCCAGCACACACATGCTGTAGGCGATGAACAACTCCACGATGCGGACGGGTTCGAATCCGCCGCTGAGAAGGCGTCCCGTCACGAGAGCCATCGCGAAGGTCACGGCAAAGACTGCGATGACCGGCTGATAGGTATCGCCTTCCTTCGGATCCGGTTTCTTGCCGAGGAATTCGCGGAGTTGGTCGTATCCGCCGATGCGTTTTCCTTCGATCCAGATCTGCGGCGTTTCATCGACGCCGTGTTCCTTCTTGAAGGCTCGGTTTGCTTCCGCCGACGGGATGAGATGGTCCTCGACCTCGTAATTCGCACGACGGAGCAGGTCTTTTGCCTTGATCCCCCACGGGCAGTGGTGGGAAGGCGTGACCATGCGGTGAAGGGAGGCATTTTTTTTCATGGTTTTGTCAGGGGCGGGCGTCCGGAGGTGGAAAGCGGGAGGCGCGGTCGTGCGCGGCCTCGAAATCCAGCGCCGGCCCCGCCGGGACGATGCCGTTGGGATTGATTTCGTGATGGGTCAGATAGTAGTGACGCTGGATGTGATCCATCCTTACCGTCTCCGCGATGCCCGGCTGCTGGTAGAGATCGAGGAGGTAGCCGTGGAGATTCCGGTAATCGACGATGCGGCGCAGGTTGCATTTGAAATGGCCGTGATAGACGGCGTCGAATCTCACCAGGGTGCAAAAAAGACGCCAGTCGGCTTCGACGATCCGTTCGCCGAAGAGGTAGCGGACGCCGTCGAGACGATTTTCGAGATCATCGAGAGCGGCGAAGAGCGCATGGAAGTTCCGCTCGTAGTCGTCTTGGCGCGTGGCGAAACCGCAGCGATAGACGCCGTTGTTCACCTTCGCGTAGATCCATTCGGACAAGGCGGCGTGAGCCTCTTCCAGATCGGGAGGAAACAGATCGCGGCCGTTGCCGAGCGGGGCGAAGGTGTCGTTGAAGAGGCGGCAGATGTCGTCTTCCGAATTGTTGACGATGCGTCCGCTCTCCTGGTCCCACAGCACCGGGACGGTGACGCGGCCGCGGTAAGCGGGATCGCTCCGGTTGTAGGCCTCACTCAGAAAATCGAAGCCGTTCACGGGATCCTTCGTGCATCCCGGCACGTCTCGAAAGGCCCAGCCGCGCTCGTCGCGGATCGGATCGAGCACGGTGAGGCCGATCACCTCCTCGAGACCCAGGAGCCCGCGGACGATGACGGTGCGGCTCGCCCAGGGGCAGGCGAGTGATACGTAGAGGTGATAGCGATCCCTCGCCGGGGTGAGATCGGTCTCCCGGAAGGCGTCTTCCTGTCGTTGAAAGCCGCCCTCTTCCGACTGCTCCCGGCCCACCGAGCTGAGGTCATTTTTCATTCTCTCGATTGTCCCAAGTGCCCGAGGAATGCGCAATCCCGCGGTGGGAAAACGTTTGCAACCAATCCGTGCAAAACACCCGTTCGATCTTGCATCCTGCAAGGAATAAGAGCGTCTGGAATTGGTGGCATTCCGCACCAGTTCTTTGCGGGGCGGGGCTTTGGGTCTGCTGGCATGCTGCCTGCGAAAGAGATGGGGTGAACCCCCACCGCCGCACCCTCCATGGCCCTCGTATTTGAACGATTTTTTTCCGAAGGCATCGCCGCCATCTCCTATCTCGTCGGAGATGATCGCGCCGGCGTCGCCGCCGTCATCGATCCCACCGTGGATATCGGGAAGTATCTCGATGTCGCCCGGCGAAAGGGGGTGGAGATCACCCATCTCTTCGAGACACACATCCATGCCGATCTGGTCAGTGGATCTCTCGAACTACAGGAGGCCGTGAGGGGCGCGAAGATCCATCTCAGTCATGAGGGCGACGCCCGCTACGGTTTCGACCATGTGGGGGTGAAGGACGGTGACCGCTTTGTCTTCGGCGACACGGTGATCACCGCGCGGCATACTCCCGGCCACACCTCGGAGCATCTCGGTTTTCTCCTCGCGGAGAAAGACGATGAGGAAATGCCCTGGGGAGTGCTCTCGGGCGATTCCCTTTTGGTCGGATCGGTCGGGCGTCCCGACCTCGTGGGAGATGAAGAGAAGACCGAAGCTCTCACGCGTCAGCTCTTCGACACGCTCCGCGGATTCTACCTCGGGTTGCCGGACGGTGTTCTCGTCTTTCCCGGTCACGGGCAGGGTTCCCCCTGCGGAGCCCGGATCGGTGATCGCATGGAGAGTTCGGTCGGCTATGAGCGGCGACGCAATCCCTTTCTCCAGATCGCGGACTACCGGTCGTTCCGCGCCTTCATCAAAGAGAATGCCCCCCCGGTGCCGAACTATTACCCGGGCATGAAAAAAGTGAACGCCCGCGGACCTCGCGTCCTTGGATCGCTGCCCCGCGTGCCGTCTTTGCCGCCGGCGGCCTTCCGCGACACGATGGAGCAACAGCGTGCCGTGGTGATCGATACCCGTCACATGCTCGGATTCGGAGGCGGTCATATCGATGGCGCTCTCAACATCGAAGGTTCGCCCCTGCTATCGATCTGGGCCGGCTGGCTCATCGAG
The DNA here is from genome assembly GCA_016795385.1 of Verrucomicrobiales bacterium. Classification (GTDB taxonomy): domain Bacteria; phylum Verrucomicrobiota; class Verrucomicrobiia; order Verrucomicrobiales; family DEV007; genus Arctic95D-9. The sequence goes on along the minus strand of JAEUHI010000049.1, from coordinate 67,640 downwards.
CGCCATGAGCCCATCCTCCTCGTCCTCGAATCCGAGGCGAAACTCGAAGAAGTCCTCACCTTGCTCAGCCGCACCGGTTACACGAACGTGATCGGTTATCTCGCAGGAGGCATGACGGCATGGGACAACGCCGGCCTGCCCCTGGCACGAGTGGGCCAAATGACCGTGCATGAGATGAGCCAGGCGGGTGGTCGCCTCCAGATCGTCGACGTGCGGTCGGCGGAGGAGTGGGAATCCGGCCACGTGCCGGGTGCGATCCACTGCTTCCTGCCCGAGCTGCGCGGCGGCGTCCCGGGTTTGAAGAAATCGCGCCCCGTGGCTCTCTATTGCGGCAGCGGCTATCGTGCGTCGATTGGTGCGAGCCTTTTGAAACAGGAAGGATTCCGCGAAGTCTTCAACGTGCCGGGCAGTTGGCAGGCCTGGAAAAAGGCCGACTACCCGATCGAGACGGCAGGCTCGAGACCGGCGAAACCCAGGAAACGGCAGGCGGTCCATGGAGACGCTTGAGACCTGGCTGGGACCTCTCTCCGGGGATGGTCCGGATCTGGGCCAGATGGTGCTGCGGGCCTTCGTCGTCTTCTGCTTTGCCGTGATCATCGTACGCCTCGGGAGCACCCGCTTCCTTTCGAGGAACACGCCGCTCGATCTCATTTTAGGGATCATGTTAGGGTCCGTGTTGAGCCGGGCGATCACGGGGCAATCCTCTTTGTTCCCCACCTTGGCCGCCGGTGCCGTCCTCGTGGGGCTGCACTCCCTCTTCGCCCTTTTCGCCGCGGGGTCGGATCTTTTCGGCAAATGGGTGAAGGGAAGCTCGAGTCCGCTCATCGAGAAAGGAGAACCACTCCCCGGGGCGCTGCTCAAGAATCGCGTGGGCACCCGCGACCTGCGCGAAGCCCTGCGGTTGAACGGCTACGGGACCCGCTCGATCGACGACATCGAGGAGGCCCGTCTCGAAAGAAACGGCGAGATCAGCCTCGTCATGAAGGAGCCGGAGGCGCGTCATCACTCTCCGCGCGGGAGAGGAGACTGACCGGGCATTCCGCCCGCCGGAGCGCTCGTTTTGCATGTTTCCGAGAACTCCCCGACACGCGGAAAGCCGGTGAGGCCGGGGCTGAGGGTTCGGAATGGATCCTGCGGGATTCAAAAGGATCACGATGAACCCCCTCGATCCCCACCAGTCCGTCCCCGCCGAAAATCCCACCACCTCCGGCCAAGCGCCGGGGGATGAAGACAACGCCGCCGATCTCGTCGACATCGGACGTCGTACCGCCGAGACCGAAACCCGGGATGCCGTCACCGGCCGCTACGTCGACGAGGCTTATGCCGCCGCCGTCGATGAGGAGGAGACCGGGGAGATGCTCGACGACATTGCCCGCGCGGAGACCGATGAAGATCTTGATCCCGGGATCGCTCCCGAGATCGGCGCTCTCCACCTCGAACTCCCGCCGGAGGAGTGAGGGGGGAGATCCGCGATCGGAGCTTTTGGCGGTTTTGTCAGGCCGTCTGTCCGGCGTGGGCCCCTTCCGCGAATTCCTCCACCGCCATTTCGCAGAAGGCGTCGAGATCGTCGGGTTTGCGGCTCGTCACGAGACCTTCGTCGACGTGCACCTCCTTGTCGACCCAGTGGCCGCCGGCATTGCAGATGTCCGTCTTCAGGCTCGGCCACGAGGTGAGGACGCGGCCGCGCACGACGTCCGCCTCGACGAGCGTCCATGGTCCGTGGCAGATCGCGGCCACGGGTTTGTGCTGGGCGAAGAAGTCGCGCACGAAGGCGACCGCCTCGGGATGCATCCGCAGCGTATCCGGGTTTTGCACGCCTCCGGGCAGGATGAGTCCGTCGTAGTCCGATGCCGCGACCTCATCGATGGTGCGATCGACGGGAAAGGCGTCGCCCTTTTCGGAATGGTGAAAGCCCTGCACGCTCCCGTCCTTGAGGGAAATGAGATGGGTCGTTGCGCCCGCCTTTTCAACGGCCTCTTTCGGGCGGGTCAGCTCGATCTGTTCAAATCCGTCGGTGACGAGGATGGCGATGGTCTTGTGAGTGAGGGAATGTTTTTTCATCAACCCCCTTTCCCGCGGATCGCGTGCCAGCCGGGAAGGCCCGGTCTGCCGTTGTTGATGATCGCCCGCACCGGCAAGTTGCACGATCAATCCTGCAAATGGATCACCCTTCGCCAAGCCGGTGGAGGATCCACGCGGCGTTGCGTGCGGCCGATCCGGCGTGTCTGGCCATGGTTGCCGCGCCCCGCTCCGCCATGGCCCGTCCGCCCGCGGGGTCGAGGAGGATCTCGCGCAGCGCTCCAGGCAACGCTTCCTCGTCGTCGAGTTGCCGGAGGCCCTTGCTGCGGTGCAACTCATCGACGACTTCGGCGAAATTCTCCATGTGCGGCCCCACGATCACCGGTCGTCCCGCGAGGATGGGCTCCACGGGATTTTGTCCGCCGATGCCCCGGAAGCTCTTCCCGATGACGACGACTTCCGCCTGGGTGAACCAAGCCCGCAGTTCTCCCGTGGTGTTCGAGATCCAGACGCGCCTCGAGGCATCGACGATCACACCCTCTTGGATGGTCGATCCGACCCTGTCTGGTCCGGCGCGGAGGATGGGATCAAAGCCGTCTTCGCGGAGTTGGTGGACGATTTCACCGCCGCGCTCGGCATGGCGGGGCACGACGACGAGGCGCAGGTCGGGGAATTCCTCCCGCAAGGCGCGCCAGACTCCGGCGATGAGAGTTTCCTCACCGTCGTGCGTGCTGCCGGCGAGGAGGATGCGTCGCTCCGAGGGCATGCCGGTGGTAGTGAGCCACTCTCCGAGCTCCTGCTGCAAGGCCCCCGCCGAGGCGGCGTGTCCGGCGTTGTCGAATTTCACACTGCCGGTCACCTCGATGCGATCCGCGGGAATCCCCAGGGCCGACCAACGCACAACGTCCTCGGCGAAGGGCACGGTGACGCCGTCGAGGAGGGAAAAGACCGGCTCGATGATGGAGCGGACCTTTGCATACCGTCTTTCGGAGCGCGGAGAAAGGCGGGCGTTCGCGAGCAACACGGGGACCCCCCGGTGTTTCGCGAGACCCACGAGGTTTGGCCAGACCTCGGCTTCGACAAGGACGAGAGCGGAAGGATCGATCCGGCGCAGCACCCACCAGGCGATCCAGGGGAGGTCGACGGGATTGTGGATGACGGTCAGGGCCTCGCATTCCTTCTCCGCGGCGACGCGGTAGCCCGTGGTGGTGGTGGTGCTGAGGACGATGGATTGATGAGGAGCCGCGGATCGAAGGGCTTCGATGAGCTTCAGGGCGAGGAAGATTTCACCCACGCTCACGGCGTGAATCCAGATCGGATTCTTTCCGCGGAAGCGGGCGAGTGTCTCCGCCGAGAAAAAGCCGAGTCGCTGGCGGAAATTGCGGGCGAGGCCCCCGCGGCGCAGACCTTTGATCAGGAAGGATGGCAGTCCGACGATGAGGACGACGGGCAGCAGCAGGTTGTAAAGGAGATAAACGAGCGGGCGCGGCATGAGGATCACGGAGCTTCGCGGTTCACGGGGGCGAGAAAGCTGACACGGGTGACCCCGTAGGTGCGTTCCTCCTTCACCTTCCAAAGATCGTTCTCCGGCAGCGGCGCGGAGGAAAGGCTCTCGAGCACGAGGAGGCCACCGGGGGCGAGGGAGCCGGCGAGGGCAGGGGAGGTGAGGAGTTTTTCCAGCAACTCCCGCTCCGCATCGGACCGGGCGTAGGGCGGATCCGCGAAAATCAGATCGTAGCGCGCCGATGAGACGCCGCCGAGGAAGGCGAGGACTTCGCGACGATGCACCCGGCCGCCAGCGAGCCGGGACTTTTCGAGATTCTTCTGGATCGCTTCGCAGGCGGGGCCGTGGGATTCCACGAAATCCGCCGAGACGGCGCCCCGGCTCAGCGCTTCGAGGCCCAGCGAGCCCGATCCGGCGAAGAGATCGAGGACGCGGGCACCCGCCGTGAGATCGCCGAGCACGGCAAAGAGCGACTCGCGCACCCGGTCGGTGGTGGGGCGGGTGAGAGTGCGGGGGACTTGGAGCGGGATGCTGCCCGCGCTGCCGGCGATGATGCGCATGGGAGGAAAGAGGGGGATTTTAGGCCAAGGTTCGCCGCTCTCCAATCGTTATTGCGGGGGACTCCTTTTTCGAGGAAACTGCCCGCCCGGCCCGGGCCTCACCCGGGTCCGTCTTTTTCACCCGATGCGTCTGATCCGACAACTGTTTGTGCTCACCTGCTTCCTCGCCGCCTGCAGCGCGGTCTGGGCCGCGGTCTACGCGCGGAAGGAGGGCTTCAGTGAGAGCTGGAAAAACGCAATTGAACGGGAATTCGAGAAACGGGGCTACCATGTCGACATCGGGAAGCTGACGCTCGGTGCCTTTCGCGGACTCGTCGCCGAGGACGTGCGGTTTTTCCAGGATGCCGGCCGTGATCAGGAGATCGCCTTCATTGATGACGTCTTCCTCGATGTCGATCTCAGCCGCATCCTCGACAAGCAGGTCTCGATCAACACCCTCGACGTGCAGGAGGCGAGTCTCTCCCTGCCGCTCGACCCGACCCGGGAAAACGGCAAGCGGCTGCGGGTGAACGGCCTATCCGGGCGCATCGTCATCACCGAGAGCGTCATCGAGATCGTGAAAGCCGAGGCCGAGATGGCGGGATTCGACATTTCCGTGAAAGGCTCTCTCGTGCGACCACCGCTCGATGAGGAAGAGGAGGACAAGCAGCGCGACAAGAAGTCCGGCGAGGAGGAACTCGCGCATCGCCGCCGCCAGCTCCTGAAATTTCTCCGCGAACTCGAGACCTATGAATTCACCGGAGGGCGTCCCTCGCTGGAGATCGAATTCCGCGGCGACCTCGACGAACTCGAGACGATGACGGCGAGGGCCCGGCTCGAGACGCCCAGCTTCAGCAAACAAGGCCAGACCTACCGGGTCGAATCCCTCGCTGCGTCGGTGAGCTTCGATGGTCGTGAGAACCGGGCCGAGATCGAGGAACTGAAGGTGAGCGACGAAAAGGGTGTGCTCGACCTCACCGGACAATGGGCGCAGGACGGGAACCGCCTCGATTTCGATGTGAACTCGACCGCCGATGTCGCGGGGCTCGCGGGGCTTTTCTGGGCCGAGAAGAAGCTCGGCGAGATCGTCTTTTTCAATCCTCCGACGATCGAGGCCTTGGGACATCTCGATCTCGATGCGATGCAGGCAGGTGGCGGTGGTTTTCCCGGCGAGGTGATGGGCGAACTGCGCTCCGAGCGATTCGTGACGCGCGGCACGGTCTTTTCGGGTTTGAATTTCGGCTTTAGCCTCGCCGCCGAGCGTTTTTATTTGCGCAACCTCCGCCTTGATCACAAGACCGGCGTCGCGTTCCTGAATCTGAAATACGAGCCGGGCAAGGGTGACGAGACCGTGCAATACCAGACCGAGATCAAGCTCGATCCGCTCGTCTTCCGCCCCTTCTTCGACGAGCGCGGACGGAAATTCATCGACGCGTGGAATTTCAGCGAGACTTCCTCGATCTACATCGCCGCGGTGGGGCAGGGTGAGGATTGGAAATTCTCGAGCTGGAGCAACCGCGGGGTCATCGACCTGCGCCAGTTCCGGCTCAACGGTGTCGATTTCCTCGAGCTCGAGACCGATTACGAATCCGATGGCGAGACCCAGTGGTTCCGCAATGTCTCGCTCGTCCGCGAAGAGGGCCGGATCGTCGCTGAACTCGCCGAAAACAATCGCCGCGAGCGCAGTTGGGAGGTGAAAGGAGTCGTCTCCACCGTCGACATCATCGAGGGCGCGAAGGCCTTCAATCCGAAGCTCTCCAAGGCGCTTGAGAAATACCGCCACGACAGTCCTCCCACGATCCGCATCGCCGGCCGCCTCGACGGGCGGCGCAACGAAGAGGTCGGCGACGAACCGCGAAGGAACCAGCTCACGATCTCTTTCACCGGCGGGGGGAATGCCCAATACAACTTTCTCGGAAAGACTCTCACCCTGAGTGATCCGGTGGGTGAGGTGAAAGTCGACGGCAGCCACGTGAATCTCACGTCGCTCACCGGCGGCATCTTCGGTGGCCGCGTCGAGCTCGCCTACGATGTCACGAACGTGCGCGATCCCGGTGCACCATTCGTGATGAAGGCGGCGATCCGCGGAGTGCCGCTCGAGCGGGTCACGAAACACTATGACGGTGGCGGCGACATCACCGGAGCGGTCGATGCCGATTTCAATATCACCGGAAAGGTGGGACAAGTCGCCACCTTCAACGGCGGCGGCAATGCCCGCATCGCCGATGGCTACCTCTTCGCCATTCCCGTGCTCGGTCCGCTCACCAAGCTGCTCGGCAACGCGAATGGCAACGGAAGTGGAGGCAACGTCGCCAAGGAAGCCTCGGCCACCTTCCGCTTGGAGAACGGCGTCATCGTCACCCGCGACATCGAGGCGCTCACCAAAGCTTTCCGCGTGAAGGCCGCAGGCACCGTCTCGCTCGTCGATCAATCGGTCGATCTCGAGGCGGTCGTGAACACGCGGGGCGAACTCTCCAGCACCGTCCTCACGCCCGTGAGCGAGCTGCTCACCTACTCCTGCACCGGCACCGTGCGCGATCCGGTGTGGAAGCCGAAACACATCTCCAATCTCGGCAAGGTGCCGGCCACCCTCATCTCGGAGCTCACCAACATCCCCGTCGAAGGCCTGAAACGGCTCGGTCAATTCGGGCAGGAGCTTTTTTCCCTGCCCGAGCGCGCCATGAACTCCGCCAACGGCAACGCCGCCGCGGCGAACCCGGGAACATCGAATCCGGGCGCTGAAGGAACGGCACCCTCCGCGCCCCGCGAAAAGAAATTCCCTTGGGGCGGTCTCAATGGAGGAGGCAATCCCGATGGACCCGCTCCGAGGCGGCTTTTCCCCCTGAGGCCGAATTGATCAGCGACCCGAGGTGAGGAAGGCGAGCAGATCCCGCAGCTCGCGATCGGTCAGCATCGAGACGAGGCCGGGCGGCATCAGCGAAGTGCGCATCTCCGTGCGCGAAACGACTTCGGTCTCGGGGAAGGATCGCTCCTGCCCGCTGAGATCGCGGAAGACCTCGCTGCTCGACGAGCGGAGAAGGATGCCGATGAACTCGGTGCCGTCTTTCAGCTTCACCTGGCTCGGATAGAACTGTGGCGCCACCTCGCGCTGGGGTTCGAGGATGGATCGCAGCAGCGCTTCGCGCGTGCCCTGGCGGCCGGCCAGGCTCAGATCCGGTCCGAGCACGATGCCGCGTCCGCTGTGGCGGTGGCAGCTCGAGCAGAGGGCCAGTTTCGAGTGGAAGAAGATGCGTCGGCCCGCTTCGGGATCGGCCTTTCCGGGCACTGCGTCGAGACGCGCGAGCCAGGCCTTCGTGTCGTCGAAGGCGGGGCGGTCGGCATTGAGCGACGCCGGATCGAGGATGGGCTTCACCAAGGCTGCGGCATCGGGATGTGTCGCCACGATGTGATCGAGGGTGGCTTTGCCTTCCCCATCCGGCACGACACCGCGCAAGGCCCGCAACGCTTCGTCACGGATCGAGGCATGGCCGTCGCCCGCGAGGACGAAGAGCATCTCGCGGTGCTCCGGCAGAGCCGAGGCCGCGAGTCCCGTCACCGCGTCGGCGCGGAGGGCGGGATCGAGGCCATCGTCGGAGGCGATCTCAGCGAGCAGGATGCGAGCATCGTCCGAATTTCTCGCCGCGAGGGTCCTCACCACTTCGAGCGAAAGCACCGCGTCTTTCGCGGAAAGCAGTTCGCGCAGCACGTCCATTGTCAGCTTTGGATGGGCGTGGGGGGCGAGACGCAGCGCATATCCCTTCAATCGTGGCGGAGTGTCAGGATCGAGGATCTTGCCGGTCAGCACATCGGGATTCGTCACGCCCGCGCCGGGCTCGCCCCGGAGCGTGTTCCATGCCGCGAGCGCCGCTTCGAAGAGGCGATAGTCGATCGACGGATCGGACAAGACCCTTTCCACTTCCGGGGTAAACCCTGTCAGGACTGCATCGGCGATCCATCGCAGGCATTCGAAGCGGATCTCCGGATCCGGGTCCTCGAGGAAGGCGCGCACCCATTTCTCGTCGTTCAGATCAACGCGCCTCAGCGCGACCAGGGCGAGGACGCGGTGTCCGGGCTGCATCACGCGGAGGAATTCCGGCGTCCACGTGGCGCTCTTTCGCGCCAGGGCGGAGAGCGCCGCGTCGGCGAGAGTTCGGTCGTCCGACTCGGCGAGCCGCAGCAACTCGCTCTCCGGTTTGTCGATCCGGCCTTGGCGCAGATCTTCGGCGAGTCGTGCCGCGTCGGTCAGCGGATCGGGAGTCTTCTTCATCCAACTCGCGGCAGCGTCGTCGATTTCGAGCTTCCAAAGGCGTCCCTTCCCATGGATCGGATACGAGCTGAAGACCCAGTCGTTGAAATAAAACGCCCCATCCGGGCCCCGGGCCATGCCGGTCGGTCGGAAAAAGTCGCTGCCCTCGACGAGGACGATGCGATCGGAGCGATAGCCGGCGCCCTCGCGGGTCAGAGGGTAATATTCGATGCGGTGATCGCTCCAGGAAGGGATCAGCATGCCCCCACCGAGCGGCACGATCGCACAGGGACCCTCGCCCGAGGAATGCACCATGCCGAGCGTGCCTCGCAGCTCACCATTCCACGCGACGAAGGGATGCACCGGCGCACTGCCGTAGACCCACTGGAATCCATAGTCCGCGCCTTCGACGACATGCAGAAGGCGGCAGGGCGGCCGGCTCCCGGGATCGTTCTCCGCTGCGAAGATTTCGCCGAATTCATTCACCGCGAGACCGAAGGGATTCCAGAAACCGCGGGCGATGCGGCGCATTTGCTTCCCGTCGGGCGTGCAGCGGAAGACACCGCCCTCGCCGCGGCCTTTCACCTCCGACCCATCGGTGGCGGTGAGCGTCCAGTCGTTGCCAAAGTTCTCTCCTAACGAAAACACCAAACCGCCGTCGGGATGCCAAGCCATGCCGCTGAGTCCGTTGTGCGGGTAGTCGGCGAGCGTGTCGAGGGCCGCCAGCGTTTCCTCCACGTCGCCTTTTCCATCGCCGTCGGTGTCCTTCACGCGCAGGATGCGTCCGCGCTCGGCGAGATAGACCCATCCTTCGGGACCGAGGATCAACTGCATCGTCGCCGTCGTGGCATTGTAAAAGACGCGACGATTCTTGCCATCCGCGTCGAAGACGAGGACCTCGTCGTGCTCCGGCCCCACATAACCTTCCGGACGGAAGTGGGTATGGCAGGCGATGGTGTAGATGCGGCCTTCGTCATCGACATCGATGCCCGTCGGTGTGACGAGGTCGGGATGTTCCGCCAGCAAGGTGAGCTTCACGCCCGGCTCCAGCGTTTGGATCTGCGGAGGAATTTCCGCCGGCACCTCCGGCGCCTTGGGAGGCGCGGAACGGGGCGGCTTGGGGGCGACCGGAGGTGCGGCGGAAAGGGGAACGAAAAGAGAAAGCAGAAGTCCCGTGAGAAGCAAGAGCGGACGAAGAAAAAAACCGGGTCGAATCATGGCGTCGGGAAATTTCGGCAGGGATCACGATGTAGGGGAGCGCATCGCCTGTCAACGAGTCCGCATCCCGCGGTCGCGGGAGAAGATCTTCCTTGTCGAAGTCCACGGCATCTCCACTTGCCCCATCCCTCCATCACTCCAATACTCCGCTACTCCCTCATACCTTTCCCGCGTCCGTGAACCTCTCCTTCCCCGAAGACCTGCCCGTCTCCCGCCGCCGCGACGACATCCGCGCGGCGATGGAGCGGCATGCGGTGGTGATCGTCTGCGGCGACACGGGATCCGGGAAAACAACCCAGCTTCCCAAGATCGCGCTCGAGCTCGGTCGTGGCACCGACGGCCGGCGTATCGGCTGCACCCAGCCGCGCCGTATCGCCGCGACCTCGGTGGCGGCGCGCGTCGCGGAGGAGCTGCAGGTGCCGCTCGGACGCGAGGTCGGCTACCAGATCCGCTTCGAGGACAAGACCGACAAGACGGCGACGCGGGTGAAGTTCATGACCGACGGCGTCCTCCTCGCCGAGACGCGGAAGGATCCGGACCTCCGGCAATACGACACCATCATCGTCGATGAAGCCCACGAGCGATCGCTCAACATCGACTTCATCCTCGGTTACCTCCACCGCACCCTTGCGAAACGTCGCGACCTGAAGGTGGTGATCTCTTCGGCGACGCTCGATGCGGGAGCGTTCTCGGAATTCTTCGGCGGAGCTCCGGTCATCGAGGTGGAAGGCCGCACCTTTCCGGTCACGGATCTCTACCAGCCGGCGCTCGACGAATACGAATCGCTCGCCGAGCAGGTCTGCCGAGCCTTTGAATCGCTCGGCGAGATCGACCGGCTCGGCGACACCCTCGTTTTCCTCCCCGGTGAACGCGAGATCCGCGAGGCCGCGGAGTTGCTCGAAGGAAGGAAGTATCGCGACACCCTCGTGCTGCCGCTCTTCGCGCGCCAGGCCGCCGCGGAGCAGGGGGCGGTCTTTCGTCCCATCGCCTCGAAACGCCGGGTCATCCTCGCGACCAATGTGGCCGAGACCTCGCTGACGATTCCCGGGATCCGCTTCGTGATCGACTCGGGCATCGCGCGCCTCAGCCGCCACGATCCGGGCTCGGGCATCCAGCGGCTCCGCATCGAACCCGTCTCGAAAGCGAGCGCGCGCCAGAGGCGGGGACGCTGCGGCCGCATCAGCGAAGGGGTGTGTGTCAGGCTCTATTCCGAAGAGGATTTCGAGGAGCGTCCCGACTTCACCGATCCCGAGATCCTGCGTTCCAACCTCGCGGGCGTGGTCCTGCAGATGGAACACCTCGGGCTCGGTGATCCGCTCGAGTTTCCCTTCGTCGATCCGCCCCAACCGAAGCGCGTCGCGCAGGCCTACCGCGTCCTCGAGGAAATCGGTGCTTTGACCAAACAGGGTCGGATCGTGCACATGACAGGGTTGGGTCACAGCCTCGCGCGGCTGCCGCTCGATCCGCGGGTCGGGCGCATTCTCGTGGGAGCCGATGCGGAGGGCTGCCTCGCCGAAGGACTCATCGTCGCCAGTGCCCTCGCGGTGCAGGATCCTCGCGAACGACCCCGCGACCGGCAGCAGGCCGCCGACGAGGCCCATGCGAAATTCCGCGACAAACGTTCCGACTTCACAGGCTGGCTCCGCCTCTGGCATGCGATTCAGGAGGCGCGGGGAAAGTCGGGGAACCAGCTCCGCAAGTTCTGCCAGAAGCACTTTCTCAACCACCGCCGCACCCAGGAATGGCTGAACCTCCATCGCGAGCTGCGCGACACGCTCCGCGAGATGAAATGGAAGCTGCCCGATCCTAACAAACCGCTCGACGATCCCGCCGACACCTATTCGGAGCCGCTCCACCGCGCCATCCTCGCGGCGATCCCGAGCCAGATCGGCATGTTCCGCGGCAAGGGACAGGGCTACAAGGGGGCGAACGACTCGACCTTCTGGCTCTTCCCCGGGTCCGGCATTTTCGGGGGATCGCCCGCGTGGGTCATGGCCTTCGAACTCGTCGAGACGGCGAAGCTTTACGCCCGCAACGGGGCCACCTTCGATCCGGGCTGGTTCGAGAAGGTCGCGCCGCACCTCTGCCGTTACCGCTATTCGAATCCGCACTGGAGCCCGGACCAGGGTGCCGTTTATGGAGAGGAGCGCGTCCTTGCCTTCGGCCTTCCCGTGGTCGAGAAACGGCGTGTCCACTACGGACGTATCGACGCGAAACTCTCGCGCGAGGTTTTCATCCTCGAAGCCCTCGTCAACGGCAACACCCGCGCGCCCTTGACCGCGCTCGCGCGGAATCGCGAAACGATGGCCGCGGCGGAGCGGCTCGAGCACAAGATGCGCCGCCTCGGCGGGCTGCTCCATCCCCCGGGCATCGTCGCCTTCTACGAGGAGCGACTCCCCGCCTCGATCCACACGCAGAAGGATTTTGAAAAATGGGTCGGCGCCCAAGCGCCCGGCTATCTCGACTTCACCCTCGAAGATTGCCTCCTGCCGCAGCGCGAGCCGATCCATCCCGAGGATTACCCTGACAAAATCACCACGCCGGATGGATCGGCGGCTTTTCCGCTTGCCTACCTCCACAATCCGTCCGATCCCGCCGATGGCATCACCGCGCGCATTCCCCTCGTCGAGCTTCCCCACCTCCCGCCCTGGTTCGGGGAATGGCTCGTGCCGGGATGGCTCGACGAAAAGGTAACCGCCCTGCTGCGCTGCCTGCGCAAGGAGATGCGGACCCTGCTGCCCGCGAACCGCGAGGTCGTCGATGATTTCCTCGACGCCTGGGAGGGGTATGAGCCGCAATGTGGATTGCTCGAGGCACTCATCGATTACCTGCACGAGGCCCACGGGCTCGATCTTTCTCCCGGCTCCTTCGATCTCGAACGAATGCCGCCGCATCTTCATCTGCGTTTTGAAATCGTCGATGACAAGGGGCGGGTGGTCGGTCACGGGCTCGACCTCGAGGAGTTGCAGCGCAGCCTCGCCGGAAAGGTCCGGGATCGCTTCGATCAGGTTGCGAAGGGCCGCTTCGCGAAACAAGGCATCACCACGTGGAATTTCGGCGACCTGCCGCGTCAGGTCGATCTGGACCGTCACACCACGGGATTTCCCGGATTGCTGGACGCGGGCAAAGACGGAGTCGCGATGCGTCTCTGGCCCTCCGGGCGCTGCGCTCTCGTGCAACATCGCCTCGGCCTGACGCGCCTCTACCGCCTCGTCCGCAAAGACCCCGTCGAGCGGCTTCTCGGAGTGCTTTTTGCCGGGAAAGTCGGGACAATCCCTGTCGCGGCCGCGACAAAGATTGTCTCGAAACGCGAGGCCGATTTCAATTCGCTGGCGGCGGCGTTTGGCGGGCTTTCGAAGACGCCGGCGCCGAAGGAAACGGTGCGACCGGCTCCATCCGCGAAGGCGGATCCGGCGGCAGGGCGATTCCTGACACCGGCGGAGGCCTTGGTGCTGACCAAGGTGGGGCCGGGAGCGGCCCAGCATCGCGAGGATCTGCTTCGGAGGATTTTGAGCGATTTGTTAGGCGATCCCTTTGCCGCGAAGGATTGGGAAAACGCGGTGGTACGTTGCGATGCGGAACTTTTCGCCCAGGCCCCGGTGGTTTGCGAATCGGTCGCGAAGATCCTCCGTGTCGTCGAAACCGTGAGCGGACTGCTGGCGACGGCTCCGCGCGGCTACGAGGAGTCGGTGACCGACGCGCGTCGTCAGCTCGATCGTCTCCTCGCGCCCGGATGGCTGCTGGTGGATGATTTCACCCGGGCCTTGGTGCATTTCCAGGGCCTCGAGATGCGTCTGACGCGGATGTTCGGCGCTCCCCCGGCGAAGGATCTCGAAAAGCTCTCGCGCTACGAGTCCGAGGCGCACGCGATCTGGCGCGACACCCCGGGTTGCGAGTGCGGGCTATGTCCGCCGGCGGTGCAGCATGCGGGTGCGCTGGCAGCGGATCGCGATCTGCGTCTGAAACACTTCGCGCCGGAGTTGCGGGCGCGGTTGAAGTGAGCGGCCTACTTTGGAAACATCCTTGCAAAAGCGGATCGCAACTCCACGATTGCAAGGTTAAATCTCCCTCATCCCGCGTCGCCTCCGGGGTTGTTTCCCATTCTGTTCGCTCTTCGAGGCCTTCACCGCCCCTTTCCCGTCAGGGGCACGGCATCGCCTGCGCCTGATCCGCTGGCCTCCAGGGTGGCCTTGCGGGTGCCGCGTTTTTTCGGGCTGAAGCGGACATCGAGGACGGTCGAGGCTCCACCGGCGAGGCCTTTCTGTTTGGTCCGGGCGATCCGGAAATCGCGCGCCGCGGCACCTTTCGTGCGGACGTCGAGGATCGCCACGGGTTCCTCACCGGTGTTGGTCAGTTGGAGCTTCTGCGATCGGCTCGTGCGGCCCACGGCGGTGGTGGGGAATCTCCTGGCGCGCTGCAGGCTGAGGGAGGCTTCGCTGGGACGATGGAAGACGTAGGCGGCGCCGGCATTGAGGTTGTTGTCAGGATCCTGCGTCTGGTCGGCGTTGATGCCCTGCGAATTGGCGTCGTCGAGGCCGGTGCCGACGATGGCGGTGCGTCCGGAGATCGCGGCGGATTGGCCGAATTCGTTCTGGAGCCGGGTGTTCGAGGCCTTGAGGAAATGGATCTGCGTCCAGGTGCCGTTGACCCGCTCGAAGAGATAGGCGGCTCCGGAATTGAAGGCGCCGGAATCGTCGGTGGGGCCATCGACGCCGGTGGACAAACTCATCTCGCTCTTGGCGGTGGCGATCATGCGGTCGCCATCGAGGGCGACGGCCCAGCCGAAGGACATCGTGGGCCAGTAGTTGCCGGGTTTGATGTAGTCGCCCTGGCTCCAGACGCCGCCGCTGCGGGTGAACTCGTAAACGGCTCCGTCGAAGCCGCTGTCGTTGTTGTCGGGGCCGTTGACGACCCGCGTGCTGCTGTCCTCGGCGAAGGCGCCAACCATCAGGGTATCGCCCTGAATGGCGACGGAGGTGCCGAAACGGTCGTCCGCGTCGAGGTTGAAGGACTTGAGGTAGCTGTGATAGGTCCAGACTCCGCCGACTTTTTCGAAGACATACGCGGCACCGCCGAGGGCGGCGGTGTTGTCGAAGGCGCCGTTGACGGTCCTTGCGGAACCGTCCTCATTCTGTGCGCCGACGACGATGGTGTTCCCGGAAACGGCGACGGAAGAACCGAAAAGATCGCCTTCCTCGGCATTCGGCGCCTTGAGGGTGGCGGTGAGCGCCCAGGTCGTGCCGGTGCGCTCGTAGACGTAGGCGGCGCCGGCTTCGAGGGCATCGTTGTTGTCGGGGCCGTTGATGGTGGTGGAACTGCCGTCTTCGCCCTCCGCGCCCACGACGATGATGTCGCCATCGATCGCGACGGCGCTGCCAAAGAAGTCGAGATAGCCGGTGTTGCTCGCTTTCAGGTAGGCCTGCTGGGTCCAGACCCCGTTGTTGAGGACGAAGACGTAGGCGGCTCCGGCGAGGGAGAGTTGATTGAGGGGATCGCCGTTCACGCCGGTGGCGTTGCTTTCGTCCCCCGGGGCTCCGACGACGAGGGTGTTGCCCGAAAGAGCGAGCGCTTCGCCGAAGTGGTGGTTGTTCAAGGGATTGGCCGGTGGATTGCCTTCCTTGAGGTAGGCGGTCTCGGTCCAGCTCGATCCATTGCGGGTGAAGATGTAAACGGCGCCCCGACCCGAGCCGCTGGGGTCGTTGTTTTTCGGTCCGTTGACTCCCGCGGCGGAGCCGTCTTCTCCCGGCGCCCCGACCGCGGCGATGTTGCCGGAGATGGCGACGGCTTCGCCGAAACGATCGCCCGGATCGTTGTTGGAGGATTTGAAGAAGGCCTGCTGCGAGAAATCGGGATCGGCCTGCGCGGAGAGAGCCCCGGCAAGGAGCGTGAGGAGGATGAGAGATCGTTTCATGGATGGAGAAGGCTTTGTTCTTCTGAGAGTTGGCGGGGAGCGTGAGGTCATTACCGGATATTTTTCGAACTTTTCCGGTAATGCCTCGCGACGGGGCGGCAATTCTCGGGAAGCAGCCCATGAAACGAATCCTGATTCCCCACTGTCTCGCCGGACTTCTCGCGCTCCTTTCCAACTCTTCCCTGGCCGCACCGGGCGATCTCGATGTCGGCTTCAACGCCTCGGCCACGGGTGGCGCGGAGCGGGTCAACGCGATCGTGCTGCAGCCGGATGGCAAGATCCTGTTGGGCGGTCATTTCACCGCGGTGAACGGCACGCCGAGGCTGAATCTGGCACGATTGAACGCGGACGGATCGCTCGATACCAGTTTCAACCCTGGCCCGGATGGAGAGGTAAACGCGATCGCAGTGCAGGAGGACGGACGCATCGTGCTCGGCGGGATCTTCGCAAATGTCGTCGGACAGCCGAGGTCGAATCTCGCGCGTCTGGAGCCGGACGGTGTGCTCGACACGGCCTTCAATCCTTCGCCCAACGGTCAGATTTTCTCCCTGGCGATCGAAGCGGATGGAGACATCCTTTTTGGCGGCAATTTCGGATTCGTCGGCGCGGTGAGCCGGGCGCAGTTGGCGAGGGTTAATGCGGCGGGTGCGCTGGATACGGCTTTCTCGCCGACCTTCAACGATCCTCCGCGGGTGCTGCGGCTGCGGAGCGACGGACGCATCCTCGCTGGCGGCATGTTCGCCACGGTGAACGGCGTCGCGAGGGAAGGTCTCGTGATGCTCAATGAAAACGGCACCACCGACGCGACCTTCACCGGGCAAGCCACGGGCGGGGCTATCTTCGACCTGATTTTCCAGCCCGACGGAAAAATCCTCGTCGGGGGATTTTTCACGAGCCTCAACGGTGCCTCGGGGGCGCGGCTCGGCAGGATCAATGCGAATGGTACGACCGATGCCTCCTTTGATCCCGGGATCGTGGACGGGGGCGTCCGGAAAATCCTGCTGCAGGATGATGGAAAGGTGATCGCGATGGGGACCTTCGCGGTGATCGCGAATGCGATGGCGCGTTTCCTCCCGGATGGCACCCATGAGTTCGCCTACGATCCAAGCGTGACGCCCGGATTTGTCCTGACCGGGGTTCTCCTGCCGGACGGGCGCGCTCTCATTGGTGGCACCTTCACCCAGGTGAGCGCCACGAACCGCACGCGCCTCGCGCGGATCGAGTCGGACGGCGGGCTCGACGTGGGCTTCAATCCCGATGCGGAGGAGGACTCGGAGGTCGAGGCGATCGCTCCCCGTGGTGATGGAAATCTCCTTGTCGGTGGCGCGTTCCAGACGATGGGAGGGCAAACGCGCGGCTTCGGAGCGGAAGTCACCTCGGGAGGGGCACTGTTGCCTTTCGATCCCCAGGCGAATGGCGCGATCCACTGCATCTTCCTCCAGCGCGACGGACGGATTTTGATTGGAGGTAATTTCACGACGGTGGCGAACGGGCAGCCGCGTCCGCGGCTCGCGAGGTTTTTCGCGAACGGCACGCTCGATTCCGCATTCAATCCCGCGCCGGATGACGAGGTCTCGGCCATCGCGGAGACGGGGGATGGTGACCTCTATGTCGGAGGGAGATTCATCAACATCGCCGGCGGCGCGCGCCAGCGTCTCGCTCGCTTGAATGCCGACGGATCGCTCGATACCGGATTCGCCAATCCGGCGGCGGATGCACCGGTGGCGTCCCTCGCGGTGCAGCCCGATGGATTGCTCCTCGCCGGTGGACAGTTCGTGAGCATCGCGGGATCGGCAAGTGCCCGGCTCGCGCGTCTCCGTGCCGATGGCACTCTCGACCCGGCTTTCCTACCGCCGGGGGCCGGTGGCGCGGTCAATGCCGTCGCCCTGCAGTCCGATGGAAAAATCCTCATCGGAGGACAATTCCTGACGGTGGGGGCGTCGAGCCGTCTGAGGCTCGCGCGACTGGAAAGCAATGGAGTCGTCGATCTTTCCTTCCAGGCCGATGCGGATGGAAGTGTGCGCGGAATCTCGGTGCAGACGGACGGACGCATCATCGTGTCGGGCGCCTTCACCACGGTCAACGGCTCGGACCGCGACTTCATCGCCCAGCTCGATGAAGATGGCACCGTCGATGGGGAATTTGAGACGGTGCCGAACGGCACGATCGAAAGCCACCTGCTGAACGCCGACGGCAGTGTCATCATCGGAGGCTTTTTCAACAACGTCGATGCGGTGACGCGGCGGAGTCTCGCCCGGCTCGTCAACGATCCGGCGACGCAGGCCTTGACCGTCCCGGATCGCGGTCGCATCGAATGGCTGCGCGGCGGTGCCTCGCCGGAGACGCATGAGGTCGTCTTCGAACTCTCCACCGATGGAGGGACGACCTTTACCGAACTGGGTGATGGCTCGCGCATCGCGGGAGGATGGGAGCTCGAGGGCGTCGCCCTTCCGGACACCGGCATCGTGCGCGCCCGCGCCCGGGTGAGGGGAGGACTCTCCAATGGATCATCGGGCTGGGTGACCTCGACGAGACTCTACCAGTTCACCCCTCTTTCGGCTCCGGTGCTGACGATCAACGGGAAAAAGAAAATCCTGACATCCGCACCAAAAGTCACCGTGAAGGGGACCGCCTCGGACGTCGATGGAGATCTCGTCTCCGTCCGCTTCCTCGATAGCCGACCGCGTGGGCGGGCCTTCCGTGCGGTGCGGGGACTCGCCGCCTGGTCCGCCAAGGCGGTGCTGAAAGACGGACGCAACAAGGTCCTCGTCGAGGCGCGCGATGCGAGCGGGCGCAGGGCCGTGCAAAGCGTGACGATTTTGAAAAGGTGACCCTTCCGACAAGGCTTGCGTGATTCCCGTGCATCCTTTACTCTGCCGGAACGTCCATGGACGGGGAGGCAGGGTGCTTGCCCGGAAATCACGCTCATGCCGGAAGACCGATACCTCACGAGGGAAACGCTGCTGCTGCGGCTCCGCGATACGGGGAACCAACCCGCCTGGGAGGAATTCGTCTCGATCTACGCGCCGGTCCTCTTTTCACATTGCCGGAAACGCGGCCTCTCTTTCGAGGATGCCTCCGATCTCACGCAGGAGGTGGTGCGCTCCGTGGCGAAGGCGATGCCGGGATTCGTCTACGACCGCGCGAGGGGCTCGTTCCGGGGATGGCTTTACACGCTGCTGCGCCGGGGCATCTCCCGCCATTTCGAAAAAGGAGGACGTGATCCCCTGAGGCAGAACGATGGTGAGTCGGCGATCGAGACCATCGCCGGCGGACGCCACGATCACGATCGCGAGGTCTGGGAAATGGACTACCGCCGCCGCCTCCTCGCCTGGGCGATGAGGCGCGCGAAGGAACGATTCAATGATCGCATCTGGCGCGCCTTCGAAGAGACGACCCTGCGCGAGCGTCCGATCGATGAGGTCGCCGCCGAGCTGGGGATGACCAAAAACGCCCTCACCGTCGCGAAATGCCGGGTCACCACCGCGATCCGCGAGATCGCCGAAAGGCATGAGCGCGATTGGGAGCGGGAGGCGATGCGGGAGAACCGGGAAAATTCCTGAAAGATTTTTCGTGCCGGGCGCAATCATCCTGCAATGGCGACTCCTCTCTCGCAAGACGACCCTGGTTCGGGAGGCGGACCCGAGATCAGCGACGTGATGTTGCGCGAGGCCTATCTCGCGGGAAATGATCCCGAGGTGACGCTCTTTCTCGATTGTCTGAGGGACCTCCGTCGCGAGACCGCGCCCATCGTGCCCGGATCGTGGCGGGCGAATGTCCACCCGCCGGAGAGTGCGGACGAGATCGGGAGGATCGACGGCCACATTCTCCTCGAACTCCTCGCCGAGGGCTGCATGGCCGTCGTTTTCCGTGCGCGCGAGATCGCGCTCGACCGGATCGTTGCCTTGAAGATGCTCTCTCCGGAGCTCGCCGGTATTCCTGAAGCCCGCGGGCGTTTCCTTCGCGAAGCCAAGTCGGCGGCGGGACTCGTCCATGAGAACGTTCTTCCCATCCATCGCGTCGGCGAAGATCCCTTGCCGTATTTCACGATGCGTCTCGTGACGGGCGGCACCCTGCAGGATCGTCTCGACCGTGGTGAATCCCTTTCCGGTGATACCTGGACCATGCTCGCGCGGCAGGCTGCCGGGGCGCTCGGGGCGGCGCATGCCGTGGGGATCATTCATCGCGATGTGAAGCCGGCCAACCTCCTCTTCGACGAAGGTGGCCGTCTCTGGATGGCCGATTTCGGGATCGCGGCCTCGCTGCACGATCCCTTGCCCGCCGCGGATCACGTGCTCGGCACGCCGCGTTACATGTCCCCCGAGCAAGCGAGGGCAGCGGTGATTGATGGTCGCAGCGATCTTTTCGCGCTCGGCGCGGTGCTCTACCGATGTGCAGCGGGGGAGGATCTCGTCGCGGGAGAATCCTCCGCCGAGGTCTTTGCCTCGCTCGATGCGACGGACTTCGCTGCCATGGTCCGGGCGGACGCTCGTTTGACCGGAGCGCAGCGTCGTCTCCTCGCCGGGCTGCTCGCGAGCCGGGTGGAAGATCGATTCCCGGATGCCGCTTCCTTCCTCGCGGCGCTTGAGGAGGAGGTGAAAACCGGTTCATCGGGTACCCGCCGAGGCCCCTTGAGTCGTCCTTGGCTCACCGTTCTGGTGGCGTTGGTCGTGCTCGCGATCTTCTCCTCCTTCTTTCATGTTTCCCGGTCGCTCCGTCCCGCCACCGGCGCCGCCAAGGCGGCACCGGCTCCGTCCCTTCCCGAGATCCGCATCGAGGGGAGGGACGGAGTCTATCGGGATTTCTCCAGCGCTTTTGCCGCGGCGACATCGGGATCGATCCTGTTGCTCGACGGAGTCTTCGTGGTCCGGGAGACCCACTTCGGTCCCGAGGGTGTCGATCTGACCATGCGGTCCGCGCCCGGTGCCCACGCCGTCGTCATCGCGAGCCTGCCGGACCAACACGCGCTCTTTTTTCGTGGCCCGACCCGCTTGCACGATCTCACTTTCGTGCGGGACAGCGGCACCGAGAACGTGGTGCCTATCGTCGGCATCCACGGCGGCGATGCCCTGGTGAGAAACTGCCGTTTCGAGACAATGATGCCAGAGGTGTTTTTGTTAGGCGCATCCCTGAGCTTCACGAATCTCGAAGAGGCCGTGATCGATCGATGCATCTTCCGCACACGGGGGCGCGATGCGGTCGGCTTGGGATTTGTCCAAGGATCGCCCGCGATGAAGCTGACGGTGAAGGACAGCATCTTCCTGGCGGGGGTGGGCCTGACGCGCCGGATCTGGGAGGGGGAAGCAGGGCTCTCGGTGGAATGGGAGCGATCCATCCTCGTCGCCGACATCGGGTATCTCGAACACCCGCGCAACCGCAGCGACCATCTTTCGCCCTTGTCCTTCGAGACGCGGGCGTGTGTCTTCGATCTCGCCGAGGCCATGATCCGGCTCGGCAATGGACATGATCCTCTTGCCGCGGGGACGCGGGTGGCATGGCAGGGCGAGGGAAACCGTCATGCTGTGGACGGGCTGCGGATGGATTGGACGGCGATGGGAGGGCCTGCCTCGGAGGCAACGGTCCGCGGCATTTCCCTTGAGCCGGATCTCGCTCCACCTTTCCTTGGTGGCGAGATCAGTCCCAAGGTCGCCCCCTACGTGGAACGCGGGGCCGAACCGGTGACCCTCGATGAGCTTTTCGACATCATCCGCGCGGATCCCGGCTTCTCCGATCTGGTCGACGAGGGGGCGGGTTGAAAGGGCGTTGGTGAAGGAGGAACGAGAACTGTCACGGAGCGTTCAACACGGCCCATCGATGGGTCGTGACGCGGTAAGAGAACCAGGGATTATCATCGCGCGTCACGTTTTGGGTCAGCACGATGGCGGGACCGGGGTCGGCTTGGATCCAATTGCCGTCGCCCTGATAGACCAGCAAGTGGGCTCCACCCTTTGTGACGGCGAGATCGCCGGGGAGAAGCTTCGAAAGATCGATCTCTCTCATCTTTCCATCGACGCCCAACGGAATGGTCTCACCTCGGTAACCTTCGGCGATGGCTTTGGCGCTGGAGTCATACCACCACAGGCTCGCAGCGCGACGGAGCGATTTGCCGTTCAGTTTGAAGACACCTTGGTGCACGAGTGCCTTGATCAATGCACGGCGCGGGAGTCCGGAGCAATCGATTCCGCGTCTGCTTTCGCCTCCCAGTGGTAGGGACATCCCTCGAATCCGCGGAGTTCATGCAGATAGCGTTGGTTGAGCTCCGCCGTATCGATAGGACGGCCCGGGAGGAGAAAGGGAATCGATATGGCGATGCCGAGCGCGATCCCAAGGAGGCGGAGGGAGATCTTTTTCCAGAAAACTACCAGCAAGCCCAGATAGGCGACTCCCACCGCCAGCAAATAGCCGGCTTTCGTAAGGGTATTGTGGAGAGGGTTGAAGGGCAGCACGACAAGCGCGACGATCGCGCCGATCGTGAAGAGGAGGATGAGCCGCCGGGTGGGCGGGAGATTGCGGGTCGGGGTCGACATGTGAATCACGCCTCCATCGTCATCAGTTCGCGGATCGCGCCGAGGAGATCGAGTCGTCCGGTCTTTTCCGTGGCCGAGGTGATGAAGGTGACGGGATCGCCTTCGGCAAATTCCTTCATCGCCTCGAGGAAAAGCTGCCGGTTCGCGTTCACCTTCGAGGGTTTCAGCTTGTCGGCCTTGGTGAAGACGAGGGAGAAGGGGATGCCTTTCTCGACAAGCCATGAGACGAAAGCGAGGTCGATCTTCTGCGGTTCATGGCGGCTGTCGATGAGGACGAAGACGTGGGTGAGTCCATCGCGGAATTCCAGGTAATCGGAGACGAAGTCGCCGAATCGCTCGCGCTCGGACTTGGCCACCTTGGCGTAGCCATAGCCGGGCAGATCGACGAGCACCCATTCCTCGTTGACGACATAAAAATTGATCGTGCGGGTCTTGCCGGGGGCGCCCGAGACCTGAGCGAGCGATTTCTGATGGCAGAGCAGGTTGATGAGGGACGATTTGCCGACGTTGGATCGACCGATGAAGGCGAACTCGGGCAACTCGGCTCCGGGGCATTCCTCGATGGCTGCCGCACTGGTGGCGTAGCGGGCGCTTTTGATCTTCATGGTGGTTTGTCAGGTATTCGTCGGGCGGGGTTTCAGCTCGGCTTCGAGCTCGCGGCGGTCGACGAGGTTGCGGGCCTTCACGCGGTGGTCGCGTTTGGCGCGGCGCTCGACGTTCATGGCGCGTTTCTTGATCCGCTTTTTCAGCTTGGCGATTTCCTCGTCGAGTTTGAGGAAACCGTCGAGGCGTTCCCGGGAAAGGCGCCCCTCCGCGACGGCTTCGCGGATGGCGCAGCCGGCGTCGCTGCCGTGACGGCAATCGTGGAAGCGGCAGTGCATCGCGATCTCCGCGACATCGAGGAATTTCTCGCGCAAGGTGTGCTCGTCGGTCCACATCTGCACCTCGCGGATGCCGGGATTGTCGATGAGGATGCCGCCCTCCTCGAGCACGATCAGTTCGCGTGCCGTGGTGGTGTGGCGACCTTTGCCGGTGACCTCGTTCACCTCGCCTTCCTCCTGCCATTCCTCTCCGAGGAGGGCGTTCACGAGCGAGGATTTGCCGACCCCGCTCGATCCCACGAAGGTGATGGACACGCCGGGTTCGAGGAAGCGCCGGATCTCGGCGACGTTGCGTCCGTTCACCGCACTCGTCACGATCACTTCGGCGTCGGGCGAGAGGGCGCGGATCGCGGCGGCGGCTTCCTCGTTCTGCTCTTTGGAATGGAGATCGGACTTGTTGACAAGGACGAGGGCCTTCGCCCCGCCGCGTCCGATGAGGGTGAAGAAGCGCTCCATGCGGCGCAGGTTCAGATCCGTGCCCGCATCGGTGACGACGCAGACGAGGGAGACGTTGGCGGCGAGGACCTGCTCCTCGCTGCTCTTGCCCGGGGCCTTGCGCGAAAAGCAGGTTTGGCGGGCAAGGCGCGCGCGGATGACGTGGTCGAGGTCGCCCGTGCCGATCTCGAGCGCCACCCAATCGCCGACAGCGGGCAGCTCGGCATCGCAGGAGGCGTCGTGGTAGACCTTGCCGCTCATCACCACCTCGTATTCGTAGCCTCCCTCGGTGAGCGCCCCGTAGGTGATCTTGTTGTCGCGGATGAGGCGCGCGGGCACCCACCCCTTTTTGGCAAAGGGGGCGAACTCCGCCTCGAAGCGTTCATTCCAACCCAGGTCCGTGAGCGTCATCAAGCGACAAGGTAGCGGATGCGGCGCGGCATTCACGCGAAAAGACGGCTTTCCTCATTTCGCACTCGACCCTGTCGGGTCATCCATGAGACCCTGTTGCATGACGAAGTTCTGGCCGAAGTTGATTCTCTGCGTGGTGATCGTGATGGTGCTGGGAGCGGCGGGAGGCATTGTCACCGCCGGGTCGATCCCGGACTGGTATGCAAAGCTCGCGAAGCCGCCCGGCACGCCGCCGAATGCGGTTTTTGGCCCGGTCTGGTCGGTGCTCTACCTGATGATCGGCATCTCGCTCGCCCGCGTCTGGCATTTCGTGCCGGCGGGAGCGGCGAAGGGGCGGGCGCTGATCCGGTTTGCGATCCAGATGGTGCTGAATCTGATCTGGACTCCGATCTTCTTCGGTGCCCATCTCGTGACGGTCGCCCTCTCCGTGATCGTCGCGCTCTGGGTGATGATCCTGCTGACGATCCTCGCCTTCAAGCCGCTCGATCGTATCGCCGCCTGGCTGCTCGTGCCTTACCTCGCGTGGGTGAGCTATGCGACGTATTTGAACGCGGGGTTTTTGGTTTTGAACCGGTGAGGGGCAAGCTCTCCGAGGTCTTTCCAGCGATCGTCTCTTCGCCCGCGGCCCGGCCTCGGTGAGGCCGGCTACAGGATTCCGCAACAACGCGATGTAGCCGGGGTCAATGACCCCGGGGCGGGCGTCCATTGGTCCCACGATCCCCTCAACCCAGATTGAGCGCACCGCCTTCGCAGAATTGGGCGGTGCCGAAGCTCTCGATGCCGTGGCCCATGGATCGGGCGATGGTGAGCCAGAGCCGGTTGTGGGCGGCCTTGTCGAAGGTGAGGGCACGTCCGGTCTTGATACCGTGGCTCTTGCCGCCGACGAGGACGAAGGGGATGTCGTCGAGAGTGTGGCTGTTGCCCTTGCCGAGCTCGTTGAGCCAGACGATGAGGGTGTGGTCGAGCATGGTGCCGTCGCCGCCGGGTTCGGGCGTCTCGGCGAGTCGCTTGGTGAGGTAAGCAAGTTCGCCGGCGAACCACTCGTTGATCTTGATGAGGTTTTCGACGGCGTCCTTGTTGTCGTCGGGCTCGTGCGAGAGGGTGTGATGGCCGTCCTTCACGCCGAGCCAACTCATGCGCGCCATGCCGACGGAGCGCATGTATTGCAGGGTGGCGACACGCGTCATGTCGTTGGCCATGGCATTGACGAGCAGGTCGATCTGCATGCGGCTGATGCGCGGCGTGTTGTCGTTGACGAGCTCGATGTTGGGATCAATGTCAGGGACGGGGTGGGCGAGATCGGTCTGCTGATCGGCCTGGGAAAGCTCGTTCTCCATCTCGCGGACGAGGGTGAGGTGTTCCTCAAGACGAGCCCGGTCCTCGGCACTGAGGTTCTTGGAGACACGGGCGAGATCCTCGCGCACGTCGTCGACGATGGAGACGAGGGTCTCGCGGTCCTTCATGCGGCCGTAGAGTTTGCCCAGCATCTGTTCGGGATCGTCGATGGGCGCGATGGGCTGGTTGGGACCGGCGTAACACATGCGCGTCCAGGGATCGGCGCGGTTCGGAACAGCCACGCCGAACTCGAGCGAGCCGAAGCGGGTCTTCGTCTCTTCGCGGCTTTGGAGGAAATTCTTGATCTCCTGATCGATGGAGATGCCGCTGGCCCAGCCGGCCGGGGTGTCGGAGCCTCCCTGGATGTTGCCGGGGAAAAGCTCGGTGCCGGTGAGGAGGCAGCTCATCCCGCGCATGTGGCGGTCGCCGTCGCCATCGACCTTGTTGTTCACGCCCTTGAGGGTGAGGAGGTGCTGTTTGTAGGGCTCGAGCGGCTTGAGGATGCGCTTGAACTGGAGCTCCTGCCCCTCGGGCCAGAACTCCCACGGGATCGTGCCGTTCGGGGAGAAGAGGAAAATGAGGCGCTGTTTCTTTTTCCCCTCGGCGGCGAAGCCAGGCAGTCCGGTGAGGAAGGGAAGGGCGGCGGAGGAAACACCAAGGTGACGGAGGAAGTCTCGGCGGGTCGGGCTCATGGAGAAAGGGAGTGGGGGAGAGATGGAGCAATGGAAAGCGATTTTACTTGGCGGCAAATCGTTCGTCCGGCGTGTTGGCGTGTTGGACTGTGGTCACGGCGATTTGTTTGATCAAATTCGGAATTTGATAGCCGCCTTGTTCGAAGGCTTTGCGCAGGTTCTCCATTTCATCGTCGCCGTAGGCGCGCACGGGTTGTTTGACGAGGTGGTGGAAGAGGCTCTCGATGAAGGTGCGGTGGGCGGAGGGCGTGTTGGCGGCGAATTCGGCGACGTCGCGGGCTCCGGTGAGCATGAGGTTGCGCCCGTCTTCGGCGTGGAATTCAGCTTTCGCATCGACAGGCTTGCCCCGATCCTGCTCGCGCCAGCGGCCGATGCCGTCGTAGTGCTCGAGGCTGAAACCGAGGGGATTGATGGTCACATGGCAGCTCATGCAATCCTGCGATTTCGTCATCGAAACGACCTTTTCGCGCATCGTCAGGCTCGCGTCGAACTTGCTGTCTTTGAATTCATTCGCCATCGGCGGAGATTTCAGGGGCATGCCGATGATGTGGCGTGTGAGGAAGACACCGCGATGGATGGGCGAGGTGTTGTTGTGATAGGCGAGATAGGAAAGGACGAAAGGATGGGTGATGAGGCCGGAGCGTTTTCCTCCGTCGAGGGTCACGGGCTGGAAGCCGCCTTTCACGTCGGCTCCGTAGACCTTGCCGAGCCGTTCGTTCATCGGATAGGCGTTGGAGAGGAGCAGCTCGCGGTAGCCGGCCTTTTCCTTGCCCCAGGTCGCTTCATCGAGGAAGGCGTAGAGGGAGGTGCGCAGATCGGCGGCGAGAGCGGGGTCGAATTCGGGGAAAGCTCCCTTGTCTTTCACCAGTTCGTCGGCGCGTTCCATCTCGAGCCAGTGCTGGTAGAAGCCGCGCATCTTCGCCCGGGTGCGCCAGTTCCAGACGGCTTCGTTCACGATCTGGTCGAACTTGCCGGGATCATTGAATTCGCCCTTGTTCAGGCGGTCGAGGAGACGCTCGTTGGGGAGGGAGTCCCAGAGGAGCAGGGAGAGTCGCGAGGCGACCATCCATGGATCGGGCTTGGCTGGACCTCCGGTCTCCGGATACAGAAAACGCGGTGAAGAAAGGGTCTGGAGGACGAGACGCTTGATCGCCTGATCGGTCGTCTGCGTCTCCTTGAAATGCACCCTGACATAACGCTCTTTCTCTTCGTCGGAGAGCGGCCGACGGAAAGCCCGGGCGACAAATTTCTCGGCGAACTCGTCGGTTTTCTTCCGGCGCTCCTCCTCGGGCTCGTCGCGCTTGAATTTGGCGAGTTCGTCGAAATGTTCGACCACATACTCTGCGGCGAGTGCGGCCCCGGCGGTGATGGCTTCGAGCCACGCTTTCGAGACCATCGTGCCGCGCTCGTATCCGACGCTGCGATCGTCGGCGGGGAAGGGGACGTCAAGGATGAGCGACTCGTGCGCCCACTCGGGGGCGAGGCTGCGCTCGGGAATGGTCTCGAGCACGCCGTGCGGCGTCTTCCAGAGCAGCTCGACCGAGGCGGCTTTTTCCTTGTAGGTGAAGAAATCGAGCCGGATCGGGTAAGGGCGTCCCCCGACGAGGAAGACGCTGCCCGTTTCTTCGCGGACGTCGTTGTGCGGGGCGACCCAGCCGTCGATCGTCTTCTTGCCCGACTCTTCGCCGCGGTCGTGATCATTGACCCAGAGGGTGACCCCGTTGCGGGTTTTGACGACAAATTCGTAAACGCCGGTCTCCTCGGGCAGAATCATTCCTTCCCAGCGGATCGAGAATTGCTCGGGGGAGAATTCTTTCGCCTCCTCGTGCGCGGGGATGCCTTCGCCAAAATCGGCCTTCACGACGGAATCCACCCGCTCGTACTTGTCGGGCTTCTTCTGATCGCGGAATTCCTTGCGCTCGTTGTGGCCGCGGTCACCGAAGTAGCGGGCCTTGAGACCGCGCGTTTCCGGGAGCCAGTTATCCCCACGGAAGCTGAGGATGAGATCGGCGACGGAATTCCGGTACTGGGGGACGGTGAGCCGGCTCAGGTCGATACGCGCCGGGGTGTTGCGGGCGCGGGCCTCGGCGGAATAAAACGCGTGGTAAATGTATTCGCCGACGATTTTCGACTCTTCGGCGTTGAGCAGCTCGGGCTTGTCCTCGGGCATGGTGCGATCGATGCGCTGGGCCAGCGAATCGAGGGTGCGCGCGCCGACGAGGGGATCGTCGGCCTTGTCTTTCACGCCTTCGCCCTTGGCTCCGTGGCAGTCGAGGCACATCTTTTCGTAGATGGCTTTGCCGGGATGGTGCTCGAGATCGAGCGCCACCGCGAGAGAGGGAGAAAAGAAGAGAGGGGAGAGGAGGAGCCAGGCTTTGGGAGGAGTCATACGCATGGTCTTGGGAAACCATCGGCCGTCTTCAGGCCGTGTCAGGGTACGCCATACCGGGAGCATCCCGTACTCGCCCGAGCAAGCAGATTCCGCGCCGGGTGGAAGGGGAGAGAGGATCGTGTTCCGGAAGAAGAAGAGGCGGCCTACGGAATACGCAGAAAACACGGAAGTACAAGAGGCGGCGGTGGATGTAGCAGGGCATAAAGACTAACGAATTCTCCCGGGGTCCCTATCCACCACTTCCAAATCCGGTTCCGTGTTTTCTGCGTATTCCGTAGGCCGCCTCTTTTCCGCTCGAGGGTAGGTCGCTTCCCATCAGGACGATACGAGCGTCTTGATCCGTCCCCCGCTTTGACGGATCCCGCTTCGTGGTCGAGACTCGGCCATGGCAGGACTTGTTATCAAACCGCGCTCCCGTATTTTTCATGGCCACGATTGGGTCTATGCCACGGAGGTGCAGAAATCCTTCGGGGATCCCCAGCCGGGAGCAGTGATCACGTTGAAAGATTTCCGTGATCGCCCCCTTGGCACGGCGATCTATAATCCCACGTCCCAGATCGTCGCCCGCCGCATTTCCCGCCGGAAACAGGATCTCGACGCCGAGTTTTTCGACCGCCGCCTCCGTCGCGCCCTCGTCGTCCGCGAGGCGATGGCATTCCCGGAGCCGGTCTACCGCCTCGTCTGGAGTGAGGCGGATGGTCTCCCGGGTGTGATCATCGACCGGTATGGCGATGCCTTCGTCCTGCAGACCCTCACCCTCGCGATGGATCTGCGCCGGGATCTGATCGTCGCCTCGCTCCTCGGCATCTTCGGTGACATCACCGTGATCGAGCGCAACGATTCCTCCATCCGCAAGGCCGAGGGTCTGGAATCCCGCACCGGATTGCTCGCGGGCACTTGGTCCGGTCCGATCACGCTCACCATCAACGGCCTCAACCAGGAGATCGACCTGATGGAGGGACAGAAGACCGGCATCTACCTCGATCAGCTCGACAACTACGCCGCGGTCGGTCAGCTCGCCCGGGGAAAAAGCGTGCTCGACTGTTTTTGCAACCAGGGAGGTTTCGCGCTCCATGCCGCGCGCGGTGGGGCTGCCTCGGTGCTGGCGCTCGACATCAGCGCCAGCGCCGTGGAAGCGACGCGGGCGAATGCGGCGCGCAATGGCCTCGCGGTCGAGGCGCAGGAGGCGAATGTCTTTGATTTCCTCAAGGAAGCCGAGACTGCCGAGCGGAAATTCGATCTCATCATCCTCGATCCGCCTTCCTTCACGAAGTCGCGGAAGTCGGTGAACGATGCTCTCCGCGGCTACAAGGAGATCCACCTGCGGGCTCTGAAGCTTCTGAATCCCGATGGTCTGCTCTCCACCTACTGCTGCAGCCACCACGTCAGCGAGCGCGAGTTTCACGACGTCATCGCCGATGCCTCGGTCGATGCAAAGCGCACCCTGCGGGTCGTGGCGTCCCACACCCAGCGCCGCGACCACCCCGTGATCCTGACGCTGCCTGAGACGCACTACCTGAAAGGCTGGACTTTCCAGGCGGTGGCGGGATTTTGAGGGGGAAGTGGGAGAGCCTCCGATGGAGAGCTCATCAAAGGTCGCACGTGGCATGGGCTTCCAGCCCATGGGCGCGGCCCGTCGGCAGGAGCGTCCCGGAGGGACGCAAGAGAGTAGCCGGGGGTGGATCGAGCGAAGCGAGGGGAACCCCCGGACCTCCGGATACCTTTTCAGAGCGCCCCGGAGGGGCGCGAAGAATCAGCCGCGATCGATTCCCGCCCGAGCGAGCGTCGAGGCGCAACCTGCGCTTCTTCCGCCCCTCCGGGGCGGCGGGGTTTGCTCAATCGAGAATCCGGTGGTTGCGCTCGTTCCTCGCTGCACCACCGGCTACCTTCTTCGGCCCCTCCGGGGCCACCCTACGACGCAACGAGTTTGAACAACTCACGCATTCCAAGCAAAACCTGCATCTGATTCACCATCCCTTGGGATGACGTCCATGGGCTGGAAGCCCATGCCACCAGAAGCGCGGTTCCCCTCACTGCGGCCCGAATTTCTTCTTCAGATCGTCCGGCAGCTTCGATCCGGCGACCCACTGGCGGGCGCTGTCGCCGTCCATCGCGATCCATTCCTCGAGGAGGGAAGTCACGTTCTCGTTGCGCTTCGCCTCATCGGTGATGGTCGAGGCCCAGGTCACGGCGGACTCGGGGTCGAGATCGATGATGGCGCTGGAGAAAGTGGAAAGAACCTCGTCGTTCTGCGGTCCCTTGGGCTGGCCGTTGAGCCATTCCGCGGCGGCGGTCGGATCGGTGGAACTCCAGTCGAGCATCACGTCTTCGATGATGCGCTGGCGGGTGTCGGGATTCTGCACGGAGCCGACGGCCCACTGCAAGGAGGCACCGGGATCGTGCTCGGACCAGCCTAGAGCGACGCCGAGAGAGGCGTACAGTTTGTCTTCGTCGGTCTTCAGTGAATTGATCCACGCGGTGGCTTTGTCAGGATCCTTCATGGCCCACTCGGTGCCGATCTCGAGGTGGGCGATGGCACGGGCGTCGCTGTGATTGATCGTGCCGGCCCAGTTGGCGGCGGAGCCGGGATCGGTGCTGGCCCATTGACCGGCGATGTTCATGACGAATTCGTCGCCGAAGTCGTATTCGAGCAGCTTCTCGGAGGCCTTGGCGGCGCCCTGGGGATCGTTCGCGGCCCAGCCTTCGGCGAGGGAGTCCATCACGCTGGAGCGCGTGTAATCATCGAGCTCTTCGGCCCAGGCGAGGGCGGCTTCGGGGGCTTTGCGACCCCACGATTCGAGGATCTCGTAGATCGCGTCCTCGCGGTTGATGCCGCTGGTGTTTTCGTTGAACCAGAGGGCGGCGGCGGCAGGGTCGGTCTCGGCCCAGCCGTCGGCGATATTGTAAAGCGCGTCGGATTTCTCCACCCCCTTCAGATTGGCCAGCACCCATTGGGCTGCTTCGAGACCGTTCTTCTCGCCCCAGGCGGTGAAGACGGACTCGGTGTAGAGGTAGCGGTTGTCGCGGCCGGGGATGTCTTTCGCGGCCGCGATGGCGGCGAGCGGATCCTGGCTGCCGAGCTGGTAGCCGGATTGCTCAAGGCTGACCGAGCTGAGATTCTGCGGGGTGCCGGCAGCGGGAGTGCCGCCTTTCGTGCCGGGTTCGCCAGAGAAGGTCTTCACCTCGCCACCGCTCTCACCACCATCGCCGCCCTTGGGCGAATTCAGCGCGGGGATGGCGAGATAGGCGACTGCGGCTCCGGCCAGGAGGGTTCCGAGGTGGGAAAGAATGAGGGCGGGTTTCATAGGGAAATCCGGTGAATCTAGGGGCAGATCCCCGGGAAATCGAGCCGAAAACATGGCGATTTTGCCACCTGGTGAAAGGATCAGGTGGAACCAGCCTTGTTTCAACTCAGTTGCGAGGGCCTGGTCAGGCGTCGAGCGACCAGCCTTCGCGATAGTCGCGTTTCAGGAATCGGTCGGCGTCGGGGGCGTTGGGGAACCTCATGGCCTTCGCGTCCCACTCCAGCTTTTTCCCGGCGCGGTAGGCGACGTTGCCGAGATGGTTGGCCTCGGTGAGCGGTCCGGAGTAGCCGAAATGGCAGAGGGGCTTTGGTCCTTCGCCCTTGCAGGCGAGGAAGAACTCCTGCTGCTGGCCGGGCGAGGGGGCGATGTAAGGCTTCGGCGGGGTGAAGCCCTGGAACTTTTCCTCGGGCAGCAGCACGAGCTTGCCGTAGTCGGCGAGGAGCATGCCGTTGTCGCCGATGAAGAGACATCCGTCGCCCCACTGCGGGATCTTGCCCTCGCGCCAGATCGCGGGCTTTTGCGTGCCCTGATACCAGGAGAGTTCCACCGGAGGCAGCTCGCCGCGTTTGCCATAGGTGTATTTCACCGCCATCGAGGCCGGGGCGATGTCGTGATGGGCGGGAGGGCCGGCCACCGGTTCGATCGTGAGGGGCGCGTCGAGTTTCAAGGCCCACCAGGGGAGATCGTTGCGGTGGCTGCCGAGGTCGGACATCGTGCCGTTGCCGAAATCCCACCAGCGATACCAGCGCGGGCCGGGGAAATAAAACTCGTGGAAGTCGCGATAGGGGGCGGGGCCGATCCAGAGATCCCAGTCGAGCCCGTCCGGCACGGGCATGCCTTTGGTGGGTGTGTCAGGCGTGTAGATGAGGTCCTTGTTTTTCTCCGCCTCTTCCTGTGTCTGCCAGCCCCAGGCGCGGCTCACCCAGCAGAGGACCTCGCGCACGGGACCGATCGCGCCGCTCTCGATCAGTTCGACGACCCGACGGTAGTTTTCGCTCGCGTGGATCTGCGTGCCCATCTGGGTCATCAGCTCCGGCCGGGCCGCGGCGGTCTCGATGATCTTGCGCGCTTCGAAGACATCGCGGGTGAGCGGCTTTTCGCTGTAAACATGTTTGCCGGCGCGCAGGGCGGGAAGGATGGCGAAGGCGTGGGCGTGCTCCGTCGTCGAGACGAAGACCGCGTCGATGTCGTCGAGACGCCCGGCGAAGAGCTCGCGGAAGTCGCGGTGGCTGCGTGCCTTCGGGGCCTGGGCGAGGGCGTTGCCGAGGTGGTTTTCGTTCACATCGACGAGGGCGATGATGTCCTCCTTCGCGTCGACGGTGGCCTTCACGTGCGAGCCGCCGCGTCCGCCCACGCCGATGAGGGCGACGCCGAGTTTCGAGTTCGGCGACTGGCAGCGGGTGATCGCGGGAAAGCCGAGCACGGAGGCTCCGGCGGCGAGTCCGGCGGATTTCAGGAAACGGCGGCGGTCGGGAGATGCGGGGTTCATGCACGAGAGGGTAGGGAGCCCCACCCCGTGCGGGAAGGGAAAAGAGACGCCATCGGGTCACGGGATGACGGGAGGCGGAATACGAGAATTTCCTACGCGAAAATACGAAATGCCGACAATGGAGGGAGGGGGAGCGTGCGGTGAGGGTAAAGCCATGAAGACACCCCTGATGGTCCGCTGTTTGTCCTTGTTTGCGATCACGATCCTTTGTCCTTCCTCTCCCATGTCGGGCGCACCGGGAGACATTTCCACCGTCGCGGGAACCGGGACATCCGGCTACACCGGGGACGGAGGGGATGCGACTTTGGCCACCCTCAGTGACCCGATGGGCGTCGCGGTCGATTCCGCCGACAACCTCTACATCGTCGACCTGAGCAATCACTGCATCCGCCGGGTCGATGACGAGACCGGAGTGATCACCACCGTCGCCGGAACCGGAGCGCAGGGCTACAACGGCGACGGGATCGCCGCGACTGCCGCGCAGCTGAACTATCCCTTTGGCATGGCTTTCGATGCCGCCGGGAATCTCTACATCGCCGACTCCACCAATCATCGCGTGCGTCGTGTCGATATCGCGAGTGGCATCATTTCCACCATCGCGGGCACCGGTGTGGCGGGATTCAGCGGTGATGGAGGTCCGGCCACCGCGGCCCAGTTGCGCGATCCGGTCGACCTGGCCTTCGACCCCGAGGGGAATCTCCACATCGCCGAGCTTCGCAACCAGCGGGTCCGGAGGATCGACGCCGTCAGCGGAGTGATCACCACCATCGCCGGCACCGGCACCCAGGGATACAATGGTGACGGCATTGCTGCGACCAGCGCCGATCTCTTTTATCCCTCGGGCATCGCCTTCGACCGGAAAGGCCACCTCTTCATCGGCGATACGGGAAACGACCGCGTCCGCCGCGTCGATGCGGTGACAGGTCTCATCTCCACGTATGCCGGCACCGGGACACGGGGATTCGACGGTGACGGCGGCGCCGCGACCGCAGCCCGGATCGCCTATGTTGCGGGAGTCGGATTGGATGGGGCGGGAAACCTCTTCATTGCCGATCAGGACAATCACCGGGTGCGCCGCGTCGATACGGACAGTGGCGTGATCAGCACCGTGGCCGGCACGGGGAGCAACGGCTACAGCGGTGACGGAGGTCCCGCCATCGCCGCCCAGCTCTATTATCCCTACGATGTCGCCGTCGACTCTCGGGGGCATCTCTACATCGCCGATCCCAACAACGACCGCGTCCGCCGGGTCGAATCCGCAGGTGAATTCCCCGTGCCCTTTCTGACGGTCACCAAACCGAAGAACTTTCCGACCACGAAGCTCGGGCGGACGAGCCGGCCTCAGACCGTCGTGATCGGAAACACGGGTTCGGGAGACCTGACCGGCATCGGGGTGAGTCTCAGCGGCAGCCACCGGCGCGATTTTCGCGTCTCCTCCGCCATCGCCGCCACGCTCGAGCCCGGAGATTCAACTCGCCTGCTCCTCTCTTTCCGACCCAAGGCCTCAGGGCTCCGCAAGGCTACCCTCAGCGTAGGATCGGGCAATGGGGGAACGGTGGTCTGGCCGCTCAAAGGGCGCGGAAAGTAACGTCGCGATGCGGCTACCGCCTTTCGCCGCGATGGTTCAGAGCGTTTCCGCGGTGCCTTCGTTGGCGATGGGGCCCGAAGCCAAGGTCGCAAAGAGGCCACCTTGGTTCCATGAATCCCATCCCTCGACGATGCGGCCGTCCACGACGCGGAACCAGGTCGTGCCGCGGAACTGCACCGTCCGTTGCGTCGGTGCGAAGCCGAGGCCGCTGCCGGTGTGGTTGCCGGAGGCCTCCCAGAGCACGCAAGTGTCTTCGCCGTCAGCGATGCAGCGCAGCACTTCCACCTTCATGTCAGGCAGCAGGTCCAGGATCGCACTTTGGAAGGCGCGGAAATCCCCGTGGCCGCGCACCACTTGTCCACCTTCGAGATGGCCGATCGCATCCTCGGACATCAGCTCCGGGATGAGGTGAACGGCCCGTTCGTTCCAGACCTCGAGAAACCATCGGGTCGCGATTTCGGCGGCATTTGAACTCATGCGTTGTCTTGGTTGGATCGGCGCACCTTGACGAATCGCCGCCTTCAAGACAAGTCGATTTCTCGGGAAAAATGGACCGCCGAGTCGCCGCCGGACTGAAGCCGGCCCGGGCGTGATCAGCAAACGCTGAGGAGGTGCCTCAACTCGGCGGCAGGATCGGTGCCGGAGTCGAGGGTCTGGGCGACCTCGGCCTCAATGATCTCGCGGAAGCGTTTGCGCAAGCGATGCACCTGCACGCGGACCGAGGTTTCGCCGAGCCCGAGCTTTTCGGCGACGGCGGTTTGGTCACCGTAGCCGGCCGCGCCGGTCAACCACGGATGAAGTTCCTGAAACAGGAGGTCTTTTCCGGATTGATTCATCTCCTCGGCGAGCAGACGAAGGGCGCGGTCGAGCAGGGTGCAGGCCCAGGCCCGGTCGAACTCGGCATCGGGAGGCAGAGCCGCGTGGTCGGGGGCGATCTCCTCCTTGATCTCGAGATGGGGGAGGTGGCTTCCGCGTTTCAGGCGATGTTCCTTGGCCCGGTTCTCGCAGAGGAAATGTTTCACGGCACCGAGCAGGTAGCTGCGGAAGCGGCCACGTTGCTGACTGGCTCCCTTCAGGGAATCGCCGGCGAGGATCCGTTCGAAAAAAGCATGCGTCAGATCCTCGGTCTCGTCAGGACCCGCCCACGACCGGATGTAGGCGAGCACCGGAGCGTAGTAGATCTCGCAGAGCTCCGAGAGGGCCAGATGGGCGGCGGGCGTGTCGCCCTGCGCGCGGGTGACGAGGCTCCAGCGGGTTTCGCGGGTGCTCGGGGTCATGGGGCGAGGCGGGCGATGATCTGCTCCAGCGATTTGCGGCGTTCGTCGGAGAGTTCTTCGCGTGCAGCGAGTTCGCGCAGGGCGGGGAGATGATCGGCGGTGGCGTAGCGTTCGAGTAGTCCAAGACCCTGTTCCCACAGGTAGCCGTCGTTCCGCTCCTTCAAGATGCCGATGACCGAAGCGGCGACAAATCGCTGGTCCCCAGGATCGGGAACGTTTCCCTGCATGCCCCAGAAGCACCTGCCCGCGATGTTCCTAACGTCGAAATTGCTGGCGAGTTCCACAAGGCGATTCACCGAGATCGAGGACTTGTTTCTGATGACGCTGAGAGAAAAGTAGAAAACGGTGTATCCCCGCCTGCCCGTGATGATTTG
The DNA here is from genome assembly GCA_016795385.1 of Verrucomicrobiales bacterium. Lineage (GTDB taxonomy): Bacteria > Verrucomicrobiota > Verrucomicrobiia > Verrucomicrobiales > DEV007 > Arctic95D-9. The sequence goes on along the minus strand of JAEUHI010000049.1, from coordinate 31,497 downwards.
CCCGCGTTCGTCGCTATCGAGGAAAGACCATTCGTTCAAAAGCTTTTCAATCTCGGGAGTGACGCGCGATCCCCAAAGAACGACCAGAACATCGCGAGTATCCCACCCCGATCTCAGATGGGTCTCCTTTTGATCTTGCATGTAGGTGCGTTGCAAAACACGAAACATGGGAGCCGCATAGTCGCCCGTGAAGTCTCCCTTTGATGCTGCTTTCAACGCATCGGCGATAGGTCCGAGTCTTTCCACAGGAGCCGATTCAACCATCCCGAGGATTTTCTGGACATCGGATGCTTCGAAGTCGGTTTCAAAAAGCCCGGAAATCGCCCAACCGCGAATCTCCCAATCGAGGTCTTTCTTTGCCACCAAGCGCCGGAGAGGTTCGCGGAAAGGAGTCCGGTCGACACGAGTTTCACCAAGGCGGGTAAAAGCATGCAAGGCTGCCAAGTTCTGCTCGGGATCGTCGGATTGGACCGCCTTCAACATTTCGTCGATCGCTTTTTCCTTTGCCTGGGCATCATCCGTGCGAGACGCCTCGGCCATCCAACGTCTCGCGAGTTCGTAGGTTTGTTCCCGGACTTTTGCTTTTGCCGCCTCTTGCTCTTCCTCCGCCCGCTGCTCCGCCGCGGCTTCCTGCTTCCGATACAACTCCATGTAAGTAGGCAGCTTCGTCTGAACGGCGGGCAAAATTGAGACCGGACCGATCAGCGAGAGCGCGAGGTAGAGCGCGAAGATACGCCGGTTCGAGGCCTTCCAGGCGGCCCCCGCCGCGCAGAGCATGAAAACCGTCATGCCGATCATGATGGACCCCAGCTGGAGGCTCATCAGTGGGGGCGACCAACGATCCGCCACGGTCGCCGCGGTCAGGCTGATGGGTCCATCGATGTCCGCGGTGTGTTTTCCGAAGGCCTTCACTCCCGCGCTGATCCAACCCAAGGCATTCACTCCGAAGGCGCAGGGGGCTACGGCAATGACCGACGACGCGCACCAGGCGGCCAATCCCATCACGCCGAGCGAAACGACGCCGATGGAAAGAACCCCGCTGGAGATCAAACCGAGCGAGAGCACGCCGAAGGAAACGAGCCCTCGTGCCATCACCCCCATCGCCAGTCCGCCGGTGGCGATGCTGCCGACCGCCACGACGCCGCGCGCCCGCTTCACCTTTCCAGTGTTCTCATCCTTGCCGAAGGCCACATGCAACAGCGGCCAACCGGCGATCTGGATCGGGCTGCGGTATTCGTAGTTCAGCTCGTTCCAGTTTTCCTTCCCCGTGGGCAGCGGCCCGGAAGCCGCACTTTCCAACTCCGTGCGCATCGTCTCCGCATCGGCGAAACGCTTTTCACGCTTCTTCTCCAAGGTCCGCAGGACCACGGCATCGAGGCGCGGATCGGTGCCGTTCGCCTCGCTGGGTGAGGGGAAACGGCCGAGCGGCAGTTCGCCGGTCAGCATTTCGTAAAAGACCACGCCGAGGCTGTAGATGTCCGCGCGATGATCGACGTCGGAGGGATTCTCGACCTGCTCGGGCGCCATGTAGGCGAGCGTGCCGAGCTTGGCCCCGCTCTGGGTGAGGGTGAAATGGAGGACGCCGTCGTCGCGCAGTTTGGCGAGACCGAAATCGACGACCTTCACCCGGCCCTCCGTATCGACGAGGATGTTTTCGGGTTTGATGTCCCGATGGAGCACGCCGTGCTCGTGGGCGTAGTGCAGCGCATCGCAAAGCTTCGGCACGATGACGAGGGCCTCCCTCGCGCTGAGTCCGCCCGCCTCCATGGCTTGCCGGAGATTGACTCCGTCGACATATTCCATCACCAGATGCGGCTGCGGCGAGGTGCCGAAGCGATGCACCTGGACGATGTGGGGATGGTTGAGGCGGGCGAGGGCTCTTGCTTCGCGCGTGAAACGTTCGATCCATTCGGGATCGACGGCCCGCTCGGGGGAGAGGATCTTCAGCGCCACGATGCGATCGACGAGCGGGTCGCGGGCCTTGTAGACGCGCGCCATCCCGCCGATGCCGACGAGTTCGAGGATCTCGAAGTCACGAAATTGCTCGCGCACCGAATCCAGCGAATCGGTGCCGGGTGGCGCGGGGTCCGAGACGATTCCTTCGAGCAGGCATCGGGGACAAAGTCCGCGTGGGGCTTCGGCGGGCAGGGGCTTGCCGCAGGACGGGCAGGATGGGGGAGACGGATCATTCATGGTGCTGCCCGTATCTGAGAGAAGCCTCGGGGATTGTTACCGGAATTCTTTCCCCGGCACCAGAATTTCCCGTTTTCACGGTGCGGTCCGCGCGAAAAGGGGATGTGGCGGGGAACTCCACGATCGCGCCGGCTTCCCCGCCGATTGGGAGAGGCCGATCGCGGTATATCCGTGGATTTCGTCAGAGCGTGCGGCTGACGGTGGGACACCCCGGTGTGTTTCTCCGTGGAGAGAGTCGAAACGCCTCGAGACCGAGGGGGGCGATTAGAACGGTGTGGCGCGCGAAGGAGCCAGCTTGCGTTTGAGCCCCGCGATCTGCTTTTCGAGTTCCGCGATCTGACGGACCACGTTCGCCGGCATCCTATAGAAATTCAAACGGGGCGAGTTGTTGCGGTTTCTCGCCTTGATTTGGCGGAGTTTTCGCTCCAGTGCCGCAATCTTGCGCTCGAGCTTGTCCGACACCGCTTTCGATGGCGAGTTCAGCGACATCGGCGAATTCCACTCGGGGAAGACTTGTCCCAGTTTCACCTCCGGACGGCTGGGATTGGCGTCATCGAAAACGAGGCGAACCAGTTGGATGCGATGCTCGAAGCGATTGATGTTTTCGCCAAGGACTTCGAGGAGCCCCTCTGTGGGTACGCCACCATTGATGCTGGCATCGGTGAACCGAACCGGAACGAAATTCCGAACGGAAGCGGGATCGATCTTCGTGGAAGAGGTAAGGTACCCCACCCTGACATTGTAATAAATGCTGCGGGTGGTACTTGAGACGTGATCAACCCGCAGGATGTTGTTGGCCACACGACCCCGGACGCCTCTCTTTCCCGAAGGAACGAAGTAGAAGGAATTGCTTCCACCCAGATCACCAATACCGTCTCCGGTCAGATCGTCGTAAGTATTGTCGGTCAGAACATGGACGTTTGCGTAGACCTCGTTGCCGGGGAGCGTGATTTGGACAATCTCCGCCGAAGCGCTACCGGCCGCCGCGAGCGAACCAGCGAGAGTCGTGCCACCGGCCAGCCATTGACTCACGTGATTGCGACGAACGGTGGGGTTTTCGCCGAGGGAAAAAGATTGGGAGTCCATGGATTCGGTGAGGTGCGCATCGAAGCATCTAAAATGCCGATCGGACCTGAATCATGAAGTTCGACCGAGGGAAATCCACCAGGAATCGCGGGTGGGGCAATAAAAATTCCATAAGGATCCAATACCCTCACGGATGTTGGAATTTCCGCGAAATCTCGGTCTCGTACGGGAGATTCCCCATTGGTCGATGAACTCATCAGGATGATGATCTCACCGGTTGCGCCGCCGCCGTTTACGATTGGCCGGAAAGCGGGCCACCGTTGCAAGACGGCAATCGATCTGAAGCTCGTGGCCTCTCCAGCCTCTCAACTGAAGAACTGCATGATCGGCTTGCCTTCGGGGACCATGTTGCCCGTTTTGCGATCTTCCTTGTGTCCGGCGACCATGAAGGGCCGGCCCGAGGGCGAGTAGATCACTTCATCGAGCTTCATGCCGAGGGCGGTGGCGATGGTGGCGTTGAAATCCTTCTGCTCCACCATGTTGTCGACCGGAGCGTGGCCCTTGTCATCTGACGTGCCATAGACCTGACCTCCGGAGATGCCACCCCCGGCGAGGAGACCGGAGAAGCAGAGCGAATGGTGGTCGCGTCCGGCGTTGGCGTTCACCATCGGGCTGCGGCCGAACTCGGTCGTGAGGACGATGAGGGTTTCGTCGAACTTGCCCTCGGCTTTGAGATCGTCGATCAGCGTGGCGAGCGCCTGATCGAGTTCGCCGGCGTTGGTCTCGATGTTGTTCCAGAGATCGTTGTGCATGTCCCAGCCACCCTTCACCACCTCGACATAGCGGATCCCTCGCGTGACGAGGCGCTTGGCGAGGAGCAAGCCCTGGCCGAAACGGTTCATCCCGTAGGCGTCGCGTTTTTCCTGCGGCTCCTTGGTGAGGTCGAAGACCTCCAGGTCCGTGCTCTTCATCAGGGCGAGAGCGTTGTCGTAGAACTGATTGTAGGCCGCGACTTCATCGTTCTTGAACTTGCGGTTGAAGTCGCTGTTGAAGGCCTCCATCATCGAAAGACGGTGACCGAAGATGTCCTCGTCGATCGTGCTGGAGATCTTGGAATTCTGGAGACCCGATTCGGGATCACCGATGGGGAGTGGTTCGAAATTCGGCCCGAGATAACCGGCTCCGGGATGCTCCCCGCCGCCGCCGATGACGACGGAATCGGGCAGGGTCGGATGCATTTTCCCAAGGAGTCGCTGCGCCCACGGTCCCATGCTGGGGTGTCGGATCGTGGCGCGGGCCTCGTAGCTCGTGCGCATCCAGTAGCTCGCTCCACGGTGGTCGGCGGTGCGCTGTTGCAGGGTCCGCACCACCGCGATGTCCTTCATCCGCTCCGCCAGCTTCGGCAGGTATTGGGCGAGGACGATGCCGGGCACGGGTGTTTTGGCCACTCCCGTCTTGCCACCCACCTCCGTGCCTGGTTTCGGGTCGAAGGTATCGAGGTGGGTCATGCCGCCCGCCATGTAGAGGTAGATGATGTGTTTGGCTTTGCCGCCCACCGCCTGCTGGGCGATGAGCTGGTCGGCGAAGGGCATCACGCTCACGCCCATCGCGGCCTTGGCGAGGCGTTCGACAAATCCACGGCGGGAGAGGGGATCGATGGCATTCAAGGCGGATTTCATGGCGGTTCCGATGGGGGACTGAGCGGCGATCCGGGGTTTCATTCGATTCCCGTCCACTGTCGCCGCGAGCAGGGCCGGGAATCGCATGCCACAAGCATCGGCCAAAAGGCCCCCGATCAGCACTGCGGATCTTGTTCGATTCTGCGCGTGGATTGTGGTGGGTGGGGCGACCGCCTTCAGCAAAGAAGGACGCCATGACCTTCCCCATTCCACCGCCCCGACCCCCGATCTCCCTACACCCTACCAGACCGCCCTGACATCGACGCTCTCCCCCTCTTTCACCGCCAGCATGATCACAAAGGCCTCGCCGTAATCGAATTGGAAATGGACCATCGGCACGGGACGTCCGTCTCGGCGGATCGTGAAGCGGGTGCCCTGACGGCTGAGTTCGTAGGTGTGGAATTCCTGCTGGTCGAGCGGGACGTTGGCAACGTCCGCTCCGCCTTTTTCGGGGAGTTCCACATAGAGCATCTCGTCCTTGCCTTCGGCGTTGAGAAAACCGAGTTCGTAGCCGCCGCGGAGTTCGATCTTGAAGCTGAAATCTCCCTCGCCCACCGCGTGGACGAGGTGGGCATGGCGGTGGATGCCGCTGGTGTTGGTGATGCGGGTGGAGTCCGTGCCTTTGGTGATGGTCATTTTACCAATGCCCTGATCCTCCCAGCGCCGCGTTTCACCATTCCAGCATCGCACGCTCCAGACCTCGGGGGCGAAGGGGGGCTTGCCTGAATCGGCCCGGGAAAGCGGGATGGAGATCGCGGCAACTGCAAGACCGAGGAGCAGGGCGACAGTGGCAGGCGGCGTTTTCATGCGTCGATAAGGGTGAACGCGATCTTGGAACGAAAGGCACCGCCATTCGAGCCTGGAGGAATGGCGTCATTCCGTGTCAGGCCGCAGGCGAGACCCGGCGGCGCCCGAACCAGAGGATCACGAGCGCGCCGCTCGCGAACATGAGGAGGCTGTAGACCACCGCCGGCATGGCGATGCGGGAACTTTCGAGGAGCCCGAGGGCAATGCCGAGGGCGAGGGTGCCGTTCTGGATTCCCGACTCGATCGAGAGGGAGATGCCCTGGGGACGGGTGAGGCGGAAAAGAGCCGCGGCCCCGAACCCGAGCCCCATGGATCCGAGATTGAGGGCGAGCGCGGCCGGACCGGCGAGGAGGAATTGCTGCCCGAGATCCTTTTCACGGAGCACCGCCGCGAGGATGACGAGAGCGAGAAAGAGCAGGGAGACCACGTTGACCGTCGAAGCCATCCGGCGGGAAAACCCGGGACGGGCCTGTTTGACCCACATCCCCAGCGCGATCGGGATCAGGGTGACGACGACGAGTTGTCCGACCGTTTTCAAAAAGGGCAGCACGATCGCCTCTTCGGCATCGAGAAAGTGACGGATCGAGAAGCCGACGAGGAGCGGGATGGTGAAGACGGTGATCACACTGGAAACGGCGGTGAGCGTGACGGAGAGAGCGGTGTCGCCGCGGGAGAGATGGGTGATGATGTTGGAGGTGGGGCCGCCCGGACAGGCCGCGAGGATCATCAGTCCGACGGCGAGATCGTCGGGCAGGCGGAAGAGCCGGATTAGGGCGAAGGCGAGAAGAGGCAGGCCGACGAGCTGACAGCAGAGTCCCAGGATCGTCGCCCGCGGCGAGAGGACGACGCGTTTGAAGTCCGCCGGGGTGAGGCTCATGCCCATTCCAAACATGATCGAGATCAGGGCGAGCGGCAGGAAGACGGTCTTGAGAAGATCGGGAGGCATGGCGGAACTTTGGCGGGTGCCTGTATGATGTCCAAGGGAAACGGAGGCGTTGGCACGACAAGCGAGGGACCGAGTCACGCTTCCGCTCTCGCTCCGTAGGTGAAGCGCCGGCTTCTCGATCGTTCGCGGGGAGGCCGCAAAAAACGCGGCGCTGCTGGAGGCGAAGCGGAAACCGTGTGATCGCCTTGCCGTCGAACTTCGCCGTATCGAGCGATCGAGTCGCTCACGAGGCTCGTTTCCCCCGGATGACCGTTGGCGGCGACAGGAGTCCGTCGTTGTCGACGGCGCGCAAAGTAACTCGCACGCGGGACTGCGTCTTCTTCACGCGGACCCGCGCCGTCCACACGTTTGTGCCGACGGCCTCCTTGATCCTTTTGGTGCCGAGGTATTCGACGCGGTTGACCTCTAGATCGTCGAGGGCGGTTCCACGCAGCACGAGGCGGTTTCCACGGAACTTGACCGATTTGCGACCGGTAACCTCGAGCGTTGGCGGTTCCAAGGTGGTTTCGAGTCGGAAGATGGTCCCGAAAAGATTCGCGCCAGAGGAATTGGTCGTCCCGTAGAAGACGCCGGGAGCGGTCTCGATCAGAGGTGAGTCGGGTTGTGCTCCGTCTGCGGGGGAACCCGCAAACCGATGCAGCACGGCGAACGAACCACCGTCTTTTCGAAAGCGGAACACGCTGCCGAAATTATTCGAACTGAAAAAGGCGACTCCGTAGACGTAACCGTCGCTGCCTTCGATGAAGGCGGAATAGGCACCGTATCCGTCAAGGTTGTCGTCGAACTCATGCAGCACTTGAAATCCAGTGCCGTTCCGGGCGATCCGGTAGATCCCGCCTTGGCCTCCCCGGCCTCCTTCGGTCGCGGCTCCGTAAAGCAAGTCGTCGCTCGCAAGAAGGGGAGTGTTTGAGGGTGACCGGATGCTGGTGTTGGTGAACTCATGCAGCACCGTGTAAGGGTAGGGCGAAGCGCTCTTGTCGAACTGGTAGACCACCCCCTTGTCGGCGACTCCTCCGGAATTGGTGGTTCCGTAGATCAGACCATCGGGCGCCTCGATGATGCCTCCGGAGGAGCCTCCACGTCCCGGGGTGATGCCCGCGGTTCCGGAGAAGGCCCGGAGGAGTTGGTGATTCGACCCGTCAGGGTCGATCCGGAAAATTCCACCATTGGAAAAGAAGCCCCCGGTGCTCGTCACCCCGTAGAGCTTCCCGTCGTTGCCTTCGATGGGGGCGGCGTTGGCATTTCCGCCGCTCAAGGTGAAGAACGAATAGACCGTCGAGAAATTGTTCCCCGCGGAATCGATCCGGAAGAGGGTGCCGGCCCCGTTGCTGCCCCCGTAGTTCACCCCGTAGAGGAATCCGTTGCTCGCGCGGATGATCCCATTGCTGGTTCCGGTCCCTTGATTGCCGCCCGTAAACGTGTGAAGCAGGGTGACCGATCCCGCGTTCGGATCGAAGCGGTAGATGGTTCCATGCGTGTTGTTGCCTCCCATTTGGGAGGCTCCGTAGAATTGTCCTCCAAAAAAGGTCCATGGACCGCGGGGGAACTTCGCATCGGCCTCCGCCATGTTGGCAACCACGGAGTATTGGACTCCCGCGTGAGTGGCGATGGGAGCCGCGAGGAGGGCCGTGAAGAGGAAAAGGATCGTTTTCATTCCTGGGAGGAGACGATTGCGAAAAGGGAGACGGGCCACCAGCCTCCAAGATTCTGATTTTTTCCGGGTCCGGTTCGGAGGGCCCGCATCGGTTCGGTGGATGCCACCGGAGAAGTCGATTCTCCGAAATGAAGGTTCTTTCCCATCTGAAAGAAGTCAAGATGAGAGGGCGTCTTCGCCGTGGTGGTGAACGCAAACTCGATTTTTTTTTCCATCGCAAGATCGCCTCCGGTAATGCCGGGATGCTCCTAATGACCGACTCCGAAAGCACTCCGCAGCCGTAAGCTGCGGACATGGAACGGAATTTACTCGTGATCGGCGGCAGTTCGGGCGTGGGCCTCGAGATCGTGAAGCAGCTCTCGGCCGCGGGCGATCGCGTCTACGCCGCCTCGCGCTCGGAAGGGGACCTCGCCGGACTCGCGGGTGTCTCCTGGCAGCGGTATGACGTGACGGACCGGGGAGCGATGCTCGAACTTCCCGAGCGGCTCGATGGCTTCGTGTATTGTCCGGGCACGATCCAGCTCAAACCCTTCGGCCGGCTCAGCGACGAGGATTTCCAGGAGGAGCTGGAGGTGAATTTCCTCGGAGCGGTGCGGGCGATCCGTCTCGCCCATCCCGCCTTGAAGGCCGCGCCGGCGGCTGCGATCGTGCTTTTCTCCACCGTCGCGGCGGGAATCGGTCTACCCTATCACGCCGGAATTGCCTCGGCGAAGGGAGCACTGGAGGGGCTCTGTCGCACCCTTGCCGCGGAGTTCGCGCCGAAAATCCGCGTGAATTGTCTCGCCCTGTCCCTGACCGATACGCCGCTCGCGGCCGCGCTGCTCTCGTCGGAGGAAAAGCGCCGGGCCTCGGCCGAACGCCATCCTTTGAAGCGGGTCGGCGATGCGGCGGAGGTGGCGAAGGCGGCGGGATTTCTGCTGGGACCTGATTCGGGTTTCCTCACGGGACAGGTCATCCAGATGGATGGCGGGCTCTCTTCGGTGAAACTGCTCTGAGGGATGAGCGATTCGATCTCCGTTGTCTTCCCGCACCAGTTGTTTGCGGATCATCCCGCGCTGGCAAAGGGGAGACGCGTACTCCTCATTGAGGACACGCTCTTTTTCGGCGATCCGCACGCGGCGCCGGGGCGCTTCCACCGGCAGAAGATCCTTTTGCACCGGGCCTCGATGAAGGCTTATGCGAATCGGCTCAGGGAGCAAGGTCACGAGGTGATCTATCTCGAATATGATCGCGCCGCGACGACCGGGGATGTCCTGACAAAACAACATCGCACGCGGGGATTTTCGACGATCGTCACCTCCGAGCCCTGCGATTTTCTGCTCGGGAAGCGTCTGCGTCGTTTTGCTTCGGCGAACGGGGTGAAGCTGGAGCTGGTCGATACGCCGATGTTCCTGACTCCGTTCGATTGGGCGGATCGTCATTTTGATTCACGGAAAAAGCCCTTCATGGCCGCCTTCTACGAGGCGCAGCGGAAACGCATGGAGTTGCTTCTCGACGAACAAGGCGGACCCCTCGGGGGACGCTGGAGCTACGACGACGAGAACCGGAAGGGCATGCCGAAGAAGGGCTTGATTGTGCCGGCCGAGCCGCGTGCCCCGCGGCGCGCGGAGGTGGCCGAGGCGGCGGAGTATGTCGGGGCGCGGTTCGCCGATTACCCGGGCAGCATCGGGCCTTTTGTTTATCCGGTGACTCATGAGGACGCGGCGGCTTGGCTCGATGCGTTTCTCGAATGGCGTCTCGCGGGATTTGGTCCGTGGGAGGATGCCCTCTCGGAGCGCGAGCGGGTCCTGTTTCACAGCGTCCTCACGCCGATGCTGAATATCGGCCTGCTCACTCCGGCCCAGGTCATCGGGCGCACGCTGGAGTTCGCTTCGGAGAACGAGGTGCCGATCGCCTCGCTCGAGGGCTTCGTGCGGCAGATCGTGGGTTGGCGCGAGTTCATGTATCAGATGTACCGGCGTCACGGGGTCGAGATGCGGACCTCGAATTTCTTCGGTCACCATCGTGACCTGCCGCCGGGCTTCTGGACGGCGAAGACAGGAGTCGCTCCAATCGACCTCGTCGTGGGCCGGGTGCTCGAGACGGGTTACGCCCACCACATCGAACGGCTCATGGTGTTGGGAAACTTCACCATGCTCTGTGGAATCGATCCGGTGCAGGTGAACGACTGGTTCATGGAGCTCTTCATCGACGCCTACGATTGGGTGATGGTGCCGAATGTCTTTGGGATGAGCCAATTTGCCGATGGCGGCATTTTCACGACGAAGCCCTATTTCTCGGGGTCGAATTATCTCCGCAAGATGTCGGATTATGCGAGCGGACCTTGGGAAGCGATCTGGGACGGGCTCTTCTGGAGTTTCATCGACCGCCATGTCGAGTTCTTCCGCAGCCAGCATCGTCTGGGAATGATGGTGAAAACGCTCGAGAAGATGGATCCGAAGAAGCGCGAAGGGCATTTGCGGAGCACAGCGGCGTTTTTGTGTTCGATCTCTTGTAGCCGGCCTCAGTGAGGCCGGGGGAGGGCCAAGGGTCTTCCGTTCCGGGAACCTCCGTTCCGGGGGCACTGACCCCGATTAAAAGGTCCTGAACGCTATTAAATGCCCCTCCCTTCCTTTCTCTTGCCGCGTTCTCGCAAATTTGACATTTTCTTCACCCGATCCCGCCTCGGACTTGACTTCTCTAAGAATTCTTTATAGTCTTGAAAATCTAATAATTTCGGCAAAGTTCGGAATTCGCCGCTCATTCTACCTTACCACATGAAGTGTCCCCGCTGTCAGCGCCCCGTGGATCACGAAGCCGCGAGTTGTTACTCGTGCGGCTACAGTGAGGTCGAGGCGGCCATCACTTGCGGCGCGAACCAGGTGATGCTCAACCGCGTGCATGATGCGGCCCATTGCCTGCGCAAGCAGGAGCGCGACGAACTCGCCGAAACCCTCGATTTCCTCGAGGCGAAATTTCCACAGATGCTGTTCTGCGCCTACCTGGGCACCCTGCCGGGAAACCTGAAGATCAGCGAGCTCGGTTTCTGGCTGCTCAATCACGGACAGGTCCGGGGTGCTGAATTCGCGAGGCCGAACGAAAACGGCATCCTCGTCGTGATGGATCTGAATACCAAGCAGATCGGCATTTCGATGGGGTATTTCGCCGAGACCCTCATCACGGAGGAGGACGCCTACCGTGCCCTGAACGCCGCCCGCCCGAATCTGATCAACGCCGAGTATGGCGAGGCGATCGAGCGGATCTTCCTGAAGCTCGGCAAGGTCCTCGACAAACAGGGGCGCAAGCTCCGCAAGCTCACCCGCGAGCAGATCCACGCGACCCTGACCGGGCAATACAAAAACGTCCTCGATCTTCCGCCGCACCTCAGTCCGAACCAGTTTTTGAAAAATCCTCCCTCGCCCGACGAGCGCCTGGGGGAGCATCGGAAGACGGCGTGAGTCCGCCGTAATCAACCTCCCTCCGACAAAATCCTTCCGGTTTTGATGAAACGAATCGCCGCCCTCACCCTTGCCGTGGCCATGCCGACCGGTTCGTCGTGGGCGGCCGGGATCGACCTGCCGCAATGGGAATCGGCGGAAGAGTCGGGCGCCTATTACCTCGGCGGGGGATTGTGGCCGAAAAGTCTCATCCCCGACGCCACCGCCGCAGCCGCCGAGCCGGGCTCTTCCGCGGTGGCCGACGTCCTCGCCGCCGCGGGCATCGAACTGGTGGGGCCTCCCGCGCCGGGTCGTCCCTTGCCCGGCGCCAGCGTCGCCGCGGCCACGGCTCCGGGAGAGACCGCCGGCCCGCCCCAGTTCTTCGGCCCGGCCGGCGAGCCCGGAGCGTCCGATCCCTCGCTGCAACGCGTGAAGGAGAATCCCGATGGCACCTTCGACATTCCCGAGGAAGTCGTCGAGGTCGAGGCCTACGAGCCCCTGCCGCCGCTCGAGGGCGATCTCGCCGACCTCTATTTCGCGCACGCCCCCGTCGAATACCTCGTCGATCCCCAGCGGCTTCTCACCGAGCAGAAGTCGAATGACATCATGCGTTTCCTCGAGTTCCACGCGGACGAGTCGAAATTCCGCATCTATGTGATGGTCGTCGGCGACAATCAGAAGGTGCCCGAGGGCGTCGATCTCCAGGCGCTGCACAAGAAGTGGTTCTCGGAGGAGCCGACCGTGCTCATGCTCTACTACCGGGAGAAGCCCGAGCTGACTGAGATGGTCTTCAACGACGAGGTGCGCAACTCGCTGCCGAAGTCGGTCTTCGACCGCATTCTCCAGAACTGCCTCCGCGAAGGGGCCGTGGCTGACCTCGCTCCCGACCAGGTCGAGAAAATGGCGATCGAGCTGAGCATCCAGCTCTACTGGCTGAGCCGTCTCATGGAGAAGGAAAATCCCGATCACCAGTCGCTCGTCGCCGCCTCGTCGGTGCACGAGATGATGGCCTCGGAAGATGCGCCCGAACTCCTTCGCGAATATGCCCCCGGCATCTTCATCGACGAGACGAGCAAGATGCTCTCCTTCGTCCTGACCTTCGTCGTCATCCTCGGTGGACTCGCCATGATCGGCCTGATCGGCTGGATCGTGATGTGGTGGCGCGGACGTGAAAGCCTCTCGGGCGAGCCGCTCCTCTTCCCCGAATTCCGCCTGCCCCGCCGTCTCGGCGGAGAGTTCAGCGGTGGTGGGTTCGTGGGGATGTCGTTCGAGTTGAACGAGGGGGCGTCTTGAGCGTGAGGGGTGGGGGGGGCTCACGGAGAGTCGGCGGGATGGATCACGGCGATCCGATCCCAGGGAGAGGCATGGCGGCGCTATCGCGGATTCCGATTCCGAAATCCGTGGCATGAGGGTTTAACACAAGATCCCGCTCGCGCGTTCGCGGTGGTAACAAACGCCGGGAAAGAGCGAATTCATCGATGGGAACCGTTTCCGTCCCCGATGGGATCGGAACCTCATGGGTATGCATAGTGAATCCCGCGAAGTATTGAATTGATGGATTTCGCGATTTGGTGTATTCCAATTCGAACGCGGCCGCGTGTCCCGACTTTTCGCATGAAGCTCTCCTCCTTCGCCCTGTTCTGGATCGCCGGATCCCTCGCCCTTCCCGCAGTCGCCGCGCCCGTCGTCAGCAACCTGACCGCCGCGCAACGGACGGGGACGAAGCTGGTGGACATCACCTACGACGTCGCGGCGCCAGGCTTCCCGACTGTGGCGGTATCGCTCGAAATCTCCAGCGACGCGGGCGCGAACTGGACGGTGCCCGCGACCTCGGCAACGGGGCACATCGGGGCCGGGGTGGCACCGGGGACGGGCAAGGCGATCGTGTGGGATGCGGGGGCCGACTGGGCGGGGAACTACAGCACCCAGATGCGGTTCCGGGTGGTGGCGGATGATGGAGTCACCGCGGTTCCCGGCTTCGCCTACATCCCCGGGGGGAGTTTCACGATGGGGCGGACGAGTGGAGACTCGGACAGCGATGCTCCGCCGATCACGGTGACGGTGAGTGCTTTCTACCTGGCCGAGACGGAGACGACGAAGGCCTTGTGGGATGAGGTGCGAAGTTGGGCGTTGAATAACGGGTATACCGGCCTCGCCGCCGGTGCTGGGAAGGGGGCTGATCATCCGGTGCAAACGGTTAGTTGGTTTGACGTGGTGAAATGGTGCAACGCCCGGAGCGAGAAAGAAGGATTGACGCCGGTTTACTTGGTCTCGGGCAACGTAATGCGTACCGGCACGAGCGTGCCCACGGCGAACTGGTCGGCGAACGGCTACCGCTTGCCGACGGAGGCGGAATGGGAGAAGGCGGCACGGGGTGGTATAAGTGGGAAGCGGTTTCCATGGGGAACCGATACAATTTCGCATAATGAAGCGAACTTCCGGAACGATGGCGGTGAATCCTATCAGACAGGAACCACCGGCGATCACCCAAGCTTTGCAACGGGCGGTCGTCCAAATACCAGCCCGGCGGGAAGCTTCGCGGCAAATGGATATGGACTAAAGGGAATGGCTGGGAATGTACACGAGTGGTGCTGGGACTGGCGAAATGCTGAATACTACAGCGACGGAGCAAACGACCCGAGAGGGCCTGGAGCAGGAGACGGCACGCGAATACGCAGAGGTGGTTCTTGGGAAAGCACTGCGAACCATTGCCGAGCTGCTCGTAGAGGCGGTCTTTCACCCGGATCTGCATTCGACGGCACTGGTTTCCGTAGCGCTCGCAGTCATATCGTCAGCGGCATGTCTCTCATTCCAGCCGGCAGCTTCGTGATGGGACGAACAAGCGGGGACACGGACAGCAACGCGCCGCCGATCACGGTGACGGTCAGCCCTTTCTACTTGGCCGAGACGGAGACGACGAAGGCCTTGTGGGACGAGGTGAGGACTTGGGCGGTGTCGAACGGGTATTCGGATCTTGCTGCGGGTGTGGGCAAGGCTGCCAGCCATCCCGTCCAGACGGTGAGCTGGTGGGATGTGGTGAAATGGTGCAACGCGCGGAGTGAGATGGACGGTCTGACGCCGGTCTACACGGTGGGCGGCAACGTGATGCGGACGGGCACGACGGCACCGGAGGTGAACTGGTCGGCGAACGGGTATCGGTTGCCGACGGAGGCGGAGTGGGAGAAGGCGGCTCGGGGTGGAGTGAGCGGGAAGCGTTTTCCGTCCGGTTCGGACACGATCAGTCATACCGAGGCAAATTATTACGGATCGACTTCGTATGCCTACGACCTGAGTCCGATCAACAACTACCACCCGACCTACGCCACGGGCGGTTTCCCCTACACGAGTCCAGTGGGAAGTTTTGCGGGGAACACCTATGGCCTTAAGGAGATGGCAGGGAACGTTTTGGAGTGGTGCTGGGACTGGTATGGGGAAACCTACTACACGACAGGATTTACGGATCCTCGGGGCCCTGCTACGGGCTCGTTCCGTGTGTTCAGGGGCGGCGGTTGGAACGGCGAAGCGATCTACTCGCGTGCCTCCTTGCGCGACTTTGACTCCCCGTCGGGCGCGACGTATTACCTCGGCTTCCGCTCAGCACGCAGTTCCGTCCCCTGAAACAGCAGGCCGGAAGCGACGGGAACGGAACAGCAAGCGAGGGACGAGCGCAGCGGTGAAGTGACGGAAGCGGAGAGGAAAAGCGAAGAAGAAATGAAAGACGAAGCGAGAAGAGAAACCACGGGGTGCAGGGGCGAAGCCCCTGCGGTCTTCGGCGGCATGTGGCATGGGCATCCTGCCCATGCGTCGGGTACGGACGCGGAAGTCGCCGCCCGCTTCGATTGCTCTCCACCGATACAATCGTCCCGGCTCTCCGGAACCGCCACGGCCGTTGCGTCCCAAAGGGCGGCGGTTCTCCCGCCCTCGCATTTCGACACCCCATGGTTGAACGCGACGTTTCGACCGGCAGAGCACCGTGATCCCGGCTGCGGCGAACCCGCACACGGCCAAACGATGGGCGGTCCGGTCCGCGCATCCATATCCACCTTTTCCGCGATGAAGTACGCCCTCTCCCTCCTCCTCTTTTCGCTCATCTGGGCCTGCACCCTCACCTCCCACGCCGCGACCGGAAGCGCCGAAACCGGGAACGTCACCGTGGACACCCGCAGCGACAACGCCGACCTCACGTCCCTGACGATCAGCAGCGGCACCTTATCCCCCGACTTCGCCGGCGGTACGATCAGCTACACCGCGAGTGTCACAAACGCCACGAGTTCGCTCACCATCACGCCGACCGTTGCCGAGGCCAATGCGACGATCGACGTCCGTGTCAACGAAGGCGCCTTCGCTCCCGTCACCTCCGGCGCTGCAAGCGGCTCCCTCGTCCTCAACGTCGGCGCCAACTCCGTCGAGGTCCGCGTCACCGCCGAGGACGGCACCACCCTCAAGACCTACACCCTCACCGTGACCCGCGACAAGGCGAGCCAGACCATCACCTTCGCCAATCCCGGTGACCAGCCGGCCACCGCGACGGTGAACCTTTCCGCCACAGGGGGAGCCTCGGGCATCCCCGTGACCTTTGCCGTGACCAGCGGACCCGCCTCCCTCAGCGGCGGCAACGTCCTGACGTTCATCGGAGCCGGATCGGTCACCATCACCGCCAGCCAGGCCGGCAACAGCGACTACCACGACGCCACCCCGGTGGCCCGCACCTTCACCGTGAGCCTCGTCCCGCAGACGATCACCTTCGACTCGCCGGGGGCGCGTTTCATCTCAGAAGTCCTCACCCTCGCCGCCTCCGGCGGCGGCTCGGGCAGCGGGCTGACCTACGAGGTCCTTGACGGGCCCGGCGTTCTCGCCAACGGCAACGAACTGAGTTTCACCGGAGGGGGTGATGTCACCGTGCGTGCCTCCCAGGCCGGCGACGATTTCCATGCCGCCGCCGATCCGGTAGAACACACCTTCGAGGTGATCCTGCCGCGGCCTGATGTGGCGGTAGGACCTTCACCCTCCGCCCTGGTGGGGCTGGAGGTCTACACCCCGGGCGGACAACTCGTGACCCTGACCTCGAAGAAGGCCGGTCCCGTCACCGGCCATGTCGCCCTCGGCAACCGGGTCGTGCTGCCCGATGACCGCGCCGCCGATTCCGTCGTCTTGCGAGGCTCGGCTGGCAACGCGCTCTTTGCCGTGACCTATCTCGGGAACGAAGGCAACGTGACCGCGGGGATCCTGACAGGCACCTACGAGACCGCGGCGATGGACGGGGATGACGGATCCGTGTTGCTGCGTGCGGTGGTGACCCCGAACAAGAAGAAGCTGGCCAAGAAAAAAGGGCGCCGCACCGTCTACCTGAAGAAGACCTTCACGAGCCTGTTCCAGGCGAATTCGAAAGCATGGCCTGCCGCCACCGACGCCGCCGCGATCAACGTGCAGACGAGGTGAGGCCGTAGGGAGCTGCTCGAACATCGGGTGATGGATTGCAGGAGTTTCCCCTTTCATCCCGCCGGATTCCCTTTCTCCGAAGGCCTCGGCGGCGGGTTTGTTGGGGTGCCTTTCGAGTTGAACGAGGGGGCGTCTTGATCACGTCGGATCTTGCCAGGGATGGGGTAAACCGTTAAAATCCCCTCCATGGACAGCGATATCGTTTCAAGAGCCTTTCGGCGCGGAGTCGATCCGATTTTCGATCTCCTGACTTCGGATCAGGCGGAAAAGATCGTGGGTTACCATGCTGATGAAGCCTTGCAAGGGCGGCTTGAGTGGCTGGCCGACCGCGCCAGTGAGGGAATGCTCACCGATGACGAACGGGCGGAGTATGAAGGGTACGCAAGGGCGAACCAATTTTTGTCCGTCCTTTGCGCGGGGGTGAGGCGGAAGCTGGCTTCCTGAGGAGATGGATCGTGCGATTCGCAGCATGGTGCGGGAACGTGCGGGCGATTGTTGCGAATATTGCCTGTTAAGGCAGGAACAATCCCCGTTTGCAAAGCTCCAAATTGAGCATGTTCGGGCTCGTCAGCATGGAGGCAGCGACGATCCGGACAATCTGGCCCTTGCCTGTATCGATTGCAATTTGCGAAAGGGCACGAACCTTGCTGGGATCGATCCACAAACTGAGGTCATGACCCCTCTTTTCAACCCGCGCATCGAACGATGGGAAGAGCATTTTTCGTGGAGCGGGATCCGAATCGAAGGCAAGACGGAAAAAGGTAGAGCTACCATCGCCGTCTTGTCGCTCAATGACCCGGAACGACTCGAAGTCCGGCTGGCATGGAGATAGAGCGTGGGGAGATCCGGGCGAAGAGGTGGCGCGATCTTCACCACCCCTCCCGCATCCATGCCGAAAATTTCCATTGCCCCGCATCGACCTCTTCGGTTCAATGAAGTCATGGAATACAAGGTAGGCATCATCGGATACGGCTGGGCGGCGACGGCCCATGCGGACGCGATCAACGGGACTTCCCAGGGCACCGTGACGGCGGTTTATTCCTCCCGTCCTCTCAACGACGCGGAGGTCTCGGCGCGGCACGGCAGCCCCATCAAGACCTACACGGATCTCGACGAAATGCTCGCCTCGGACATCGACGTGGTCTCGATCACGAGTTATCCGGCCCAGCACCGCGCCCAGGCCGAGGCGGCGGCGAAGGCGGGTAAACACATCATTCTCGAGAAACCCATGGCCCTGAGCTGGGAGGATTGCAGCGCCATCGCCGCGGCGGTGAAGGCGGCCGGCGTGCGTGCGTGCGTCTGTTTCGAGATCCGTTTCATCAGCCAGTTCCTTACCACGAGCAAGCTGCTCGACAGTGGCATGATCGGCGAGATCCACTACGGCGAGGTCGATTATTACCACGGCATCGGTCCCTGGTATGGTCAGTACCGCTGGAACACGACGCTCGAAAACGGCGGCAGCAGCCTGCTCTCGGCTGGGTGTCACGCGCTCGATGCCCTGCTTCTCTGCATGGGCAACGAGGTGGAGGAAGTGAGCGCCTACGAGACGCAGTCGAAACACGAGATCTTCCAGAAGTACGAATACAAGACGACGACGGTGGCCCTGCTGAAGTTCAAGAACGGCAGTGTTGGCAAGGTCGCGTCGGTGATCGACTGTCTCCAGCCCTACTACTTCCACACCCACCTCGTCGGCAGCGAGGGCAGCCTGCTCGATAACAAACTCTATTCCTCCAAACTCGCCCTGCGCGACAAAAAATGGACGGAGCTGCCCGTGGCGCTCGCCGACTCGGGCGATGTCGCCGATCACCCTTACAAGGATCAATTCCAGGCCTTCTTCGACGCGCTCGACCGAGGCGAAGACATGCCGCGGACCAGCATCGCCGAATCGCTGGAGTCCTTCCGCGTGCTCTTTGCCTGCGACAAGTCGGCCCGCGAGGGGCGGCCGGTGAAGCTGAGCGAGATGGCGTGATCGACGGACGGGACAGGGTCGTGTCACTCACTTGACCCTGTGGGGTCTTCGACGGCGGCCTCGCCGAGGAGCCGTTCGCCGCGCCGGGCGACGAGCTTTTCGAAGAGTCGCATGCCCAGCCAGATCACGAGGACGACGGTGGGCATCGCGATCCACGCGATCTTCTCGTAGCGCTCGAGCCAGCCGAGGAGGGCATTCCCCAGTTTCAGGGCAAGCCAGACCATCACCGGGGCCCAGAGCGCCGCGGCGAGGGCCATCCACGCCGCGAAGCGGGGGAAGGGATAGTGGAGGAAGCCGGCGGCGAGGTAGATGGGCACGCGCGAGCCGGGCATGAAGCGCGAGAGGATGAGCACCTTCGCGCCGTGGCGTTCGAAGAGTCCGGCGCCGCGCTCGATCTGTGCGCGTTTCACGATCCAGCGGAGCGGGGCGCGGTCGAGGAGTCCACGTCGCCCTAACAATCCCCAAAAATAGATGAGGGAATCGCTCACCCAGACGCCGAGGGTGCAGGCGAGGGCGGCGAGCCAGTAGGAAAGGGACCCTTTCGAGACGAGCACGCCGGCGCTGACGCAGGTGAGATCTTCACTGACAAACCCGCCTCCGAAGAGGAAGGCGGCGATGGCGGCGGGCGAAAGCGTGTGGGCCTCGGCCATGCGTTCGTCGAACCATTTCTCGCTGTCGCAGGCGGTGAGAAAGAGGGCGAGCACGAGGCCCGCGGCGGAAAGCGATTTCGACATGGCGGATTCGCTTTATTGGCCCGCTTCCGGCAAGCCCGATTCCGTGACGCCTGGAGCCGGCAATTCGCCACCGCCCGCCTTGCCGAGCCAGACTTCGCGATAGTTGCGCCAGCCGTCGCTGATGATCCGGGAGAGATCCGACATGGCGAGATAGGTGAGGGGGACGAGGAAGAGGGTGATGACGGTGGCGAAGAGCGATCCGTAGCCCATCGCCACGGAGACCGGGACGAGGAACTGGGCATGGGTGCTCTGGGCGCCGGTGCTGAAAAAGAAGGGGAAGAGCTCGGAGAGCCAGGTGCCGCTGAAGATGAGGGGGACGAGGCCGAAGAAGGTGGTGATCTGGGTGAGGAAGATGGCGCGGAAACGATTGCGTCCCCCCTGTTGCACGGCGTCTTTGAGCGGCATGCCGTTGGCGCGGAGGTCGTTGATTTCGTCGACGAGGACGAGGGTGTCGTTCACGACGACACCGCAGACGCCGAGGATGCCGAAGAGCGACATGATGCTGAGCGGCAGCCCGTGGAAGAGGTGGCCGAGGACCGCTCCGACGACGCCGAAGGGCACGACGAGGAGGACGATGAAGGGCTGCGTGTAGCTGCGGAAAGGAATCGCCATGAGGGCATACATGCCGCCGATGATGAGAAGGATGGAGACGAGCATGCGCGATCCGCTCTCGGCTTCCATGCGGGCTTCACCCTCGAAGGACCAGCGGACGTGGGGATGGGTGGAGAGGAGATCGTCGAGGTAGACGGCGAGTTCGGCGCGGAGGGCTTCGACGTCGGTGGTTTTCTTGTCGGCGTCGGCGGTGATGTTGAGGGCACGGCGGCGGTCGACGCGTTTGATGCTCGTGAAGCTCTTCACGACCTCGGCTTCGGCCACGGCTCCGAAGGGGATCTCGAGACCGGAATCGGTCCGCACGCGCATCGTTTCGAGGGTGGCGAGATTGCGGCGCTCGTCCCGGGGGAGGCGTAGCATCACTTTCACCTCGTTCCGCCCGCGCTGGATGCGCTGGACTTCGTCGCCGTAAAACGATTGCCGCACCTGGGAGGCGAGGTCGTTCACGGTGACGCCGAACTGCCTTGCCTCGGGCTTGAGCCGGAGTTGGATCTCGTTGCGTCCGGCATCGAGGGTGTCGTTGATGTCGAAGAGGGCGGGATAGGTGGAGAGCTTTTCCTTGATCTTCGCGGAGAAGTCGAGGAGCTCGTCGGGATCGGTGCCGGTGATCTGGATGTCGATGGGATCGCCGCCGCGCATGATTTCGGCACGGAAGGTGATTTCCTCGGCGCCGACGATGGGGCCGATGCGCTGCCGCCAGTCGTTGGCCATGTCGACGGTGTTCACCTCCATGCTGCGCTCTTCGGGGCCGAAGGTCTCCATGACGACGCCGCCGACGTGGGTGCCGGAGGTGCTGGAAAATCCACGGCTGGAGACGCTGGCTCCGGAGGAGGAGACGATGTGTTTGATGACGCTTTTCCCGTCCGGGCTGGAGTAGTCTTTCCGCATCTGCTCGGCGATCTCGTAGATGCGGGCGATCTGCGCGTCGGTGACTTCGAAGGGCGTGCCATCGAGCATGGTGAGACGGCACTCGATGCGCTCGCTCGCGACGCGGGGGAAGTAGGTCGTCTGGATGCGCCCTCCGAAATAGAATCCGAGCAGCACGATGAGCCCGCCGAACATGAGCGAGAGCATCAGGTAGGTGTGGCGCACGGAGAAGGCGATGGCCGGGCGGTAGGCCTTGTCGATGAACCACTGCAGTCCGCGTCCCGAGAAGCGGTGCACCGGGGCGAGGAGATCTCCGGCGCGGCCCAGGAAGGGGGTGGCGAGGTGGCTCGGGAGGATGAGCTTGGTCTCGACCAGGGCGATGAGCATCACGATGATGAAGACGATGGCGATGGGGCGGAACATGCTGCCCCAGTCCGACGAGTCGAAGGCCATGGGGAGGAAAGCCATCACGGTGGTCAGCACGCCGAAGGTGATGGGGATGGCCATACGTTTCGTCCCCTGGATGGCGGCGTCGAGGGGAGAGAGCCCCTTTTGCCGGTAAGAGTCACAGCTCTCGGAAATGACGATGGCGTCGTCGATGACGATCCCGAGGACGAGGATGAAGCCCATCAGCGACGACAGATTGATCGTCACGTCGAGGTAGGGCATCAAGGCGAAGGCCCCGAGGAAGCTCGTGACCATGCCAATGCCGACCCAGATGACGGCTTCGAGCCGCAGGAAAAGACCGACACAGATGAAGACGAGGATGAGACTGCTCTGCGCGTTCTGGCGGAGGAGATCGATGCGGCCTTTCACGATCTTCGAGCGATCGTTCATGTAATCGAGGCGCACGCCATCGGGCAGGCTGTTGTTGGAGGATTCGATGTAGGCTTTGACCCGCTCGCCGATGGTGATGGCGTTCTGGTTCCCCTCGCGCATCACCGTGATCATGACGCAGGGATTGCCGTTCAGCTTCACGATGAGGGGATTCTCGGTGAAGCCGTCGAGGATCTTCGCGATCTCGCCGAGGGTGAGTTTCGATCCATCGGGACGGGTCAGCACGGGGACGCGGGCGTAGTCGTCGCCGGTGTAGGCGCGTCCGCGGGTGCGGATGGAGACGTCGCCCGCCTCGGTCTGGACGACACCGGCGGGGAGATCGATCGCGGTCTGGCGGATCGCCTGGCTGATCGTCTCGAGGCTGAGATTGTATTTCCGCAAGGTGGCCTCGGGGATCTCGATGGCGATCTCTTCCTTGCGGGTTCCGGCGATTTCGGCGTGGGAGATGCCGGGGAGCGCGGCGAGTTCATCGCGGGTCTGCTCGGCGAGACGTTTCAGATCGCGCTCACCCATCTCGGCGCTGAGGATGACGGTGATGACGGAATGAAAGGAATCGTCGAGCTGGATGATGGGCTTTTCCGCGAGGGCGGGGAAATTCGGGATGGAATCGACGCGGATCTTCACGTCGTCCATGACCTGGCGCGGGTCCTCGCCCTCGTTCACCTCGATGAGGACGGTGCCGCCGCTGCTGCCGGCGGTCGAGTTGATGTGCTTGATCCCGCCGACAGGCTGGAGGGCTTCCTCGATTTTCAGGACGATGGTCTCCTCGGTTTCGTCGGGGGAGGAGGCGGGATACGGAACGTTCACGGAGATGATCCGCGAAGGCACATCCTGGAAGACCTCGAGCGGAATCTTGTCGTTCGCGAGCGTCCAGATGCCCGCGACCATGACGGCGAGCATCAGCAGGTTGGCGGCGACGCCATTCCGGGCGAACCAGGCGATCATGGCGGGATCAGGAGGATCGGGGTGACCCGCCGGGGGCGGCGGCCGGGGCCTTGGCTTCGACCGGGGCGGCTCCTTTCGCTCCCTTGGACTTGCCGGATCCGGGAACTTCGGTGGTCTCCATGACGCCGTCGATGAGAGGCAGCACGGTGGCTCCCTCGGCGGCGAAGGGGATGGGGGTGAGGCAGAGCACGTCGCCCTCGCGGGGCTGCCCACCGGTGTCGGCGGAGATGATGATCTTTTCGGTGTCGGCGATGATGGGATCGACGGTGACGCGGCGCAGCTTGTTTTCGGGCGTGATGAGCAGGATCTCGTTGCCCGCCCGCACCGCGCGCCTCGGGATGACAAACACGTCGTTGAGGATCTGGCCTTCGATCTCGGCTTCGAGGAATTGTCCGATGCGCAGCGGCGGATGGCCGTCACCGCGCTTGGCGTAGGGATCGTTCACCTGGGCGACGGCGGTGATCTGGCGGGTCGACTCGTCGATCGCACCCTCGACGCGGACGAGGAAGCCATCCCACGAAGCGATTTTCCCGGCGAGCCCGGTGTGAAGCGTGACGGGTGCGCCGCCCGCGGTCGTCGCACCATCGCGGAAACGCTCCGGGAGGGAGAGAAACTGCATCTCGCGCTCGGGCAAAGGCAGCCGGATTTCGACGTAATCGACGGCAAAGATCTGGCCGAGGGCGGTGCCTTCGTTCACAAACTGGCCGACATCGACGAGCTGCTCGAGGACCTGTCCGTCGTAGGGGGCGCGGATCATGGTGCGCTCGAGATCGCGCTCGGCTTGGGCAATCTGGGCCTTGGCGGCGGCCACGTCGGCCTCGGCCTTGGCGACCTGCGGCAGGCGCAGGGCGAGCGCCCCGGGCTCACCGGTCTTACCGAGGGCGCGCCAGTTTTCCCGGGCCTGTCCGGCCTTGGCGGTCTCTTCCGCGAGAATGACCTCGGCCTGCGCGAGGGTGGCCTTGGCGACGACGAGGGCGGTTTCGTAATCGACGGGATCGAGCTTCAACAACATCTCGCCGCTTTTGAAAAAACCGCCGGGCCGGAAGGAAGGGCTGACTTCGAGGACCTTGGCGGAGACTTCGGGGAGCAGGGTGCTGCGGGTGCGCGGTTGCACCGTGCCCTGGGATCGCACCCGGACCGGATAGGTCTGGCGCTGGAGTTTGGTCCCCTCGACACGCACCACCGCGGGCGGAGCCTCGATCGTCGGGGTCTCGGGGCGGTTCGAGATAAACCACCATGCCAGATAGGCGCACCCGCCGAGAACGGCGAGAGGCACGGTGGCACGGAAAAAACGTTTCATGGAGGGGATACGAGCCGCAGGCCGCGAGGGGTGACAATCCCGCCGCGGAGAAGGGCAGCAGCGTCGTCGCTTTCGTTCCCGGATGCAAGCTTCGCGAACGGCGGACGGCATACGCGATGAGGAATCCCGGTCGAGCGGGAGAGGGGGCATTTTTCCGAAAGAAGCGGCCGGGTCGCCTCGTATCGGGTGCACGGTCCGCTCCGGATGACGCCTTCGTCACGTCGAAAGGCTCGATTCTGGCACAGCCTGTGCTCCCTTTGATGAAACTGATGAATCCTCCTGCCGAATCCTCCATCGAATCCGCCCTTCATCCCGCTCCGGCCACCCAGATGCGGGTGATCGTGCCGGTGCCTCCCGAGGCGTCGGCCGCTCCGATGACGGAAACCACGACCCTCCACGCCCCGCCGCCCTCGTTGTATGTGAGCGGCAGCGAGTTGATCCTCGAACACGGCGCGGTCATCCCGGTTGGATCCTGCGTCAAGTGCGGCCGCCCCGCCTGTGGCTCCAGCGCCATCGCTTTGAGAAATCCCCGGCTGCCCGGCACCTGGTTCGGTGCTCGTCCGACACTGGAAATGGGCCTGTGCCGCAAGCACCGGGATGATCGCTCCGTGGCGGTGGCCTTGACGTGGTCGTTCCTCGCGATCGGTGCCCTCCTCGTCGCGGTCGGTGCGATGACTTTCAGCTTCGTCTCGATCGGCATCGGAATCGTCGCGATGGCCGGAGCCGGTTGGTTCCGAGCCGCGACTCCGGTGGTGGCGACCTTGGTCACGGACACCCGCACCGTCCTCTCGGGATGTGGGGCGGCGTTTTTGAAGCAGTTCCGCTCCGGGGGCGAGTGAGCCCGCCCTCTGCGGGAAGTCCTTGCGGGATCGTGGGGGTGTCCCTACACTCGCCCGATGAATCGCGGAGGCGAGTATGAAAAACATTTCGGCGCGGTGCCTTCGGTGATCGCGGTGGCTCCGGGTCGGGTCAATCTGATCGGCGAACACATCGACTATCTCGATGGCTGGGTCCTGCCCGTGGCGATCGACCGTCACCTCGTGATCGAGGCGTCGGCGACGGAGGATGGCTTTTTTGAATTCGTGCCGGTGAGGGCCGGGTTTGGTGAGAAGGTCCGCATCGGTCCGGACGAGGTCTTTCCCCGCGCCGAAAAACGGGAGCGTTGGCTGAATTACCTGCTCGGGGTCATCGCCGGCTACCGGGGAGAAGGGATCGAGGTGCCGGGATTTCGTGCCGTGATCCATGGCGACCTCCCGGCGGGTGCGGGACTCAGCGCCAGCGCCGCCCTTGAGACGGCGACGGCGCTGGTGATCGAGACCTTGACCGGTGCGACGCGATCGGTCTGCGAGCGCGCCCTTCTCTGCCAGAAGGCCGAGCACGACTACGCGGGCGTGCCCTGCGGCATCATGGATCAGCTCGCCGTCGGCGCGGGTCGGGCCGGTTGTGCGCTGCTCCTCGATTGCCGGGACCTCTCGACGCGTTCCGTGCCGCTGCCCGAGGATCTCGTCATCGTCGTCGCGGATACCGGAGTGAAGCACGCCCTCGGTGACGGGGAATACCGTCTGCGGCGCGAGCAATGCGAGGCGGCGCTGGCATTCTTAGGAGCTGCCTCCTTTCGCGATCTCGATCCGGCTTTGGTGGAGGCGGCTCGCGGGCGGATGGATGACACCCTTTACCGTCGCGCCAGGCATGCCGTGACCGAACAGCAGCGTGTCCATGCCTTCGTTGGCGCGCTCACTTCAGGGGATCTCGAAACCATGGGACGCTGCCTCCGCGAAGGCCACGCATCGCTCCGGCACGACTTCGAGGTGAGCTGTGCCGAGCTCGATGGCCTCGTCGAGGCGGGCTACGCCTTCGGCGCGGAAAACGGACACGTCGGCACCCGCATGACGGGCGGTGGCTTCGGCGGATCGACTGTCTCGCTGGTGCGGCGGGAGGCGGCCGAATCGTTCCGCGCGCACCTCGAAGAATCGTTTGCGAGCCAGTTCGATCGCCGCCCTGCGACTTTCATCACCGAAGCGGTCGAGGGGGCAAAGGCTTTGCTCCTCTGAGCTGGATCTTATCGCCGGCCCTTCTTCCGCTTCTTGCGCAGCTCCGCCTTCGAGGGTGTGGTGCGTTGTTTCTCACCCTTCTTCGTCGGCCGACGCCACCCCCGGATGACTCCGGGCGAAAAATCGGGCGAGGGTTTCGCGGGTGCGTCCTCGGGCTCGTCGGTATCGCGCCGTAGCATCGTGGCGGCGGTCATTTCCTCGACCTTGGCCAGCCATTCCGGATCGATCGGGTAGGCCTCCTCGAGTTCCTGGACGATCTTCGATTTCGGCAGGGGAGGGAGGGGCTCGGGCTTGCAACCCGCCGCGGCGAGGGCGGCCTTCCAGGTGCGGAAGACGACGCGCGCCTCGTCGTAGAGCTCCATCGCCGCCGGCTCGCGCCGGATGCCGCGGAGGTAGAGGGGACGTTTTTCGCGATGACGCTCGCGGATCGCTTCGATCACCTTTTCGCGACGTTCCTCGAGGTTGTCGCGGCGGCTCTTCAGCTCTGCGATGCGGGCGGCCCGCGCGGCCATGGCGGCGGCGACCTCGGGGGAAATCACGCGCGGTTTCCGCGGCCGTTGGCCGGGACGCGGTGGCTTTGCCGCTTTCGGAGCTTTGGGCGGCTTCGGTGGCTTGGGAGGGCGCTCGGCCTTCGGGGGACGCGGTGGCTTCGGTGGACGTTCCGGCTTGGGGGGCTTCGGCAAGGGCCACGCGATGCCAGCGGCGAGGATCGCTTTTTTCCACGTCTTGAATTCCGCCCGGGCCCGTTGGTAAAGGGAGGCACTCCCCGGAAACGACTTCATGCTCGACAGATCGAGCGGTTCTCCCCGTTCCTGTCTCGCCTGGATCGCCGCGATGATCGCGTCGCGTTCGCGGGAAAGCGAGCGGGCGAGGTCCTCGGAGAGACCCGCTTCGGCGACGGCGTTCTCCCATCCCTTGTAAAGAAAGCTCAGATTCCGGTAGAGCGCTTTCGACGACTCCTCCTGTCGCATCGATTTCGGATCGATCGGCAGGCCCGCCGCGCTTCGTTCGCGCAGTGCGGCGAGCAGTTTTTCGCGGCGGCGTTGGGCGCGGGGTTTCGCATGGTGCACGGGCTGGAGCCCTGCTGCGTCGAGCAATTCGGTCCACTTTCCGAAATGTTGCCGGGCCGATCGCAGGAGCTCCGGATCGGCCTCGTCGCCCTCGCGCAGCGCGGGAACGGTGTATTCCTTGCCCTCGGTCGCACGGCGGCGCATCGCCTCGATCACCTCCTCGCGGGTGTGACGCGGCATCTCCCGGGGGAGTTCCGGTTTCGCCAGCCCCAGCTGTTGGCGGACCACCGGGTATCCCCCCATTTTTTCGATGTTGAGGTGGAGATCGGTATTGCCGAGTTCCTTTTTGATGCCCACCGCCGTGATACGCACCCCTTGGTCCGCGAGCCGCCGCAGCTCGGCGAGGACCTCTTCGGGAGAGAATTCCCGGCGCAGCAGGAAAGGCCGGTTCGGCAGGGGCAAACCGGCCGCGGCGAGGGCCTTGTCGTAATTGCGGAAATAACGGCGCACCCCGGTGAGCAGCAGGTGATCGATCTCGGTGAGACGGGCCAGCTTCGGGGTTTCGCCTTCCGCCTTCACCACTTCGCGCAAGCGCTCGAGCAATTCCTCGCGCGTGATCCCCGGGGCCCTCTCGGTCTTGGCGTCGGGGTAGGGGATGCCGAGGGCGGTGATGAACGACTCCCACGTGATGCCCTTGCGATGGATGTGCTGCCAGAGGTTGTGATCGTGCTCGCAGATCCAGGTGGTGCGGAGCCGATGCCCCATCGTGTAGTAGCGATAGGCCCGGTCCATCATGTATTCGTCGGAGTAGAGCGGCTCCCAATGCGGCAGCAGGTGGTTTCCGCCCTCCTTCTTCATGCGGGCGCGCCGCAGCTCGCTGGCGAGATCCAGTCCGGGATATTTCTCGCGATACTCCGCACTCGACATTCCGTGGCGCCGGCTGAGGTGGGCGTTGAGCTGGAACCCGACGTAACCGCAGATCCGGCACGTCACCGTCTCCTCGAGTTCCACCTCCAGGTCCGCGTAGTCGAGCCCGGCATCGGCGATCGCCTGCCACCAGCCCCAGAAAGGGCGCACCTCGTAGACCCGACGCAGCAGTTCCGGACGGCGGCGCTTCACCGCGTGGAGATTCAGGGCGCGTCCGGCCGCGTGTTCGCTGCGGATCCAGTCGAGGATCTCTTCCCTTTCGGAATCGGTCATGGAGGTTGGATCGGTCATGGCAAAAATCTCTGGGAGCAGTGGTAATCCCGGACACCTCCCCTCCGCAAGATGATTCTGCGGAGAGGGCACGAAAGGGGCACGGCCCCTTCTCGTGATCCGGGCAAAAGCTTTTCTTGCCTTCGCGGGCACCGATCCCTATCCTGCGAGGCAGACTCAGCTCCGCGACCGATATGAAATGCCTGCCGCCACTGCTCCGGAACCCTCGCGCACTTCTCATCTGGGGATGCCTCGCAGCGTGGATGGCGGCCTCTTCCCTCGGTGCCGCCACGATCGAAGTGGCGAACAAGGCGGGCCAGTCGATGACCGTCGAGGTGATCTCCTACACCGCGAGTAGTGGCAATGTCAGGATCCAGCGGAGCGACGGACAGATCTTCAACACCAAGCTGGATGTCCTCGACGCGGCTTCGCAGGAGCGCATCATCGCCAACGCGCCCAAGGAAGTCGCCAAGTTCGAGATGGATGTGTCGGTCGGGAAAAAGCGGCGGGACCAGGGAAGCAGTACCTACATGGAAAACATGACCATCACGACCTCGGCGAAGGTCACCAACGTCACCCGCGACACCGATCTCGGAGAAACGAATTTCACCATCCTGCTTGTCGCCCGGAATTCGAGGCGCTACGCCAACCGCAGCGAAGACTGGTACAAGATCCTCTCCGTGCAGCGTTTCTCCACCCAGCTTCCGGCGGGAAAATTCTCGGAGCACGAGCTGAAATCCGTCGAGACCTCCTACGATTCCGACAAGGACAGCTCCAATGTCGGCGGTTGGGAGTTCGAAGGTTACCTGCTCGTGGCCCAGGATCCCGCCGGGAAGATCCTCGCGACCAAGACCACGCTCGGACAGGTTTTGACGACGACCCTGAAAGAGGAAAAGCTCATTCTCGACGCTTTGAAGCTGGGCGAGGGAATGGAGACCGAGCACGATCTGCGGCCGCGTGGCAGCCGTTGATTTCGCATCCATGGGCGCCTTCGCGCCACGTCATTCCGCTTCGCGTCGGGCCTGGTAGTGTCAAGAAATGTTGCTTCTGGTAACGTTCCTGGTTCGTGGATCAGGAGGCCTCAAATTCAAGATTCCAGACCCACCTTCCCCGCCGGAGCGACCTACGTCCCCATCACGTCCTTCTGCAAATCGCGCAGCACCCGCAACTCTCCCCAGTCCGCCCCACGCATGCGCCGCGCTCCACTGGTACGCTTCTCGCCGAAGCGCTGCCGCAGGGTCTGCTCGCGCTCGAAGACCTCGTTCACGAACGCCGCCGTTCCCAATACCGCTCCGTCACAGAAATAACGCACCCGGTGACGCAATGCCTGACGCAAGGACATCGTCCCGTCCTGCTCGACCACCTGCTCGACGAGCTCCGCCTTCATCCCACGACGACCGCGTTGACCCAATTGCGGATCCCCCGCGACTTCTTGTCCATCCTGATAAAGAAACATCCGGTAACGCGGCAAGGTGCGTCGCCAGTCATGACGGAAATCCGGATCCTGCAAGGCCTCGCTCAGCATCAGGCCGAGCCCTTCGCGCGCCTTTTGCCCGCGCCGCCCGCCGGCCACCGCTTCCGCGTAGCCGCACCATCGGTATTCTTCAGGTGCCGTGACGATGCCCGCCCGGATCGGATTGAGGTCGATGTAGGCCGAGATCGTCAGCAGCGCTTGTTCACAATCCTCCACCAGGACGCTCTTGTAGCGCCCCTCCCAGAGGGTCCCGGTCCGGCCGAGTCGTTTGTTCATGTAGAAAGTGATGCGCAGTTTCACCTCCTTCAGGAACAGCCCGAGATCCCCGCGCCGGCGTTCATAGCGAGAAAGGATTTCACGGTGCCAGCGCTCGTCCCCCGCGGCCTTGGCACGTTCCAGTTCCTGCTTCACCCCTTCCACCACGTCCCCCGGATAGAGCAAAGGCAGCACCGCGAGCAGCCCTTCCTCGTCGAGCGGAGCCAGCGTCTCCCGGTCCGGCACTTCCAGGAGCAAGTGGAAGTGATTCGACATGAGGCAATACGTGACAATCCGCACCCCCGTGAAGGACTCCTGGTTGCGGAGAATCTTGCGGAAGATCTCTTTGTCCTTCGGTTGGAAGACCATGCGCCGGTCCACGACCCGGGACATGACGTGGTAGAAGGATCTTCCGGTTCCGAGGAGGCGTGCGGTTCGCATGGGGAGGGGGGCGGATGAGTGCGGATGGATAAAGGTGACGCGTGGAGGAGGATCAGCGGGGGCGGAATTGTTGGAAGATCGGGGATTTAGGGGCGGCGTCAAGCGTTGTTTGTCCGTCCCTTAAAATCGTTCGTCCGATGAAGAGGAATATATCCTCTCCGTCGGTCAAGCGCCCGTCGTAAAACTGGAGGCCGTTCTTCCGCGCAGCTCGAATTAACGGATGCGTGCGCTCCTGTAATTCGATCAGTTCCGAGTCAGCGCCGAGATCGATGACCCGCTTGATTCCAACGAAGGCGATGAATGCGTCGGCGCCCATGATTTCTTAAAGCGAACGTCAAGGCGACTCAGGGCTGTAAGCCCTTGAGTCCGCCGTCATGTTCTGCCGGCGGTATGGATTTTCAATGT
Source organism: Verrucomicrobiales bacterium (assembly GCA_016795385.1). Lineage (GTDB taxonomy): Bacteria > Verrucomicrobiota > Verrucomicrobiia > Verrucomicrobiales > DEV007 > Arctic95D-9. Next base: position 240 of record JAEUHI010000049.1, on the reverse strand, counting down.
CGTAGAACTTGGCGCTCTTTACTGCCTCCTCGAGGAAAGCCAGATCCTTCAACGTCTGGTGGTCGGATTTCAGCGAATCTGGATACGTGTACGTGAAACTGGCTAGAAGCCATCTCATAAATATCACTTGTACTCTGTATAAGGTGTATAATGATTATGGATGGACCTCACCGACAAGCAATGGGACATCGTCAAAACCATCCTTCCACCCGATCCAGTGAGAGAGGACGGTCGCGGCAG
>JAEUHI010000014.1 GCA_016795385.1 Verrucomicrobiales bacterium | reverse complement strand
GAACTCTTCGCCTACATTGATGCCTACTACAACACGCGCCGGCGACATTCCTCTCTCGATTACCAGACCCCGGCCAATTTCGAGGCCAAACTCAACTCACCAAAATAAACAACACCGGTCCAAAAATCAGTGGCATCTCACTCATCGAGGAACCCGACCGGGACGAAACCCCGCCACTGGACCGCGCCACCTTGCTTCGCCGCCTTGGTTTCCTTTACGATCGCTTCACCGTGCGAGTATGGGGCAGGCAACATTTCCTGACTTTTACAAAACCACAACGCCCCGTGTTCCTCCCACCTCGCGCTTCCCCCGGCTGGCGCACAACCGACGGCCTCCCGGACCTGGGAGCAAGCGACCGCTGCGGCACGGCGTCTGCTTTCGCTCGTGCCTCGCTTGGAAGCACACGCCGCGCCTCCGCTCGGAAAACGGGGCGGGGAAGAATGGCACGGAAATGAGCCGTCTTGTTGTGGTCCGAACTAACGCCGGGCAGGACAGGAGTGTCCTGCCTCCTCAAGCGCTGTCGCGAGCAGATGGCCTCGTTCTCCGCGCAGGTAGTATGGAGCGCGGAGACCCCTGTCCGCCGATCTATGGTCATATTTCCGTGCCATTCGGGTCGGGGGCCAATATCAAATATCAAAGGGGCCGCGTCGATCGCCCGCCCTCCCCCTCCCCGCCGGCTGTCTCCGAAACAACGGTCGCTCAGGCCGTCCTGCAATCGACCGCTGCGGCACGCTCCGTGCTCTCAGCTCTTGCGGCTTCGCCGCACCAGATGGAATTCGGCAATCCACACGGGTGCTCGTCCGTCCAGGATTCGTTGGATTCGTGCGATTCGTGGTTCCCAAAACTCTTTTGGGGCAGGTGGAACGCCGATGCTCTGAACTCCCGCATTCGAAGCGTAGCGAAGATTGATGTCGAAGAAGGCAAACGACCGCAGGTGTTGATAGGATTTCAACGCGAATGGAACGCGAATGGAACGCGAATGGAACGCGAATGGAACGCAGATGGAACGCAGATGGAACGCGGATTGAACGCGGATGGAACGCGGATGGAACGCGGATGGAACGCGGATGGAACGCGAATTCGCCGGATTGGATTCGTTGGATTCGTGCGATTCGTGGTTCCCAAAACTCTTTGACGCGAATGAACGCCGATTCGCCGCGCTCCCGCTGATGACTTCAAGGTGAAGCTGCGATCAAACATGAAAGTTGACGCCTTCCAGACGTGGACATATTTTGTCCACACCATGAAGACCGTGACCGTCAGGGATTTGCGCAACTCCTTCTCGATGATCGAGGCATGGCTCTCTGAGGGCGAGGACATCCGGATTGAAAAGCGGGGACAACCGATCGGCATCCTCTCCGCGTGGCGCGACGAGGCCTCCTTGCATCCCGCGAAGCCCGACTTCGCGGCACGCCGGCGGGCGATCTGGGGCGAGCGTGTTTTTACAGAAGCCGAAGTCGCGGCCATGCGTGCCGATGAACTCGACGGCGAGGAGGGATGAACTGCTTCCCCGACACTTCGTTTCTGTGCGCGTTGTATCGCACTCAAGTCAATTCGCCGCGCGCCGATCAGTTCATGCTGCAGTTGAATGGAGCCTTGGGTGTGTCGAGTCTGTTGCTGCTGGAGTTCCGGCAGTCGGTGCGTCTCCAGATCCGGCTGCATCAAAACGATCGCCACAAAGGTTTTTCACAACGGGAGGGCCTGCAGATGCTGAACGATCTTCAAACCGATCTCAATTCGGGTCTGCTCACAACGATCCCCGTGGATTGGTCGTCCGTGCACCAACGGGCCGAGGCCTTGAGCAGTGCTCATACCCAAGCCTCGGGACATCGTCTTGTCGACTTGCTTCATGTCGCCACGGCACTGCACCTCGGAGTGACGGAGTTCCTCACTTTCGACGGAAATCAAAAGACGCTCGCAGAGGCAGAGGGGCTCGTGGTGCCCGTCTGAATGCGCACAAGGTCAGTTCACAGTTGCGACAATCTCATCTGGTCCGTCCGTTTCACCTGAAGCCGGGCGTCAAGCGGGCTGAAGCCCTGGACTACTTTGCGCGGACGCCCGGCTCCCCGCCTCATCGCTCGAACGGAAACAAAGGCCGGCGTCTCTTCTCGTAAACCAGCTTCGTCATGTCCGCCCGCGTCACGCCGGGGGAATCGACATGCACGAAACCTCCCTTCGCCACCGGAGCGTAGGCCGCCTGCGGGGCGATCACGCCCTTCGCGACGATCACCGCAAACGCCGCCGGATCGAGACCAAACGCCGTCATCTGTGCGAGGCTGAAGGGGGCCATGCGGCGGGTCGTGACCATCGCCACGATCTTCCCATCGAGGTGATCGAGCACCGCGGTCGCGCCTTGATCAAAGACGGAGAAGCCCCCGTGCCGCGCCTGCGCTTCGTGAAAGATCCCATCGTGCAGGCTCCGCACCTGCCAGGAACCCGGCAGCGGATCGGCCGGATCTCCGATCGCCTGATCGAAGCGGCCGCCGGAGCCCGCCTTCTCCGCCGACTCCACCGCCGCGGGATCATGGAGACAGACGAACAGGCTGGATCCATCGCCCGAGCGCCGCCATTCGTGCGCGATCGCCGTGGCGTCCCCCGGCGAACCGCCGCCCACGTTGTCGCCCATATCGAGCAGCACGACGGGACGCGCCGCCCGCTCCAGCGCGATCCCGATCGCTTCGCCGACGCCGGTTTGCACGGGTTCGAAGGCCTCCCGCCGTTGCCACATCACCTCCCCCATCGCCGCCGCGGTCTCCTCCGCGAGAGCAGCGTCTCCATCGGCGACGACGAGCACGGACGATCCCATTTCGGCGACATCGGCGTAGGGAAACCCGAGGATCACGGAATGACTCACGATCCCCGGTCGATCGCCGAGCGCCGCGATCGTTTCATAAAACTCCCGCATCGGCGACTCGCCCGTGTTCTGCGAGCGGATGTTGATCGACATCGGCGGATAGGCCGCGGCTTGCACCGGCCGCAACTTTCCGGCGAGCGTCCCGATCATGAGGCGCGCCGCGCGTATTCCCGTCTCGCGTTGATCGAGATGGGGATTGCTGCGGTAAGCGACAATCGCATCGGTCGCCGCGACCATCGCCGGAGACAGATTCGCATGTGGATCGAGGGAGGCGATCAAGATCACGTCCGGACCGATGAGCTCGCGCAGCCGCCCCAGCCACCAGCCATCGGCATCATCGTGACCGTGGGCCACCGTCGCGCCATGCGGCGCGGCGAGGATGCCATCGAGAGGCCCCGCCCCGGCGACGGACGCGAGCAGCTCTTCAACGAGTTTTTCAAAATCCGCCTGATCGATGCGCCCATAGGGCAAGGCACGTGCCAGAAAAAGCGGCACCGCCTCGATCTCTCCCTCTGCCTCCGCGAGACCGGTGAAGAATCCGCCCACCTCGTGCGGCGTCTCCGCCATGACCTCGCGGATTGCTTCGCCACGGAGAAGCAGGTCCGCCTCGAAATGCGCGCGACGCGTCGTGCCGGCGAGGAAGGTATTCGACTCCTGCAGGAGGCCGACGATGCCGACGCGTTTCATGACGGAAGGGTCAATCGATGGAGCGTCGTCACTTTTTCAGAAAGCGGAGACAGACCGGGCTGGAGACCTCGATCCGCGAGTCGGCGTAATTGAGCGCTCCCGTTGCCGCGTCGATCGCAAAGACTGTCACCGTATCCGAGGCCTGACCCGCCGCGAGGAGCCATTTGCCATCGGGCGAGACCACAAAGTTCCGTGGCGTTTTGCCCCGGATCGGTTCGTTCTCGACGTAGGTGAGTTTGCCGGTCGCTTCGTCGATCATGTAGACCACGATGCTGTCGTGACCACGGTTCGATCCGTAGAGAAACTTGCCCGAAGGATGGGCCACGACCTCGGCGGTGGAGCCCTGGGGGGCGGTGCCGGCGGGCAGCGTGCTCAGCGACTGGATCTCCGTCAAGGCACCCGTCGCCGCTTCCACGCGGAATGCCTTCATCATCAGCGACATTTCGTTGATCAGATATGCGAACTTGCCGTCTGGTCGGAAAGCGAAATGGCGCGGTCCCGAGCCAGGCTCGATCACCGTTTCGCCCGCCGTCTTCAACGCGCTTGTCCCCGGATCGACCGCGTAGACGTAGACCCGGTCGGTACCGAGGTCGGCAGCATAAGCAAAACGGCCGTCGAGGGAAAAATTGATCGAGTGGGCATGCGGCCCTTTTTGGCGCTTCGGATCGACGCTGCTCCCGACGTGCTGGATCGTCGTCACGGGTGCGGAGAGCGAGCCATCCTCCTGCACCCGGTAACTCGCGATGCTGCCACCACCGTAGTTGGCGAGGGCGAGCGTCTTCCCGTCGGGAGTCAGGGCCACGTAGCAGGGACCGCCGCCGGCGCTGCTCTGATCGTTCAGCTTGGCAAGAGTCCCATCCGCCTCCACCCGGTAAGCCGTGACCCGGTCCCGGTTCTCCGACACCGCGTAAAGCGTCTTTCCGGATGAGGCAAGGGTCAGGAATGACGGGCTCGCCACTTCGGCGACGAGCTTCGGCTCTTCCAATCGGCCCGTCGCCCCATCGAAGTCCGCCGCGTAAATCCCTTTGGATCCCCCCTCCTTCGTGTAAGTGCCGATGTAAACCCGCATCTCCTCTCCCATCGTCCGGGAAGCGGAGGTGGTCAAGCAAAGGGCGGCCAGCAAGAGAATCGGGCGGGAAGTCATGGCGAGGATTCTGCCCCCGATTCCGGAACGTGGGAAGCTTGGAGTTTGGCGGGAAGAAGGGAGAGGAAACGGCAGCAGGATTCCCGGAAAAAACCGACGCCAAAGTCCTTTGCAATGACGATGCCATACAACCCCCAAGGCCTCCCCCTCCCCGCTTGACACCCGCTGGTCCGCCGGGTGACTATCAGCGGATGATGTGGGACGGAGTCTTCAACCTGACGAGATGGCTGGCGGGCATCGGGCTGCTGGGTCTCGCCTATCATTGGGGGGTGAAGGTGCAGGATCCGATCGATCCGGTCGCGCTGCTGATCGGGATCTTCTGCTTTTTCGCCGGAGTCGTGATGATGTGGAAGCCGATCTTCTACGTGGTGACGCGCCCGTTCATGGCGTTCATCGACGCGATCTTTTTCCCTGGTGGCCCGATCGAGAAGCCGGTGTTGAACCTGAAACTGCCGGCCCATTACCTCGACGAAGCCCGCTATGAGGAAGCGCTCGCGGAATACCGGCAGATCCTCAAACATTACCCGGACGAAGCGGAGGCCTATGAAAAAGCGATCTGGCTGGAGGCGGCGGTCTTCAAGGACGCGGCGGCGGCGAAGTCCCTCCTGAAACGCGCCAAACGTCGCCATCTCGTGCTCGATCCGGCGATCGTCAGCCTTGCGGAAACCCGGAATCCGGAGTGAACACGAAAAACGCCGCGGTCGGTGACCGCGGCGTTTCGAGAGGGAACAGGGCTGCGTCTGGACTCGATCAGGGAGTCGGAACGGTCGCGATGGTCTTGGAGACGCGCGCGACGATCTGATAGGGATCGGCCTGGGAATTCGGACGACGGTCTTCGAGGTAGCCTTTGTAACCGTTGTTCACGAAGGAGTGGGGAATGCGGATGGAAGCACCGCGGTCGGCCACGCCGTAGCTGAACTTGTCGATCGACTGGGTCTCGTGGAGACCGGTGAGGCGGAGGTGGTTGTCCGGTCCATAGGCGGCGATGTGCTCGTCGCGGTATTTCTCGAAGGCCGCCATGAGGGACTCGAAGTATTCCTTGCCACCCGTGCTGCGCATGTAGTCGGTGGAGAAGTTGCAGTGCATGCCGGAACCGTTCCAGTCGCCCTGGAAGGGTTTGCAGTGAAGCTCGACATCGACACCGTATTTCTCGCAGATGCGCATGAGGAGGTAGCGGGCGACCCAGATCTGGTCGGCGGCGGTGCAGGCACCCTTGCCGAAGATCTGGAATTCCCACTGACCCTTGGCCACCTCGGCGTTGATGCCTTCGTGGTTGATGCCGGCGGCGATGCAGACGTCGAGGTGCTCTTCGACGATGGAACGGGCAAGATCACCCACGGCCTTGGAGCCGACGCCGCAGTAGTATTCGCCCTGGGGATCGGGGTAGCCGGAATCAGGCCAGCCGAGGGGACGGCCGTCCTGGAAAAGGAAATACTCCTGCTCGAGACCGATCCAGAGACCCGGATCCTCGGGGATGGTGGCACGGTAATTGGTCGGGTGCGGCGTCACACCATCGGGCATCATGACTTCGGCGAGGACGATGAAGCCATTCTGACGGGTCGCATCGGGATAGAGGGCGACGGGCTTCAACATACAGTCGGAGCTGCGTCCCTCGGCCTGGCGGGTGGAGCTGCCGTCAAATCCCCACATCGGGCAATCCGCGAGGGTGAAGGAGGCGGGATCGCCATCCACCATTTTGGTCTTGCCACGAAGGTTCGGGGTCGGCTCGTATCCGTCCAGCCAGATGTATTCGAGTTTGATTTTTGCCATGTTATTGTCGTTTTGTTTTTTGGGATTCGAAGCCTTGAAATTGCCTTGGCATCCTGCGCTTACAGCATCAACTTCGGGTTGAGTAACCGCGCGCTAGGAAAGCAACTTCCATGCCAATTGTCAATGGGCCGCGTAATTTATTCTCAGCGACTTGGACGTTTTTGAGGGAGTCGCGCGGGTCTCACCACCGGCTCTTATTGGCGGCACCCTTGGAGGAGCATGTCGAGGAATCCGGCGATGCCGAGGAGGGCGTCGCGATGCTCGCTCGCGGGGAGGACGGAGAGGCACTCGCGGGCCTCGGCGACGAGCCCTTGGCCGGTGTCGAGGGCGGCCTCGATCGAGCCGACGTAATCGGCGATGTTGGCGAGGGCGGAGACGTCGATGGGTTCGCGCTGGAGGAGGAGCCGGTGGAGCTTCTCACGCTGCCGTTCGGTGGCGGAACCGAGGAGATTCAGGATGGGCAGGGTCAGTTTGCCCTTGTGGAGATCGGTGCGGAGGGTTTTGCCATACTCCTGCTCATCACCGATGAGGTCGACACAGTCGTCGTAGATCTGGTAAGCGGTGCCGATGTGGAGACCGAAATCGCGGAGCGCCTCGCAGACGGGCGCGGGTTGGCCGTTGAGACGGGCCCCGAGTTCCATCGCGGCGGCGAAGAGAGCGGCGGTCTTTTTCCGGATGATGTCGAAGTAATCCTCCCGGCTGAGCTGCATGTCGAAGCGGCGCTGCGTCTGGATGATCTCGCCGCTGCACACCTCGTTCGCGGCGATGGCCACCTTTCGCCCGATGACGGTGTCGTCGAACTCGGTCGAGAGCATGAGGGCGTGGGAAAAGAGACAATCGCCGAGCAGCACGCTGAGGGCATTCCCCCATTTGGCATTCGCGGTGGGGGCCTGGCGGCGGATCTCGGCTCCGTCGATGATGTCGTCGTGCACGAGGGTGGCGACGTGGATGAGTTCGAGGATGACGGCGAGCTTGTGGTGATCGTCGGTGATCTCGCCGGTCGATCCGCCGGCGAGGAAAGCCAAGGCGGGCCGGATGCGTTTACCCGAGGTATTGAGGATGTAGGCGACGTAGGGCTCGACGGCGGGATCAAAGGCGTTCGCCTGCTCGCGGATGCGGGATTCCACCCGGTCCAGTTCGGGCCGGAGGAAGGCGAAGGGCGAAAGTTCGCTGCCATTCGCGGGGTCGAGGGTCGCGGGATTCTGGGTCATGACACGATGGGGCACTGAAGGAGCAGGACGGCGAAAGTCAATCAACCATTGGATACGCACCGGCAACCACAGGCGGGACGGGACGCGGAAAAAAGGCACAAGAATTGCTCCATCGAGTCGGCCGGGTTATCACTTTTCCGGCCCTGACTCCTCCCCTGCTCGACCTCGCGCGATTGCGTCACGCGAAGAAGTCGGGAAATACCTTTTGCAACGTCTCGCGGCCCGACCTACGCTGGCGCATGGAAAGATTTTACCTTGGGTTCGGCTTGGGCATGCAGGAGATGATTGTCATCTTCCTGATCGTCCTCCTCCTCTTCGGCGCGAAGAAAATTCCGGAGTTGGCACGCGGCATCGGCAAGGGCATGGGTGAGTTCAAGAAGGCGAAGCACGAATTCGAGCGCGAAATCACGATGGGTGAGGAAGAGGGCAAACGCGAATGGGATCGCGTCTCCGAAGACCGCAAAAAGTCATCCGACTCGCACTCGCAGGATTGATCCCCTCCCCACCCGGATTCCCCCGATGTCTCCGAGTCTCGCGAAGGCCGCCGTGGTAACCCCGGCGGTCTTTTTTTGGGCCCTGTTCCTCGCCATCCCGTCGGCGCGCGCGGAGGATTCCGCCCCGGTGACGGTCGCCTTTTACAATCTGAAAAACTACCTCGCGATGGAGCGCCGGATCAACGACGAGGTCGTCCCGGATGCCCCGAAACCCGAGAGCGAAGTGAAGGCGGTGATCGAGGGGCTCACCGCGATCCGCCCCGACATCCTCGGGGTCTGTGAGATGGGCGACGAGACGTTTCTCGCCGACCTCCAGAAGCGCCTGAAGGCGAACGGGATCGACCTGCCCCACACCGAGATGATCCGCGATGCCGCGGGCTGGAATCGGAATGTGGCCCTGCTCTCGCGTTTCCCCATCGTGGCGAGAAACTCGCGCGACGACTACACCTACGAACTTGCCGGCACCCGGCACGCCTTCCAACGGGGCGTGCTCGATGTCAAAGTGGCGATCAACCCCCGCTACCATCTCCGCTGCATTGTTCTCCATCTGAAATCGAAGCGCGAAGTGCCCGAGGGGGATGAGACCCTGATGCGGCTGAACGAGGCCCGCCTCGCCCGCCAGCACATCGACGGGATCCTCGGCGAGGAACCGGGGGCGAACCTGCTCGTCATGGGCGACTTCAACGACCTCCGCCCCGAGGCGCCGATCAAGACGCTGCAAGGTGGCTTCGGTGGCAACGGCTACCTCACCGCCCTCGGCCTGACCGACCCCCATGGCTTCCGCTGGACCCATCATTGGTCCTTCGCCGACTCCTATTCGCGCTTTGATTACGCCCTCGTCAGCGAGGGGCTGGAGAAGGAAATCGTCCGCGACGCCTGCCGCATCCATCATTGGGAAAACTGGGACAAGGCGAGCGACCACCGGCCGCTGGTGCTCTCTCTCGTGCCGGAGGATCGTTGATTCCAAAAGGTCTTACGCCCCGCGAACGCGTGATTTCCAAGATGCGGGCGATCCATTAATCTTGCGGATTGGAAAAACCGCGGGGTTCCCTTCCCCCGTCACCAGCCCTGCCCCATCATGCGTTTTCATCACGCCTTCCTTGCCTTGGCCGCCGCCATCGTCTCCCCCGGCCTCTTCGCCGTGGAAAAGACCGAGGCCCTGCCCGAGACGGTCAGCTATTACAAGCACATCCGGCCGGTCTTCCAAGCCAAATGCCAGGGCTGCCACCAGCCTTCGAAAGCCAAGGCCGATTACATCATGACGGAGGTCGCCGCCCTCATCAAAGGAGGCGAAAACGGCGCCGCGATCGTCCCCGGCAAACCCGACGAAAGCCACCTCCTCGAACTCGTCGTCGCCGCCCCCGGCGAGGATCGTCCCGAAATGCCGCCAAGGGAGGAACCGCTCACCGGATACGAGGTCTCCCTCGTCAAAAAGTGGGTCGAGCAGGGCGCGAAAGACGACACCCCCGAAAACGCGCGCCAGGAATACACGATGGCGAATCCCCCGCGCTACGCGGTGCCACCGGTGGTGAACTCGCTCGACTATTCGCCGGATGGCTCGCTCCTCGCGGTCGCGGGCTTCCATGAAGTCCTCGTCCACAAGGCCGACGGCTCGGGCCTGGTGAAGCGCCTCGTCGGCCTCTCCGAGCGCATCCAGTCGGTCCGTTTCTCGCCCGATGGCAAAAAGCTCGCGGTCGCCGGCGGTCTCCCCGGCCGCATGGGAGAAATCCAGGTCTGGGATTTGGAGAAGACCGAACTCATTCTCTCGAAGATCGTCGGCTTCGACACCGCCTACGGGGCGAACTGGTCGCCCGACGGGAACCTCGTCGCCTTCGGCCTGCCCGACAACACCGTCCGCGCGATCAAGGCAGCCAACGGCGAGCAGGTGCTCTTCATGGGCAGCCACAACGACTGGGTCCTCGACACGGATTGGTCGCTGAAGGGCGATCACCTTTTCTCCGTCGGCCGCGACATGACCGCGAAGCTCACCGAGACCGCGACCGAGCGTTTCATCGACAACCTCACCTCGATCACTCCGGGTGCCCTCGCCGGCGGGATCAACACGATCGACCGCCACCCGACCCAGGACCACATCCTCGTCGGCGGTTCCGACGGCGTGCCGCAGATCTACCGCACGAAGCGCGAGACCAAACGGGTCATCGGCGACAACGCGAACCTCATCCGCAAGTATCCCGCGATGAAAGGCCGCATCTGGGACGCCGCCTTCGCCCCCGATGGCAAGACCTTTGCCGCCGTCTCCAGCCTCGACGGCAGCGGCCAGATCCATCTCTACAAGTCGGAGTACGACGCGACCATCACTCCGGAATTGAAGAAGCTCTTTGAAACGGTGCGCCGCGCCCCCGGCCCCGGCGAGAACTACGAGCCCGCCCTCGAGGAATTCTACACCAAGGGCGCCGAACTGATCAAAGGCCTCGACACGAAGACCGCGATGTATGCGGTCGCCTTCTCGCCCGATGGCAAGACCATCGCCGCCTCGGGCGCGGATGGCATCATCCGTCTCCTCGATGCCAAGACCCTCGCCGAGAGGAAGACCTTCCCCCCCATCGCGATCGACGCGACCTTGCCCGCGGTGAAACCCGATCCGACCCTGACCGATCGCAAAAAGGCGAAACACCACGAGACCGTCGGCAGCCTTCCCGAGGGACGCACCGTCGCCTCCATCGCCCTGACTCCGGCTGATCTTTCCTTCGACTCCGCCGCGCGTTATGCCCAGGTCCTCGCCACCGCCACGCTCGACGATGGCACCACCGCCGACGTCACCGGCTTCGTAAAATGGAGCGTCAATGGTCCCGCCGCGACCGTCTCGGATCGCGGCGTGCTGCGGCCCGCCGCCGCAGGCGAGGGCACCCTCACCGCGACCCTCGGCGACAAAAGCGCGAGCGCTCCGGTGAAGTTCACGCCCCCCGCCACCGTCGCGCATCTCGACTTCGTGCAGGACGTGAATCCCGTCATCACCCGCCTCGGTTGCAACATGGGCACCTGCCACGGCGCGAAGGATGGCAAGGGCGGCTTCAAGCTCAGCCTCCGCGGCTACGATCCCCTCTACGACGTGCGCGGTTTCGCCGACGACCACACCGCCCGCCGCGTCAATTTCGCCTCGCCCGATGATTCGCTGATGCTGCTGAAGGCGACCGGTGCCGTGCCCCACGAAGCCGGCATGCTGACCGATCACGACTCGCGTTATTACCACGTCATCCGCGAATGGATCGCCGGCGGAGCGAAGCTCGACACCAAAGTCGCCCGCGTCGCCTCGATCGAACTGTTCCCGAAAAATCCCGTGATCCAGAATCTCGGCGGACGCCAGCAGTTCCGCGTCGTCGCCCGCTACGACGATGGGAAAACGCGCGACGTCACCCTCGAGTCCTACATCGAATCCGGCAACACCGAAGTCGCCGAGCACGACGAGTTCGGTCTGCTCCACACCGTGCGTCGTGGCGAGGCCCCCATCCTCGCCCGCTACGAGGGCGCCTACGCCGCCACCACCCTGACGGTGATGGGCGACCGCGAAGGTTTCACCTGGAAGGCGCCCGAGACCTGGGGCGAGATCGACAAGCTCGTCGCCGCGAAGTGGGAGCGCATGAAGCTCGCCCCCAGCGAACTTTGCACCGATGAGGAATTCGTCCGGCGCGTCCACCTCGACCTGACAGGGTTGCCTCCCACATCCGACAGGGTCAAGTCCTTCGTCGCCGACGACCGCCCCACCCGGGAAAAGCGTGACGCGCTTGTGGACGAACTGCTCAAGACGCCCGAATACACCGACCACTGGACCAACAAGTGGAGCGACATGCTCCAGGTGAATTCCAAGTTCCTCGGCGATGAAGGGGCGAAGCTTTTCCGCGACTGGATCCGCAAGGAGGTAGAGGCCAACACCCCCTACGACGACTTCGCCTACAAGATCATCACCGCGACCGGATCGAACAAGGACAACCCCGCGGCCAGCTATTACAAAATCCTCCGCGAGCCCGCCGAACTCGTCGAAAACACGACCCACCTTTTCCTCGCGACCCGTTTCAACTGCAACAAGTGCCACGACCACCCCTTCGAGCGCTGGACGCAGGACCAATACTACGAGACCGCCGCCTGGTTCGCCCAAATCAATCTCGCCCGCGACAGCAAGAACGCGCCGAGCCAGAACCTCGGCGGCACCGCGGTCGAGGGGGCCAAGCCGCTCTACGAAGTGATCACCGACAAACCGGACGGCGAGGTGAAACACGACCGCACCGGGCAGGTGACCGCGCCGGAGTTCCCCTACGAAGCCCCGCTGGCGAAGGTCGCCTTCACCCAGCCTGACAAACCCACCCGCCGCGAGCAGTTCGGCGCCTGGGTCGTCTCGCCCGACAATCCCTACTTCGCCGCCAGCTACGCGAACCGCGTCTGGGGATACCTGCTCGGCACCGGCATCATCGAACCGCTCGACGACATCCGCGCCGGCAATCCTCCGACCAATCCGCAGCTCCTCGATTACCTTTCCGCGCAATTCGTGAAATCGGGTTTCGACGTGCGCGCCCTCACCGCCGAAATCTGCAAGTCCCGCACCTACCAGCTCTCGATCGTGGCCAACGATTGGAATGGCGATGACGAGATCAACTTCTCCCGCGCCAAAGCCCGCCGCCTCCCTGCCGAGGTGCTCTATGACGCGGTCCACTTCGTCACCGGCGCCGTTCCCGACATCCCGGGTGCCGGTCGCGGCGTGCGCGCGAGCCAGCTCCCCGATGCGAAACTCGATCTGAAGAGCGGCTTCCTCGCCAATCTCGGCCGCCCCGTCCGCGAGAGCGCCTGCGAATGCGAACGCTCCTCCGAGCTGCAGATGAGCGCGATCATGGCGTTTCTGTCAGGACCCGCCATCGCCGACGCGATCGGAGCGAAAGACAGCGGCCTCGCCAAACTGGTCGCCACCCAGGCCGATGACCGCAAGCTCGTCGAGGAGATTTATTACCGCATCCTTGCCCGCGCCCCCAGCGCCGCCGAGATCGACGCCGCCCTCGCGGTGATGAAGGAGATCGACTCCGATCATCAGGTGCTCACGGCCAAGCTGGCCAAAGGGGAGGCCGATTGGATTCCCGTGAAGAGCCAACGCGAGATCGCCCGCTACCAGGCCATCTCCAAAGCCGCCACCGAACTCTCCGCCTATCAGCCCGAAGCCGCGAAGAAAAAGGCCGAGGCCGAGGCCGCGCAGAAGACCCGGGTCGCCGCCGCGACGAAGGCGCTCGCCGATTTCGACGCCACCCTGCCGGCCAAGCTGACCGAGTGGGAAAAGAGCCTCACCCTCGCCTCCTTCTGGACGCGCTGGACCCCGCTCACCCCGAGCGCCGCGACCACCAATCCCCAGAGCGGCATCACCCTCGCGATCGAGCCGGAAGGGGCCGTGCTCGCGAGCGGAGCGCCGAAGAATGTCGTCTACACCGTGACCATCCCCGTCAAGGCGGCCGCCACTTTGACCGGCCTGCAGCTCGAGGCCCTGCCCGACGAGCGGCTCCCCGGCTACGGCCCCGGACTCAGCGCCAACGGGAACTTTGTCGTCAGTGAATTCGCCGCGAGCTACGTGCCCGCCGGAGGCGATGCCAAAAAACCGATGGCGCTGAAGTTCAAGGATGCGAAGACCGACTTCATCCAGCAAGGCTTCGATGTGAAGAACTCCATCAACGGCCAGGCCACCCGCGACGTGAAAGGCTGGGCCGCCGGCGGCAACGAACGCCAGCCGAACTGGGCCCGTTACCAGTTCGAGAAACCGCTCGCGATCGATGCCAAGGGCGGCACCCTGACCCTCACCGTCCATTGCCAGTACGGCGGCGGCGAATATCCGCTCGGCAAGTTCAAGGTGTGGGCGACCAACGCGGCCGAACCTCTCGAGGCCGGTCTGCCCGCCGGCATCGCCGCGATGCTCCAGACCGAGCCGAACCAGCGCAACGCCGAAGCGAAGGCCGCGCTCTCGTCCTTTTACCAGAGCCGCAGCAAGGACCGCCATGCCCTCGCCTACAAGCTCTACTCGGAGAAGAAACCGCTCCCCGCCGATCCGAAGCTCGTCGCCCTCGAAGCCGCCTTGAAGAACGCCGAGCTGCCGATCAAGGAGGATCCCAAGCTGCTCGAGCTGCGGCAGAACATGGAACATTCCACCCAACAAGCCGCCAACCGGCGCCTCACCGCCGCCCAGGATCTCGCCTGGGCGCTGGTCAACAGCTCGTCGTTTTTGTTCAATCGTTGAGACCTCGCTTCGTGAATCTTCCCCCGTACCCGTGACTCTTTAACCCGTGACCCATCGCCAGCCATGATCAGACTACCCGGAGAAATCGCCAAGGACCTCTGTGATCCCCATCTCAAGCCCGGACGCCGCGACTTCCTGCGCATCGGCGGTGCCGGCATGCTGGGGATGACGCTGAACAACATCCTCGCCGTGCAAAGCGCCAGCGCCGCTTCGAGCCTTGCCGGACGTCCCGGATGGGGCAAGGCGAAGTCGGTCATCATGGTCTACCTCCAGGGTGGACCGAGCCACATCGACCTCTTCGATCCGAAGCCCGACGCGCCGACGAACGTGAAGTCGATCTTCAAGCCGATCAACACCGCTGTCGACGGGCTGCAATACACCGAGCTGCTCCCCAACCTCGCCAAGGTGGCCGACCGCTACACCACGGTGCGCTCGATGAGCTACACGCCGAACGGCCTTTTCAACCACACCGCCGCGATCTACCAGATCATGACCGGCTACACCACCGACAAGGTGAGCCCCTCCGGCCAGCTCGAGCCGCCCTCGCCCAAGGATTTCCCGAACTTCGGCTCGAACATCATCCGGATGAAACCCTCCGACGAGCCCATGCTCCCCTTCGTCGTGATGCCGCGTCCGATCCAGGAGTCGAACGTGATCAACAAGGGCGGCACCGCCGGTTTCCTCGGCAAGGCCTACGATCCCTACTACCTCTTCCCCGACGGCGACGACATGGACATGAGCAAGATGACCACGGTGCGCGTCGACGATCTCCAGCTCCGTCCCGACGTTTTCTCCCTCCGTCTCCAGCGCCGCGCCAAGCTGCGTGACGCGCTCACCGCGCAGATGCCGACGATCGAGAAAGCCGTCGAAAACTACAACCTCGACGAGTACTACGACAAGGCCCTCAATCTGATCGTCTCGGGCCGCGCCCGCGATGCCTTCAATCTCGAGGCCGAGGACGACAAACTGCGCGAGCGCTACGGAAGAAACACCTTTGGCCAAAGCTGTCTCCTCGCCCGCCGCCTCGTCGAGGCCGGCACCAAGGTCGTCGAAGTGATCTGGCCCAAGGTGGCGAACAGCGACAACCACAGCTGGGACCACCATGTCGGCCTGCCCAAGCGGATGAAGGATCAATCCGCCCCCATGCTCGACCAAGGCCTCTCCGCCCTCTTCGAGGACCTCGACCAGCGCGGATTGCTCGACGAAACCCTCGTCGTCGCCATCGGTGAATTCGGCCGCAGCCCCGAGATGGGCGTCTCCACCAGCGGCAACAACAACAGCGCCGATGGTCGCGACCACTGGCCCTACTGCTACACCTCGATCATCGGCGGTGCCGGCGTCAAACGCGGCCACGTCCACGGCAAATCCGACAAGACCGGATCCGCTCCCGTCGAAGATCCGGTGCATCCCACCGAGATCCTCGCCACGATCTACCACACCATGGGGATCGATCCGCAGTCCATCGTCTACAACCACCTCAACCAGCCGCGCGAGCTGGTGAAGGGCGAGTCGGTGGAGAAGCTGTTTGCGTGAGGGGTGCGCGTCGAAATGCGTCGATAAAGAAGGGTATGGAAGGAAGCCAATCGGCCGGCGGACAGGAGTGTCCGCCCTCCTTACAGTTGGCTCTGAGAATGGCGCTCATTTCCCGCGCAAGCGGTTAAGGGGGCAGGACACTCTTGTCCTGCCCGAAATTGGTCGTTCCACAATGAGGTTGTTTCCGTGCCATTCGCGTCAATGAAGCTTCCCATCGCAGTGATCGCGTGTGCTGTCGCAACGACCTCATGTCAAACGGTTGACTCGATCTCCCCGGCTCCGGGTTCGCTCGAGACATTTGAAGTATGCTCCGTACATTCAGTAAACCTTGTGGAAGTCAACGGGTTCGTCTTCGACACGCCGAATCCTCCCTCATTGTTACCGGACTACGCAAAGCTCACCGAAAAATTCCCGCATGGAATTCCCTTCGGCCACTCGCTGAGGCCAAACGAATACACGCCTATTCCTCGAACGTTTTCTTATTGTCCCGTATGTGAGCACAAAATTTCTGAGGGCATCAAAAGGCTGCGACACCGCTGAGGCTGTCCCTTCACATCCCTTCCTCATACCCCGCCGGAATTACGATGACGGGGTCGCCGTTTCGGCCGGAACCATGTGCCGATGGGGCGCCCGGCTACTTTACGTCCAGCACCACCAGCTTCGTCTCGCCGACGCCGATGCCGATCGCGCCTTCGATCCCGATGGGAAGCCGGCCTTCCGTCGAAAGGGTTGCGACCCGGCCACCTTCCCATTCGCCGTACCATTCCGATTCGTAGGAATCCCCGGGATTCGTCCCCATCCCCCGGATCGCTTCATAACGAACCTTCATCTTGCGGATACCCGCCTCGCTATGGGTCGTGATGCCGGCGACGACGTATCCGTCCTTCGCGATCTCACGTTTTTTCTGATCGGTGGCGGCATTGGCACGGGCTTTTCCTTCGATCACCTTACCAGATGCCGTGCGATACAAAGGAGCGATCTTCCTCACTGTATTCTGCGATTTCCCAAAGGGACCAAGAGAGATCTCGAAACCCACGAGTAGACCACTTTCTTTCGGGATCTCAAGATCGACATCCCCAGCGGCACCACCGACGGGGGTCGTGCGCGCCAAACGTCCCTCCTCGATCCCCTTTTGCAGGTTCAACCAACTGAAGGATCCCGTCGCTGGGGCGACATTCGCCGAGCCAACGGTGGACGGGCTTTGCCATTGCTTCATGCGAAGCTTCGATGCCTCCAGATGCTGCTGGCAAAGAAGTGCCTCGTCGATGTTTCCTTCACGGGTCAGGGCCGCCACAATGGCCGCAAGCCCGGTCTGATAGGTCTCTTCGACACGCAAACGCTGTGGCTTGATCCGATCCGCGGTTTTCACCGCGTGCTCATGGTAGATCTTCTGGAGATCGGCGAGAGGCTGGTAGCGGCTCCCGGACCCAGGCCCTGTGGATTCGGCGAGCTTCAACTCGTCCTGCAAAACCAATACACCGGCCAGGTCGCCCTGTGCCTGGCGTTCCGTTTTCAACTCTTCGACCTTGCGGAAGTAGGATTGCCTCAAATCCGCGAGCGGCTGGTCCAGCTCGGACATCGCCGTTGCATAGCGGAGGTCAAGTACTTCGACAGCCGGTGGCAAGGTGGCTTCTGACGGGTCGCCCGTATTCTGGGCGAACAACGGCGGAAAAACAGCCAGAACGCCCAAGCAAAGGGAGATCGCGGGAAAAGTCATGACCGGACGATCGTTTCTTATCGCCGGCGTGAAATCAACCCGTTTCCTCCCCATCCAGGGGCCAAGCACCCCGTCACGGCCGATGATCCTCCCCCGCTTGACGCAGTGATTCCTTGATCCGCTCCCGCGCCTCCTCGCACAGCAACTCCGCGCCTCCATCCGTTGATCCAGGAAACTGGCGAAGCAGGTCGCGGATCATCGCAAGTTGATCGCGGTAGCGCAGGCACCAGACACAGATGCCATAATGAAGATTCATCCGCCATCGAAGCAGCCAGCCATGGGGACGTTCGTGAGCCTCTGAAATCAAACGCGTCATCTCATGACAGCAGGGAGTGCACTTGCATACCGTGCTTTCGTAGAGCGATGCCAAAGAGGATTTGAGCTTGGTGATCACGGGTCCGGGGGAAGGCCGATGAACTGGCACTTCCAAGGGCGGGTCGGGTGAAGCCGGAAATCCTTACAAAGGAATCTCGAATTCCTTTTCCCCTCGCCCCACGACCGATCAGACCGTCGCCCTTCCGAACCAATTCATCTCGAGGCACTCGCGCAGCGCCATGCGGGCCCGGTGGAGCATCACCCAAAGATTGTTCCGGGAGATGCCGAGGGAACCGCAGATCGACTCCGTGTCGGCGTCGTCCATCTCGCGCATCAGGAACACATCCGCCACACGTGGCGGCAACTTTCCGAGACACGCGCGCATCACCGCCCAGAACTCTTCCCGGTAGACGACCGCATCGGTCTTCTGCCACTCGACGGGGCCGAGGTCGTGATTCCAAAAGCCTCCCTCCTCGAATTTGTGGGAGAGCTCATCGTCCAGAAACTTGAGGTCGGTGAAACTGGTCTCGCGCCCCAGTTTGCGGAAATGATCCGCGATCTTGTTTTTCAGGATCCCGAAGAGCCAGTTCCTTTCCGAAGCCCGGCCGGAAAAACCCTCCACGCTGCGCACTGCGGCCATGAGGGTGTCCTGGACCAGGTCTTCCGCGACCTCGGGACGGCGGACACGCGTCAATGCGAAGCGGTAAAGGATCTCGCCGTGATCGTCCACCCACCTTCCCGGGTCGGCTTTTCGCGAACTTCCCTCAACCTGATCTTTATCCGATGGATCTCCCATGGAGCGCGAATTAACGGCACGCCGAAAGCGGATCAACGAAAAATTTTCGCAGTGTAAGGAAAGTGGGCGCCACCAGACATACCCCGCGAATCCATCGGCAATCGCCGCACCTTCCATGAAAATCGCTTCCTTCGTTTGTCGCGTCATCGCCGCGATCATCCTCCTCCAAACCTTGTTTTTCAAATTCACCGGTTCCGAGGAATCCGTCTACATCTTCACCACGGTCGGAGCGGAACCGATCGGCCGCATCGGCAGCGGAGTCGTCGAGCTGATCGCCTCGATCCTGCTTTTCATTCCGCGCCTCGCCTGGCTCGGCGCCGGCCTCGCCGCAGGAGTGATGGCCGGGGCGATCCTCAGCCACCTCACGATCCTCGGCATCGAAGTGAAAGGCGACGGCGGCCTCCTTTTCGCATTGGCCTGCGTGGTTTTCGCGTGCTCGCTTTTCCTTCTGTGGGTGGAACGCTCGCGCATTCCGTTCGTGGGGAAGCTACTCGTTCGTCCCGCGCGATGACCGACCTGATTCTCCTCAACGACCGCCTCCTTGGCGAAGTTGATGAATTGCTCGGCGGCCCCATGCAGTGCCATTATGCCAAGCCCTGTGGTCGCGTGTTTTCCTCCACCATCGGCCAGCATGTCCGTCATTGCCTGGAACACTACGAGGAACTGCTCCAGGCGATCCGCGAGGACCGCGTGCTCGACTATGAACGACGCCCGAGGGACCCGGAGGTGGAGAATCATCCGCTCGTCGCGCGAAAGCGGATCGAAGCCGTGCGCGCCGCCATCCTCGAACTTGCCTCCGGGCCGGAGATCATCGCCGTCCGCGACCATGGCGAAGCGGCTGCCTCGCAATCCTCGATCACCCGCGAGCTCCAGTTCCTCATTTCGCACACGGTGCATCACTTCGCGCTGATCGCCGTAATCGCCGCCTCGGCCGGCCTTGAGCTCCCGGCGGATTTTGGCATTGCCCCGACCACCCTCAAATTCCGCAGATCTTCCTGATGTGCTCAGTCGCGTGGACCGAAAGCAGCGCGGGTTGCGAAATCCGCTTCAACCGGGACGAACAATGGACCCGTCCGCCTTCGCTCGATCCGAAGAAGGAAACCGCCCATCCAGTGACCGGACTTTGCGCGCGCGATCCCTTGGGCGGCGGGACCTGGCTGTTCGCCAATGAATGCGGGTCCGTCGCCGCCGTCATGAATGCCTATCCGATCGCCCATCCGACGGTAAAGGCGGGAAGCGCCTCGCGCGGCGAGTTGCCGCTCTTCGCCAGCCTCCACCGCACCGCCGGGGAGATCGCGGCTGCGGCCGAGAGGCACGATTGGACCGTCTACCATCCGTGCCATCTCCTGATCTGGGGAGGAGGTGAGCTGCGCCTGTATTCCTGGGACGGCTCATCCTTGGAGCATCGCTACGAGGAAAGCCGCGGATTTCTGACGACTTCCTCCTTCCGTCCGCGGCAAGTCATGGCCGCCCGGATGGCCCGCTACGAAATACTGAAAGAACGCGACCTTTCCACCATCCTCGACGACCAGATCGCCGAAGTCCCGGCGGAGGCGATCTACATGAGCCGGGACGACGCCGGCACCGTCAGCCAAAGTCACGTCCTCATCGACGCCACGACGGTTTCCCTCACGGTGAGACGAAGAGGTGGAGAACGCCTCACGGTCTCATGTCCTCGCCGCGCATGAAGGAGAAACTCAGGCATGGATTGGTGGTCGCGTGGATCGCCCTGCTTCCGATCTCCTGGTGGACCATGTCGGTGCGGGAGATATCGAAGCCGACCAGACCGGAGTGGCACGAGATCCTTCTCCCCGCCGGAGACGGAACGACTTCGCCGATGCGCTACCGCAAGATCACCGGCTCCGATCCGACGAAGCCGGCGGTGGTGTTGCTCCACGGCAGTCCCATGGCTTCGTCGTGCTTCGATGCTCTCCTCCGCGAACTCGGACGGGATCGCACCTTGCTGATCCCGGATCTCCCCGGTTTCGGAGCCTCGCGATCCGGCTTCACCGATCTTTCTTTCTCCGCCCATGCGGAAGCGATCCGATCCCTGTTGAAAAAGGAGTCGTCCGATCCGGTGCATCTCGTGGCCTACAGCCAGGGAGGAGGACCTGCCCTCTCGCTCGCCGAAACCACCCCTGGAGCCGTCGCCTCGCTGACCCTGCTCTCCAGCATCGGCGTGCAGGAACACGAATTGAGCGGCGATTATTTCCTCAACCACGTGCTTCACGGAGCGCAGTGGATCGCTCTCGAGGCGATGCGCTGGGGGCTGCCCCACTTCGGCCTGCTCGACGACCTGATGCTGAACACATGCTACGCGCGAAACTTTTATCAAAGCGATCTCCGCCCCCTCCGCCAATCTCTCCAATCCCTCGACTTCCCGGTATTGGTCCAGCACGGGAAGTCCGACTTCCAGGTTCCCACCTCCGCGGCACGCGAACATCACCGCATCGTTCCGCAGAGCGAACTGGTTTGGTTTGAAGGTGGGCATCTCGTCCTGATGTCTCGGGCTCCCGGGATCGCGGCGGGTTTGGAGGAATTCTTCCAGCGCGTGGAAGATGGAAGAGCCACGACCCGGGCGACGGCGCAGCCCGCACGGATCTCGGCTGCATCGCAGCCGATGGACGACCATGCGATGAAGCTCTCCGGCAAGGCCCTGTGGGTCACTTCGCTGGCGATCGGGCTCGCCACCCTCGCGAGTGAGGATCTCGCCTGCATCGCCGCCGGGCTTCTTACCGCCCGGGGATTGATTCCCCTGACCGCCGCCATCGCCGCCTGCTTCACCGGGATCTGGGCCGGAGACATGGCACTCTATGCGCTGGGGCGTTTCGGTGGAGGATGGGTGCTTGGGCGGTGGCCGTTCCGCCACCTCGTTCCCGAATCGAGTCTGTTGCCGGCGCGGGAATGGCTGCGGCAACGAAGCGGCATGGCGATCTTTGCGAGCCGGTTCATGCCGGGCACGAGGCTGCCTCTCTATCTCGCCGCCGGATTGCTGAAGCTGCCGGTGCTGCCGATGATGACCTGGTTCGCAATCGCTGCCTTGGTATGGGCGGTTCCCGTCGTCAGCCTCGTCGCCCACTTTGGCGAGGGCGCCTCGCAATGGCTCATGGATCGAGGAGGGTGGGTTTTCCCTCTTGCCCTGCTCCTCCTCGTTTGCGGCTGGATCGCCCTCCAAATTCTCCCGCTGCTGGCGACCCACAAGGGAAGAAGAATTCTCAGGGCGGGATGGGAGCGCACGACCCGATGGGAATTCTGGCCACCGGCGATCTTTTATCCCCCGGTGGTCATCGCCGCGATTGCCATGGGCCTGCGTCGCAGGCATCCCCTTGCCTTTACCGCCGCCAATCCCGGCATTCCCCATTCGGGAGTCGCCGGCGAATCCAAATCCTCGATTCTGCGAGCCCTCTTACCGAGTGGATCTGTCGTTCCCTTTTTGCTGCTCGCGGCCGGTGAGGAAGACCAGGCGGGACGGGTCGAATCGTGGATGGAGGAGCACGGCTTCCGCTTTCCTTTGGTCGTGAAGCCCGATGCCGGAGAGAGGGGCCGCGATGTCCGCATCGTATCCGATGTCGTCCGGCTCAGAGAGGAGTTGGACGCCCGGAAGGTCGACACCATCGTACAAACCTTCGCCCCCGGGGAGGAATTCGGGATCTTCTACACCCGTCATCCCGACGAGGCCTCGGGACGGATCTTCTCTCTGACGGTCAAACAGCTCTTGTCCGTGAAGGGGGATGGTCGCCGCACCCTGGAGGAGCTCATTCTCGATGACGACCGGGCCTACCTCTCCCATCGTCTTTTCCGCCGGCTTCACTCCCCTCGCCTCGCCACGATCCCGGCCGACGGCGAGGTGTTGCCGCTCGGAGAGTTGGGCTCGCACTGCCGCGGTGCCCTCTTTCTCAACGGAGCCTCGCTCGTGACTCCGGAACTTGAAAGGGAAGTCGACCGCATCGCCAAGACCTTTTCCGGTTTTCACTTTGGCAGGTTCGACATTCGCTGCCCCGACCAAGCCCATCTCCAGCGCGGTGAAGGGCTGAAGATTCTCGAACTGAATGGAGTCACGAGCGAGGCGACCCACATTTACCACCCGCACACGCCCTTGTTCACCGGCTACCGCACCCTCTTCGCCCAGTGGCGAAAAGCTTTCGATATCGGACTGGCGAACCACTCGCGCGGTGCGCAAATCTCCCGCTTCGGGGACCTCGCCCAGCTCCTCTGGAACCATCGCCGGAACACCCGTCCATGACACTCGCCTCCTCCAAAGATTATCTCGTCCGACTCGCGGGCCTCGCTGAAGAAATCACCGCGGCGCAACGCCTCCGCTTCGAAGTCTTCAATCTTGAACTGGGCGAGGGCCTTGCCGCCTCCCGCCTCAGCGGGCTGGATTGCGACGCCTACGACACACAGTGCGACCATCTCATCGTCGAGGAAATCGCTTCCGGAAGGATTGTCGGCACCTACCGCCTCCAAACAGGGCGCACCGCCGGGGCCGGGATCGGTTATTACAGCGCGCAGGAATTCGACCTCTCTCCCTTCGAACCGTTCCGTGACCGGATCCTCGAGCTGGGACGCGCCTGCATCCACCGGGACCACCGCCGCCGGGCCGTGCTCGAACTGCTCTGGAAAGGAATCGCCGCCTACGCGAAAGACCGCCGTTGTGAGTATCTGTTAGGGTGCAGTTCGCTCACGTCCCAGGCCCCCGCCGAAGGTTGGGCGGTCTACCGGCTCCTCGAACCACACCACCTCGCTTCCCCGGAATTCCGGACCTCCCCCCTGCCCCACTGCCGGATGGAGGAGAGCGACCTCATCCCAGCGGAAGCCAAAGTTCCGCGGCTCTTCGCGGCCTATCTCCGGATCGGTGCCAAGATCGCCGGACCGCCCGCGATCGACCGGGATTTCGGCACCATCGACTTTCTCACTCTGCTCGACTTGAACCGGATCGCCAGCCACGGGCGCAGGCATTACCTCGATGAACCCGTCTAGGATGGTCCGCAGCTCCCGTCGCCTGCTTCGACTCACCACCGCGATCCGAAACGCGGCCCGGGATTCGGCCGGACTTGCATCCCCCACGGATCGGGCGCTCTGGCAGCAACGTCATGCCATCGCCATGCTCCGGGCGATGGAGATCGAGGTCGAGGTCCGCGGCGATTGGCCGCGTTCCGGACTCCTCGTCGCCAATCATCTCGGGTATCTCGACATCCTCGTCATCGCATCCCACCTTCCTTGTGCGTTTGTCTCAAAATCCGAAGTGCGGTCGTGGCCCTTCATCGGCAATCTCCTTGGCGCCGCCGGGACGATTCTTGCGAACCGTGACAGCCCCCAATCCGCCCGCGAGACGATCCAGGACATCCGCCAGTCCCTCGAAAGCGGCATTCCTGTCGTCGTGTTCCCGGAAGGGACCAGCTCGGATGGATCAGCGGTGTTGCCGTTCCGCAGCAGCCTTCTCGAGTCCGTCGCCGGCTCGGATTGGCCGGTCCATCCACTCGCGATCTCTTATCTGGGGAGCGGTGGCAACACCGGGCGTGATATCTGCTACTGGGGCGATGACACGTTCCTCCCGCATCTCATCCGGCTCGCCGGTATCGATCCGATCCTCGCGACGGTGGCGGTCGGGCCGGGGCAGGAATCGCGGCCGAGCCGGAAAGACGCCGCGGCCCATCTCCGACTCGAAGTGATCCGATTGCTCGATGGCATCAGGGAGTATCATGCTTCCGGTCTCTCTTCGCTTCCGCCGCGCGGAACCGGGATGTAAGGTTTGCCCGCAAATCCCTACTAGGTATTCATGATAACGAAATGCCTGCCATCCCTCGGACTTGCGATCGGGGGCCTGCTGACGGCCCTGTCACTGAACGCTTGCAAAGAGCGAAGCACGATCGCAACCTCCTCCATCCAACCGACCGAAACCATGATCGATTCCGCCTCCCCAGCATCCGGACAAGTTGAAACCGCGATCGTAGCCGCGGGTTGCTTTTGGGGAGTGGAGGAAATCTTCCGCAAAATCCCCGGAGTCGTCAGGACCACGGTGGGCTACACGGGCGGCACCACCCCGGACCCCACCTACGAGGAAGTCTGCACCGGACGGACCGGTCATGCCGAGGCGATCGAGGTGGTTTACGATCCCGCGAAAACGGACTACGCGACCATCCTCGATTTCTTCTTCCGGCTCCATGATCCGACCACGCTGAACCGCCAACACAACGACATCGGCACCCAGTATCGCTCCGCGATTTTCTATACCAGCGAAGCGCAAAAGGAAATCGCCGAACGGGTGAAGCGGGAGCGGGCGGGCGACTTCAAAAAGCCGATCGTCACGGAGATTTCACCCGCCTCGGTCTTTTATTCGGCCGAAGCCTACCACCAGGACTATCTCGTCAAGAATCCCGGCGGCTACAACTGCCATGTGCTGAGGGATTGAAAGGTCCACTCAGGCGCGGGCCTCACATCGTGCGCGGATCACTTCGAGGATCGATCCTTGGATCTGGTTCATGACCCATTCGCTCCACCAACCGGCGTAGGCGTTGAACCGCGTCGAGAGCCGGTGCGTGCTCGTGAGATGGAGACGGCACCGCCCATCCCCGAGCGGCTCGATCTCGTAGGTGCCGTCGAGGACGTCATAAAACCGTCCTCCGACGATGATGTGTTCGTCGAAGGCGGTATGGGGAATGAACTCGGGATCGGCCTTGATCGTAAAGGCGAGCTTTTCCCCGGGCTCCCACACCGTTACGACTTCATAGAATGAGACGTCGCCCTCGAAGGTGGCATGGCGTTTTCCTCCTACCCCGAACCGGTCGAGGGTCGCGGCGATGGGGCGCGGAAAACCGAGCCAGTAGATCCATTGACCCGGGATTTCATGGCGCGAGATGGCGGGCACCTCCGCAATATGATTCCAGATCCTCTCCGGCGTCGCGGAGATCTCGATCGTATTCGTCATCACCCTCGTCTCATGCGGAGCCTCCCATTGCTCTTCGATCGGCCCGACCACAAACGGCAGCAGGACAAAGAGCCCGACGTGGAGGCGACCGTCGCGGTTCTTCCGGCGATCGAGGAACATGCCCGTCAGCCATCCGCCGAGGACGGTAAATGGCAGCACCACCGGAGCCGCCACGAGCACACAGATCGCGGCCTCGATTTCGAAGAGGAGACTACCGAGAAGTAGCAGGGTCATCGTCAGGGGAGGTGCCGCGAGTGACCAGAATTTCCCCG
Source organism: Verrucomicrobiales bacterium (assembly GCA_016795385.1). Classification (GTDB taxonomy): domain Bacteria; phylum Verrucomicrobiota; class Verrucomicrobiia; order Verrucomicrobiales; family DEV007; genus Arctic95D-9. The sequence goes on along the minus strand of JAEUHI010000014.1, from coordinate 67,094 downwards.
GCCGATCCAGTTTGTAGCCCAGGTAACAGACGAGCGCTCCCAGGCTGACCGGCATCGTGTAAATGAAGGCGACGGAGACGATCTCGAAAAATCCCCCGGGCTCGAGGGCGAAGAGAATGCGGCAGACAATCCCGTAGGCCGCGGCAAGGCCTAGGACGAGAAGGATGCGGATCAAACGCGACGTCATTCCGGCTACTGTTTCCATCCCAGGCCTCTTTGGCGAGCCGAATCTCGACCCGTCCGCGTGCCTTGCAGGGAGTCGGCATCCGTTGGAAGCTCCCTCATGACCTCAGGGCTTTCCGTCTGCTTCCTCCTCGGGGCTTGCCTCCTCATCTCGCCAAGCGACATCCGTGCCGACGAGCACGTGACCTGGCTTCACACCGAACTCCGCCGCCATGCCGCGTCCGAGGCGCATCAGGGCGTCGCGGTGGATGGAGATCACTTCTACGCCATCACCAATCGGGAGATTGGCAAATACCGGAAGTCCGACGGCGTCCGCGTCGGTGGTTGGGAAGGCGCCGCCGACGGACCCATCCAACATCTGAATTCCGGTATCGTCATCGGTGATCGTCTCTACGTGGCGCACTCAAACTTCCCGAAACAACCCGCCGAAAGTTCGCTGGAGATCTGGGACACACATTCGATGGAGCCGGTGGAGCGGCATGTCTTTGCCAATGCCCCCGGATCCCTGACCTGGATCGTGCCCTACGACGGTGGAACTCCCGGGGGCAAAGGCTGGCTCGCCTGTTTCGCGCACTACCGCAGCCACGGCGATCCCGCCGACAGCCGCGTCGTCCACTTCAATGAGGCATGGCAGACAGTGGGAAGTTGGTCGTTTCCGTCGGCCTTGATCCAACGGTTTGCCGGATCGAGCAGTTCGGGAGGGGCGATCGGCCCCGAAGGCCGCCTCTTCGTGACCGGGCACGATGCGAAGGAGCTCTACCTTCTCGCGTTACCCGACTCGCCGGAGGGTGAGCTCCGCTGGGTCGACACCCTTGCCATCAGCGCCGAAGGCCAGGCCTTCGCCTGGGACCCGGACGGCAGCGGCACGCTTTACTCCATCTCGCGGTCGCAACGCGAAGTGATCGTCTCGAAAATCGCCCGCCAGCCCTGATCCAATGAATCCCCCATCCTCGCGACGTCGTTTTCTCGCCACGGGCTTGCTCGCGCTGCCCGCCTTCGCCCATTCCGAAAAGCGGGCGTTGCCGACCCGCGGATTCTGCGCCCACCGCGGAGCGATGGCGACCCATCCTGAAAACACCCTGCCCGCCTTCGACGAGGCCATCCGGCTCGGAGCGGCGATGATCGAATTCGACGTGCAGCTGACCCGCGATGGAGCGCTCGTGCTGATGCACGATGTCACGGTCGAACGCACGACCGATGGCAGGGGCAGGGTCGCCGACCAGACCCTGACCGAAATCCAACAGCTCGACGCCGGCATCCGCCACGCTCCCCGTTTTGCCGGCACGCGGGTGCCCACGCTCGATGAGGCGCTCGCCGCGATCCCCCGCGATCGCTGGGTCAATTGTCACCTGAAGGGAGATGCGGCGCTCGGAGCCGCCGTCGCCAGCCATATCAAAAGTCTCGGTCATCTCGATCACGTCTTCCTTGCGGTGGAAAAAGAAGCCGCCCGCGGGGCTCTCATGGCCGTGCCGGAGGTCCTCCTCTGCAACATGGAACGCCAGAGTGCGGCGATCGATTATGTCCGGGAGACCATCGCGATGAAAGCGGATTTCATCCAGCTGCGCGGCAAAGGCGAAATCGATCCCGCCCACTGCCGCATGCTCCATGACGCCGGGGTGCGGATCAACTACTACGAAGCCGCCACTCCGGAAATCGCGCGCGAGCTCTTTGCCGCGGGCGTTGATTTCCCGCTCGTGAATGATGTGGCCGCCTTCGTGCCGCTCGCGGAGGAACTCGGGCTGCTCCACCTCCGCTGATCAAAGTCCCGCGAGAAGGGCCTGGGTCTGCTTCAGCTTTTTCGTCAGTTTCTTCACGATGGTGGCCTTCTTTTTCTTCTTCGCGTCCTTGATCTGTTTCAGCAGTTTCTTGATATCGGCCGTGTATTTGGCAATCAAAGCCGAATTGTCCACCCGAGCGGCCGCACCGAAAAAGACATCGTTGAATCCCGCGGTGTCACCCGCGACGAGATCAGCCGCTGCGCTGGCAAAGGCTACCCTTCCGTCGTTTGTGACGGGGGCCAGGTTCGAGTAATAGGAAAACTGGGGAGCGGCACTCTGTCTCCCGGCCGAGGTCACCGAAACACGGCCTGTCGTCGCATTGGTGCGGTCCCTGACAAAAATGTCGTCGACCGCGTTGGTATCGCCGGTGATGAGGTTGCTGGCGAGCGAGGTGAAGCTGATGTAGCGGCCATCGGCGGAGATGGAAGGTCCCTCGGAATTGCCGTTCCCGTCCGCGCCCGTGTTCGTCAAAGAAACGTGCGCGAGCTCTCCTGTGGTGAGATTCTTCAAATAGATCCGGGTCTGCGTGGTGGTCGGCCCGAAGGTGGTCGAGCGGGAAGAGAAGACTACCAGATTCCCATCCGCCGAGATGTCAGGAAACACCGAGAAACCATCGGCTTCCTCACCAGCAGCTCCGACCGATGCCCGGGACAGGATCTGCAAAGTGAGATCCCACACATACACGTCGGTGGAACCGTTGGAATCGGAGAGGACCAGTGGCGAAGAAGCCTCGAAGGCGACAAACCTTCCGTCCTCGGAAAGACAAGGGTTTGCTGACTCCCCCGAAACCTGAAAATTACCGGATTCGACAGAGACCCGCGTTGTCAGGGAGTTATTGAGATCCCTGACGAAGACGTCCTTGACGCCGTTGCTGTCGCCGATGACGAGGTTGGTGGCGTTCGATTCAAACGCGACGACGAAACCACTCCCGGAGATACATCCATTTCCGGACGCCGCATTTCCCTCTGCCGCACTCGCCCCCAGCGAGACGCGGGTCGTCTGGGAACTGAGTACGTCGCGTCGAAACACGTCGTTCACCCCGTTGGTGTCGCTGACGACCAGATTGGTCGCTTCAGAGGTGAAACACACGAAGCGCCCATCGTCCGAGATTGAAGCTTCGTTTGAGTCCCCGTTGGCAAGATCGCCGGAGGTGTTCCGCGAGACGATTTCAATGGTCTCCGCGAGCGTGTCGTAGAGGAAGATATCGCGCCGGTTGTTCGTATCGTTGGCCACGAGATTGCTGGCATAACTCGAGAACACGATGTAACGGCCATCGGGAGTGACATCCTCCACAAAGCTGGCCCCGTTGGCCTCGGCACCCCCGATCCCTACCGTGATCCGGGTTGTGGCGGAGAAGGAGAGAGAGGGCGTGAGAAGGGTGACGAGGAGGAGGAAATGTTTCATTCGGATTAATCCACTCTCCTTCGGCCGATAGACCGATAAAGCAAGGTGATTCGGACGCTGTGCGCCACCAATCTCAAAATCGAGGCTCACCGAAACTCCCACTCGAGCGCGTCGAGGTGACGCGAGATCGGATCCTTGCGTTTCGGGGCGGGGCGCTCGTCGAAAGCGCGGCGGATTTTCATGTAGTCATCGAAGGCTCCGCTGCGGCGGGGGGCGCGGGTCGCCTCGAAGTGGTTGAGGTAATCCTCGGTGCGCAGCAGGGTCTCGTAGATCTTCCGCCGCATCTCGGCGATCGAAGTGAACTCGGCGGCGAGATCCTTGGTATCGCCGCGCGTCAGTCGCACGATGGCCTTCTCGTAGGCGACAAACACAGGCCGGTAGAGCGGGAAGCCGACGCGTTTCAGGGTCTGGATGCGGTCGTAGGCCTGCGCGAGCTGCTTGTTGGCCTCGGGCCTCTTCATATAGAGATCGTATTGATCGACCGTGCCGATGAAGGGCTCGGAGGCGGGCATGGTCTCGTTTTCGGGCGCGGGTGCCTTCGCTTTGAAAAGATCCAACACTCTTCGTTTCGGCACCTGACCCTCTTCAGTCACCGGCTTCGCCACCGTCACGGCCTCAAAACGCAGGGTGAGGGCTTCATCGAGGAGGCGCTCGGTCTCGTCGCGATCGAGATATTCGAAACTCTGTTGCTGCCCGAGGGTGGCGAGCTCGAGGGCCCACCATTTCTCCAAGCCCTGATCCATTTCGCGGAAGGCGGGGAAATGCTGCCGCAGCAGCGACTCGATCGGTCTCGCGCCCGGCTGCCCCAATTCGCCGAGCACGGCGCGCAAGGCGACGTCGCCATCGGGCTGATCGAGGAGGGCCTCGACCATCGCGGAACTCGAAGCCCGGAAGATGGCGTGCCGCACCGGATCGAGCGAGGCGGCATCCGTCACCGCGAACACTTCGGCCGGCTTCAGAATCTGATTGCTGGCGAGAAAGCCACGGTAGTAGGAACTCGGGCTCCCTCCGCGGCGATGGCGGATGAGCTGATCGAAGCCGTAGAGCAACCAATCCGGCGGACTCACCTGTTCGAGTCGGAAAGCGGAGGTCTCCTGCCAATAGGGTATGAGGATTTGCTCGACCAACAAAGCGCGCAGCAGACCAAGCCGGAACTCGGCTTCGTCGAAACGGTCGTGCAGCTTCACCTCGACCTTGATGAGGAATTTCTGGTCGGGTCCGATCTCGACGAGATTGCGAACCGCCGGTCCCTTGAAGACATCCCTGACCTCACCCCAGAGATTCACCTCGATGGGGATGCGCCAGATGTTCCGCTCGCCGGGAGCCTCGGGATTGACCGTGAAGAGGAGCCAGCGGAACTCCTCGCGGAATTCCCCGGTGAAAACCTGGAAGCGCATCCTTGTGAGCGGATCGCCGCCTTTCACCCGCACTTGGTAATCCTTGCCCCAATCCTGTGGCGGCAGTTCGACCACGGTGGAGCGCGCGCCCTCGGCCCCCAGAGAAGGAGCCGTCGGCACGCCGCCCTCCGTTTCCTCCTGAGCCGGGGCCATCGATCCGAAAATCAAGGCAAGGGCGAAGAGGGCCCCGGTGATCGCTCCGATCAGGGGCAGGTCGTTCGTTTTGCTGGAGTCCGTCCGGAGCACGCCCCACTGTATCGAATTTCCCTCGTGGCGACAATCACCGTCTCGCATCCCTAAAAAGAAGCCGCCCGTTCCCTTCCGGGAGCGGACGGCCTGCAAGCAGCTGACGCTGCGGGACGGGTTTACTGGATTTCAATACGGCGGGGTTTCACCTCTTCGCGCAGTGGAAGCCGCAGGGTGAGAACTCCGTCCTCCAGCGCACCGGAGATGCGCGCCTCGTCGACCTCGGGGCCGACATCGAGACGCAGGTGCCAGTGTTTTTCAGGGGCGTAGTCGCCGAGGGCCCGCCAGGTTGGCGGCGTTTCACGGCGACGCACGGCCTCGATCTCGAGCACTTCGTTCTCGACGGTGACACGCACGTCTTCCTTTTTCGCTCCCGGGAGGCGCACCGCGACCTCCCAGGATTCCTCGTCGTAACGCGAGGTGTAATGAGGCCGAAGCCGCTCGACAGGGGCGGGCCGGGTCACGGCGAGAGCGGTGCTTTCGCCAGCCTGGGTGGAGGGACAACAGGTTTCGTTACCTTCGTTCATGATGGGATCGGTTGGAATGTCAGGGTTGATGGTTGGCGCAGCGGGTCAGCGGATCTCGATGCTGACGGGTTTGCGGACTTCCTCCTTCGGCAGGGACACCTCGAGGATGCCGTCGGCGAGCCGGGCTTGGATGCCTTCGGTGCGGACGCCCTCGGGGCAGCGCAGGACATACTCGGAGCGCGACGTGGAGGTTTGGCCGGCTTCCTCATTGCCTGGGTTCGTGATCTCCAGAGCGAGACGCAGGAGACCCTCCTCGGCGTCGAGGCGGAGATGCTCGCGTTTCACGCCGGGCAATTCGACGCGGGCGTGAAAGTGCGTGTCGTCTTCATACCATTCGACGCCTGAAGCAGCGGGCCGGCGGGCGGCTTTCCCCTGCGCCACGTTCAGGAAGGGGCCGAAGAAGCGAAGCGGGTCGCCGAAAAGGGCATCCCATTCGCGGAGGTTTTGGAGAGGATGGGTGTATCGGATCAGTTTCATGATTTGATTGAATTGGAGTTTGGTTGATGAACTCGCGCCATAGGAATGCAGCCTCCGTGCCAGTGATCGCCGAATCCTATCAACTTGTTTTTCATCAACCATTTACGAAACAAACTCCAACTGACCACCCCGACAAAATGGAGCCATTTTGACTCACGGCATTCAATATCAGACACACCTCAAGAGTCATTCTGGCACACGCAAAAATTTGCCGATTTTTGCGGATTGGGACTTTTCATTCGAGGCGGTCTCTCCCTACAATCAGCGGCGTGAGCAAGCGCACCAAGGGCTGTCTGATCGGAGGGATTCTGCTGTATGCGCTACTCGCCGCGATCATCCTTTTGGTGATGAACTTCCAGCGGCAGGATTTCCACAGCGCCGCGACCGCCTCCCGCGATACCTATGGATTCAAGGATGGTCATTTTGGTCTGCTCGAGCCTGCCGATCGGAACACCCGGGCCTCCTGGCCGGCGACGAAGCCGATGAGGGAACCGGCAAGATTCGAAGGAGACAAAGGGACTTTTCTTTACGACTTCAGCAAGGAAATCAAACCCGGAACGGTGACCCCGCCCTCCGCGTGGGCTGAAAGCTTTCTGGGCGACGATGCAGTGGAGCTGGTCGCGTTCGCCACGTGGATCCCCGGACCGGATGATCCCATCGAGAATCAAGCCTGGATGACGCCACTCACCCTCCGTGATCCGGTGACCTTGGAGCCCATCAGTGCTTCCCGGCGCAGCGAGCTGGGACTGCCGGACTCCTTTGCCAGCTTTCTCCCGCCGCGTCTCTACCAAACGCCGCTCCTTCGACTCGTTTTCCGCACCCGGGGCATGCCGTATCCGCGGGCCACGCGATTGGAGGGCGGCGATGCGAGGACAGGAGCGCAGGTGACCTACCATCTGAAGGAAGAAGGCGACGGATCCGCCCGCCACGAGGTCTCCGGTGAATGGCTGCGCATCGATACCGATCTCCTCCTTTGGCATGACACCCCTCTCAAGTGCCAGGTCAGATTCCTCACGGGTGAGCCCGAAATCCTCGAGCTGCCTTCGCGACCCGGTGCCGAAATCACCTTTGGCGACCGTCTCCGCCTCCAGTGGCTGACCGCGACCAACGAGGCCATGGAGGTGGACTCCTGGTTCCAGGTTTTCGAGCCCGCTCCTTCACTGTCCGAAACGGAGAAGAATGACATTCGAAAACTGGTAAACCCGAGTTCGGGTCGGCGTGATCGGTTGGTCGCATTTTCACCCAAGGATCCGCCACTAGCCTCCGCGAGGGTCTATGTGCGCGCTTCGTCACGAACTTATCTCGTGGACCACTGCGGCATCGTGGATGGGTCCGGAGTCTTCTGGGGGTGGGATGACGATCAGACGAACGACGGGGTATTGATCGCCTCGATCCAAGACAAAGCTCCAGGGAGCCCGATGCGGCTGGTCTTGGTTCCTTCGATGACCGAATGGACGGGGGAGATCCCCGGCCTGCCCGACATGCCGAATCCACGGACGACCGAAGACCTTTTTGATTGCGTCCTTCCACGCATCACCGTGCCCGAGGATCTGGACGACGCCGAGACGCAGCTGCTCGGCTACATCGGCGTGGGGGCGCAGTTGGCCTGGAAAAGCACCGAGCGGTGGGAACAGCACCCGCCCACGGATCTGCCGGCCGACCGCACCTTCCGGAACACGTCACCCCAGCAACTCCTCGACTGGTATCTCGATCACACCCCGGGCGCCTACGTCCGCTACGACGAGGAGGATTTGACCCTCCACTTCAATGAAGAGGAAGGCAGCTGGTGGAAGCGGATGACGGAAGGCATGCGGACGCTTTACTACGAGACCCTCTACGGCTCGCCGCCGCCCTAGCCGGAGACACGACCGACGCCTTACTCCGCTTTCTTTTCTTCTTTCTTCGCCTCTTCGGGCTTGGCGGGAGCCTCGGCGGTCTTCTCGCCGTCACCCTCGGGGAAGGGCACGAATTTCAGGACGGTGCCGTTGATGCAATAACGCTTGTCGGTCGGCGTGGAGAATCCTTCGCCTTCGAAGACGTGACCGAGGTGACCGTTGCACACCTTGCAGAGCACCTCGGTGCGGGCGTAGCCGAGGTGGTAATCGACACTGTATTTGATGTTCTTCGCTTTCGAGGGGTCGTAGAAGGAAGGCCAACCACAGTGAGAATCGAATTTCTCCTTCGAGGTGAAGAGCTCGGCATTGCAGCCCGCGCAGTAATAGGTGCCGCCGCCGTGGTTTTTGAATTCCTCGTAGACCTTGCCGTTCGCCCGCTCCGTGCCGGCTTTGCGGAGGATCTGATACTGCTCGGGAGTGAGGATCTTCTGCCACTCCTCGTCGGTCTTCTCCACGGCTGCGGTCGGTTGGGCCGGTTTTGCCGGGAGCACCTCGATCGCGGTCTCTTTCTTGGAGGATGTCTCTCCCGGTTCTTTCTCATCGGCCTCGGCGCAGGAGCCCGCGGCGACGACTGCGACTAGGACGGATCCGATCTGGGATAGCGGGAATTTCATGGTTGGAGAATAATGGATGGCAACAACAAGGTCAAAGACGCGATCAACGCCGGTTTCCTTACGCTCTTGGAATCGCCCCGTCGGGGAAATGTTCGAAATCCGTTCGACACGGGGGAGGCGCTCCCTATCTTCCCGACCATGCCCGCCCCCGTCCGCCGCGATTGGTACGACACCCCGCTCTTCTACGACATCATCTTCGACGCCGACACCGAGCAGGAGACCGACTTCCTCGAGGCCGTCCGCGCCCGGCACGGCAAGACCCGCGGCCACGCCTCGCTCGAGCTGGCCTGCGGCAGCGGGCGGCTCGTGAAATCCCTCGGCGAACGCGGCTGGAAAGTCGACGGCTTCGACCTGAATCCGGAGATGCTCGCCTTTGCCCGGGATCGCCTCGCCGATACCGGGATCGAGGCCCGGATCTGGCAGGATCGCATGGAGTCTTTCCGCGTCCGGGACCGGCAGCGCTACGATCTGGTGCATTGCCTCGTCAGCACTTTCAAATACCTCCTCACCGAGGCGGATGCCCTCGCCTGCCTGAATCGGGTCGCGGCGGTGCTGAAACCGGGGGGACTGTTCGTGCTCGGCGTCCATCTCACCCCGGCCGATGCGGCCAAGCCGACCCACGAGCGATGGAGCGCCTCCCGCGATGGTCTCGAAGTCGTCTGCAACACCCGCACCTGGCCGCCGCGACCCGGCACGCGTCTTGAACCGATGCGCTCGCGTCTGCGCGTCAATCGTCCCGACGGGCGGACCGAAGAGCAGGAAACACTCTGGGAAGTGCGATCCTACCAAGCCACCCAGCTTCGCTCTCTTCTCAAAAAGTGCGGGGCCTTCGAGGTGCTCGCCTGCCATGATTTCCGTCATGAGATCGGAGAGACGCGCCGTTTCGACGACGAATACAGCGACCTCGTCCTCGTGCTGGGGCGGCGTTGAGGATCACCGTCTTCTCCCGTCGAATCGGCCTTGCGAAATGCCGCGTTCCGGGGCAAGAGTCTCCGCACTATGGGTAGAGCATTCGAATATCGGCGGGCCTCGAAGGAGGCGCGATGGGATAAAATGTCCAAGGCCTTTCCGAAGATCGGGAAGGCCATCACGATGGCGGCCAAGGAAGGCGGATCCGATCCCGCCAACAACCCCAAGCTGCGCCTCGCGATCCAGCAGGCCAAGGCGGCCAACATGCCCAAGGACAACGTCGAAAACGCGATCAAGCGCGCTTCGGGCAAGGATGCGGCGGACATCAAGGAGATCAACTACGAGGGCAAAGGCCCCCACGGCGTCATGATCTTCATCGAATGCGCCACGGACAACTCGAACCGCTCCGTCGCCAACATCAAGACCTACTTCAACAAGTCCGGCGGCCAGCTCCTCCCCACCGGATCGCTCGAGTTCCTCTTCAAACGCAAGGCCGTCGTGCAGTTCGAGGTGAAGCCGGAGATGGACATCGAGGAGATCGAGCTCAGCCTCATCGACGCAGGTCTCGAGGAACTCGAGGTGAACGAGGGGATCGCCTACGCCTACGGGGATTTCACCGACTTCGGCAAACTCACCGCCGGCGTCGAAGGCCTCGGCATCGAGATCAAGAAAGCCGCGGCCGAGCGCATCCCCGCCAATCCGAAGGACTTCACCGAAGAGCAGATGAATGACATCGAAGTCCTCCTCGACAAACTCGAGGACGACGAGGACGTGCAGGCCGTCTTCACCGACGTGAACTGAGCGGCACTCACGCGATCCGGTCGCGCCCTCCCGCAATGGCGTCGCTTTGGCGGCTTTCCATGGCGGGGGCAGGTCGCTAGAATAGCCGTCTATGATCCGGACGGCCGTCTTTTCGCTTCTCGCCATTTGTCTAAGCCTCGGGGGCCTGCGCGCCCAGGAATCGCCCGCGGTCGCCCCCGACAAGGTCGTCAATCTCCTCGCCGATCCGGAGCTCAAGGATTTCACGGCCCATCTCAATCCGAAAGCATCGCTCTCCGATGATCCGAAAAAGATCTGGGCGATCGGCGGGAACGGCGTGATGCGCGTGAGCGGCGAAGGCATGGGTTACCTCCGCACGAAGCAGGCCTACCGCGATTATCATCTCGTCATCGATTACCAGTGGGGCGAGCGAACCCTCGGCACCCGCGCCGATCGCGCCCGCGACTGCGGTCTGCTCCTCCATGCCTTTGGTCCCGATGGATCCTACGGGAACACCTGGATGAGCTGCATCGAGGGCCAGCTCATCGAGGGGGGCAGTGGCGACATCCTCGTGCTGGCCTCCAAGGCGGCGGATGGCACGATCGCCCCAACCAAGGTCACCGCCGAGGTGAAACGCGACCGTGACAACGAACCGGTCTGGACCAAAGGCTCCGCCAAAGAGACCTTCCCCGAGGCCGGCAAAACGATGGCCCGCATCAACTGGCGCGACCGCGATCCCGACTGGGCGGATGTGAAAGGCTATCGCGGTCCGAAGGACCTCGAAAATCCCCTCGGCGAATGGAACCGGATGGAGGTCATCTGCGCCGGAGACACCATCCGCATCCTTCTCAACGGCGAACTCGTCAACGAGGTCACCGATTGCCATCCTTCCTCGGGATTCATCGGGCTGCAGAGCGAATACGCCGCCTGCCTCATCCGCCGGCTCGAGCTGCATCCGCTCGGCACCTTCACCGAGAAATGGGCCGCCGAACAGGGCTCGTCCGACATGGGCTACTCCGTCTCCGGCGAGAGCATCATGCCGCGACGCTTCCCCCTCAGCCCGGAGGAAAGCGCGAAACTCTGGGAGGTCGACGGCGATTATGAAATGCAACTCGTCGCGAGCGAGCCGCTCACCTGTGATCCCGTCGATGTCGTCTGGGACGAGAAAGGCCGCATGTTCGTCGCCGAGATGGGCGATTATCCCCTGCCCGTCGAGGATGGAGGACCTTTCCTCTCCCGCATCCGCCTTCTCAGCGACACCGACGGCGATGGCGTCATGGACAAGGCCGTGACCTGGGCCGACGGCCTCGACCACGTCCAGGGGCTGATGCCGATGAAGGGCGGTCTCCTCGCGACGACCCGCACCGCCATCCTCTTCCTCGAGGATACCGAAGGCGACGACATCGCCGATGTGCGCAAGACGCTCTTCACCCTGAACGAGCCCGGACACAACCAGCTCCAGGTCTCCAGCCCGCGTTACGGACTCGACAACCACGTCTGGCTCTGCAACGGACTCGACGGCAAACAGATCTATCCCGGCAACGAGCCTGACAAAACCACCGACATCACCCGGCTCAACCTCCACTACGATCCCCGCACCGGCGCGATCGAGCCCATCACCGGAGCCGGGCAGTTCGGCGGCACCCTCGATGACTTCAACCGCCACTTCTCGTGCAGCAACCGCAATCCCATCATGTTCTCCGTGATGCCGCTCGCCGCCGTGAAACGCAATCCCCTCGCCGGCATCACCGTCGGCCACGAGGACATCCAGCCGCCCGGCGCTCCCGTCTATCCCCTCGCCCTCAGCCACACCACCTCCGCCGCCCATGCCGGCACCCACACCGCCGCCTGCGGCATCGGGCTCTACCGCGGCGATCTCATGCCCGACCTCGCCGGCGAGATCTTCGTCTGTGATCCCACGGGACAACTCGTCACCCGGAACCGCCTCGTCCCGAACGGAGCGAGCTTCATCGCCGAACGCATCGGGGAAAAACGCGATTTCCTCGTCTCCGCCGATGAGTGGAGCCGCCCCGTGAACGTGCGCAACGGTCCCGATGGAGCCCTTTACATCGTCGACATGTACCGCCGCTTCATCGATCACGCCCGCTTCTTCCCCGAGGATTTCGCGAAATCACACTACATGCGTGCCGGCTTCGACCAAGGGCGGATCTGGCGCCTCGCCCCGAAAGGCTCCAAACCCGCCCCCGCCAAGGCCCTGCCCGCAGGCGACACCGCGGCGTTGGTGGCTTTGTTAGAAAGCGCGAACGGCTGGACCCGCACCGGGTCGCAGCGCCTCCTCGTCGAGAAGAAAGACGCGTCCGCGGTGCCCCTCCTCGAAAAACTCCTCGCGTCCGCAGGCGATCCCCGCACCAAGGCGCACGTTCTCTGGACCCTCGCCGGACTCGACGCTCTCAAAGCCGATCACCTTGAGCCTGTCTTCGCCCAATCGACCGACTCCGGCCTTCTCGAAAACGCTCTCCACGCCGCCATCGCCATCGGTGCGGAAAAGGAACTCGCCGATGCCATCGTCAAGGCGGCCGCGAAAGACGTGCCGCGTTTCCGCTTCCTCGCGATCTCCCTCGATCCCACCCTCGCCTGGTCCGCGGACAGCCTCGCCCAAGCCGTTGCCGCTGCCCCGGGCGACGCCTGGCTGCGCAAGGCGATCTTCTCCTCGCTCCCCGCGACCGCGCCGCCGATCCTTCTTTCCCTCCTCGACGACAAGGCCTTCCTCGCCAAGCCCGCTTCCGAGACAGGTCCCGTCCTCACCGACTTCGCCCGACTCGTCGCCGCCCGCGGCGAGCTGAAAGAGATCGCTTCCCTCCTCTCCCAACTGGAAGGCGAACCCGGGGCCAATCAGTTCGCCCTTGTATCGGGCTTGTCGGAAGGACTCGCCCGCAGCCCGCTGAAACAAAAGAGCCTCGCTGCCCTCATCGCCGCGAAGTTGCCCGAGCTCGGCGAAGGCACTGCCGCTCTCGAGGCTTTGCTCGCCAAGGCCACCACCATCGCGCTCGACCGCCAGGCCACCGAAGAAGCCCGTATCGCCGCCCTCACCCTCGTCGCCCAGCGTCCGCTCGATGAGAAGAAGGAAGTCGTCTCCTCCCTCATCGTCCTCGCCGAATCGCCCGCGATCCAGTCGGCGGCCTGCCGCATCCTCGCGCGCGACAAACGCGAGCTCGTCGCCGATTTCTTTTTCGAAAAGTGGAACACCCTCACCCCCGCCGCTCGCACCGAGGCCCTCGAACTCATCACCGCCAGCCCCGCGACCGGGCTCATCCTCATGCAAAAAATGAAGGCCGGCGAAATCAGTCCCGGTCTCATGCCACCGATGACGCGCTGGAGCTACGGCCGCTCCACCAACGAAGAGATCAAGGCTCTCGCCCTCGAGCTGTTCGGCCAAGCCAACAGCGACCGCGCCGCCCTCATCGCCTCCTATCGCGAGACCCTGACAAAACATCCGGGTGATCCGGAAAAGGGCGCCCTCGTCTTCCAGAAAGCCGCCTGCGTCACCTGCCATCAGGTCGGCGGCATCGGCGTCGATGTCGGTCCCTCGCTCAACGACGTGAAGATCAAGCCCGCCGAGGCGCTGCTCACCGACATCCTCGATCCCAACCGCGCCGTCGAGGAGCGCTGGGTCTCCCAGACCGTCGAGGCCACCGACGGACGCATCCTCGCCGGACTCGTCCACGGCGAAGACGCCGCCGCCATCACCCTGCGCGTCCCCGGCGGTGTCACCATGACCGTGCCCAAGGCCGAGGTGAAATCCCTCGTTTCCTCCGGCATGTCCCTCATGCCCGTCGGCCTCGAGGCCGCGATCACGAAAGAGGAAATGGCCGATCTGATCGCGTTTTTGAAGAAACGTTAGGATCGGCTCACGCCATCACCTCGCGGATCGGATCGGCGCCTTCGACGCCGACGAGCTTGTGATCGAGACCGCCGAAGAAGAAGCTGAGTTCGTTCGGATCAAGGCCCATCAGGCTCAGCACCGTCGCGTGCAGATTCCGCACGTGGAAGCGGTTCTCCACCGCCATCGACCCGAGTTCGTCGGTCTGACCGACCGAGACTCCGCCCTTCACGCCGCCTCCGGCCATCCACATCGTGAAGCCGTAGCTGTTGTGATCGCGACCCGTGCCCTTCTCATACTCGGCGGTGGGTTGACGACCGAATTCCCCGCCCCAGACGACAAGGGTATCCTCGAGCATGCCGCGACGTTTCAGGTCCATCAGCAATCCCGCGATCGGTTTGTCCGTCGCCCCGGCGTGGAGGTTGTGGTTCGTCTCGAGATCGCCGTGGGCATCCCAGTTCTGATCGTTGTGGGCACCGCCGGAATAAATCTGGATGAAGCGCGTCCCGCGCTCGACGAGGCGGCGGGCGAGGAGACACTTGCGTCCGAAATCCTCCGTCTCCTTGCGGTCCATGCCGTAAAGCGCGCGGGTTTCCTCACTCTCCTCCTCCACCGCGATGGCCTCGGGTGCGGTCGCCTGCATGCGGTAGGCCAGCTCATAACTCGCGATGCGGGCGGAGAGGTTGGTGTTGTCAAAGCGCGGCGAAAGGTGGCCCGCGTTCAGGTGGTTCAGCGAATCGATCAGCATCCGCTGCTCCGTAGCCGGCATGCCTTCGACATGCTCGAGATTCAGGATCGGGCTGCCCTGGGAACGGAAGACGGTGCCTTGGTAACTCGCCGGCATGAAGCCCGAAGTCCAGTTTTTCGCTCCCGAAATGGGACCGCCGCTCTGGTCGAGCATCACCACGTAGCCGGGCAGGTTCTCATTCACGGAGCCGAGCCCGTAGTTCACCCACGACCCCAGCGAAGGATGGCCGCTGATGAGCGATCCGCTGTTCATCATCAGCAGCGCCGACCCATGGATCGGCGAGTCCGCCGTCATCGAGTGGATGAAGGCGATGTCATCGACACACTTGCCGACGTTCGGGAAAAGATCGGAGACGTATTTCCCGCACTGGCCGTATTGCTTGAATTTCCACTTCGGCTCGACGATGCGGCCTTCATTTTTCTTGCCACCACGACCAAAGGTCTTCACCGCGATCGTCTTTCCATCCATCCCCACCATCTGCGGTTTGTAGTCGAAGGTGTCGATGTGGCTCGGACCGCCATACATGAAGAGGAAAATCACGCTTTTCGCCTTGCCCCGCAGCATCGGCGGACGGGCCGCGAGCGGATTCGTGCTCGAACCGAAGGCATTCTTGAAGAATCCCTCGCCACTGAGCAGGCCGGTCAGGGCGAGCGCGGGGAATCCCCCGCCCACCGTGCTGAGGAATTCGCGGCGGTTCACACGCCCGCAGAAGTCGGATGTTTTGCGTCGTTTCATGGGATCAGTCGAGGTAGATGAATTCGTTCAGGTTCAGGGCAAGCAGGGCGACCCGGTCGAGCGCGGCCTCTGCGGAGAGACCGGACTTTTCGCGGAGATCCCCGTGGAAAGTGATGAGGTGATCGAGCTCGTCCGCGCGCGCCTCGCGCTGCAGCACGACGCGCAGGCCCGCGGCGATCTGTCCGCGCAAGTCACCGCCCTGCTCCCGCATCCGCGAAGCGAGGACACGGGCCTGGTCGTTGACGAAAGCCGAATTCAAAAGACTCAGCGCCTGGGTCGGCACCGTCGTCGTGAAACGCACCGCACAGCCCGTATCCGTGTCGGCCTGGTCGAAATCCGCCAGCATCTGGTAGCGCAGACTGCGCTTCACGTGGATGTAGAGGGAACGTCGGAAATGATCGGCGGGATCCTTCGACACCGGCCAGCCCGCACCCGGGCGCGAAGCCGTCGCGAGAACCTCGGCAGGCAGGGGCGGATAGACCCACTCGCCGCCCGTCTTCAGATTCAAGTTTCCTGACACAGCCAGAATCGAATCGCGCAATTCCTCCGCCGTGAGCCGCCGCATGTCGTAGCGCCAGAGGTGGAGATTGCGCGGATCCTTCTCCAGACTGGCCGATTCCGGTTCGGAGGAAAGCCGGTAGGTGCGGCTCGTCACCATGAGCCGGTGCATCGCCTTCATGTCCCATCCGCTCTCGATGAACTTCGTCGCGAGCCAGTCGAGCAGCTCCGGATGCGTCGGCTTCTCGCCGAGCTTGCCAAAGTCCGAGGTGCTCGGGGCCAGGCCGCGTCCGAAGTGATGCTGCCAGAGCCGGTTCACCATGACACGGGAGGTCAGAGGATTCGCGGGATCGACGATCCATTTCGCCAGCTCGAGACGGCGCCCCGACGAGGCACGACCATCGCGAGTCACCGGCTCGCTCGCAAGAGGGTGCGGATCATCGCCCGAAGACACCAGCACAGCGGGCACTCCCGGAGCCATTGGTTCGCCCGGCGCGTGAGCGCTGCCTCGCGCATGCACCGGCATCGGCCCCGGATCAGGGCCCGATTCCGTCACCGCGTTGATCGCGGTCCCGGCCGATGCCTTTTTCCAGTGGGTGATCTCATCATGAATCCGTTTGTAATCCCCGACGAGATCCTTCCCGCCATGCTTGCGGATCGCCGGGGCATGTTCCCTCAAGCCAGGACCCGCCAGCAGGTTCTCGAACGAATCGGCCGCCGCGACTCCCGTGCGAAGCGCGAGATCGATGTATTGGCCTCCACCGGTCTGACGGCAATGCACCGCGATCACATTGCGCCCCGTCTGGAGGGCGTTCACCGCCGTCTTCGGCAACACCACCGTCTCGTATTTCGTGAGGTATCCTTTCGCCTCATAGATCCTCGTGCCGTTCAGGTAAACTTCGACATCCTCGTCGTGATGAATGTCCAACACGAGAGACTCGGGCAGGGTCTCGAGACCAAAATTCGCGCGCATCCAGATCTCGGGCGTTTTCCACTCCGTCACCTCGACCGATCCGGGAGGTTTGCCATGGCCGAAGCCCGAGCGACCTTTGAACCACGACTTGTTCACAAATCCCACGTCCCGCCAGTCGTCCGAAGGTTTCGTGGTCGTGTAAAACCATTCCGCCCCGCCCTTCCGCGCATCCTCCACCAGCGTCGTCACCGGAGCCGGCGCCCCCTGCCCCAGCACGCCGGCCTTCTCGAGCGCCGAGCGGATCTGCGCTTCGACCGAGGTTTTCTCCGTTTCCAGCGCAGCGAGCTTTTCCTTTCGCGTCGTTTCAAAAGCCGCCTTCTCTCCCTCGTCCGCCCAGTTCACCAGCGTGCCTTCCGTGCGGTAGTGGGTCACGCCCTTGAAGAAAGACATGAAGGAATAATAATCCTTCTGCGAAATCGGATCCGCCTTGTGATCATGACAACGCGCGCAGTTCAACGACGTGGCGAGAAAGGTCTCGCTCGTGATCTGCACATTGTCGGCGAGCACATCGTAGACGTGCTGCTCGCGGTCCGCCGGCTCGTCGTCCCACTGCATCAGCCGGTGATAGCCCGTCGCCACCAGCGATCGCATCGTCGGCTCGGCGATCTCGTCGCCGGCGAGTTGCTCGATCACAAACTGGTCGTAGGGCAGATTCGAGTTGAAGGCATCCACGACATAATCACGATAACGCCAGATGTGGGGCTTCGGATTGTCACGTTCGAAGCCGTTCGACTCCGCGTAGCGCACGAGGTCGAGCCAATGACGCGCCCATTTCTCGCCGTATTGGGGACGAGCGAGCAGATCCTCGACCAAGGCCGCGTAAGCCGCCTCCGCATCCCGCGCCGAGGCCGCGAGAAAAGCCTCGACCTCCTCCGGCGAAGGCGGCAGACCGATCAGGTCGTAATGAAGACGCCGTACCAGCGTCTCCGGCCGGGCCGGGGGATTCGGGGTCAGCCCCTCCCGCTCAAGCTGGGCGCGCACGAATGCGTCGATGCCATTTTTCGACCATTCGACGTCGCCCACCTGCGGCGGTGCCGCTTTCGAAACCGAGCGATAGGCCCACCACTCGCGGTCTTCGTCTTTCACCGTGAACCCACGGCGTTCCGTCGCCGCCCCCTTGATCTCCAGTGCCGGATCGTAGGGTGCCCCCATTTCCATCCAGTGCGCCAGCGTCGCCAGCGCTTCCTCGGGGAGTTTCCCCTTGGGTGGCATCTGGTGATCCGCATCCTTGTAGCTGACCATTTCCAGCAGCACGCTCGACGCCGGATCATCCGCATTGTAGGCCGCCCCGTAGTGGCCGCCGTGCATCAGTCCCTCCCGGCTCGTGAGCCGGAAATCACCTTTCAGTTCATGTCCTTCTCCGTGGCACTTGAAGCAATGCTCCTTCAGGATCGGGAAGACTTTTTCGGCGTAGTAGGCACGACCAGCCTCGTCGTCCGCCACCGCGGGTGAGACGAGAATGGCGAGTCCCATCGCTCCCGAAAGGATCCTCAAAGGCGTGTGCAACTGTGGGAATAATCGACTCATGCCATCAATCGAGGATCGGGGGATCACGGAAATCATCGTCACACCTTATCCCAGGGATCGCCCGGGGTCTTGTCGCGAGGGGGACGCCATTTGTAAAAATACGACATTCCAACCCATGGTTCCTTTCACGCGATCACGCCCGGGCCCATCGATCCCCCGCGAACAGAACCAGAACCTGAAACACCCACGAGGGCACGGAACTGAAGTCTTCGTGGGTAAAGCGGTTCGACCGAACCACGACACGGATCCGTCCTTGATTCGATCGCGTTCCGAAGGAGAACTTACACATGGCCGGTTTGGGTTACGCCTTCGTTGGAATCTCTTACCTGGGATCTTTCGTGGTTATTCATCTGGTGATGAAGAGGCTCCTGCGAGATCCCTACAACATCGAATTCAAGAATTCATTGCACCTCACTACGGCCTCGAGCCTGGTTTTCGGGTTTGCGACGCTGATGCCCTTTCCCCTCAATTCCGTCGGTGGGCTGATCCTTTTGCTCCTCTCCATTCTCATTCTCTGGAAATTGTCGGAACACATTTTCGGCTTCGGCTGGTGGGAAGGTCTCGCGGCTGGCCTCACCGCGGCCTTGTCCTTCCCTCTGTTTTTCATCGGGTCGGTCGGGATCTGGAACTGGATTTTCCTGCAGCGGTAGCTGCTTTCAAGTTTCCGCATAGGAACTCGACCGTGGTCACGCACAAGGTGGCAGGGCAGACTCCGTGTGCCCACCCTTTCAGTTGACACTCTTCCATCTCCGGGTTACCTCAAAACCATGAGCTTCCGCAAGCGATCCATTCTTCCCACCCGGCCGGTCATGGCGCGGTGGCGCGGGTCCTTGCGTCGATCCTGAGGTTCCATTCGAATCCAGTGTTTCCTCTCGCCCGACCCGCCGCAAATCCCGGCGGGTTTTTTGTTTCCTCTTCCCTTCCGCTCTTTTCCTCCCCCCATGTCCTCTCTTTCAAAACAAGCGCTCCTCACCGAGGGCCGGACCACCTTGCAGCTCGCGTTTCCGCTCGTGGCGGGTCAGCTCGGGCAGATGTTGGTAGGCCTCTCAGACACGCTCATGATCGGTCAACTCGGCGTCGTGCCCCTCGCGGCGGCGACTTTCGCGAACACGATCCTCTATCTGCCGCTGATGTTCGGTATCGGCATGACAATGGCGGTGTCGATCCGGGTCTCGCAGGCACGCGGAGCCGAAGACGTCCAGATGGCTCGCGAGGCGCTGCGCAACGGTCTCTTCATCGCTCTGGTGGTGGGACTGCTCTCGGTGGTGCTGGCCGGCGTACTGATCCCCTTTCTCCATCTCTTCGGACAAGAGCCGGAGGTGGCGGCGGCGGCGGACCGCTATTTCCTGATCTGTGCGGTGTCGATGATTCCGGCAATCGGATCGATGGCGGTGAAGAATCATGCCGATGCGATGAACCACCCTTGGCCGGCCTTCTGGATCCTGCTGGGCGGCGTGTTGCTGAATGTCTTTCTGAACTGGGTGCTGATCTGGGGCAAATTCGGCGCTCCGGCCTTGGGCCTTGAAGGCGCGGCGATCGCGACGCTGGTGTCGCGCCTCATCAGTCTCGCGGTGCTGGTCTCGTGGAGCCGCTCATCCCGCACGATCGGGGAATGGGTGCCGCGCCATTGGTTCAAGCGGCCGCACGGTCCCTCGATCCGATCGCTTGTGAAAGTGGGCTTGCCGGCGAGCTTGCAACTGCTCGCGGAAGTGAGCGCCTTTGTCGTGGCGACGATGATCATCGGCACGATCAGCAAGGAGGCGCTCGCCTCGCACCAGGTGGCGATCACCTGTGCGGCGACGGTCTTCATGGTGCCGCTCGGGATCTCGATGGCGCTGACGGTGCGGGTCGGGGAAGCCTGGGGCGCGAAGACTTACGAACGGCTGCGTCCCATCGTGGTGAGCGGCTGGCTCCTCGGGGCGGTCTTCACGCTCTTCAGCGCCTCGGCCGTGCTGGCCTTTCCCGGAACGATCGCGGGCTGGTTCCTCGACGAGCCGGAAGCGCTCGCGGTGGCCACGACCCTGCTGCTGGTCTCGGCGGCTTTCCAATTCTCGGATGCGATGCAGATCCTCTCGATGGGGGCGTTGCGGGGCCTGGATGACGTGAGCGGTCCGGCGTGGATCGCGGTTTTCGCCTACTGGGTGGTGTCCCTGCCGGTGGGAGCCGTCCTCGCCTTCGGCCTGGACTGGGGCGCGTCCGGGATGTGGTGGGGCATCACCCTCGGTCTGACGCTGACAGCGGTTCTGTTAGGGCGGAGGCTCTGGCGGAAAACGGCACCGCGGGTGGCGGCCTGAATTTCACACCCCGAAGACCCAGCGTCCGATCGTCCACATCACGACGGGGATGAGAATGACAAACAACAGGTCGACCCAGATCCCGGCTTTGACCATGCGTGGCAGGGAGACGAGTCCAGTACCGAAGGCGATCGCATTCGGCGGGGTGCCGACGGGCAGGGCGAAGTCGGCGCTGGCGGCGAGAGTCACGGGCACGCAGAGGAGCAGCACCGGCTGATCGACGGCGACGGCGAGCGATCCGATGACGGGGAGAAAGGCGGCGGTGGTCGCCGTGTTGCTCGTCAAGGCGGTGGCCACGACCATCACGGCACCGACGAGCACGACGATGAGGAAAGGAGGCCACCCGCCCATGCCTTCCAACGCCGTTGCCATGGCGGCGGCAAGCTGGGTCTTTTCGATGGCGGCGGCGAGGCTGAGTCCGCCTCCATAGAGAATCAGCACATCCCACGGCATTTTGCGGAGGCAGGTCCAATCGAGCACAAAAACGCCTTTTTTGAAATCGACCGGCACGGCAAAGAGCAGCAAAGCCGAAACCATGGCGATGACCTCGTCGGTGATGGCGGGGAATTGCGCTTTCCACGATTCCCGGCTCACCCACATCCCCACGGCGAGGAGAAAGGCGGCGGCGACGGTCCATTCGGGAAAGCTCATGCGGCCGAGGCTGCCGCGCTCCGCGAGGAGCCCTTCGCGGATGCCCTCGACCTCGGTATTCTCCACGCGGAAGCTCACCCGGGTGAGGATGAAATGCACGAGCGGCAGCGCGATCACCACCAAGGGCACCCCCATTTTCAGCCATTGCGCGAAGCTGATCTCGATCCCATGGGTCGTCTCCATGTATCCCTTGAGAATGGTGTTGGGAGGGGTGCCGATGAGCGAGCCCATGCCGCCGACATTCGCTCCGTAGGCGATCGCGAGGACAAGGGCGGCCCCGAAAGAGGCGGCGCGCACCCGGCCCTGACCTTCGCAAATCATGCCGTAGACCGAAAGGCCGATCGGCATCAGCATCATCGTGGTGGCGGCATTGCTC
Source organism: Verrucomicrobiales bacterium (assembly GCA_016795385.1). GTDB lineage: Bacteria > Verrucomicrobiota > Verrucomicrobiia > Verrucomicrobiales > DEV007 > Arctic95D-9. Next base: position 45,262 of record JAEUHI010000014.1, on the reverse strand, counting down.
GTCCAGAGACTGACGAAGGCGGCAGCGGAGAGAAAGCCGAAGAGAAGCGCGCGAGGTTTCGTGCCAACCGCGGCGATGATGGCGAGGGCGATACGACGATGGAGATTCCAGCGCTCCATCGCGAGAGAAAGCATGAAGCCACCCATGAAAAGAAAGATGATCGGATCGGCGTAAGGGGCCGCCGCATCCCGCATGGCGCTTTTTCCGGAGGTCACTCCCAGGGCCGGCAGCATCACCAGCGGCAGCAACGCCGTCGCCGGGATCGGCAGGGCCTCGGTCACCCAGAAGATGGCCATGGTGATCGCGAGCAGCGCCACCCTCGATGCCTCGGGATTCAGTCCGAAAAGCGGCGGCGCGAAGAAACACGCGAGCAGCGAGAGCAGCCCGAGGATGAGACCGCCCCTCTGCCTCCAGCCATAATCTCCCTCGAGGAGAGCGTGGTGCTCCTCCGGAGCCAAGGGTGCGGTCGGGATGGGTGTGCGGGGATCGTCGCTCATCAAGGGGCGCAGTCTATAGGCCGCCACGCCGTTCCGGCAACCCGAATTCGTCCGCCCCGTCGCACCCCTCAGGGCAATCGCAGGATCCGCCCGATCTCCGCCGTGCCCGCTTCCGTGCGATGCACCCCGTGACCCGAGGGACGCACCACCAGCTCCGAGACAACGCCCGGAATATGGGCGCTCAGATACGGCACCACGCCATCGCCGGTTTTTTCCAACGGCACGCCGGGAAGGCGGTTGTTCCCGATGATCGAAAAATAACTCACCCGCGGATTGAGCGGCTTGTTCAAGAACTCCGAAGTCGTCCAAGCCCCCGCGCTGAGTTGCTCCAAAGAGGTGAGGCGGTCGCGCGTGAATTCGAGACCGACGGGGGTCAGCACGTCGGCACTGCGCGTGATGATCTCCGTCGAGAGGAGCAGCAATTGCGAAGGCACCTGGATGAGGCCGCCCACGAGCTTCGCCCCCGGATGATCCACGATCTGCGCACCTTTGTGCGGTGAGGCGCAAAAGACGACCCGTTTCACTTCCGGCACCGGTTGGAAATACAACATGCGCCGCAGCGTCTCGCGTTCGTTTTCCGCGATCTCCAGTTGGGAGAGAGGCACCTTGAAGAGGCGGTTCCATTCCTCATCACCGCTCGCGAAGGTCATCGTTTTGCCGATCAGCCCCCCCCATGCTGTGACCCACGATCGTGATCTGCTGGTTCCGCGCCCCACGACCGGCCCGGTAAGCGAGCATCTTCCCGATCGCGTCGCGGAATTCCGCCGCCATGTAGGGAATCGGAGCCCCCGTGGGGTAGCCGAAGGTCCAGAATTCATAACGTTCCCGGATCGCCTCCTCGCCGTAGAGACGGTTCATCACTTCATCCCAGGTCGAGGGACTCGAATTGATGCCATGGATGAAAATGACGATCTCTTTGTCGGGATGATAGGGTGTCACCCGGTAGATGCCCATCCGGTCGGCGAACTCCTCGAACCGCAGCAGCGCCCCGAGACTCTCAAACTGGAACTGCCGGTCTTGGAAATCCCGGGCAAAGGCCGCGGTGTAGTTCGCCGAGAGAGGGAACTCCCGTCCGCCCCAGGCGATGGACCCGCGCACCGTCGGATCGATGAATTCCAAAAGAGGCTCTCCAGGACGATCGAGATTCAAGACCGCTGTCACCGGCACCCAGAGTCCTGTCTCCGGGATCATCGGATCCGCCTCGCTCCGCACCTTGCGCACGATCAGGGGAGCCCCCACGCCGTTCACGGCCGAGTCCGCGCGCAGGCCGCGGCGCACGCGCACGAAATCCGCCGGCACGATCTCCTCCGCCCCGGCCAGATCGGGTAGATTCGCCGAATTGACGCGGAGATTCGCACTGCCTTCCGTCGTCTCCAGCAGGGAGATCTCGCCTCCACCGCGCGTCCAGTTGTGCGCCACCTGCACCAGCGAGGATCGCACCGCCTCGTTGTATTTCTCCAGATCTTCCGCCGCCGGCAGCACCCCGCGCTGGAGATCGCTCCACGTCCGCGTCGCCTCGCCCAGGGGAATCGGCTGACGCCGGGCTTTACCCCAGTCCTCGCGGACTTTCACCCCGAGGGAACAGGAGGAGAGCGAGAGCATCATCGCCCCCGTCAGCACCGCAGCCGCGAAATGATGCCCCCTCCTCATCGCAATTCCCTAGCTGTAGACGAATCAACCGTGAAAAGCGAACCCGCTCCCGACATTTTCGCCATTTTTTCCTCGAAATTTCCCCCGCAAAGCGCCATCATTCGCCCCCCGCCCGTGGGCCATCCTTTTCCCCGGTCGGTTTTTGTTAGTCTCGTCCTCTTCCCAATTCATGAATTTTGCTTGTCCCACCTGTCACATTACGCTTCAGGCCGAGCCCGAACTTGCAGGGAAAACCGTGAAGTGTCCCGGTTGCTCCACCCGCATCCAGATCCCCGAATTCACGGCCGGAGAGCATGAAGGTGCCGGCGAAGAGATGGCTGACGAGTTCTACCAGCAGCTCCCCGAGCTGAATCTCGCCACCGGTCACGTGGGCCCCCACCCCTCCACGGTGAATATCTGGCTCGCCGGCGGCATTGGAATCGGTGCCACGTTCCTCTGGTATGTGGTCATGTTCCTTCTACCCAAGAAAGAGGGCGACGCCTCCGGTCTCGGCGTCTATCTCCGCGAGCTTTTCTGTGAGCGGGGCATGACCCAATACGTCACCACCGTCCTCGCCTTCTGGTGCATGGCCCTGCTCGTCCTCAAGTGGCTCAACATCCGCAAGCAGCGCCGGGCCATGATGATCCAGGCTCTGCCGACCGACATTTCCGAGGAGATCAATCCCGGCAACCTCAAGGAGTTCCACGATCACATCATCAACTTCCCCAAAGCCCTGCGGAACACTTACATCGTCAACCGGATCCGCAAGGCGCTCGAGTTCTTCTACGTCCGGCAGAACAACCCTGAGGTCGCGCAGATGATCTCCTCCCAATCCGAGGTCGATGCGGCCAAGGCCAACGGGAGCTACGGCATGGTGAAGGTCTTCCTCTGGGCCATTCCGATCATGGGCTTCATCGGAACCGTCGTCGGGATCGGCGACGCCATCGGGGGCTTCGGTGCCGTCTTTGAAACCGGCGAAGGCGGCGACATGAGCCAGATCAAGGGCCCGCTTCTCGACGTTCTTGGCAGCATGGGTGTCGCCTTCGATACCACCCTGCTCGCCCTCGTCCTCAGCATCGTGCTGAGTTTCCCCGCGAGTTCCCTCCAGGGCTCCGAGGATGATCTCGTCACCGACGTCGATGAATACTGCATCGATCACCTCCTCAAGCGCCTCAACGACGGCGGAGCCTCCACCAACGTCGGCTCCGACCCGGCCCTCCTCAAAGCCATCGGCGATGCCATCGCCAACAACCAGAAGGAGGTGATGGGGCGCTTCGAATCCGCGCAGAAACTGATGGCCGACAACATCGGCAACCAGACCAAGAATGCGGAGAAAGTCGCCGACGCCATCGCGAAGCAACTCGAGGGCATCGACGAGCGCACTGAGAAATACGAGAAAAAGCTCGAACGTTCCCTCGATCTCCAGGTCAATTCCCTTGCAGAGGGCATCCGCAACCTGAACGAAGTCCTCCGCGATCTGAACGGCAAACAAATCGTCGTGCAGAAAAAAGGCTGGTTCAGCCGCGGGTGATCCCGCTATCCTACCTTCGAGATGGCCAAGCGCGCGAGAGACAGCGGGGGATCCGTCAACCTCTTCCCCTTCCTCAGCATCCTGATCTGCATCATCGGGAGCCTCACCCTCATCATTGTGGTCATCAACCTGCTCGCCATGAACAAGGGCGAGGGCAAGACCCCGGAGGAGGTCGAGCGTGCCCGCGAATTCGTGGTCCTCAAGAAAGAGCGCGATGAAAACCAGCAGGAGGCCGACAAACTCCGCCAGATCATCGAGAACCTCATCCAGCAGAATCGCGACGCCATCGCGCTCAAGGACAAGCTCATTACCCTGAAGAAGACCCTCGAAAACCAGGAGGAGATCGACAAGAGCCGCGAGGAACTCATCGCCAAATTCAACCTCCTTCAGAGCACCAACAAAAAGCTCATCGAGGACGAGAAGTTCCTCCAGGAAGAGATCAAGAAGAAGGAGGCGGAACTGGCCAAACGCGCCGAGCCGCCGAAGGCCGCCGCCCTCCAGGTGCGCCCCAGCGGCAGCAGCGCCACCACCCGGCCTTACTTCGTGGAGGTCTCCGAGCGGGGCGTCTACCTGCATCGCAGCCTCACCCAGGAGCCGCCGGTGATTCCGATCGCCTCCCTCAATCAGAGCCCCGAATTCATCGAGTTCCTCAAGATGATCGCTTCTCAGCCCTACAACCGCGTCATCTTCCTCGTGCGCGGCACCCCGGGCGCCGTGAAGACCCTGAATGAAGCGAGCGGCGTCATCGCCGGATACAACCGAGCCAACGGCACCGAGATCATCCCCGGCCGCCTCCCCCTCCCCGGTGAAGGCAAGGTCGATCTCCAGCTCTTCGCCCAGTTCCTCGAACCCTGATTTTCCTCCCCCCACCCTTTTTAACCGACGAGATGGCCAAACGCCCCAGAGCCGAGGAAGAACGGAGCATGGACTCCCTCATGGATGCCTTGACCAACGTCGTCGGCATCCTCCTCCTCATCCTCATCGTCCTCAGCCTGCAGATCACCACCGCGGTCAAAAAGATCGTCGACAACCTCCCTCCCGTCACGATCGAGGAGCTCGAGGCCATCAAAGTGAGCCGCGAGAAATCCCTGAAGAACCTCGAGGAGCTGCGGCAGACCCATCAAAAGACACAGGACAACCTCCCCACCCCCGAAGAGGCCGCCCAGATCGCCGTCGAACTCGACGATTTCGAAAAGAACAACCAGGAACTCGCCGACAAAACCGCCGACATCGCCGAGTGGCACAAGAAGGTCGAAGAGCTCGAGGCCGCGAAGGTGGAAAACGACGCCAAAGTCCAGACCGCCGACGCCCGCAACCGGGAACTCGCCGCCCTCCTCGCCACCACCCCCGAGCAAAAAGCCCTCGCCGCCAAGGAAGTGCTCATGCCCAACCCGCGTGTCGCCGAGGCCGACTCCCGCGCCCTTTACCTCGTCTGCAAGGCCGGACGGCTTTATTTCATCGGCGATCCGTACGAGCACGCCTTCAAGATCCGCGACGTCATCGAGCAGAATTTCACCGACCTCGCCTTCACCGGCAAAGCCATCGGCTCCTACACCTACGAGGTCAAAGACACCAAAAAGAACGACGCCGGCGCCTTCATCGCCAAGACCGAGAAATACCGCCTGAACCGCCGCGACCGCGACGCTCTCGGCGCCTGGGCCGGCCTCACCCCCGTGTGGACCAACCGTGAAGGGGTCGAAGCCAAACCCGCCAACGTCATCGATCGCATCTTCGGCGCCCAGGAAGAGGCCGAACTCGCCGTTTCCAAATTCCGCTACGACATGAAGAAGATCCAAGCCTTCTTCGGCGACGGCAAATTCGGTCCGAAGGATTTCAAATACCACATCGCACCGGGCAACGGGGATCGCGTGAAAATGGCTCTCGAGATGAAACCCGATGGCGGCTGGACACCCGATCAATTCCTCGCCGCCAACTCCGAGTTCGAGCAGTATTGCAAGCAAGCTTCGACGAACCGACGCACCCTGTTCTACTACTACGTCGCCCCCGACAGCTTCGAGACCTACCTCCAGGCCCGCTCCAAGTCCGAACAATTCCGTGTGCCGGCGGGATGGTCCGTCTGGGAAGGGGACAAGCTCGAGCCCCGCGCCGCCCCCGTCCAAGCCACCGTGCGTTACAACCTCGATCGCCTTCCCGACGCCGAATACATGAAGATCGCCGAAGCCGTCGGCCCCTTCCTCGTCGAAGAGCGCAACAAGGAGCACGCCGAGTTCGCCGACCGCATCACCAAATCGATCCCCGCCGACCTCAAGGACGAGGCCGCCAAAACCGACTTCGTCAACAAACTCACAACCGAGCGTCGCGAGTGGGGCGTTTCGCGATTGCAGCCCTTCACCCTCAGCGTCTTCCAAGCCGCCCTTGCCGCGCAGAAGGCCGGTGGTGAGACCGAGATCGTCCTCGAGGAACACCCGCCCGAGATCCCCGGCATCCGCGTCTTCCAGGCCTCCGCGCCACCGTCCAAACCCACCCCCCCGCCGGATCCCACCAAGCCCCCGCCACGGCCGGCTCCCGCCGCGGGCGGCACGACACTCATTCTGGATTGAGGTGCCACGGGTGACACCTGACAGGGTTGAGTGGCACCTTCGACCCTGTTGACTCAGACCAGAAGATCGAGGCACCGGGATCCGTCCCGGATTCCCGTTGACTCGTCCCGCCGCTTCGCTCCATTGTCGGTCGAGATGACGAGTTTCCCACTCTCCCGCCACGGTCTTTGGTTTTCCGGATCCGCCTTCACGATGGGGGCCATGGCCGTGGCCCTTGCGTCGATGCCAGCACTGCGCGCGGAAAGCCCTCCGGGGCCCGAGATCATCTGGCACGATGTCTCGACCTGGGGCGTGGAAGGCCAAGGCTGGGCTCCGGAGGATTTGCTATCGCGCTACGACCGCCTCCCCGCCAAGGCCGAGAAGATCGTGCGCCCTCCGGTGTGGAGTCTCTCGCGTCACAGCGCGGGGCTTTCCTTCCGCTTCAACACGGATGCGCCCACGCTGATGGTGCGCCACACCGTGGGCGGCGCGGGGCTCGCCCTGCCCCACATGCCGGCGACCGGAGTGAGCGGGATCGATCTTTACGCCCTCGATGAGGGGAAATGGAAATGGGTGGAGGTCTCGCGACCGAAGGAAGTCGAGACCACCCATACCGTGAGCGGTCTCGATCCGGGGATGCGCACGTGGATGGCCTACCTGCCGCTCTACAACTCGACCGTGAAGGTCGAGATCGGCGTGCCGAAAGGAGCCGCTTTTCAACCGGTGGCGCCGCGGAAAGAAAAACCGATCGTCTTCTACGGCACCTCGATCACGCACGGTGCCTCCGCTTCACGCCCGGGCATGCCCCACCCGGCGATCCTCGGACGCCGCCTCGACCTGCCGGTGATCAATCTCGGCTTTTCCGGCAATGGCAAGATGGAGCCGGAGGTGGGAGCCTTGTTGACCGAGATCGACGCCGCCGTTTATGTGATCGACTGTCTGCCGAACATGGTCGAGGCAGAGGTCGCGGAGCGCGCCGAGGCCTTGGTGAGGCAAATCCGGGAGGCACGCCCCGACACGCCCATCATCCTCGTGGAGGACCGCACCTATGCGAACACCTGGATCATGAAATCGAAACGCGATCGCCACGCGGGGAGCCGCGCCGCCTTCATCCGCGCCTATGATTCGCTCGTATCCTCGGGTGTGAAAAAGCTCTTTTACGTCGAGGGCGAGCCTCTCCTCGGCGATGACAGCGAGGGCACCACGGATGGCTCGCATCCCAACGATCTCGGCTTCATGCGCCAGGCCGATGTGCTCGAGCCCGTCCTCCGCGAGGCACTTGGTCTCAAATGATTTGAACGAATCCTCCGATCCACCGTCTGAAGAGCCGTCTTTCCCCTCAAAAACGGGACTCACCCACCGCTTTCTTTTCGATACCCCAACTACCCCGCCTTCACATGACTGAATTCATCATCATCGGATTGATCCTTCTCGTCGTCCTCGTCATCTTCCTGATCCTCGCGAAATTCATCGGTCTCTGGATCCGGGCCCGCGTCTCGAACGCGCCGATCGGTCTGCTGAACCTCGTCGCGATGTGGATCCGGAAAGTACCGGCCTCCCTGATCGTCGACAGCCGGATTACCGCGGCCAAGGCCGGGCTCGATTTCACGACCGACCAGCTCGAGGCCCACTACCTGGCGGGCGGGCACGTCGCCGATGTCGTCCTGGCGATGATCGCGGCTGACAAGGCCGGTATTCCCCTCGCCTTCGACCGGGCCTGCGCCATCGATCTGGCGGTGAAGGGCACGTCGAAGACAGTGCTGTCGGCGGTGCGCACCTCGATCAATCCGGCGGTCATCGATTGCCCGGGCGGCGGCGGCAAGATCGACGCCGTGGCCCGCGACGGGATCCAGCTCCGCGCCCGCGCCCGCGTCACGGTGCGGACGAATCTCGATCGCTTTGTCGGCGGCGCGACGGAGGAAACGATCATCGCCCGCGTCGGCGAGGGCATCGTGACCTCGATCGGTTCGGCGGCATCGCACAAGGATGTCTTGGAAAATCCCGATCACATCTCACGCCGCGTCCTGGAGCGGGGTCTCGATGCCAATACCCAGTTCGAGATCCTCTCGATCGACATCGCGGATGTGGACGTGGGTGCGAACATCGGGGCGAACCTCCAGGCGAGCCAGGCCGAGGCCGACAAACAGGTGGCCCAGGCCCGCGCGGAAGTCCGCCGCGCCGCCGCCGTCGCGACCGAGCAGGAAATGTCGGCCCGCACCCAGGAAATGCGCGCGAAGCTCGTCGAAGCCGAGGCCCAGATCCCCATGGCGATCGCGGACGCGTTCCGCAACGGCAATCTCGGCGTGATGGACTACGCGAAATACCGGAACGTGCTCGCCGACACGGAAATGCGCGCGAACATCGCCAAAGAAGTGAAGGAAGAGCAGTGATCCGCTTCCCGACCTCCACCTTTCCCCCACCCTTTCCCTGATGGACGACATCCCCTGGCACTACGTGGCGATGATTTTCATCGTCTTCGTCAGTTGGCTCTACCAACGGGTGCAGGAGATCTCGGCCGCGCGGCGACTGCGCGGCGCCCAAAAGAAGGCAGCCGCGGAAGCGGCGAGGAAGGAGCGTCCCGTCTTCCAGGAGACGCGGACCCTCGGCAGTCCGCCGCCGATGCCGCGGCCGGCCCCCGCTCCGACGGCGAGTCCGGCTCCGGTCCCGGCGGAGATCCCGATTCCGAAAAGTTTCCGGGAGTTGTTCGAAACGATCGAAACCCTCTCGAACCCACAGGCACCTCCACCGGTTCAGCGTTCATCTCCTCCTCCGCCGCCTTTGCCGGTGCCAGCGGTCGTGGAAACCCATCCGGCTCCGGTAGCGAAACCCAAGCCTGAACCGAAGGAACCCACGTCTTCGCCGGTCCCCGGTCTCGCCCGCGTCCTCCGGCATCGCAAGTCCCTGCGTGAGGCGTTGATTCTGAAAGAAGTCCTCGACGCGCCGGTGTCGATGCGCTGACCGCTCTCAGCCGAGCAGTTGCCGCACTAGGACCGGGGCGATCGCCTGCAGGATGGCGAGGCCGGCGGCGGCGAGGAGGCAACTGGCGACGATCACGAACGCGGCCTCGAAGGCGATCAGGGCGCGCAACGTTCCGGGATCAGCCCCGAGATGCAGCAGGTGTCGGAACTCACCGCGGCGGAGGCGGTTCGAGAGCAGGAAGACGAGCGCTCCGATCGCGAGGGTGGCGAATCCGATCACGCCGAGCAGCCGCAGCACCAGATCCTGCACGCTGAAGACGGTGGCGAAAAGTTCATCCATCTCGGCCTCGGGGGAGATGAGTTGCAGCCCGCCGGCCTTGCCATAGCGACCTTTCAAAAGGGCCTGCGCCTTGGCGTCGGCGGGGATGACAATCGCGGCCGTCACCGGATAGTCGGCGATCTCGCCGTGGAAATGGAAATCATCGACGTTCTCCTCGGTCACTTCGTTGTATTGCACGACCGAGGCATTCAGCCGCACGGCACCCTCCGCGTTTCCTGACGAACCCACCAATTTCGCCTCCTCGCCGAGCTTCTCCGCATCAAGGTGGCCGTGGCCGAGACCTTCGATGATCCAGGCGGTCTTCAGGTCGACAAAGATCGCGGCATCGTCCGGGGTGCCGTTTGCGGCGAGCACGCCGACGACACGCATCTTCAGAGGATAGACTCCGGCGAGATCGAACAAGGTCTCGGGGGTGGAGATGACCGAGTCGCCGGGCGCGATGCCATTTTTCTCGGCCACCTCGCTGCCGACGACGCATTCGCCGAGGTCGATGAGCCCGCGCCCCTCGCGGATGGGGAGCCCCCGGTAGTCGAAATAATCGAGCGTCGTCCCGACGATGCGGTGATTCGCCGCGGCGTACCGCGCATAAACGGGGATGACGGTGGCAAGGCCATCCGCGCCGACCACCTCCGTCTCACCGAACGGGAGCGTGGCGATGGCCGGTTTCGTGAAATAAAGACCATTGAAGACGAGCTCGAGCGGACTCCCGGCCTGACCGAGCAACAAAGGCGTCTCCAACGCCCGGGCGCGCAATTGCTGCTCCACCTTTCCGACGACGAGGGCGATGCCGGCGGGCAGCAACCAGACGAGGGTGAAGGCGGCGACCAGCAGGGCCGTTTTCACCCGGTTCCGTCCCAGATACCGACGACCGAGATAAAGGACTCCGGCGAGGTTCATGCAGCACCTCCCTTCCGCAAGGCAAGGACATCGACGACGCGATCGAAGCGAGGCAGCAGCACGGGATCGTGGGTGATCATCAACACCGTCGCTCCGATGCGCCGCGCCTCGTCGAGCAAAAGCGAGACGATGCGATCCTGGTTTTCCGGATCGAGATTGCCGGTCGGTTCATCGGCGAGGATCAAGGGTGCGGCGGTGACGAGGCCCCGACAAAGCGCGGCACGCTGCCGTTCGCCCTGCGAGAGTTGATCGGGGTATTTTCCGAGATGCCCGGCGATGCCGGAACGGTCGGCGAGTTCCTCACAACGGGCCGCGGCCTCGCGATCGAGCCCGGCCCCGATGCGGAAGGGCAGGAGGATGTTTTCACGGACCGTGAGGTAATCGAGCAACTCGAAATTCTGGGGCACGAGCCCGATCCGCGTCAGCCGGAAGCGCTGCCGTTCGGCAAGGGCGAGACGGGAGACCTCGACGTCGTCCACGAGGATGGATCCCGCCTGCGGCACGAGCAAGCCCGAGATCAGGTTCATGAAGGTCGACTTGCCACAGCCGCTCGGCCCGACGAGCGCGACGCTACCGCCTTTGGTCACGGAGAAATCGTCGATGACCAGCTCGAAGGCATCCCCCGGATAAGCGTAGCGCAGGTGTTCGCAACGGATCATGGCACGGGCGGAGTCGTCGGAGCCGGTGTGGCCGCAGGCGCGGGTGGGGTTGCGGGCGCGGGTGCCGCCGGTGGGTCGGCGATCTGTCGCGAGACTTTCTGGACGCGCTCTTCGTTCAGCAACTCCAGCCCGCTGATCTTCCAGGTATCGTCGAGAGCGACGAGAGTCACCTCGGCCTCATAGCGGTTCGTCCGCTCATGAGTGTGGCCCCAGTGCGTCACCTCCCCGATCGTCACCCATTCGGCACGGGTCCGGAAACCGCCGGTGGCGAGCTCGCTGCCGGGCACTTCCTGACATTCGCGCAATGCGATCTCGTAGACGCGCACGCGCGGGCCGCCGGTATTTTCGAGCTCCAGGGAAGAACGCATCTCGAGGTAGACCTTTTCGAGGAGCGGTCCGCTCACGCTTTTTTCCAAGGTATCGTAGATGGCCGACTCATCGCGGTAGTCGAAGGCGTGATAGGTGTTCCGCAGCAGCGCATAGACGAGATCCTCGGCCGCCGCCTCGGCGGGGAGGAGGATACGTTCCCGCTCGTATCTCAGCCCGAAAGCACCGATCCCGATGCCCCCCACGATGAGCCACCCGACCCACGCGGGTGACTTCGTCTTGTGGCGTAGCACCACCCCCGCCGCGACCGCGAGCAGGAGCAAGCCCACCACGGTGAGCGCACGGAGCGGTCGATCGCTTTCCTTCTTCAAACCCGGCACCGGCTGCAGGGCGGGCACCGCGGCATCGCCTTCGAGCTTCCAGACGATCTCGTTTTCGGCAGGTGTCAGGAAACGGGCCGATGGTTTCCCCCGGCTTGCGATCTCCATCACCAGCCGCTCCTGCCCGGGCGCGAACCAGAGCCACTCGAGGTCGAAGGTCGTCACGCCGGTGACCGCGGAGGAGAGTGTCAGGCCGACGAGCGCCTCCTCGATCGGGATCGATTCCCGTTCGTCGGGCACAAAACCTTTCTCCGCATTCGGCACGATGAAACGAAGGGTGCGCTCGGTGAAGTCGAGATTCTTCCCCGGCACCACGACATTGACGCCCGATTCGAAGAGGGTCAGCAGATTGTCGAGCACGCCCTGTTTCTGCCCCGGTCCGATGACGTCTCCCTCGAGCCGCCAGGATTCGCGATAGGCCGCCACCTTCACCAGCGCCTCGAGGCGGAATTCAAAGGGCTCGACACTGACAAAACCCCGCACCGCCTCCTGCGCCGCCAGAGGCGCGCCGGTGACGAAAGCCAGGAAAAAAGTGAGGGTCAGGCGGCGGAACACGGCGGCTACGAAAGCCGCGACCCGTCCCGAGGTCAACTCCCGCACCCGGCCGAGTCTCGTTTTGTCGGACAATCCCTGTTCAAAAACGCCATGAAGACGTTCCTTGATTCACCCCCGATCTTTGCTTTGTTGCACGTTCACATTTCGACCATGCGTAAAACAACCCTCCCCCTGCTCCTGACGGGAACCTTGGTGCCGGCATTTGGCCATGCCCAGACCGTCGACTTCATGACCCAGGTGAAGCCTCTCATCGAGGGCACCTGTATTCATTGTCACAACGCCGAGAAGGCCGAAGGCGAATACCGCATGGATACGAAGGAGCATGCCTTCGCCGGCGGGGAGACCTACGCCAAGGAGACCATCATCCCGAAGGACCCCGAAGCCTCGCCGGTTTACTGGATGACGACCGAGCCGGCCGACAGCTCCGATCTCATGCCCCCGAAAAAACCCCTCTCGGTGGAGCAGCAGGAGATCCTCAAGACCTGGATCGCCGAGGGCGCGAACTGGCCCGATGGCGTGACGCTCGAGGAAAAGCCGCGCATGGATTTCAAAAACAACATCCTCCCGCTCCTCACCAAGGGCGGACCTTTCAAGGCGAAGGATCAGGAGATGCTCCGCCTCTGGGTCGAGCAGGGTGCGGTATGGCCGAAGGATTTCAAGATCGGTGGTGACAGCCAGGCGGACGCCGGCGGCCTCGCCGACAACCTCGCCCTCGTGAAGACGATCCGCGAAAACATCGTCGCCACGTCGAAGGAGAAGTCGGAAGCCGAGATGAAGGATTACACCGGCACGATCACGAAGACCGGCGTCAAATACGACATGGTCGCGATCAAGGGCGGTGAATTCATGATGGGCAGCCCGGCTGACGAAAAAGGCCGCTCCGAAGACGAAGGCCCGCAGCACAAGGTGAAGATCTCGCCCTTCTGGATGGGCAAATTCGAGGTCACGTGGAACATGTACGAGCCCTTCATGATCACGGGCGTGGCCCGCAACAAGGATGGTTCGCCTGAAAACATTCCCGCCGACGCCGCTCCCGTCGATGTCGTATCCAGCCCCACGACGCCCTATACGGAAATGAGCTTCGGCATGGGCACCGACGGCTTCCCCGCCATCTGTATGACGGAGCACGCCGCGAGCAAGTTCTGCCAATGGCTCAGTGCCCAGACCGGCCACTACTACCGCCTCCCCACCGAGGCCGAGTGGGAATACGCCTGCCGCGCCGGCACGACCGGCCCCTACAGCTGCCCCGAGGACCAACTCGCTGATTTCGCGGTGCTCGATCCCGAGCAGGTCCGCGTCGGCTACGAGAAGGTCGGCACGAAGAAGCCGAATCCCTGGGGCCTCTACGACATGCACGGCAACGTCATGGAATGGTGCCTCGATCAATACAACGAGAAGGGCTATGCCGGTCGCGAAGGTGTCACCGAAAATCCCCTCGCTATCCCCACGACGCTCTATCCCCGCGTCGCCCGCGGTGGCTCCTGGTATGATCCGGCGGAAGAGCTCCGCTCGGCCCGTCGCATTTCTTCCAACGAAAACTGGAAGGTGCAGGATCCCCAGTTGCCCAAGTCGATCTGGTACCACACCGACGCCCATTGGCTCGGCTTCCGCATCGTCCGTCCTCTCGAGATCCCCGAGGCCGAGAAGATGCACCAGCTCTGGAATCTGGGCACGGTCGACAGCAACTGATCCCCGCGGATGAACGGCGCCCTCCAGACGCCGTCGCGGATACGGAAGGCGGGCCCGCGGGTCCGCCTTTTTCTTGCGCTCGCGCTGGCCACGATCAGCCAAGCCGCGAACGTCCGTTCCGCCGACTGGCACCTCCTCACCTTCACCGAGCCCCACATGGGCACGGAATTCACGATCCGTGCCTGGACTGAAGAGGGTCGCGAGCCCGACCTGACCCTCTTGATTGAAAAGGCCTTCGCCCGCGTCCGGGCGCTCGATGCCACCCTTTCCGACTACCTCCCGGAATCGGAGATCAACCGGCTCGCCAAGGCTCCGGCGGGCGAAGCGATCGCGGTAAGCGACGATCTCTTTTCCGTGTTCGAAACCTCCGGCCGTCTCACGGAGATGACCGGGGGCGCCTTCGACATCACCGCCGGTCCCCTCATCCGGCTCTGGCGCATGAGCCGGAAGAACAACGCCCTGCCCTCGCCGGAGCAGATCGAAAAGGCCAAGGCGCGCACCGGCTTCCAGCACCTCGTCCTCGATCCTGACAAACGCACCATCACCAAGAAGGTCGAGGGCATGCTCTTCGACGTCGGTGGCATCGCCAAAGGCTATGCGGCCGACGCCGCCCTCGCCCTTTTGAAGGAAGGGGGCTTTCCCCGCAGTCTCGTCGCCGCGAGCGGTGACATCGTCGTGGGTGAGGCCCCTCCCGGAGAAGCGGGATGGCGGATCGGCATCGAGACCCTCGAGGTCGGCCACGATCTGAAGGATCTCCAGACCGTCACCCTCGTGAACCAGGCGATCTCGACCTCGGGGGACACGCGCCGGTATTTCGAGCACGAGGGCGTGCGTTATTCGCACATCGTCTCGACCCGCACCGGACTGGGTCTCACCGAGCGGATCGGAGCAAGCGTGATCGCCGCAAATGCAACGATCTCCGACAGCCATGCCACCGCCGTGACCTTGCTGGGACCAAAGGAAGGCTTGCAATTCATCCGAAATCAGCGAGGGATCGAGTGCCAGATCGTCGTCCTTCGCGATGGTCGCGAAGCCTTCCTCCGTTCCGATGGATTCCCCCTCCCCCCGGGATCTCAAGCCCAAAAAGAAAGCGCCGTCACCCCGCCGTGACGGTCGCGAAGCCGCTGTACAATTTCTCTACGGGAACGATGCCCAGGGCACTCTCGCGATCACTCCCGAATTGATGGCAGCCTTCTGGGAATTGCGCGATGCCAAACCGGTCGTCCGTGAATTCGCCGAGGAACTGATCCGGGGCGTGATCGATCACATCGGCGAGATCGATTCGATGATCCGCACGCATCTGGAGAATTACACCCTGCAGCGGCTCACCGCGGTGGATCGCAGCATCCTCCGGCTCGGGGCCTACGAGGTGCTCTTCTCCAGCCACATCCCGCCGCAGGCGGCGATCAACGAGGCGATCGAGATCGCGAAGCGCTTCGGCACGGAGGATTCTCCGGGCTTCGTCAACGGCATCCTCGACCGCATCCTGAAACGCTGATCCCGCCGCCGCATGGGCCTTTTTCAATCGATCCTGAACCGTTTCCGCGGAACCGACGTCGACTGGGACGACCTCGAGGAGACCCTCATCGGCGGAGACCTCGGCGTGCGCCTCTCCACCGAGATCGTCGGCCGCCTCCAAAAACGCAAAGGCAAGCTGGATGCCGAGTCGGTCGTGGTGGCCTGTCGCGAGGAGATCGCCGCCATTCTCGGCGGCGAAGCCGTGCCGGTGCCGCCTCCGGGCCCGCCCGGAAAGCCCACTGTGATCCTCGTCGCAGGAGTGAACGGGGTCGGAAAAACCACGTCGGTGGCCAAACTCGCCGCTTTTTTGAAGAACCAAGGCCACGGCGTCGTCCTCGCCGCCGCCGACACCTTCCGCGCCGCCGCAATCGAGCAGCTCAAGATCTGGGGCGAACGGATCGAGGTGCCGGTCGTGACCACCCAATATCAGGGCGATCCATCGGCGGTGTGTTTCGACGCCCATCAAAAGGCCATCGCCACAGGGGCTGCCTATCTCATCTGCGATACCGCGGGCCGGCTCCACACGCGGCACAATCTGATGGAGGAGCTGAAGAAAATCCGCCGCACCCTCGCAAAGCAGGATGAAGCAGCTCCGCACGAACGTTGGATCGTCGTCGATGCCACGACCGGATCGAACGCCGTCTCGCAGGCGCGAGAGTTCCAGGGCGCACTCGACCTCACCGGCGTGATCGTCACAAAGCTCGACGGCTCCGGCAAAGGTGGCAGCGTCGTCGCGATCCGTCACGAACTCGGGGTCCCGACCCGCTTCATCGGCACCGGGGAAAAGGCCGGGGATTTCAAGGCCTTCGTCCCCTCCGAGTTCGTCGAGACGTTGCTGTGAGCCGCGGGGTTCGGCGGGATCAGTAGATCGGCTGGTTGATCACGTTCCCGGGAGGGCTGTAGCAACAGACCACGACCGTCATGGTGAAGCCGTTTTGCTGGTATTGGGCGATGCCCGCCCCGATCTGGGTGGTGCCCTTCCAGACCATCTGGGTGTAGTGGCCGACGCCCTTGTTGAAAAGATCGACGGTCATGGTGCGGGCGTTGCGGGGCATTTTCGCTTTTTCCGCATACCATCCGTCGCAGGCATTGATGACGGTGTAGGCGACGCCACCACCGGTGCTGCCGCCCGAGGCGAGATTCTCGCCGTAGGGATTCTGCCCCTGCGGCAAATGGGCGAGCTGCTTCGTGCGGGCGATGTAATCGGCGCGCTGCTGGGCATACTGGGCGATCTGGGCCGACCAGGTGACGGCTCCATTCCCCACTTCGGCGCGTTTTTGATTGTGATAGGCCACCATTTGCTGGGCCTGCTGGGCGGTGAGACGGGATCCGGTGTTTCCACCGACGTTGGCGTTGCCTCCGGCATTCGCATTGCCACCGGCGTTGGGTTTCGGATTCGGGGTGGGAACAGGCTTGACCGTGGTGCCACCACCACCGCCAGCGGTCTGGGTGATGCTGAAGGCCTGCTGGCGGGGAGTTGCGAGGGTGACATACTCCCCGAAAACCTTGCCGTTTGAATTCACAAAGACCCAGCGTTGCCCCGGATAGGCCTTCATCTTGGCAGACTGTCCCGCCTGAAGTTCACCAAAGGGCTGCAAGGGCTGGCCCGGGGCCGAAGAGTTCACGATCACCTTGCGATCGGTCGTGTTGGTGAAAGTAACGACGAGATTGGTCGGGTTTTTGTTACCTTGTGCGGCGAGGCGAAGAGGGAATGCCGGGAGCAACAGAAGGGCGGCGAGAAGCACGGTGAGCGGACGGATGAGTCGGTTCATGGAACGATGGCGGGACGGGCCACCCTCTGTTTAGGAGAAAATTCCATATCGGTCAACTGGAGTCCTCGCAACGGGGATCGATTTCCGTTTTGCCGGAAAGGCCATCCCGGCGGAAACTGGGGGAATTCGAATGTTGCTCGTTTTGAACAAACCCTACGGCATGCTCTCGCAATTCACCCAGGATTGCGAAGGCCAGATCACCCTGGCGGCGGCCGGTTTTCCTCCGGGCGTGTATCCGATCGGACGACTCGATCTCGACAGCGAAGGGCTTCTGCTGCTCTCGGACGAACCGGGCCTGAATACCCGGGTGCTTGATCCCGGAAATGCCCACCCGCGGACCTATCACGCCCAGGTCGAGGGCGATGTCACCGGGGAAGCGCTCTCCCGTCTCGCCGCGGGTGGCCTTGTCATCCAAGGGCACACCACCCTTCCCTGCCGGGCCCGTCGCATCGAACCCTCGCATCCCGACCGCGATCCTCCGATCCGCTACCGCGCCGCCATCCCGACGAGCTGGATCGAACTGACCCTGACGGAAGGCAAAAACCGGCAGGTGCGCCGCATGACCGCCGCCGTGGGCTTTCCCACCTTGCGCCTCATCCGCGTGGCCATCGGGAGCCTGCAACTTGCCTCGACCGGACTTGCCGGTGGCGAATGGCGGGAACTGACGCCGGAGGAGCGCGCGCTCGTCGTGCCGACGCGCACCGCTCCCCCGGCTCCATCATCTGATCGGTCGAAGCGGTATCAATCCCGCTCTCGTTCCCGGAGGCGACGATTCTGAAGGAAGAGCCGCTTCTTGCATTTCCTCCAATCTGCGAAAGGTTCCCGCCAGCCTCCCAAATGCGCAGCGTCCTCCGATCCAAAATCCATCACGCCACGGTCACCGAAGCGAACGTCGACTACGTCGGCAGCGTCACGATCGATCGCGAGCTCATCGACGCCACGGGGCTTTGGGTCGGTGAAAAGGTGCTGATCGTGAGTTCCACGACGGGCGTCCGCCTCGAGACCTACGTGATCGAAGGCGAGGCGGGTTCGGGCATCATTGGGATCAATGGCCCCGCCGCCCACCTCATCAACGCGGGCGAACGCGTCATCATCATGGGATTCGAGATCACGGAAAAGCCGGTGAAACCCAGGATCGTGCTCTGTGACAAGCAGAACCACATCGCCGAGTACCTCGACGAACGCGCCGGCATGGTGGTGGGCTGAGCTCCCGACCGCCCTATCACGGATTCGCCCAGACGCGAATGATGGTTTCGAGTCCGCGCGTCACTTCGAGGAGGACCTCCAGATTCATTCCCACCATGGGCCCGGTCGGCTGAGACTCCTCGACCACGCTGACAGCGGCAAGTTCGGCCCGGGCGAAACCCGCGGCAGCCCCTTCCCCCGAGCTGAAGGCCTCCCTGCTCGAGAGAATCCCCGACGCCCTCCGGGATGAGACGGTGGAAAACGCTCCCTGCGCGGCATCGACGAAATACCGCTCGGACTCCTCGCCGGAAAACACGACACGGCTCTCCTGCCCCGGCCCGCCGATGGCATCGAGCGAGAGCATCGCGATGATCGCCTCCCCCCGCGACCGGCATCGCATCGCGTATTGATAACTGCCACGCTGCTCCGCCGGGACGGCATTTCCTCCATCGGCGAAGGCCACAAAACGGATCGTCCGCTGCTGGGCTTCCCCGGCCAGCGCCCGGGCGAGGGCGAGAAAAGCGGCGATGCTGCCGTCGGCTCCGGTCTCGTCGTAGCGGACACCCACGACGATGATCTCCTTCCTCCGATCGCGACCGGGTAACTCGGCGATGAGATTCCGGAGCTCCCGCCCCGGTGTTTCGAAACCATGTCGCTCGACGACGTAGCCGATGTTGCCCCCTCCCAAGGTGGACTCCAGCCAGAACGCGGTTTTTTCCAAGCCTTCCGCGTTCGCGAACGAGCGGTCGGCCAACTGCCCCGACAGGATCGTGAGGGAGCGCGACAGATCCTCTTCGCCGACCGGCCGTTGCTGCAGGCTCGCCGCCTCGAGACGGATCGCCTCATTCGGATCGGCGGGCTCTTTTTCCGCCTGGATCTGGCTGTAAAACATCGCCCCGACGCCGAGGACGAGGAGTCCTGAGGGCAGCCCCACGAGCAAAAAGCGGATCAGCGCACCTTCTTTCATCTATCGGGATTACGATGGAGCCTCCCACGCCGCCGCCACCGCCGCGGCAGCGCGTTCGTGCGAACCACCACCTCCTAACAAACCCACCACGGTGGCGAGATCCTGTTGCAAGCCTTGGCGGGCTCCGCGATCGGAGAGGAGCCGCCCCAACTCCGCCGCGATCGTGTGGCCCTCGGCGCGCTCCTGCAGGAGTTCCTTCACCACCTCGCGGTCCGCCATGACGTTCACGATGCCGAGATATCGCACCGACATGACGCGCCGCGCCACCATCGCGGTGAGCCATGCAACTTTGTAGGTGAGGCAATAGGGCAATCCGAGGCAGGCCGCCTCGAGCGTGGCCGTGCCGGAAGCCACCACTCCCGCGGTGGCTCGGCACATGATGACATGGCTCGGGTCGGCGCCCACTTCGACAACCTCCGCCAGACCCGCCTCGCGCGTCATCTCCCTGAGACGCTCGGTGAGGGGCGGTGTCGCGCCCGTCGTCGCAAAACGGAGCGTGGGATAGGCTTTCAGCAAAATCGCCGCCGCCTCCAGCATCGCCGGATAAAGCGCTGCGATCTCACGCTCGCGCGACCCGGGAAGCAGCGCGACGAGATTCTCCTCGCGCGGGATGGCCCGCGCTTTCACCGGAGCGAGGGAATCGACAAGGGGGTGACCGGCGAAAATCGTGCGCAGGCCCGAGGATTCGTAGAGCTGCTTTTCAAAAGGAAAAATGCAGATCATCAGATCGAGCAACTCCGCCATCGTTTTGACGCGCCCCTCCTTCCACGCCCAGACCTGGGGACTAATGTAGTAGATCAGCTTGCCCGTGTAGCCCGACTCCCGCAGCCGTTTCGCGACGCGCAGGTTGAAGCCCGGATAATCGATGAAAACGACCGCATCGGGACCTTCGTTTTGGATACGTGTCAGGGTCTCCTCCATCTTGCGACGGAAGTAACCGTATTTCTTGAGCACCTCCCAGAGCCCCAGCACGGCGGCCTCCCCGAGCCAGTCCTCCACCTCCGGAGCGATCCGTCGCATTTCCGGTCCGCCCAGACCGGAGAAACTCCAGGTCCCAGAGGAAGAAAGCGCCTCCATCAGAGCCGCCCCGTGGGTGTCTCCGCTGATCTCGCCGGCGATGAGGAAGAGAGATTTCAGAAAGAATTATTGGGTTTTACGATTTGAAGATACGCGGATCAGAGATCTTCCGGCTTCAATCCGGTCTGTTTTGCGACCCTCGCCAGCATTCGCGGCCCAATCTCTTCGCCGTCATGAAATGCAAAAATCACATCGGGCCGATTCGGTTCAGCGCGCGTAGAAGCACGCGCGCCTTGCACGAGCCCCACTGGCTCATGCGGCGACCGTGAATACGTTCTCGAGTTCAGGTGCTGGCTCACCGTTTTCCAGCTGATCGGCAAGCACCCTGAGAATGAGCGCCTCCACTCGTGACGCGGCTTCGTCCCGCGTCGCACCATAAGCCATCGCGCCGGGAATCTCGACCACTTCCGCTATCCAGCGGCCATCTTCTTCGCGCTCCACTTCGACCTTCATAGATGAGGAATCTTAAAAGTACTTCGCATCAATCTCAATCCGTTTCTCCCCTCGCCCCCACCGCGATCTCTTCGGGTGGCTCGGGATCGTAGCCCCATTCTTCGAAAGCAAAGGCCCAGCGTTCGCGGATCGCGGCCGCGTGCTCCGGCTCGATGCGATGCACGTTGCGCCGGTAATCCCGCAAGGTGCCGGCATAGGCGGAAATGGCATCGAGCCCTTTTTCCTTCCCGCCAATCCCGAGCTGGTCATAAAGCCTCCCGACCTCCCCGACCGGGTCGGCGGTGAGACGCTCGTAGCTCGTCTCGGCGAGTTGATGCGCCGGCAGCGCCAGCCGACGGCGATCCTCGAGGTAGCGGCGCATCACTTTTTCGTAGGTTTCGAGGACGAATCCCGGGATGTCGACCCCTTGGAAGGATTGCCAGGCGAACGCGTTGTAAACGCGGGGAAACTTCGCGCAGGTCGAGCTGAAGACCGGCCACGGATTTCGCACGATGTGGATGAATTTCGCGTCGGGAAACAGCTCGAGAAGCAGGGCCATCCGCGTCGTCGAGGGAGGATTCTTGAAGAGCGTCCGTTGCCCCCGCTTCACATAGGAGACCTTGCGCACGAGGAATTCATACTCCCGCCGGAAACGCTCCACCTCGCGACGGGAGAGCCCTTCGAAAAACATGGAGCGATCCCGGTGCCCCTCCATATCGGCGGGAAAATGGTAAACGCTGTAGTAGCCGTGGCGCTGAAGGTTGCCGAGGGCCATCTCCTCCTCCTGCGGCTCGTCGAGCGCGAGCTTCACCTTGTCGAAGCCACGGGTGTCGGGCAGGGCCTTTTCAATCCGGCTGCACGCGAAAGGCAGCAGGGGCCCCAGCATGTCGAGTGGCATCGCCGTCTCGGAGAATTTGAGATAGCCGAACTGCGGATCCCGGCTCATCAGATTGTGGAGGTGCGTCGTCCCGCTGCGCCAGTGCCCGATCAGAAAGATCGGCGGTGCCGAGGGAATGTGACGCCGGATCGCCGCGTTGTGGATCAAACCCTCCATCGTCGCAAAGGGGAAACGCACCGCCTGAGCCACCGTCGCGATGAACCGCTGATAACGCGTCCGGGGATCCAGCCCCGGGGTCAGCAGCGCGTGCCGCAGAAAGACCCGCAGCCTCGCCCCGGCAAAGGGATGCAGACCCGGAGGTTTCTCCCGGGCGGCGGATTCCAAGGTCCAATGTTCTCCCATGATCGGTGCGAAAAACCGCAGCTTAGGCGGGTTGACCATCGATCGCGAACAGATTTTCCGTGTCAAAACGTGCGGCAAAATGTCGAATGATGCTTGACTGTTCACCTGTTCAATATTAAAAGCCCAAATGCTCACTGCCACCGAGGCTTATCTCGCTCTGAATCTGCTCCCGAACATCGGGCCGATTCGCGTGCGCCGACTCCTCGAACAGTTTCAGACGCCGCAGGCAATCCTTTCCGCTCCGGTGCGCGATCTCCTTCTCGTGCCCGGGATCGGCGAGGAAATGGCCGCCCACATCGCCGATTGGGAAAACCGCATCGATCTGCCCGAGGAGAAATGCCGTCTCTCCGACCACGGGATCGAGCTGCTCACCCTCGACGACCCTCGCTACCCTGCGGCGCTCCGCCAGATCCACGACCCGCCTTTTCTCCTTTATATGAAAGGCACCCTCCTACCCGCGGATGAGGCCGCCGTTGGCGTTGTGGGGTCGCGTCGCATGACCCACTACGGCCGCGAGCAGGCGCGGAAGTTCAGTTTCCAACTCGCCAGAGCCGGTTTTACGATCATCAGCGGTCTCGCCCGGGGGATTGACACAGCCGCCCACGAAGCGGCGCTTGCCGCCGGGGGCCGCACCATCGCCGTGCTCGGCTCGGGCATCGGAAACGTTTATCCGCCGGAAAACCAGGCCCTCGCCGACCGGATCAGCGAGCAAGGCGCCGTCCTTTCCGAATTCCCCGTGCTCTACGTGCCCGACAAACAATCGTTTCCCCTGCGGAACCGCATCGTCGCCGGCATGTCGAGCGGGCTCCTCGTGGTCGAGGCCCCGGCCCGGAGTGGTTCGCTCATCACCGCGAACCAAGCGCTCGAACAAGGTCGCACCGTGTTCGCCATTCCCGGCCCGATCGACCGCCCCTCCTCCGAGGGTTGTCACCGGCTCATCCAGCAGGGGGCCACCCTCGTCTGCACGGCCGACGACGTGATTGATGAGTTGGGATTGGAAATCAACACACTACCGCTGGATTTCACGAACTCTGAGATAAAACCGGTCCCGTCGCCGAGACCAGAACACAGCCGTCTCCCCGAGTCGCAAGCCCCGCCGCTCCGCCACGTCGAACTGAGCGAGCTGGAGCACCGGCTCCTTGCCGAACTCGACCTCGGCGACACCACCATCGACCGCCTCGCCGAAGTCACCGGAGTGCCCGCGGGACGCGTCGGTGCGAGCCTCCTGCAGCTCGAAATGAAGCGCCTCGTGAAGCAGCTCCCGGGGAAATACTTCTCGAAAGCGGGTTGACCTTTCCCCGAAACCGGGGCACTCCGTGTCCTTTCAGTCTTTTCGCCCACTCTCCATGTCGAAGTCTCTCATCATCGCCGAGAAGCCCAGTGTCGCCAACGACCTCGCCCGCGTTCTTGGCAAAGATCCCGCCATCGGTCGCTTCGACAAGCACGATGAATATTACGAAAACGACCGCTACGTGATCTCCTCGGCGGTCGGTCACCTCGTCCAGCAGGCCCTCCCGACCACCGCGGATGGGAAGAACCTGCCGTGGAATTTCGAGTGTCTCCCCGTGCTGCCCCAGGAGTTCGCCCTCGAGCCCAGTGAACAGAAAGGGGGCAAATCGCGCCTCACCGTTCTGAAGAAGCTGATGAAGCGCAAGGACGTGACCGAACTCATCAACGCCTGTGACGCCGGCCGCGAGGGGGAGCTCATCTTCCGCTACATCGTCCAATACTGTGGCGTCGATAAACCCGTGCGCCGGCTCTGGATGCAATCGATGACGGACGGCTCGATCCGCGAGGCCTTTGCCACGCTTCGCAGCGACGCGGAGATGCGGCCGCTCGCCGACGCCGCCTATTGCCGCTCCGAGTCCGACTGGCTCGTCGGGATCAACTCGACCCGGGCGATGACCGCCTTCAACAGCAAGTTCGGCGGGTTCAACAAGACGCCCGTCGGCCGCGTCCAGACCCCCACCCTCGCCCTCCTCGCCGAGCGCGAGCAGGAAATCGCCGATTTCGTCAGCGAACCCTATTTCGAGGTCGTCGGAAATTTTGCCGTCAGCGCCGGCAGCTATCTCGGGCGCTGGTTTGATCCCGATTTCAAGAAGAGCGAGGACAAACCCCATGCCCGCGCCGAGCGCCTCTGGGACCGCGCCAAAGCCGAAGCCATCGTGAAACGCTGCGAAGGGAAGGCGGCCACGGTCGAGGAAAAGAAAAAGCCGGTCAAACAGATCGCTCCCCAGCTCTACGACCTCACCAGCCTCCAGCGCGAGGCGAACGGACGCTTCGGTTTCTCCGCCCGCCGCACCCTGCAGCTCGCCCAGGCCCTCTACGAGAAACACAAGGCCCTCACCTATCCGCGGACCGACTCCCGCTACCTGCCCGATGACTACGTCGGCACCAGCATCGGCACCCTCGAAAAGATCTCCGGGGCCTCGGGGCGCAGCATTTCCGACCTGCCCGGTCACGCCGCCAAAGCCTTGAAGGATCGCATGGTCCACGGAGGCAACCGCCGCGTCTTCAACGGCGCGAAGGTCAGCGATCACTTCGCCATCATCCCCACCGGCCAGATCCCGCTGAATCTCGATGAGGCCGAGCAGAAGCTCTACGACATGGTGACCCGGCGCTTCATCGCCGCCTTTTATCCGCAGGCCGAATTCGAGAGCACCACCCGGATTTCCACGATCGGAGAAGACCAGTTCAAGAGCGAAGGCAAGATCCTCGTCGAGCCCGGCTGGCTCGCCGTCTACGGCAAGACCGCCGATCAGCCTCAGGCCGCCGCCGAGAACGACGACGAAGAGGACGAAAACAAGAAGGGCGAGCGTCAGATCGTGCCGGTGAAGCCGGGCGAAAACGCCGATCTCAAGCGGGTCGAGATTCTCGAGAAGGTCACCCGTCCCCCCGCCCGCTACAACGAAAGCACCCTTCTCTCCGCGATGGAGACCGCGGGCAAACGCGTCGACGACGAGGACCTCCGCGACGCCATGTCCGAGCGAGGTCTCGGCACCCCCGCCACCCGCGCCGCCATCATCGAAGGCCTCATTCTCGACAAATACATCACCCGCGACGGGCGCGATCTCTTCGTCACGACCCGCGGCATGCGCCTCATCGAGCAACTCCACAACATGGAGATCGGCTTGCTCACCTCGCCCGAAATGACCGGCGAATGGGAATACAAGCTGAAGCAGATGGAGCACGGCAAGCTCGATCGCAAATCCTTCATGCGCGAGATCCGCGATCTGACGAGCACCGTCGTCGAAACCGCGAAGAACTACGCCCGCCACGCCGTCGAGCGCGAGTGGCCCGAGTTTCCCGTCCCCTGCCCCGTCTGTGGTGCGCCGACCCTCGGGCAGGACGACGGCCGCTACAAGTGCAAGCAGCCCGACTGCAAGTTCTCCCTCTCCAAGGTGGTGGCGAGCCGCCCCCTTTCCGAAGACGAGGCAAAGACCCTGCTCACGAAAAAGTTCGTCGGTCCCCTCACCGGCTTCGTGAACCGCTTCAAGATGCCCTTCGACGCCGCGATCGAGCTGGTCGAGGACAAGAAGACGGGACTCAAGGCTTCCTTCGTATTCGAGAAATCCCCCGAGGAGGAAGCCGAGGCCGAGGCCATCCTGCCCGAAAACCGTCTCTGCAAATGCCCCGCCTGTGACAAAGGCGACATCTACGAGACGCCCGGCAGCTACATCTGTGATCGCCGCGTCTCCGGCGACGGCTGCAAAGCCCGTCTCGCCAAGGAGATGTGCAAGTACCCGATCCCGCGCGAGCAGGCCATCAAGTATTTCACCGAGGGCAAGACCGACGTCATCGACAAGTGGATCAGCAAGAAGGGCCGCCCCTTCTCCGCCGCCCTCGTCTGCAACGTGAAAGGCAAACGCATGCTCGCCTGGGATTTCCCGCCCCGCGAAAATGCGAAAGGTGGCAAAGCCAAGACCGCGAAAGTGGCCGAAGGCGACGCTCCTGCGAAAAAGACCACGGCCAAGAAGGCACCCGCCAAAAAAGCCGCGACCAAAAAGACCGCCGCCAAGTGAGTCACTCGGCGTAGGCGCGCTCGATCGCCGCCTTCCCTTCCGACTTGAACCACTCCTGCAGGGCCGTACCGGGACAATCGGTTGCCGCGACCATCTGATGGGTCGTGACCGCATCTGGCTTCAGGCCATGCTCGCGCAGGCGCTCCACCACAAAATCCACCAGAACCGCCCGCGTGGTCTCCGAAGGGAGCCGCTCCATGAAGTCGCCGAGGACACAGACCAGGAGACGTCCCTCGAGATCGTAGCGTGTGCCACTGTCGCCCGCATGGCCGGGGTCACGTCCGGCATAGAGCGTGCCCTCCGCCCCGACGAAATAGTGGTAGGCGATCTCGCCCCAGCCCTTGTCCTCGCGGTGAAAACGGCGGATGCCGCGCAGCCTCGCCCGCTCCATCGCGGCCGGCTCGTTCGGAGTCTGGGTGTGATGCAGCACGATGGAGAAGATCGGCTTGCCGTGCTTCTTCATCTTCGCCACATCGGATTCGCCGCCGTCCGGATCCCAGGTCGCGCGCGACACCACCGGCATGGCCTTTTCCTCCGCGCTGCCCGCCATCGTGAAGAGCAGACCCAAGAGGGTCAAGCAGGGCACCAGACCCTGTTGAAAAGGCGGCCTACGGAAGACGCGGAAAACACGGAATGAAGACAAATGAAGAAGGGAATCGATTACCGGTTTCATGAGACGTGCATCCCGAAAGGAACAACCAGGAATAGACTTCCGCGTTTTTCGCGTCTTCCGTAGGTCGCCATTTCGTTTCGCCGACTATCGATATTCCTTCCGATAATACAAGGGCGTCATGCCCATGTGTTTGCGGAACTGCCTGGAAAAAGCGGCCTGATCGTAGAAGCCGAGGTCGGTGGCGATGTCGGCGATCGACTTCTTCGAGCGGCGCAGTTCATCACAGGCCGCATGGATCCGCATCTTGATGAGATATTGCTGTGGAGGCGTCTTGAGGTGTTCCTTGAACTTGCGCTCGAACTGCCGAACCGAGAGCCCGCACTTTTTCGCGAGATCGGGGATCACCACCTCGCGGTGGAAATTCGAGCGGATGTGGGCGAGCGCGGGCGAGATATCCGAGTCGGCGGGCAACAGCTCGCGCTGTTTCTCGTAGTCCTGGATCGTGCCCATCACTCCGATGACCTCGCCGTCGTGATTCCGCACCGGCAGCTTGTTCGTGAGAAACCAGGCCGGGATCCCCTGGCGGCTGAGGAAGAGCTCGACGATCTCGAGCATGGGCACGCCGGTACGGACGACGCGCAGATCATCCTCGCGGAATTTCTCGGCGAGGCTGCGCGGGAGCAGTTCAAAATCGGTCACGCCCCAGAAATCCTCCTCGTGGCGATAGCCATAGAGATCGAGGAGGGCGCGGTTCGCGGCGAGGAGCCGGCCTTCGCGGTCCTTCGCGAAAAAGAGCACGCCGGGGAGATGGTTGAAGAGGAGGTGGAAGGAATGCTCCGGCGGGATCGCCGCGAGGAAGGCGCTGCGGAGTGAGGTGCCGTTCATGGAAAGATTGAAAGAGGGACGCGGTCCGCCCGTATCCTATCCCGGCCGCGCCATTCGGAAAGGCGGGAATTTTTCCCGCCGCCACCGGCCCGAAAGGATCACTTCATCGATCCTCGCATTCCCACCAAAAGAGACTTATCTTTATTCCATGAGCAACGACTACGATCCCGACCAGACGCTCGCCGCCTACGGCTATGGCAGCAAACCCGGCAAGGGCAAGACCATCGCCATCGTCCTCCTCACGATCCTCCTCCTCGCCGCGGCCGGCGGAGCGGGATTCCTCGGCAAACTCTGGAGCGATGAACAATCGAAGTCGCTCGACCTCGAGCGCCAGGTGAAGACGTTCCAAACTGTTGTCAGCGAACTCGAGGGCAAGAACGCCGAGCTTTCCTCCCTCCTCGCCGACAAACAGGCCGAGAGCGAGCGGCTCCAGCAGGAATGGACGACCCAGGTCGAGACGCTGAAGAAGGAACATGCCGAGCAACTGCAGCGTACCTACGCGCAGATGAACGAGATCCTTTATGACAGCCGCTCCACCCTCGAATACATCGGCGACATCGAGACGCGCCTGAAATCCGGACAGAAGATCGACCGCGAGGAAGCCGCGAAACTCACCGGCGTGATCAACGGCCTCGCCTTCCTCCACCAGCAATACGGCAAACCGCTGAATGAATTCCGCGAGCTCGACCGCTATTTCTCCCGCCAGCTTTCCAGCCTGCCCGCCAACCAGGTCGATCCCAAGGAAACCGCCTCGCCCCTGAAAAAGATCTTCAAGAACAAGGAGTTCAAGGAAGAACGCGACGCCTTCCTCGAAAACCAGGGCCGTCGCGATGCCCTCGTCGAGGCCCGCAGCAGCGTTTCGGCCGCTTATGCGCGGGCGCAGAAGCAGATGGCCGACATCTCCCTCGACATCAACCAATACCTCGCCCAGCTCCAGCAGATCGTCGATTCAAACGAGACCGCCGCGGCCGATGTCGATTCCTTCTTCGAGAAGTCCAAGGAGATTCTCAAGATCCACGACCGGATCATGAGCATCGAACCGCCCAAGACGCAGACGGTGCAGCCTTGAGGGGTTGATTGATCGCGCTCAAGTTGCCTGATCACCAGCTTGACCGCCAGAGAGCGGCTCTTCCAAGGTCTGATAAGAACCAGGGAACGAGCTTGCGACGGCACTCAGGATCTCTTCCTCCAGTTTCATCAGGATCGGCCACCGGTTGGTCGGCAGTTCGATGATCGCGATGAGCCGACCGGAAAGGTTTTGCTGATATCTCAGATTCTTGTCGCAGAGGATGAAGACATCGAAGCTCCCATCGAGCCTTGCCAGGAGGGCTCCATTCTCCATGCCGCCGAAACCCTCCCGCTGAACGCTCGTGACTTCATGATCTGGAAGAAACTTCCGCAACGGCCACGGAACGTTTTCGTCGAACACGATTTTCATTCCGGCGACTCTTCAAGTATCTGAAGAAAACGCTCCGCGTCGCGACGTGAAACCGAAGGAAAAAACTCCAAATACTCATCCAACGAGAAGCCGTCGTTGCGGTAATCAACCAGAGACTGCACGGGAACCCGGGTCCCGGCAAAAACCAGCACGCCGCCTAAGAGCTGCGGGGACGAGGTGAACGGAGGATGCTCCAGCACTGCCATACAATAAAGCGTAGTCGATTTTGCAGTGTTGAGAAAGCCCGAAGTTTCCGTGCCCCCGCGCCCAATCCGTCCCTCACGCCAAAATTCCCGTCACCACCTCGCCATACACATCCGTCAGCCGGAAATCGCGGCCGGCGTAGCGGTAGGTCAGCTTCAGGTGATCGAGTCCCAACAGATGCAACATCGTCGCGTGCAGGTCATGCATGTGGACCTTGTCCTTCACCGCGAAGTAGCCGAATTCATCGGTCTCGCCGTGGGCGTAGCCGCCTTTCACGCCACCGCCGGCGAGCCACATCGTGAAGCCCTGCGGATTGTGATCACGTCCGTCGCCCTGGGCGATCGGAGTGCGTCCGAACTCCCCGCCCCACACCACGAGGGTGTCCTCGAGGAGACCGCGCTGTTTCAAATCGGTGAGCAAGCCCGCGATCGGCTTGTCGACGGCCAGGGCGTTCTTGGTGTGCCCCTTGACGAGGCCGCCATGCTGGTCCCACACGTTCGGCGTCGAGACCTGGAGATAACGCACCCCGGCCTCGGCGAAACGACGGGCGAGGAGGCATTGACGTCCGAAGTGATCGGTCTCCTCCACGCCGATGCCGTAGAGATCGCGGATGTGCTGGGGCTCGTCGTCGATCCCGATCACCGGCGGCGCGGCCGACTGCATGCGATAGGCGAGCTCCATCGAGGCGATCATGCCCTCGACCGGCGCATGCTGGGTGCGGGCGAGATGTTCCCGGTTCATCGCCTGGAGAAACTCGAGCTTGCGCGCCTGCACCGCGGCGGGAGCGTCGGATTTCAGGTAACGGAAGTTCGCCTTGGGATCGAGCTTGCCATTCGCCCCGATCGTCGTGCCCTGATGGGCGGCCGGGAGGAAAGCGGAGCCGTAGTTCCGCGGTCCGCCATGCGAAGCCGAAGGACTGATGCTGACGAATCCCGGGAGATCCCGATTCTCCGAGCCCAGCCCATAACTGACCCATGCGCCCACCGAAGGACGCACGAAGTTGTCCGT
Source organism: Verrucomicrobiales bacterium (assembly GCA_016795385.1). GTDB lineage: Bacteria > Verrucomicrobiota > Verrucomicrobiia > Verrucomicrobiales > DEV007 > Arctic95D-9. Next base: position 14,939 of record JAEUHI010000014.1, on the reverse strand, counting down.
GCCGGTATGGAGCATGCAGACCGCCTGGCCATGCGACTGTCCCGTGCTCTGCATCGAGCGGATCACACAGAGATCATCGGCGTGTCGCGCGACGTGCGGGAACATGTCGCTGATCCAGAGACCGGATTGACCGTGCTGGGAGAAGTTCCACGGCGAAGCCATCAGCTTGGCGGTCGCCGTCGCGGCCGGGTCGAGGTTTTTGGCCGGGGCGAAGGGCAGCTTTTGTCCATCGCGCTTCTGGAGCTCGGGCTTGTAGTCGAAGGAATCGACATGCGAAGGCCCGCCATGCATGAAGAGGAAGATGACCCGTTTCGCGCGTGGCGTGTGGTGGAAGGTCGGAGAGGCGGCCGAAGCGGCGAGGCCCGAGAAGGCAAGGGAGCCGAAACCGCAGGCGGCGGACTTGAGGAGTTCGCGGCGGGAGAGGCCATTGCGGATTTCGGATTGCGGATTTCGGATTGGAATCATGACAACGCGCTTGGATTACTTGGCTTTGTTGCGGCGAGCTGTTTTGATTGAGGCCACGGTCATCGCGGTCAGCTCTCCCGCTTCTTTGATCAGTTCTTCCACACGTTCTTTCTTCACGAGCCCGGCATCGGCGATCATTTCGATCCAGCCCTGCGATTCATCAGCCTCTTCTTCGACAATCCCCATCTTGGCGATGAACTCGGCCGTACTTCGGGCTCGACAGGCTGCGCGATAGTTTGCGGGCACTGAAGTGGCGCTCCGAAGCAACTGCTTTCCCAACACATCGGCGCTACGCTTCTGCGGCAAAGCATCCACCAACGAAATCACGCGTAAAGCAAAGTGCCTGGCTCTTTCCTTGAAATCATTGGCGTTCATCTGGCTGAAAATCCGCAATCCGCAATCCGCAATTCGAAATCCGCAATCTGACCTCACTCGAGGTAAAGAAACTCCGTCGAAGCCATCAACAAATGCGCCAAATGCCCGACGGCTTCCTCGACTTGATCCAACTCCTCCCCTCCCCCGCTCAGATCGGCGATCAACCCCATGGCCCGGTCGCGTTCAACAGGGTCTGGTGCGCGACCCAAGAGGGTCAGGTAGAGGCGATCGACTTCGGCCCCGGGCAAGGCTCCGGGCTTCATCGCCGCCTTGGCGACGCCTTTGGCCTCGTTGAGCAAAAACTCGCTGTTCAACAAATACAGCGCCTGGGTGGGCACGGTCGTGGCGTCGCGCTGACCGGTCACCAAATCAGGGTTGGCCCCATCGAAGAGGGCGAGTTCACCGCTGGGATTGTTTCTCGCGACGGGCAGGTAAATGGTTCGTTTGGGATCCTTCTCGTAGGAGAGAGGGTCATCGAGATCGATGCCGATGGCGGTCGCGGTGGCCCCGCCGGGGGTCCGGTCGAGACGTCCGGAGAAAAAGAGCACGCTGTCGCGGATCTCCTCGGCGGTGAGGCGGCGGCGGGAATGGCGGCCGAAGAGTTCGTTCTCCGGATCGGCGGCGAGGAGGGTTTGGTCAGGGTCGGCACCGAGTCCGTAGGTGCGACTGAGGACGAGGCGGCGCACGAGTTGTTTCGTCGAGCCCCCTTCCTCGCGGAAGGTCGCGGCGAGCCAATCGAGCAACTCGGGATGGGTCACCCCGGACCCAAGCCGGCCGAAGTTGTCGACCGACTCGACGAGACCGCGCCCGAAGAGATGTCCCCAGACGCGGTTGACGTAGACGCGGTCGAGGAGGCCGCCCGCCTCGCCGGTGAGCCAGTCGGCGAGCTCGCGACGCCCGCTGGTGCCCGGGGCGATCGTCGCGGCTTGGTCGGAGAGCAGCTTGGGGAACCCACGCGCGACGACAGGACCGATCTGGCCGGTCTCGCCACGGATGCGGAGATGGATGTCGGCCGGCTCCTTTGCATCCCGCGGCGCCATGACGACGTCCTTGTCCTTCAGCTCGGCGATCAGCTTGTCGAGCGTCTTCTTCAGATCGCCTTCGCTCATGCGGAAGAGCGGATCGCTTTCCCCGCCGGCGGCGGCGTTGAGTTGGGATTTTTCCCGCTCGAGATCGGCGACGGCGATGAACTGCACGGCATCGACGAGCACGTAACGCCCCTCGGTGCCGGTCGTTTCGATCGTGACACTGCATTCGGCGCCCTTTTCAAAATCGAATTGCCCGATCGGTTCAAAAAGGCCCGCGACGGAGGGCGTCCTGGTCTGGTCGAGGTGGACCGTCTCTTTTCCGGCCCGGCTCCTCACGACCACGGGCACCTTCTCGGCGCGATTCTCCCCGGCGCTGTAGGCGACGCGCACCTCGTAGCGGCCGCTCTCAGGCAGACTGCCGCGGAAGATGACTCGCTTTTCGCCCTTGCCTTCCTTGTCGTCCCGGAGGTAATGGGCGCCGAAGCGATTCGGTGAAAGATTCGACGAAGGCCACACGCCGATGACCTCGGCATCGCTCTCGTCGTAGATGACACCGGCGAGCGGCAGATTGTCGGCGGTCATCTTGCCGCCGGCTTTCTTCATGTAACTCTTCTCGACGACGAGGCGCATCGCCAGCTCGAGCCGCTCGACCTGTTTCGCTAGTTCGGGATCGACGCCATCCGGGCCGGGCAAGGGACGCTCGATCCAGCTCGCGACGTTGACGCAGCCGTTGCGCGTACCGGTGACGATCTCGGTGGAGCGGAAAATCCCCGCGAGAGCGAAATAATCCTCCTGCGAGACGGGATCGAACTTGTGGTCGTGACAGCGCGCGCAGCCTAGGGTGAGCCCGAGGAAAGCGCGACCCATCGTGTCGACCTGCTCATCGACGGTGTCGAGCCAGAGCTTTTCCTTGTCGCGCTCGGTCAGCATCTTCGGCCCGAGGGCGAGGAAGGTCGAGGCAATGAGCCGGCGCCGCGTCGTCGCGGGATCGTCGGAGGGCATGAGGTCACCCGCGATCTGCTCGCGCACGAATTCGTGGTAGGACTGGTCCCGGTTGAAGGCGTCGATGACGTGGTTCCGATACCGCCAGGCCTGGTAGAAGGTGTAATTGCGGTCGCCTCCGTTCGAATCGGCGTAGCGGGCCACGTCGAGCCAATGACGTCCCCATTTTTCGCCGAAGGCGGGCCGGGCGAGCAGGTCATCGACAATCCTGACAAACGCCTCACGCGAGGGATCGGCGACAAAAGCCTGCGTCTCCTCCGCGGTCGGTGGCAGGCCGGTGAGATCGTAGTGGAGACGGCGCAGGAGGGCGGCGGGCTCCGCGTTGGGGGCGGGTTTCATTCGCTTTTCCTCGAGCTTCGCGAGGACGAAGGAATCCACGGGATCGAGCCGCCAATCGCGCGCTGCGGTCGCGGGCTCGGCCGCCTTCACGACAGGACGGAAGGCCCATTCCTTCCGCGCCGCCTCGTAATCGATCTCCCCTTTGCGGACACCGGAGGCGATGGCGGCGTCGCGCGGATCGGGCGCGCCCATCGCGACCCATTGTTCCAGCACTGCGATCTCCTCCGTCGTCATCTTCGACTTCGGCGGCATCTGCAGGTTTTCGCCGGCGTATCGGATCGAGTGGATCAGCAGACTCGCATCGGGATTCCCCGGAACGATCGAAGGCCCGCCGTCACCTCCGGTCTCCCAGCCCGCCTTGCGATCGAGCCAGAGTCCGCCCTTCTGTTTGTCGGCCTCCTCGGAATGGCATTCGTAGCAACGCTTCACGAGGAGAGGCCGCACCTGTGATTCAAAGAAGGCGAAACCCTCCGTCGCGGAAAGCGTGGACGCGCCGCTCCCGCACAGAAGCAGGGCGGTGATGATGAGGAGGTAACGCGGCATCTCGACGGAACAAGTGCGATCATGCCCGAAATCGGACAGATCCGTCATGGCGCGTTGGCGCTATGGGGGAATGTGGCTGCGACTTCAGTCGCAGGCCTGCACCTGCCACATTCGACTAAAGTCGAATCCACAATCCCTCAAATCGCCAGCGAGAACATCGTCACGCGCAGCTCGGTCGGGGCTTTGGCATCGACTTCCTTCCAGTAGAGGCGCGAATCGCCGTCCATGTCGTATTTGGCGAAGGATTTGGTGAAGCTGACGTGCTCGCTCACCCACTTGATGGCCTCGGCTTTGCTGATCTTTTTGTCCTTGTCGCGATCGATGAGGTTGAAGTCGGGGTCGAGCTCGGACGCCGACGGATGCGCGCTCCTCCACTCGGCCTCCGAGATATGGCTGTCGCGGTCGAGATCATACTGGGCGAGCAGGTCGGCGTGATGGTGGGCGGCGACTTCCTCCTTGCTGAGGTGCCCGCTCTTGTCTCCATCGGCTTCGGTGAACTCAGGCTCCATGCCGAGATGTTCGACGACGACAGGGGTCGCTTCGTCCTCGGTCGTGACACAGCCGACGACCATGAGGGCGAGCGCCGCGACGGGGGCAATCCGGATCCATTTGAAACTCATGGCGCGAGCCTAACCAGTCCGCCGGGGATCTGGCAACCGGATTTTCCCCTGTCCAATCGCCGCGAAAGCGACCTTATTCCCTTGAACGCCATGTCCACCGAAGCCCCCAGCCCCGATCCGGACCGCACCGAGGCCTTTCTCCGCCTCCTCGCCGAGCACGAACGCCGCCTCGCCCTCTACGTGACGGGCCTCGTCGCCTGTCCGCAGGACGCGCAGGACGTGATGCAGGAGGGCAAGATCATCATGTGGCGTCAATTCCACCAGTTCGAGCTCGGGACGAATTTTCCGGCCTGGGCGCGGAAGATCCTCTTCTATCAGATCCTCGCCCATCGTCGCCGGTCGAAACGGGCTCCGTCCGAACACCTCAGCGAACGTCTCCTCGAATTGCTGAGCGAGGAATCGGAGTCGGCGAGCCGCGAGCAGCGATGGGAGCGCCGGGAGAAAGCGCTGCAGGAGTGCGTCACGAAGCTTTCCCCCGAACATCGCGAGATCCTCGAGCTGCGCTACCGCGACGAGGCCTCGATCGAGGGCATCTCGCGCCGCACGGAGCGCACCGAGGGCGCGGTCTACCGGCTCCTGAGCCGTCTGCGGAAAAACCTCTACCTTTGCGTTGAAAAAGAACTGGGAACGGCATGAACGACTCCTTTGACACCGATCACCTCCTCGAACTCGCCCACGGCTACATCGAGGGTCGTCTCACCCCCGCGGAGCTCGCGGAGTTGGAGACGCTTCTCACCAGCGACACCGAGGCCCGCCGCGTCTACCTCGATTTTCTCCATGACCATGCCTCGCTCCATTGGGATCACGTCGGCACGGGCACGAATACGGCGGTGATTGAAGCCTTCCCGCCTCTCCGTGCCCGCCGTTTCCCGACACTCTGGCAGGCCTTCGCCGCCGCGGCGCTGGTGGCCTTGCTCGCGCTCGTCGCGACGCGTCCCGGGCCGCGCGAGACGACCTTTGCCACGATGAAAAAGACCGAGGCGGCCCAGTGGGAGAGCGGCACCCTGCCGACCGCCGAGGGCGCGCGACTCGGCGCGGGTGTGGTGGAATTGGTACGCGGCCTGGCCACGATTTCCTTCGACTCGGGTGCCGAGGTGGTCCTCGAGGCTCCCGCCCGGCTTTCGCTGGTGGATGGGATGAATTGCGTCCTCGAACGCGGCACGGCCGTCGCCGAGGTCGGTGAATCGGCCACGGGCTTCACGATCCGCACCCCGAGCGCCCGGGTCATCGATTACGGGACGCGTTTTGCGGTGAATGTCGACGCGACGAACGGGGCCACGCAGACCCAGGTCTTCGACGGCCTCGTCGAGGTGGAGGAACCGGAATCCAAAAAGCGCATCGCCCTGCGTGAAGGGCAGCAGGCGCTCGTCACCGGGTCGAGCCTCGGCGGGATCAGTGAAGGCGTCGAGGAAGGCACCTGGTCGAATCCCGAGACCCCGGCCCGGCCGAGAGAGCCCGGGATCCGCTCCATTACGACGGCGGATCCCGGCGGAGGTGATACCTACGTCTGGGGCGGAAAACCCACGACGCACACTTCGGAGACCCTGCTGCTCCTGAAAAACGGACTGGGTCCTGACGCGCCACATCGCAAGACCTACCTGCGTTTTCCGCTCGACTCGATCGCCGCGGGGAAAATCGTCTCGGCCCGGCTCGACCTGCGGCTCACCCCGACCGGGTGGGGCCTCGCCTCGCATCTCGGCGATTCCCGATTCAAGGTCTACGGCATTCTCGACGAATCACTCGATGGGTGGGAGCCGGCCTCGCTCGCCTGGGACCAAGCTCCGGCAAATGATCCGGCCTCGGGGAACTCGGTGAGAAACGACCTCGTCCGCGAGTTGGGAAGCTTCACCGTGCCCCGCGGCATCCAGACGGGCAGCTTCGGCATCGACGGAGACGCTTTGCGGGATTTTCTCAACGCTGATGGGAACCGCCGCGCCACCCTCCTCATCGTCCGCGAGACTCCCGAGACGCGGGGAGGCGGACTCGTCCATGCCTTCGCCTCGTCGCGCCACCCCACCCTCGCCCCGCCGACTCTGGAATTGAAAGTCTCCGAATGAGCCGTGAAATCCCTCGAGATCCCCTGCATTCCTTCGTTGACATTGCTGGAAAATCCCGTTAAGTGCGCCCTCACCCCAATTTCAGCCCGTCATGGCAGTCCCGAAACGTAAAACGTCCAAGATGAAGAAGCGCCTCCGCCGCAGTGGTCAGCGGTGGCGTGCCCGCAAGCTCAACGTGTGCTCCGAGTGTGGCAGCGCCGCCCCCTCCCACATCGCTTGCCCGAGCTGCGGTTACTACAAGGGCCGTCAGGTCCTGACCGTCGACGAGCTTTGATCGGACCCGTTTTCCGACCTCATTCCGACCTTCCCGAAGTCACCTCAATCGAGGTGACTTTGTGTTTTCGGGGTTGCATGTTGGCATGCCTTGTTCCTAGATAGCGGCTTAACTCAGCTCATGCGAATCGCACTGGATGTGATGGGAGGCGACAAGGCTCCCGAGGCTATCGTGGCGGGCGCGGTCGAGGCTCTCAACGCCTATGATCGCGACCTCCAGAAGCTTTACCTTGTCGGCGACGAGTCGGTCGTGAAGGCCGAGCTCGACCGCCATTCCTATTCCCATCCGAAGATCGAAATCGTACACGCCTCCGAGATCGTGACGATGCACGATTCGGCGGTGAAATCAGTGAGGCAGAAAAAGGATTCCTCCATCAGCGTCTCGGTCGATCTCGTGAAGCGGGGCGATGCCGACGCCGTCGTCAGTGCGGGCAACACCGGGGCCGCCGTCGCCGCGGCGACGATCAAGTGGCGGCACATTCCGGGAGTCGAGCGCTCCGGGATCGCCTCTCCCCTGCCAAACGAACATGGTCCCTGCAACATCATGGACGCAGGGGCCAACGTGGATGCGAAGCCCTCCCACCTGCTCGGCTACGCCATCATGGGCAGCGTCTATGCCCGCCACGTGCAGGGGAAGGAGCGTCCCGTCGTCGGCCTCATGTCCGTGGGCGAGGAGGATTCCAAAGGCACCGACTTCACCCGCGAGGTCTTCGAGTTGCTCAAGGCGACCGACCTCAATTTCTGCGGCAATGTCGAGGGCCACGACCTGTTCGAGAGCAAGATCGACGTCGTCGTCTGCGACGGGTTCGTCGGCAATGTCATCCTCAAATCCTGCGAGGCGACCGCGAAGGCCATGTTCAAGTGGCTGAAGCAGGAGATCAACGCGAATCCCATCCGCAAGGTCGGCGCGATGATCGCGAAGGATGCCTTCAAGGCCGTGAAAGAGCGCGGCAACTACGAGACCTACGGCGGGAGTCCGCTCCTCGGCGTGAACGGCGTCTGCATCATCGGCCACGGATCGAGTTCGCCGCTCGCGGTGCGCAACGCCATCCGCGTCGGCCTGGAGTCCGTCAAACACCACGTGAACCCGCACATCGAGGAGGAGATGAACCGATACTCCGACCTCATCTATTGATTTTTGCCCAACGTTTCCCGAGCGTTCATCCGCCCCCATGTCCTCGTCTGGAAATCTCCCCTCGCCTCCCTATCACGTCCGCATCGCCGGCACCGGCAGCTATTTGCCCGAGCGGATCATGACGAACCGGGAGCTCGAGGAGTCGGTCGACACCTCCGACGAATGGATCACCTCGCGCACCGGGATCCGCGAGCGCCGCATCGCGAAAGACGGTGAATTCACCAGCCACATGGCGAGCGAGGCGGCGAAGCGAGCCCTCGAGCAATCCGGTGTCGCCGCCGCCGATATCGAGCTGATCATCGTCGCGACGATCACGCCCGACACCCTCACGCCCGCGACGGCCTGCTACGTGCAGCAGCAGATCGGCTCGCTCCGCGCGGTCGCCTTCGACGTCTCCGCGGCCTGCTCGGGATTCCTCTACGCGATGGAGTTCGCCCGACACGCCGTCGGCGCGGGAGCCTTCCGGAATGCGCTCATCATCGGCGCGGAGAAGCTCAGTGCCTTCGTCGATTGGAACGATCGCAACACCTGCGTCCTCTTTGGCGATGGAGCCGGGGCCGCCGTCCTCCTGCCCTCGACCAACGGCGGCGGCAAGATCCTTTCCTCCACTCTCGGCACCGATGGTGCCCAGGCCGAGCTGCTCAACATTCCCGGCGGCGGATCGGCCTGTCCCGCCCTGCCCGGCACTGCTCCGGTCAAGCCCGCGGTGCTCGCGATGCAGGGACGCGAGGTCTTCAAACACGCGGTCAACGCCATGCGCCAGGCGGCGAACGACGCCATCGCCGCGGCCGGCCTCACCATCGGCGACATCGATCTCATCATCCCCCATCAGGCGAATCTCCGCATCATCGACGCGATCGTCGAGCGTCTCGATTTCCATCGCGACAACGTCTTCATCAACCTCGACAAATACGGCAACACCTCCGCCGCCGCCGTCGCCATCGCTCTCGATGAGGCGCACCGCCAGGGCCGCGTGAAACCCGGCGACCGCATCCTCCTCGTGGCCTTCGGGGCCGGACTCACCTGGGCCAGCGCCGTGATCGAGTGGTGAAACGTCCGAGCAAAAACCGGGCGGCCGTTGTCCAAGTCTCCGACGTGCCATGAGCCTGCTTGCCGAGACCAGCTTCCAGTTCGCCCATCCCTGGGCGTTCCTGCTCTTGCTCCTGCTCCCCGTGCTCGCGATCTTGAAGGCGCGATCGGGCAACGAGGGCGCGGTCGTCTTTTCCTCGCTGCACATCCTCCATCGACTCGGTCCCGTCGCACGGGGCAGAGCCGGCGGCTTCCGTCTCGCCAGCCTCTTTCTCGCCCTCGCCGCCCTCACTGCCGCCCTCGCAAGGCCCCAGTGGATCGATCGCACCGAGGAAGTGTCCGAGAGCGGCGTCGAGCTGATCCTCGCCATTGACGTCTCGCGCTCCATGCAGGTCGAGGATTTCATGATCGAAGGGAGCCGGGCGAACCGACTCCAGGCCGCGAAGAAAGTGACGCGCGATTTCATCCAGGGCCGCGACAGCGACCGCATCGGCCTGCTCGCCTTCGCCGGCCGCCCTTACCTCGCCAGTCCCCTCACCCTTTCGAAAGCCTGGCTCGAGGGACCCATGGGACTCGGCCGCGTGCAGATCGGGCTCGTCGAGGACGGCACCGCCATCGGATCCGCGATCGCCGCCGCCTCGAAGCGCCTCGACAAGCGCCCTTCGAAAAGCAAGGTCATCGTCCTGCTCACCGACGGGGTGAACAACGCCGGCCGCCTCTCCCCCATCGAGGCCGCGAAGCTCGCCAAGACCCTCGGCATCCGCGTCCACACCATCGCCGTCGGCACCTACGGCAACTACATCGTGCAGACTCCGATGGGACCACAGCAATTGACCCAGGAATTCGACGAAGAGACCCTCAAGGAGATTGCCCGGATCGCCGACGGCGAGTACTTTCGGGCGCAGGACACCACGGGGCTCGAACGGATCTTCGACCTCATCGACGAAATGGAGAAAACCGAGATCAAACGCCGCACCCGGATCGAGAGCGAAGAGTGGTTCCACTGGTTCGCCCTCGCCGGACTCGGTTTCGGCCTGCTCACCCTGATCGGCGACGAGACCTTCGGGAGGCGCTACCCATGAACGGACTCGTCTTCGCACAACCCGACTGGTTCTGGGGCGGGCTCGTTCTCCTCCCTCTTCTCGTGCTGCGGATCTGGTCGCACCTCGGCGTCTCGCGGCGCCTCCCCGGCCTCGTCTCCCCGCGCCTTTCCCACCGCCTCATCAACGGAGCGACCCAGGCGCGTCGATGGACCGTTTTCACCCTCCAGTCGCTCGCGCTCCTCTGTCTCCTCACCGCCTTGGCCCGTCCCCAGCTTGGCTTCGAGGAAACCGAGAACGAAGTCGAAGCGCGCAATCTCATCCTCGCGATCGACACCTCGCGCAGCATGCTTTCGGACGACCTCGCTCCGAACCGGCTCGACCGCGCCAAGCTCGCCGCGCAGGATATCATCCTCTCCCTGCCCGACGACCGCATCGGACTCATCGCCTTCGCCGGGAAACCCTTCCTCCAGGCGCCTCTGACCGTCGATCATGAAGCCGTCCTCGAGGCCATCGAGCAGCTCGACACCGAAGTGATCCCCCGCGGCGGCACGAACCTGAGCGCGGCGGTGAATCTGGCGCTCGAAACGGTGAAGGAGGCCAAGCTCGGCCCCAGCGCCCTCGTTCTTTTCTCCGACGGCGAAGCCCTCGAAGGGCTCGCGGAAATCGAACGCGTCCGCGACGAGGCGTCTGCCGCTGGCCTCACCGTCCTCACCGTCGGCGTCGGGACCACGGACGGCTCCATCATCCCCGATGTCGATGAAAACGGCCAGCCCATCCCCGGCGAATTCGTGAAGGATGAAAACGGCCAGGTCGTCCGCACCCGGCTCACCCCCGAGCCACTCCAGGCGCTCGCCTCGAAGGGAGGAGCCTACGTCCATCTCGGTGGTGCCGCTTCGCTCACCCAGGTCGTCGAGCAGATCCGCTCCGGACTCGCCAGCTCGCGGGAGGAAGCCGGGACCACCGAGAAACCCATCGAGCGATTTCTCTGGCCCCTTTCCGCCGCCTTCATCCTTCTCGTCCTCTCCCATCTCGCCCCGCTCTTTTGGCTGAAACCCTCGCCCGCAAAACGCCGCTCTTTGATGAAACAGGGGAAAGGCGCCGTCGCCGCAGTTGCCGTGGCCACCCTGCTGCCCATCGCCGGCCCGGCCTTCGCGGAATCCGGAACTCCCGCGGATCGAGCCGATGCCGTCGCCGTGCTCGAGCGCGCCCTCGCCGAAGAACGATCGCCCGAGGACCGGGCTTTTCTCCAGCTCCGCATCGGTGCCGAGGCCTACCAGAGCGGCAACTACGAGAAAGCCGTCGATGCCTTCGGCGGAGCGGCCGCCGAGGGCTCCCCCCGCTACGAGGGCATCGCCTTCTACAATCTCGGCAACACCCTTTACCGCCGCGGCGAAACCGCGCTTTCCGCCAGCTCACGCGCCCCCTCGAATCCCGATCAGGTCCAGTCCCTCTCGGCACCCGGCGATGCCATGACCACCGCCATCCGCGAGTGGGAGGGTGCCGTCGAGCACTACGAGACCGCCCTCGGCCTCGATCCTGACAATACCAGAACCGCCCACAATCTCGAATACGTGAAAAAGCGTCTCGAGGAGCTGAAAAAGCAACAACAAGAGCAGCAGGAACAACAACAGCAGAAGCAGGATCAGCAGAAAGATCAGGATAAAAAGGACGACGAGCAGCAAAAGAAGGAAGACGAATCGAAGAAGGACGAGTCCCAACAGAACCAGGATCAGAATCAGCAAGGAAACCAGGAGCCGCAGGACCAGGATTCTTCCTCCGGCGATTCCAAACCCGAGGATCAAAAGGGCGAGGACCCCGGACAGTCGAAGCCCGAGGATCCCTCCCAACCGAAAGATCCGTCCGATTCACCGGAGGATTCCGGGCAGAGCGATTCCGAAGGCAAAGACCAGCCGCCCGGCGAACAGCAGCAGCCCGATGCCGGACAAAACCCTCCCGAGGAGCCCGAGACACCGCAGGATGGCAAACTCGAGGCCAACCCCAACCAGGCCCAGCCCGGCCAAGCCAACGGCAATCCCGCGCAGGGCCAGCCCCTGCAGCGGAATCCCGAGACCGGCTACGCTCCCACCGAGGCACGACAGCTCCTCGACGCCCTCGCCGACGAGACGGAGGTGAAACCCATCCTGCCGAAAGCCCGTGGCGAACGCTTCAAAAACTGGTAACCGCTGCCCCATGAGGTCGTCTTTCGTCATTCTGTTTTTCCTGCTCTCCGCCGCCTCGCTGCCGGCACGGGCGCAGAATGCCGCGTCTCCGAGCGCGCCCACCGACGACTCCATCACCGTGAATCTCCTGAGCGACCGCATCGCCGTCGGCGAAATCGGCCAGCTTTTCATCAAGGTGCGCAACGCCGAGGCCGCCATGCCCGAACGCATCGCCGCCGCAGGACTCGAGGTCGTCTTTTCCGGACAACAATCCTCCATCAGCATCTCGGGCGGACGTCAGAGCGTCGAGACCACCTACTTCTACCGCATCCGGGGCAACGATCCCGGCACCTTCACCATTCCCGAGTTCGAGGTGCGCATCGGGGAACGCATCGCCAAGACGCGCCCGCTCGTCGTCCACATCACCGAAAACTCCGATCCCGATGCCGCGCTCGATGCCACGAAACCGCACTTCGGCAAACTTGAGCTCACTCGCGACACCTTTTACGTGAACGAACTCGTCCCCTTCACCCTCACCGCCTACGTCCGCGGCCGCAACGCCATCCACGACGTCGTCACCGCGGAGCTGAAACACGAGAGTTTCGTCATCCGCGGCTTCCGCGAAGTGCGCACCGATGGGGCCGATGTCGGGAACACCTACTACTCCTCCGCCGTATTGCCCTCGCATCTCTTCGCCCTGAAGCCCGGGGCCCATCGCCTCGGCCCGGGACAGGTCGCCGTGCGCACGCTCGAGGCCGACAACGGTGCTTTCGGCCTTTCCACCTTCTTCCAACGCACCTCCACACGCGAGCTCGCCACCAACACCCTCAATGTCACCGTCAAACCGCTGCCGGACGGGGCGCCGGCGAGTTTCACCGGAGGCATCGGCACCTTCCAGCTCACCGGAAAACCCTCCCTCACGACCCTCGGCATCGGCGATCCTGTCACCATCGATTTCGAAGTCACCGGCGTCGGGAATCTCCGCACCATGAGCGCGCCCGTCTTCGCCATTCCGCAAAAGGGCATCTGGAAAACCTACGAGCCTAACAAAAAGCTCAACGACGAGGAGGACTCCGACGGATTCCGCACCGGCACCGTGCGTTTTTCGCAGGTCCTCATCCCCGAAGCCCGCACCGGTGACATCCCCGAGTTCCACCTCACCTACTTCGATCCCGCCAAGGCGGAGTATGTCACCCTGAAGACCGGCCCTTTCCCTATCACCGTGAACGAAGCGGCTCCGGGCGCCGCCCCCACCGTCGTCTCCTATCCCGCCGGCGGCACGACCGAGCCCGCCGCCAAACGGCCCGAGCCGAGATTCGACGACATCCTCCACATCCGCACCGGTGCCCCACAGTGGCTTGCCGCCGCTCCTTCCGGAAAGCCCGGCCTCTTTTTCTGGATCGTGCAGGCGATCTTCTCCATCGCCTTCTGCACCCTCCTCGGATGGGGAGCGGTGCGTTGGTGGGCAAGGCGTCGGGATACGCTCCAAGTGCCGATCGAGGAAGTGCCCTTTGCCAAGGCGATGAAGCGCCTCCCCGGCCCCGGATCACCGCGCCGGGAATTTTTCCACGCCATCGCCGCCGCTCTCTTCGCTTGGAAACGCGAGCATCCCTCCGCTCCGCCCCAGGTCCTCGAGGTGCTCCGCCGCGTCTCCGAGCGCTGCGACACCGTCCTCTACGGAGGCCAGACCGATACCGACAGCCCCGTCTCTCCCTCCGAGGCCGAGGAGTTCCTCTCCCTCCTCCGCCGCCTGCCGGTCCGTTGAGGACGCGACCCGATCGATCATGACGCTTTGCCGCTCCATCCTCCTGTTCTCGCTCGTCCTTGGCGGCATCCTCCGGGCCGACGATGCCACGAGCGCCTTCGCCGAGGCCAACCGGCTCTACGAAAAGGGCGACCACGCCGCTGCCGCCACCGCCTACGAGAGCCTCGCCGCTGCCGGACATCTTTCCCCCGATCTCTACTACAATCTCGGGGCCGCCAAAGAGAAGCTCGGCCGATCCGGCGAGGCCGTCCTCTGGATGCGCCGCGCCGCCTACCTCGAGCCCGGCATGCCCGAAGCCCGGCAAAGCTTGAATTACCTCCGCACCCGGCTCGCCTTCTTCGAATTCGGCGAGACCTGGCTCGATCGCACCCTCTCCGTCCTGCCTGTCACCGCGCCCCGCTGGCTTTCCATCCTTGCTCTCTGGAGCGGACTCCTCGCCCTCGCCGCCGCCTTCGTCGTGCCCCGCCTCCGGCCGAACCGCTCCGCCTTCGTCACCCTCGGCCTCGTCCTCCTCATGGCCGCCTTCGTTTTTTCCCGCGTCGGTCGCTACCGCGAGCAACATCTCGATCCCGCTCGAATCGCCATCGTCATCGGCGAGGCCATCGAGGCCGTCACCGCTCCTACCGCAGACGCCAAAACCGTCGTCGCCCTGCCTCCCGGGTCCGAGCTCCGTCTCCTCCGTGTCGCCGGTCCCTGGGCCTACGCGGAGATCCCCGGCGATCTGCGCGGCTGGATCCGCACCGAAGCCATCCGTCCCATCTGGCCTCTCCCTTCCCAAAACCCCTCATGAAAATGGCTCTCTTTCAGATCCGCAGGTTACAACCGACCTCGAGCCAGTTCAATGCGTTGAATTTTAGGGTTTTATGAGCGATAGAGGGTCCTTTGCAAATTGGTCAAGAAAGGAGGCTCCCGGAAGGGCGGTGAGGACAGCGCTTGCAACGGGGCTCCCCCTGGCAGGCACTCGGTGCCGGAATCGCTCGATTCCGAGCAAAGACGGGGTTCCAGGGGGAGCGGGACCCGTTGCAAGCGATCCCGCAACCGCCCTGAGGACAGCCGGAAACTCGCCACGGCTTCGCCGAATCCATCTGCAAAAGTGAAAGAGACCC
>JAEUHI010000011.1 GCA_016795385.1 Verrucomicrobiales bacterium | reverse complement strand
CACTCAAGAAACTCCTCCTTGCTTCGCTTGCTCATGACACTCTCGGGCTGTTTCATCCCGGTGTCATTCTTTCTGGCGCAACGACCTTCAAGGCCCTTCGCCGAAAATCTCTCCCGGTGTCATTCTATTTGGCGCAATGCGCGCGCCCACCGGGCGAGACAATTTCTTTGCAATGGAGAGGTCGCCCGGGTATAAAAGCCCTTTCCAATCCCCTCGTTTTTTCAACCCCCAATGAGCCCGTCCGCCACGTCGGATTCCCCCGAACTCGCCGCCAGCCCCGCATCGTCGGGGGTCACCGAACTCCAGAACGCCGTCATCCGCTTCGCCGGAAACTCCCAAGACGGGATCCAGACGATCGGCGGTCTCCTCGCCCGGCTCGCGGGCCGCAGCTCGCGCGAGGTGATGACCTACATGACGATCCCTTCGACGATCTCGGGCGGGCCCTCGATCTTCCAGGTGCATCTGGGATCGGGTGAAGTGCTCTCGGCCGGGGATGAGTCGGATTTCCTCTTCGCCTTCTATCAGCACAGCTACGACAGCCACATCGGCTCGCTCCGCCCCGGTGGGATCTGCATCTACGATACGGACAACGTGCAGGAGGTGAAGAGCGATCTCGACGCCCTCCACGTCGGTATCCCGATCACCAGCGCGACCGTCGAAGCCCTCGGCGGCAGCTCGCGCGAGCGTGGCAAAAACCTCTTCGCCCTCGGACTCGTCACGCAGATCTTCAAGCTGAACAAGGAGAAGGTGATCGGCCTCGTCTCGAAGCAATTCGGCGGCAAGAACGAAGATGTCCTCCGCAACGCGATGCTCGCCTTCGACGCGGGTTTCGCTTACCCCGTCGGCGATCTCCTGAAGGTCGAATACGAGCTGCAGCAGGGCAGGGGAAGCGCCGTCGACAAGGTGACGACCGACGGCAACACCGCCATGGTGCTCGGTCTCCTCGCGGGCGGCGTGCGCTACGGCGCCGCGTATCCGATCACGCCCTGGTCTACGATCATGGAACAGCTCCGTGTCGAGCTTCCCAAGTACGGTGGGCTTTTTGTGCAGGCGGAAGACGAACTGGCCGCCGTCGCCATGGCGCTCGGGTTTGCCTATTCCGGCCACGTCTCCGTGACGGGCAGCTCGGGTCCCGGGCTCTCGCTGAAGATGGAGGCGCTCAGCTACGCGACGATGGCAGAGCTGCCGCTCGTCGTCATCAACGTGCAGCGGGGCGGACCGAGCACCGGGCTCCCCACGAGCGTGGAGCAGAGTGATCTGATGCAGGCGATCTACGGCAGCCATGGTGACTGCCCCCGCATCGTGCTCGCGCCGAAGAATGTCGCCGACTGTTTCTACATCGCGGTCGAGGCCTGCGAACTGGCGCGCAAATACAGCTGTCCGGTTTTCGTTCTCACGGATATGGCGCTCGCGTCCCGCATCGAGGCTTTCGAGCAGCCCGATCTCGCCGCGCTCGTGCACGAGCCGGTCCTCGATCTCTCGCCGCGCGGGGAAGAATTCAAACCCTACCCGCTCGACGGGCTCACCCGTCACGCCGCTCCGGGCTCCCCGATGACGGCCGGGAAATATCCCGTCGTCACGGGTCTCGAGCACGATGAGTGGGGCCACCCGAGTGCCAATCCCGGCATTCACCAGAAGATGACCGAGCGCCGCCGTGAAAAGATCAAGGCCTTCGGTGCGACTCTGCCCAAGCCGGAAATTTACGGCGATGCTTCGGGCGAGGCTCTCATCGTCGGCTGGGGTTCCACCTGGGGTCCGATCCGCGAAGCGGTCGAGCGTCTTCGTGCCGCGGGGCGCCAGGTGGGCTGCATCCACCTGCGTCATCTCAATCCGATGCCGAACGGCATGGAGGAGATTTTCGCGAGCTACGCGAATGTCCTCGTCGTGGAAATGAACGACGAGGGACTCTACGGCCAGGGCCAGCTCGCCACCTTGCTCCGGGCGCGCCACTGTGATCCGAAGATCCGGTCCATCTGCAAGACCGATGGTCTCAACTACCGGGTGCGGGACATCGTCTCGCGCGTCGAAGCGGCCATCGCCGGCTGATGCGGACGTTTCCGATTCACCCCCATCGAATCTCTTTCCCCATTTTTCCATGTCCACCACCACTGAAAGCCCCAAGCCTCTCACCAAGAAGGACCTCACCGCCGACCACCCGACCTGGTGTCCGGGCTGCGGCGACTTCGCCGTGCTCGCGACCTTTTTCAAGGTACTCGAGAAGCTCCAGATCCCGCATGAAAAGATCTGCACCATCGCGGGCATCGGATGTTCCTCGCGTTTCCCTTACTTCGTGAACGGTCACGGCGTGCACTTCATCCACGGCCGCGCCCTCCCGTTCGCGACCGGGGTGAGCCTCTCGCGTCCCGACCTCCACGTCTTCGCCTTCGGCGGTGACGGCGACGGCTATTCGATCGGCGGGAACCATCTCGACCACGCCGCCCGGAAGAACGTGAACCTCACCTACATCGTGATGGACAATTTCGTCTACGGCCTCACCAAGAAGCAGACCTCGCCGACGAGTCCTAAAGGTTTCAAATCGAAGACCGATCCGACCGGTGCGATCGACCAGCCGATCAATCCGATGAAAAAGCTCGTCTACGGAGGTGCTTCCTTCGTCGCCCGCACGCACGCCACCCAGGTGAAACACATGATGGAGGTTTTCGAGCGCGCCATCTTGCATCCCGGCTTCAGCGTCGTGGAAGTGCTCTCCGAGTGCGTCATTTTCTATCCCGGCGCCTTCGATGACGGGAATCCGCGCAAAGGCGGCACCTTCGATCTGATCGAGGAAAAGAAATGGGACAACAGCCCCGAGGACGCGGAGCGCCACGATGTCTCCGACGAGAACGAGGCCTACCGTCTCGCCTCGCTGCAGTATCCCGGAAAATTCGGGGTCTTCTACGAGACGGATCGCCCCACCAAGAACCAGCTGGAGCAGGTCTGGATCGATTCGACCCGCGAGAAAGTCGGCGATGCCAGCGCCGTCGATCTGCTTTCGTCGCGGTTCGCTTCGATGAAATAAGGCCGGCATTTCCGCGAGCGAATCCGATCCCGCAACGATTGTCCGCATTCACACGATGGGCCCCATCACACTCTTGTTGATCGGGGTGCTCATCGTGGTCGCGGGGATCATCGCCCTGCGCTGGCACCCCTTCATCGCTCTCACCGCGGCGGGACTCACGGTCGCGGCTCTCACTCCGACCGATCTGCTCTATCGCTCGAAGCTCGATGCGGCCCAGCGTGCTGCGTTGATCGGAGACGGGGGCAGCGGCATTCCCATGGCCGCACCCGCGGGCATGGAAAAGGCGCACGAGTCGGCGCTCGCCCATGCGGGGAAGTGGTTCGTCGCGAGATTCACCGACGCCTTTGGCAAGGGCTGCGGCGACATCGCCCTCGTCATCGCCATGGCCGCGATCATCGGACAATGCCTGCTCGATTCGGGCGGGGCCAAGCGCATCGTCGATTCCCTGATGCGTCTCTTCGGCGTGCGCGGCACACCTTTCGCGTTTGCGGGGAGTGCCTTCACCCTGGGCATTCCGGTGTTTTTTGACACGGTCTTTTACCTGCTGATGCCTCTGGGAAAAGCGTTGCGGCGCGAGACGGGAAAGGATTATCTGCTCTACATCCTCACGATCGTGGCGGGGGCGACGATGGCCCATTCCCTCGTGCCGCCGACGCCGGGCCCGCTCACCGTGGCTGGATATTTCGGTGATCAGGTCACGATCGGATCGATGATGCTGGGGGGCATCGTCGTGGGGCTCGTGACGGTGGCCGCCGGGATCGCTTTTGCTTATTGGGCGAATCGCCGGTGGGAGATCCCTTTCCGCGAAAGTGAATGGGCTTCGAAGGAAGAGACCTCCGCCCCTGTCGACGCGGGGCCGCTCCCGTCGCTGTGGCTTTCGCTCTTTCCCATCATCCTTCCGGTGGGCCTCATCGGCGGACAGACCGTGCTCGAGGCGATGGACCGTGACCTCGCGGCCATGCGGGTTCTCGGCGACAAAAACATCGCCCTGATACTCTCCGCCGGAGCCGCGGTATGGCTGCTCATCCGCTCGAAACGCCGGGCGGGTGGGGGAGTGAAGGAGGCCGTGCAGGGGGCGCTTTCGAGCGGAGGCATCATCATCCTCATCACCGCCGCCGGCAGTGCCTTCGGCTCCGTGTTGAAGGATACCAACATCGCGGAACTCATCAGCAATTCGATCGAGGGTCGCCAAACGATCTGGTTGATACCCATCGCCTACCTGGTCACGGCGCTCATTCGCAGCGCCCAAGGTTCGGCCACGGTCGCGATGATCACCGCCGGCGGGATGGTGGGCCCGATCGCCTTGGGGACGGAACTGTCCTTCTCCGCGCTCTATCTCGCCCTCGCCATTGGCTGCGGATCGAAGCCGATCTCCTGGGCAAACGACAGTGGTTTCTGGGTGATCGGACGCATGACCGGCATGACTCCCCTCGAGACTTTCAAAACCGTCAGCATGATGATGCTGGTGATGTCTCTCGTCGGTCTCCTTGTCTTGATGCTGGGGGCCTGGATCCTTCCTCTCGTCTAAGGGAAGTGACGTTTTAAAATGTTTTCGCAAAATTGAGGATCAATTGCTCAAAAATTTTAAATTTTGAGTTGAATATCCTTTATATTTTGTTAAACTCAATTGTCAGCGCTTCCCGCGCCGACTTCCTCCGATGAATGCGCGTCCGGACCGTGGCGAACGTTTTCCCTCCTTTCAAAAGGGGAGCGTGAGTCCCGCAAAGGCGAGATCCCTGGAGGAGCTTTTGACACACAAACAGACGCAAGGCGACCGCGAGGGCGGCCTTGCCGGGGCGCTCGCGCTCCGCCGCAGACAAGACAGATCATTTGGGTTCCTCAGAGCCCCCGGCGTTCCTTGTTCATCCGCCGAGGGTTTCCGGGGCCCGAGTTGAGGGGTAGCCGCAGTCCGGATTATTGGCAGGTGTCCGGGCTGCGGCTCGTCTCGTTTTTGGGATCTTTTAAAACAATTCCTTCAGAGCGCTTGAAGGTCACAAGTGACGAAGGTGTTGCTTTTCGAAGGGCGGGGATGCCCGAACCTTGGCTGAGGTGAGAGGTGGATCGACCCCGATGGGATCCGGATTTCCGCCCAAAGCCTTTCGGAGAAATCCTCAGCTACCGGACCTGCCATGAATATCACCTTTGTCACGGATACTTACACGCCCCAGGCGAATGGAGTCGCGACGACGCTCGAGCGGCTCGTCAATGGACTCCGCGAGCGGGGACACCAGGTCGATGTCGTCCGGCCCGCCGTCCTCGCCTGTGATGAGGAGGGGCTGGAGGTCCCTTCCTTCGGTCTGCCGGGTTATCGCGAGGTGCGTTTTGGATTCCCCATGCGCCTCGTCCTCCAATCCCGATGGTCGCACCGACGTCCCGATGTCATTTACGTGGCCACGGAAACGCCGCTCGGGGCTTCGGCGATCACGGCAGCGCGTGCCCTTGGCATTCCCGCGGCCTCCGGTTTCCACACGAACTTCCAGCAGTATGTCGCCCACTACCGCATGCCGCTCCTGGAAAAGGCGACGATGTCATATCTCAGGCACGTCCACAACCGCTCGGCCTGCACCTTCGTACCCTCGCGCGACGTGATCGACGAACTCGACGCCCGGGGGTTTGAAAACCTCCAGCTACTTCCAAAGGGCGTCGATACGAAACTCTTCAACCCGAAGAAACGCTCGCTCACTTTGCGCCAGACCTGGGGCGCCGGCGCCGGTGCCGTGGTGGGGCTCTACGTCGGGCGCATCGCGGCGGAGAAGAACCTGCCTCTCATCGTCGAGACCTTCCAGGCGATCCGTCGGCGTATCCCGGATTTCAAAGGGGTTTTCGTCGGCGACGGCCCGAAGCTGGAGGAGCTCAAACGCGAGCACCCGGAATTCGTCTATGCCGGAGTGCTGCGAGGCGAAGCCCTCGCCGAGCACTATGCCTCGGCTGATCTCTTCATCTTCCCGAGCACCACGGAGACCTTCGGAAATGTCACCCTCGAGGCGATGGCGAGCGGCCTCGCCGTGGTCGCCTATGATTACGCAGCGGCCCGCCAGCACATCGTCTGCGGGATGAACGGCTTCACCGCCCCCTTCGACGATCGCGAGGCCTACCTCGACCTCGCCGTCCGCGCCGCGGGAGGCGACCTGACCTCCTTGCGGGAGGAGGCCCGTGCTTCCGCCCGCAAGGTGCGCTGGAAAAAGGTCGTGAAGCGCTTCGAAAAGCAGCTCGAGGATCTCGCCAATCTCGTGCCCGTGGGCTCGGCCGCCGAGCGCGAGCCTGAATCCGTCGGTGCCAATTGAAACCCGTTTTTTCCGGAGGAAATCCTGCCATGAAAGACCACGACAAACGCCACGACTATCACACCATCTTTCTTTCCGACATCCACCTCGGTACCCGCGACAGCAAGGCCGAGGAGGTGATCGCTTTTCTCAAGGCGACGACCTGCCGGAAGTTGATCCTCAACGGTGACATCGTCGATGGATGGGCGCTCCGCAGCGGCGGGAAATGGCTGCCGATCCACACCAAGTTCGTCCGCACCGTCCTGAAGAAGATGGAGAAGCAGGGCACCGATGTCATCTACCTGCGCGGGAATCACGATGACATTCTCGAGCGTTTCCTGCCGGTCTGCTTCGGCAATCTCCGCATCGTGGACGAATACATCCACCCCACGCCGCAGGGAGATTACCTCGTCGTCCACGGCGACGGATTCGACCGCGTCACGACGAGCCACCGGTGGGTCGCCATTGCCGGAGCAAAGGGATACGAGTTGCTCCTCGGCGTGAACCGGCTCTACAACCGCTGGCGCGCCTTCCGGGGAAAGGAGTACTTTTCCCTCAGCAAGACGATCAAGGCAAAGGTGAAGTCGGCCGTCAGTTTCGTCGATCGCTACGAGGATCAGCTCAAGGAGCTCGCCGCAGTTCGCGGTTGCCGGGGCATCATTTGCGGGCATATTCATACACCTGCGGACAAACTCCTCGAAAACGGCGTCCATTACCTCAACTCGGGGGATTGGGTCGAATCCCTGACCGCGATCGTGGAGAAGGTTCCAGGCGATTTTGAACTGATCCATTACAGCGAATTCTTGCAGCGCGAGGACGTCGCCGGTGCCATCCGGAAACGGGAAAGCGACTTTGCCGAGATTGAGGAAATGACGAGCCCGGCCGCCGCCGAGCTCGCTCTGGCCTGAACCACGGAGGGAAGCGGAATGACATCGGATTTCATCTTCGGGCCCTACCCGACCGATCCCCTGATGACCGATTCCGTGCACATCCTTGGCAGCTTCGAGCAGGCCCTTCGCGACATGCGCAACGGCCTCACCCGCATGGCCAGCATCACCGAGCAGAATCTGCAGAACGCCATCCGCGGACTGCTCTCCCGCAACGCCGAATATTGCAACGAGGCGATCGTGGAGGAGGAAGAAGTGAACCAGCTCGAGCGCCGCATCGACGCCGAGTGTTTCGAGATCCTCATGCGCTACAATCCCGTGGCCGGCGATCTGCGCGAGATCATCGCCGGGATGAAAGTGGCGAACAACCTCGAACGCATCTCCGACGAGGCCCGCAACATCGCCCGGCGCGCCCGCAAGCTGCTGAAACATCCCGAGATCCAGGAGGCCCATCTCATCGAGCCGGTCTACGAGAAGGCCGCGAGCATCTTCCGTGACGCGATGCGCGCCTACGCCGAAAGGAACACGGACCTCGCCGTCTCCCTTTACGCCCGCGATCTCGAGCTCGATGAACTCCATCGGGACTGCATCCGCGAACTCGGGAAGCGACTGGATCAATCCTCGGGACAGGTAAAGCAGATCCTCCACCTCATCTTCATGGTCCGCAGCCTCGAGCGGGTGGGGGACCACGCCGTGAACATCGGGGAAGACGCCGTGTTCCTCATCAACGCCGAGGACATTCGTCACCTCGGGGCCAAACGTGCCGCGAAACGCCAGTTGGCCGAGCAGAAGTCCTCGCACGAGGATTTGGACTGAAGGGGCACTGCTGCTCCCTGGTGCTCTTTCCCAGCCGGGCCGACCTCCCCGCAGGCCGTTGGATTGAAGGATCCCCTGGTCACGATGGGGCCTGCTCCATTCGGCAAGCTCCGCCACAAAACAAACAGGGTCAGGTGATGAACCTGACCCTGTTGAAAAGAGCTTCGAGATCGGGAAGGAAGCGGATCAACGCTTCGAGAACTGGAAGCGCTTGCGGGCTCCGGGCTGGCCGGGCTTCTTGCGTTCCTTCTTCCGGGGATCACGGGTGAGGAGCTGGTCTTCGCGGAGGGCTTCCTTTAGGTCGGGATTCGACTTGAGGAGGGCGCGGGCGATGCCGAGTTGGATCGCTCCGATCTGGCCGGTGACACCGCCACCCACCGCGCTGATCGTCACATCGAATTGATTCGCGACGTTGGCGGTTTGGAAGGGGTGAAGCACCTTGTTCTGCAGCGAGAGCGTACCGAAGTAGTCTTCGAAGGGGCGCTTGTTGATCGTGATCTGACCAGTGCCGGGGGCAAGGGTGACGCGGGCGGTGGCGGTCTTGCGGCGACCCGTGGCGGAGTAAGTTTCGCTCATGTCAGGTGAGGGATCGGATTAAAGTTCGTAGGGCTTGGCCTGTTGGGCGTCGTGCGGGTGGCTGGCACCATTGTAAACCTTCAGCTTGCGGAAGATGGCACGGCCAAGGCGGTTGTGGGGGATCATGCCGCGGACGGCACGCTCGACGATGAGCTCGGGGCGGCGGCTGCGGACCTTGGAGACACTTTCACGCTTGAGGCCGCCGGCGTAGCCCGTGTAGCGGGTATAAATCTTGTCGTCTTCCTTGTTGCCGGTGAGGCGCACCTTGTCGGCGTTGACGATCACAACGTAATCACCACAATCGACGTGGGGGGTGAAAAGAGGCTTGCCCTTCCCGCGAAGCAGGTTGGCGGCAGCGACGGCGACATCGCCGAGCACTTTGCCATCGGCGTCGATGACGTGCCACTGACGTTCGATTTCTTCAGCTTTTGCAGAAAAGGTTTTCATTTCCTAAGGTCGTTTTCCTCCCGGGCCTTTGGTTGGCTATGGACGCTTTGAACCTGCCCTGATAGGGTTGGAAAAGCGATGGAAACTCGAAGCGAGCCCCAAGCCTCGGCGGGAGGGAGGGGAATCTAGGATGAAGTTGCCGGATGTCAAGGCCGTTGAGGCACGAAATATCTAGGTTTCATCGTCATTTCTGGAGCCGTCCGCCGCTCTGGTCACGGAGCATTGAGGAATTTGAACGGATCATGGCCTCCCCGGGTCTGAATTTCGGTCGGTCTGCCTCTCTTTTCCCATGAAAACACCTTTTTGGAAACTCCGGTTTCCGCTCTCTGCTCTGGTGATTCCCATTTTCCTGGTCATCGTCAGCCCACCGGCCGGGATGGCGACTGACGAAGAGAGGGATGGCGAGGCCGCGGCGACGGTTTCAGAGGAGGAGGTGGCGGGGCTGCCGGCTTGGGAAGAGGAGGATTTCCGGGACGGATTCGACGTGAGAATCTGGCCCGAGCGGATCGTGATGTGGTTGGAGCAGGAGAATCTTCGCGACCTCATCGCTGATCCACGCACCCCGGAGGAGGAAAGAAAGGCGCTGAAGCAGGTCTTGGCCATGCAGCAGATCCTGCCGAAGAATCTGTGAGCGAAACAGACGAGAAATTATTAAAGATTTGTGAAATATTTGGAATGATGTAGGATTATGGCATGTCGAGTGGTCATAATCTCGTGAATTTCGAGGAAGGGGAGTCTTTGGGGATTCCGGTTGGCGGAGGACGAGCCCATCATCATCCGGGGCTGGATTGGGTTTCGCCCTTGGCGGAGGTCAATGAGATGGTGTCGCTTTCGAACGATGGCGTCCTCATCGGAGCGGCGGAGCAATACCGGCTCGGCGAGATGTTGATGCCCCATGTGCTGACGCGGTTGCTCCATTTCTCGAAGATCCGTTGTGCGGGGCTCGTTTCCCAGGATCACACCGCCGTGGGCGGGCATGTGGTGCGGAACTACGGGGAATGTCTCCTCGAGATGCGGAGCCCGCGGCTGAAGCTGGTGCACTTTGGTGGAGATCTGCTCGGCGTGGATCTGGTGGACGGCTATCGCGCGGCGACCGATGCGGAAGAAGCGGAGCGCTTTGAGAGTCTCGCCGCGATCAGCGGACGTCCGGCTTTGCTCGAATATGTGCGTCGCCGCTCCGGCCAGATTTCGGACCTGGCTTACGTCCTCGCCCCCGATGGGGAATTTTTCGGGGCCGGGCTCGGCTTCCACGCGGTGGGTCTTTCGGATCCCGCGGCGTTGAGCGAGCCGGCGAAGGAGCAATTGTTGGAGGTGCTGCGCCGCGCCCAGTTTGTCGGCGTGCGGGATGAGGCGGGTGCCGATTTCCTCGAGGCGGAGGGGATCAAGGTCGAGCGGATGCCTTGTGCGTTGAGCGTGTTGCCGCAGGTGTGCGGTCGTCAATTGCGCGAGAGCCGGGATCGCGAGGCGATCTCGGCGATGCGCCGCCGTTTCCCCAATGGCTGGATCACGGTGGAGACGAGCGAGGTACGCGAGGAGGACGTGGATCGCCTCATCCAGGCTCTCCGCGAGGTGAGTGATCGCGAGAATCTCGGCTTGGTCTTTTTTGAAGCGAACCGGGTCCCGGGCCGGGAGCGTCGCGCGGGCCTGCGGCGCTGGGTGGAGTCCTTCCCTGAGTGGCAAGCGGCGGAATTCGCCTCGGATCATCTCTGGGAGACGGCGTCGCTGCTCCTTCATTCGCGACTTTATTGTGGCAGTTGCCTCAGCTCGCGGATCATCTGCATGTCGGGCGGAGTCGCCCGCATCAACGTGCCCACGGGAACGCCGGCGGTGCGGTCCTATGCCGAGCTCTGGGAGCACGACGATGTGCCGATCGAGTTTTCTCCTACCGAGGACTGGACCGAGGCTCTCTTCGACGCCCTCGCGGTGGATCTCTCGGTCCTCCAGCAGCATTCGACCTGGCTGCACTCCCGCTACCGGGAATCCTTCGATCGCTTTTGCCAGGGCACCGGGATCGAGCCGCGGCTGGTGCCGGGTCAGACGACGGAACATCAACGCATCGCCGAGGTGCGCCACCATCTCCACGACGAGTGGCTGCAGGATCCGGTGAGCATGCGCCGCTTCCGCCTGCTCAATGGACGCCGCCGCTCCGCGGGACGGGGACGTCGGGTCTCCGCGGAGTGAAAACGGGAGATCCCCGCGGTCACCACCGGTAGCGAGCCTGGACCCGGAAGAGATAAACCGGTGTCACGGGGTCGCTGGTCACCACCGAGATGTAGCTGCTGTGGGTGCCGCGACGCCACGTGAAGGGGGCCCGGTAGCGGACCGTGATCGACCCGGATGCACCGGTCAGCAGGTAGGGGGAGGCCCCGACGATGGAAAAATTCCGGTTCGTTGAACGGACGGAATTGATCGACAAGGGGGCGGTTCCATTCACGTTCGAAATGCCAAACGTGCGGAGGCGCGTCCGCCCGGAGCGAACCCGCGGGCCGAAGTGGGTGCCATTGAGAGTGCTGACGGCCGAAGAGCGGTTCGGGATGGCGTTCCCGCCTCCGGAGATTTCAACGATGGGATCGCCGGCCGTAGGTTCGGCGAGAAAGGTATCGATCCAAGCGACATAGTTCCCCACGTTCGCATAGATACCGGGTACCCCGCGATCCGCGCAGTCGAGTCCGAAGCTGGTGATGCCCACTGTCAGCGGATTCCCGGCATCCCCATCGAGATCAAAGAGAGGACCTCCACTGTCGCCGCCGCAGGTGTCTTTTCCCGCGGCCATCGCGGCCAGGTGTCGGTTGTCGAGCCGGTTGGAGGCATAAACGCGGCGTGCGGTGGTAATGGCGGTGAGATTGAGGTCCACCATCTGGAGATCGGTCGGATACCTGGGAGTGGAGCGGGTATCCCCCCATCCGATGGCCCGGACGTAATCGCCGATCGGGAGAGGAGAGGGACTGCGGGAATAGGCGACCGGGGTGATCGTATTGACCGGACTCTCCAAGAGGATGAGGGCGATATCATTCACCAGGTCTCCTTGGACGTCGGCGTAGGAAGGATGAACGAAGATGCCGCGCACATTCCGGATCTGGGCACCGGCCGTGTCGTTGAGATTGGACACGCCCACGACGACTTCGATGCCCGACGGCACTTCGCCCTCCATGCAGTGGGCGGCGGTCATTACCCAATCGGGCGCGATGAGGGAGCCACCGCAAAACTGACGACTATAAAGGGAGCCGCCCCCCTTTTCGGCGAGGGCCACCATCCATGGATAAGAGCCGGAAGGGGCTTTGGTGCCCCCCACGATTTTGGATTGACCTTGCAAGGCACCCGGAGGCAACAGGGAAAGGAATGCCGCCGTGATGGCGAGGAACGGGAGACGATTCATGGTGCGGGACGGGGGGAGCGGGGTGCAACGGGAACATGGAGATTATAAGGCAAGGGCCGGTGTTTGGCGATCCGAAAGCCGTGGCACCCTGTAGAAAGTGGGTGCCTGCAAGGCGATGGATCACGGCTTGCGAGGAACTCCGACCGGGGTGAGGTTACGGACTGATTTTCCAATGCGACGCTACTGGTTGATATCCCTGGCCATCGGAGGTGGCGCGGCCCTGATCGTCCTCGCGCTGGCGCTGGGCGGCGTGATCGATCCGGTCGTGGAACGGCTCGCGTCGCTCTACGAGGCGCGCGGGTGGGCGATCGACGGCGAGTGGATGCGCTGGCGGTGGCTCGAGATGACAGTCGTCGTGGTGGCCGCCCTGGGTGTCGCGTGGGCGGTGATCGAGGTCTCCCCGCTTTTCGGCAAGATCACGGCCGCGGTGGGTGGGCTCCTCGTCCTCTCGGTCTTGTCGCCGATTTTCGCACTGTATGGAGTGCTCTTCGACCCGCTCGCTCCGCTCGCGGCAGCGGCGCTCTCCGCGATCGGGGCTTTTGTTTATGCAAGGACTCCGGCCGGTAAACGGAAAGGATTGCTCGAAGAGGCGGTGGGTCCGCGGATCTCGGCGGGGATTTTCCGCCGTTTGCTCGAGTCTCCGACAGATCCGGGATTCGAAGGGACGAGACGCGAGGTCACGACCCTCGTCTGTTGTCTCTTCCCTCCGGAAACAGGGCATGCGGGGAATGCCCCGGCCGATACCCTGACGATGGGCAGCCTCTTTCTCAGATCGGTCTCGACCTTTCTTCTCGGACGGGGAGCCTATCTCGAGGAGGCGGGACCGGAAAAGGTGCGGGTTTCCTTCGGGATGCTTGAGGCAACGCCGGACCACGCCCAGCAGGCCTGCCGGGCCGCCCTCGATCTGCGAATCCGACTGCGGGGGCTGTCGCAGGAATTTGAATCGCGCTGGTTCCACACCCTCCGCTACGGCATCGGGATCGAATCGGGGGAAATGACGGTCGGTCTGGTGGGCACGCCGGAACGGTTCTTTTTCGCCGGACTGGGCGGAGGCGAGGATTTCGCGGGCCGTCTCGCGTGTGCCAACCGCCGCTTTGGTTCAGATCTTCTCATGGGTCCGGAAACGTATCGACGCGTCCGTGACCGCTTCGAGGTGCGGCCGATGGAGATGGTCTACGATCCGGTCGCGTGCCAGTTGCTCGAGATCTATCAATTGCTGGTGCCCGTGGAACAATTCTCCGACGAGGAGCGCGAGCGGCGGGATCACTTCTGGCGCGGCGTCATTCTTTTCCGCGAGAAGCGGCGTGAGGAAGCGCTCGAAGCCTTCAGCCGCGCGCGTGTGCCCGGGGTGGAGGATGGACCGCTCGCCTATTTCACCGCCAAGGTCCAGGACGCGGTGGCCCTGCCCGAATCGCGCCCGCTCCGGCTGGTGCGCGAGCTCACCGAGGAGGGGCACGCGCGCCTCATCGAGAAATTCTGAGATCGTCTTTGCTTTCCGGGCGCCCGTGCGGATCGTAGGGGTTCCTGAATCATGGCTACAGTCGATTACCCGGATCCGGTGCGCCGTCTCATCGCCCAGCTCAAACAGCTTCCCGGGATCGGCCCGAAAAGTGCCGAGCGCATCGCGGTGTGGTTGATCCAGAGCGGGGCGGAGACGTCGATCGCCTTCTCCGATATCCTCGCTGCCGCGGCGAGAGAGGTGACGGAGTGCCGCACCTGCGGATTCTTCGCGACGGAGGAGCTCGGCTGTGCGATCTGCGATGGCCAGCATCGGGAAGCGCATCTCCTCTGCATCGTCGAGCAGCCCACCGACATCCTTCCGCTCGAGCGATCGGGCGCTTTCCGAGGCCATTATCACTCGCTGCGCGGACGCATCTCACCGCTCGACAACGTGGGCCCGGAGGATCTCCGGATCGGCGAGTTGGTGAAGCGGGTGGAATCGGGGGAGTTTCTCGAGATCATTCTGGCCCTGAGCTCTGATGTCGAAGGCGAGGCGACCTGCCATTACCTCGCGGAGCTGCTCGGAGGATTCGAGGGCGTGCGTATCTCGCGCCTGGCCCAAGGCCTCCCGGCCGGAGGCGGCCTCAACAGCGCCGACGAGTTGACCCTCCTCCGCGCCTTGCAGGGTCGCGTGGGGGTTTGAGCCGGCCACGATTCAGTTGGACGCCGACGACATCGCCGCGAACTGCGGCACCAGCTCGACTTCCTTCTCCTCGAGGCCGCGGATGAGCCGGACCTTCGCGGCTTCGCCGGCGGGGAGATTGTGGATCGACTCGACAAGGTCGTTGAGGGAGTCGATCTCGGACCCGTTCATCGCGATGATCACGTCGCCTTCCTGCATCCCGGCCTTCGCGGCGGGGGAATCACTTTTCACCTCGAGCACTTCGGGGCTGGAGGATTCGTTGTGAAAGATGAGCCCCACCCAGACCGGTCCCGAGCGCTGATGGCGCTTCATGTCCTCCACCACCTTGCGGACGCGGGCGGCGGGGATGGCGTAGACTTCGCCTTCCGTCTCCGTGGCCTGGCAGGTGAGGATCGCGAGGAGATCGCCCTGTTCATCGACCAGGACCGTGCCTGCATGGCAATGGGTCTTCGACTCGGAGACGCGCAGCCGGAGCAGGGGATAAGCGAAGGTTTCGCCCCGGTAAGACCAATCCTTGCCCGCCACCGTGGAAAGGCAGGCGGAACTCCCCGAGACGCACCTACCCTGGTCTCCGGCTTTGGGCGCGTCGCCTTCCGAGAAAGAGACGGGACGCACCGGGCCGAGACCTGCTGGCACTTCGATGAGGCAAAGACGCTGATCGGGATCGAGATGGATCACCTTTCCCTCCACCGTCGTCGTGGCGTCGCTCAGCTTGGCGACCGTGAGACCTTCGAGGGGCACGGCGCCGGGGATCACACTGATGAACCACTCGGGACGATCGACGCAAACCCCGGGGCTCTGCACCCCGTCGGCCCAGAGGACCGAGACGGTCGCGGGAGGTTCCTCGGCCGTCAGAGGGATGGCGGCAAAGGCGAGAAAGAGTGCGGAGAAAGCTGCGGGCCTCATCGTGTGGATCAAAGTTCGCGCAGATAGCCCCTGGCTCCGGCAGGGAGGAGGCCCGGGGCGGCGGAAAGGTGATCGTCGGTGACGCCGGGCACCCGCTTGCTGCGGGCGGGCAATTGCAATTCGATGGGCGCGTCCTCGCCGGCAGCGGGCGAGGTGAAATACTGGGCGGTGGAGGCGGGCGATGCGCCGGGGGCTCCGGCGATGGCAGGAGCGGTGGATTCACCACTGCCGGCCGTCGCGAAATAAAGACCGGCTCCGACCGCGGCAGCGGCGAACGCACCGGCAGGAACGAGGCGGCGGGCTCCGCCGCCCTCTTCGAACCACATCGAGATCCGCTCGAAGAGCAGACCCCGCGCGGATTGCTTCAACATCTCGGAACGCTGGCGCTCCTTGAATTCCTCCATGAAGGACTGGAAATACTCGTCGCCAGGCGACTCGTATCGTTTGAGGCGAATCAATCGCTGCACGTCATCGGAATCATTCATTTCCATGTGGAGATCGGGAGAATAAACGGGATGGGCGCGTCTTTTTCAATCCCGGAATCCCGTCGCAAACCCGCCAGACTTCACTTGCGGAAGTCCTCGAGATAGGCCTGCAACTGGCGATGGGCGTAGAAAAGCCGCGATCGCACGGTGCCCTCCGAAATCCCCAGGATCTTGGCAATCTCGGCGTGGGGCATGGCCTGGATGTCGAACATCGTGACCACCGTGCGATGGTCTACTGACAGCTTCTGCATCGCCATGTTCAATCTTTGCTGCAACTCCGAGATATTCGCCTCGCGGACCGGGTCGCTCTTCGAGGTCGCCTCGATGAAGTCGCGGTCATGTTCGATCGCGAGGTCGACGTCGTCGAGGCTCATGGTGCGGCGTCGGTTGCGCTTCTTGAGGAAGTTCAACGTCATGTTCGTCGCGATCGAATAGATCCAAGTGTAGAACGAAGATTTGCCGCGGAAACGTTTCAGGGCGCGGTAGGCCTTGGCGAAGACGTCCTGCAGGATGTCGTTCGTGTCCTCGCGGTTCGAGGTCATGTGGTAGACCAGCCCGTAGAGTTTGGGAGTGTACTTTTCCACGAGGGCGTCGAAGGCGCGGGTGTCGCCGTCGCGGGCGCGTTCGACGAGATCAAGATCGGGATCGGGACGGCGGGGAGCGGCTCCGGTGGCGGGAGTTTCTTCGAGGGCCGGTTCAGTGGTCGCAGGCATCAGGGGAGGGAGCGGTTCGAGCGTGGCACCCGCCGCCGCACTCGCGGACGTTTCGGGTGCGGGCGCGGGATCCGCTCCGGCAGCGTTCAGGAAGGATCCTTCTCTTTCCATTTCTGGAGAGCTTTGTCGGGAGCGATCATCACATCTTCCCGGCCGTTTTCGGTGACGACCGATCCATCGGGTCCGAGCACGATGAGGGAGGGGATGCCCCGGATTTGGAATTTTTGGGCGAGCTTCTGGGCCTCGGGCGAGCTGGCACCAGGCACGGTGAGCCATTTCATGTCCATCTCCTGGATGTAGGTCTTCTTCTCGCCATCGGAGTTGTCGAGACTGACAAAGACGATCTCGAAATCCTCGTCGGCGTGCGCATCGCGGAATTTGACGAGGCTGGGAGTGAAGGCGCGGCAGGGCGGGCACCAGTGGGCGGAGAAATAAAGCGCCACGGTCTTGCCCTTCAGCGTATCGAGGGCCACTTCCTCGCCTTTCGCGTTGTGCAATACGGCGGGCAGGACAGCCCCGAGCCCGGCGCTGTCTTCGCCACGGACCAGGGTGGAAAGGAAAATGGCGGAAGTGGCGAGGGTGAAAAGAAGGGCTTTCATTTCGTAAAGGTTGCGTTGGGTGAGACGCATCGGTGTCTGGTTCCTTGCACTGAATACGCGGGAAATCACGAAAATCTTAGCAAAATCCGCTCTTTAGGACTTTTCATCCGTTGATCCAGTGGCCCTCGAAATCCGGGATGAAGCCTGTCGCGAGAGTTGATTCCCGGCCCGGGACGTGGCAAAACTCCCGCATGTCGTCCGATTCCCTCACCCAGACCTCCGATCGCCGCACCTTTCTCGCCGGCACCGGCCTCGCCCTTGGCTCGCTGGCAGCCGGACTCCCCGCCCAAGCGCAGAAAGCGGCAGCGGATGAAAAACGTTTCAAATTCTGCCTCAACATGTCGACGATCCGGGGCCAGGAACTCGACGCCGCCGCGGAGATCGATGTGGCCGGAAAAGCCGGCTACGACGCGATCGAGCCCTGGTTTCGCAAGCTCAATGAATACCTCGAAAAGGGGGGCAAGGTGGAAGATCTCAAGAAGCGCATCGACGACCACGGCTTGACCGTCGAGAGTGCGATCGGCTTCGCCAAATGGATCGTGAACGATCCCGCCGAGCGCGCCGCCGGCCTCGAGGAAGCCAAGCGCGACATGGATCTCATCGCCCGTCTCGGTGGCACCCGCATCGCGGCACCGCCGGCGGGAGTTGCGGCCGGGGAGGTGATCAGCCTCGATGACGCGGCCGACCGTTATCGCGCCCTCCTCGAACTCGGCGATGAGATGGGAGTGATCCCCCAGGTCGAGATGTGGGGCGGCAATCCCACGATCGGCACGGTCGAGAAGGCCCTTTATGTCGCGATCAAGGCCGGGCATCCCAAGGCCTGTTTCCTCGGGGATGTCTACCACACCTACAAGGGCGGTTGCGGATTCGACTCCCTCCTTTTGATGGGGCCCGGAGCCCTCCAAAATTACCACATGAACGACTACCCGGCCGATCCGCCGCGCGAGACGATCAAGGATGCCGACCGTGTCTTCCCCGGTGATGGCATTGCTCCGGTCGTCCAGGTGATCCGGAATTTCATCGCGGTGGGGGCCTATCCTTCGCTCTCGCTCGAGCTCTTCAATCCGACCTACTGGGCCATGCCCGCGGACGAGTGCGCCAAGGTCGGGCTCGAGAAGATGAAGGAAGTCGTCGCCAAGGCGATGGCGTGAGAGACCCAAGAGGGTTTGATGAGGCACCCGACCCTGTTTCGCGCCGGCGGAACTACGGGCGATTCAGTTCACCGGGAGGCCGGCGAGCATTTTGTCGAAACCCTTGATGGCTTCTTCCTCATTGAGGATGAAACCATTGTATTCCACCATGCCGTTGCGGTCGATGATCACCCACCAGGGCGTGCCACCGGGCTTGTAGGAGCCGCTGACACCGGGGAAACCGGGCACCTTCGTGTAGTGGCCAATCGGGATCGTCAGTTCGAAATTTTTCGCGGTGACGGGGAGCTTGTCAGGCGTGTTGTCGAGGAAACCTTCGAAAGCGGTCTGCACCGCGAGGAAGACGATACCATCATTGCCCTCGTAGTGTTTCGTCAGTTTCTGGAGCACCGGCAGCTCGCGCTTCTGCGAGGCTTCGCACCAGTGCTGAAAGAATAGGAGGACGACGATCTTGCCCGGGTAATCGGTGATCTCCACCTTGTCCTTTCCTTCGGGGAGCTGATACCAATCGCTGACATTCAGCAGGGGAGCCTTCTGCCCCTGGATGCCTTTCGGCATTTCCTGTGCCGTCGCGGCGACGGAAAAGGAGGTGGCGAGGGCGAGGGCGAGAAGGGTGGTGAGGTGGGGCATTTTCATCATCTGGGCAGGTGATCTTACGGCAAATGGAGCACAAGATTGCGCCCTTGCGGAGAATTTTTTGCTTACTAGACTGGAAACGGGCTCGATCCTACACCCCTCCCGACTTTCATGACGCATCCGCACCCCGATCCTTTCAAAGAAGCCCGCGCCGAGGCTCCGGTGCTGCAATGTCCTTTCCGGGGCGAGCCCATCACGATGATCCTGCGGCATGAAGACGTGAGGAAATCGGCCAAGGATTGGCAGACCTTCAGTTCCGATGCTCCCTTCCGCGTGCCCATCCCATCGGAGGAGGATGTGCGCACCATGCGCCAGCTCCCCATCGAGACCGATCCGCCGGAGCACACCGAATACCGCGCCATCGCCGAGCCCTTTTTCAAAAGGGCGAAAGATCCCGGCATGATCGCCCGGGTCGAGGCTCTCATCGATCGCCTCCTGGATGAGGCCCTTTCCCGAGACACGAGCGAGATCGTGCACGAGTTCGCCCTGCCCCTCCAGTCGCATGCCCTCACCTACCTGCTGAACGTGCCGGAGAGTGAAGCCGAAACCTGGATCGGGTGGGGGATCCACGTCTTCCGCGTCCGCGATGGGTTGAAACCGGGCACCGAACTGGAAGAATACCTCCATCGCCAGTTCGACCGGGCCGAGGCCGCGCCAGGGGAGGATTTTTTCAGCGCCCTGGTGCAGGCCGAATTCCGTGGACGGCGCCTCACGCGCGAGGAAGTGATGGGGTTCGCGAATCTCGCCTTCGCCGGAGGGCGCGACACCATCATCCACACGGTGTCGAACATTTTTGCTTATCTGTCAGGAAATCCCGCGGCGCTCGATTTCCTCCGCGAGGATCCCGGTCGCGCCGTCCACGCGAGCGAGGAGTTTTTCCGAGTCTACATTCCGCTCACCCACATCGGGCGGGTCTGTCCCGCCGATACCGAGGTCGGTGGAGTGACCGTGCCCGCGGGCCAGCGTGTCTCGCTCTGCTGGTCGTCGGCGAATCGCGACGAGACGGTGTTCGAGGACGCCGACGAGATCCGGCTCGATCGCAAGCCCAATCCCCATCTCGCCTTCGGGTTCGGCACGCATCTCTGCCTCGGGGCGCCGCATGCCCGGCTCCTCGTGCGAACCCTCCTGCAAAAGATCGCCGGTCGCGTCTCCGCCGTGGAAGTGCTCGACTGCGAGGAGCGGATCGAGCGCGAGGAAAAATACGAGCGTGTCGTCGGCTACGATTCCCTCAGGGTGCGTCTTTCGCCTCTTGGAGCGAAGTAAAGAGCGGCTCGAAAAGCGACCGCAATTGGCGCGAACCGTAGGGCGAGAGATGGCTGCTGTCGGTGTAGAGCCCGCGTCCCTCCCGGGCCATCTCGTAGAGGCCCTGTGAATCGGTCAGGAGAGGGCGGGGATCGAGGATCTTCACCTCCGTGCCGGTGAGCGCTTCATCGAGGAGGCGGTTCACCGTGGCATCGGCTTTTTCGTGTTCTGTCAGGGGGAGGGCGAAGGCATTTTCATCCAGCCCCCGGGCCCTCGCCTGGGCGATCGTCCCGGGCACGTCGAGCGGTTGGTGGGCGACCGCACGCATCAACACAACGTCGAGCCCTTTGGCGGAAAGCTCCCGCACCGTTTCCCCGAGGCGCTCGCGCAGCAGCCCGGGGGCTTCGCTCTCCTTCGCCACCTTTCCCTCTGCATCGGTCAGCAGGTAATTGCGGGCGGCGGCTGCTTGACCTTCGAGATACACGGGCCAGCGGGCGAGGAGCAGCACGGCGGAGAAATGCTCCGCCTCCAGCAAGGCGCGCACCGCCGGCTCATAATCCGCACCATCGAGGGCGATGCGGGCGGAGCGCGTGCCGAAAAGCGGGATGTTTCCCGGTTCGCAGGCCGCGTAAACAGCGACGCCGTGCTCGCGTCCGAGATCATCGAGCACCGGCAAGGTCGCCATGGCGTGGCTGTCGCCCCAGAGCAGCAGCTTTTTCGCGGACGGGTCGCGGCTGCCCGCGATGAAGGGAGCCCCCTTGCGTTCCCACGCGCGCATCGCGTGGAATCCCTCGAGCAGAGCCTCGTCGGGCGATGGAGTCGCCGAAGAGACGGTCGTCGCATCGGGGAAGCCGTCTTTCCCATCATAGATCGCTCCGACGGCGAGGAGGGCCAGGGAGCAGGCGACGCTGGTGAGCACGAGTGGCCGGGTCCGGGAAAGGATCCGACGTTCCCGCACCGGGGATTCGATCCATCGCCACGTGGCCCAGGCGAGCAAAAAGGAGAGCGCCAGAGATCCGATCGCGAGAGGCAGGGCCGGGGCCCCCAGCCAGTGATAACGCGCGAGGACCAGCACAGGCCAATGCCAGAGATACAGGGGGTACGAGATCTTGCCGATCCACACCATCGGTGGCGTCGCGAGAATGCGTCCGAGGGTCGTCGGCGCGCCCGAGTTGGCGTGGATCAGCGCGACCGTGCCGAGACAGGGAGCCAGAGCCGCGATCCCCGGAAAAGGCGTGGTGGCATCATAAAAAAACACCGGCACGAGGATCGCGATGAGACCGGCCCAGGAGGCGATCTCGTTCGCGAGCGGACGCTCCAAACCCGGTCGGGCGAGCAGCGCGAGGACGAGGCCGAGATCGAGCTCCCAGATTCGCGAGGGGAGCAGGAAAAAAGACGCCGAGGGGTAGCGCTGGGTGGCATGCACCGACCACGCGAAGGACACCACGATGAAAAGCCAGGTCGCGACGAGGGCCGGTTTTCTCCCGCGTTTCAGCAGCGGCACGAGGATGAGGGGGAGGAAAAGATAGAATTGCTCCTCCACCGCGAGCGACCAGGTGTGGAGCAAGGGCTGGTATTCCGACGCCGTCTCGAAATAGCCTGACTGCGACCAGAACAGGAAATTCGCCGCGAGCAAAGGCTGCGCCACGAGCGCCTTGCCCAAGTCTTCGAGATGCGTCGGGATGAGGACGAAGGTTGAGACCACCGCCGTGGCCGCAAGGGTCACCGCGAGGGCGGGGAAAAGGCGGCGGATCCGGCGCACCCAGAACCGGCCGAAATCGAAGCCGCCCGATTCACATTCGCGGACGATGAGCGAGCCGATGAGGTAACCCGAGATCACAAAAAAGACATCCACCCCCACATAACCGCCCGTGCATCCGAGCCCCGCGTGAAAGAGCAACACCGGCAGCACCGCCACCGCCCGCAGTCCGTCGATATCCGGTCGGTAGGCGAGGTGACGGTCGGGAGCGGCCATGAGGGTGACGACACCACGGGACCCGTCACTGGATCGACTCCGGCATGTTGTCGAGGATGCGGATATCGCCCCACTGCACCAGCTTGCCGTCGCGGAAATAGAGGAGCAGTTCGCCGAATTTCGGATCGTCGTAGCGGATCACCTCCGCCTTGCGCGCATCGGCCGTCTCACGGGCCCCGACCACCTTGAAGTCCTTGCCCAGCAGGGAGGTCGTCTGCTCTTTCGTCATTCCCAGACTGAGTTTCTGCGAGCGTGAATCGAGCGAGCCGAACGAACTGCAGCCCGCCAGAAACAGGGCGGCGGCGAGGGTGGCAAGAAGGGAAGAGGGGAGCTTCATGGGCCGGGACTTTCGCCGGAATCGGTCGGGAGATCAAGTGTGGCTTCCGTGGGCGGCGGGCGATTTGCCGTTTGCGATCTCCTGAAACTCCGCCACCTTGAGAGCCAGCCCCCTGTGTGGCTGTCACGCCTGTGACCGACTCTCTCACCATTGCCAAAACCTGCGCCAAGGAAGCCGACGAAATCCACGCCGAGGAGATCGTCGTGCTCGATCTGCGCGGGATCTCGAATCTCGCGGACTTTTTCGTGATCTGCACGGCCACTTCGGTGCCTCACCTCAAGGCGGTGGCCCGCGACGTGCGCCACAAGACGGAGGAAACGCTCGGCGAAAAACCCCGCTCGACGGAAGGCGACGCCACGAGTCTCTGGGTCGTGATCGATTACGTCGATGTCGTGGTGCACATCTTCCACGAAGAAATGCGCGAGATCTACCGGCTGGAGGATCTCTGGTCGGACGCGCCGCGCGTGCCGCTCGATTTCCTCCCGACTCCGCCGACGGCTTCGCAAGGCTGAAGCGTCCGTCCGGCGCCTTGATTGCCGTTTTTCCATGCGCCTCGAAGTCGTCAATACCGGCACGGAATTGCTGCTCGGCAAGGTCGTGAACACCCATGCCGCCTATTTCGGGCAGGAGCTTTTCAAACTGGGCCTCCGGGTGCAGCGTCAGACGACGATCCCCGACGGCGAGGAGATACGCACGGTCCTGGCCGAGGCCTTTCCGCGCTGCGACGTGATCCTCATCACCGGCGGGCTCGGGCCGACCAGCGATGACATCACCCGCGAGGTGGTGGCGGAGATGCTGGGCCGGCCCTTGCATCTCGACGAGGCGGTGCTGGCGACGATCCGGGAGATGTTCCGGGTGCGGAAATTGCGGCAGAATCTCTTGAACGATCGCCAGGCGATGGTGCCGGAGGGGGCGGTGGTCCTCGAAAACCCCCACGGGACGGCGCCTGGCCTCTACCTCCCGGCGGATCCGGAGCAGGGATCGCCGCATTTGTTTCTTCTCCCCGGTCCGCCGCGGGAGTTGAAACCGATGTTCGCGGACCTCGTCTTTCCCCGGTTGACCTCGCTCCTCGGAGAGGCGGCGAACGTGCCTTCGTGGCGGAATTTCCGCATCTACGGGGTGGGGGAATCGTCACTCGCGACCACGCTCGAGCCTCTCCTCGCCGACCTGCCTGAACTCGAGATCGGTTATTGCGCCCGGCTCGGCGAGGTGGATCTGCGCCTCATCGGAGCGCCGAGATCGATCGAGGAAGCCTCGGTCGTGGTGCGCCGGGAGTTTCCCAAAGACATCGTCGTGGAGAGCGAGACCTCGATCGAGGAGGTGATTGTCACCTTGCTTTCGCAACGCGGGGAGACCGTGGCCACGGCCGAGAGCTGCACGGGAGGCCTCATCGCGAGCACGATCACCGATGTGTCGGGATCGAGTGCGGTGTTTCACCGCGGCTACGTCACCTATGCGAACGAAGCCAAAACGGCTCTCCTGGGCGTGCCCGTGGAGATGCTCGCGGTGCATGGCGCGGTCAGCGACGAGGTGGTGCGGGCGATGGCCGAGGGTTGTCTCGAGCGGAGTGGGGCGGACCACGCCCTCGCTGTCAGCGGGATCGCGGGTCCTACGGGCGGCTCGCCCGAAAAGCCGGTCGGCACCGTGCATGTCGCGGTGGCCTCGCGGGGGATGGAGACCTTTTCGAAACGCTATCTCTATCCCGTCGATCGCATCAGTTTCAAACAGCGCGTCACCCGGCTCGTGCTCGATCTGCTGAGGCGTCGGCTCCAGGGGATCGGGATCGAATGATTTCCGGGGGAAAAATCGGCGATCGGGTGTAGGGTGGTCGCCGCCACGAATTTTCCTTCAATCCGGGAGGGGAATCTGGCAGTATCGATTGAAGATGAAGTGGTCCCTCCAGAGCGTCTCCCGAGTCCGCCTGATTGCGTGGCTCGTCGCGGCGCTGTTCGGACTCGCGGGCGCTCCGCTCGAGGCGCAGCTCTTCGACGGCGGGGGTCTCTTCAACCGCAAGACGGAGGCACCCCGCGCCCAGACCGAAGATGAGATCGGTGTGCCGACACCGGTGACGGGCCGGGTCGAGGCGCTGAAAGGCAACGAGGTGACCTTCGAGATCCGCGCGGAGTCGAAGACGCCCGCGGCGACGGTCGAGTTCCTCATCCGCACCTTTCCCTCGGCGGGCAAAATCGTCTCTTTGGTGAGCAAGCCGAACGATCGGAACAAGGCCCTCGTCACCTACTGGGCCGACCCCTCCTCGAGTGCGACGGAGGACGCCTTTTCCTTCGCGGTTCGTTACCGTGGCGGACGGTATTCCTCCGAGATGCGATATGACATCTCGCTCGTCGATCTGAAGACGGAAATCCAGGTGCCGGCCCAGGTCGATTTTGGCGAGGTGATGATCGGAAATGAAGAGGTGCGCGAAATCACGGTGCGCAACCTCGGGGGTGCCGCGATGGAGCGTCAGGTGTTTCTTGCTCCGCCGTGGCATCTCGTGGAGCCCGCCGATGGACGCGTGAATCTCGGCCCCCGCGGGTCGCGGGTGCTGAAGGTCGCCTTTCGGCCCGAATTGATGGGTGAGACGAGTTATTTCCTCAGCTTCAGCCGCAGCAAGGAGGGCACCACGAAATTGATCGGCAAAGGCGGCGATCCCTTCACCCTCGTGACCGAGGCGATCGAGTTGACCCTCGACGAGAAAACGAACGAACGGTTCGGCGAGATCCAGCTGCAGAATCACGGACCGAAACCGCTCGCGGTGGAGGCGCGTGCGAGCACCCGTCTGCAATCGAGTCTGCTCGATGCCTACCTGCTCGCGCCGGGACAGGTCACGAAGGTGGCGGTGAAGCTGGGCGGCACGGACACCGCTCCCTTCGACGGGACAGTCGAGTTTTTCCTGAAGAACGGCTACGCGAAATCCGCGCGGGTCATCGCTCCGGTCGTGCCGGGGCGGCTCGTCGTGGCGGTACCGAATTCCATCACCGCCGAGGTCATCAATTTCGGCAAGGTCGAGGCGGGTCGCTCGATGGAGCGCGGGATCACGATCACGAATCCAGGAGGGGTCGCGGTGCCCCTCGAATTCCACGTGCCCGAGCCCTTCCGCCTCCTCACCAATCCAGGGCCGCAGCTCGGCCCCCTCTCGACGATGAATTTGTCGATCGGCCTTTTCCCCACCAACTCGAGCCGGGGATTGGTGGATGTAACGATGAATGTCTACGACAACGAGCAGACCGTGCCGATCCGCCTTCTCGGCAACATCGTGGCCCCCACGGGCACCTCCCCGAGCGCACCGACCGCGTCCTTGCCGAACTTCAACGGGAAACAGATCCGCCTCGGCGCGGCGAAGGCACCAGATCCGGCTCCAGCGGTCGATCCTTCGGCGACGTTTTCCGCCGCCGCGGATCCTGCGTCCGCGAATGCCGTGGGAAACTCAGCTGCTGCTGGCAGACCTGTCGCGTCTGTGGATGAGGAGGGCTTTCCCCCTCCGCGGGATCCATCCGATCTGTCGGTGCAGCAGAGTCCGCTCGGCTTTGATACACGCGATCTGATCCAACGCGAAGTCGATGCCTCGATGCGCCGTCCCGAAGATCTCACCGCCTTGAAGACGACGAGCGATTCCATCACCCTGGGCTGGACCGCCCCACGCGACACCGGGCCGGTCTCCTACGAGGTCGAGATGCGCGGGCTCTTTGTGAATCAAGAGACTGGAGTCGCCGAGAGCGTCTGGGCTCCGTTCCCCGTGAAGAAGATCGAAAAAATCGACCGCCTCGTAAAGGCGGAGCTCGAGCCTCTCCTCCCGGTGACCCAGTATGAGGTGCGCGTCGTCATCACGACCCAGGATGGCCGCAGCTCACCTCCCTCGGCTCCAATCGTCGTGAAGACCGAGCTGCCGATGGATTGGACCTACATCTACGCGTTTCTCGCGCTGCTCGCGCTCGTGGCCCTCGGCATCGGCATTTGGAAGATCTACCTCGCCCGCCGTCCCGAAGTGTATCAGGCCCAATACGTCGACCTTTGAAGTGGCATCCGCTCGCCCTCAGCGGGGCTTGCGGCAGGAGTCGCAGTATTCCTCACCATCCGCCGCGACGCGGAATTCGCGCTCGGGGTGCGTCTTTTCCGTCGCGCCGCAGGTGGCGCATTCGTGAAAGGTGGTGGAGATCACGGTATCACGATCAAACTTCTGTCGGCGCACCTTGGCCGTCGATTCGCGCCGGTAAGAGTCCGCGAATCCCGGCACGAAAGTGACGAGGTAGGGGAGGAGTCCGATGAGGGCGATGCCGGCCATGATCAGCGGTGCCATGCTCGTGAGGACCATCGCGGCGAGAATGGCGGCATTCGCCCAGCCCAGCCATTTCGCTTTGATCGGGATCAGCCCGAAAAGGTGGATCACTTGATTGGGAAAAAGCGAGGCAAAGGCGAGGAAGACGTTCGAGTAGAACAGGGTGCTCAGGAGAAATCCGATGTCGCCGAGGAAAGGCAGCATCCCCGTGGCGGAGAGGATCAGGACGGAAGCGAAAACGTAGACATTCAACCGGAACGAGTCCCACTCGGCCTCGAGGCTGTCGTTGATGAAAAACATGAACATGGCCGCGATGATCACGAAGAGGACGAAGTCCGAGGTCGGGTAGAAGACCCACGTGATCAGCCGCCACACCTCTCCTCCAAGAATCGCGTTTTGGTCAAAATCAATCCACTGGAGGAAGGCCGGAGAGAGAAGCGAGAGCGCCCACGTCAAAACCTGGAATCCTGCGATCCATCGCAGGATCCGCGGCAGGGCGAGCCGTCCGAAGCGGCGTTCGAGTTGGTCGAGGAGGCGATTGCCCTTTTCGTAAATCATCGCGTGGAAGGTGCGGGGGATCGCGGCGATTTCAAACGCTATCGGCGGCGATTCGCGTCACTTTTCCCGCGATGACAGAGGCCTGCGTTGACTTCACGCTCTCCTTCGCGACACTCCCGGCATGCATCGCTCGCCCCTTCACGACCGCCACCTCTCCCTCGGCGCCCGCATCGTGCCCTTCGCCGGCTGGGAAATGCCCATCCAATACCAGGGCATCGTCGCCGAGCATCAGGCGGTGAGAAATTCGGTAGGGATCTTCGACATCTCGCACATGGGCGAATTCGAGGTCGAGGGCCCCGGAGCGATGGACTGGCTCAATGGACTCCTCACCAACGACGTCTCCGCCCTCGCCATCGGGGAGGGGCAATATACCCTGCTCTTGAATGAAAAGGGCGGCGTCATCGATGACCTCATCGTCTACCGTCCCGGCGAGGAGCGGTTTTTTCTCGTCGTCAACGCCGCCCGCATCGAGCAGGACCGCGCATGGATGCTCGCCCACCCCGGGGAAGGGGTGACCTTCCGCGACCGCAGCGCTGAACTCGGAGCCTTTGCCGTGCAGGGACCCAAGGCCATCGGCCTCTGGCATGAGATCGAGCCCGGAGCTGGCGGCATCGCCCACAATCGCATCAGCGAACTTGGTCATATCACCCTCTGCGGCACCGGCTACACCGGCGAGGAGGGATTCGAATTTTTCGCGCCGGTCGAGGAGATCGGTCACTGGTGGGATCGATTCGTCGCCGCCGGAGCCGTCCCCTGCGGACTCGGTGCGCGCGACACCCTGCGCCTCGAGAAATGTTATCCCCTCAACGGGAACGATCTCGATGAAGTCCACACCCCGCTCGAGGCCGGGCTCGGCTTTTTCGTGAAGCTCGACAAACCCGGAGGATTCATCGGACTCGACCCTCTCCGGTCCCAGAAAGAACAGGGTATCCCCACGCGCCTTTCCGCGATCCGCCTCCTCGACAAGGCCCCGCCACTGCGCCACGGCTACGACGTCCTCGCCGCAAACGGATCGGGCAAGATCGCGGAGCTCACGAGCGGATCGCTGTCTCCGGGGCTCGGACTGGGCGTTGGACTGGCGTATCTGCCGACGGAGATGTCCCGGCCCGGCACCGAACTGCTCATCGCCATCCGCGACAAGACCTACCCGGCAAAGGTGGTGAAGAAGCCGTTTGTTTGAGGATGGGGGAGAGTGAAGTTCTCCTCTTCCCTTGACATCAAAGCATTCCCGGGAGGACTGGCGTTGTTTTCGGCGAACACTCCGCCAACGTTTTGCCCCTTTTACCTAAAATCCATTTCCTTTTGTGAATTGTCTCCCCACAGAGGCTTTTCATTTGAATTCAGGTATCGGCTGCGGCTACAGGTGCGGAGTTTACGCCTCTCTCAGGGGCTTGATTTGTTTTCACTTTTCCGCACACCGCAAGGGTTGGGAGGTCCTTCAAAGTCGGCCGCGCTAACATTTGGGCATTCGCCTTCCATTCCAAGTTTTATGAAACCGTTTTTCTTGTTCTTGTTTGTCTTGGTGACAATTGTCGATCGCAAGGTTCAAGCTCGAGAGGTGGCGGGAGTTTCCTTGAGTGCGGCGTTTGCCGAAGCCCGGCTTTTCTCCCATCCGCTTCATGATGGGAGCGGTGAGCGGATCCTTTTCAACGATTGGCACGGGCTGGCGGCGAGGATTTCTTCCGCGGAGTTCGTGGTTTCTTTCACCGGCTTGGGAGAAACGAGAACGATGAGATGGCGAACGGTCGCCTTCGGTTATGGCGATCGTCCCGTGAAGACGACCCAGGGTGAGGTTTCGTCCGAGGGGGCCTCGGTTGAGATCCGACGAACGGGGATCACTGAATGGTTGATCAACCGGCGTGAGGGTATCGAGCACGGCTACACGCTGAATCACCGCCCCGCCGGACCGAAAGAAGGGCCATTGCAGGTCTGGATCGACGTATGCGGCGGCGAAGGCGCCGGACTGAATGAAAACAGGCAGGAGATTGCTTTGATCAAAGAGGACGA
Organism: Verrucomicrobiales bacterium; assembly: GCA_016795385.1. Lineage (GTDB taxonomy): Bacteria > Verrucomicrobiota > Verrucomicrobiia > Verrucomicrobiales > DEV007 > Arctic95D-9. The sequence continues at coordinate 136,515 of JAEUHI010000011.1, read as the reverse complement.
GGTTGGCGAGTGGAACTATGGAAAGCTCAAGGTCTGGGATGCCTCGGGACGGGTGCTTTCGTCGTCGTTTCGTGCCCGCGAGGGTGGTTTTGCGATTGAAGTGGACGACGCGGGGGCCCTTTATCCGATCACGATTGATCCTCTGTTCGCGCGGACCGATTTCATCAAGTCCTCCAATACCGGATCAGGCGATCGGTTCGGCACCTCGGTATCCACCGATGGGACCGTGGCCGTGATTGGTGCTCCAGGAGAGTCAGGCTCGGCGACAACCGTGAATGGAGCGGATGATAATGGAAAATCCATGGCGGGAGCGGCTTATGTCTTCCGTTTGGTCGATGGGTCCTGGGTTTTTGAGGCCTATCTGAAAGCTTCCAACTCAGACGATGGAGATGAATTTGGTCGCAGTGTTGGCGTGGATGGAGATCTCGTTGTCGTGGGAGCGCGCAACGAGGATGGTTCCAGTGGCGGAGTGAACGGCCCGGATAATGACGGACTCGAGAATTCCGGGGCGGCGTATGTGTTCGCACGTTCCGGTGGAGTATGGAGCCAGCAGGCTTATCTCAAGGCCGGAACGCCCGGGTTGGGGGATCTTTTTGGTCATTCCGTGGCGGTTTCCGGCGAGAGAGTGATCGTAGGTGCGTATTTCGAGGACGGCTCTACCGGAGGAATCAACGGAACCGTAAACGAGGGGCGCCTCAACAGCGGTGCGGCCTACATTTTTCAGCGGACCAACGGATCCACGTGGGCGCAGGAAGCGTACGTGAAAGCCTCAGTACCAGGCTCTCCGGACAACTTCGGCCTGTCGGTCGCGATGGATGGAGATCTCATCATCGTCGGGGCTCCCCTGGAGGCCGGGGGGGCTTCGGGCGTCAATGGCAATGAGACCGACAACTCCCTGAGTGGGGCGGGCGCCGCCTATCTTTTTTCCAGGGAAGCCGGAAACTGGGAGCAGGTCGCCTACCTCAAGGCCTCGAACCCTGGTTCAATGGACCAGTTTGGATGGTCGGTGGCCGTGGACGGGGATTCAGCGATTGTAGGTGCCCGCAACGAGGACGGAAGCACTACCCTGGTCGACGGGCCTTCGGATGACGCAGCCGCCGACGCAGGTGCCGCTTATGTTTTCAGGCGCGGGCCGTCCGGATGGGTCGGAATGGCTTATCTGAAGGCGCCGAATATGGACGCCGGCGACTTGTTCGGACACTCGGTGGCATTGGAGGGAGATTTCGCCATGGTAGGTGCCGAACACGAGGAAGGTAGCTCGGGCGTCGTCGATGGTCCTTTTGACAACGGCACCATCCAGGCTGGTGCCGTCTATGTGTTTCGAAGTACTGAGAGTGGGTATGTGAATCAAGCCTATCTCAAAGCACCGAACCCTGGGGGAGGGAATAATTTCGGAAGCGCCTTGTCGGTCGCAGGTGAATTGATTCTTGTCGGGGAACCGTTCGAGGATTCGAACACCAGCGGTATCAATCCCGTGCAGACGAATTCCGGGGCCTCGGCTTCGGGGGCTGTTCACGTCTTCCGCCTCCTGAAACCGAAATTGGAGATTCGTGGATTACGGCCCTTCAAGCCAACTGGGCTGCGGAAAAAGAGCAAACCCCTGAGGCTGCTCGTTGCCAATACGGGCGGCGCCCCGCTCGAAGGACTTTCGATCAGTATCACCGGCAAGGCGCGGCGTGATTTCAAAGTCTCGGGATTGCCCGCAAAGAACATTGGAGCGGGAACTTCCGGTTCCTTTTCCATCACCTTCAAGCCGCGGAAGCCAGGAAGCCGCACTGCGACTCTGACAGTCCTGAGTAATGCCTCGACCCAGGTCCTACCTCTGAAAGGGAAGGGCAAGGGCGTGGCAAGATAGACCAGATCTAATTTCATTTAGGTTTGGATCGTGAACCCACATGTCCCGAGGATTCGAACGCTACAAAAAACGTGTCATCCCCGGGATTCGCCATTGTCACGGGCCGGGAATTCGGTTTGTTCCTGTCCTCGACCCGACCGCTCATGAACGTCCCCGACCACCTGCTCTACTGTGACTCCCACGAATGGATCGACCCCACCACGCCGGACGCCGCGCCGGTCGGGATCAGCGACCACGCCCAGGAGGAACTCACCGACGTCGTCTACCTCGAACTCCCCGCCGTCGGACGCGTCGTTGCGAAAGGGGAAGCCTTCGCGGTGATCGAGTCGGTCAAGGCCGCGAACGACATCTACGCGCCTGCCAGCGGCGAGGTGGTGGAAATCAACGAAGCCCTCGTGGAGTCGCCGGAAGCGATCAATACCGATCCCTACGGCGCGGGTTGGATGGTCAAGATCCGTCTCAGCGATCCCTCCGAATTGTCCGGTCTCAAAAACGCGGAGTCCTACCGTGAATTCCTTTCCTGATTCCACCCCCTTCGCGGACCGCCACCTCGGCCCTTCGGCGGAGGAGGTGGAGGCGATGCTCTCGGGTCTCGGGTGTCCGACGCTCGATGCCTTCATCCGCGAAGTCGTCCCCGCCGATCTTCTCCGCGACGAACCGCTCGCATTGCCGCCGGCGCTCAACGAGACCGAAGCCCTCGCGAAGCTGCGGGGGATCTTCGAAAAGAACACGAACGTCCGATCCTGCATCGGACGCGGCTACTACGGCACGGTCACGCCGCCGGTGATCCAGCGCTGCATCCTCGAGAATCCGGGCTGGTACACGGCCTACACGCCCTATCAGGCCGAGATCTCCCAAGGACGGCTCGAGGCTTTGCTTAATTACCAAACCCTCATCTGCGAGCTGACCGCCCTGCCCGTGGCGAATGCCTCGCTCCTCGACGAAGCCACCGCCGCCGCCGAAGCCATGGCCCTCGCCGCCGGGACTCGGGTGAAAGGGAAGAAGCTCTTCGTCAGTGACGCCTGTTTTTCACAGACCGTCGAGGTCGTCCGCACCCGCGCCGAGCCGCTCGGGATCGAGGTGATCGTCGATGCGGCCGGGCGTTTCGACTTCGCCGCCGCGGGCGAGGAACTGATCGGGGTCCTTCTCCAGTATCCCGGCGAAAGCGGATCGGTCGACGACCTGCGCGACCTCGCCGCCTCGTGCAAGGCCGCCGGAGGCGTCGTCATGGTCGCGGCCGATTTGCTGGGTCTCGTCCTTCTCGAGCCGCCCGGACGCTGGGGCGCCGACATCGTCGTCGGCAGCGCACAGCGCTTCGGCGTGCCGATGGGATTCGGCGGACCGCACGCCGCCTACATGGCCTGCAGCGATGCCTTGAAACGCCGCATGCCGGGGCGCCTCATCGGGGTCTCGCGGGATGCGGATGGACGCCCCGCCCTGCGACTTTCCCTGCAAACCCGCGAGCAGCACATCCGCCGCGAGAAGGCGACCTCGAACATCTGCACCGCCCAGGTTCTCCTCGCGGTGATGGCCGGGATGTATGCCGTGTATCATGGACCGAAGGGCCTCCAGCGCATCGCCGGTCGCGTCCACGCGGCGACCTCGGAGCTCGCCGCCGCGCTGAAGGCGGCCGGATACCGCCTTGCGAACGGGACCTGGTTCGACACCCTCACCGTGATCGTCGATGAGACGAAACGCGCCGAAATCCTCGCGCGTGGTGCGAATGTCAGGGTCAACCTCCGGACCGACCGGGCCGGAGCCCTCGGGGTTTCGCTCGACGAGGCGCTCGTCGAAAGCGGCGACTGGACCCTGCTCTTCGAAGTTTTCGGCGTGTCGCGGCCGGAGGCCGCGGCGCCGTCCGGACTGCCGGATTCGCTCCGCCGCACCGGCGAGCTCCTCACCGAGCCCGTCTTCAACCGTTTCCACACCGAAACCGAGCTGCTGCGATACCTCCGCCGCCTCGAGGGCAAGGACATCGCGCTGAACTGGAGCATGATCCCGCTCGGCTCGTGCACGATGAAGCTCAACGCCGCCGCCGAGATGATGCCGCTGAGCTGGCGCGAGGTCGCGGCCCCGCATCCCTTCGCCCCGGCCGACCAGGTCGAAGGTTATCGCGAGATGATCGCCTCGCTCGAGCACTGGCTCGCCGTGGTCACCGGCTTCGACGCCGTGAGTGTGCAGCCGAATGCGGGATCGCAGGGCGAATACGCCGGACTCCTCGCGATCCGCCGCTACCACGAATCGCGCGGTGATTCAGACCGCAAGGTCTGCCTCATCCCCGTGTCCGCCCACGGCACCAATCCGGCGAGCGCGGTGATGGCGGGCTTCGAAGTTGTCGCCGTCGCCTGCGATCGCGAGGGCAACATCGACACGGTCGACCTCGCCGCGAAGGCGGAGCAGCATGCCGCTCGCCTCGGCGCGCTCATGATCACCTATCCCTCGACCCACGGGGTCTTCGAGGAAGGTGTCTCCGCGATCTGCGAGCTGATCCATCAACACGGCGGCCAGGTCTACATGGACGGCGCCAATCTCAACGCGCAGCTGGGACTCTGTTCACCCGGCTCGATCGGCGCGGATGTCTGTCACCTGAATCTCCACAAAACCTTCTGCATTCCCCACGGCGGCGGAGGTCCGGGCGTGGGTCCGATCGGCGTGCGTTCGCATTTGGCTCCCTACCTGCCGGGTCACACCGAGTGGCCGGAGTCGCCGAGCCACGCCGTCAGCGCCGCGCCGTATGGCAGCGCGAGCATTCTCACGATCTCGTGGATGTACATCGCGATGATGGGACCGACCCTGCGCCGCGCCACGGAGATCGCGATCCTCAATGCGAACTACATTGCCCACCGTCTCGCGCCTTACTACCCTGTCCTTTACAAGGGCAAACAGGGTCGGGTTGCGCACGAGTGCATCATCGACGTGCGTGGTTTCAAGGAAAGCGCCGGGGTCGAGGTGGAGGACATCGCGAAGCGCCTCATCGACTACGGTTTCCACGCGCCGACGATGTCGTGGCCCGTGCCGGGCACGCTCATGATCGAGCCGACCGAAAGCGAGTCGCGCGAGGAGCTCGACCGTTTCTGCGAGGCGATGATTGCCATCCACGGCGAGATCGCGAAGATCGCTGCGGGCGAATGGGACGCGAACGACAATCCGCTGAAGCACGCCCCGCATCCCGCGACGACCCTGCTTTCGGATTCGTGGAGCCGCGCCTATTCGCGCGAGGTCGCCGCCTATCCGCTGCCCTGGGTGCGCGAGCGCAAGTTCTGGCCGCCCGTGAGCCGCATCGACAACGTCTACGGCGACCGCCATCTCGTTTGCACCTGCGAGGGCATGGAAGGCTACGCCTCGTGATTCCGGATCGACTGATGGAGGAAGCAGAACCCTTTCCCGACGACTGGACGCCCAACATGCGGGCGAACCTGGTCTTTTTGACGCGGCGGGGTTATGTGCTGCTGATCCACAAGAAGACAGGCCTCGGGGCCGGAAAAATCAACGGGCCGGGAGGCAAGCTCGAGCCGGGAGAGACCGCGATCGAAGCGGCGCGTCGCGAAGTGCGGGAGGAATTGTTGATCGAAGTCGGCGAACTGGAGGAGATGGGCGAGTTGCACTTCGATTTTGTCGACGGATTGAAACTCCATTGCGTGGTCTTTCACGGAACCGAGTTCACCGGCACACCGACCGAAACGCGAGAGGCGAAGCCCGAATGGTTTTACTTCAGCGAAGTGCCATACGGCCGAATGTGGGCAGACGACCGATACTGGCTCCCCCGTATGCTGGAGGGAGAAAAGTTCAAGGCATGGTTTCGATTCGACGGGGAGGCAATGCTTTCGCGGAAAGTGGTGTTTGAGAATGAGACATCGAATGAAATTGCGCCTGATGAATTGAAGAAGCTGCGTTCCTTCAGGATCCTCATGAGTTTTCTGATGTGCATCCCCGCGGCAGTTTTGATTTTCTTCATCGCGATCGGATCGATGTATGACCGCCTCTCTCCGACTTATTCAGGAAGGAATGGCCTTTTCGAAGACATTTACGTGCTGTCCACCATTCTGTCGGTGGTCGCGGCACTATGGGGGTCGTCACGGAAGCTTCTCGTGGTGGCCACGGCACTTCTCGCGCCATTCTTGTTTGGTTCAGTGATCATTGCATTTTTGATTCCTGAATTCTTTCTCACGATTTTTTTACCTATTTTATGGTTAACGTTCTGCCTTGTGGCATGGCCTTCCTACAAGAAAATCGAAGCGTCAAAGCGGCGGCTCAGATCCTGACGGGTGTGTTTTTCTACCACACCCCGCCCGCCCGTTCGGTATCGATGCGGTAATCCGAGACCTTCCTGACAAACAGCTCTTTCCCCATGCGTTCGGCCTCCTCGATCGCTCCGCCGGGATCTCTGACGACCTCACCGCGCCGGTTGCCGATGCCGCGGACGACGCCGACAAAATCCGAGTGGGTGTAGCGCGAGTATTCCTGGATCTGATGGACGATCCCGAGCGAGGCACCGGGGTAGGTCTCTTCCGAGGCGAGGAGGAGTCCGATGCGTTTGCGGGTCATTCGCCGGATGACCTCGGCGGAATCGGGATAACTCGCCGCGTAGTAGCAGAAGGTGCGGTCGAAGAACGCCTTGGTCTGGGCCGACATCCCATACCAGTAGATCGGAGTGGCGAACACGACGCCATCGGCGGGGAGGAATTCGTTGAAGAACAGATCGCGGAATCCGTCGTCGATCGAACATTCGCCGTTCTCGCAGCGGCAGGCGCGGCAATCGCGCAGAAAATGGGAAAGGTGATCGTCGAGATGACGCAGGGACACCTCGGCTCCAGAGGCTTCGGCGCCGCGTTTCACGGCCTCGGCGAGGGTGGCGGAGTTGCCTTCGCGGCGGGGGCTGCCGACGAGAATGAGGAGTTTCGGGGGAGGGGTCATGCCGGAGGTGCAAGGCAGCTTCCGTGCCATCGGGGCGGATTCCGTGAGATGACAACTCTGTCATGAAAGACCGGCCGGATTTGTCACCTCGATTTGGTTTAAAGAGGTGTATGAAAACCACGATAAGACTCCTGCTCACCCTTGTTTTCACCACCACGGCCTTCTCCCAGGATCGCCCGGTGCCCCGATCCTCACCGAACCAGAAGCCCAAGTCCGAACGCCGCGAGACGCCGGAGACGGATGGAAAGAACCGGACTCCGCGTCCCGGAAAGATCCGCATGGGCAATCAGACCCTCGTGATTCCGGAGGAGTTCCGCACGATCGACGGCACGGGCAACAATCTCGCCAATCCCGACTGGGGCAGCACGGAGGAGCCCTTCCTACGCCTCACCGCCCCGGCCTACGGTGAGGGCGGTATCGCCCCGGCCGGCGCGGACCGTCCCTCGGCCCGGGCCATCAGCAACGCGGTTGCGGCGCAGACCGAATCGATGCCGAACCGCCGGGGTGTCTCGGACTTCGTCTGGCAGTGGGGACAATTTCTCGACCACGATCTCGATCTGACTCCCGTCGCGGATCCGGTGGAGCCCTTCGACATCCCGGTGCCGGCGGGCGATCCCTTTTTTGATCCGGCGGGAACGGGCACGGCGGTGATCGGACTGGACCGGTCGTTCTCGGAGATCGTGAACGGAAGGCTCGAGCAGTTCAACGAACTCACCGCCTTCATCGACGCGTCGCAGGTCTACGGCTCCGATCCGGAGCGGGCCGCGGATCTCCGCACCAACGACGGGACGGGCCGGCTCCGCACGAGTGCGGGGGACTTGCTGCCTTTCAACCTCAATAGTCTCCCCAACGCCCCGACGGCGCAGGATCCTTCCTTCTTCATCGCCGGTGACTTCCGCGTGAACGAGCAGGTCGGTCTGATGACGATGCACACGCTCTTTGTCCGCGAGCATAATTACTGGGCCGGGCAGATCGCGGCGGCGAATCCGGGGCTGAGCGACGACCAGATCTACGAGTCGGCCCGTGTCATCGTGGGAGCGGAGATCCAGGCGATCACTTACAACGAGTTTCTCCCCCTCGTGATCGGTCCGCGTCCGCTGCCGCGCTGCACCGGCTATCGGGCGACGGTGAACGCGGGGATCGCCAATGAGTTCGCGACGGCGGCCTATCGCTTCGGGCACACCATGCTCCCGCCGCAATTGCTGCGCCTCGACGCCTCGGGCAAGGAGATCGAAGCCGGGCATCTCCCGCTGGCCAAGGCCTTCTTCAACGTCGCCGCGATCACGAAGGAGGGAGGGATCGATCCCATCCTACGAGGGCTCGCGGCCCAACCGGCGCAGGAGCTCGACAACCGCATCGTCGACGGGGTGCGCAATTTCCTCTTTGGTCCTCCCGGAGCGGGTGGTTTCGATCTCGCCTCGCTCAACATCCAGCGCGGCCGTGACCACGGGCTCGCCGGCTACAATACGGTGCGCCGCCAACTGGGGCTGAAGCCGGTGCGGAAATTCTCCGACATCACGCCGGATCGTGATCTGCAAAAGAGGCTTGAGTCGGTCTATGCCACCGTCGATCAAATCGACCTCTGGGTCGGCGTTTTGGCCGAGCCACCGATGCGCGACGCCCTCCTCGGGGAGACGGCGGTGACGATTTTGCGGGATCAATTCACCCGGCTCCGCGATGGGGATCGATTCTGGTATCAGGTGCATCTCGGTCGCGAGATGGCTTCGTTGATCGACCGTCAGACTCTCTCCCGCATCATCCGTCGGAACACCGGCATCCGGAACGAGATCCAAGAGAATGTCTTCCTCGCGCCTCCGCCTGCGGTGGTGCACGGAGGCAAGGGAGGTCCGGCCGGGCCGGGGAGGCGGTGAACGGTGAACGGTGAACGGTGAACGGTGAACGGTGAACGGTGAACGGTGAGACCGACTTTCCTTCCTGGACGTAAGGATTTCCGGAAATCACCGTGCCATCGCCCACTCATGAATACCCTGGAAGCCATCCACGCCCGCCGTGCCGTCAAACATTACGATCCCGAGCATCGCCTCACCGACGAGGAGGTGAAAACGCTCCTCACGGCGGCGATGCAGGCGCCGACCGCCTTCAACATCCAGCATTGGCGGTTTCTCCTCGTCACCGATCCGGCGGTGCGGCGGGAGATCCGGGCGGTGGCGTGGGACCAAGCGCAGGTCACGGATGCCTCGCTGCTGGTGATCCTCTGCGCGGACCGGGACGCGTGGAAGAAAGATCCGGCCCGCTATTGGCGCGACGCTCCCGAGGGGGTGCGGGATTTTCTCGTACCGGCGATCGGCGGGTATTACGAGGGCTGCGAGCAGGCGCAGCGCGACGAGTGCATGCGCAGTTGTGGCCTTGCCGGGATGGCCTTGATGCTCGCGGCGAAGGAGCTCGGCTACGACTCCTGTCCGATGGACGGCTTCGACTTTGATGCGGTCGGGAAGATCATCGGTCTGCCCGGAGATCACGTCATCAGCTTCATGGTGGCGATCGGGAAGGGCACCCAGGCGCCTTGGCCGAAACCGGGGCAACTCGCTTACGACGAAGTGGTGATCGAGAACCGTTTCGGATGAGCCCTCCCGGCGTTTCGTCCCTTGCCAGAGCGGCGGGGATGCGCTCCCTTCCGCGATGCGACTGAAGCACGGTATCCACCTCGGCTATTGCACGAACATCCATCGCGGGGAGACCTGGGACGAGACGTTCGCCGCCCTGCGCACCCACACGAATGCGGTGCGTCTGCGTGTCGCGCCGGACGAGCCCTACGGTATCGGTCTGCGGCTCGGTGCGGCGGCCGCTGAGGAACTCGCCGCGAAACGTGAGGAGCGGGACGCCTTCCGCCGCTGGCTCGACAAGACGAATTCCTACGTCTTCACGATCAATGGTTTTCCCTACGGTGCCTTTCACGGCACGCGGGTGAAGGAGCAGGTCTTCGCTCCCGACTGGTCGACGGAGGCGCGGCTGGTCTACACGAACCGTCTTTTCGACTTGCTCGACGAAATCGCGCCCGCCGGCATCGAGGCCAGCGTCAGCACCCTGCCGGGATCGTTCAAGGAATTCATCCGGCCTGAGACCTCGGCGGCACAGCTCGAAGCGATCCGGCGGAATCTGCGTTCATGCGCCCATCACATCGCGTCGATCCGGGAGAAAAGCGGTCGTGATCTCCACCTCGGTCTTGAACCCGAGCCGCTCGGGCTCTTTGAGAACAGCGCGGAGACAGTGGATTTCTTTGGCTCGCTTCTGGAAGGCTCCTCCGGCGACGAGCGCGATCTCATCCTCCGTCATGTGGGGGTGAACTACGATACCTGCCACCTCGCCATCGAATACGAGGAGCCGGGAGCCGCGATCGGTGCGATGCGCGGGGCTGGGATCCGGATCAGCAAGATCCATCTCAGCTCCGCTCTCAAACTGCGCCCCAACCCGACCGCACTCTCCAGGCTCCGCCAATTCCAGGAGGGAGTCTATTTCCACCAGGTGCTCGTCGCCGAAGGTGGCGTCGTGGTGCGGCGCTTCAAGGATCTGCCCGATGCTCTCACATGGAATGAAACGTCTCCGGACGAGGCGGGAGACGAGTGGCGCGTCCATTTCCACGTGCCGCTGCACACGAGTCCCGAGGAGGGGTTCGGCGATACGCGTGATCACTTGTCTGGCCTGCTCGGGGCCTACGCGGCGGATCCGGGATGGTGCCGTCACTTCGAGTTCGAGACCTACACGTGGGAGGTGCTGCCGCCGGCGCTGCGGGCGCGGGACGTCGTCGATCAATTGACCGCCGAATACGGCTGGTGTCTCGCCGAGTTTGAAAAGCACGGCCTGCGCTGATCGTCAGCCCGGCAACGAGCCTTCGTCGTTTCTTCCCGGGAAGGAGAACGGACTCGGAGACGAGGGAGCTTGCTCGCGGGTCGGAAATCCACCGAACATCGTCGAAGGTGGTGTCACGACCCGGGCCGGGGCAAAGGCATCGCCCGCCCAGGGAACTTCCTGATCAAAGTCGGGGAGTTCATTGTGCGCCGGCAGATGGGAGGACTTCTGCGGCTGTGCAAAAGCGCCGGAATCCTGCAATTGATTGAAGGACATGCTCGCGTGGAGCTGGCCGTCGATGACCGAGAGCAGCTCCTGGAGTTGCACGGGCTTGGAAAGGACGAGGCTCTGGATGCCACCGGTGTTGGCGAGCGTCTGGGCTTCGCGGGCGATCGCGGTGAGAAGGACCACCGGGATGTAACGGAGAGAAAGGTCGTTGCGAAGATCCATGAGAACACGGCCGCCGTCGCGTTCGGGCATCATCACGTCGAGGAGAATGAGGTCGGGCATGTAATGGCGGACCGTGTTCACCGCGAGGAGGGGATTGTTCTCGACGACCGGCTCGTAGCCAAACTTGGCCAGAGCCTTGGCCAACAACGTCGTCAGGGCAACGTTGTCGTCGATTATCTGGATGCGTGATTTCATCAGTGTAATTGTCAATATATATGAAAAATATGAAAACTACAAAACTAATTTTTCAAAACCGGGCAATTTTTTTCCGCGGAAACCAATTCGGGGAGGACGACCGCACGAAAAAACCCGCCCGGATGGAGATCCGGAGCGGGTTCGAGAGGGTTTCGGCGAAAACCGCCGCAGGAAATCAGGGGACGACCTTCATGATCCCGTTCATGATCGCCCAGTGGCCGGGATAGGTACAGAGGTAGGGATAGTCGCCGGCCTCGGTGGGGGCGGTGAACTCGATCGTATCCTGCTCTCCGGCCTGGACCAGTTTGGTGTGGTGGAGGATTTCGGGAGACTCCGGCACCGCTTGTTTGGTGGTGAGGAAGGCCGGATCGGCCATGCCGGCATTGGCGGCCATGCCCACGACGTCCTTCTTACCGGGCTTTACGAGGAGGAGGTTGTGGGGCTGGCGGGTCACGCTGTCCGCCGGATTGATGAGGGTGAGTTTCACTTTCTGGCCGGGCTTCACCGTGAATTCCTTTTTGTCGTAGAGGAACTGCACCTTGTCAGCGGTGAGGGTGATTTCGAAAACATCTTGGGCACGTGCGCTGAGGGATCCGGCAAGGACGGCGACGGTGCAGAGGAGGCTGAGAATCGGCTTCATAGTATGGGATGAATGGAGAGGAGTGTGGTGGTTGGGTTGGGTTCCGCGCCACTGTAAAATACGGGCAGCAAGGCGCAACGGGCGATTTTCGGAGTAAATTTGAAAAACTTTTAAAAATCGCTTGGAATAACCTTAAAAAACGGTAAATTTATGGAAATTTGATTATTTGCGGTTAATTGCACTTAGCTCACCCACGATGAATAGAGTTTTGATTGTCGCCGGCGAACGCCAGACCGGAGAACGTTACCAGCAAGCGCTTGGTCAGGAGGGCTTTCAGACCGCCGTGGTGTGGAATCCGATCCAAATGGTGGAATTCTGCCGCCAGCATTCTCCGGACTTCATGGTGGTCGATCTCGACCTGGCGGAACTCGGTCTCTGGAGCGCCGTCCAGGCCGTGCGCGGGATCGGCACGCTCGCCAATGTACCTTTCCTCGGTCTCGCCTCCACCGCCAACCAGCAGCTTTTCGACAAAGCCCGTGCCGCCGGGTTTATCGCCGTCTATCCGACCCACGACAGCAGCCGCCAGATCCTCGAGGCCCTGCGTCGTGAGATCGAGCGCTTGTCCGCCCCCGCGGAGGCGGAGATCATCGATGTGGTGGGGCGCGACCCCTCGCTGAACCGCCTTCGCGAACTCGCCCGCGACATGGTGCAGACCACCGCCGCGCTTCGCCACCGCGTCACGGAATACGGGGAAGACGGTCCCGAGCTGTTCGGCTACATTGAAAATTCCGGCATCGCGATCCGCAAGAAACTGAATGGCGTCACGGACTTTTCGCTACACGACAAGGAACTCCGTCATGACTTCCGCAACATGATCGGCTCCGTGACGGGGTTCGCCGAGTTGATCCTGATGGAATCCGGCCTCTCCTACGAATCCACGGAGGGGCTTACCCGTCTCCGCCGGAACTCGAAGGAGTTTGTCGACATCCTCGATCTGCAGAAGGCTGAAGCCAACGCGTGAGGCCCGGAGACCGACGGCACCTCGTGCCGCCGACCACTGACAAAACTCCCTTTTCCTTTTCCGCGTTGCGGCTAGGGTTCGGCCATGAAGGTCGGCATCACGGGAGCGAGTGGTTTTCTCGCCTCCGCCATCATCGGAGAAGGCAAGCGGCGCGGCTGGTCCGTGGTCGCCTTTTCGCGGAATCCCGCCCGCTCCGTGGACGGTGCGGATGAGATGCGCTCGCTCGCCGATGCGGGCGAAGTGGATCTCGGCGATCTCGATGCCCTCATCCACCTCGCCGGCGAACCCATCTCGGCGCTCTGGACGAAAGATCGCAAGCGCCGCATCCTCGAGAGCCGGGTCGATCTGACCTCGGATCTCGTCGAGGCCATCGCCGCGATTACCCGCAGTCGTCGTCCCGGTGTGTTCGTCTCCGCCTCGGCCATCGGATATTACGGAGATCGTGCCGATGAATGGATGGAAGAGGATGCCGACGTGGGATTCGGATTTCTCGCGCGCGTCTGCCGCGACTGGGAGGCCGCTTCGGCCAAAGCTGCAAAACTCGGCGTGCGGGTGGTGAATCCCCGCATCGGTCTGGTGTTAGGGCATGGAGGATTCCTGAAAAAGCTGCGGCCGATTTTCCGTCTCGGCCTCGGCGGTCGCCTCGGCTCGGGGCGGCAATGGATGTCGTGGATCCACGTCGAGGATGTCGCGCGGATTTTCGCCGACTGCGTTGAGAATCCCTCGATCCACGGTGCCGTGAATGTCGTGGCCCCGCATCCCGCGACGAACCGGGAATTCACCTCCGTCTACGCCCGCGTCCTCGGTCGCAAGGCCTGGTTTCCCGTGCCGGCGTTTCTCCTGAAGCGCCTCCCCGGCGGCATGGGGCGGCTCTTTCTCGATGGCCAGCGGGTCGAACCCTCGGTGATGAAGGCGTTTGGGTTCGAATGGCGTTATCCCGATCTCGAATCGGCGCTTCGCTCGCTGGAAAGGTGAACGGTTGCAAACGCACCAAGATAGCGGTTTCCACATCGCCCCGGGGAGCTTACCTTGCGGGCCGGAAAACGGAACCTTTCCCGCATCATGGCCGCCCCGCAGAACATCATCGGCATCGTTTACGACTACGACCAGACCCTCAGCCCCACCTACATGCAGGATGAGGTGCTCTTTCCGAAATTCGGCATCAATCCCGCCGAGTTCTGGAAACGCTGCAAGGTTCTCGTGGAAGAGCAGGGCTTCGAGAGCGAACTCGCCTACCTCAAGGCGATGATCGACTACCTCGAGATGGATGGGCCGAGCAACGCCGATCTCGAGGAGCTCGGCAAGGGGCTCCAGTTCTTCCCCGGTCTGCCCGACATGTTCACCGAGCTCGATGGCATTCTCAGCGACGAGCAGCGCGCCATGGGAGTGAAGATCGAACACTACATCGTCTCGAGCGGGATCAAGGCCCTCATCCAGGGCAGCCGTCTGCGGCCCCACATCAAGGAGATCTTCGGCTGCGAGTTCGCGGAGAACAGCGCGGGGCGCATCTCCTTCCCGCGCCGCGTCATCTCGCACACGGCGAAGACGCAGTATCTCTTCCGGATCAACAAGGGCATGCTCGATCCCTCCGAGGATGTGAACGATCACATGCCCGATCATCTCCGGCCGATTCCGTTTCCGAACATGATCTACCTCGGCGACGGACCCACCGACGTGCCCTGCTTCACGGTGATGAAACGCTTCGGCGGCCACAGCATCGCCGTCTACAATCCGAACGACAAAACCCGCATCAGCTTCCGCAAGGCCTTCCAGCTTTCCGGTGTGGCGGGCCGGATCAAACACATCGCTCCCGCGGATTACCGGGCCGGCAGCCACCTCCGTCTCATCCTCGAGGAAACCATTCTCGAGATCGCCTCGCGCATCGTCGAGACCCGGCGACGTGAGATCATGGACAACACGGTCGCCGCGCCCACGCATTGAGCGGCCTGCGGCCGCTGTAAAGGTGGGAAGGTAAAAGGTAAAAGGTAAAAGGTCTCTCCTCCCGAGAGGGGGGCGAGCGTCAAATTCGTCCTAACAAAGCGCCCAATTCCGCCGCTTCCCACTGGCCGGGTGCGTTCGGGACACGGAGATAACCGTAGTTCAGGCACGAGCCGGCTTTGGCGAGGACGAGGCGCGAGAGTTTCCCCAGCGCCCCCATGCCCATCGCGGAAATGAAGCGGCCTTTGGCGCGGTGATAACCCACGAGCGAGACAAGGTCGAAGAGCTCGTTCATTTCCGTCACCACCACGGCCACTTTCGCGATGTCGGCTCCGCGGGCGTAGGCTTCGGCGAGGTGATCGGCGATCGTTTCGCGGCCGGGGAATCCCTGGAAATCATGGAACGAGGCCACGAGTCGTCCGCCCGCGGCGTGAACCTCGTCGGCGAATCCCGAAAACTCCGGCAGTGCGAGCGAGCCGATTTCCGTATCGACGAGCGTGGCTTTCGCGAGGTGCCGCCGGTAGATCGCCAGGCGTCCTGGCGCGTCGAGCTGTCCATGACCGCCCTCGATCGGCGCACGCACCGTCAGCAACACCGGACGCGGCGAGGCTGCCATGACGAGAGCCGCCTCGTCCTCGTGCGGGAGGAGATTGTCGAGACGATACTCCAGCACTTCGCAGGTGGGATCTCCGCCATGGGCGAGGTAGGAGAGGTCGTCGGCTTGCGTCACCGTCGCGACGACGCGGGGGCTGGAAAGATCGGGGTGCACGACACAGGGAAAGGCCGGATCGGCAGAAAATCAATCCCGCGCTCGCATCGAGCGCATCCGCCCCACCGCCTCGGCGGCGGAGTCCGAGGCCTGGGCGAGGTGTTTCCGCATCGCTTCGGCGGCGCGCTCCGCGTCGAAGCGGGCGAGGGCGGCGAGGATGTCGAGGTGCTCGTCGGCCGTTGTTTCGTGGATCCCGTAGTCCTGTCCGCCCACGATTTCACGCACCGTCTGCACGACGTCGCCATACCGGGCGATCTCGGCGTAGAGTCGGCGATTGCCCGACGCTTCGGCAATGACGCGGTGGAGGGTACGATCGTGCTGCCAATCGGGATCGACTCCGCCGGACTCGCGGATCCCCGTGAAGACCGCCAGCAAGGAATCGAGCGTCTCCGGACTGATTTTCCCGGCGGCGAGGCGTGTCGCCTCAGCCTCGAGCAAACAACGCACCGCGTAGACCTCGCGAAGTTCCTCGGGACCAAAGGGCAGGAAAATCGCCCCGCAATTCCGGCGCAATTCCACAAATCCCAGCCCCTGCAGTTCCAACAGGGCCTCCCGGACCGGAGTGCGGCTCACTCCGAAGCGAGCCACCGCCTCCGCCTCGGTGAGGCGTGCTCCGCCCTCCCATTCGCCGCGCAAGAGTCCTGCCAGGAGCCCTCGCACGACCAAGCGTTTGCCGCCCGATCGGGCCGTGGTGGAGGTGGGGGAGGAGGTCATCGACAGGAGAATGAAGGATATGCAGGATACGCTCCCGAGCGGCTACCGCTCCGCAGCGGGGCAGTAAAAACCCGCCACGAGTCCGTGCAATCTCAATTTTCCCGGAGAGGACTCAGGTCTTGGGCGGCTGGTGATTCAAAAATCCCTTCAAACGGATGCCGCCATCGACCGTCAGCACCTCGGCGGTGATGTAGTCCGCGTCATCCGAGCAAAGAAACACCGCCGCTTTGCCGATGTCGGCGGGCAGTCCGAGGCGTCCCCACGGGATCTCCTTGCCCGCCTCGTCGATCACCTGTCCGGAAAACACCTCGCGTTCACCGGGCGTATCGATCCAGCCGGGGGCGATCGCGTTCACGTTCACGCGCAGCCCGATCAATTCCCCGGCGACGGTGCGCATGAGGTGCTCGAGTCCCGCCTTGGCCGCATTGTAGGCCGCCGCCCGGGGGAAGGGGAGGGTGCCGTGGACCGAGGAAATGTAAACGATCTTGCCGCCGCCACCGCGCTCCGCGAAATGCCTTCCTGCGAGTTGGCTGAGGTGGAAGCCGCTCGTGAGGGTGCCTTGGAGCGTTTTTTCGAAGAGGTCGGGATCGTAATCGAGAAAATCGCCGCGACGGCTGAAAGCAGGATTGCTGACAAGGATGTCGATCCGGTCTGCTTGCTCGAGCGCGGTGGCGAAGAGGCTTTCACATCCATGCCGCGAAAAGATATCCGACTCCACCGCCCATACCTTCCGACCGAGGGCGCGGATTTCCTCCGCCGCGGTCTGGAGGTCCGGACTGCCGGGACGGTCGTTGAGGATCACGTCGGCCCCGGCCTCCGCGAGGGCGAGGGCACAACCTTTCCCGATGCCGCGTCCGGCCCCGGTGACGAGAGCGATTTTACCAGAGAGTTTCATGTGAGATCACCTCCGACTCTGATCGCTGACCCTCGATCTGCGAAGCGGAAAATGCGGCATGATGAGGGGAGGGGACCGCCCCCGGATCTTTGGGCCATGTTCCCGACGGATCGGTGCTAAGATTCACCATCCATGAATCGACTGCTCCAACAGATGACGATCGTCGCTCTCGCCACCGGATCAGCCCCGGTGCTGCCTTGCGCTTTGGCGCAGGGAAAGATCACGACACCGAATCTCGTGCTCGGCGTCCAAGCCATTGGAGGAAAGTACCAGTTCACCGAAGAACCCGCCCTCGTCGAAACCGCCGAAGTCGTCGCGGAGCTGGGGGCTTCGAGCTTCAAGTTCGCCTTGCGCGTGCCGAAGGGGCATGCCGAAATCCATAGCGTCGCCGATCTCGTCCGCAAAGATCCGTCTTATCTCCGGGTGCTCGGAATGCCGTTCCGCGACTTCCTCATGTGGGTCGACGCCCGCGAAGAAGGTGCGTGGGCAAAGGGGCTCGACCCGGAGCAGGCGGTCCGCGAGTATCGCCAGGTGTATGAACTTTCCGTCCACCTGCTGAAGGCCTTTGATGGAACCGGCAAGCGCTTCTACCTGGGGCATTGGGAGGGAGACAACATGCTGCGTCCTGATGGGATCGGGAAAGCGGGCGATGCCGCGATGTCGGACGACGCACGCGTCCGTGGTTTCACCGATTGGCTCAAGATCCGGCAACAGGCCGTCGATGATGCCAAAAGGGACACGCCTCATCACGACGTCGAGGTCTGGCACTACACGGAGGTGAATCATCCCACCATCTCCTTGTTGGAAAATCGTCCGAGTCTTGCCAATACCGTGCTGCCGCAGGTCGACATCGACTTCGTCTCCTATTCCGCCTACGACAGCCAGTCCGATCCCGAACGGTTGAAGCGCGTTCTCGATTATCTCCAGAGCCAATTGAAAGCCAAGCCCGCGCTAGAAGGGCGGCGTCGCGTCTTCATCGGAGAATATGGATTCTGGGTCCGGAAAGACGGCGAAGTGAAGAACTCTCCGGAGGAACAAAAGTCCCGCAGCCTCACCGTGATCCGCGCCGGATTGGAATGGGGGTGTCCCTTCATCCTCTACTGGCAGCTCTACAACAACGAACTCGATGCCGATGGCACACACCGCGGCTTCTGGATGATCGACGATCAGGGCGTGAAGCAGCCGATCTACGAGACCCATCGCTCCTTCTACGCCCGGGCACGCCAGTGGTATGAGGGCAAAACCCCGGGACCGGAGGTCGACGAGGCGTTCCGCCACGCTGCGCTGGAGTGGATCGAATAGCATCGACTCCGGACGTATTTCCCACTAAACGTCACACGGAATCATGAAAAAGCGCAAGCTCACGCCTATCGCCATCATAGCTGCTGTTCTCGTGTTGCCGGTGGGGTTTCTCGTCTATCCATCGATCTCAC
Source organism: Verrucomicrobiales bacterium (assembly GCA_016795385.1). GTDB lineage: Bacteria > Verrucomicrobiota > Verrucomicrobiia > Verrucomicrobiales > DEV007 > Arctic95D-9. The sequence goes on along the minus strand of JAEUHI010000011.1, from coordinate 117,944 downwards.
TGCGATCAAAGCTCATTTCGACGGTCGCGAACTCGAAAGAAATTCGTCTGATCGAGCATTCCAGCGAGTGGGAGTCGGAGCAATACACTCGCGGGGAGCTTGTGTATCGTTCAGTGGCTCTTTCCGGAGAGAGTCGCGACCGTTTTTTGGAAGATTCCAAACGCTTGCCCGTTGCTCCGGTCCCGGTGCCGAACATGTGCAAGATCAGTCCGCACCACACCATTGAATTCTTGTTGATGGATGGAACGATCAACCGGCTGGTGATCTGCTTCGAGTGCGATCTGATTGAGTGGGATCGGCATGGAGGGACGCGGTATCAGCCGAACTATTCGTTCATGAAGGTCCTGCGCCGGGTCGTGGAGCGCGAAGGTTTGTCCGTGGATCGCGATTGGATTGAATTCGCCGATCGATTTCGCGAATCCGCGCGCTCGGATGAACCAAAGTAAGGTGTAAGGTCGGAGCCGTGACCCGTCTCATGCCCGGGTATGCAATTAGTCAAAGAATCCTAACGGCTCTCACCGTGCCCCGCCAGCATCGCCCGCAGCTCCGCGATGACTCCGGGACGATCCCGCGCCAGATTTCTCGTTTCGTCAGGATCCTCGATGAGATCGTAAAGTTCCCAGACCGGGGCGGAGTCCGGCTTATCCGTCTCCTTCCACTCGACGAGTCGGTAGCGCTCCGTGCGGATGGCGCGGCCGAGTTTCGCCTTGGGGAAACAGTGGAAGGTATGGTCGCGCACGCGTGCCTCCGGATCGCGGAGGACCGGCACGAGGCTGAGTCCATCGATGGGCTGGGGGCCGGTTGGGGCGGGCAATCCGGCGAGCTCGGCGAGGGTCGGGAACAGATCGACCGTGCCACAGGGCTGTCGGCTCGACGATCCCGCCTCGGTGAGCCCCGGAGCGACGATCACGAGGGGAATCCGCGTGGCCTGCTCGTAGTTCGTGTGTTTCGTCCAGATTCCGTGGTCGCCGAGGTGGAAGCCGTGATCCCCCCAGAGGACGACGATCGTGTTCTCATCGAGGCCCAGATCATCAAGCGCGGCGAGCACCTTCCCAATCTGGGCATCGACATAGCTCGTGCCCGCGTAGTAGCCGTGGATGAGATTCCGTTTCAGTTCTTCGGGAAATTTCGCTCCCGGCGTCTTCACCGGCACGGGATCATAGGCGGCGATCTCTCCGCCGACCTTGTTCGCGACGGGCGGCGAATCGATCGGTGGCGTTTCCTTTTCTGGTAATGGCAGGGTCGCGGGATCGTGGAGATCCCAATACCTTTTAGGTGCTGAAAAGGGCAGGTGCGGCCGGACGAAACCCACGGCCATGAAAAAGGGAGTGCCTTCCTTTTCGCGCCTCGTTTTCGCCTCGCCGAGCCGTTTCACCGCTTCGTTCGCGACGCGTCCATCGGCGTAGGCCTCGTCGGGAACATCGGGCGATTCCCAGGCCGCGCCGCGGGGGAGCGACGGGATCTCGTCGAGGCGCTGGTTCGTGAAGAGTGCTTCCTCGCGCGTCAATTGTCCTCCGTGGGTGCTCGCGGGATCGAGGTATTCGATGACCTTGTCCTTGAAGGGTGGCACGGTGAAGGAGGACGGGTCTCCCTCGTTGCCGTGGCCGACGTGGAAGACCTTGCCGATCGACTCGGTGCGGTAACCGCCGTGTTTCGCAAAATGCTGGGGCAGGGTCACCGCGTCGGGCCATTTTTCCCGGAGTTGGTCCCCGAGTCCGAAGAGTCCCGTCGAGGTCGAGTGCGATCCCAACATCAGGTGAAATCGCGAGGGCGCGCAGACCGCCTGATTGCAGTAGGCGAGGTCGAAACGCATCCCCCGCGAGGCGAGGGCGTCGAGATTCGGCGTCTTCGCATGGGGATCACCGTAGCATCCGAGCGCGGGTTTGAGGTCGTCGACGAGAAGGAGGAGGACGTTGGGCTTCTCCGCGGCGGAGAGGGAGGTGCAAACCGCGAGCAGGGCGGTGATCCAAGAGGGTCTGGTCATGAAGTGAAGAGGGTAAGGCAGATCACTCCGATCCCGCGCCGGTCACGTTTTTCAACGCGGCGAGTCCACGGAGGATCTTCAGTTTGCCGCGGTTTTTGCGAACGAGGTTCTTGAAGTGATCCTCCTCCTCATCGGCGATCTCTTCCTCTTCGCCGAGGAACAGGACCATATGAACGCTCGGTTCCTCGTGGCCCTGTTCCTTGAATTGCCATTTCACGAGCAGGTCCACCTGTCGCTCGATGTCTTCCGGCGTGACATCGGGCATTCCGGGCATCTCATTGCCCCCGTCGTTGCCGCCCCGGCGCTGCGGTGGAGTCGCTCCGGTGATCTCGCGCACGAGCTGGCCGAAATTGGTCACCACCTTGGGATCGAGGCCTTTTTCCCTTCGCGCCGCGTTTTCTTTTTCGAGCCATTCACGGGTTTTGGCGACGGCTTTTTGCCAGGCCTCCTGCTCGCGTGGATCGACAGTGCCGGGATCAGCGGGAGGCATCTTCGACATCTTTTCCAACATCTCCGGAGTTGGCGCGCGCGCCATGCCCCGGTAGCCCGCCGTGATGCAAAAGATCGCGCTGGCCTGCCATTCGAGCGCCTTCTGCACCGCTTTCGTATAGTGCGCGACATCGACGGCGGCGATGGGCAGTTTCTCATTCGTGCTGACTTCGACGGGGGTTCCGAAATCGCCCCGCAGCCCGAGGGCTCCATAGTCGCGGTTGAGGGGATCGAGCCATTCGATGGCCTGGCGCAGGTTCGAGGGCAGGCCTGGCACCATTTCGGGACGGAAGGCGACGACTTCCTTGCCCTGATAGAGCAGCAGGTTGAAATGGGTGCCGCGGTTCAGGTTCGCGAGCATGATGCCGACCTCGTCCTTCACCTTGTTGTAGGCGCTCATGCCGCCTTTTTCATCGACGAGCATCTCGGGGGTGGCGTCGATGATGAAGACGATCTTTCGGCCGCTGCCCGAGAGGCCGAAGAAATTGACGTCCGAGCTGTCGACCGCAGCGGTGGAAAAGCTCATCCCGCTGCCGGAGGGCGCGACGCCGGGCAGGGTCGTGGCGAGGAGGGTGTCGGAAGGAGTCTCGACGTCGGGCACATTGAAATTCGAGGAGGTCGAGAGGGAGGTGATGACGTCGACGGATTGTGCCGAGGCCGCGGAAGGCCGCACCTCGGGCGTGGGCCGGGTGATGCGCGGCGTGACGAGTTCTGCCTCGCGCTCGTGCACGACGGAGACGACGAGTTGCGGCGGCTCGGGTCGATGCACGCTCACGACCACGACGCTGAGGGCGATGAGCAGGACAAAATGGGCGATGATCGCGAGCGATAGCGCCGACATCCGCTCGGGGGCGGAGGAGGGTTTCTCGATTCTTTCGGGAACCTCGAGGGGCACGAGTTCAAGGCCTCCATCGTAATCGGCCCATTTGTCGCGGGCCGGCGGGCGGACGAGGGTAGGGGCGGCGGACGACTTCCCGCGATGGGTGCGGGAGGAGATCGGCTGATCCTGACGCTGTCTCAATGGCGGGGTTCTGTCGGATTCGACAAGGGCAGCAAGCCCGCCCCCTGCATCCGCCGACGGTGTTGCGGTGAGCGTAGACGGATCCGGTTCCCGGGGCGGAGTAGGCGCCGTCACTTCGGGATCCACTGCCGCCGGCATGGGCTCCGGGGGTGAAGGAAGGGGATCGAGGGCGGCTTTTCCCCGGGTGAGCAGGGCGTGGAGCCTGATCTGGATCTCCGGCGGCGTCGCCACGTGGGCCGGGGAAGCGCGCACGAGGCGCTTCGCGGCGGCAGGATCGTCTTCGCGGATCGCGATCTCGATCAGAGCGATCCGGTTTTCCCAGTCCTCCGGGAATTCCTCGAGTCGGGCATAGAGGGGCTCCTTGTCGATCATGGAGGTGCAGGGAATTTCCCAGAGTAGCACCAATGACGGCGCGCGGGCAACTTTCCTGATTGACCGATTCGGGCCAGTTTGTGACCGGGACCGGGGAAATCGGATTCGTCGTCGTCGGGCTTTCGTGGTATCGATTCCCGTCTCCGGATGTCCGTTTCCGCTCCCATCATCCCTAAACGAGCCTCCGTCCGCACCGGACTGATGCCGCACACGCCGTGGACGCGGCTGATGCAATCGCGCGGCGGCGACACGGGGGCGCACGAGGCGCTCGGCGAGGTGGTGGGGCTCTATTGGCGTCCACTGCGGATCTGCATTGAAAAACGCGGCTTCGACTCCCACGATGCCGAGGACCTGACCCAGGAGTTCCTCGCCACAGTGGTGCGGAAAGGCTATTTCGAAGCAGTCGATCCGGCGAAAGGGCGGCTGCGATCCTACCTGCTCACCGCGCTGAATCATTTTCTCGCGAATGTCCGGCGCGACCGCAACGCCCAGCGCCGCGGAGGCGGGGCGGCCCACGTCTCGCTCGACGAGGAGCGCGACTCCGAAAGCGATGAATTGCCTCTTTCCGCCGTGACCCAGCCCGACGAAGCTTTCGACCGCGAGTGGGCGCTCACCTTGCTCGATCATGTTCTCAAAGAACTGCGGGCCGATTATGCGGCACAGGGAAAGGGAGAACTCTTTGATCAACTCCAGCCCGCCCTCACTGATCCAGGGGATGCTGCGGAGACCTCGCTTCGCGCCCAGCGCACCGGATTGACTCCTGGGGCCTACCGCGTCGCTCTCCATCGGCTTCGCCTGCGCTTCCGCAATCTCCTCTTTCGTCATGTCGCGGCGACGGTGGAGTCGGAGGATCAAATCGAGCCGGAGATTCGCGCCATGATCACGATGCTGCGGAAAACGTAAAGCGTGACGGCGTCCGCCTGTTCCGGAAATGATCGATCCGACTCCCAGCGATGCCGAGAAAGCCGCGGACCTCCTTGAGGCCGCGCTCTTCGGCTTCAGCGGTGGCGGAGACGATGGGCAAAGCGAGGCGGACCTCAGCGAGGACCTGCCGCTCGTCGAAGGGTATCGGCTGAAGCGACTCCTCGGTGAAGGTGGTTTCGGCCAGGTCTATGAGGCGGAGCAGCTCGCGCCGATCCGGCGTCCGGTGGCGATGAAGGTGCTGCGGCAGGGATGCTCGACCCGCGAGTTGTTGACGCGCTTCGAGCAGGAACGTCAGGCCCTCGCCCTGATGAATCATCCTCACATTGCCAGAATCTTCGACGCCGGCGAGACGGAGGACGGACGTCCCTACATCGCGATGGAACTGGTCGAGGGAGGCACGATCGATGTCGTGGCCCGCAAGCTCGGCCTGCGCGAGAAGGTTTCGATGATGCGCGACGTCGCCAAGGCGGTGGCCCACGCGCACCTCAAGGGCATCATCCACCGCGATCTGAAACCCTCGAACCTCCTCATTGCCGAGGGAGATGGTGGCACCCTCGAGCCGAAGGTGATCGACTTCGGTATCGCCAAAGCGCTCGATGGTCCGCTCGTGACGGGGGTGATGTACACGCAGATCCGTCAGGTCGTGGGCACGCCCGGCTACATGAGCCCCGAACGTCTGCAATCTTCGCAGAACCGGAGCGCCGCCGACACCCGGGCCGATGTCTTTGCCCTCGGGGCGATTTTCTGGGAACTGTTGACCGGTTCAACACCGATGCAGTCGCCCGATGGGGAGGAGACACGGGTCCGTTTGCCGGGTGGCGCCGCGGTGCCGGCGGAGCTTCGCTGGATCGCGGAGAAAGCCACCGATGCCGAGGTCGGACGACGATACGCCACCGCCGGTGCCCTTGCCGAGGATCTCGAAGCCTGGCTCGAGGGGCGTCCACTCGTCGCCGCGCCGAAATCCACCTTTTATCTCCTCTCGAAGTGGGCGAAACGCCATCGCGCGATGGCCGGCTTGATCACCGCGCTGATGCTTTCCGTCATTTCGCTCGTGGTGGTGCTCTGGCAGAAGAATACCGAGATCCGCCGCGCCCTCGCCGAGAGCGAATCTCGCCGGGAGGAGCGCGACCACGCCGCGGCGAACGAGCACTACGCCTCGGCGATCATGCGCGAGAGGCGGCGTCCCGCCCACGCCCTCGCGCACCTCGCCATCGCGCTGCGGCAGGATCCGGAGAACCAGGCCGCGCTAGGATTGGCCTTGAGCACCCTGCGCCATCAATCCTATCCACGGCCGGTGGCTCCCTCGCTCGACTATCCCGAAGGAGAAGTGACGGCCTTCGTCTTGTCGGCGAACGGCGAGTGGGCCGCGTTGATCTCACGTGATGAGACCTCCGGGAAAACGACCCTGACACGCTTCAAAAGAGGGGCCTTCCGATCCGAGGAGATTTCCTTGAACTCCGGGATCGATCTTTCCTTGCTGGCGATCTCCGACGGAGGCGTGATCGCTTGCGCGACGGAGGCGGGCGTCGGGATCGTGGATGGCGAAGGGAGGGTCACAATGGTACCCGATACCCCGGCCGGACTCCGTCGGCTTGCGTGGACGCCAAGCGGTGATCTCTGGATGCTCGGTGCCAGCGAGCTGCGATGCGTCGGGAGTCCGGGCGGGGAAACGATCGCGAGCCATACCTTTCCCTCGCTGCCGATCAGGGAGGCGGTCTCTCCCTCCGGTGGCCGGTTGCTCGTCTCGCTCGAGGGCGGCCGAATCCTCCTTTTCGATGAATCACAGGAACATCCGCGCGAATTGACCGCCCCGATTCCGGCTCCGCCGACCGCGCTAGCGATCGACGAGGGGGGAGGCTTCGTGGCCGCCTCCTGGAGAAACGGCGCGGTTTGGATCTCGCCGGGCGATCATCTCGTCGAGTCGACCGGCGAGACGGTCCTGCAACTTCGCTTTCTGCCAGGAGGCGAGGGCTTGCTCGCTCTTTCGCCTTCGTCGCTTCGCGTCCTCGATCTGGCGACTGGGGCGGTGCTCGAAACGCTATCCTTGGACAAACCCCTGCGTCTCCTTCTCCCGGCGGGTGTGGGCGCGATCCTCACTCAAGCCGCTTTCGAGCGACCCGTGAGCCGGCGTCTCGGCGAGCTCGCGGCGAGGGAGGAGTGGCCCGCGATCGAAGGCCGCATTCACGGCGGGGCGGATGCTTCGGGGAGGACGATCGTGTTGATCCACGAGGAGGATCACCGCATCGAATGGCTCGCTCCGGCCCGGGGTGAATCGGTCGTCGAGCAGAAACCACCGACAAGGAATTGGCTCGCCCTTTCGTCCGGTACCGAGGGGCAAGGCTGGACCGGAATCGATGCGGAGGGGTGGGTTTGTCACGATGCCGGATCGGAAACTCCGCGCCCTCTCTGGCGTGCCTCCGAGGGCGACATCCGCCTCGCCGCGGTGAGTAAGGATGGCGCAACCGCCCTGATCGATCTTGCGCCCGCGCCGGGCGTGTTTGTCGCGATGCGGGAGTCGGGGATGGGGCCGCTGCGCGAGTGGGGAAAAGCCAGTGCGCTCGCGCTTTCGCAGGACGGGACGCTCGCCGCGATCGCCTATCCGGGTGGAGCGACCACGGTGTTTGAGGTTTTGTCAGGCGAACGCCTCGCCCGCCGCGATTGGAAGCGCGGACCGGTCACGGCCGTGACTTTCGTTGATGCCGACCGCGTCGCCCTCGCCGCCTCGGGCCAGGTGCGGGTGTGGGAGTGGAGAACGGATCAGGTGCTGCCGACACCGATCGACCTCCCTGGCACGATCACCGCGCTCGCCCCGGATCCCGGGGGATGCCGGCTCGCCGCGGCGGGGGAGGGCGCCTTGCATCTGCTCGATGTCGCGAGCGGGCGTCGTCTCGACGGACTTTTGCGCGGGCCCGAAGTCGCCCGATGTCTCGCCTGGGATCTCGCCGCCGGGGGCACGGTGCATGCCTTCGGAAGCGATGAGCGGCTCCTCCTCCAAGTCCCTCCGTTTCTCGAGCGCGCTCCGGCGTGGCTGCCCGACTGGATCGAAAACCGTGTCGGGGTCACGATTGACAGCGAGTCCCGGCTCGTGCGCCCACGATCCGATTCGATTGAACCGGTGCCCGCATCCGCCGATCCCGCGTTGCGTGCTTGGCTCGAGCCCTTCGCGAATCCGTGAAGGGCGTTCAGCGACCGCGCGCCCTGCCGTTCACGTTGAGAACGAAGGGATTCGACTTCGGGGCATTGCTATGGATGAGGAGCGTCGCCTTCCGGTTTCCTTTGGCGCGCGGTCGGAAGGTCACGCGAAACGTGGTGGAGGTGTCAGGCGCGAGTGTTTTCGAGGCGGGCTGGGTGATCTTGAAATCGCGGCGTTGTTTGCCGCTCGCGACGACACGGAGCCCGCTCAGGTCGGACCAGCCGAGGCTCTGGATCGTGAAGGTCTTCGCCCGGGCTTTCTTGCCGGTCTCGATTTTGCCAAGGTTCAACGTGCCCGCGTTGTTCGTCAGGGCGAAGCTGCCGAGCTTCACCCCGATGACCGGTCGCGGAATGGAGAAAGCGTAGGCAGCCCCCGCGTTGCCCGAAAGGTTGTTGTCGGGACCGTTGACGCCCGGAGAAGAGCCGTCTTCATCGCCTGCACCCACGATGAGAAGATCGCCGGCGTCCTCGCTGTGGATCGCAATGGCACCGCCAAACTGGTCGCCGCCTCCCGCATTCGATGCCTTCAAATACCGGTCTTGTTTCCACGTGGATCCCTCGCGGGTGAAAAGATAGACCGCTCCGGATTCAGCAGCCCCGTCGGTGGTCTCGTCGCCGTCGATCCCGCTTGAGGCTCCGCTTTCCTTGTAGGAGGCGACGACGAGAAGATCACCGGAAAGCTCGACCTGGTTGCCGAACTCATCGTTCAAGGTCGGATAAGCCGCCTTGATCGTCGCCTGGGGTTCCCACCCCGCCCCGTTTTCGACGAAGACATAGACCGCGCCGGTGCGGAGCACGTCGTTGTTCGTGACCGGATTGATCCCGCCGATGCTTCCACGTTCATGCACGGAACCAACGGCGATGGTGTTGCCGGAAATCGTCACGGCGCTGCCGAAGCGATCTTCGGGATCGGTGTTCGAGGCCTTGAGATAGGCGATTTCCGACCACGTCCCACCGCTTCGCTTGAAGACGTAGGCGGCGCCGGCGTTGTTGCTGTCGTTGTTGTTGTCTCCGTTCACGCCGGTGGCACTGCCGTCTTCGTTCGGCGCTCCCACGACGAGGACGTCGCCATCGATCGCGACGGACGTTCCAAAGTCGTCACCGTTTCTCCATATGGCCGCATTGAGCCGGGCTTGCTCGGTCCACTCACCTGCGGAACGGACGAACACGTAAGCGGAGCCGGTTTCCGTGTTGGCACCCTCATCATCGGGGGCGCCGACGACGAGGGTGTCGCCATCGAGAGCCAACGCCGTACCGAAACGGTCGTTGGTGTCCGAGTTCGAGGCCTTGAGGTAGGCTTCCTGAACCCAGGTGTCGCCCTCGAGTCGGAAAATGTAGACCGCTCCCGAGTTCATGGCGTCGTTGTTTGCCTCGTCGCCGTTGATGCCGGTGGCATTGCTTGATTCGCCGGTAGCACTGACCGCGAGGAGGTCACCGTCGATCACGACATCCGCACCGAAGGCATCGTTGGCATCCGTATTCGACGCCTTCAGATAGGAGTGGAATGTCCAGACTCCGTTGATGCGTTCATAGACATAGACCGCACCGGCGTTCGCCGCCAGATCATCGGGCGCGGGGTTTACGCTCGTACCGCTGCCGTCCTCGCTTGCGGCGCCGACGATCGCAAAACGACCTGATATCGCGACGTCATTCCCGTAAACGTCGGAGCCGATGTTGGTGGATTTGAGATAGGCTTCCTGGTTGAGCCCTTCGGTCGAGGCAGAAAGCCACGAGAGGGGCAGGGTGAGAGTGATGAGGGAGAGATACAGAGTACGGTTGTTCATGGTCGATCGGGAGCAGATTCCTCCCGATCGGGGATGCACGGTTTTTTCAGAGGTGTTACAGGTGGGTTCAAAAAAATCCCCTTCACTCGGGTTCCCAAACCGCTTTCCTTTTCGCACCCCGCGCGATAACGATCCACCTCCCATGTCAAAACTCATACGCCCCTGGTATTGGCCGGAGAACGGTCAGCCGGAACGCACCGAGCCCTTCACTTGGGTCGTCGAAGACGTCATTGCCGCCTCCTGGTGGCCGGATCCCTATGTCTTCGAGATTTACGCCCGGAAAAAGATCCGCGCCGTCGTCAACTGCTGCGAGTTCGACAACCGCCGCGATGTGCCCCCCGCGTTCGCCTATTACCACATCCATGTGCCCGATTACGGCGTGCCCACGGATGAGCAGATCGAGCGCTTTCTCGAGATCATGGATCATCACCACGCGGTGCGCGAGCCGGTCGTGATCCACTGCGTCGCGGGATGCGGTCGCACCGGGCAATTCATCGCGGCGTGGTGTGCGAGGGCCGGATTCATTCCCAAAGGCACCGATCCCGTCGAGTGGATCCGCGCTCGTCGGAAATGCTGCCTCGAGACGGAGGCCCAGGTAAAATGCGTGCGACGTCTCGCCCAGCAGTTTCGCAACAGGTGATCCGCGGAGCGTCCGCCCTCAGAATCGCAGCTTCACCCCGCCGGTGACGTAGGCGGAGTCGTCGAGATCTTCCTGAAAGCGGTAGGGGGCACCGGTGATCTCGATTTCCTGGGCGAGCTGCATGCCAGCATCGAGGTAAGCCCACCACGGGCCGCTGAGACGGCGGTCGATCCCGAGGCCGACACGGATGCTCTGGTAGTTCAGATCCACGTCGCCGGGACCACCGGCCGGATCGGCGATATTCCATCCCGCTCCGCTGAGGAGCCCGCGGGCAGTGAGGAGGAGATCTTCGTTCGGCGCGTAAGCGAGTTCCACACGGGGGAAGGTGAGGGCGAGCGACCAGTGCGCGTCGGGCTCGAAGATGAAACCCACCGCGGGGAGGAGCCTTTCTTCCCCGAGATCGCGGGAGTAATAGCCACCGAAGGCCACCCGCGTCGTTTCGGTCCACTGATAGGAAAGGAGGGCGAGGGAGGTGAGAATGAAATCCTCGGAATTCACCGTGCCGAAATCCGAATACCAGCCGGGCTGGAGGCGCACCCACATCTTCCAACGGTCATTGAAATCCTTCCAAAGATTCATCGGCAGATCCACCCGGTCGAGATCGAGGGAGGCCGAGCCGAAGGGAAGGGGAGCACCCGAAAAATCAAATTGGTTCCATCGATACTGCGCGCCGGCGGTGAGGCGGAATCCCTCGCGCATGATCACGGGCACGTTGGCCTCGAAGCCCGCTTCGCGCTGTGAGATGCTGCCGGGCACGTCGGAGAAATCGGCGTCGCCGCCCCACGTGAAGTAACTCGACGCCACCGCGTAATTCGGAATGAAGGATTCCTCGGTACGTTCGCCGGCGAGGAGGCATCCGGTGGAGAACAGGAGAGAAAAGCCGAGAAGGGAGGAGTTGCGAGGCATCGCGGTTCTTTACGCACGAAAGTCGCCGTCGGAAAGCAACTTTCGGGAGATTTTCGATGGAAAGGCAGCTTCAGGGAGTCGCGTCCTTGCCGGAAGTCCGCTGCTCGCTCATCCATGTGAAGAGGATCACCCAGAGCGAGAGCGCGAGGGAGAAGAGCGGGATCTGCAGCAGTGACGGCAGGGAATAAAGAGCTGCGACGATGGGGATCCAGACGCCCCAGTTCGCGAACAGGGTCGGCAGGATGGACTGCACGTAGAATTCGCGGGTGAAAAAGCCGGGCAAACGGTCGATCCGGAATCCCGCGGCGCGCCAATCATAGAGGATCACGGACATGGGCGCGGCGAGCACCGGGCAATAAACGAGCTGGTCGACGAGGACCTTTTTCAAAACGGTGATGAAATCCGCCCCGGTCCCGAACCAGACCGCCTGCATCCGGTAGAAAAAATCGACCTGGATGCCGCTGTAGCCCCAGAAGGCGGCGGCGAAAAGGAAATTGCCGAGATTCCGCCGTGTCGGCCGACCCTTTTGAAAGACGAGGATGCGCAATATCTCCGGCACCAGAGCCCCGGCGATGATCGCGGTGACGGAAGAGTAGGCGTAACCCCAGCGGGACTTCCAAGCGGCGAGCGTGTCGAAGATTTCGCGGGTGGCGGGAGCGTAGAAATAGGCCAGCACCGTCCCGATCATGAAAGCCTGCACCAGCAATCCGGGCACGAGATTCGCCCGTGCGGCCCGCAGACCGGCGTGCCAGGGAGCTTCCGGAGGGAGAGAGGATGGAGAAGGGGTGGACAAGGCAAGGAAGGGGGAGGAGGAGTGACTCGAAGTCAAGGAGGGAGACGGGAGACGTCCTGATTTTCGGAGGGCGGTCCGCCGTCGGGGTGGACGCAAGTGGCGGGATTCGCTATGCTGCGATCATGATGACGCGGCTCCTGTTTTTGCTCCTTCTGCTGACCTTGGCTCCGGCTGCGTCGGGAGGAGAGCGGACGCTTCATTATTTCGGGGTCTATTGCAACGCTTATCCGGGCGACGCGGGTGGTATCAACGCGGGCGTGTCCTCGGATCAGGTGATCGTGAGCCACATTTTCAACGAGTATGTATCGCCGACGGCATGGGGTGTGGAGGTGCGCAAGGTGGAGGTGATGGGCGAAGAAGCGACGAAGGCGGGGATCGAAGCGGCGTGGTCGTCCTTCGTGGAGGGAATCGGGGAGGAAGACACGGTCTACGTCCACTTTTCGGGGCACGGCATCATCAAGAATCAGGCGGCGGGCGAGCAATTCCTTCAAACCTGCGATCTTGCGGAAATCAGCCGGGCGGAGTGGGCGGAGGAGATCGAAGCACTGCCGTGCCGACTGAAGATCCTTATCACGGACTGCTGCTCCTCCTATCCCGAGGAATTCATCGTGGCGGAAGGGAACGAGCCGGTCATTCCGTGGAAGAACGTCTATTACCTCCTGATGAAACACGAGGGGTTTGTGAACATCACGGCCGCTTCACCGGGGCAGGCGGCTTATGGCACCGATGCGGGCGGCTTCTTGACGATCAATCTCGAATCGGACATGCAGCGTTTCCGCACCTGGGACGAAGTCTTTGCCTCGACGCAGTCGCGCGTGCTGAATGAATCCACCGAGCAACTCCGTGGGGCGGGTATCGAGGGTACACCCCAGAAGCCCTTCGCCTACAGCCTGGGGACGGCGATGCTGGAGATCGGGGCCGACGACGCCTCGGTGGCAGCCTCGCTGGAATACATCATGGAAGATTCGGCAACCCTCGTCATCGACCGGGAAGAGCTCTACGCCTTCGGTCTGGAGCAGCTCTACCTGGCCCGGAATGAGATCTTCGCACGGCACGGCTTTGATTTTTCGAGCGCCTTTCTCCGGGATTACTTTGGTTCCCTCTCGTGGTATCAGCGGCGACCCGGGTTCAAAACGCCGCAGTTGTCGAAGATCGAATCGACGAACGTGGCGACGATCCTGTCGGTGGAGAAGGAGCTGGGAGGTCCCTATCTCGGTGGAAAAATGATTCTGCCGGGCGATGGCGGTGGTCAGGCGGAGCCACCGGACCTCTTTCCCTACTCTTCCGAGCGGACGCTTTCCCGCAGTGTCGTGCAGACCCTGACCCTGCCCGAACTCTCCATCGCGCGGAATGAGATCTTCGCGCGCCACGGTTTCCCCTTTTCGTCGAAGGCACTGAGGGACTACTTCGGACGGAAGTCATGGTATGCCCGCGATGAATCCGCGACGGATCCGGATTTCAACACCGTGGAGAAACACAACATCTGGCTGATCGAAAAGATCGAGCGGATCCAGGGCGGCGCCCACAAGTGGTGAGGGCGAGGGATTTTCGACGAGAAGGAGGGCGGCCTACGGAATACGCAGAAGACACGGAAACAATTCCATGCATCGTTTGCTACGCCTGCTTCGTGAATTCATCACAGGCCCATGATGACCGGTAGGATTTCCCGTATTCAGACAGATTCGGCATCTATCCCGGTCTCTTGTAATTCCGCGTTTTCTGTGTATTCCGTAGGCCGCCTCTTCTTCGCTACGATGGTAGGCCACCTCTTCCGGAATTGAAGCTTATTTCAATGTCAGGGTGAGGCGACGCAGGTCCATCACCGACTTCCCGGGTATGTCAATCGCGCGGAGGGTGAGGGGACCTTTGCCGGCGGTGAGCTCGACTTCGCCGAGGATGAGGGTCTTGAAATCCTTCATCGTGCTTTCGCCGTGGGGACGCGGCAGGGTGTCCTGATTCGTGTGAAGCGGAGGATCCCAGCCCGGCACGACCTTGCCGGCGAGGCGGGCGTCACCGAAGCTCAACTCGATGGTGGATCCCGCGTCGGGAAGGGGGCAGGTGTAATCGATCGTCACTTCATAACGGCCCGTGGTGACGACCTCCAGATTCCAGACGAGCGAGTCGTCCAGGCTGGTCCAGTTGACGAAGTAGGAGCAGTTCGGGGCGTTGCTGCTGCGTTTCACGGTGCCCCTTGGCTCGCCGTCGCGGGCGGGCAGCATGGTGATGGGAAACTCGCGGTATCCCACCGGGATCGGCCGCGGATCGACGGCATTCGCGCGGCCTTTGACACCCTTTCCCTTCTCTTTGGCAGGGGCGACGGCGTCGGGCGCGGCGGCGCCCGGACCATACATGTCCTTGCGCCAAGCCTCGACGGCGGCGGTGAGTTCGGCGGCGAGTCCGGGTTCGCGGTCGTTGATGGGAGTGGTTTGTCCGGGATCGGCGACCATGTCGAAAAGTTGTCCCCGGTTGTCCAGCCGATGGGTCTGGGTGCGCACGCTGATGTTCGAGGCCCAGGTCGAAAAGATCCGTCGATCGGTCCAGTCGGTCGTTTCCTTGAGGAGCAGCGGCGTGAGATCGCGTCCGTCGAGCGGTTTATCGCCGACCCGCGGAATGCCGGCGAGCGAGGTGATCGTCGGAAGGAGGTCGATGGCGCCGGCGATCTGGGTCACGGTGTGTCCGGCGGGGAGCTGGGCGGGCCATTTCAGGTAGCACACGGAGCGCACGCCGCCTTCGTCGGTCTGGCCTTTTTTGCCCTTCATGCCTCCGGTCCAGCGCATCGAATTGGGACCATTGTCGGAGAAATAGAGGACGATCGTGTTTTCCTCGAGGCCGAGGTCTTTGAGCTTTGTCAGGATCCGGCCGACGTTCCAATCCTGGTTTTCGACCATGGCGAGGGCGCAGCGGGTCTCGTCGGCGATTTCCTGATCGGCGAGGGTCGCGGTCTGCGTGATGGGTTTGTCCTTGAAGCGGGCCCAGTCTTTTTCCGGTGCCGCCCAGGGAGAGTGCGGGGTGGTGAAGGGCACGTAGCAGAAGAAGGGCTTCTCCCGGTGTTGGTCGATGAAGGCAAGGGCCTTGTCGGTGCAGACGTCGACGATGTAGCCGTGCGTCTTGATCATCCGCCCATCTTCCTCGAGGGGGGCGTCGAAGTATTCGCCCCAATGTCCGGAGCTGTGGCCGAAGTAGGTGTCGAAACCGCGTGCCATGGGATGGTAGGGCCACTGCGAGCCGTTGTGCCATTTGCCGAAGGCTCCGGTCGCATAGCCGGCTGCCTTGAATGCGTCGGCAAGGGTTTTTTCGTCGAGATTGAGTCGTTCCTGGCCGGTGGAAACCCCCTTCACTCCTGTACGGGGATGATACCGCCCGGTGAGGAATTCGGCGCGGGTCGGCGAGCAAACCGGGCAGACGAAAAAGCGATCGAGCGAGACCCCGCCCGTCGCGATCGAGTCGATGTTTGGCGTCGCGACCTGGGTGTTGCCGGAGAAGGAGTAGTCACCCCAGCCCGCGTCGTCGGCGAGGAAGACGACGAGGTTGGGCGGGGCGGCGTGGGCCAATGAAGTGACGAGAAGAAGAAGGGCGAGGGAAAGGGGTGTTTTCATATCAAAATCTCAAACCAAAATCTCATACTCCTACTCTTACCTCTTACTCATACTCAAAGACGAACGTCCCGAGACCCTTCGCTTTTGAGTATGAGTATGAGTATGAGTATGAGTATGAGGTAAGAGTAGGAGGTGTTTATCAACCCCGGGGACGGAAGCGGGTTTTTTCGGCGAGTGATTTCCAGAGCGCTCCTTCCTCCTCGCTGAGGCTCTCGGGGAATTCGACGACGAGGGTCACGTAAAGATCGCCGTAGCCTTCCTTACCGGTGGGGAGTCCCTTGCCGCGGAGCCGCAGCTTCGTGCCCGGCTGCGATCCCGGCTTCACCGTCATCTTCACGTCGCCGTGGGGGGTGGGAATGGTGACGCTCGCACCGAGGACGACCTCCCATGGCGCGAGGATGAGATCGCTATCGAGATCGTGGCCGTCGGGACGGTAAAGCGGATGACGCTCAAGCCGGACACGGAGGTAGAGGTCGCCCTCAGGACCACCGTTCACGCCGGGGTACCCCATGCCGCCGCAGCGGATGCGCTGACCCTCCGCGATGCCTTTGGGAATCTTCACCCGGATCGTCGTTTCCTTTCCGCGCTGGCCGTCGGCGGTAGGACGCGCGAGGCGGACCTCGCGGGTGGAGCCGTGCATGATCTCCTCGATGCGGACGAGCAGATCCGCTTCGATGTCCTCGCCCGCCATGGGCTGGGTGGAGCGGGGACGACGGGCTCCCCTGGCCCCGCCGAAGGAACCAAAGGGATCGCCACCGCCGCGACCACCGAAGAGGCTTTCAAAGAAGTCGCTGAAGCCGGTGCTCCCTCCGAAGTGATATTCATACTGGCCACCGCCGGGATAGCCGGAGTAGCCGCCGAAGTCCTGACCCTGTTGCCACCCGGGCCCGAGAGTGTCGTATTTCTGCCGCTTCTCCGGATCGCCGAGCACTTCATAGGCTTCGTTCACCGCCTTGAACCGCTCTTCGGCATCGGGCTGATCCTTCGCGACATCGGGGTGATACTGCCGGGCGAGTTTCTTGAAGGCCTTCTTGATCTCATCCTGCGAGGCGTCTTTGGAAACGCCCAGGGTCTCGTAATAATCTCGGTATTTCACAGCCATGTCTCAATGCGCCGGAAACGGACGGCGCAACGGAAAGGAACCAAAGGAATCGTGCTCCCGCAATGGCGAATGCGAGGCGTGGATTGTCAGCGGAAGATCGGGACTCAATCCGCCAGCAGGGCCTCGCCCTCGAGTCGGTCGCCGGTCGCGACCTCGACCACACCGGCTCCGAGCGAGGCGAGTTTGTCGAAGAAATTCGGGAAGGTCTTGCGCACGCAGGCGGGATTCCGCAGTTTCAGCCCGGGGACGCGCAGTCCGAGCATGCCGAAACACATCGCCATGCGGTGATCATTGTAGGTGTCGATCTCCGCGCCATGGAGGGAACCGGGGAAAACGGTGAGGGTGTCGCCCTCCTCTTCGACACGGGCACCGCACTTTGAGAGCTCGGTGCGGAGGGCGGCGACCCGTTCGCACTCCTGCACGCGGAGACGGCCCAGGTCGGTGAATCTCGTCACCGTCGGAGCAAAAGGGGCGAGAGCGATGGCCGTCATGATGCTGTCGGCGAGATCGGTGCGCCGGGAGTATTGCGAGCGCCAGGGTTGATTGAGAATGAGGTCCAGGAAATTCTGGTCCATCTGCATTCCGGAGTCGGGCTCGGGCCCGACTTTGACCCGGCCACCCGCTTCGCGGAGCAGCCAGTCGGCACCCCAGAAATAGCTGGCCCCGGAGGCGTCGGGCTCGATTTCGTAGACGCCGCCCTGCCAGGGAAAGGTCTCGACGAGACGTCGGGTCATGTCGACGTAGGGCAGCTCGTCTTCGTTCGCCCCGGTCACCTCGATCATCCAGCCGCCGGTGTGTTGGGAAAGGATCAGGGCCGAGGCGAATTGCGAACTTTCCTCAACGCTGACGCGGCAGGTCGCTCCCGGTTTCGGACCGGCACCGTGAACGACGGCGGGGAGGAAGTCGTTCGGCGAATCGATGCGATATCCGAGTTCCCGCAAGGCTTGGATCAAGGCGGCTTGGGGCCTCTGGTGCATCCGCGGAATGCCACTGAGACGATAGACGCCGTCACCAAGACACACCATCGCGAGGAGAAAGCGGGCGGCGGTGCCGGCGTTTTCGACGAACAATTCCAAAGGGACCTCGGTCGTCCCCGCTTTCGGTATGAGTCCGCCGCGTCCCTCGACCACCAGGGTGCGGTTGGCGGCTTCGTCAGGGTCGGGAGTGACGTCGACGGAGAAGCCAAGCTCCCTCAGGCAATGCACCATCGCTTGCGTGTCCTCGCTCCAGAGCGATCCACGCAGAGTCACTTCGCCGTCCGCGAGAGCCGCGAGGATGAGGGCGCGGTTCGTGAGGCTTTTCGATCCCGGTAGCACGACGGAGGCATCGACGGGAGCGGAGGGTGGGGTGATCTCGACGAGGTCGGGCAGCATGACCGGAGGAAGCTGAACGGATGGAAAGGCCTGCCGTGATCACCCAGCCAGTTCTTCGAGGAGGGCCTGATTCAAACGAATCCCCGCCTCGAAATTGGTGACCGTGAAATTCTCGTTGGGCGAGTGGATCTGGCAGTCGGGCAGGGCCAACCCTAACAAAAGGCTGTCGACACCGAGGGTGTCCTTGATCGCCTGAATGATGGGGATGCTGCCGCCTTCGCGGATGAGACGGGGCTCGCCGGAGAAGGCGCGGACGAGGGCGCGTTGCGCGGCCTTGCCGTAGGGGGAATGGGGATCCATCACGTAGGCTGGGCCCCAGTGACCGAGCTCCACCTCGATGCGGCAGGAAGGCGGACAGACGGACTTCAAATGGGCGGCGGCGAGCTCGAGGATCTCCTGCGGATTCTGGTCGGGGACGAGGCGGAAGCTGAGTTTCGCCATCGCTTCGCGCCCGATCACGGTCTTCGATCCTTCTCCCTGGTAGCCGCCTCCGATCCCGTTGACTTCGGCGGTAGGACGTCCCCAGCGACGTTCGAGCGAGGTGTAGCCGGCCTCGCCCCAGAGTCCGGGCGCGCCGGTTTCATCGAGGGTGGCGGCATCGCCATCCGGCAGGCTGGCCCACATTTCACGCTCCCACGATTCGAGGGGAAGGACGCGATCGTAGAAACCAGGAATGCGGATGCGGCCCTCGTCGTCGTGAAGCGAGGCGATGATGCGCGAGACCATGGTCGCCGGATTCGGCACGGCTCCGCCATAGACGCCGGAATGCAGATCGCGCACGGGACCGTGGATCTTGAACTCGAGGCAGGCGATGCCGCGGAGGCCGTAGGTCATGGTGGGAATGCCAGCGCCGATCATGCCGGTGTCGGAGACGGCGCAGACGTCGCACTTCAAAAGTTCGCGATGGTTCGCGAGGAAAGGCGCCAGATTGGGCGAGCCGATTTCCTCCTCACCCTCGATGAGAAAGACCACGTTCACCGGCAGATCGCCGTGGGCCTTGAGCGCTGCTTCGACGCCGAGGAGATGGGCGAAGTGCTGTCCTTTGTTGTCGGTCGCGCCGCGGGCGTAGATCTTGTCACCGACGAGAGTCGGTTCGAAGGGCGGGGTATCCCATTCCGAGACCGGATCGACCGGCTGCACGTCGTAATGTCCGTAGATAAGAACGGTGGGGCGGCCCGGTTTCGGTACGCTGCTGGCCACGAGGATGGGATGGCCGGGCGTCTCGTGGAGTTCCGTGCGAAGGCCCATCGAGCGGCATTTGGTCGCGAGGAACTCCGCGCATCGGCGAACATCATCACGGTGCCGGCTGTCGGTCGAGATGCTCGGGAAGCGGAGGAAGTCGAAGAATTCGGCGAGTTGTGGGCTCATGGTAGGTCGGCCGAAGGCCTCGGTAAAAGGTGGGAAGGTAAAAGGTAAAAGGTATCGGTTCAACGTGGGCTCATACTCATACTCATACTCATACTCATACTCTCCGTGCGCTCAGGGCCATCCGTTTTTGAGTAAGAGTAGGAGGCAGGAGTATGAGTAGGAGGTTAGAGAATGCTACCCGGTTGATACGTTGTCGCTCCTTCGATGGTTTTGGCGAAGGTGCCGACCTCCGCGATGAAATGATCGATCTGGGCGCTGGCGGCGCCGGCGTTGGCCTGGCCTTCCGCGAGGCTGGCTTCGAGTTCGGCCGCGGTCATGCCGAGGCGGCCATCGGCGGCGAGACGGGCGACGAGGTCATTGCGATCGCTTTCCCCGGCGCGGTAGGCGCGGGCGGCGGCGACGGCGTGCTCCTTGATCACCTCGTGGGCGGTCTCGCGGCCGATCCCGCGCTTCACCGCGGTCATCATGATCGTGGTGCTGAGGAGGAAGGGCAGGTAATGACGGTTTTCGCGCTCGATCACGGCGGGATTCGCATCCATCTGATCGAGAATGGTGATGAGGGTCTCGAAGAGTCCGTCGATCGCGAAAAAGGCGTCGGGCAGCATGACGCGGCGCACCACGGAGCAGGAGACATCACCTTCATTCCACTGGTCTCCGGCGAGCGCCGAAGCCATCGCGAGATGTCCGCCGAGGATGGCCTTGAAACCGTTGATCCGTTCGCAACTGCGGCTGTTCATCTTGTGCGGCATCGCGGAGGATCCGACCTGGCCCTTCGCGAAACCTTCGCCGGCGAGTTCGTGCCCGGCCATGAGGCGGAGCGTTTTCGCAAAGCTCGAGGGCGCGGAGGCGAGCTGGTTCAAGACGGCGACGACCTCGAAGTCCAGGCTGCGCGGGTAGACCTGGCCGACGTTGGTGAAGAGATTCCCGATGCCGAGGTGGGCGGCGAGACGGCGCTCGAGCTCCAGCACTTTGCCGGAATCGCCGTCGAAGAGGCTGAGTTGGTCGAGTTGCGTGCCGACCGCTCCTTTCAAGCCCCGCACCGGATAGCCGGCGATCGTTTCCTCCAGTTTGCGGGCGGCATGCAGCAGCTCTTCCCCGAACATGGCGAGGCGCTTTCCGTAGGTCGTGATCTGTGCGGCGACGTTGTGGGTGCGGGCGGTGATGACGAGATCGCGATATTCGCCGGCTTTCCGCGAGAGGCGATGCAGCGCCGCGGCGGCCTTCGTGCGGACGACACCGAGAGCTCGGTGGACCTGGAGCTGCTCGACGTTCTCGGTGAGGTCGCGGCTCGTCATGCCCTTGTGGATGTGCTCGTGGCCGGCGAGGTCGCAGAATTCCTCGATCCTTGCCTTCACATCGTGGCGGGTGATGCGCTCCCGGGCGTCGATCGAGCCGAGATCGATCTGATCGATGACCCGCTCGTAGGCGGCGATGGCCTCCGCGGGGATGTCGAGGCCGAGATCGCTCTGCGCCTTCATCACCGCGACCCAGAGCTCGCGCTCGAGACGGACTTTTCCTTCGGGGGACCAGACCGCCTTCATGGAGGCGGTGGCGTAGCGTTCGGCGAGGACGTTGGGAATCATCTGACGGGGAATACGAGGTGGAGGGTATCAAGTTTGGAGATCAGATCTCATCCGCGATCTCGCGGAGGTATTCGTAGGAGTAGAGCCCGGTATTATGGCCGTCGGAGAAACGGAACTGGATGGCATAGCTGCCGACGGGATTCCAGCCGATCACCGTGACGCCCGAGAAGTCGCGGTGTTTGTCGGTGGCCACGAGTTCGCGGCCGAGGAGGTCGCGCTCGCCCGAGGTTTCGGCACTGGGGGAGAGGGAGCGGAGACGGTCCATGCGATGGTAGGTCTCGCTCGCGTCCGCCCAACGGATCGCGACGAGATCGCCGATGAGCTGGATGTCCTGAATGCCGGTCATTTTGAAAGGGTGGCACGGTTAGCACGGGTGGGGGGATGCGGCAACCACGGAGGGGACTGGTGGTCAGGATTCTCTGACGGGATTCGGCCCAATCCAAGGTTGATCATTCGTCGCGGCCGTAGTTAGATTGTCCCCCATGACGAACGGTTCCAGCTCTGAACTCAAGCCGCTGAAATTTGCCGAAGATCTCGATCTCGTCGATCGTGCCATCGCGGGCGAGGCCCATGCGGTGCGGGAGTTTCAGGATACCTACCGGCCGATGCTCGAGCGCGTCCTGATGTCGCGCGGAGTCGACCGCGTCCAGGCCGAGGATCTCGTCGCCGACATCATCGCCGAGTCCTTCGGCGCAGGCAAGAATGGCACGACCCGCCCGCTCCTGGAGAAATTCGAGGGCCGCTCCTCGCTTTCCACCTGGATGATCCGCACCACGTGGAATCGCTGGCTCGACTTGAAGCGACGTGACAAATTCCGCGGCGAACTCCCGTCCTACGACGATGACGACGATCGCTCGGGCGACCAATTCGACCGGGTCGCCGGTGCCGATCTGGAGGAAAACATCCTCGACAACGATCTCTCCGAACTCATGGGCCGGGCCATCCGGGAAGCGTTCGATTCCCTGGGGCCGGAAGTGCTCCTCATGCTGAAGCTTTCCTATATTCACGGGATCAGCCAATCGGTCATCGCCCGAATGTGGCAGTGTGACCAGACGCGGGTCAGCCGCACCCTCACCGCCGCCCGTCAGCAGGTCGCGACAGAGACGATGAAACGCATTCGCGAGGCCGATGACCGGCTTCAGCTCGAGTGGGAAGATTTCCAAAAACTCTGTGCGGCCGGGCTCGAACTGTGATTTTTTCGCAGAAAATTGCGAATAGTTCTTTCAAAAGTGCGAAAATTATAGAAATCGCGAATCGCGCGATTGATCTGTCTTTCTCTTTCGTGTAACAATCGGCGCATGAATCGTTTGAGATGCGTCATGGGCTCACTGCTTCTCGCCGCCGTGGTAGCGGGAATGGGGGCAAAGACAGAGGCGGCGGACCGCTCCCGCGTCCTTTTTTTGGGGGACTCTCTCAGCATCGGGGCCTTTGGCCAGACCTTCGACTCCGCGTTGCGCTCGTCGGGATTCCAGGTGCACACCGTCGTGGCCGGAGGAGCGACTCCTTACTATTGGCTGAAAAGTTATCAGACCCTGCCGTGCACGATCGGCTTTTGGGAAAAGTCCGAGGTGAGCGAACGCCGTGTCGGGTATGTGCGAGCCGTCCCCAAGCTCGAGGATCTCATGGCCGACGCCAAGCCCAATGTCGTCGTCGTGCAGACGGGCATCAATCTTTACGCGACCTTGCGCTCCAAACGACGGCCGAAGGAAGACAATGTCGCCGAGGTGCGTTCCCTCATCGATCAGATGTGCTACGCCATCGCCGATGCCGGTGCCATTTCCTACTGGGTGCTGCCTCCGCATTCCCACGAGGAACGATACACGAAGGAACTGCAGGATGAATTGGCTTCGATCATGCGCGAGGTCGTGACGAAATACGAGGGCACCGTCTTCGAGAGCCAGAAGGTGACGAAATTTGTCGATCCTTATCCGGCCACCGATGGCATTCATTACGGGCCGGCCGAGGCTCGGGGGTGGGCCGAAAAGGTATCGTCGCACTTCAACGCCTTCATGAAGGTCGCACCTCCTGCGACCACCAAGGCGATCGTCCGGGCCGTGCCCCTGCAGAGTCCGCCGAAGGAGCGGTTTTCCGACAGCGGGACGGGCGAACACCAGGATCTCCCCGACGAGGTGGCCCTGCGGATCAAGTTGGAGACCAAATCCGGCATCGGCAACGCGTCCGAACTCGCCTACGCGAATGCCCTCGGACTCTATGAGTATCAGGTCGTGAAAGACCTGAGGGGCAACTACCCCTTCGACAAGATCCGCATCGCGCAAGGCATCATCTTCAATCGCAAACTCACCGGAGCCGCCAAGGCGGAAGTCGGATCCGAAACAGAGTTGGTTCTCGTTCCCTTCACGAAGTACAAGAATCTCTCCTCGTGGCAGATGTTCGACGATCTCCGGCCGAATTTCGAGATTCCGATCTACACGCCCAAGCTGGACTGATGGCGATGGCGGGTGAAGCGGATACTCCGGCGGAATATCGCCTCATCGTGGCGGCGTCCGCTTCATCGGAGCGACTCGATCGCTACCTGCCTGCGGCGCTCCTTTCGGCCGGCAGGGATCTCTCGCGTGCCGCGGTGCAGGAACTCATCAAGTCGGGCGGAGTCCTCCTCGGCGGCCGCCCCGTGAAACCCAGTCATCCGGTCGCCGCCGGGGATGAGGTGTTTGTCAGGATCGAGCCCGGGCCCTCCGCCGAACTGCACGGCGAAGAGATTCCCCTTTCCATCCTCTTCGAGGACGACCACGTCATCGTCATCGACAAACCTCCCGGGCTCGTCGTCCATCCCGGGTCGGGCAATCCCGACGGCACCCTCGTGAACGCGCTTTTGCATCATTGTCAGGGGAAACTCTGCGCCCTCGCCGGCGAAGATCGGCCTGGCATCGTGCATCGACTCGACAAGGAGACCTCCGGCTGCCTCGTCGCGGCGAAGACCGAGGTGGCCTACCACTCCCTCGTCGCCCAGTTCTCCGGGCGCGAGACGGAAAAGGAATACCTAGCCGTCACCGAAGGCATCCCCTCGAAGGACGAGGGCACCATCGAAACCCGGATCGGCAGGCATCCCGTGAACCGGCAGAAGATGGCCGTCGTTCCTGACCCGGCCGGCAAGGAAGCCATCACCGACTACCGCGTGCTGCGATTTGATGCCCGGGAAAACTGGGCGGCGTTGCAATGCGTCATTCACACGGGACGCACCCACCAGATCCGCGTGCATCTGAAGGAAGCGCTGCGTTGCCCCATCCTCGGCGACACGATCTATGCGCACGTTCCGAGGCAGAAGGTGAAAACGGGGCGGCTCATGCTGCACGCGCGCCGTCTCGCCTTCCGGCATCCCGTCAGCGGGGAATTCCTCCGCTTTGAAGCTCCGTTGCCGGAGGCGTTCCTGCGCTTCGTGTGAAATGGACGCGCTCCGCCGGGAGATTCTCCGGTGGGATGCATTCGCCCTCTTCGTTGCCTTCCAGATGGGTCGCGTTCCCCCGGCCTTTGCGGAAAAAGAGCGGGAAAAGCCAGCCTGACAAACCGCCAATGGAAACCGCCATCGTCAGGTAGATCGTGCCGATGCCACCCTCGTGATAGAGGACGAAGGACGCCGCCGAAATCAGCACGACCGCCTCCGTCACCACCGCCGCGGCCACCGGCGAGACCCAGCCCACGCCGAGCGCGAGCGTCTGGTTGATGTGCCGCCAGATGTGCACGATGAAATAGACCGCGAAGGCGATGAGGGCGAGCCGGTCCATCAGGAAGGCCTCCGGCACCGCGGTATGAAATTCCTTGCCCGCCCACAGAGGCAGGGCCCACGGACCCAGCGCGATCAATCCGGAAGCCGCGAAAAGGGCGAAGCTGAGGCCGCCGAGGCGGAGGCGATTCGAACTGCGGACGATCCACGGGAGGTCGCGCCGTTCAAAGGCATCCATCAAGGCCGGCCAGTAGGGTTTCGTGATCATCCCGACGAGGCCGGTCAGCGAAAAGTGCACCGTGATCATCACATTCCAGACTCCGACCGCTTCCGGACCGACGTGACGACCGATGAGGAAAGCCATCAGATTGTACTCGACCGCGGCGGCGAGGATGTAGGTGATTGAAAAGCGGATCCCGTCCCGGGCGAGCGTGGGGACGAGCGCTTTGCGGAAGAGCGAGAAGCGGGGAAAAAGATAGGGGCGCTGCACCAGGAGGTGGATCGTGTTGCCGAGCTTCGCCAGGGCGATCGAGCCGTTCACCGCGATGAGGAGGAATTCAATCGTCGGGAAAAGCCAGATCCCGCCGAGGAGGAGGAGGGCTCCCACGACATTTCCCGCCGCGCCCCAGGCGTTGGTGAAACGGGTTTCCTGATAACCGTCACGCCCCATTTCGAAGGGAATGCACATCATCTCGATCTGGATGATGACGAGTCCGAGGAGGGCGGCGCGGAACATCGTCTCCTGCACCGGGGCGAATTCCTTTCCGAAGAGCTCGGGAATCGGGACGTTGAAGAGCAGGAGCGAGGCGGTGATCGCCGCGATCGCCGTGAGCCCGAGGCTGAGGAGGATGCTCGTGCCGAAGACGGTGCGTTCGGTCTCGCGGTCGCCACGGGCCACCGCTTTGGCGAGAGCCTTGGTCAGGGCCGGTCCGATCCCGATATGGAGCATGTCGATCATGCCCACGGCCATCGTGATCGCCGTGTAGACCCCGAACATTTCCATGCCGAGGAGATGCACCGCGATCGGGATGGAGACGAGCCGCAGCACGATCGTCCCGACCTTAGAGATCAAGGACGTGATCACCGCGAGCCGCAGGGAACGGTCACGGTGCGCAGCGGTCCCGGAAGGCGTGCGGTCGGCGGTGGACATGAGGAATTTCCATAAAATATAATTTTTATGGAAATTAAATCAAGGAGGAAGGTTGAGAGGCAGTGAAGTCACTCCCCCCATTCCTCCGTCATTTCCTTCCGCCCCCTCGGCGGCAACACCTCACTCCGGAATCTCGTTCAACGTGTAATACGCCTGCGGATGGAGCAGTCCGAAGCCGCCCTCGGCCGCCTTGATCCCGTCGGCGTGCAGCTCATGGACGTGGCCCTTGGTGAGGGGCTCGACCTTCAGCTTCAGACTTTTTCCGTCCTCCGCCACCGAGGCGACGGTGACCTTCGGTTTCACTTGGTCCACCTCGGGGCTGCCGTAGGCCTTTTGGTAAATATAAGTGTAGGCCTCCATCTTGAAGGCGGAGTCCACTGCGCTGCTCTTGTCGATCGGCTGGGTGAAGGTGAGTTCAAAGCCGTCGGACAAGGCGCGCATTTCGTGGATCTCGAACGGAACTTTGCCGGTCCAGTCGACCCGCTCGAAATTGTAGGGCATGCCTCCGCGTGCGCCCCAGCCGCGGTCCGACCCGCTCGTGTAGAGCTGACCGTCGTCGGAGAGACGCAGGCCGATGTTGCCTGACTTGAAGCCTTCGAGGAAGGGGAACATGGCACCTTGGTAGAGACCGTTCACTTTCTCGAGGAAGACGCGGTGAATCTTGGAGTGGGTCTGCTCTCCGACGAAAACCTGACCGGCGAAGGGACCGAATTTGCCTTTCGTGAGATCGGGGACGATGCCGGTGGGGGAGTTGCCGACTTTCTGATGTGGAAGGATGACGGCCGGCGGCACGAGTTCGGCGATGTTCTCGCGTTCTTTCACCATGCGGCTGCCTCCTTCGGCGTAGGGCGGGTCCTTGGGCCGCTCTCCGATCGCCCCGTTGGCGAATTCAAAGAAGATGTTGCCGTTCGGGTTGCCCTGGAAGGATCCGGGTTTCACCCACTTTAGGGAACTGGATCCGTTCCAGGCGCCCTGGTTGTCGGTGTAGAAGACATCGCCGACCGCGTTGAAACCGATCCCTCCGGGCGAACGCACGCCGCTGGCGGTGGGAATGAGTTTGCCATCGTGCGAGACGCGTAGCACCCAGCCGCGGTAAAGCGCCTCGGCGGTGAAGGATCCGGTGAGGCAGAGGACGCACCAGAGGTTCCCTTCCTTGTCGAATTGCGAGCCGAAGGTGTATTCATGGTAGTCGCCCTTGATGCCCCATCCATCGCTGACGGTCTCGAAGAGATCGGCGCGGCCGTCGCCGTCCTCGTCCTTGAGGCGCGTTACCTCGGGACGCTGCACCACGTAGAGCCACCCGTCGCGCCAGGCGAGCCCGAGGGGCTCGTGGAGGTATTCGGCGAAGAGCGTCCATTTGGCGGGTTTGTCAGGATGTCCGGCGGCGTTTTCGATGATCCAGACCTGGCCGCGGCGGGTGCAGACGGCGACCTTGCCATCGGGGAGCAGCTCGATCGCTCCGCCCTCGATCGAGGCTCCTTCAGGGGCGGGCAGGTTGGTGATGGTGTAGTAGTCGGACTCCTTCGGCGCCTCGGCCAGAAGGGAGGAGGCGAAGAGAGGGAGGAGAAAAAGAAGGGGACGTTTCATGGACCGAAGAGGGTGGGATGTCCGGGTGAAGAGGGTAGGGTCAGGGCTGGAGCGGGGCGTTCCAGCGATAGGTCAGGGTCAGGGTGGTGCCGGAGGCGACGGGGACGAGGGTCTCGTTGCCATTGCCGGACTTTCGGGAAAGGGTTTCGGCCCCTTCGACCTTCACCTTGAGATTGCCCCCCACATCGATCCAGCCGTCGGCGACAGTCTGGGGTCCGGTTTCGGCAACGCGGAAATAGGTGTGTTCGTCAGGATCGCCCTCGACCTTCACGGTGCGGACGAGCGAGGTGATACCGTCGATTTCGACCGGGGTGAAGGTGTCGGTGATGACGAGCTCGCGGTAGTCGTAGCGGAAGGTGGGGAAACGTTTCGCATCGAGACGGTAGCCGCGGAACTGGTAGTCGGGATGGCGCACGTTGATGGTGATTTCCTTCTGCGGGTCGGCGTTGTCGCGCTCGTATTTGATCTTCGCTTCGGAGTAGGGTTCCCAGGGTTCGTCGAGGCTCTCGAGAATCTGGAAGGGCATGCCGTGGGCGATCTTCACCCGGTCTTTCCCGAGCGGGGTGCTGCCGGAGCCGCGACCGTTCCAGTGGGGGGCGGCGTCCATGAATTCGCCACGGTAGACGTAGGCGAGATTGAGGACATCGGCGTCCCAGACCAGATTGACGGCACCGGGATAACCGACCCCGATGGCGCGCGGCTTCGCGTCGGGGAGGAAGGCGCGGTGGACGATCGCCTCGCCGGGATTCCGTGCGGTGAGGGGGATGGGATCAAAGCTCTGGGCGGCCTTGCGGGCCTCGTCTTTCTCGACGGAGAGCCAGCGGGTGCCGAATTTGCCGGGTCCCTTCACGGAGAGAGCGAGGGTGCGGTTGCCGCCAGCCTCGAAATACTGCACCTGCATGGTATGGAGTCCGGCTTGCAGGGTCTCTTTCATGTTCACGGTTTTGGCCGGATGGATGCCATCGTTTCCGATGATGGTCTCGCCGTCGATGATGAGGGCGGAGCCGTCATCGGAGGTGAGTGAAAAAACGTAGTCACCGGTCTCGGGAATGGTGAATTCGGCGTCGAAGACCAACCCGAAATGGCCCTTGCGATCCTTGGCTGGTTCGAGGGAGAGGTGTCCGTCGTCGAGGGTGCCGGTCTTCGCGGGTTGCAACGAGGAGAAATCGGGCAACTCCTCCCATTTGCCCTCGTAGAGGCTGTAGCGGAGTTTGCTGAGGAAAGGCGGCGTGGTCGCCTCGGCGAGCATTTCTTCGAGATCGCTTCGTTTCCACGGGCTGGTGCGTCCGGCGAATTCCTTGCGCCACTTCGACACCTCGCCGGGCTTGGCGTTCCGGCGGGTGCCGCCGAACTCCTGGGTGGAGTAGGCGATGAGGGCGGCGATTTGCTCGTCGTTGAGGATGGCCTCGAGGGGGAGCATGGCTTGGACAAACTTGTTGTCCTGTTTCGCAATGCCTTTGAGGATGATCGCGGTGAGAAGCTCGGGATGATCACTCTTGATGAAGGCGGATTCGTGCAACGACGGGGCCATCATCAGATCTCCGGCGCGGACGCCCTTGCCGTCGGGGCCGTGGCAGGCGACACAGGTCTGGTAGGTGAGACGGCCGAGCTCGAGGATCTTGTCGTCCTGGGCGGTGGCGGGCGCGGAAAGGAGAAGGGCGAAACAGGGGAGCAATCGCTTCATTTGATATCGGGGCGGGGGAGGGTAGTATAAAGACCCCTTTTGGTCAAAGTGACTTGGCGCGTGCCAGCGGCCCCTTTTTTACGAATGGATGTCGTCTTTTGGCCGTTTTGCGACAAGACGTCTTGGTTTTTGCCCTCTCTTTCCGATACATGAAGTGTTTCCCCCCGTTCCGCCGCTGGTTCCTCATTCTTTGGGCGATGCTGGCGTGCTCCGCCTCGGAGGCGCGCGCCTTGGGGATCTGGCACCGGGATTATGCCTCGGCGATGAACGAGGCGCGGGCGGAGGGGAAAAAGCTGCTCATCGTCTTCACCGGCACCGATTGGATCGAGATCTGCGCGAAGTTCTACGATGAGATTCTCGGCGATCCGGCTTTCATCGCGACGGTGTCGCCTCAATTCGCGCTCCTGAAGCTCGAGTATCCGAAGGACAACGTGATGCCCCGCGAAGAGGCGGCGCAAAAGGCGGTGCTTCGCGAAGCCTACCGGGTGAGAGGATTCCCCACGGTCGTGCTCACGGACGCGGAGGGCCGGCCTTTCGGGCTCAACGGATACCAGCCGCTCCAACCCAAGGAGTATGGCGATCAGATCCTCGGGATCCTCGCGGTGCACGAAGACAATCTCGCGGCGGTAAAGGAGGGGGCGAATCTCGCCGGGGTGGACAAAGCGAAGGCCCTGAGCCGGGCGATTCCCGATGTGCCAAGTGCGCTCATCGCCCGATTCTATCGCGCGGAGATGGAAGCCGTCCTCGCCGCGGACCCCGATGACGTTTTGAAAATGGCGGGTCCCTTCCGCAAATTGATCGCCGAGGCGGACTACAGCCGCGAAATCCAGAAGCTGGCCCGCGAGTCGAAGTGGGAGGAGATGATCGCCGTGACCAACCGGCACATCGAAGGGCAGAAACTGGAGGGAGAATCGCTGCAGGGGGCGCTCCTGAATCGCGCGGGCTTTGAGAAGCGAGCCGGGAAGTCGGATGCGGCCACGACCACCTTGCGTCAGATCGTGGCGATCGATGCGACGTCCCCTCCCGGCGAGGAGGCTGCGAGGCTTCTGAAAGGCGGGGAAGGGGATGCGGAAGCCGCCGAGGCTCCGGCGAGGGCCCAGCCTGTGGAGTGAAGTTCGGCGGGAATCGCTCCCGGCCGGAGCTGGTGGACGGAAAAGGGTGAAGGAAATCTGTTAAGTTTTCTTTATTTTTAAAAATTTCCCGCTAATTTTGAATCAATTCGCTTCTACGGACGTCGGTCCGTGAATCGTTCCTTTGGCAGTCATCTTTCATCCAGTCATGCGCACCACAGAGTCTCTCCGTCTCGTTGCTTGTCTCCTCTTCGGGGTTCTTGTGCCGCCGTTTCTCACGCAGTGCAAGACGTCCGCGACAAAGTCCTACAAGGACGTCAGCTACGACCCCGCGAAGCTGAAAACCCCGGCCGGCCACGGCATGGAGCGGAATGATTACCCTTTTGATGAGCAGGGAAACTACCGCAAGGATTGGGTGAAGAGCAACGCCACGGGCAAGGATCGCTCCGCGGCTCCCGGTGCCACGACCGCGCCTCAGTTGGCTTCGACCACGACGGAGGGGACCGATGCTCCCGCACCGACCAATGCCACCTATCCCACCTACGCCGAGGCCTCGGCCGCCCGTGAGTCGGGTGCGTCGTTCGTGGGACCAGCGTCGGGTGCCACCCCGGGCGGCACGGATGGAGCGGTGACACTCGCCTCCGCGCCTGCCGGTGAAGTCGCGCCGGTGACGCTCGCCTCCGCCGGTATTCCGGAAGCCGCGCCCGCCCCGAGTTATCACAAGGTCGCTTCGGGCGATACCCTCTTCGCGATCGCGAACCGGCACAGCACCAGTGTCGCGGATCTGAAACGGATCAACGGGCTTACCAGCGACAACATCCGTCCGGGCCAAAGCCTGCGGATTCCCTGATAGCTGGTCCAGGCAACCGGCCCGCCGGGTGCGGGCCCTTCAAGCGCTCTTGCGTTTCGCGGCTTTTTTGGAGGCGCCTTTCGCTTTTGCCTTCGCCTTGGCGTTCTTCGCGGCGATGCGCTTCTTCAGTTCGGGCCAGTATTCCTTGCCCGCGATGTAGCCGACGCAACGTTTCGATCCACAATAGCAGGGGTGATCCTCCCACGATTCGAGGTCGAAGCCGTAATTGTAGAAAAGCTCCTCGCCCTTCTCGATATCGCGGCCTGCCCCGATCCAGATGGAGCCGTCCTCGATCCAGGCTTCGCAATTCGGTTCGCAGCTGTGATTGATGAGGCGCGCCGAATTGGTCGGAATGTCGCCGTCGATGTCGTATTCGTCGTCGAGGGTGAAGATGTAGACGGCGGCGTCGCCGGTTTTCTTCGCGTAATCGATGCGGGCCCAGCCCCGCCGGTTGGACTCCTCCTTGTCGATCTTCTCACCGACGTATTCGATGATGTTCGTCCCCTGGGGGATGCGTTTTTTGGCGAAAAGGCCGCGGCCATGGATGCCGGAGTGGCGGACTTCGCACCACTTCGAATCACAACGTTCGCCTTCCAACAGAGCGGATTCTTTTTTCATTCGGGAAAACTGCGAGGCGGCCAAGCGGCCGAAAACTCGACATAAGAGGAGCCGATTCCGGGCCAACCTCCGGGACAATGCAACACTCCGGTGAGCGCTTTGGGCGATTTGGGCGCGAACTCGGGACGGGAGAGGACGATCCGCACGATGCCCGCGTCGGCATCGATCATTTCGATCGCCTGGGGTTCGTCGGAGTCGACCTGCATGTCATCACAAAACACGTGGATGGATTTCGCGGCGTCAGGAGAGAGGCCGGGGATGGATGCGGTCAGCTGGATGCGATCGGGGGTCGCCAACCGCACGGTGAACGACCAATCCTCCGGAGCGGTTTTCGGAGCCGAGTCGCGGACTTTGGCAAAAGCCTTGGCGATCTCCCCATCGACTGCGGGAGTCCCGCCCGCCGGGGCGATCGGAAGTTTCAAGGAGAGATCGGCGATGCCCGGATTGCAGGAGACCGCGCACGCCATCCATGAGGCACGGGCCGCGATCACGGTCTCCGTTCCCTTGAAGTCTGGGGGAGGAAGGATCTCGGTGAGGATCAAAACCGGCCCCTTGTATCCGTGAGCGAGGAAGCCCGCCATGTCGACGAGGGAAGGCGGGGGCCAGGTCATGTCGCCGACTTTGAAACCCTCGGGCAGGGTCCAGTCCAGACGTGTCGCCACGCCGACGATGCCCGGGCCACGCCAGTAGGTGTGATGATCGGGCAACGGTTCGAGCCTGAGCCCGACGGTGAAGGGTTCACCCGGGACGATGGCCGGGACCTCGGTGACGAGTTGCACGCGCGCGATGCCAGGACGAGACAACGGCTGCGATTCCACTGCGGCGAGATCACGGATTTCCCCGGCCAGAAGACAGGCCGTGAAAAGGAGGGAAAAGGTGGATCGCATCGCGGCGCTACGATGGAGGAATCGCGACGGGTCTCAAATCCTTTTTGCAGGAAGGTCGCCTCTCTCGAGAGAGGCGACGCTTCACCCACCCACCATCGCCTGCTTGCCACCTTTGGCTTCGCCGGCCTTCGAGAAGGTGACGCCCACGGTCTTCGACACGCCGAACTCCTCCATCGAGACGCCGTACATCACATCGGCCCGCGACATGGTGCGTTTGCTGTGGGTCACGATGACAAACTGGCTGCTGCCGATGAAGCGATCGAGGACGCGGAGGAAGCGGGCGATGTTCGACTCATCGAGCGGGGCATCGAGTTCGTCGAGCACGCAGAAGGGCGAGGGCTTCACCATGTAGATGCCGAAGAGCAGGGCGACTGCCGTCATCGAGCGCTCCCCGCCCGAGAGAAGGCTGATCGATTGCAGCTTCTTCCCGGGAGGTTTCGCGATGATGTCGATGCCGCACTCGAGGGGATCGTTGTCGTCGAGCAGCACGAGATCGGCTTTGGCTTTCTCCCCGAAGAGTTCGCGGAACATGTCGCGGAAGTTCTTCCGGATCTGCTCGAAGGTTTCCGAGAACATCTTGCGCGTGTCGCGGTTGATGCGTGCGATCATGCGGAGGAGTTCCTCCTTGGAGTTCTCGAGATCCTCGAGCTGCTGCACGTTGAATTTGTAATGCTCCTCGAGTTCGTCGAATTCCTCGATCGCATCGATGTTCACGGGGCCCATCGAATCGAGCTTGGTGCGGAGCTGGGCGACCACTTCCTCGACGAACTCCCAATCGGGCTCGGCGGGATCTTCGAGCACGGGCTCTTCGCCGTTGAAATCATCGCCGACGGCCATTTCCTCCTCCAGCCCGATGGCCTCCGCACCTTCCGGCGTCGCCTCTTCAGACACGGGGGCGGGAGAGGATCCCTCCTCGTCCACGTCATTCTCGGAATAGGCACGCAGCCGCATCGCGCCGTTTTTACGGCGTTCCTCGATGGCGAGGAGCAGGGCATGACTGTCGGGCTCAAAGAACTCGAGCTCGGTGCGATAACGATCGCGGCAGGTGCGTTCGAGATTTTCTAGGGTCAGATCGAGTTGGGCGACTTTGACCTGCTCCTTGCCCATCTGGGATGCCACCTGCTGCACCTCCTTCCGTTTCCGGGTGAGATCGGATTCGCCTTCCTCGATCCGCTCGGAGTAGCCGTTGCGCTCTTCGCGGATGCGGTCGCGTTCGACCGTGGCGGCGGCGGCTTCGGCCTCCCATTCGTGGATGCGTTCCTGGAGCATCCGGGACTCCGTCTCGGCGTTGGCGATGCGGTCGCGCCGGTCGATGATCTCGGCCTCGCGCCGGGTGACGAGTTCGATGAGTTCGGCGAGGCGGGCGAGCATGGGCTCGCGCTGTTCCTCGAACTTTTCGCGCGTCCCGTTCTCCACCGCCAGCCGGGTGCGGGCGGCGGTGACTTCTTCGGTGAGTTGCTCCTCGCGGATGCGGGCCTCGTCGAGAGCGGTGGCCGTGGCGGCCGTCTCTTCGTCGAGTTCGGAAACGCGGAAAAGGGATGATTCCCGCTCGGCCCGCTTCTCCTCAAGTTCCGCGCGGATGCGGGCGGTGCGCTCGTCGACCTCGCGTTGCTCCCATTCGAGGCTCTCGATGCGGTTGCGGAGCTGGTTCAAGTCGCGCTCGATGAGGGCGAGCTTGCCTTCGAGGGTGGAGGAGGAGACGCGCTTTTGCTGCAGCCTTTCCCGGGCCTCCTGGAGGCTCCCTTCGAATTCATCGACGCGCGCGTTGAGTTCATCGCGACGCTGCTGGCGGCTCTCCACCTCTTGGTCGAGCGCGTCGGTGATCTCGCGCAACTCGCGGACTTCGGTCTGCATCCTCAGGACGGAGATCGATCCATCACCGGTGCGGCCGCCGTGGATAATGCCTTCGGTGGTAAAAAATTCTCCGGTGAGGGTGGCAATGGCGAAGGTGCAGCCCTCCTCACGGAGACGCAGCGCCGTGCCGAGATCCTCAACGAGGAGGACGCCCTCGAGCAAGCGGGCCACAAGCGACTCCACCATCGGCTGGCAGCGGACCTTTTCGGCCGCCCAGGCGATCGCGCCGAGGGGAGCCCGCTCCCGATGGGCCGGGGTGCTGTTCGAAAGATGGCTTTCGGCGATCACGGACGCCTTTCCGAGATTGCCCTCGCGCAAGGTCGTGATCACTTTCTCGGCGACGGCGATGTCGGAGACGATCACCGATTGCAGCCTGCGGCCCAGCGCCGCCTCGATCGCATCGGCAAAACGCGAATCGACCTCGATCTGGTTGGCGAGGGGACTGCGCAGGTGTGGAGTGAAATAGCCGGGGTCGTCGAGCCCTTTCAGCACTTCCTGGGCACCTTTCTCAAAGCCTTCGCCATCGGCGATGAGCTGTTCGAGCACCTCGAGGCGCGAGCGCTTTTCGGCACGCAGTTTGTGAAGCGAGGAGAGATCCTCCTGCAGGTCGGCCGCGGCGCGGCGGGCGCGATGGTATTTCTGCTCGAGTTCGGCGAGACTCTCCTCGTAGCTCTCGATCGCCATCTGGTGTCCGGCGATGCGATCCTTGAATTCGGCGGCGTCGCCCTTGCGGGAATCTTCGTCGGCGCGGAGGCGTGTGATTTCTTCGGCGAGCTGGGCGGAGCGTTGCTCGTCGGATTCGGTTTGTCGCTCGTTCGTGGCGAGGTTGGCTTCGAGGCTCGCGATACGGCTCTTCAGGGCGCTGCGTTCTTCCTCGATTCCGCGGATGCGCTGGTTCAATTCCTCGCGGCGCTGGCGGGCGGCACGGGTCTCGACCTCGAGGGTTTCCACACCGGCTTGTTCCTCGGCGATACGCGAGGCGACCGCCTCGAGTTGGCGATTGGCATTTTCGAGATCCGCTTCCTGGCGGACGCGCTTTTCCGTGGCTTCGGCGATCTCCTCCTCGTTCTGACGGATGCGGATGGAATGCTCGTGGGTGCGCTCGCCGTTGAACTCGATCCGGTTCGCGGCATTGCCGACCTCGTTTTCCAGTTTGGCAAGCAAGGCCTGGAGCTCGGCGAGGCGGCGTTCGATCTCCTGATACTCGACCCGCGCGGCCGCCATCTCGGCCTGGCGCTTCTCAATGGCGTCCTCCAGCTCATCCTGACGCACCGTGAACTGCCGGATCGAATTCGACAGCTCCGACTTCTCCGCCCGGATCTCCCGCCACTTCTTGTGGCCGAGATGCAGCTCGAGGGTGCGCACGTCGTCGAAGAGCGATTGGTAACGCTTCGCCTTGGAGGCCTGGCGGGAGAGGGAGCGGATTTGCCGCTCGTTCTCGGCGATGACATCGCGGATGCGGACGAGGTTCGCCTCGGTGTAGTCGAGCTTTCGGAGCGCCTCCTTTTTCTGCGTCTTGTATTTCGTGATGCCCGCGGCTTCCTCGAAAACGGCACGCCGATCCTCGGGTTTCGAGCTGAGGAGCATGTCGATCTTGCCTTGCTCCATGATCGAATAGCTCGTCCGCCCGATCCCCGTGTCCATCAGGAGATTGTGGATGTCCTTGAGACGGCAGGGCTGCTTGTTGATGAGATATTCGCTCTTTCCATCGCGGAACACGCGGCGACCGAGGGAAACCTCGTCGTAGTCGGTGGCGAGAATGCCCGAGCAGCCCGAGAGCGTCAGCGTCACTTCCGCCATGCCCAGCGGCGAGCGTTTGTCAGTACCGTTGAAGATGACGTCCGACATTTCGCCACCGCGAAGCGCCTTCGCGGAGGTCTCGCCGAGGACCCAGCGCATCGAGTCTACGATATTGGATTTGCCGCAGCCATTCGGACCCACGATGCCGGTGACGCCCTCGTGAAACTCGAGTTTGGTCTTGTCAGCGAAGGATTTGAATCCGTGAATCTCAAGAGATTTCAGGCGCATGGTGGCAGGGGAAAGGGCAGGAATTGACTCGCAAAAACGAGAAATTCATTCTCACAAATGATAAACCATGCCTTATATTGAGCCGTTCTCAGCGACTGTCGAGGGGAAATTTGTGAAATCGGCCTCTTTGACTGGTTGGAACTGGCATTTTTTTAAATGCAAGGCTCAAAAGTGAAAATTTCCTCAAATTTTAATTGCAGAAAAGGGTTGCAGTGTTAGGTTCTCTACGTCCGGTGATTCTCAGTGCCTTACCAGACTTCCTATCCTTTGCGGAGGATAGCGGCCCCTCAAGAGGGTTCAACCCAAGTATTTTTTGTGCGGAACGGGGCGGCCCGGCGCGATGAACGAAAGTTCTGGTGCCGGGCCGTTTTGCGTTTACGGGGGGCGGGCTCGGTTTGTCGTTACCCATGAAAAAGCGGCGCGTCCCGAACTGGAACCGCGCCGCTTTGACCCCTCAAAACAAATCAACTTGGCCTAGGGATTCCAAATCGAATCCGCTTCACATGGAGGCATCATAGGAGGGGAACTTCAAGCCGTCAATACAAAAACTATAATTATTATAATTTCGGTTTAGAATTAGCTCTCCATTTGGAACCTTGGTGAATTTCCTTCGGAATTCTTTCGGAAACGCTGCATAATCCCCGTGTGAGCCGCGTCGAATGGGAAACCCCCATTTTTCACTCCCACTCTACAGTCCCATGAACAACGAGATCGCCCTCCTCACCCAGTTCCTCGAAAGCCTCGGTCCGGAAGTCTCCGGCCACTCCGCCTCTCCTCTTACGGAGGATCAGATCGAGCGGATCCGCGAATTCGCTTCCGGCAAGCTGGGGCCGTCGGAGCGCCAGGCGCTCCTACCCAGCATCCTTGAAAATGATACGGCCCTTCACACGCTCGTGAAGACCCTGCAGGCTCAAGCCTAAGATGTCCGTGGTTCATACCCAGCTCCTCCGCCTCTCCGGGCTCGGCGATTCCGCGCCCGAGGTGGAGCGTCAGTTGGAGACATGGATTGATTCGAGTTCCCCGGCCCAACTGATCTCCCTGATCGATGCGGGAGCGTTGGGGCTCCTGAAAGACGCCTTCACCCAGGCCGGTGGGTGCGAGGGCACGGTGTGGCTGATCGATCACCAGTCCCGCGAGCTCGTGGCCTGCTACAACTCCGGAGAAGAGGCGGATCGCCTCGTCGGGTTCCGGCAACCGGTCGGGCAAGGGATCATCTCGATGGTTTTCGCCCAGCAGCAGCCCTATTGCGAAAACCATATCGAGGCGAGCGCAGGCCACGATGACACGCTCGACCGGAAAATCGCCAAACACACCACGGCGATGATTGCGGTACCCTTTTATTTCGCCTTCGGACTCCGGGGGGTGATCTCCTGCGTGCAGCTCGCCGAGGCACCACAATCCCGCGAAGG
Source organism: Verrucomicrobiales bacterium (assembly GCA_016795385.1). Classification (GTDB taxonomy): domain Bacteria; phylum Verrucomicrobiota; class Verrucomicrobiia; order Verrucomicrobiales; family DEV007; genus Arctic95D-9. The sequence continues at coordinate 80,001 of JAEUHI010000011.1, read as the reverse complement.
CTTTCGCTCAGCCGATGTCGAAACGCTCGCCCGCGCCGCCAATCTCGTGGAGCGTCTCATCAATGGCACGCTTTTAACCTCCCTCCTCGGTCTCGGTGATGGGGGATGAATCGCAGATCTCCTGGCCGGACCTCGATCTCGCGCGTCGTATCCTCGGGGAATGCACCGGAGCCGGGGTGAAGGTGGCGATCATCGACTCGGGCATCGACGTGGCGCACCCGGCTCTCGACGGACTCACACTCTCCGATGACGTGACCGTTTCCTGCGATGGGGTGAATCTCCGCATCGAAGAAGGTGTCGGCGGCGACGTTTACGGCCACGGCACGGCCGTCGCCTCCCTGCTGCGGGGTGCGGCCCCCGACGTGAGCATCGGCAGTTTCCGGGCGCTCGACAGCAGCAATCACGCCCGCAGCTTCGTCATTGCCGAGTGCGTCAACCAGGCGATCAGCCGCGGTTACCGGGTCATCAATTGCAGCTTCGGCTGCCGAGGACTGCCACGGTATGTGATGGACTACAAGGAATGGGTCGATCGGGCCTACCTCGAAGGGGTGCAGATCGTCGCGGCTTGCAGCAATCTCGATGCGGGGATCCGCGAATGGCCGGCTTATTTTCCGAGCGTCATCAGCGTCCGGGGGATCGATTGTGGAAGCGATGAGCTGTTTCACAGCCCACATCGACTCGTTTCCTTCCTGGCCCGCGGGGAACGGGTCGAGGTGCCGTGGCTGCACGGTGCGACGAAAACCGAGACTGGCAGCAGCTACGCCGCGCCCCTCGTCTCCGGACGGATCGCCCGCCTCCTCTCCGGGCTGCCGTCTCTGAATCCCGCTGCGGTGAAGCCGCTCCTGGCCGAATTGGCCACCGCGTTTCCGGGGGACAACTGAGAATTCCCGGATTTTTTCCGAGGCCTCAGAAAATTGCTGGACGAACTATTAAAGTGTTCTATAATTTTTGTAAAATTAACAATCAAACAAAGCTTGAGTAATCGTCTTCCAGGCAATCTGGGGGAAATCTTTCCCCTCCGCTTCCGGCTTCGGGAAGAGTTGCGCTTTTTTCAGGCGGGAGAGGCCGTGATCGCCGAGAAGGTGAAGTCCGGTCAGCGATACTCACTGAAGCCGTGGCAGCACGCCATGCTGATGAGCTTTGATGGCAAGACAACCTTCGAGGCCTCGGCCAAACGGGTTTACGAAAAGGCTCCCGGCGCTTTCACCGCCAATGGCTTGCTGAATTTCTACAACTGGCTCTACGCGGAGAATCTCGTGCTCTGCGAGTGTGAATCGATTTTTGAACTGGTCCTGGGTGATGTGGACCTCGATCGCGATGACGAGGGCGATGACCGGGACGAGCCGCGCCTCTCCGACTTCGCTGGCCGGCTCCTCGCGAACTCGAAGCTCCGGCGTGGGCTGGGGGTGGCGGTCGCTCTGGTCTTTTCTCTGTCCGTGATGCGGCTCGTCTATGTCGCGGCACCGGTCTTCGAGCCCCCCGTGAACCGCCTTTATGCGGAGATGGGTGAATGGTTCAGCGAAGAAGAGCCGGTCGGAACGATCGCTGAATCGCGCCGGGCTCCGGCGGAGAGTGCGGTGGAGTCCGTCGAATTCGCTTCGCGCGCTGTCGCCCCTGCTCCCGCCGTGGTCGAGGAAAACGCTCCCCAGGGCGGGCTCGAACCTGTCGGCGTCCAGCCCGCGCTGGCTCCCGTGTCCCCTGCCGTCGCGCCCGCCTCCTCCCAAATCGAAAAGCTGCGCATCGAATTGGAGGAATGCCGCATCCGGCGCGACGAATTCTACCTGCAGAACGACGAGGAAGGTTATCGCCGCGAGGTGCACCGCATGACGAATCTCGCCCGCGAGATCGGCGATATCGAGAAAGGGCGCTGATTCTTGCACCCGCTCACCCGCGCCCGAAGGCCGAGGTCAGCGATGATTCTTTTTCCAAACTCGCCCGCACCGCGGCGATGGGCAGCTCGCGACGCTGGCGCTCGCGGAAGAGGCTGACGGTCTCATGACCCGCCGCCTTCAGCGCGTCTAGCGCTTCGACAAATCCATCGCCGACCCGTGTCGGGGTGTGGGAGTCCGATCCGATCACTACCGGGATCCGGCGCTCGGCCATGAGGGCGAGCATGTCGTGCCCCGGATTCATCTCGGGAAAGGATTTGTTGAGACCGGAGGTGTTGATTTCCATCGCCACCCCGGTCGCGGCGATGCGGTCGAGCGCCTTTTCGATGTGGGGACGGATCCGCGCGTAATCCCAATCGACCGGGCTCGCGTTTTTCACGAGGTCGGGGTGGGCGAGACAGTCGAAGAGACCGCACTCCGCCGATTCGGCGAGATGCTCGAAGTACTGCTTCTGGAAGGCGAAGGGATCGCCACGCCAGAAGGCATCCATGTATTCCGCGATGTGCCAGTGCACCGAACCGAGGATGTAGTGGAAAGGGGCGCGGCCGTGGAGTTCGCGCAGCCAGGGTTCCATCCCCGGAAAGAAATCGCTTTCGAGTCCTAACAAAACCTCAAAACCCTCCGGCGCCGCGTCGGCCGCCTCGGTGACGAGGGCGACGTATTCGTTGAACTGCTCCGGTGCCATCCGCACCCGCGCGGAGAAGCCATGGGGCATCGGGCTGTGGCAGGTCATGATGATGCCCGCGAGACCTTCGGCCACGCCATGCTCCATGTAGAGGACGGGATGCCCCTCCGCGTGCTTGCAGAGGGGCGTGTGCATGTGGCTGTCGAAAAAGATCGGATCGGACATGGAAAGAGTGCCCAAGTTGCCTCATCCCGGGGACGGCACCAAACCGATTTTTCCTCAATTTTCGCCAACGGCCTCGCGCATGGCCCGGCAATTGTCGCGGAGATGAGCGGGATTGATCGTGCCGACGATCGCCGCGGTCGTCGCGGGATGGGCGAAGGCGAAGCGCAGGGCGGTCTCCACGGGATTCTCCGGAGCCGCTCCGCCGCCGAACCAGCCGCTGCCGAGCGCCTTTTTCAAAAAGACCGAGGTGCCCGCCTCCGCCGCGGCATCGAGCACCGCCTCTTCGTCGCGATACCAGGGATTGTAGGTGACCATCACCGCGTCGAGCCCGAGTTCGACGGCGCGCAGCCCCCCTGCGACCGTCTTCGTCGAGATCCCGGCGGCGCGGATCTTGCCGGCCTCCTTGGCGGCGGCGAGAGCCTCCAGCGCGCCCGAATGATCGAGCACGTCGAGATCGTTGCCATCGGAATGGAGCAAGAGACACTCGACCCTGTCAGTCCGAAGACGTGACAGGGTCCGGTCGATGCTCGCGCTGATGGATTCGCGGGAGAAGTCGTAGGTGGAGTGATCGCCGTGGAATTCCTCGCCCGCCTTTGAGACGATCACCCATTCATCCCGCCGCGATTCCAGCAGTTGCCCGATCCGTTCCTCGCTCGTGCCGTAAGCCGGCGCGGTGTCGATGAGGTTGATGCCTTCTTCGCGCGCGAGATCGAGCAACGAAAGGATCGCCCCGTCGGTCGGCAGATCGAAGCTCGTGGGATACTTCACGCTCTGGTTGCGGCCGAATTTCACCGTGCCGAGGCCGAGAGCGGAGACGAAAAGTCCGGTGGAGGCGAGGGGGCGGGTGATCATGACTCAAGGCAGGTCCCAGGGAGCTTTGCCCAGGCCGGGGCGGGGAAGGTCGAGGAAGAAGTGTTGGGCGTCGGTTAGGGTGCCGGAGGTTTCCCGCAGGACTTCCTCCGCCAGCGCGGGAGCGAGGGCGAGTTTCGTCGGCCACGTGACGAGGACGTTTCCGCGGCGCTGGCAGTAGGCACCGGGCGGACGGTCACCCGTGCCGGTGAGCGGCTCGGCGCGGTCGACGCGGCAGGTGAACCACTCGGCCCCCGCGAGATCGATCCAGGGAAGCCATTTGGCGAAAAAGGCGCGGCCTGCCTCGATCTGGGCGGTCTCATCGCGATCGACTCCGGCTTGTTCGGCGAGGTCGCCGCCGAGATACCAGATGGTGCGTCCCTCGGAATCGAGATGGGTCGTCACGACGATGGGAGGTTTCGGGCCGTTGCCGACGCAGACGGAATAGAACGGCGGCAGGTCCCGTTTGCGGATCACGAGCTGGTGGAGCGGCCGCAGTTGCTGGCGTGGTTCCGCGATTCCCACCCGGGAAAGCAGGGAACCGTTCCCGGCGCCGGCGGCGAATGCAAAATCGCGCGCCCGGAGAAGACATTTTTGTCCGTTTGTCAGGGTCAGGTCGATCGCGGTGACCTCGCCGTTTTCAACGAGCAACTCCGCGTTCGTTCCCCATTCGACGAGATGGGTTTCGTCGGCGACACCGCGGGCGAGCTCCCGGACGACCGAGACGGGATCGACGACGGGCTCGTCGATGCGGAAGAGGCGGCCCTTGTAGGCGGGCGTGTCAAAGACGACGGGGTAATCCGCTCGGGCGATCGCGGCGGAGCGTCCCCGCAGGGCCTTGCTCCCGAAGAACCCCACGACTTGGCTGACGACATTCGGCAGGCTCCAGAGGATCTGGTGATCGCTGAGCAGATCCGCGCCACGCAGATCGACGGGGCCTTCTCCGCGCATCGCCGCGAGCCAGCGTCCGGGCATCGCGGCGAGGGCCTCCGAGGAGTCCGTGAGTTTGCCGGCGACGGCGTATTTCACCCCGCCATGGATCACGCCCTGGGCCGCGAGCGTCTGGCCGGAGCCGAGGGGGGCGTTGGTGAGAACGACGACGGATTGCCCGGCTGCTTTCAGCACATTCGCCGTCCACAAGGCCGCAACGCCACCTCCGAGGATGACGGTGTCGCATTTCGCCTGTTGCAGCCCGCTCACGGCATTTCCAATCCGAAGAACTCGACCGGATTCCGGAAACAGATGCGGCGCACCATGTCGCCGACGAGTTCCATGTCGCGGGGGATCTCGCCGTTCTCGATGTCGGTGCCGATCAGGTTGCAGAGGATGCGGCGGAAATACTCGTGACGCGTGAAGGAGAGGAAACTGCGCGAGTCGGTCAACATGCCGTTGAAGCGCGAGAGCAGGCTCGTGTTCGAGAAGGTGTTGATCTGCCACTCCATCCCTTCCTTCGTGTCCATGAACCACCAGGCCGTGCCAAGCTGGAGACGGCAGGGCGGATCACCGGGCTTCGCCTCGAGGAAATTCCCGAGCATCGTGGCGAGGGCGTAGTTGTCCTTCGGGTTCAGGTTGTAGAGCATCACCTTCGGGAGATGTCCACGCTGGTCGAGGGTGTTCAGGTAGCGCCGCACCGCGAAGGCGTGGTTCACATCCGCCATCGAGTCGCAGCCGATGTCGCGGCCGAGTTTTTCGAAAAGGCGCTGGCTGTTGTTCCGTTCGGCCCCGATGTGGAGCTGCATCGTCCAGCCGCGCGAGGCGTTCAGCTCGCCGAAGAAAAGCATCAGATAGGCCCCGAAAGCCTCGGCCTCGGCCGCGTCGGCGGATTGACCGCGGCGCACCTTGTCGAAGATCGCGGTGGCCTGCTCCTTCGTGCAATCGGCGTCGAAGACGTGGTGCAGACCATGGTCGGAAAGTCGTCCGCCGATCGCGTGGAAGAAATCGTGCCGCGAGCGGAGCGCGTCCTGGAAACCGGCGAGGGATCCGCAATCGATCCCGCTGACTTCGGCGAGCCGGTCCGCGTAGGCGTTGAAGGTTTCCGCCTCATGCACCCAGAGGGCGCGGTCGGGACGGAAGGTCGGGTAAACGCGCACGTCGAAATCCGGGTCGGCGGCGATGGCCTGGTGATGCTCGAGCGAGTCGGTCGGATCATCAGTCGTGCAGAGGGCGCGCACCTGGCTTTGCACGAGGAGACCGCGGCACGAATGCGAGGGTTTCGCGAGGGTCTCGAGTCCCTTTTCCCAGACGGCATCGGCGGTCTTGGCGGAGAAGAGGTCGTGGAAGTCGAAGTAGCGCGCCAGCTCGAGGTGGGTCCAGTGGTAAAGCGCGTTGCGGAGACAGTGGGGCACGGTCTCGGCCCAGGCGTTGAATTTGTCGCGCGGGGAGGCGGATCCGGTGATGCGCTCCTCGGGAATGCCGTTGGCCCGCATCCCGCGCCATTTGTAGTGGTCGCCGGCGAGCCAGATGTCGTAAAGGTTTTCGAAAACCCGGTCCGCCGCGATCTGATCAGGCGGAAGGTGGTTGTGGAAATCGAGGATGGGCTCGTCCTTCGCGAAATGATGGTAAAGCTCGCGTGCCGCCGTCGATTGCAGCATGAAATCGTCGTGAATGAAGGGGGTGGACATGACCCGCCCATTGTCGCGAAGGATGGCGCGAGAGCAAAGGGAAAAGCGGGGTGGGGGATGCGCCGAGGTGGCGACGTGGACGGAGCTTGGATGTGCTGGAAGGCAAGTAGTGGTGAGCTCCAGCTCGCCACTTCGGAGGTTGGGCGGGTGGCGACGTGGACGTCACCACTACGGGGAATCGTGGATCTGCGGGGGGCAAGTAGTGGTGAGCTCCAGCTCGCCATGCCGGAGGCTGGGCGGGTGGCGACGTGGACGTCACCACTACGGGGAATCGTGGATCTGCGGGGGGCAAGTAGTGGTGAGCTCCAGCTCGCCACCCGGTTCACCATTCGTAGACTGCCCTTACATGGGTGAAGGCGTGCTCGTCCAATCGAGCTGTGACTGGATTGTTGGCGATATAGTCTTGGAAATGAGCCAGTTCCGCACCATCTCTGACAATCCGATCGTAGGAATCCCGCTGCCAAAGGGAGCCCGCTTTGCCAGATATTCGATTGATCGCCCTCGCCGTAAAACCTTTCAGCGATTGCAAAGTCTCCTCCAACTTGAATCCCTCAAGAGGAGTCATCAGTGCGTGAACGTGGTTGGGCATGATGACAAAATCACCCATCCTTGCCTTCGATTTATCCAGATAAGCGATAGCCTCTTGGATAACGGCGCGAAGTTCGGGGATTTTGAGAGCGCAGCTTCCTGAACCCCGGTCAAGGGATTCGTCGAGGAGTCCCCCAAAGCGACGCTCGTATTCCTGGATTTGAGGTTCGCTCAGTCTCTCAAAAGCTCCGCCACGATCCGCGAGCCACTGGTTCCGCTCACCCTCGATTTTTTTGCAGATCGCTTCAGGCAAGGCGTCGCCGAGACGAAATGTGACGAAATACGTGCACTCATCCTGACGCCAGTGGGGAATGCGATTGCTCTGATAGAAACGAACGGGCGCGAACCTGCGAAAAGGAACGAACGGTATCGGCGGGCTCATCGATGGGAGAAGCGTTTCGCAATGGGGACAGCTTGCCAGCTGGGAGGCTACGGCGGCGAAGTGGAAGTCACCACTACGGAAATAAGTGCCGTGAGAGAATGTAGTGGTGAGCTCCAGCTCGCCATGTCGGAGGCTGGGCGGGTGGCGACGTGGACGTCACCACTACGGGATTCCCGTGCGCCTCACCACCAAAGCACCGCACAAACCGCCATCACCAGCCCGTAGGCGGCGCCGGCGATGGCGCCGATCTTGTAGCGGTTCTCCTTTGCGAGGACCCAGGTGATCTGGTCGCGCATCAGGTAGGGCATGCCGACCCAGAACATGCCTTTGACCGCGATCACATAAGCGAAGACGACGAGGAGGAGGCGCGACTGGGGCTCCTTGAGAAAGGCCGACTCCAGCATCGGGGCGGCAGCGAGGATCATGAGAAAGCCGAGCGAACGCACCGCGATGAACTCTTTCACATAGACGATCACGCCCACGCAGACGCCGATGATGACCATCTGGACGGGACGTTCGATCTTGAAAAACTCGCCCAGATCCATGCACGACCAGATCACGTAGGCCCAGGCGAAGCCGATGATGACGAGGGCGATCCCGATCTTTTCATTTCTCGGGAAGGCCTGCAGCCAGGGCTGCACCAAGCCGGGCTTGAGCAGGGCGAAGACGTGCGAGGCCACCAGCCAGAGACCGACGAGAATCCCCATCAGTTTCAAGGGGAGACCCGGCTCGTAGAGCATGTTGTAAAGCGCCTGCATGAGGAAAAGACGCTCAGATTCGGACCGAATCGGCCATTTGCAAGGCCGAAGGCGCCCCCGGCGAAGGCGCCCCCGCGTTGACGGTGCCATCCTCGTTCATCACGGGATCGCCGTAGAGCGTGTAGCCCGTGCTCTCCTGGATGCGGACGTTGAAGAGCTGGCCGGCCATGCGCTGTGGGTCGCCGTCGAAAATGACGATGCGGTTCGTCCGGGTGCGGCCAGTGAGGCGAGCGGCGTTGTAGCGGCTTGGTCCCTCGCAGAGCACTTCCTGCACGGTGCCGACCTGCTCGTGGTGCTTGCGCTCGACGATCGAGTCGACCAAAGCGAGGAGATCCTGATTCCGCTCTTCCTTGACCCGCTCGGGCAGCTGGTCGGGCAGATTCGCGGCCGGGGTGTCCTTGCGGGGCGAATAGCGGAAGACGAAAGCTTGGTCGAATTGCACGGTCTCGACCGCCTTCTTTGTTTCCAGATAATCCTCCTCCGTCTCGCCGGGAAAGCCGACAATGATGTCCGTGGAAATGGCGATGCCGGGCCGCGCCTCCTTCATCCGCGCGCAGATCTCGAGGAATTTGGCGGCTTTGTAAGGGCGGTGCATCGCCCGGAGGATGCGGTCCGACCCCGACTGCATCGGGAAATGGACGTGGTCGACGAGCTTCGGCAGGTAGGTGAAGGCCTCGATCACATCCTCCTTGTAGCCGATGGGGTGGGGGGAGGTGAAGCGGATGCGGTGGAGCCCCTCGATCTCGTGCACCGCCTCGAGCAGTTGCACGAAAGGGCTTTTGCCATCGACCTTGGGAAACTCGTGGCGGCCGTAGAGATTCACGATCTGTCCCAGCAAGGTCACTTCGCGCACCCCGCGATCGACGAGACGGCGGCATTCCTCGACGATGTCGGCGATGGGGCGTCCGCGCTCCGGTCCGCGGGTGTAGGGCACGATGCAGAAGGTACACTTCATGTTGCAGCCCTGCATGATGCTGACGAATTCGCTCACCCCGTGCTCCTTGACGATGTGATCGCGGATCGTGTTCTGGGAATCCTTCTCCTCCTCGATATCGACGATGGGGGCGCGTAGGTCGTCCATCTGCGCCTCTTCCTTCGCGCGCATCAGTTCCACGCAGTGATCGACGACGCGATGGTATTTCTGCGTGCCGACGACAAGATCGAGGTGGGGCACTTCTTCCAGGAGCTGTTCGCCCCGGCTCTGGGCCATGCAGCCCATCATGCCGAAGACGAGATTCGGTTTGGTCTTCCGGTGTTTGCCGAGCTGGCGCATGTTGCCGAGGGCCTTCTGCTCGGCCTGGTCGCGCACCGAGCAGGAATTCAAAAGCACCACATCGGCCTCGTCCGGCTGCGCCGTGACCGTGAATCCGCGCTCGACGAACATCTGCGCGACCTGCTCGGAGTCGCGCTCGTTCATCTGGCAACCAAAGGTTCTGAGATACACTTTCGGCATCGGAAGGGGGCAATCTAGCGGGGAAATGGCGGGAAACAAGTTTGGGATGGCGCCGATCCCCGCCCTCGGCGGACCCTCGCCCCGGGGACTCGAAGGGAGGTCGCTGGTCAATCCCCGTCGACCGGCTCCACCGCGCTCCAACTGCGATCCTTCGGCCCGCGATTGCGATAGCGCATCCAACCGGCCCCGGCGAGCACGAGCAGACCGATGATCCCCCCGATGACAACACCGGTGGTCGATGGCGCTTTTGTCAGGATCGGAAAGGTCCGCGCCGTCGCGGCATCGGCCAGGACCATCGCGTCTTCACCGGCAGGCTCGAAAAATCCTTCGGGATGCGCCACAAGCACGGCGCTGAAGGAGGCGCCATCGGCGGGGATGGACCGATGTCCCTCGCGGTATTGGCCGGTGCCGTCGATTTCCTGCCAGCAGCGCACCTCGATCGTTCTGGAGCCGCGGAGCAGGACGTGGCCGGAATCGACTTGGTCGACCTCGACCTTCAGCCTGAGATAAAAAAGAGCGGAGCGCACCTTGCGATGCACGATCATCCGCGAATCGACGACCCGCCCCGCGAGGGTGACCGTTTCCACCTCCACGCCCCGCAACGCGGTTGCAGCGGTGAGGAAGACGAGGGCGATGAGAAGCGCTCTCATGCCAGAGCCTGTTCGTGTTTCTCCCGACACGCCGGGCCGCAATAGAGCCCGACCGATTCGCGGCAGGAAGGGCAGACGAAAATCTGTTCGTTGCACTCGGGCAGGCGGCAGTTTCCGTAGTGCGGTTGTTCCGCATTACAAAAGCGGCAGTGTGAAATCACCCGCCGCGTCTCGGTGTGGTTCACCTCCACCCCAACGCGCTCGTCAAAGACATAGCAGAGCCCTTCGAAATCGCGCCCGCGCACCTCGGGATCTTTTCCGTAGGTGACGATGCCGCCCTCGAGTTGATAGACTTGGTCGAAGCCTTCCTTGCGCAGATAACCCGAGAGCTTTTCACACCGGATCCCGCCCGTGCAGTAGGTGAGCAGTTTTTTCCCGCGAAGCTCATCGGCGTGCTCGTGGAGCCATCCGGGGAAGTCGCGGAAATTCTCGATCGGGGGGCAGATCGCGCCTTTGAACCGGCCGAGTTCCGCCTCGTAGAGATTGCGTCCATCGATCACGACGGCCTCGGGATCCTGCATCGCCTCAAGGAACTCCTTCGGGGAAAGGCGTTCGCCGGTGAGCTCGTTCGGATCGATGTCGGCCTCGCCGGGCAGGCCGAGAGTGACGATCTCCGGACGCAGCTTCACCGCCAACTTGGGAAAGACATGCCCCTCGGCGGGATCGATTTTGAAAACGATGTCGGCGGTGAGCGGGTCGGAACGAAGGGCGGCCATGTAGGCCTCGGTCGATGACGTCCCACCCGAGACGGTGCCGTTGATTCCCTCTTCGCCGATGAGGATGCGACCGCGCAGTCCGAGCGACTCACACAAGGCACGGTGGCGCTCCGTATAGTCCGCCGCGTCGGGAATGCGGACGTAGCGGTAATAGAGCAACACTTGAAAGGGGGCGGCGGCGACAGAATTCACGGAGCACCATAGCGGAAATCCAGAGCAGGCTCAAGGTGCGCGACGCGTCGGCCAGAAGGTTGATATTTTGGAGAATTCAAATCAATTCCAATAAAATTCGCGTTATCGAGAATCAAAAACTGGACTTTTGGCTGTGCTTTGCTTGAATCGAGGTGTGAGCACGCTCGGATTGAGTCTGCGGGAACGCGTTTGCAGCCGGATCCTGTTTTACGTCCTCGTCTTTTCGACGATGGCGATTCTGAGCCACATCCTGCCCGATCCACACGCGGCGGAGGCGGCAAAATGGGAGGCTTTGGGCGTGGCGAAGCCCTACCTCGGCGTGCCCTACGAGCAGGTCGAGCGCGAGCTGTTCCGGATGAGCCGCTGAAGTCAGGCGGAGAAACGCTGTTCTCCTCCGACGTAGGTCGCGACGACCTCAAGGCCGGGAGTCAAGAGGGTCACGTCGGCGAGCAGACCCTGTTGAATGCGGCCGCGATCTTTCAATCGCAGCGAGCGGGCCTGATTCGCGGCACAGGTTTTTGAAAGTTCGTTCAAGGGCAGGGAGGTGACCTTGGAAACAAGGCGGAGCGCTTCATCGAAGGTGACGATGGAGCCCGCGAGATTGCCGGCGGCGATGCGGGCGGCGCCATCCTTCACGATGATCTCGCCATCGTGCAGGGGGTAGCGGCCGTCACCGAGGTGCGCGGCGGCGATGGAGTCGGTGATGAGCATGAGCCGGTCGCAGCTGCGGTGTTTGAAGATCAGGCGGATCATGTCCGGGCAGAGGTGGATGCCATCGCAGATCACTTCGATCATGACGCCGTCGTCGAGGAGGGCGGCTCCGACGAGACCGACATTGCGATGGTGGAGAGCCGACATCTGATTGCAATAATGCGTCAGGTGGGCGAGCCCCATCTCGCGTGCGGCCTGGAAATCGGCGTAGCTGGCGGCGCTGTGGGCGGCCGAGGTGACGATGCCCATTTTCCGCATCTCGGCGAGGAAGGGGAGGGCACCGTCGAGTTCGATTGCGAGACTGATGAGGCCGACCGGGCAGACTTCGTGGAGCCGGCGGATCTCCTCGACATCCGGACGCCGCATGTATCGGGGATCCTGCGCCCCGGCCTGGGAAGGATTGATGTAGGGCCCCTCGACGTGGAGAAACGGAGCGCGGGCGAAACGCGGATTTTTTCGATATTCCGCCACGGCCCGGGCCATACGGATTTTGTGATCCGCCGAGGCGGTCCAAGTGGTGGGCAGGAAGGTCGTGACGCCTTCGGCCAGCTTGGCTTCGGCGTGCGCCTCGACCGCTTCGAGGGTGGCGTAGGAGAGATCGAAGCCCCTCGCTCCGTGGGTGTGAATGTCGATGAAGCCGGCCGTGGCATAAACCTCGCCGCCGCCGTCGAAGATCACCGGGACGCCGTCCGGGGGCTGATGTCCTTCATGGATGCGGGCGATGTTTCCATCATCGCCAAGCTCGATCGAGACAGGACGGATGTAATCGTTTGGAGAGACGAGAAGAACGTCGGCAAGGATACGGGGCATGCCTGAAAGCTAGCCCCGGAGATCGCGTTGAAAAGTGGAAACGCGGCGAAAGCCGGTGTCGTCACCTTATGTCCGAGCGAATCACTGCGCCGGAGCCGGAGCCGGAGCAGGAGCAGGAGCAGGAGCAGGAGCAGGAGCAGGAGCCGGAGCCGGAGCCGGAGCGGGAGTCTTGGGGGCTTCAGGCTTTTCCGGAGCAGGAGCTGGTGCCGGTGTGGCCTTGGGAGCCTCGGTTTTTGCCGGTGCCGGAGTTGCCGGAGCGGGAACCGCGGCCTTGGGGGCTTCCGCAGGAGCGGGTGCGGCAGGAGCGGGAGTCACCGCGGGTGAAGTGGCCGGAGCAGGGGCGGGCGCGGGCGCGGGCGCGGGCGCGGGCGCGGCCGGAGGATTGGTTGCCGCCGGCTTCGGAGTTTCGGCTGCCGGCGATGCGGGAGGTGCCGGGGGCGCGGGCTTCTCCACTTCCGTGGGATTGCCGACCTTCAGCAGGGCCAATTTCTCCTCGGCGTATTTGAAGAAGGGGTTCCCGGGGTGAAGGGTGTAGGATTCCTGATAACGTTGGTCGGCGGTTTTCGTGTCGCCGGCCTCAAGAGCGAGATCACCGAGACGGATCCGGGAGAGAGGCGTCAGCTCACCGTCGGGCTGCGCGGCGATGACCTGCTCGTAGTGGGATTTCGCCTTCTCGGCGTCTCCCGAGGTGTGATAGAGATTGGCGAGGGCGAAGAGGCCCTGGGCATGACGGGGATGGCTTTTGAATTCGCTCGTGAACCGCTCGAGGGTGGCGCGCGCGTCTTCCGGTTTGCCCTGATCGATCTGCAGTTCGGCCTTCGAAAGGAGGGCGTTGCCGGCGGGGATGGAACCGGGGAAATCGACGAGCACGCCGTCGAGAGCCGCGATTTCTCCCTTCGAAACCGCGCTGGTGTAGGCGGCGGCCGCGGCGAGGTGCTTCTGCTTTTTCAACTGGGCTCCCACGAGAATGGCACACAAGAGGATCGCGCCGATGGCGATGGCGGCGAGGATCTTCGTGCGGTGACGATCGATCGCATCGACGACTCCGGAGGCTTCGCTCGCGGCGAGGGCGTCGAGATTCTTCGGTTCCTCGGAGGGGGTGGGCTTGTGGGGGGCGTCGGCCATGATCTGGGAGGGATGAAAAAGAGAGGGTCGGTCCGCTTGGGCGGGAAGGGGCGGCAATTCTAAGCGATATTCCGCGTTTGTCAGCCGCCAACTTGCGGCCGCGCGCGGAGAGGCGGATCAGCCACCCACGGCGGCCCGGGCCTCGTCGGCGAGGGCGGTGGAGAGGTAACGCTCGCCGGTGGAGCAGCCGATCGTGACGATGAGCTTGCCTTTGTTCTCGGGTCGCTTGGCCACCTCGATGGCGGCGACGACGTTGGCTCCGGTGCTGATGCCGCCGAGGATGCCTTCTTCTTTCGCGAGGCGACGGGCCATGGTGAAAGCGTCGTCGTTCGAGACCTTCACGCACTCCACGATCTGGTCTTCGCCGGATTCGCTCTTGAGGCGGAGGTTTTTCGGCACGAAACCGGCCCCGGTGCCCTGGATTTTGTGGGGGCCGGGGGTCGGTGCTTCACCGGCCAGGGTCTGGGTGATGACGGGGGAATCAGCCGGCTCGGCCACGATCACCTGGATGTTGGGATTCTTTTTCTTCAATCCCTCGACGCAACCGGTCGCGGTGCCTCCGGTGCCGACGGCGGCGACGACGATGTCGACCTTGCCATCGGTGTCGGCCCAGATTTCCTCGGCGGTGGTCTTGATATGGATCGCGGGGTTGGCGGGGTTGTTGAACTGCTGGGGAATGAAGGAATTCGGGGTCGCGGCGGCGATCTCCTCGGCCTTGGCGATGGCTCCCTTCATGCCTTTGGCGCCTTCGGTGAGGACGAGCTCGGCACCGAGCAGGGCGAGGAGGGTGCGGCGCTCAAGGCTCATCGTCTCGGGCATTGTGAGGATCAGTTTGTAGCCCTTGGCAGCGCAGACAAAGGCCAGGGCGATGCCGGTATTGCCGCTGGTGGGCTCGACGATGATGGTATCCTTCGTGATCTCGCCGGCGGCCTCGGCGGCCTCGATCATGGCCATGCCGATGCGGTCCTTGACCGATCCGAGGGGATTGAAGAATTCGCACTTCAGCGCGACGGTTGCCTCGAGGCCTTCGGTGACGCGGTTCAATTTGACGAGGGGCGTGTTGCCGACGGTTTCGACGATATTGCTGTAGATTTTTCCGTGTGCCATGGGGTGGTGAAGGGGGGTGAAAGATGGGGATTTGCAATCGTGGCGTCCGCCTCGTGGGGTGCGCGTCCGGGGAGGATTCAACGAAACGGGCGATCCTGCAATCCGATTTTGTCCCGCCGTGTCCAGCGCCGAACGCCGCGAACGCGCAAAAGTCGTGGATTTCGGTCCCTCGGAAAAAAACCAGATTGGCACTTGCGGAATTTCTTTGCTCTTCTAGCGATTAACGGTTGCGGCTGAGTCGTAATTCGCTAGAAAGCCATCTCACTCCTACCGGCCATGTCAGAACTGATCGACCCAGACGAGCTCGAAGGGCTCTTGAAAAAGCTCCCCGAATGGGATCTCGAAAACAACACCATCGTCCGTGTGATGGAGTTTGATGATTTCATGGAGGGCATCGACTTCGTCAATGCGGTGGCCGAGATCGCCGAAGAAGCGGGCCATCATCCCGACATCGACATCCGCTGGTGCACGATCACGGTGCGTCTCACCACCCACGATGCGGGCGGTCTCACCGAGTCCGACCTCGAGGTGGCGAAGAAGATCGACACCCTCGTCGATTGACGGGACGGCGCGACCGCGCCGTTTTTCTCCCTGTGGAAAAGTCTTTCCACCTATGGAGTGTCGCGCTAATCTCCGCGCATGACTCCCCGTATCCTCCGAGCGTTTTCGCTGTATTCTTCTCTCGCGGCCCTTTCCCTCACTCTCACCGGCTGCGGTGATTCCGGTGGCGGCGGGTCTGCGGACGGCGGGGCCAAGGCCCGGTATGCCTTCATCACGAACGGCGTCGCGGAATTCTGGACGATCGCGGAAGCCGGTGCGAAAAAGGCGGGACAGGATCTCGGCGTGGAGGTCGGCGTCTTCATGCCGGGCTCGCTCACGGATCAAAAACAGATGATGGAAGATGCGGTGACCCGTGGCTACGCCGGGGTCGCGGTGAGTCCGATCGATCCGGCGAACCAGACCGAGATGCTGAACCAGGTCGCGGCCGCGACGAAACTCGTGACCCACGACTCCGACGCGCCGGAGTCGAACCGCCTCGCCTACATCGGGATGGACAACTACACCGCCGGCCGGCTCTGCGGTCAGCTCGTGAAGCAAGCTCTCCCGCAGGGTGGCGAGGTGATGATCCTGATCGGCCGGATGGAGCAGGACAACTCCCGCAAACGCCGGCAGGGCGTGATCGACGAGCTGCTCGGCCGCTCCGAGGATGCGAATCGATACGACGCTCCCGGCGAAGTGATCGAGGGGAATGGATTCAAGATCCTCGGCACGCTCACCGATGGATTCGACCTCGCGAAGGCCAAAGCGAATGCCGAAGACGCCCTTTCCCGCCATCCGGAACTCGATGCGATGATCGGCCTTTTCGCCTACAATCCGCCCGCGATCCTCCAGGCGCTGGAGCAGGCCGGCAAGCTCAAGACGGTGAAGGTGATCGGCTTCGATGAAGACGACGGAACCCTCGCGGGCATCCAATCCGGGGCGGTCCATGGCACCGTCGTGCAGAATCCCTACGAATACGGGTATCAGTCCGTGAAAGTGCTGCACGCCCTCGCCGGTGGAGACGCCTCGGTGGTGCCGGCCGACCAGTTCATCCAAATCCCCGGCCGACAGATCAAGTCCGACAATGTCGAGGCCTTCTGGGCGGATCTGAAGGCGAAGACCGGCAAGTGATCACGTCTCCAGACCGACACGCCGCCTCGCCTCGGCGAGGTAGGTTTCGTCGATCTCGAAGCCGATGAACCTCGCCACATCGCGTTCACCGGCGGCAACGGCGGCATTGCCGATCCCGAGAAAGGGCTCCAGCATCGCGAGCGTCGCCGGATCGCCGCCGTGCAAGGCGATGCACTTCTTCGCGAGATCGACGGGAAAGGTCGCGGGATGGGGACGTTCCTTGTCCCGGCTCATGATCGTTTCGTAGGGGACGAACCAATTGTTTCCACGGCAGCGTTTGTCGCGGCCATCGGTGTGGCCCCATCGGGCGATGTTGCTCTTGTCGGCGTAGGGAACGCCCACGGCGAGACGATCGAGCGGGACGTTTCCCGATTTCGTAAAATGAAAGAGGTATTCGTGGCAGTCCGTGAGGTAGCGCTTCGAATTGATCGGCTTGAAGTGACCCACCGACACGGGATCGCCCTGACGCGGCTCGACCGTGATGGATTTGATCCAATGGATCGTGTTCTGGAGGATGAAAAGGGGACGCAGGGCCAATGCGAGCTCGTGCGGCATCCACGGATTCGCGGGCGCCGCTCCGACATTCAGGAAAAACGAGCCGCCCGGTTTCAGGAGACGGCGCACCTCGCCCGCCCATTCGAGCGACCACGCGAGGTAGTCCTCGGGCGAGAGACGGTCGCGGTATTGTTCGTAGCCGATCCCGAGATTGTAAGGTGGGGAGGTGACGACGAGGTCGATCGACTCATCCGGCAGGGATTTCATGCCCTCGACACAGTCTCCATGGCGGAGCTCGAATCGGGTCGTGAACGATCCTGTCACTTTCGGAGCCGCCGGGGCGCGGCGTTTCGTGCCCGGGTGATCGGGCCCGTCTTCAAAACCGGGAAGGTGATCTGAGCCGGACATGGGATCAAACAGGGTCGGATGAGTGGCTCGAGAGGGTCTGGCCAAAGTGCCGCGCCGCTTCCCACAGATGTTCACGTCCTCGGGCGAGATTCGTGGCGAGGTCCAGCGAGTCATTGCGGATCTCGAGGATGGGGCCGAATTCCTCCTCCAGAGCGCGGTTCTCGAGTGATCCGCAAAACGCGGCGGTCTTTTTGCCGAGCGATCGCGCCAGCCGGACGACACCGTGGGGACCTTTTCCCTGAAGGCTCTGCGAATCGAGACGCCCCTCGCCGGTGATGACCAAGTCCGCGGCCGCGACCGCATCGGCGAGCCCGATCCGCGAGGAGACGAGATCGAAGCCGGGGACGAGTGCCGCATCCAGAAACACCCGGGCGCCGAAGCCCAGGCCGCCCGCCGCGCCGGAGCCCGGGAGCAAGGCGGCGTTTTCCCCATGGGGTCCTGTCAGGGTGACGAGGTGGGCGAGACGCGACTCGTGGGCTTCGAAATCCTCCGGCCGGATTCCTTTCTGCGGGCCATAAACGCGGGTGCAACCGTCGGGTCCGAGGAGAGGATTGGTGACATCACAGGCCACGGTCACTTTCGGAAAGGTGGTTTTGTCAGGATGGAGGAGTCTCGCGGCACGCCCGAGATGCACCGGCAGATCGGCGAGAAGTGTTCCGGCATCGTCTTCAAAGCGGAACCCGAGGGCTTCGGCCATGCCGGTGCCTCCGTCGTTCGTCGCGCTGCCGCCGATGCCGAGGAGAATCTCACCGACGCCGCGCCGCATCGCGTCGAGGATGAGTTGGCCGGTGCCGTAGGTGGTTGCGCGGAGGGGATCTTTCTCTTCTTCGCCGACGAGGACGATGCCCGAAGCCTTGGCCATCTCGATCACGGCGGTGCGTCCGTTTTCGATCAGGGCATATCCCGCGGTGACCGGGGAGCCAAGCGGGCCGCGCACCTGGCATTCCACCCATTCGCCCCCCGAGGCGGCCAGGAGGGTCTCGGCGATGCCGTCGCCGCCATCGGCGATGGGCAGGCACTCGATTTCCGGCAGCGCGCCGATCCACCCTTCGCGCAGGCCCTCGGCGACGGCTTCGCAGGCCTCGGGGGCTCCGAGGGATCCTTTGAATTTGTCGCAGGCGACGAGGAGGCGCATCGGAGGGAGGTCAGGATCTCCGGTTGGACATCACTTCGTCGATGAGATCGGCGAGCTCTTCCTCGTCGTCCGATTCACGGATGGCGCGCTTCAAGCGGGCAGGGGAAGGGCTGGATGGCTGTACGGGAATTGCTTCCTCCGGAGCCGGTGTCCGGTTCGCGACCCCGAAGTCCTTCTCGAGGAGGGTCGCGAGATCGGCATCGGCGGGCGCTTCGCTGCGGAGGATCTGCAGGGTTCCCTTTTCATCGGGGAGGAGCCGGAGCCGACCAGCGGGAGCAAAGCCCGAAGCCACCAGCGGACAATCGGTGGCGATGAAACGGCGTTCGCCCTGTTGTCCGCCGAGCGAGCGCAGGAGAGGGAGGAGCTCAAGCGCCAGAGCCGGATGCAGGCCTGCTCCCGCCTCATCGAGAAAGAGATGGGCCTCCGGGTGCGAGGCGACGATTCCCGATTGCAGAAGGAGCCGGCGCAGGGAGGTCCCGAGGCGATCCATGGGCACGACCGACCCTGACCGATCCACAAAGCGGGCCTCTTCACCGGTGAGTTCCACGCGCAGTCCGGACATGGCGAGAAGGCGATCCCACGCCTCGCGCAGATGGGGCAGGGCCTGAGGCGAAGCCAGGTCAAACGCGGCCTCGACTTCGGCGATCGTTTTCTCGCGGTTTTCCGGGAGTCTCAGGTAGCGGTGAAATGCTTCCTGCCGCTCGTGCAGGCTGAGCTCGAGAAAGGCGGTGAGGTCTCCGGGCGATTCGCCATCGACGAGGCAATGGTCGGTGTCGCACCAGATCGCCGGGAGGTTTCCAAAGCCGGGCGAAGCCTCCAGGACGATCTCGGAGGCGAAGATCGTGCGGAGATCCTCGAAGGCCGGAGCGGACGCCGCGAGGCGCGGCCATTCCGCCGAGTCCTCGATCGCGGGGCGGAAGCAAAGCCCGTCTCCGCCACCAAACGGTTTCGCGAAATAGAGATCCTCGCCATCGATCTGCCATTTGGCGAGATAGTAGCCCTCATCCCATTCCATCCAACGAGGACGACCGGTCATCGCCTCGTGCAGGCGCGCGAGCAAGGTGCTCTTGCCGCAGGCGTTCGCCCCGATCAGACACACCTCGGCGAGGGGATTCCCCGTCGCGGGATCGGTAAAGTCCAGATCAATGAAAGGCAGCCGCGTGTCGCGGAGAATGAGGAGGCGTTTGAGAACGGGGGCGTCGGACATGGAAAGGCAACGATACGGTGCGAGCCCCTGCCTGACAACCACCAAGGAATCACGAAAGAATGCCCTTCACCACCTTGCCATACACATCGGTGAGCCGGAAATCGCGGCCGCCGTGGAAGTAGGTGAGCGCCTCGTGGTCGACGCCCATCAGGTGAAGGAGGGTCGCGTGGAAATCGTGGATGTCGACCTTGTCCTGCGTCGCGTAGTAGCCGAAATCATCGGTCGCACCGTGGTGATGGCCCGCCTTCACCCCCGCACCGGCCATCCAGAGAGTGAAGCCGTGGGGATTGTGGTCACGTCCGTTCTGGTGGCGGCCGGTGACGCCGTCAAAAAACTCGAAGGTCGGGGTGCGGCCAAATTCACTGCCGCAGATCACGAGGGTGTCGTCGAGCAGCCCGCGCACCTTCAGATCGTGGAGCAGTCCCGCGATGGGACGATCGACGGCATTCGCGTTGCCACGGTGACCGGTTTCAAGCTCGGAGTGCTGGTCCCAGAGATTGCCGTAGCGGGTCGATGCGTGGTTGATCGTGAGGTAGCGGACCCCCGCCTCGGCGAAACGACGGGCGAGGAGCAGGGCGCGACCGAACTCATCGGTGTGATCCTCGCCGATGCCGTAGAGTTTTTTCGTCGCCGGCGTTTCGCTTTCGAGATCGAGTAGCTCCGGAGCCGCCGTCTGCATGCGGAAGGCGAGCTCCATCTCGTCAAGCTGCGGATCGCCCCCGTCGGCGGACTCGAAGTCGCGGAGGAATTGGAGGTGGCGATCCTGGTTCGCGAAGGCCGGGTCGAGGTTTTCCCAAGCGAGCTTCGAGGACTTCTTGTCCGGTCGCGCGATCGCCGCACCGCCGAATTTGCCGGGGAGGAATCCGGTGGGACGATTCGGATCGCTGGGGGTGATGTCGATGTAGGCGGGCAGGTTTTCGTTCATCGCCCCGAGTCCGTAGACCAGCCAGCTCCCCAGCGTCGGCCGGATTTCGATCGGCACCCCCGTGTGGAGGACACGTTTCGCGGTGACGTGGTCGTTGCTCGAGTGATGGAGCGAATGAAGGAAACAAAGATCGTCGATGAACCGCCCGTTCACCTCGGGAAAGAGGTCGCTCGCGTAGGTGCCGCTCTCGCCCCAGTGTTTCCAGGCGAAAGGCGAGGGGATCACCGTACCCTGCTTCGCGAAGGTGAACTGCGGCGGCCGGATCGAATCGGGCAGAGGCTGGCCCGCATATTTGGCGAGGGCCGGTTTGAAATCGTAGCTGTCCAACTGCGAGAGCCCGCCCTCGAGGAAGATGTAGAGGATGCGTTTCGCCGCGGGACGGTGATGGAGTTTCGTCAGGGCCGGAGCTGTCCCCGCGGCGAGCGCCTGACGCGCCATCAAGTCCGCCGCCGCAATCCCGCCAAGCCCGAGGAAACTCTTCCGCAGCCAATCGCGGCGCGAGAGCGGTCGGGCCGTGCCCGGGCAGAGGATGGAGGAGGGGGGATTCAAGAGGGGAGATGGTTCAGAAGATTGTCCTGTCTCTGGTCACGCGTGACCTGACAACGCGGTTCCGGGGCTTGGCAAGCCCCGCTCCCTGACTTTCCTGGTAAGGAACAAGGGCCGGCGCTTGCGAAGCGCCACGGTGGAAAGGGGGGCGCTGGAGGGATTTCATGAAACGGTTGAATCATTCAGGACGGAAACGAACTCGACGACTGCTCCTCATCGAGACGTTCAAGGGCGAACTCCGGAATGGTTGCTGTCGCCGTAAGCAGAACATCTCCACACGTCCTTGCCCCGGCGTCGCTATCCCAACGGGCGCGTTTGATTACTTCCGAAAAGGATTCAGAAGGGAACCTCTTCGCTTGGTCCAGCAATGAGTAGGCTTTTGCATCGATGGATATGGCTTTCATATGAAGTCAGCGCGGAAATTTAAGTCACCGTGTGTTCACTCCAGCATTCGAAACGATTTGGAAGAAAAAAGTCCCAAGGCCACGCGGGTCCAGGCTTCGGTTTCGGAAAGCTTTTCCGTTCCCATCAGCTCGTCGGCATACCCCAGCATCGCCGCCTCGGCGCCGCTGCCGGGCGGGCGGCCGAGGAGGGTTTCGTGGAGGGCGTGGGCGAGTTCGACGGGTTGGCCAGGGTGTTCCTGGATCAGTTTTTCGGCGAGCTTGGTCGCGTAGTATCGGGGCAGGGGATTGTTCAGCCACCAGAGCGCCTGGGCGGCGGTGACGCTCTCGTCGCGGTCGTGCATAGGACGGCCGGAATCATCGAAGCCGAAAAGCGGAAACATCTTCCGGATTTCCACGCCCATGCCGAGCGGCGAGCGCGAGGAGGTGAGGATGTAGAGGGCGCGGTCCTTCGATTTTGCGGTATCGAGCGGCGTGCCCGTAGCCTGGCGCGGCACCTTTCCGATGCTGGTGAGCATGCCGTCGTAAATGGCCTCGACCTCGAGCCGCCGCGCGGGGAAACGTGAGTAAAGGCTGCCGTCGGCGTCTCTGGTGAGATGGTCAGGATTCGTTGCCGAGGAGGCCTGGTAGGTCGCCGAACTCAGGATGAGGCGGTGCAGGTGTTTCACCGACCAACCGCTCTCGATGAGTTCGCAGGCGAGCCAGTCGAGCAACTCGGGATGGGTGGGTTGGGCACCCTGTTTGCCAAAGTCGTCGACGGTGCGGACGAGCCCGGTGCCGAAGTGCCAATGCCAGATCCGGTTGGCCATGACCCGGGCGGTGAGGGGATTCCGCGGATCGGCGAGCCATCGGGCGAACTGGAGTCGACCGCTCGCGTCCGTCGGAATGGGAAAAGCCGCCGCCAGTTCGCTGCCGGCGAGACCGGGATTGCCCCGTGGCACGGGATCACCCTCGGTGTCGTAGGGATTGCCGCCGGGATGCACGGCGAGTTCGAGCATCTCACTGGCGTCATTCACCGCGAGGGTCATTGGCAGGACAGGACGGGATTTTTGGAGATCGGTCAGGCGCGTTTCGAGTTTTGTCAGGATGGCGCGGTCGGCTTCCTTCAGGAAGAATCGCGATTCTTCCGGGGTGGGCGTTCCCAGATGCTCGCGCCAGGCGACCGAGTTCCCGTCCAACTCGCCCTTCACGAGGACGAGGCGATCGAGGGTGGGAAAAGGCTCGTTGCGACCCGCCTTGAAACGCACGAAACAGCGTCCGGCGGGACGTTCGCCGAGCGCCACGACTCCCCAGCGGAAATGATCCGGCGTTTCTCCGTGGGTGGGCTCGCCGAGAACGCGGGTTTCCTGAAACTTGCCCTCGATCTCGAGCTGCACCGGAGCGGGATCGGTCGCGGCGTAGCGGACTAGCAGAGTGTAGGCCCCGGGATCGGGCAGGACGAGACGATACCGCACCCAGGGTTCGATGGCACGGCGCAAGGCGACCGCTTCGCCCTCGCCGAGAGCGATCGTCTTGAGATCCTTGTGGCCGTCGAACTCTTCCGCCTCAAACGCGAGGACCGTTCCCGGAATCTCCGAGGCGGGCTTCAGCGAGATCTGCTTTTGGGCATCGGTTAGGAACCGGAGCCGTTCCCCGCGCAGCGCGGCGATCTCACGATCGACCGCCTCCGCTTTCGCGATCTCCGCCGCGGGCGCGAGGGGACGCAGGGCGCGGGGGCGTCCGTCCTTCCATTCCTCGGCGAAGTGCGACGTGATCTCCGTACTGCGGAAAATCCCGGCGAGGGCGTAATAATCGCGCGTCGAGATCGGATCAAACTTGTGATCGTGGCAGCGCGCGCAGGAAAAATCCATCGCCAGGAAGGCGCGTGTCGCGGTGGAAATCTGCTCATCGACCAGATCGAGGCGCAGCTTGTTCGGATCGGTGCATTCCTCGAACCACTGCCCGATCGAAAGAAAGGCGGGGGCCACGAGGCGGTCGGGATCGGTCTCGCCCTCGATCAGATCGCCCGCAAGCTGTTCGGTGAGGAAACGGTCGTAGGGTTTGTCCTCATTGAAACTTTTCACCACATAATCGCGATAGGGTTCGGCCAGATCGATCGCGGCGACGCCCGGAACTTTGATCGTCCCCTGCACATAACGCGCGACATCGAGCCAATGCCGCCCCCAGCGCTCGCCATAGTGCGGAGATGCGAGCAATCGCTCAATCTGACTTCTGACGTCCGACTTCCGACCTCCGATCTCTTCCCGCGTCGGCGGGAGGCCGGTCAAATCGAGCGTCATCCGCCGCAGGAGCGTGTGCGGATCCGCCGCCTCGTTTTGCTTGAGCCCGGCCTCGGCCAGCTTCGCGTGGATGAAGGCATCGACCGGGTGGCCCTCCGCCGGCGGAGTCGGACGGACCAGTGGTTTCAGGGACCAGGTTTCCTCCGCAGCCAAAGGGGCAAGCGCGAGCAAAGCCGCCACGGCGATGGTGAAGTTCGCGACAAACCGCTCTCGCGTATGGCCTGATGGAGTCACTTGAATCGGAGGTAAAAAACTTGAACGTGAGGGCTTACGATGCGTTCCAAGGATTGGACAGGCGATTCGGGCGATGGTTCATTGTTCGGCGTCTTCTCCCCCGACCTGACAGGGTTTGGTCTTGGATCCGACCCTGTTGATTGTAGACGATATTTTACACCCATGGCCTCGACTTATCACCTCCCCGGCGTCAATCCGTGCTTCGTGACCCATAATCTCGCCCTGGGTGGCGCTCAAACGGCGGTCTTGCGCTACATCATGGCCCTGCCGGAGTGGGTGCGGGAACGGACCACGCTTTACTCCCAATCGGACGACATGCCCCTGCTCGATGCGGCGGAACGCAGCGGCTTTTCCTGCGGCAAGGTGACGCGCGAGGCTCCGGTCGATCCTTCGTCCTGGTTTCTCAGCTATGGCGATCTCTCCGGTTTGCCGCAGCGTCCCACCTCGCTGGTGCTCCATTCCTGGGACGATGCAGGCTGGCGTTTCATCAACCGCGCCTACGATTCCCTTCATGGTATGACCGTGGCCGGCGTCTCGCAGAAGGTCCTCGATCGCTACGCCGGATGGACCAAGGAAAAAAATCACCGGGTCGTCGGCGTGCTGACGCCTCCGGTTTCCGAATTTGCCTCGGTGAAAGGTCAGTTTGATCCCAAAGGTCGCATCGTGGTCGGCTGGATGGGCCGCCCCCTCGAATCCAAGGGCATCCTCGCCCTCCCGTATCTTCTCGCCGAGGAGCCTCGCATGGTCATCCGCGCCTGGACTGGGTCGGACACGGCCGGGCTGGCCTACACCCAGAAAGTCCAGGCCGAAACCCTCGCCCAGGTGAAGGAGCTCGCCGCGAAGCTCGGTGTCGCCGATCGCCTCGATCTGCGTCCGCTCGATTTCAATCCGTTCTCCTACCGCCACCGTCTTGAGGGCTGTCACGTCCTCCTCGGCAACAGCGAGAAGGAGGGGTTCCTCCTCACTGCGGCCGAAGCGCTCAGTTGCGGGATCCCGGTGGTGGTGACGAAGACCTGCGGGATCGCCGATTTCATCAAGAACGGCCGCAACGGCTACCTCATCGATTGGAACGCGAATCCGAAAAAGCTCGCCAAACTCGCCCACGGCGCCCTGCTCAAGGCGGCGACGCTTTCCTCGGTCGATTGCCTCGCTTCCGCGGCCGGGATGTCCCTCGGGGCGAACTACGCCACCGCCAACGCCCGCATCCTCGCGGAGATGACCGGCACCTCGCTGCAGCATCCCGAAGCCCGCGTCACGGTCGGCTTGCGGATCCATCAGGGCACCGATGTCTCGAAGCTCGACGATGCCGTCGCCAGCTTGGCGAACCAGACTTACAAACGCTTCAAGGTGAAGCTGCTCGTCGATGGCCCCTGGTCCTTCGCCGAGCCGCTCGCGGCGCGCTACGGCCTGCCGCTGATCTGCACGGGAATGTCGCCCGACATCGAGCATTGCAGCTGGCTCCATCGCCAGGCCGTGGCCGAGTGCGACACGGAATATTACAAGCCCCTCGACTACGACGACCAGCTCATGCCGACCTATCTCGAGCGGGCGGTTCACATGATCGAGACGAAGAAGGCCGACGTCTACGGTTGCCTCCTCATGACCCATGAGAACGGTCAGATCACGCCGCGCCTCCACTGGCCGAACAAGGGTGTCGAGACGATGTTCACGGGTAATTCCGATGACAACATGCTGCCCCATTCCTCCGTCCTCATCCGCGCCGAGATCGCGCGCAAGGCGGGGAATTACCAGGAGCGTGCCATCGGACTGGGGGCGGATGATTACCACCTCTGGTATCGCGTGCACCTCGCCGGTGGAAAATTCTATCGCGATGACGAGGTGCGGAACGTGGTATATCGCATCCACGAACAGAATTCCCTGAAAATCCGCCGCGCCCGTTTCGGTGAGACGGAGAAGAAGAAAAAGCAATCGCTCCTCCAGCGCGCCGCGGCGGCTGCGGGGATCACGGTGCTGGCCGGCCCGCTCTTCGGCGCGACCGCCTGTGCGGAAAAGCCCGAGGCGCCGTCACCCCAGAATCCGGGAGCGGAGAAGGCCGATGCCGGGAAGTCCGCGACGCCTGCGGTTTCGACGGCCAAGTCTTCGAAGACCGATCCGCCGCATTCCTGAGCCAAGCTGGGCGGGCGTTCTCACCATCCCCCGGTGGCGGCGGGGATGTGGTCGTTGATGGAGCAGCTCATGAAAAGGGCTCCCACCACCGGGACGGTTCCATCGCTGAAGGTGTAGGTGCCTCCTGAGGGACATTGAGGTTCGTAGGAAAAGAATTTCGCTTGGGTGATCACTTTTCCGTGAAGGTCGACGATCGCATCTCCGGGGTTGAGTTCGTAGAAGTTGCAGTAGGATCGCATTGCTTTTTGAACGCTGGCCATGTTCTGAATACACATGGAACGATTTGCTCCTTCCTTGTAGGCCATGACTCCAACGAAAATCACACCGATCAACCCGAGAAGGACGGCAATAACCAGAGTCACTTCGATCAAGGTAAGGCCGGAACACGTCTTTGAGCGGGAGATCAGTTTCATGTGCAATGAATGGCCGAATGTTTACCCCTATTGATATAAAATCAGTGATTTTCATAGTCTTGATAACTGAAAAAGATGTCGTATTTTATTGATCATTAAGGTGCCCGGAACGCGAAGAGAACAGTATCAAAAATCGTAAAAACGTGCATTTTTAGATTTCCGTTGAATGTCTGATCCCAATTTAGAAACACTGGCGTCGCCAGGGGCGGGGCGCGGTAACGCGGACGTCGCGGTGGAACTGGCTTGGAAGATGGCCCGGCTCCATGGCACGCCCGCCTATGTTTATTGCGCCACTGCCCTTGAGGATCGTTCCCGCGAGCTTCTTGGCGTTTTACCCAGGTCCGCCGCGCCCCGGCTATTGTACTCTTTCAAGGCGAATCCGCTGCCATCGTTGACAGCGGAGTTGAGAAGCGCGGGCTGTGAAGCCGATTTGACCTCGCCGGGGGAGTTGGCTGCCGCCCGGGCCGCGGGATTTGATCTCTCCAGGGCGCTCTATGGCGGGCCGGGAAAGGGCGTTGAGGAATATGATGCAGCGATCGCGGGCGGCGTCCGACATTTCTCGATCGAATCGAGAACCGATCTGCGGCGACTCTCCTCTGCGGCCGCGGACCGTGCCTGCCAAGTGAAGGTGCTCCTGCGGATCAATCCTCATGCGGCCCCGAAGGCGAAACTGGCCATGTCGGGGGTGGCCAGCCAGTTTGGATTCGAGGAAGATGAGCTTCGCTCCCAGGGGCCGGAGATTCTTCGGGAAGCAGGCGAACAGGTCGACATCGTGGGATTTCACCTTTACTGGGGGACCCAGATCGGTGAAGTGGAAGCCCTTCTCGCCTCCTTCGAAAAGACCGTGGAGATCGCCGACGAGCTGACCACGATCCTGGGCATGGATCTCCAGATTCTCAATCTCGGCGGAGGATTCGCCTGGCCCTACGCCCATGCCGGTGCTGCCGCGGATCTCGCGGCCCTGCGCGACGGGCTGGAGCGTCTCCACGCGGGGGCCGGGCCCTCGCGCCAGGCCCAATGGTGGTTCGAATCCGGACGTTACCTCGCGGGTTCTTCCGGGACCTTGGTTGCCCGCGTCATGGAACTGAAGCGATCGAAAGAAGATCGATGGTTTCTCATTCTCGACACCGGAATTCACCACCTCGGGGGAATGGCCGGATTGGGGAGGATCCCACGCTTTTCCATCGATCTCTTGCCCCAACGGGTCGTGAGCGTTGGTAATCGGATCACCGTGGATGTCGTCGGTCCTCTCTGTACTCCGCTGGATTGCTTGGCAAAAAAGCTGGAAATTCCAACGTTGGAACCCGGAGATCTGGTGGCGATTCCCAATGTGGGAGCTTATGGTGCCACGGCGAGCGTGGTGGCCTTCCTCAGTCGCCCGGCTCCCGTCGAGATTCTTCACAGAGGGGGGGAGGTGATCGCCGTGCATCACCTCCGCACCGGGCACGAACCACTCTCGTGAAACGACCTTTTCAAACATGATCGAACCCGCCTCCCTCGACGCCATCGCAGCCGTTGTCCGTCCTCATCTGAAATTCCTCCCTGCTGGAGAGACGCTGGAGCCGCGGCGTGATCTGGGCGAGCTGGGGCTCGACTCCATGGCGTCGATCGACCTGCTTCTCGACCTCGAAAAAGCCTTTTCGGTCACCATCTTGGATGACGATCTGACCGAGAATTCGTTTCTGAATCTCGAAGAGATCCGCAATCTCCTCACGCAATCCGCGGATTGAAGCGCCCGCGGTCAACGCCGGGCTCTGACAACCTCCCAGCCTGCTGCGGCAAGTTGTGCCGACGTTTCAGCGCTCAGGTTTCCTTGCAGAATCAACCGTCGCTGAAACACGGCGAGGTCATCCCGTGACGCGAAGGCGGCGACCTCCTCCGTCCAAACCACGTAGTCGACAGGGGCGGGGATTTCGACGATTCCATCACTTGTCACTCCTACGGCGAGCCTCCCGTGGACGCCGAGACTTTGGTAAGGGGATTGCCGATGCCTCCAGAGCAGCAACTGAAGGGCGTCGTGGAAAAAGTGCGCGCGCCAGACCGTGTCACAGGCGACCATTTGCTTAACGATTTCCGATCGTCCGGGCACCTGGATTTGGGAAAGGGTCGTCACCAACTGGTGGCGGACGGAGCGGATCATCGCCGCATTGGCAAAAAGTGCGTCGATCGTTTCGGGCGCGATCCCCATGGTTTTGAGGGCGGTGCGGTCGCGGTAGTCGAGCTCCGATCCGGTCAGTTGATAGAGATCTTCCGGGAGGCCGACGAACTCCGTGGCGTTGAGGATCTCGGACGCACCGCCGCCGGCGATCGAGACTCCGATCTTCAGAGGGAGGCCGCCCGCGAAAAACGCCCACGCGACCTTCTCCATTTCCTCCTGCAGCCTGGCGTTGTCGGTATACGGATCGATTCCCAGTTGTCTGGCACATTCCAGCTTTGCCTTGTCGAAACCTGCGGCTCCTTTGAGGATTTTGCCTACCCCGCGTCCGACTTCCTCCGGTGCCGCTCCGTCGCCGTTCTTTTTATCGGCTGCCTTGCGGGCCGCGTTGCCGATGCCGGATCCGACCTTTCCAAAAAAATGGCCGACCGAGTGGGGGATCTGTTTCACCGAACCACCCGGATCCGCCGCGATGTTCTTGACTGCGGCGATAGGGGACTCGACCGACTTCCGGAGTCCTTCCGCGAAAAGATCGCTCTTGCTCACCTTCACCAGGGCCGCAATGGCCTCGATTTCGCCAATCCGGCGCTGCAATTCCGGGACGCCCGTGCACTGGTAGATGCCGAAATCCGAGTCCACGGTGAAGTGGATCAAGTATCCGTCGGCCTCGGCGTATTCCCGCACGCGGTGGAAGGGGCCGGTGAGGATCGGCTGGGGAAGAATCTCCGACGCGCGAAACATCGCCGCCGTCTCAAATCCCCGCAGTGTAGCGGCGGTTCCGCACAAAACGGCGAAACCAGCCCCCCAAGCCAAGACCTTGCGAATCGATGACATGGGCGACGCTAACTGCGGTCAGGCGCTTGTCAAATCACATAAATAGCAAGGCTATTTAAACGTTGCAAAACGATTGATGTAGTTGATGATTCATCATGGGCATGCAGCGTGCACTCGGATCAGGAACGGCATACTATCATTGTGTCTCCCGCGTCGTGGACAAAAGGGTCATTTTTCATTCGCAAGAAAAAGAAGTCTTTCGTTCGATCATGCGGAAGCTTGAGGAGTTCTGCGCTGTACGAATCATCACGTATTGCGTGATGGGGAACCATTTCCACCTTCTGGTGGAGGTCCCCGATCGCGAGATCATTCCTCCGCTCAATCGGGAGACTCTCTCGCGGGTGCTTCCGCTTCTCTATGACAAGGCCACGGTGGAAACGATCATGACGCAGTTGGATTCAGTGATCGCAGCCGGGGATTCCAGCGGTGTGAAAGCCATCTTCGACCGCTATGAGGCAAGGCGAGGCAACCTGTCGGTTTTCTTGAAGGAACTCAAGCAACGATGCTCCATTTTCATGAACCGCCGCCTTGGCCGCCTCGGAACACTTTGGGAAGGCCCCTTTAGGAGCGTTCTTGTGGAGGGGGGCGAGGAATCACTCCAGGCCGTTGCCGCTTACATCGACCTGAATCCGGTTCGTGCCGGACTGGTTTCGGTTCCGGAAGACTATCGTTGGAGCGGATACGGCGAGGCGATGGGAGCCGGAAAATGGTCGAAACTCGCACGATCCCGTCTCAAGAGGATGCAACGTGAATCGCTGGAGCGACCGGGTGCGGGTGATGAGGTGATAGACTGGAAAACCACTCTCGGGCGATACCGGACTCTGCTGTACACGGAGGGGCGCGGGGTGCCAAATGATGCGGGTGGCGGACGTCCTCGTCGCGGCATTGATCCGGGCGTGGCGGATGAAGTGCTCGAAGGCAAGCGCCGTCTCTCCTTGCCGGAAGTGTTGCGACGAAAGGTGCGCTACTTCAGCGATGGCGCGGTCATGGGTTCGGCCGCTTTCGTCGATGCGGCCGCTGAGTGCCTGAAAGCACGTGGAGTTGTGGGGCCGAACCGGAAATCAGGCGCCCGTCGCATGCGGGGGGCGGACTGGGGAGGGATCAGGGTCCTGCGTGCGCTGGAGGTGAGGGTTTTCGACCCGCCCTTGGATTGATCATTTTCCCGCGAATTTCCAGAGGTGCCCGTCGCTGCGGATGTAAAGAGCCTTTCCATCGAGCGCGGGGGTGCAGAGGATGGTCTCTCCAAGTTCGACTTCGCTGCTGACGACTCCCTTCTCTCCGGACGGATCAACGACCTGCCCGACACCCTGTTCGCTGAAGATGTAAAGCTTACCATCCCCACCCGCCACGGGGCTGCCGCTGAAGGGGCCTTTCAGCCTGACTTCCCAGAGGACTTCGCCGGATTCCTTTTTGGCGCAGGTAAGGACTCCGGCGTTGTTGATGAGATAGAGTTTCTCTCCGGCGACGAGAAGACTTGCGGTGCCGGGACGCTGATTGGTTTGGTTCCAGACTTTCTTGGGCTCTTCGCCGGTGGCTCCCAGTGCCACGACAGTCACACCGTTGGAAGGGATGTAGAGTTCACTTCCCGAGGCGGCAGCGGAGGGGATGGTGGACGCCCCTCCTGCGACGGTAAAGACGGAAGAGCCTGTCGCGGGCACCAGTCCGAGGATTCCGTCGCTCGATTGCAGGGCGACGATGGATTCGCCGTCCTTGTTCAGGATGGTGGGCGAGGTCCAGTTCGCCGATTTGGGGCGATCCAGCTTCCACTTGTTGACTCCGGTCAGGAGGTCAAAACCCGCGGCGAACGATTCGGAATCATTCTCGATCTGCGCGACGAGGGTGTCGCCCACGACGATGGGAGAGGAGGCCATGCCGAGGCTGTTCGAGGCGTTGGGGTAGTCGAGAGTCAATCCGCGCATCCAGACGAGATTGCCATCGAGGTCGACGCAGATGAGGTCGTTCGAGGAATACAGCGCGTAGATTCGTTCGCCATCGCTCGCCGGGGTGGGGGCGGCGACATTCGTCTTGCTGTGCGACATGGTGCGCCCGGTCGCCCAAAAGCGGCGTTCCCAGACCGGCGATCCGTCTTTCGCGGAAAAACAGAGGATGTGGAGTTGTTGTTGCTCCGGTCCGCTCGCGGCGGTGACGATGATCTTGTCTCCCACGATGATCGGGCTGCCCAGACCGCGACCGGGCAGGGCGACTTGCCAGGCGAGGGTTTGGTCGCTCAGTTCGCCCACGGTGGTGGTT
Organism: Verrucomicrobiales bacterium; assembly: GCA_016795385.1. Lineage (GTDB taxonomy): Bacteria > Verrucomicrobiota > Verrucomicrobiia > Verrucomicrobiales > DEV007 > Arctic95D-9. Next base: position 48,220 of record JAEUHI010000011.1, on the reverse strand, counting down.
ATGTCAGGAGCGTGTCCGGAGCCGTTGGGGCCGCGGAAATTGAGCCAATCGGCCCGGGCGGGCAGGGCGAGTGGAATCAGTGCCAAGGTGAGAAGCAAGGTGCGCATGATCTGGCGGAAATGGGCGGAAAGGATGAGATTCGAATCGACGGCGGCGGCTTCACTCGCTCTTCGCGGGGCGGCGTCGCGCGGGCGCCGCTTTTTCGGGGGTGGGCTGGCGATCGGTGGAGAGGATGGCGGTGCCGGTGGCATCGCAGACGCGGAGTTGGAACTCCCACTGCGCGGTCCAATCCTGTTCCTGCTCGTTCTGGCAGGCTTTGACGAGGATGGTGTTTTTGCCGGGCTGCAGTTTCACGGGAAGGGAGTACTGGTCGATGCGTTGTCCGCGATGGTATTCGTCGCGACCGAAGAGCAGTTCGCCGTTGAACCATACTTTCCAAGCGTTCTTGCAGCCCAGGCGGATCTGCGCGTCGCGGGCCTCGGCGGCGTGAAATTCGGTGTAGGCGTAACCGACGACCTGTTTGAGCGGGCCATAAGGTTGGTTGAAATCGACCTTGCCGTAATCGTCGGGCGTGGCGTAGGCCTGCCATTTCACGGGCTTGCCGTCTTTGCCCGGGTACCCGGCATCGAGCGCGATCGTTTCCTCGGGCGGGTAGACGCGGGCGAAACCTTCGCGGCCGGTGTTGTCGAAAGGACCGATGAGGTGCCAGTGTGAGAGAAAGCCGAAGTGCTTCGGCAAGTCGACTTTCTGTGCGAGCTTTTCCCGCAGGAGCTTCGTGATGGCGTCGATCTGATCGACTTCGCGGGCGGCGTCGAGCGCGGCATTGAGGGTGGCGAGGCTTTTCTCCTGATCGCCCGCCTCAAGCTGCGCTTTGCCTTCCGCGAGCAGTTTCGACACGGCTTCGCGACGAAGGGCCGGGCTGGGATCGTCCGCGAATCCGGGAATGAGGGTGGCGGAGTCGTCGGGAGCGATCTTGGCGTAGAGTTCGAAGGCGAGACGACGTGCGTTGGGTTCATGGGCACGATCGAGGACGAAGCTCTTGATCGCTTCGCCGGGCAGGGGGGCTTTCGCCGCCAGTTCCCGATCGAAAACGGTCTCTACCGCGGTGCGCAACCAGTTGCGGGCGAGGGGGCTGGCGCCTTCCATGGCCGTGAGCACGGGCACGAGCATCTCGGGACCGAGGGCGGTCAGGGCGCTCCATGCCTGCGCGGCTTCGGTGTTGCCGGCACCTTCGGGCCCCACTTTGCGGATCTGCTCGATGGGAGCGGTCCAAGGTTCCGCCTGGACCGCGAGGCTGAGCAGGAGGGAGAGTGAGAAAGGAAGTAGGGATCGCTTCATCGGGCGCGACGGTAGCGTGACGCCCGGGCCTTCGGCAAGTCGCGCAAAGCGGTCACTTCGCGATTTTTTCGTAGAGAGCCACGGTCTCCCTCGCGATCTCGGACCAACTGAATTTTTCAAGAACGCGGGCGCGCCCGGATTTTCCCATTTCGGCGCAGCGGTCGGGATCCCGCATCAGGGTGTTGATCCCGGTGGCGAGGTCGTGGGCGTAGACTTCGGGATGGATCGCCTCGAAGGGCGACTCCGGTTGCTGGGCGAGCGGAATGAGCAGGCCGGTCTCGCCGGGCAGGATGATCTCCTTCATGCCGCCGACGGCCGAACCGACCACGGGTGTCTCGCAGGCCATGGCTTCGAGATTGATGATGCCGAAGGGCTCATAAATCGAGGGGGTGCAAAAGACGCGGGCGTGGCTGTAGAGCACGATCTTTTCATCGGCGGGGATCATCTCCTGGATCCAGACGATGGACCCGGCGTGTCCGGTGCGCGCCGCGGCGACGGCGGTCTCCATTTCCATCTTGATCTCGGGTGTGTCGGGAGCGCCGGCACAAAGGACGACCTGGGTTCCGGGATCTAGATGGCGGATCGCGTTGACGAGGTGGACGATGCCCTTCTGCCGCGTGATGCGACCGACAAAGAGCACGTAGGGCACTGCCGGATCGATGCCGTGCTTTTTCAAAACCGAGTCGTCGAAGGTGGGGGTGTACTCGTCGGGATCGATGCCGTTGTAGATGACATGCACTTTCTCCTCGGCCACGTCGAAGAGGCGGAGAATATCGAGCCGGGTCTCGTGGGAGACGGCGATGACGGCGTCGGCCATCTCGATGGCGGTCTTCTCGAGCCAGACGGTGAAGTCATAACCGCCGCCAAGCTGTTCGCGTTTCCAGGGACGGAGCGGCTCGAGGGAATGCACCGTCAGCACCATGGGAAGTCCGTAATTGAGCTTGGCGAGGAGGCCGCCGAAGTGGGAATACCAGGTGTGGAGGTGGACGACATCGGCGTCGATGGCCCGGGTGTTGAAATCAAGGCACCGCTGCAAGGCGCCGAACACGGAATGAAGCGGCTTGGGCGCGGAGTAGGAGGTGGTGTCGACGCCGAAGCCCGAGACCGCGGGGTTTGAAGCAAGGTCCGACTGATCGCCGAAACAGCGGACTTCGACTTCGCAGAGCCTCGCGAGCTCGCGGGCGAGGTATTGCACATGGATGCCCGCGCCGCCGTAGACATTCGGAGGATACTCGTTCGAGAGCAGGAGAGACTTCATCGGTCGGGTCAAGAGAGCGGGTTTGCGGGCGATTTCAAGAACGAAGAGGGTTTTGTGCCGGACTGAAGAGGGTTCATTCGGCACTGAATCTGCTTAGGGGATCTCCATGTTCCCGGAAGACCCAGATCTCGATCCCGCCCGTGATTCGCTCGCCACGGCGTCGATTCCCGCGGCGTGGATCGCCTTGGTCCAGCGATGGGATCCGGTGCTGCTCGATCTCGTCGCGCAGGAGGTGATGATGCGGACGGGGCTATGGCCTGATGCGGAAAAGATACACGACTTTCTCGCCTGTCTCGACACGCCGAGCCATCTCGAGACGGTGAGGACGAGCGAGACCCATCCGGGGATCGGTGGCCCCTCGATCTATCCGCCACCGCGGCAAAGGGGCGCGGGCTGAGCGTCGGGTCGTTCAGATTTCCACGGTCGATTTCCATGCGGGCACCGTGATCTGCCCGGAATGCCTCTCGCGCAGGGTCTCGCAAAGGGCGTGGGATTGCTCGAGCTCCCCGTGGACGAGGAAGACGCGCTCCTTCTTGCCACCCATGATATCGAAGTAATGGAGCAGCTCGCTGCGATCGGCATGGCCGCTGAAGGAATCGAGGATCTGCACGTCGGCCCGCACCGAGAAACGATCGCCGAGGATGGGCACCTCCTTTTGTCCGCCGCGGATTTTCGCACCCAGTGTGTGTTCGGCGCAATAGCCGACGAAAAGGACGGTGTTTTTCGGATCCTCGATGTTGTTGCGGAGATGGTGGAGGACGCGGCCGGCCTCGCACATGCCCGAGGCGGAGATGATGATGGCGGGCTCGTGCAGGTCGTTGAGGGCTTTGGAATCGTTCACCTTGCGGATGAGGGTGAGGTTTTCAAAGCCGAAGGGATCACGCTTTTCAAAGAGGAAACGGTAGACTTCTTCGTTGAAACATTCGGGATGGAGACGGAAAATTTCCGTCGCGCCAACGGCGAGCGGGCTGTCGACGTAGATCGGCACATCGGGAATCTGGCCTTGCTCGGAAAGACGATGCAGCACGTAAATGAGCTGCTGAGTGCGCTCGACGGCGAAGGCGGGGATGATGACTTTGCCCCGTTTTTCGAGAGCGCGGACGAGGATCTCGCTGAGGAGGTGGTTCGCCTGGGTCGGCAGCTCGTGTTCGCGGTTGCCGTAGGTGCTCTCCATGATGAGATAATCGACATCCTCTGGCACGACGGGATCGCGCAGGAGTTCGTTGTTACCGCGTCCCACGTCGCCGGAAAAGAGAAGCCGCCGGCGATGACCGTTTTCCACCAGATCGAGCACGACCTGGGCGGATCCGAGGATGTGACCCGCATCGATGAAGGTGAGGGTCACGCCGTCGGCGATGGGGATCGAGCGTTCGTAGCCGATCGTGACGAATTGGCGCACGCATTCCTCGGCTTCCATCTCGGTATAGAGGGGCTCCAGCGGGGCTTTGCCCTCCCGCGCGAGGTGTTTGTTCAGCCATTTCAAATCACCGGCTTGAATACGCGCGGCGTCGGCGAGCATGATCTGGCAGAGATCGCGCGTGGCGAAGGTCGAATAGATGTTTCCTTTGAAGCCGTTGCTGGTCAGGGAGGGGAGATTGCCGCTGTGATCGATGTGGGCGTGCGAGAGGACGACGGCATCGAGGCTGGCGGGATCAAAAGGAAAATGGCGGTTGCGTGTGTTCGCCTCGTCACGACGTCCCTGGTAGAGCCCGCAATCGAGCAGGATGCGCGAGCCATTGATCTCGATGAGATGCTGGGAGCCCGTGGTGGTCTCGGCCGCGCCGCAGAATGTGATCTTCATGCTGCATTCGTAGCGGGTGAGGGGAGATGGGTCAATCACCGCGTCGATCGGATCGTCGCAATCTGTCGGAAGCCGGATTCGGGTTTTTTGGCGAAATTGGCCAAAATTAGAGATGAAACCGTAGAAATCAGACCGAATCGGATCTGCTTTTAAAAAATATTACGGAAATATTAAATTTATCCTTGATCGAAACATCAGGATGTCATAAGTTCCCGTCCATGAACCGAATTGCGACCACTCTGACCACCCTCACGGCGTCCGTTCTTCTCGGCCAGTCTCTTGGAGCGGCCGAACCCACCCTGCAAACGCTGGATTCCCGTCTCGGCACCCTCGAGTCGCGTTTGATCGCGATCGAGAAGGCGCTCACCGGAGGCAACAGCAATTATTCCTACACCGACGCCGCCACCCTCGAGGCGACCAAGGGGAGTGCTCCCGCCCCGTCGGCACCGGCTGCCCCTGCCGCCACGGCTCCGGCCGCGACGACGGCTTCGCAGACCTACGTCATCCAGGATGGTGATACGCTTGGCAAAATTGCCACGAAATTCGGGATCGAGCGCAAGGCTCTTCTCGAAGCCAACCGCCTCAGCGAAGGTCAGCCCATCTACATCGGTGAGACGCTGATGGTGCCGGGCGCGGTGGCTCCGGCCGCACCGGCGGCTCCCGCGACGACCGATCAAAAGATTGCCAAGACGGATGCACCGATCCCGGCGCCGCCCGTGCCCGGTGGAAATTCCGCGGATGCCAACAAGCCCGCCCCGGCGAAGCAGGACTCCATCGTGGTGGGTGAAACGAAAAAGACCGCCCCCGCCTCGACGAAGCTCCATACCGTCGTGAAAGGGGATACGCTGACCTCGCTGTCCAAAAAATACAACACCACTGTCGAAAGTCTGAAAACGGCCAATGGTCTTCGTAGTGATTCGATCAGCCTTGGTCAGAGCCTGAAGATCCCCACGGTCAAGGCCGCCGAGCAGGCTTCCAACACGACTCCGGCTCCCGCCCCCGCGCCGAAGGCGGAGCAGGGCAACAGCTTCCAGTATGACAATCCTCTCCTGAAACAGGACGAGACCTATGGCTACTACACGGTCGTGAAAAACGACAACCTCTACGCCATCGCCCGCGACTTTTTCACCACGATGGCCGAGCTGCAGCGCATCAACAACATGGGCAGCAGCACGGTGATCCGGCCCGGCGACGATATCATCGTCCCGACCTCCAAATACAACGCCTATCACAAGGAAGGCGAAGTGGCGGCGAATCGCTGAGGCGATCCCGCCGAGGGTGAACGAATTTGTCTCCGTCGCAATTCCCGAGGTTGTTGAGAGACAAAGTTGAGTGGTCAAAAAAACCCGGTCCCGAGTGGGGCCGGGTTTTTACCCTTTTCAGGGCACGGATTTCGGAGCATCGGCGGGAGCCGGTGTCACGGCCGACGGGGGCATCGCCGTCGCGGCTCCTTCGGGTGCGGGTGGCTCGGGTGGGGGGAGGATTTCGACAAAGAGACGTACTTCCCCTTCATCGACGGGAGAATTCGACTCGACCGTTTTTACCTGCACGGTGGCGGCATCGACGCCGCCTTCCGTGAGAAATCTCGCTACCTCGGCGGCACGTCTTTCGCAGAGGTATTCGTTGAAGGCCGTCGAGCCGCCGCTCGCTTTCACGGCCTCGATCCGCACCGGTGCTCCGCGTCGAATAGGAGAGAGAAGGTGCTTCAGGAGTCCCTCGATCGTGGCCTGCTGATTCGCCTGGAGAAGGAAGGAATTCCGTGAAAAAAGCACCGACGGCAGAGTTTCGTACTGGTGCACCGGCGTCGCCGTCAGCGGCATGGCCGGGGTGGGGGGCGTCGTCGACGGCGACGGGAGATCCGTCTTCGTTTCGGCCTTCGTCGGAGCCGGGGCGGCGGAAGCCGGCTGTTTCCCCGAGAGTCGGTCGATCTGCCCTGGCAGTCGGATCACGGCAAGCAGTTTGGCAAAAGAGAGTCCCGGCATCTCGAAGCTGCCCACCGGAGCTGCGACCAAGGCCGGAGCGGACGGGGCCGAGGGGGGGGCTTGGGCGGCTCCCGCTCCGGCGAGCGAGACCTCCAGCTTCGGCAGATCGTCGGTGCCCACGATGCAGAGCCGGTTGTGCAGCGTGCGGCCAGACATGAGCGGCTTCGCGCGGATCCGCAGCGCACTCTGAGTGACGAGGCTGTCGGTGAGCCCGCCAATGACCAGACGGTCGGGCCAGAGCTCGAGGCGTCCTTCATGGGTGGAAAGGCCCAGTTCGGCGAGCAGGCCCGGCAATTCCGCCAGATCCGGGAGGGACGCCGACCCATCCACGACGAGGGCCGACCGGTCCAGGGAAAGATCGGGCCGCGCGCTCGTGAGGGCCGAAGCGATCATCCCGGCCGTTTCCTCGGTGTCGATCCGGCCCGATAGCACGACGGTCCGTGGCTCAAAGACGACCTTCAGGATCGGGCCTTCCGAAGCACCGAGGGTGAGTGCCAGCGTCATCCCCACGACCACGGCGGCCCGCACGAACGGGGCGGGGAGGTGGCAGGTGTATCGCTGTCTGGAGACTGGCATGTGGCGGACTCACATTAGACCATCGCCACCCCGTGGAAGTCAATCGGCTGAAAATCCTTTCTCCAAGTTACTTGCTTCCCCTCGGCGATTCGCGTTTCTTTGCCACCCCACCAGACTCCTCGCCATGGCCGACATCCCCTCACTTAAGCAGGCCCTCGCCTTCTCGCCCGAGAACGTGCCCTTGCTCCTCATGCTCGGTGAGGCCTACCTCGAGCAGTTCAGTCTCGAAGAGGCCCGCGAGACCTATGAGACGGCCCTTCGCGTCGATCCGACCAATCCCCACGCCCGCGTCCAGATCGCCCGCCTCCTCGATCTCGACGGGCGAGGTTCCGAGGCGATCCTCCGTGTCGAACAGGTCTGCGCCGAATATCCAAACTACGCGCAGGCCTGGATCCTCCGCGCCTCCTTCTCCCTCAACGAGAACCGCGCCCGGGAGGCCCGGGAATATTATGATCGGGCCGTCGGGCTCGATCCGTCCGTGAAAAACGAGGATCTGCTGAAACGAATCCGTCAGGCCGGAGGGCAACGGGCCGCCGAAGAGCCGCGCGAGCCCACGCCGCAGCGCAACGCCGATCGGCAGGCTTCCGCCTTTTACGACCCCGATTTCGATGACGAGGACTTCGACGACGATCCCTTCGATGACAACGATCTCGAAATCGAATTCGAGCAGCGTCCCAACGTCGATTTCAGTCGCGTCGGCGGGATGGAGTCGGTGAAGGAAGACATCCGCATGAAGATCCTCTATCCCATGGAGAATCGCGAACTCTTCGAGGCCTATGGGAAGAAGGCCGGGGGAGGCGTGCTCCTCTACGGGCCACCCGGATGCGGCAAGACCCTGATCAGCCGGGCTACCGCCGGCGAGATCCGGGCGAAATTCCTCAGCGTCGGCCTCCACCAGATCCTCGACATGTGGATCGGCAAGTCCGAGGAGAAGCTCCACGAGATCTTCGAGATGGCCCGGCGCAATTCGCCCGCCGTGCTCTTTTTCGATGAAGTCGACGCCTTGGCCGCTGATCGGAAGGACATGCGCACCTCCGCGGGACGCACCCTCATCAACCAATTCCTCGCTGAGCTCGACAGTGAATCGTCCAAGAATGATGGCGTCCTTGTCCTCGGTGCGACGAACGCGCCCTGGCATCTGGATTCGGCCTTCCTCCGGCCGGGCCGGTTCGACCGGCTCATCTTCGTGCCGCCGCCGGACGAGCCGGCCCGCGAGCAGATCATCCGCATCATGGCGGAAGGCAAGCCCGTCGCCGGACTCGATCCCCACGGTCTCGCCAAAAAGGTGAAGGACTTCTCCGGCGCCGATCTCAAGGCCGTCTTCGATCAGGCCATCGAAGGGGCGCTCGCCGAGGCGATGAAGACCGGGAAGATCGTGCCGGTGACGCAAAAGGATCTCCTCCGCGCCGCGAAGGAAGTGAAACCGAGCACCCGGAAATGGTTCGAGAGTGCGAGAAATTACGCCCTCTACGCGAACCAGAGCGGTTTCTACGACGACATCCTTCATTACCTCGGGATTCAGAAATAAGGGCAAGCGGGCTTTCCCTCCTGTATGAAAGAGTAGGGGATTCCAGATCAGGCATGAGCGAGTTGGCACACGGATTGTTGTTACAGGATCAGGGACGGCTCGAGGAAGCCGAGGCCTGTTTCTACGGAGTGCTCGCCCGCGAGCCTGAGAATGATTTCGTGCTTGGTCGTCTCGCGCTCTGCCAGATGCACCAGCCGGGAAAAAAGAAGACCGCGCTCGAGTCCGTCGATGCCGCGATCCGTCTCCGGGCCGACGAACCCTTCTACCACTCGCTCCGATCCCTCATTCTTTCCGATCTGCATCGGGGGCGCGAGGCGCTCGCCGCGGTCGATCGTGCCCTGGCTCTCGATCCCTCCGACTCCTTCACCCTCGCCGCCAAAGCTGCCGCGTTTTGCTCGATGGAGCGATGGGCCGAGGGGGAGGAGTGGAGCCGGCGGTCTCTCGCGGCCGATCCTGACAACGCGATGGCCTCGAATCTCCTTGCCCACACCCTGCGCCTCCAGGGTAAAAGCGAGCTCAATGCCGCCGCCGTGGCCCGCCTCCTCGAGGCCGATCCCGAGGACAGTTTCGCCCACGTCAATGCAGGTTGGTCCGCCCTGCATCGCGGGGATCGCCGACAGGCCGAGACCCATTTCCGCGAGGCCTTGCGCCTCGATCCCGAGTCCGATGCCGCCCGCGAAGGGCTCATCGAATCCTTTCGGGCGCGTTCCGTCTTTTATCGCGCCTATCTTTCCTACTGCTTTTTCATGCAGCGCTTCACCGGTGGGAAGCAGTGGTTGATCATCATCGGATTCTATCTGGTTTACCAGGCTTCGCGCCGGTATCTCGAAAAGATCAATCCGCTCTATGCCGGGCTCCTCGCCATTCTGTGGCTCGGCCTCGTGCTGTGGGTCTGGCTCGCACCCGGCGTGGGGAATTTTCTCATCCTTCTCGATCGCTCCGCCCGGCTCGCTTTGAAGCCCGGAGAGCGGAACCAAGGCATCGCGGTGGGTGGTGCCCTGATCGCCGGACTCGTGCTCGGGGCAGGGGGATTCTTTTCGGGATATGCCCCGATCCTCCTGGCCGGGATCGGTCTCATCGCCTCGACCGTGCCCGCCGCCCTTGCCTTCGACAACGATTCCACCGTCGGTCGATATGTTTTCGGAGGCCTTGCCGGGCTGGTTTATCTGGGCACGATCGTTTCATTCGCCGTCGAGGCGGTCCGCTTTCCGGCCAATGGGCTCCATCCCGTGACGACGAGTCTCGGTGGAGCCGCCCTCCTCGCCGCGATCGCCTGCACCTGGCTCGGCAACGTGCGCTCCCTCCGTCGCGGCGACGAAAGCTGAGCGGCGCACCTCCCGCCTCTCCCGTGTCAGGAAGGTGAGAGTCGGGCACAAAAAAAACGGCGGAGTCGCCTCCGCCGTTTTGGTGAATTTGTCAGGGAAGAAGCGGGGAATCAATCCTCCGACTTCTCTTCGCGGGTCTTGAGGTTCGTCGCAGCCTTGCCGACGCGGTTGCGGAGGTAGGTGAGTTTGGCGCGGCGGACCTTGCCACGCTTGAGGATCTCGACCTTCGCGGTTTTGGGGGAGTGGATCTGGAAGGTGCGCTCGACGCCTTCGCCATTCGAGATCTTGCGGACCGTGAAAGCTTCGTTGATGCCCGAACCGTGACGGCCGATGACGATGCCCTTGTAGATCTGGGTGCGCTCTTTGCCACCCTCGACGACGCGGGAGTGCACGTTCACGGTGTCGCCGGGACCGAAATCCGGGACATCGGTCTTCATCTGCTCGCGTTCGATTTTGTTGATCACATTCATGGCTGTCTCAAGAAAAGGGTCTAAAGTGCCGCCCGGAAATGGACGGTTCGCGGGGGGCCGGAACGTTTACTCAGAAACCTTTCGAAAGCAACGGATTTCCCGAACATTTTTTGTTGCGCGATTCTGCTTTCTTGTCTACTGTCCCGCTCGCCAGCCGGCCAGCCTTGTAAGTTGTCCGTGTTACCGTTGGAGCGGTAGTTCAGTTGGTTAGAACGCCGCCCTGTCACGGCGGAGGTCGCGGGTTCGAGTCCCGTCCGCTCCGTTCTCTCAAGAGTTTCCTACGACTCGAACCCGCGAAGCGGGTTTCGCGCGCCACGGCGCGACAGCGCTCGCAGGTCAGCGAAGCTCACATCGCGCATCGGGCGCAGCCCGATAATCCCGTCCGCTCCGTTCTCTCAAGAGTCTCTCACGACTCGAACCCGCGAAGCGGGTTTCGCGCGCCGCGGCGCGACAGCGCTCGCAAGTCAGCGAAGCTCACACCGCGCATCGGGCGCAGCCCGGTCCTCCTCTCCGCGCTTTTTCCATCAGGAGTCTCCAGAGGGCTCATGGAGTTTCTGTCGCTTGATGGATGAATTTCTCCGAGCGGAGGACGCGCTCGCCATCCCAGCGGTAAGCCACCAGAGGCGACTCCCCGAGTCCGGCGCTGTAGTCGAGCGAGGCAAGGTTCGGGGCGAGCGGGATCTTTGGCAGATGGGGTGGCATCCAATAGTGGCCGAAAAAGACGGGCGGCTCATCCGGGCCATAGTTGGGAAGTTGGCCCACCACTTCGGCCGATACTTCGTCCGCGAACTCGACGGGCAGAGGCATGGCGAGCTGCCCCACGGAGATGGGGCCCTCGGGCAATCCCCACCACCGCGCCCGGATCCGCCTCCGACGGACGTTCTCCTTGTCGAGATAGAATTTCCCCTCGGGAAGGTCGAGTTCCGGTCCCTTGAGGACATGCTCCACGGCCCGATAGGCGGCGGATGTTTTGTCCGTGCTCTCGCGGAGAAAGTCCTCGCCGGCGGTATCTTGTCCGCGCAGCAGTTCGATCATCCGCGCGTCCCAGCTCGCGTGCACGGCACGGAGATCACCGAGGTCCAGAAACATCGGGAGGCGCTTCATCCATTCGATCCAGTCGGCCCACTCGTCTTCCCGACCTCTGAATGCGTCGAGCGTTCTGGCGTGGTTGTCCTTGTTTTTACCCCAGCGGGCGCGCAGCCAACCTCCTTTTCCATCGGGCATCTGGTAGAGGATCGCGTTGTATTCGTGGTTGCCCATGATCGCGAGCGCGTCGCCCGACTCGACCATGGCGCGGACCTCGCGCAGCACTTCCCGGATTTTTGGTCCGCGGTCGATGTAGTCGCCGAGAAAGATCACTTTCCGCCCCCTGGGGTGGGTCCAGCCTGCAAAGTCCTGCGGATTGTCGCTCCGGGGCGTGTATCCAAGTGCGTTCATCACGGTCACCAGCTTGTCGTGTTGGCCGTGGATGTCTCCGATGAGATCGTAACTCTGGGGTTTCATCATGGAGAAGAGTGGCATGGAAAATCGGTTGGAAAACACCGGAAAACATCATATTCCTTACTAAGTAATCATGTTTGATTCCCTCTTCTCCAAGCGCGGCCTGAGTCTCGACCGGCTCCGCGGTTTTTTGGAAATGGCCGGTGCGGGCAGCATCGCGAAAGCGGCGCCCGGAGATCCCGTCCGTCAGAGCCAGATCAGCCGACAGATCCGCGAGCTGGAGGAATTCTTCGGGACGGAGCTCACCCGGCGCCACGGAAAATCGCTCGTGTTCACGCCCCCGGGAGAGCGGCTCGCGCGGCTCGTGCGGGATCAATTGCAGGGGCTCGATGATTTCCGGTGTGAAATGGAGCAAAGGCCGAAGTCGTATCTCTTCGGATCAGCGGCGAGCACGCTCGAGTGGCTTGTCACTCCGGCCCTGCCAACGATCGCCTCCTCCCTGGAGGGGGCGAGACCGCGCACTGCTTCGTTTCGGAGCGAGGCCTTGGCCGAGGCGGTCCGTGAGGGGAGCGTGGACTTTGCGGTGGTGCGCCGCGATGCCATCGCGGGCGCTTCCAAAAAGAATTCCCACCCGATCGTTTCCCTGAGCTTTCATTTGTGTGTGCCGCGTCGACTTCTTCGCAAGGGAGCCTCGGCCGCGGATCTCGCGGATCCCACGGTCTGGCGTTCCCTTCCCTTTGCGACAGGACGCGATGGTGGTCGGCTCGATCAGGCGATCCGTCTGGCGATGGAGAAGGTCGCGCCTGGATTCGCGCCCGCCTTCGAATGTGCGTCCGTGCTGCAGGTGAGCCAGCTCGTCGCCCGGGAAAGCTGTGCCGCGATCCTTCCGAATCTGGCTTTGTCAGGGTTCGACACGCGTCGGATTCTCGTGGTGCCCTTCGCCCCTCTGGCCAACCACACCCGCAGCCTCGTGTTGCATTGGAATCCGCGGTACATGGCGATGCGCGGCGTGACGGATGCGGCGATCCGAGCCATCGCGGCGGCTCTCGCCAAGGCGGGGGAAAGTTCGCATTGATCGGCTTCCCGCTCCGACCTACCTTGCCGACCTTGGAACCACCACGCATGCCGCCGCTGCTCTGGCGCGACTTCACATCATCGATCCGGGCCGTTGTGATATGGCTGCTCTGGATCGTGCCGGTTGCCGTCGCGGCCGGGTCCGCCAGTGCTTTGTTCCTCCGGGCGCTCGACGCGGCCACCGCCGCCCGATTCGATCACCCCTGGCTGCTCTATCTGTTACCGGTAGCGGGACTTCTGATGGGACTGGCCTACCATCGCTGGGGTGCATCGGCCGAGGCGGGAAACAACCTCATCTTTGATCAGATCCACGAGGCGGGCGATGGCGTGCCGAGGCGAATGGCACCGATGATCCTGCTCGCGACCGTCCTGACCCATCTCTGCGGTGGATCGGCGGGACGCGAAGGCACCGCCGTGCAGATGGGGGGCAGCATCGCGAGCGCGTTCGGTCGTCTTTTCCGCTTCGATGCCGTCCGGATGCGATTGCTATTGATGATCGGCGTGGCCTCGGGATTCGGCGCGGTCTTTGGAACCCCGCTCGCGGGTGCCGTCTTCGCGCTCGAGGTGCTCCTGATCGGCCGGATGCGTTACGAGGCGCTCATTCCTTGTTTGTTGGGCAGTCTCATCGCGGATTGGACGTGCCAGGCCTGGGGCGCGCATCACTCCGCCTACGCCATCACCTCCCTGACGACCAGTTCCGGACACGTGGATTTGCTCCTCCTCGGGAAAGTCATCGTGATCGGGGCCGCGGCCGGTTTGGCGAGCGCGCTGTTTTCCGAGGTGACCCATCTCCTGCAGGCGGGGTGGAAACGATGGATCCCGTGGGCTCCCATGCGCCCCTTCCTCGGAGGGATCGCGGTGATCGGGCTGGTGGGGATCGCCGGGACGCGCGAATATCTCGGTCTCGGAGTGTGGTCGGCCGATCCGGGCGATCTCACGATCGCGAACCTTCTCGCTGCACCGTCGGGAGAGCCTTTCGCTTGGGCGTGGAAGATTCTCTTCACGGCGGTGACCTTGAGTGCCGGATTCAAGGGGGGGGAGGTGACTCCGCTCTTTTTCATCGGTGCGGCGCTCGGCAATGCCCTCGCGACCGTGCTCGGTGCGCCCGTGGATTTGTGCGCCGCGCTCGGATTCGTCGCGATCTTTGCGGGGGCGACCCACACCCCGTTGGCCTCCACCCTCATGGGCATCGAGTTGTTCGGCGTGGAACAGGCCGGCTACCTCGCGATGGCCTGCGTGGTCGCCTTTCTTTGCAGCGGACATTCGGGGATCTACCTTTCGCAGCGCTTGGAGAAGGGCAAGTATCCCGGAGCGACCATCCTGCCCGGGTCGACCTTGCGTCAGATCCGGGGAGACCGGCAGGAGGCGTTTCGTCGCCGCTTCGCAGCCCTCTTTCGGAGCGGCACCGAACCGGACGATAACGGAGAGGGGCGGGGGGAATGACGTGGCGAAAAGAGAGGTGGCAGTGTGTATGGGCCAATTTCCAAACAAATCGGTTGCAGGCCCCGGGTTCTCAGCGACTGTAATCTCCCGGTTGCGCCAACGAATTTTAATCGCGGGATGGAGCAGTCTGGTAGCTCGTCAGGCTCATAACCTGAAGGCCGTAGGTTCAAATCCTACTCCCGCAACTTCTTTGAAAACCCCGGAGTCCGTTCAGAAAAGGCTCCGGGGTTTTTTCGTTTTGGATCTAAATTTCCAGAAAAAATCCGATCGTGGCGAAAAAGAGGATTGCCGCGCGGATTTATTTAAGGTAGGTGAAGGACCATGTACCGCCCTGCCGCTCTCCTGATCCTGCCACTTTTCTTCGCCGCGTGCGAGTCCACGGAAACCACGAAACCCCGGCACCTCGGTTCGAGCCGGGGCTTCCAATCGGAGAGCAGCGCGCTGGGGAACAAGGCGCTGGTGAAACAGAGCGACCCACGCACTCTCGAGAAATACCGCAAGGTGATCATTGAAGACGTGAAGGTTTCGCAGCCGAAGGCTTCTCCCGATGTGAAGCGGGCGAACCGGCAGGAGAGCGAGCAACTCGCCGAGCGATTCGAAGAGATCCTCCGGGAGGAACTCAGCCCTCACTATCAAATCACCAATCGCCGCGGGCGCGATACCCTCGCGGTGCGCGCGACCCTGACAGACCTTCAACCGAGCCGTCCGGCCGTCTTCGTTTTCAATTACCTTCCCTACGCCGCGGCGCTGACGACGGGTGTCTCGCTCGCGACGGGCAAAACTCCCGGCGCCGGCAGCACGACGGTGGAGGCCGAAGTGGTGGATTCATCGAGCCGCCGCCAGGTCTACGCGATCGTCGATCAATTCAAAGGCAGCAAATTCCAGCCGCATGGTCTCGAGCGTTGGGGGCAGACGGAGGCGGCGATGCGCGCCTGGAGCCGCAAGATCCGTGCGGGGATCCAAGGATCGTCCGCGCGCCCCGCGGCTGCCACGACGCGCACCACGACTTCCTCGAAGCCGACCTCCTCGAAGCCGACGACTTCCTCCAAAAAAGAGGGCGAAGGCAGCAAGGTCGGCGCGTTTTTCCGGGCCCACCGGACCGAGTGAAGCGGTTTCCTTAAAAAGGATTCCCTCAAATCCGCCGTTGGACAGGCGGGTGCTTTTCGTGGAAATTACGAAAAGACTATCTGATTATGGCCACATCCGGAGAAGACAGTGCCTTTCCGAACTTGATGCAGACCCAGGGGTCGGTCCCCGGTCGGGACTACACGGGGCTCACGAAGCGCGAGTATTTCGCGGTGCACCTCTTCGAAGGGGTGATCGCGCGGCTGAGTGTGAACTGCAGCCTGCAGGACAAGGCGAATTATGCGGTCGAGGCCGCCGATGCGCTGGTGAAGGCGCTGCGGGCGGGCCAGGAGTGACCCGTGGTCACTCGCCGGATTTGAGGACCCAGCGGAGTTCGGAGGCGAGGCGGTCGGCCGTGTAGGGCTTCGGCAGGATGCCGGCGAAGCCGTGCTCGAGAGCGGCATTGCGGGCGTTCTGCTCGAGGTATCCGCTGCTGACGATCACCTTCGCGGCTCCGTCGATCTGCTTGATCGCGAGGGTGGCCTCGAGTCCGGATATGCCGCCGGGGAGGGCGAGGTCCATGACGACGGCCGAATAGCCGCGTCCTTGGAGACTCGCCTGACGGTAAAGTTCGACGGCTTCCTCTCCGCTCGAGGCGGCATCGGCGTCGAGTCCCAGTTTCTTGACGATGGCGGTGGCCAGCAGTTGCATCGCCTGCTCGTCATCGACGATGAGGATGCGCGGTGCGGCGGTCGCGGTGGAGGTGATGGGGCGGGCTTCGGTGGCGTTCATGTTAGGGCGGTGTGGGAAAAACAAGTGGCAGGAGGGGAGTCGGGTGATCACAGCGCGGTGTAGCTGACCTGCTGGATCTCGTCGAGGGTCGTGTTGCCGGCGAGGACGTGGATGAGCCCCTCTTGGTAAAGGGTCTGGAATCCGGTCTTGCGGGCGGCGGCGCGCAGATCGAGCTGCGAGGCGTGGCGTTCGATCATGTCGGAAAGTTCCGCATTCATCTCGGCCATCTCCATGAGGGCGACGCGTCCGGAATATCCGGTGCCGGAGCATTCGGCGCAACCGACGGAGACGAAGATCGGTGTGTTTTCCTTCTCGAAGGGCATGCCCTGGCGGGCGAAAAGCTCGCGGATCTGCGGGGTGGGGATGAAGGGGCGCTTGCAGTAGTTGCAGAGGCGCCGCACGAGACGCTGGGCCTGGGACATGGCGAGCGAATCGGCGACGAGGTGGGGCTCGACGCCCATGGAAAGGAGCCGTGAGATCGCCCGCAGCGAATCATTCGCGTGGAGAGTCGTGAGGACGAGGTGTCCGGTGAGCGAGGCGTTGATGGCAGAGGTGGCCGTCTCGGTATCGCGGCACTCGCCGATGAGGATCACATCCGGATCGGAGCGGAGCAGGGCGCGCAGTCCGTTCGCAAAGGTGAGGTCGTGGGTGGGATCGGTCTGGGTCTGGTTGATGCCCTCGATCTCGTATTCGATGGGATCCTCGATCGTGTGGATGTTGATGCTCTCGTCGTTCACCGAATTGATGAGCGCGTAGAGGGTGGTGGTCTTCCCCGATCCGGTGGGTCCGGTGATGAGGATGAGCCCCTGGTCGCGGCTCATGACGCGCTTCACGATCATGCTCTGGCGCTTCGAGAAGTTGAGCTGCGAGAGCTCCTTCATGCCATCCTGCTTGTCGAGGAAACGCATGATGATTTTCTGCATCTCGTTGCGGCAGGGGACGGCGGCGACGCGGACGTCGACGCGGCGGTTGCCGATGGAGAGTCCGAAACGACCGTCGAGCGCCTCCTGGCGCGACTGGTTCATGTTCGAATAGTTCTTCAGGATGGCGACGAAGCGCTGCATCATCTCGTGCGGCGCGGCGTAGATGACGCGGAGATTGCCGTCGATCCGGGCGCGGAAGCGGGCGACGTTGTAATACTTCTCGAGGTGGAGGTCGGAGGCCTTGCTGACGATGGCGGTGTAAAGCACCCACTGCACGAGCTCCTCGGGGCTGTGATTCAGGTTCTGCGGATTGATCGCGGCCATGTCCTCGGGCTCGATCACGACGAGACCGGCGGAGTCGGCGAGGGTGAGGGTCGATTTCTGCACCTCGATACCGGCCGATTTGGCGACGCGGCTGCCGGTGGCGCTGATGAGATTGCGGATGAGCTTCGCATCGGCAAGCACGGGCACGAAATCGACGGGATCATTGCCCTGGGAGAGCCATTCGTCCTCGAAGCCGTAGTTGCTGCCTTCGGCGGAGAGGAGATAGACCTTGTGATCGCCGATGTAGAGGGGATAAACGTTGTGTTTTTCGAGAAGGGGCGCGGGGAATTTTTCCTGTCTGCCGACTTCCTCGGGATTGTAACAGAGGAGGAGGGGGCCCTCGGTGAGGTATTCGAGTGCGACTCCCAGCGAGGGCATGATCGCATTGAACCCTTCGCGATCGACGTGACCGGTTTTGTCGTAGGCCTCGGCATAGAGCATGGAGAGACGCTCCGCCTGCTCGGGGTCGAAGGGATAGGATTCCACGAGCCAGCGGAAAGCCTCGTCGAGTTGACCGGGTCCAAAGGCGGGCTTTTGGAGTTGTTCGACAGGATTTTCCCGTGGCAGAGGGGTCGCGGAGAGGCGCATCACGAGATCCTTGCGGATCTTTTCGTATTGCTCCTGGGAGACGGCGACCTTGACGGAAAGAAAAGGAGGGACACCCCACATGTCGGCCGAGCGTGGGGAGTGGTGGGCGAAAATGAGACAGGGGCCGAGAGTGGCGATGGGCAGCCAGGGATTGTCGGAGTGGGGGAAGCGTCCGAGACGGCGGAGGAGATTCTCGGCTTCGACCGAGCAGGTCTCGCGCGGCAGCTTCACCGGAAGGATGCCGAACTGCACGGCGGTGCCCTCGAGCGACATCAGCCCATCGAGTCCGCCCATGAACGGGGAGGCCGGCGACATCGCCGGACCGGAGCCACCGGACGCGGCGACCGGGGGCATCGGGGCAATCGTGGCAGGGAAGCTCATCGTGAAAAGGCGGGGAGATCGATCAGCGTGATCCGACGGGAGTGAAGCCCACGGGATGGGTGTAAACGGTGCCGAGGTCGGAACCGTCGAAGACGATTTTCAAACCCGCACCGGTCGTGCCGGGCTCGAGGAGACGCCAGGACGAGCCGGTCCATTCCGCCCGGTAATCCTGATCACTCGTGGAGAGGGCGGGATTCCAGTCGATCTTCATGAAGGGGCCGGCGACATTCAACTCACCCGAGGGGTTGGGATTCTTCCACTGGAGGGTGCGGAGCAGGAGGAGTTCATCCCCGCCTGACGCAGGAACGGGGGCGCTGCGCAGATCCCAGTTGGAATGTCCGAAATTCCGGGTCGCCTTGTTGAGGGTCTCGATCACGTTCGTGGCGACACCGCGGCGCGATCCATCGAGGATTTTGCCGAGGTTGGGGATGGCGATGGCCGCGACGATGCCGATGATGGCCACGGTGATGATCATCTCGACGAGGGAAAAGGCGGCCCGGCTCGTGGATCGATGGATGGTCATGGGATCGGGGGCGCTGCCTTCAATAAGCGATCGCACTGGAGGTGGAGGTGTCCGTCAGGATCGACTTCGTCAGGGCGTTGAGATTCCCTGGCAAAGTCGCGGAATAGCCCTTCGGGATGAAATCGGTGAGGTTGGCCGGGGCGAAGGAAAGATAGGGGATCAGGAGGGTGTATCGCTGCTGATCGTTGAGGGAGGTCCAGCCCGTGGCGACGTTGGCCTTTCCGTTCGCCTGGATGTAGGAGACGATGGCCATGTTGAGCGCCTCGGCGCGCGAGATCGCGAGGTTGCGCTCGGAGTCCTGCTTGATCGCGACGATGTTGGGCACCGCCAGGAAGGCGATGATGCCGATGATGCTCACCGCGGCGAGGACTTCGACGAGGGAAAAGCCAAAGGCGCGGCGGGTCGTGGAAGGATTTTTCATCGATGCGGGAAGAGTTGAGGAGGGGGAGTCAAGAGGGTCGGGTCGGAGACCGGGGAGGGTTTACTTCAGCTCGACTTTCGGATACGAGGCGGCGTTCCAGGTATCGAGGAGGAGGTATTGATTGGTCTTGGCAAGGGCGGCGCTTTTCACCTCGTTGTTGTTCGTGGTGTTCGAGAGGAAGTGGGAAAGGCTGGCGGCGTCGATGTAGGCCTGCACGAGCTGGAGGCGGCCTTTGCTGGTGCCAGCGAGATTATAGAGGTTCCTCGCCTGGGCGAGGCCCTGGGTCTGCGAGATGGAGTTCACCCAGGCGTTGACCGCATTCTGGACGGCGGCCTGCTGTTGGCGCGCGACGACGCGCCGGGTATCCTGGGCCGCGTTCGAGAAGGCGGAGATGACGAGAGCGGACATGATCCCGATCACGGCGATGACGATGAGCATCTCCACCATGGTGAAGGCACGCGGGGCCTGGGAGGAGTGGATCTTCATGGTCTGCGGAAAGGGCTCGGGTCTGCGGAGAAACGGTGTGTATCGGAGCGAGTTCTGCCCCGGCGCCCTCTTCCGGACGCCGGGGCGGAATGTCACGGCTCAAGGCCGCAGGGAGACATCACTGTCCACCCGTGTAGAGGAGCTGGCCGCTGGTGGCGTTCCAAGTGATGAACTTGGCGGCACCGGCGGTTTCACTGGTGGCCTCGGCCACTTTCAGACCGGGCACGCCGAAGAAGGCACCGTTGAAGGGGCTGGAGGTGTTGTTGATCGTCGCACCCGTGATGATCGCGGTGATGATGGCGGCCTCGCTGGCAAGCGTCGCGCCGGTACCACCGGTCTTCGAGAAGTCGTAACCCGCCGCCTGGGCCGAAGCGAAGACGGAGCAAAGGTTCTGGGCGTTGCGGCGGTAGGTCGCATCCTTGGCGGCGTCGTTGATCCGGCCGATGTTCGGCACGGCGATCGCGGCGATGATGCCGATGACGGCGATCACGACCAACATTTCGACAAGGCTGAAGCCCTTCTGGATGGATTTGATGGGGTGGAGTTTCATGTTTCTGTAGGCGTTGCTGTATTTGTTGTTGTTGTTGTTGTTGGGAGAATGAGGCCTGAGGGGCTCCATTAAAATTGTAATCAATAAATTCAATAATTCCAATAAATTTTAGAATAAAATTAAGGTATTGTGAAAGTCGGTGAATCACTTTTTCAGGAGCGTGTCTCCGAGTGAGAAGACGGGCGCGTAAATCGCGTAGATGAGGAAGCCGACCAAGGTGCCGAGGATGACGATGGTCACGGGCTCAATGAGTTTGTCGATCTGGTTGGCGGCGGTATCCAGTTCATCCTCGTAGTCTTCGGCGATCTCGTTGAGCAGTTCGGTGCCACCTCCCGTTTCGGCGGCGGTCTCCATAAGGCCGCAGATCATGCGTCCGTCGGTGCCGAGCCAGTGTGATTCGACGAGGAAGGCATCGGGCAGGGTGAGGCCCGCGAGGATGTGGTTTTTGACCCGCTCGAAGAAGGTGGCGTAGTGGTGGTGCCACGATGTCTTGGCCGTGATCTCGAGGGCGGAGGTGAGGCGCACGTTCGCCTCGATGAGGAGGGCGAGGGTGCGGAATCCGACGGCGGCGGCCGCTTTCCGCACGAGTCCCGACACGACCGGAATCTTCAGGAAGAAGGTCTGGATCGAAGGGACGCGCGAAATGCGTCCCCAGTTCTTGAAGAAGAGGACCGCACCGATCACGGGCAAGGCCGCGAGCCAAGGCTGGTGGATGAGGAGATTCGAGAACGACTTCAGCAGTTTCGTGGCCGCGGGCAGTTCGCCTCCGAGCGAGTCGTAGAGTTTCGTCATCGCGGGGACGAGGGTGAAGCTCATCACGATGACGACGCCGATGCCGAGCATGGTGACGATGGCGGGGTAGATCATGCCGGACTTCAGCTTCTTGAGGATGCGCGAAGTCTTCTTCTGGCTGTTGCCGAGGCGGCGGAAGATCTCGGGAAGACGGCCGGACTCCTCGCCGGCGCGGATCAGGGCGATGATGTCCGAGGAAAAGACGTCGGGCATCTTTTCCATGGCATCGCTGATCTTTTCCCCCTGGGTCAGATCGTGGGCGACATCGGCGATGATGCCCCGGAAGCGCGGGGTCTTCACCCGGTTCGCCTGGAGGTGGAAGCTCTTGATGATGGGGATGTTCCGGTCGAAGCACTTGGCGAGCCCGTTGAAGAGGGCGACGCGGTCGTCGAGGCTGTTCTTCTTCGCGGTGAGCCGTTGGATAGATTCATCGATGCCCTTCACGTCGCTGATTTCGGCGGTCTCGACCGGCGTCTTTCCGGCGCCGACGATGGCTTTCTCATCCGTGCTCGTGTCGACGAGCGCGATGGATCGGCGGCCGGTATGGATGTTGGTGAGGGCGACTTTCTTGATCATGGCGACGGAGAGATGGGGAAGGAGTCAGTCGAAGAAATCGACGCGGGGCAGGGGTGCGGCGAGGGTCGGATTCGTGCGGATGACTTCGACACTGGCGGTGCGCGTGGTATTCTGGGCGCCGCCCGTCCAGCGCGAAACTCCGGCACTGGCGGTGGAGGCGTTGGCCGACCAGGTGACGGTGATCAGGGTGGAAGGGACGTTTCCGAGATTGGTCGCGTTGATGGTACGATCGGTGAAGGTGAGCGAAGTCACCACCGGATCGGGCGGGAGCAGCCCGGGGATACGGGCATTGGGCACGCCGGCCTGGTAAAGCGTGACGGCATTCTCCAGATAACCGAAGGCCCGGTTGGCGCGTTCGGAGATTTCCTCCTGGGTGATGAAGGCGAGCGACATCGAGGCGGCGGCACCGATGCCGATCATGAGGATGGAACTGGCGACGAGCGCCTCGATGAGGGTGTAGGCGCGCGACGTGATGGTGGTTTTGTCAGGATTCATGGCGCGGTCGGTCAGTTGCGGACGGTCTCGATCCAGGCATCGCGGCTGAGGAGGGGGGCGAGCACGTTGCCGTCGAGGTCGCGTTCGAGGGTGACGTTGCCTCCGGTGACGGTGATGCGATGATTGCCGCGGATGCCACCGATGAGCCGGACTCCGGCCACGGCGCTGATATCAAAGGCGAGTCCCACATTCTGCAGGTCGAAGATGCCGCGCCAGACGGGAAAGGCGCTGGTCCCTTGGAAGTTGACGCTCGGAAGGGAGACGGCCGCGGGGGATCCGACGGCGGCGATGATGAGGGGACGCCGGTTTTCGTGGAGGATATCGAGGCGGGCGAGCGAACCTCCGACCCGGTGGTCGATGAGAATGAGGAGGGGCGGCAAGGCCGCCGCGGCGGTCATGGCGGCGGCGGTGGACTGGCCGACCAGCCTCACCCGGCTGCTGTTGGTGATGACGACCCGGGTGATCTCCGGGCGGCTGATGAAGACCTGGGTGAAGGATTTGCCGGTGCTGTTGTAGCGGGCCCCGAACTTTTCGTTCATCGCGATGAGGTTTTGATCGAGGGCGGTGCCGAGGTCGGTGGTGTCGATTTTCGCCATGAGACCGGAAAGCGCGTCGTCGGGCAGGGAGATCTGGGCGTTGAAGATCTGGTAGTATTGCGCCTTGCTGAGCGAGGGGCTGTTTTTCGCGAGTGCGGCGAGGAGGACGGCGGAGGAGAGGTCGTTCCGTGCGGACAAGGTCGAGGTGATCGATGCGGGATCGTTCGCGGCGATGTAGGCGAGCAGGGTCGGATCGTCGGCGTTGGCCGCCTTGGTGGGGGGGCCACCGGCCTTGCTGGACGCGATGGTGCCGCTGACCGTGGTCGGCGTGGCTCCGAGCCGGGATTCGTAGGCATTCTGCGGATTGGTCGTGCCGGAGATCAACTCAAGCTCGCCGCGATAAGCCGGTCCCGTGCCGGAAACACCGGTGGTCCGCTGATAGTGGGGATAATTCAGTGGTAGCACCGTGGTGCCGGCGAGATTCGAGAAGGTGGTGGTGCCGGCGATGCCGTTGGGCAGCAGATACTCGTCGGCGCGCAGTCCGGAGGTGAAGTCGCGGACGATGGCATCCCAGAGCACGGCGCGTCCTTTGACGCGGAGATTGCCGGACACGAGCGGAGCGGTGTCGGCGGGGGCGGCGGGCGTGTGGAGGGAGAGCAGATCCCCCCCGAGGGCGGGATGCTGGTTGCGGAGGCGATAAGTCCAGCGGGTGTCGCCCGAGCCATTCATGACATCGACGACGAGGGAGACGGAGGCGCTGTTCAGCGGCGTCACGCCGTCCTGGGCGTGAAGGCCGGCGGTGTCGTTGCGCAAAGGCACGGCGGGATTGGCACGGAGGATGGCGCGCCCCTTTCCGGACGGCAGGGTGTAGGTGACGTCGTTCGCCACGCCGGTGTTGGCATGGAGGAAATTGGTGTAAATGGCGCGTTGGGCGAGGGCGCGTCCGTTGCGGACCGAGACGCGGCGTTCGACGGCCTTCAGACTCGCCTCGACTTGCTGGCTTCGCGCGTCGAGGAGGGAGAACCAGGCGGCCACCCCGATCGTTCCGAGCGCGGCCAGCACCATGCAGACCACGAGAACGCTGCCTCGCTCGCGGAGCCGGGGGCGCGGGAGATGTCGGGGATGTCTCATGGAGGAAGAAAGCCGGGTGTTGGACCTGAGATCAAAGATTCGGGAACATCGGGACGACGATGTTGAGAGAACTGCGCCGTCCGAGGTGTTCGTAGGCCGAGAGCGGGGATGATGCCGCCGCGGTGGCCGCTGCATTCGCGACTTTGTGGGGGTTCACGGCGGGGTCGGGGAGCCAGACGAGATAGAAGGGGATCCAGTCGGCCACCTTGAACCGATCTATCGGGGTGCCTTCGGCGACGGCGGCGCGGGCGGTGCGTTCGAAGGCCACGAACGAAGGCACGGGGAGGGAGCCGGCACCGGTCTCGTAAAAGACGTCGTAATAGTGCGTGAGAGATCCGTTTTTGTATCGCCGCACCGTGGCATAGGTCCCGGCCGGTGCCGCGACCGTGACGAAGTCGATCTCGTAGACGGCTTTCACCCGGAGATAACCGGGGTCTTCCGAAGGAGCGATCATGAAGATCGTGGAGTTGGGACGGTTCGCCGCGGGCACGTTGCGGATCGCGGTGTCGTAGATGGTCGCGGAGGAGGGGATCGTGGAAACGAGGAACTGGCGGAAGTTCTCCGGGGTATCGAGCCGTGGACGTGCCACCGTGCTGCCGGCGTCACCCGCCTCGTAGCGGAGGAATTCGGGACGCACGTTGTTGACGAGGGTCCGCGGGAGGCAATGGATGAACGATGCGGTCTCGATGTCTTCCCGGAAAAGTTCGCGGAATTCGAGAGCAAACGCCGCCCTGCCGAAATTCGGTGCGGCGTAGGCCCTCACGGTCGAGCCTCCC
Source organism: Verrucomicrobiales bacterium (assembly GCA_016795385.1). GTDB lineage: Bacteria > Verrucomicrobiota > Verrucomicrobiia > Verrucomicrobiales > DEV007 > Arctic95D-9. The sequence continues at coordinate 23,626 of JAEUHI010000011.1, read as the reverse complement.
TGGCCGTAAAAGGCGAGTTTGTTCGCTCCGCCGATGTCGAGCGTGAGCACGGTGGAGAGCCGCTTGGAATTCGCCGTGATGCTGGCGAGGACGAGCGACGCGGCCCCCATGAAGATCGCCGAGATCGAGACGGCGACGAGCATCTCGACGAAAGTCCATCCCCGGGTCTTGGAGCGCTGGGCGATCATGGTGAATCTACGGGTGGGGGCGGCAGAGGAGCGGATCACTGGCCGGCTTTGAACACTTCCGGAGGAATCGGATTGGCGGTCTCGCGCGAGGCCATGCCCGACTCCTGCTTCTTGCGATCCTGTCCGACGCGGAGCACGCCCATGGCCCGGGCGATGGGGGCGCTCCCGTCATCACCTTCCGGGGCGACCTGGCCCTGCAGGGCGATCGTGACGGAGGGACTGAGATCGTAGGCGACCTGCATCGTCTTGCCGGTGAGTTCGTTGGTCTCGATATCGAGCCAGCCGAGGACGACGGTGTCTTCACCCAGCTCCGTGACCTTCAGGTTTTCACTCTGGTTCTCGATGAGCTGGGGCAAGACCGCGCCTTCCTCGAGAATGATGTCACCGAGGAGGACGCGCAGGCCGTTCGGTCCGTGGCTGCGGCCGGTGATGCGGAGTTTGCCGAGCTGCTCGCGGATGCGGAGTTCTTCGGCATTGCTTCCTTCCTCCTGGTTCACTTCCTCTTCGACGCTGCGCTTGGCGTAGGGATTTCGTTCGTGGCTCTGGAGGGAAAGGGGACGCTTCTCCGAGGGGCGCATGCCGATCATGCGGCCGGCGACGAAGGTGGCGGCCGGCGAGGGGGCGATGATCGCGCCGGTGTTGGGATCGACCGTCGAACCGGGAGCGCCCACGTCACCAGGGGCACCTGGCACGGCGGGCATGGCCGGATCCTGGCCGAGGGCCCCCGGGATCGGGAAAGCGAAAGCGATCGCCGCAGCCGGGGCGATGAGCCGTAGATGAAGTCGGATGGTGCTCATGTCAGGATGAGGGTTGGGGGAAAACGTTCCGAGGAACTCAGATGTTGAGAATGGGAATCTCGAGACGGACTTCGAGGTGGATGTCGTTCCCGCGGTCTCCGCGGATGATCTCGCACTTGGCGATGCGGCAGCTCGGGATCGCCTCCTCGAGGCGGCCGAGCCAGTTCAGGGCTTTGGCGTAGTCGTCCTCGACCACGAGGTCGGCGACGAGGGCGTCCTTGATGATGGATCCGGCCTCGATCTCGGTCGTCTCGAACTTCTGGGAGATGAGGAAGACATCGCCTTCGCGGATCACCTCGGCGATGCGCTGTTCGGCATCCTGCGGGGTGCGGTGGCCTTCGAAATGCGGCTTCCACTCGTTGTAGACGAGGCGGAGTTCGGCGGTCTTCGAGTCGAGCATCTTCAGCGCCGTCATCGCATTCTGTGCCTGCATTTCGTTGGTCTCGGCTTCGAGGAGGGCTTCCTTCATCAACTCGCGCGCTCCATCGGTGGCATTGCGCAGTGAATTCACCCCATAAAGCATGGCTCCGATGAGGAAGAGGAGGAGGAAACAGGCGGACTGGTGGTTTTTCATGTCGGCGTCGTGGGAGGTGGGCGCGGATCAGTTGTCCTTGTGGATGAGGGTGGCTTGGAAATCGGTGGAATTGCGGCCCTTCACCTGCTGCGCGGAGTAGGTCTGGTAGTCGAGGGCGTAGATGGAATCGAGGGTCGTCTCGATCTGCTCCGAGCCGCCGCCGTCGATCTTCAATTGCATGAAGGTGTGGGCGGGGATCTCGGGATTGCGGTTCAGCGAGAGCCCGGCGATGGTGGAGTCCTTGCTCATGCTGCGCGCGATCACGACGGTGACGGGCTGGAGCGGACGCGAGCCCTCGAGCCATTTCGCGAAGACCTCGGCGCGCTTGGCTTCGTCGACGAGCGACTGCTGGTTCGTCAGCAGCTTCATCTCTTCGGTTTTGGCGTTGCTCGCGCGGAAACGCAGGTCGGCTTCCGAGGCCTCGTAGGCTTTCTTGCTGAGGGAGAAGTAGAGGCTGAGCAGCAGGGATGCGGCCGAGACGATGTAAAAGGCGATGGGCACGAACTTGTATCCCGCGGGCAGGCCTGCGGAGACGTTCTGGCGTTCGGTTTTGAGATCGTGGATGACTTCACTCATGGCGTTGGAGGGATGGATGGGCCGATGGGCGGTTCAATAGCGGGAAAGGATGTTCCAGAGGTTGTGATCCTCCGTCACGTCGGTGACGTGGAGGTTGCCGAACTGGTTGAGATAGGAGGAGGAGAATCCCCCCTGGCGGCGATCCTCCATGAGGAGGACGCGGGTGGACGGCTCGGCGCGCTCGATGAACGGGCGGATCATCTGCGAGACGGTGGCCTCGTCGCCCACGGTGATGCCGCTGCGGCAACGGAGGTCCTGCCATTGGCCGCCCTTCTGCCGCACCACGCAAAGCGATCCATCCTGCCAGGTGACGATGATGAGATCCTGGCTTTTCAGGGCGGGGTCGACGGCGATGCGGTTGAGGAGATGGGCGGTGGTCGCGAAGAGTCCCGTGCAGATCCGCGCGGCGCGCAGGTTGTGATTGCGCATCGCTTCCTCGATGGCCTTCACCATGGAGTCGTCACAGGCCATCACGAGGCTGGCGCTCGTCTCGGGATTGTGGTGGATCGCGTAGCGTTTCGTGCGGTCGTATTTCGTGCCGAGGATGGATTTCGGATTGAGGCGCAGCTCCTCCTGCCAGCCCTTCTTGCGGGAAAGGTTGTGTTCGAGCGTGATGATGAAGCGGTTGTTCAGCGAGACCCCGACCCATCCATCCTCGGTGCCGGCGCGCCAGACATCGGCCATCTGCGAGGCCACTTCGATGAATTCACCATCGGCCTCGGCCGTGCTTTCGATCTGCCCCTTGCGGTTGACGAAGGCCCAGTTGCAACGACCGCGGCTGATGTTGACGAGCACGCTCTTCCGCTTCGGGAAACGCTGCTGCCAGGTGAAACGCGGATTGTCCGCTTCGGGACGGAAGGCGGCGAAGGTGAGGACGTCCTTGATGTCTTTGAATTCCATGAGATCAGCGGGCTAAAGTGTCGGAGGATTCGGTGAGGATGGTGTCGCGGTGGAGGTATTCGGCCACCTCGTGTTCGGTGTAGCCGGTCTTCGCGGGGATGCTCGAGCGCCACCCCTCGAACTCGCGGACCTTCATGCAGTGCTCGAAATTCATCATCCCCTTGGTCGTGCCGGTCTCGAGCTCGTGGTCGAGGCGTTTGAAATCGCCGCGGCGGATCATTCCAGCGACGGAATCGTAGGGGAAAAGGACTTCGTGGATGGGGAAGCGGCGGCCCTGATGTTCGTCGAAGAGGAGCTGTTGGCAGAGGATCATCCGCATCGAGTCCGCGAAGGAGAGCATCGCGTTTTCCATCCGTTCGCTCGGGACGAGCTTCAGGAAGCGTTGCACGGTCTGGGCGGCCGAGGAGGTGTGCATCGTCGCGATCACGACGTGTCCGGTCTCGGCGGCCTGCAGGGCGATCTCGGCGGTGGTGCCGTCGCGGATTTCACCCACCATGATCACATCGGGGGCCTGGCGCAGCGAGGCGCGCAGCGAGAGGGAGAAATCAAATTCGTCCGATCCGATCTCCCGCTGCGTGATGAGCGAGGGCAGGTTCGTGGGGAGGATGTATTCGATCGGATCCTCGAAGGTGATGATGTGTTCCCGCCGACGTTCCGCCCGGGCCTTGATCATCGAGGCGATCGTCGTCGATTTTCCGGATCCCGTGGCGCCGCAGACGAGGAAGAGGCCGTTGTCCGCCTCGAGATATGCTTTGAGAGCCTGAGGAGGCAGCGAGATCTGCTGGGGCGCGGGAATGTGGTTGGGGAGGAGTCGCATCACCCAGCGGAGACGCCCGCGTGTCACGAGCTGGTTCACCCGGAAGCGGAGGGCGCCGATCTGCATCGCGTAGTCGAGTGTGCCGGGGCGGACCTCGATCGGGTGTTCCGGCTGGTAGATGAAGGAGTCCACCACGAGGTCGCCGTTCATCCGGTAGGAGAGCTGCTCCCACGGCGTGATGAAGAAGTCACTGATGTTGAACTTCTGCGCGAGGTGCAGGATGCGATTGCCGAGGGGGCTTCTTTCGTCGATGCCTTGCATGGTGGAGGAGAAATCGGAGGGGTGGATCAGCGGGGAACGAAGGTGCCGAGGAGTTCGCCTTGGCCGGTCGCGCCCTCGTAGACGTGGAATTGGCTCTGGCTCGAGAAGCCGAAGGAGTCGGTCGCTCCGAACTCGAGCTGGATGCCGTAGTTCACACCATTGATCTGCAGGGGGATGTTCTGGGTGAGGTTCGTGAGGCGCACGTAGTCGGCGCTGGCATTCGCATCGTCGGGATCGTTCTCGGTGTTGACGAGATCGAGGTTGAGATCGAACGCGATCGTCTGGCTGCGCTCGGGCAGGTTGATGATGATGCGAAGGGAAACGCCGGTGGCGTGGGAGTCGTAGTAGGTCGATCCGTTGTGGTAGTAGAAATCGCCGAGCTTGAATTTCTGGCCCGGAGGGATGTTCGAGAAGGCCTGGCTCGTGAAGCTCATCACGTTCGGATCACCCGAGTTGATCGGTTCGCCATCGAGAATGAAGACCGGGTCGCCGTGGGCGAAGCGATCGTCGCTGTTGGTGATCTGATAGGCGAGGTTCGGTCCACCGGAGGGGCTGTGGAAATTTCCGTCGACCGTCCCGGAGAGACTGTCCGGCACCGGATAATAGTAGGCGGAATGCTGCGAGCTGTTCTGGAAGGCCGAAGCGTCCTTGGTCATGAATTGGGCGCGCAGCCATGAATTCATCGGCACCGAGACAGGCCCCGTGTAGGGAGTCCAGGGACCGCTGCCGATCTGGTAGATCGGGTCAGCCTGGGATGCCGGCGGCACATTGACGATGGCCACCGACAGCGGGAAATCATCCTCGGGATGCGCGCCTCCGGTGATGCTGAAGTTCGGCGTGGGCAGCCACGGGACCGGTGGGGGAGGAGGCGGGCCGGGATCAGGGTCCGGGCCTGGACCCGGATCGGGGTCTGGATCGGGATCCGGATCGGGCGTCGGGTCCACCGGGGCATTGTCCGTCGGATTCGGATTCGTCGCAAAATCCGTGGGACCTTGTGGTGCGGTGGGATTGCCGGCATTGGCGTGATCCCAGACCCAGCCCGAGTTCGAGGCATATTGGACGGCTCCGGGTGCCCGCGTCTCGACCGTGGCGGCGACTTCCGCGAGTGATGGATCGAGGATGAATTCCACCCCGTCTCCCGAGCTCGCCACGTCAAATCGCTGGCTGCCGCTGTTATAAACGGCGCGTAGTTTCCAGCTGTCCGTGGGCACCGCGACGGCGGCGACGCGGGGATCGATGAGACGGCCCGATGGCGCGCCGACATGGACGGCGCGATCTTCCTTCGAGCGGGTCGATTTCAGCTTTACGAGGATGGCACTCGGATCGGAGAGGCCGTTCAAAGAACCGCCGTTGGCCACGTACATCGTGATCGCCGAGTTCAGCGTCTTCACGTCTGTCTCCAGCTTCCGGTGCTGGGTGTTGCGGTTCAGCCCCGATAACCCCAGCACACTGATCGTCGAGACGATCGCGATCACTCCGATGGTGAGGAGAATCTCGACCAAAGAGAGGCCGCCCATTCGGAGGGTGGAACGAGGAGAGGTTGTCGGGCTCATTAAAAATACAATAACAAATATAATTTAAATAACAAAGTGCCGGTCGGCAATAAAAAACTTTCTAATAATTTTAAAATTTATGGTTGATCATTCGGTGTCCTTGATTATATTAGGTGTTGTAATTACAAAAATTACAAAAATGAAAAACACACTTCTTGTTATCACCTCAGCCGTGTGCCTTGTGGCATGGCCCTTGCAAGCCCAGATCGGGCAGCAGATGGCCCTGTCCCATTCGCCGGCCTACGAAGCCGCCGCGGCACCCTTACGCGGCGCTCCCCCGCGCCAGTACAACTTCTCGAAAGCGGTCCTGAGCGATGTCATGCGCCTCATGGCGGAAGACGCCGGTATCGGTTTCTTCGGCCTCCCCGAAGGCACCGGTAGTGGCGACAACCTCGTCACCTTCACTCTCAATGCGAGCCCCTTCGCGGCGCTCGAGACGCTCGCCAAGGCGAACGGAGTCACCCTGATCTACGACAGCGGGATCTGGTATCTCCGCCCCGCCAACGACCAGGAGCTGATCGGTCGCATCTACGAGATCAATTACAACGCCCAGGAACTCGTGACGAAAAACACCCAGGCCGCCGCCGGCGACAGCAGTGGCAGCGGATCCTCCTCAGGAGGGGCGAGCTCCGGCTTGAATCTCCAGGGGTCGCCCGACTTCTTTGTCACCGAGCCTTCGCGCATCCTCGAGGATATCCAGAACATCCTCGACATTCCCACCACCGGTGGAAACGCCACCTTTGCTCCGACCGCCTCGGTGGACAACGTCGCCCAGCTTTCCCTCGGTGGATTCCAAGGGCAGCCCGAGCTTTTTGTGCGGCCCCAGGCGACCAACGGTGGAGCGGCCGGCACGGCGGGCGCGACCGGCACGGCCCAGTCGAAGGTCATCTGGAACAGCGATTCCAACACCCTCTACGTCGTGGCTTCCCGCCAGCAGCACCAGTGGATCGAGGCGTATCTCGCCTCCGCCGACCGTCCCCAGCCCATGATCGCCGTTGAGGTGAAATTCATCGAGACGAGCCGTGATCCCAGCTCCGACCTGGGTATCGACTGGAATGGTGTGCTCGGACAAAACGGGCTCGAGGTGAACCTCACGGATGCCAGTGGTCCGATCGATCTTGCCTCCCTCGGCAATTATTCGCTCCCCACCGCCGTCCTCAGCTACAGCGATCTGAATCTGAAGCTCCGCGCCATCTACAGCGACCGCAAGACGCGCATGGTCTCCTATCCCCGCATGGTCACCCTCGACAACCGCGAGGTCTCCTTCCGCAGCGTCGTGAACCAGCCCGTGCTCGGATCGAGCGCCAGCGCCAGCCTCGGAGCCGGCGCCACCGAGACCTCGTCGGTCGAGTATCTCCCCATCGGCACCGTCATCAACGTGCTGCCCAAACGCATGGCGGGGAACAAGATCCTTCTCAACGTGTCCGTCACCGTCTCCGACATCATCGGCACCGAGTTCATCAACGGGAATCCTTTCCCCATCGCCACCTCGCGCGTTTACACCGCTCCGCTGACCGTGCAGAGCGGCTACACCGTCGCCATCAGCGGTCTCGATGCCGCCCGCGTCGATGAAAACGAGAGTGGTGTGCCGATCCTCGGCCGTCTCCCCGTGATCGGATATGCCTTCAAAAACCGCAAGCAGGATCGGAATCGCCAGCATCTCATGATGCTCATCACCCCCGTCGCCATCAACACCGGCACCGAGGGGCTCACCGAGAAGCCCATCACCCGCGAGCCCTGGAAGGCGGCGCCCGTCCATCAGGCCAACTACGACAAGGCCCCGGTCTACGAGCGCGATCGACTGCCCGTCCGTGCCCAACCTGTGGCCGACATCCCCGCCTTCAACGAAGTCGCCGACCGCAAGTCGAGCCGCACCTTCGGAAAAGACGAGGGTGGAATGACGGAACCTCTCGAGGCTCATGTCGACGAGCGCAGCCCCGCCGCGAAGCTCGCCGCTCCTGCTGCCGCGGTCGTCTATCCCGATCCCATCGGCAGCCCTGCGAAAGCACCGGCGATCGGCACCTCGCTGAACAGCAGCACCCTCGCCCCCGTGCCTTCGTCGCTCAACACGCCGATGATCGTCACCTCCGGACCCGTCGACGAGGCACCCGAGCCTGTCACCGCGAAGTTCCCTTCCTACAACGAGAGCGCTCCGTCGGAAGCCACCCAGGTTGAAGCGGGCCCCTCAGCGCCCGCTGCAAACGAGGCGGCGGCTCCGCTCGGCAACAACGCCCCGGTCGCTCCGGCTGCACCCGCGGCCACGGCGCCTCCCGCCGAACCCGTGAGCGCCCCCGCCGCCAAGGCCGAGACTCCCGCAGCCAAAGAGGAAGCTCCCGATCCGCGCCTCGCCGAGATCCGCACCCGCATCAAGTCGCTCAAAGGAGATCTCGGAAAAATTCCCTCGGGCGATGGCAAACTTTCGCCTGATGATGGACAGCTCGTCCGCAACGTGCACGACGAAGCGCAGCAGTTGCTCGAGAAAGTCGAGGCCGTCCGTGGCGACAAGAGCAAGCCCCTCGCCGGCACCCTCGGTGACACCTGGTGGGACCTCATCAATTTGAAATCGCAGGCCTCCAAGTTGAGCGCCCGCTCGCCCCAGAGCCTCGCGATCAAGAGCGAAGCGGCTGAAGCGCTCAAGGAGGAGGCCGCCGCACCGGCCGCCGCCCCCGCCGAGGCCGCGCCCCAGCCCTGAGAAACTTTCCCGGACCCCGCGTTCGGGGGAAACAAGAAGTGGATGGCTGTCCCGCGATGGGTGTCGCGGGGCAGCTTTCTTCGTTTTGGGGCATAGGGGGGCGTGGAGGCGCGAAGATCGGCGCGGAGGCGGGGAAGGTCCGCAAAGTTCCCCGCGAGCCCGGCGGTTGGTTCTTCTTGCTCTCATCTGCTGGCCTCTCTGAATCTGCTGGAGAAAACGATCCGCCCTGCATCCACTGCCCTGCGACTGAAGTCGCAGCCACCTTTCCTTGACCGGTGGTTCCCACACCTTTTTCCTCGCAAACACCCGCGATCGTGGGCTAAAGAAAAGCACATGCGTGCCCTCCTGTTCCTCGTTCTTTTCCTCGCTTTTGGTCTGTCTGTCAGTGTCGCCCAGGATCCCTGGCAGGATGACCTCAAATACTACGCCGGCAGCGTCTTGCTCTCCGCGCCAGAAGGCTACCGCACTGTCGCCGCGCCGATGAAGGGGGCGAAAGTGGTGGCGACGACCGAGGGGCCGGCCCGCGTCGAGGTCGCCGCTTTGGTCGAGACGGGCGGAGAGCGCTTTTATCTGACGGAGGCAAGCTTCCGCGGCATGGCGGAGTTGGGTGCCGCCGGCGTCTGGATCACGGCCGGTGGCACTGAGGTGTTGCCGGCTTTGCCGCGTCTCCTCAAGCGCGGGGTGGGGGAGGATCCCGATTCGGGTGAAAACGTGACGATCGAGGCCTACGAGGAAATCGTCGAGCTGCAGCCCGAGAGCCGCTGGCCGGGGACGATCGTCGAGCAGCCCGACCGCTGGTTCCCTGCCGCCCTTCTCGCCGTGGGGGAGGACGCGGAGGGACGCACCACCGTCGACTTCCAGTTGTTCACCCACACCGACGCCGCCACGAGCGGTTATCCATTCTCCGAGCCGTCCTACAACGAGCTCACCAGTGGCAAGGCCGGTGCGCGGGTGCGGCTTTATTCGCGTCCTGATCGGGTGAACGTGCGGCTCCTCATCGCGGGGCCTTCGCCCGTGCTGCCCCTGATGTCCCCGGGGCTCGTCTATCTCGCCGCTTTTTCCAAAGGCGAGTTGGTGCGTCTCTCGATCGGTGGCGATGCCTGGACCGAGTCCGCTCCGGTGAGCCGTCTCGGGGCTCCCGTTTTCAAGAACGAGGGCAAACTGGTCTTCGGTTTTGCCGCCACCGAGTTCACCCGCGACGGGGCTGTCACGCCGATCCGCGTCCTGCCTGATCGGATCGCGGGGGCCGACTACACCCAATATCAGCTGATCTCCGACATGGGAGCGCCTTTCGATGAATACTCCCCGCCGGAGTTCCAGGGCAACTGGACCCTGGAGATCGAGCGCGATCTCACCACCACCTTGCTCGCGCCGCTCTACGACGGGCGTGGTGCGCCGGGCATGCTCGAGCTGGAGGGCCTTTCCCTCGATCCCGCACCCGCCGCGGCAAATCCTGACAATATCACCGAAGAGCAGTTCGCCGCCTTCCGCGATTTCATCCCTCCGAAGACCGATGCGACCGTTTTCGGGGAGGGCTGGAAAAGCATCCTCGAACACAAGCTCGGGGAAATCCCCGCCGCGCAACGCGTCCCCGAGACCGAGGGAGCGGGATTCTGAGCTCCGGCACCGCGGCGCTTCTCACCTTTTACGGCCGCCTTCCGCGGCCCTAAAACTGGTTCCGCCACATCATCGACTCGACCGGCAGCGGCGTGCGATCGTTGTATTTCGCGGAGCCCTTCGAGTGGTAGGGATTGAGGATGCCGCCCTGCACCAGGAAATAGATGAGCTGACCCACCGGCATGCCTTCGTAGACACGCACGGGTTGCTTCACGGAGATCTCGAGGGTCCAGTGGTTGCAGAAGCCGACGTCGCCCTTGCCCGCGGTCGCGTGGATGTCCATGCCGAGGCGGCCGACGCTCGACTTGCCTTCGAGGAAGGGGACGGTGGCATGCGTCTCGGTGTATTCGATGGTCGAGCCGAGGTAATTGATCTGGGGCTCGAGCACGTAGCCTTCGGGCGGGATCTCGAAATGCTCGATCTGGTTGTGCGCCTTGGCATCGAGGACGCGGTTTTTGTAAGTGGCGAGGTGTTTGCTGAGGTGGACGTCGTAGCTGTTCGTGCCGAGACATTCCCGGCGGAAGGGCTCGATGACGATTTCGCCCCGCTCCATCGCGGCGAGGATCTCGGAGTCGGAAAGGATCATGGTGGAAACGGCATCGATAAGGAAGGCCCTACCTCACGGCAAGCGGTTTTTGCGAGGACGGGGACTTCACCCGTTTCGAAAATCCTTTGCCAGCGGCCCCGGCCCGGTTCACGATGGCGGCGAAAATGAGCGTCTCTCCTCTCATCATCGCCATCGACGGTCCCGCGGCCTCCGGCAAAAGCACCGTGGCCAAACGCGTCGCCGCCGCGCTCGGGCTTGTCTTTGTGAATTCCGGCGCGATGTACCGGGCTTTCACCTGGTGGGTCTTGGAAAACGGGATCGATCCGGCCGACACCGCCGCCGTCCTCGATCTGCTCGCGCGCACCGAATTCAGCTGCGGCGAGGAAAACGGAGTCGGCACGATCGCGGTGGCCGGTGTGCCGATGACGCGGACGGAGCTGGCCTCCACGGGCGTGAACGGAGCGGTTTCGCCGATTTCCGCGATCCCCGAGGTGCGCGAGCGTCTCGTCGCCGAGCAGCGGCGCTACGCGACCGACCATGGCGTGGCGATGGAGGGGCGCGACATCGGCTCGGTCGTGTTCCCCGACACGCCTTACAAATTCTACATCGACGCCTCGCCCGAAGTCCGCGAGGCCCGGCGGCGCGCCGAGGGGATCGACGACTCCATCGCTAAGCGCGACCGGATCGACTCGAGCCGCAAGGCTTCTCCGCTCGTGATCCCCGACGATGCCGTGGTCGTCGACAGCTCCGACCTCAGCGCCGACGAGGTCGTCGAGACCGTGCTCGCCGCGATCCGCGGGAGATTGGGAGAGTGAGGTCTGGTCTGCCCAAAGTCTGCGGAGGGAGTCTTACCGGCGGAAAGACGCCCTTTACACAGGCGGTCGTTTTTCGCTAGCCTCCCGACATGCAAACCCCCGCTCATTGGACCCGCCGTCGTTTTGTCGCCGCCTCCGCCGCCACCCTCGGCGGCCTGAATCTCCTCACCACCCGCAAGGCCGCTGCCCAGACCGGCAATGGCGTGATCCTCGGGGAAGGGGAGCATCGCTACGAGGTCATTCACGATTGGGCGAAGCTGCCCGACCAGTACACCTGGCAGACGACCCACAACGTCGCCGTCGACAGCCAGAACCGTCTCTACGTGATCCACGAGGGACGCGCCGAGCAGAAGGATCATCCCTCCGTCTTCGTTTTCGATGAAAAAGGTGTTTTTGTCAGGGCCTTTGGCAGTGAGTTCCAGGGGGGTGGACACGGGCTCGAGGTGCGCAAGGAAGCGGAGGGGGAATTTGTCTACATCACCGGCTACCAACAGGTGAAAAAGATCGCCAAATTCACCCTCGAAGGCGAGAAGGTGTGGGAGAAGTTCGCGCCCATGGCGTCGGGACTCTATGCCGCCGGCGAAGACACGAAGCCGGAGAAGGTCTGGGGTCGCGACCGCTTCATGCCGACGAATTTCGCCTTCCTCCCCGACGGCGGTTATTACGTCGCCGACGGCTACGGATCCTACACCGTGCTGCAGTATGACAAGGACGGCAACTGGGTGCGCACCATCGGCACGCCCGGGAAGGAAGACGGCCAATTCGCCCTGCCTCACGGTGTCTGGATCGATGATCGCAAGGCGGACGACGTGCAGCTCGTCGTCGCCGACCGGGCCAACGCGCGGCTCCAGTGGTTCGATCTCGATGGCAAGCACCGCCTGACGATGAAGGACTTCATCCTGCCCGCGAACATCGACCGTCTCGGGGATCTCCTCCTCGTGCCGGATCTCAGCGCCCGGATCACCTTGCTCGACAAGGGGAACCGGATGATCCACCTCGGCGAGGATCCCGAATGGCGGAAGGCCGTGCTCGAGGACAAGATGGCGATGCGCAAGAATCCCTCCGGCTGGGTCTCGGGCAAATTCGTGCATCCCCACGACGCCTGCTTCGATGCGGCGGGGAACATCTTCGTCGCCGAGTGGGTCGATACCGGCCGGATTTCGAAGCTGCGGAAGGTGTCGTGAGCTTTATGACCCCATCGTGACGACCGACTCCGCCCGCTCCCGCACCCGATACGCGACGACATTCGCGGAGAACCCTTTCAGCCTGAGCCCTTCGATCGCCTCGGACTTGACCCTGTCGGGTTCGAGACCCGAGAGGGTTTGGTCATCGATGACCACTTCCATCGCGCCGGCTTCGGAGCAGAGGCGCGAGGCGAGATTCACCCGTGCGCCGACGACGGTGTAGTTCAGCCGATCGACCGATCCCATGCATCCCGCGACGGCTTCGCCGGTGGCGAGACCGATGCCGATCAGGATGGGATGGGCGGCGGTGCGATTCAGCCGTTCGCGCTCGGCGATCATCTCGAGGGCACACGCGACGGCATGGGCCGCGTCGTTGCCATAGGATTTCAGCGCTCCGAAGACGGCCATGATCTCGTCGCCGACGAATTTGTCGACGACGCCGTAGTGTTTGCGCACGATCGCCGTCATCGCCGTCATGTGCTCGTTGAGCAGGCCGATGACCTCGGTGGGGTGCATGTGTTCGGTCTGCGAGGTGAAACCGCGGATGTCGCAGAAGAGCACGGAGACGTTTTTCAATTCCCCGCCCAGCTCAAGATCGAGGTGACCGCTGATCATCGCCTGGGCCACGGTCTCGTCGCTGACCTTGCCGAGGATGCTCCGGTAGGCGTCGCGCTGCTGGAGGCCCTCGGTCATTTCATTGAACGACTCGGCGAGTTCGCCGATCTCGTCGCGGCTTCGGACGTCGATGCGGGTCTCGAGATGGCCATCGCGCACCGCCTGGGCGGCGCGGGTCAGCTCGGCGATGGGCACGGCGAGGCGGCGTGAAAAGAGCCAGGCGATGAGGATCCCGGCGATGAGCGCGGCGATCCCGACGCCGCTGCCGCGCAGACGCAGTTCGGCGAGATCAGCGCGGAGTGGGGCGAGCGAGAAAGCGCTGACCTGGAAGGCGGTGGCGGTGCCCTCGCCCGGTGTGAGGGGTTTCACATAAAATCGATGCGGCACGCCACCGAGATCCTCCTCGAAGGCGAAATCATCGCCGCGAAGCGTTTCACTGTGGCGGACGAGCTCTCCGGCGATGGCGACGCTCATGCGGGTGGCCATTTCCGGCGGGATGGCCCGGGAATAGACCTGCCCATCGAGGAAGATCCCGGTGAAAAGCGGGGTGTCGGATTTGAATTCCTCCTGATAACGCTCGAGGAAACGTTGGGTCTCGGTCTCCGCCGAGGTGGCGCGGAGAAAGAGTCCGAGCAACTCCCCGGTCTCGGGATCTTTCACCGGGGTGCTCACCATTTCCTGGATGAAGCCGGTGCCGTCGGGGGTCTCGAAGGGCAGGAAGAGCGTCTCCTGCACCTGGCTGGCGAGAAGTTCGTCGATCCGTTTCTTCGCCCGGTTGATGCCCGAGGGGCTCTGACGGAAACGCGGAGAGGCAAAACGCCGTTTGTCCCCGTCGCGCCCGCCATTCGCGATCGGCGGGTGGAGGGTGCGGATTTCGCCCTTCACATCGACGAGCCCGATCGAGCCAAAGCGGGGGATGAGATCCGCGGCGAGAGGCTGCAGCTTTTGGTCGGTGACGCCAGGCTGCTGAGGATTCCCCTCCAGCTCGTTCAACGCTTCAAGGTAGAATTTCCAGAAAGCCCGGCCTTCATCAGAAGCGTGGCCGTTTTTCAGGGAGGACACCACGTAGGGATGCGCGGCGAGACGCCGGCTTAGCTCGAGGAACTCCTGCGAGCGCTCCTCCCGCGATTGTTCGAGTTTCTGGACGAGGTCGCGGAAGTTCCGGGAAAACTGCCGGGTGTAGGTCTGGCTGATCTTCGTCTCCGTCACGTAGAGCAGGGCGATCGTCACCGTCGCGATGGCGGCGACGAGGGTCAGCATCAATTTGGTCTGAAATCGGAGTCCTCGCCTCATGTCGTCGCGTTCTCGGGAGGGGTAAACCCTGATGTTTTCCAAAGGTTTTGCCAAGGTCTTTCCGGGGGCGGGGCGAAGAATGCCAGCCGGGGCGGTGGTTCGCCTTGAACTCGTTGCGCTCCGGTTATAGTCTGGCACTCCTGAATTCCCCGGAAAGGACCGGGCCCGATCCCGGACCGACCGATTTCTCCATGCTGAGTTTTTTTCCAGAGCACCGCTGCCGTCTGTCCCGGCGGCCCGGATTGACCCGATCCCTCTGGACCGGGGCGCTCGCCCTGCTGGCCTCTTCCATCGGTATGGCCCAGGACGGTGGATCCGGGACTCATCCCGCCGCCGCCCCGATGGCGGCGCGTCCGACCTATGATGCCGTGCCGAAGGTGCCCCTTCAGCGCATCGACCACGGCCCGACGCCGATGACGTCACTGCCGGACTGGCAACTCCACACCTTCCGCATTCCGGCCCCCCGCAGTGTCGTAGTCTCGTCGGATGGGGTCGTCCTCGCCACGAATCACATCGGGAAACGTCTCGTCTGCCGTCTCCCCGAGCGGGCCAAGACCCCCGAGGAAGCCGTCGCACGGGTCAGGGCCATCGCAGGAGAGTTCAGCGAGGGGTTTCCTTTCCTGAAAATCAGCGATGAGGAGATCAAACGCCATTTCCAGCACCGTCCCGGTCTGCCCCTGCCGGTCTCGCCGGTGATTCCGGAATCCTTCCTCTGTGCCTTGGAGGACGTCCTCCCCGCCGATCTCGCGCTCGATTCCGTCTACGTGCGCGATTACCCCGCGGGGGAGTTGGCCGCCCATCTCCTCGGCTATATCGGCGTCTCGCTCCCCGACCAGCACGGTCCCATCGGCAAGGTCGAGTATTCCTTTCCGCCGACCGAGGGGCGGGCCGGCATGGAAAAATCACTCGATGCCGAATGGCGGGGCACGGACGGCGAGGTGCTCCGTCTCATCGACCCGCAGGGCGTGGTGAGACATCAGGAGGTGGTGCGCGAAGCCGAGCCCGGAGATACCGTCGTCCTCACGGTGCACATGGGGATGCAGCGGCTCGCCAAAAAAATGCTCGAGCGCAGCGGCCGCCCCGGGGCTTTTGTCGCCGTCGATGCCGACACCGGCGACATCCTCGCGATGGTCTCGCATCCCTCCTTCGATCCGAATCTGTTCGAGGGCGGTATCTCCCAGGTCGCTTACGACGCCCTCGCCAAGGCCGAGGATGCCCCGCTCTTCGACCGCGCCGTCACCGGAGCCTATCCGCCCGGATCGACCTTCAAACCTTTTGTGGCTTTGGCAGGGATGGACTCGGGTCACATCGAGGGCACACGAACGCTCTTTTCCGGCCCGGCCGGGATGGTCATCGATGGAAGGTATTTCAAAAACCACAGCAGCACTCCCGAGGGCCTCATGGATGTGCGTTATGCGCTCGTGCGCTCCTGCAACACCTGGTTCTACCAAGCCGCGTTGGAGATCGGGGCCGCGCCCATCGCCGATGTGAGCCGTCGCTTCGGATTTGGCGTCGCTCCCGAGTTGCCGCTCCCGGCCGTCGCTCCCGGCAACATTCCTGATCCGGCGCAGTATGGAGATCCGCGCAGCCTCGCGAATTTTTCGATCGGGCAGGGGCAGGTGCTCGCCTCGCCGGTGCAGCTCGCCTACGCCATGGCCGGGCTCGCCAACGGAGCTTATGTGCCCAAGCCCCGTCTCATCCGCGAGAGCGCCGATCCGCACACCGGCGAAGCCGTGAAATACATCGAGCCGGCCGTGGCCCACTCGCTGGGGCTGCGGCCCGAGGATGTCGACATCATCCGCGACGGGCTGTGGGGCGTCGTCAATCACGGAGCCGGCACCGCCGGTGGTGCCTCGATGCGCAATCCGGTCGTCTACGGAAAGACCGGCACCTCGCAGTGGGCCACCGGAGGGAAAATGCGTTATCTCGCCTGGTTCTCCGGCTGGGTCGACGCCGAGCGGCCCCGCATCGCCTTCGCCGCCGTGACCCAGGGGGAAGGCTACGAAACGCTGAGCGGCGGACGCAGCGCCGCACCCATCGCCGCGGGCGTCCTGCGCACCGTTTACAAAGAGCCCGAGACCTACGCCGTCACCGTCCCCGATGGCCCGCTGCGCCAGGTCTCCGGCATCGTCGCCGCCGCACCGCTGCCGCCCGAGATCGTGATCGAGGACATCGGGCCTCGCACCGGGATCGGTGGATTCTTCCGTCGCGTCTTCGGCGGAGGCCGTCGCAACGCCCGCACCTTCCCCGAAGAACCTTCCTTCCCCGAGCCCTGATGGAAGAACCGGAAAAGAAGATCGAAAAGCCCGCCGGGGCGGAAAAGGAAAGCACGGGCGAAAGCACCTCCGCTCTTCCTGACATTGCCACCATCATCGCCGAAGAGATCAAGGCGGTGGAGGGAGAGGCGGCCGTCGCTGCTGCCTCGGATTCCGGGCCGCCGCCCGAGCCTGACAAACCGCTCAAAAGACGTCCCGTCTGGCTGCACCTCATCATTCTCTTTTTCCAGATCCTGTTTTTGACTCCCCTGTATGCCGCCATCCTCGTGGGTGCCGTCGGAGCCGGGGTGGGGTGGCACTATTTCGACGGCAGCGCGGAGCTCGACCTCGGCCTCGTCGCGCGTCCCGAGATCGGAGCGCTCGTGAAAGATGCGAAGGGGATCGAGATCGGCCGGGCCGGATCGATGAACCGGCTCCTCATCACCCGCGAGGACATCCCGCCGCATTTTGTCGATGCCCTCATCGCCGCCGAGGATCAGCGTTTCTTCGTCCATCCCGGCTTCGACCCGGTGGGGTCGTTCCGCGCCGCCCTCGCCAACCTCCGCTCCGAGGCGATCAAGGAAGGCGGCTCCACCTTGACCCAGCAGCTCGCCCGCGATGTCTACCGGCTCGAAGGCAAAAACATCGATCGCAAACTCTCCGAGATCGCCGCCGCCGTCCGCATCGAGGAAGTCTATTCGAAGGACGAGATCCTCGTCCATTATCTCAACCGCATCTATTTCGGCAGCGGCTTCTACGGCCTCGGCTCCGCCGCTCGGGGATATTTCGGGAAGAAAGCCTCCGAGCTGACCGTCGACGAGTCGGCCCTGATCTGCGGGGTGATTCCCTCGCCGAGCCGGTATTCGCCCTTCGTCAGCACGGTGCGTGCGAAGGAAAACCGCGATCAGACCCTGCGTCGGATGCTCGAGACCGGCAAACTTTCCGCCGCCGATTTCGACCGCTATCTGGCGATGGAAACGAAGGTCGCGAGTTCGCGGGAAGACTCCCTCGAGCGGGGACAGATTTCCTACCTCATCGCCCGGATCGAACGCGAACTGCGCGAGGAAATCGCGACCTGGCCCGAGGCTCCGGAATCGCTCGACGGCTACACCATCGAGACCTCCGCCGATCTCGCCGCCCAGCAAACCTCCGCCAAGGCGATCGACAAACATCTCGTCACCCTCGCTGCTGCCGAAGAAAAGGATCCCCTCGAGGCCGCCTTCGTCCTCATCGAAAACGCCACCGGTCAGATCGTGGTCTCCATCGGCAGTCACGATTACCAGCGCAGTGAATACGACCGCACCGTCGAAATGAAACGGCCGCCCGGCTCCGCCTTCCTCCCATTCCTCTACGCCGCCGCTTACGAGAATCCGCCCTTCACCCCCTCCACGATTTTGCTCGACGCGCCCTTCGACAACCGAGAGATGGGACTGGGGGCCGTCGGCGGCATCCTCGGCGAATGGAGCACCGAAAATCCCGCGAACCGGTGGGAGGGGCAAATCACCGCCGCTGAAGCCCTGACAAAGTCCAAAAATTCACCCTCCGCCCGCCTCGGCCAGCTCGTCGGGCTCGAGCGTCTCCGGCGGGTCGCCCGCGCTGCCGGTATCAACAGCGAACTGCGCGAGATGCCCGGCAGTCTCCTCGGCGCGAGCGAGGTCAGCCTCACCGAACTGACGCGGGCCTACACCGTTTTTTCGAATGGAGGCACGCCCGCGCCGGCTCCCCGGCTCATCCGCGAGATCCGCGACGCCTCCGGCAAGGTCGTGGCGCGTCCCTCCGCCAATGCTCCGGCGAGAGCCTTGAAGGAGTCGACCGCGCGGTCCGTCGCCTCGGCTTTGCCCGGGGTCTCCGCCGTGCCCGGGGCTCGGGGCAAATCCGGCACCACCCCGACCTTCACCGACGCCTGGCATTTCGGCTTCAGCGAGACGCATACCTGGGGCCTTTGGATCGGGCGCGACCGCTTCAGCCCGATCCGGCCGCTCGCCTTCGGCAGCGAGATCGCCCAGCCCCTCGCCGAAACGCTCGCCGCCGGTGTCGTCGCACCAAGCCCCGTGGCGACCTCGTCCGCACCCTGACCAAACCGCCATGAGGATCTTCACCTTTGTCTGTGCGTTGCTCCTCCTGGGAGTCGGGGCCGTTTCCTACTACGGTTGGGAAGATCGAGGCGCGGCCGGTCCGACGCTGACCTCCGCCATTCCCGCCTTCGTCGGCGCGGCCATGTTCCTCGGTGTCCTCATCGCCCTGCTCCTTCGGAAGACCGGGCTTCAAATTGCGTTTCTCGCCTCCCTCATGGGTGCGGGACTCGGGATCGGGCGGATGCTGCCTGCGTATCTGAAAGAGACCTTCGACCAGCGCGATCCCTTCACGATGCTGATGCTCGCGATGACAGGCATCTGCGCACTGCATGTGATCGTCTCGGTGCTGCGCTTTGTCTTCCGGAAGCGGCCGGTGCGGGGGGAGGGGAAGAAGCAGGGGGAGGTTTCGGAGGTTTCGAAAAAAGAGAAAGGGCGCCGTTGGACTTAATCGACGAGAGTTCGAGCGTGGTTGCCTGAGATGGATGCGATTTACGTGGGTCTGATTTCGTTGATTGCTTTCTGTGCGATCGCATTTATCACCATTTCGACGATACGGACCAACCGACTTGAGAAAGCGGCTCGTGAACGGATTCCGTCAACCATCCTGGATGCTCTCGAACCGAAATGGTTTTGGAATGTGCATTCCCTGTTGATGACCTCAGTTTGCGTCATGATTATCGCTCCGTCGTTTGATGAAGTCGTCTCTACCGTCAACTGGTTGATCGGCATCTACTTTGGCTTGGCGATACTTCACGGGTGGTTTTTCTTTCGCACCCGCCGCCTTGGCCGCAAATTTGCCAATCAAATTCCCGAGGGGTCGATGGGTGTCGTCCGGTGGGCGGAGATCACCCATGGGGGATTTTCTCTTCTAGCGGGCGTTGCCGGGATTGCCACTGGTTTTATCGGCTCTTGAACGCTCACACCATCGAAATATGTCATCTTCATCCACCCTCCGCATCGGTCTCCTCGGCGCCGGCTGGTTCGGCCGCGAGGCGCACCTCCGCAATCTCGTCGCCCTCGATAGCGTTGCCGTCACTGCCGCGAGCAGCCGCAGTGACGAAAGCCTCGCCGCCGCGAAAGTCATCGGTGGAGACGGGCTCCGCACCTATTCCGACTGGCGCGAGGTCGTGGCCCTCGATGATCTCGACGCCATCGTCATCGCCCTCACCAACGACCAACACCACGCCGCCGCGATGGCCGCGCTACGGGCGGGCAAACATGTTTTCTGCGAGAAGCCGCTCGGTCTCACTCTCGCCGAGTGCGACGACATCATCGCTGCGGCGGCCGACGCCGGGCGCATTCTCCAGATCGGACACGAGATGCGCTTCCAGCGTCTCTACGGGCACATGAAGGAGATGATTGATCGGGGTGAGATCGGCGATCTGCAACTGATGTGGTGCCGTGAATTCCGTGGGCCGATGCGACCCGGTTGGCGTTCCAGCGAGGCGGTCACGGGCGGGGCCATCCTCGAGAAAAACGTGCACCATTTCGATCTCTTCAATTGGATGATGGATTGCGCCCCCGTCCGCGTCAGCGCCCACGGCGGCACGAACGTTTTGAAAGACCGCGAGATTCTCGATAACGCCCAGATCCTCGTCGAATACGAGGGCGGACGCCGCGCATCGCTTGAGTTGTGTTTGTTCGCTCCCAAGGGCGGCGATTGCGAGATCGGTGTCTGTGGCGACAAAGGGCGCATCGACACGCGCAATCAGGCCCTCGAACTCGTCCATCATCGATTCGACACGCCCGAGCGTGCCGTGATGCAGATCGCCGATGAGGGCGACGCCGCGAACTTCGTCGATAGTTCCGGTCGCATCGATCGAGGGATCAAACCGCAGCTCGAGCATTTTCTCGAATGCCTCCGGCACGACCGCGTGCCCCTGAACGACGGCGCCTCCGCCCGTCGCGCCGTCGCCGTCTGCCTCGCCGCCCAGGAGTCGATCCGCCGGAAGGAAACGGTGTGGATGGAGGAATTCGCGGGCTAGGGAAAGCGTAGCGGAAGCGGCGACGCTTCCGGGATCGGACGTCCCTTGAACGCTCGGTCGGAACGTTTGCACGTCCCGCTACGGTTCGGCTTCGATGAACGCGCCAGCGGTAGCGGAAGCGGCGACGCTTCCGAGATCGGACGTCCCTTGAACGCTCGGTCGGAACGTTTGCACGTCCCGCTACGGTTCGGCTCCGATGAACGCGTCAGCGGTAGCGGAAGCGGCGACGCTTCCGACGGGGCGTTCCAGTGTGCCCGGCACCCTCACGTTACCACAAAATCGCGCAGGTAATCCCGCACGATCTCCGCGAGCGGTTTGGGCTGGGGCACGCCGATCTTCAACGCACGGCTCCCATCCGTCGCCGTGGGCCAGGTATCGACGATGCCCTGGATCACCGGATTCGGATCATCGACGACGAGCCCGGGATGAATCCCGAATTCCGCCGCGACCTGCTCCATCACCGTCAGACCCTCGGCCACGGTGATGCGGTGGCTCGGCAACACATATGCGCGGTCGGGCTCGAGCACGGACGGATCGGCCTCGTGCAGGGCGATGAAAGACTCGATCACATCGCGATACCCCAGCACCGGATGGCACTGGTCGCGATGCACGGGCAGATAACACGGTTCGCCGTTGAGCGGTTCGCGGAACATCCCGCTCGCCCAGCTCGAGGCCGCTGCATTCGGTTTGCCGGGACGGATGATGATGGTGGGCAAACGCGCGGATCGTCCCTCGAGGAATCCCTTGCGCGAGTAGTCGCTGATCATCAGCTCGATGATCGCCTTTGTCATGCCGTAGGTCGTCTGCGGGGTGCGTTTGGTAAGGTCGCTGACCCGGTCGGGCATGTCGGGACCTCCGTAGGTGGCGACGCTGCTCGCGAAGACGATGCGGGGCAGTCCCTCGCGCTGGCGCAGGGCCTCGAGCAGGTAACGTCCTCCGTCGAGGTTCGCGCGGATCGCGTCGTCGAAACGCTGCTCGCATTCGCCGCTGACCATCGAAGCGAGGTGGAAAACGGCGAGGTCCTCGCGGTCGATCGCGGCAAAGACGGCGTCGCGGTCGCCCATGTCGGCGGTCAACAGGGTCAGGTCGATCGCTTGACCCTCTTGGGTGGCCATGGCCTCGACAGACGGAGCGAACTGGGCGTCGAAGAGCACGATGGAATCGATCGGCTCGGGGGATCCCGAGGGACCGGTGAGGGTGCCGCGTTCGAGGAGGCGTTTCGCGAGTTGGCTGCCGAGGAAACCTCCGCCGCCGGTAATGACCACTTTCATTCGGTATCTTGTTCCTGAGGGAAAAACAGTTAGGGTGCGAAGATGAGCGAAACCCTCGCAGGACACAAGATCGGATTCATCGGACTCGGCAACATGGGTTGGCCCATGGCGCGACACCTCCAGGATGCGGGAGCGGAGATGACGGTGTGGAATCGCAGCGAAGCCCGCGCCCGTCTCGCCGCGGAGCGGGGCATGAATGTCGCGTCCGATCCCGGGGCCGTGGCCGCGGCGGTGGGTGGGGGAGTGATTTGTCTCAATCTCACCCACAACGAGGTTGTCGCCTCGGTCGTCGAATGGATCGAGCCGGTCATCGCGTCAGGCGTGGTGGTGATCGACTTCGGCACGACCGGCTACAGCGAGACCCTCGCCTTTGCCGAACGCATTCGAGCGAAGGGCGGGCAATGGCTCGATGCCCCGGTCTCGGGCGGTCAGGTCGGGGCCGAGGCGGGAAATCTCACGATCATGGGCGGTGGTGATGCGGCGACTTTCGCGCGGGTCCTCCCAGTGCTGCAGGTCGTCGGGGGCAAGGTCACCCACATGGGCGCGCAGGGAGCGGGTCAGGTGACGAAGCTGGCGAACCAGCTCATCGTCGCGCAGACGATCGATGCGGTCGCGCAGGCGCTGCGACTGGCGGAG
The DNA here is from genome assembly GCA_016795385.1 of Verrucomicrobiales bacterium. Taxonomy (GTDB): domain Bacteria; phylum Verrucomicrobiota; class Verrucomicrobiia; order Verrucomicrobiales; family DEV007; genus Arctic95D-9. Next base: position 975 of record JAEUHI010000011.1, on the reverse strand, counting down.
CTCGCGGGCGTCGATCCGGCGCTCGTGCGCGAGGCGCTGCGCGGTGGCTTCGCGGAGAGCCGCATTCTCGAGCTGCACGGTGACCGCATGGTGCGGCGCGACTTTGCTCCCGGAGGCCGGAGCGAATTGCAGTTGAAGGACGTCCGGCTCATGAGCGAGCTGGCGGATCGGGTCGGGCTGGAATCATCGACGCTGGCGAATTCGCGGCAGCTCTGGGAGCGGTTTGTCCACGAGATGGGGCATGGGAATCTCGATCACTCGGGGCTCTTCCGGATCTACGAGGCGGACGCGTGATGGGGAAAGGGGAGTGTCGGCAAAAAAAATCTGGCACTCGGAGGCGGATTCCGGGGATCATCCTGAAGACGCGAAATTTTTTCATGTCCGACGATTCCCCCAACTCCTCCATCGAATCCCTCATCGTGCTGCTCACGGAGCATCAGGAGCGGCTCTTTCGTTACATTTTCAGCCTCGTCCCGGTCGAGGCGGATGCGAAGGACATCCTGCAGGAGACGAGCGTGGCTTTGTTCCGGAAGTTCGACCAATATGACCCGGCGCGGCCTTTCCTGCCGTGGGCCTATCGATTCGCCTACCTGCAGGTGCAGAAGCATCGCGAGAAGTCCACCCGGGCACCGCTGCTTTTCAGCGAGGATGTGATCGACCTGCTCGCAGCGGAGCGCGAACGGCACGAGCCGGTCCTCGACGAACGGCTGCGGCTGCTCGACCGGTGCCTCGAAAAGCTGACGGGGCCGGATCGCGAGTTGCTGACGAGCCGCTACGCCCGTCGCGAAAGCGCCGAGACGATGATGGAGCGTTTTTCGCTGAGCCGTCGCACGCTGTTCCGGAATCTCGAGGGACTGCGCCGTCGTCTCCACGACTGCGTCACGCGACAATTGGAAGCGGAGGGCCTGGCATGAATCTCGAATCGCTCATCCATGCCCGGCTCGAGGGCGAGATCACACCGGAGGACCTGGAACG
>JAEUHI010000008.1 GCA_016795385.1 Verrucomicrobiales bacterium | reverse complement strand
GAAAAAGACCGAAATGGCCAGCGCCGCCAAGGCCGCCGAGGCAAAACAGAAGGAAGCCGAGGCGATGATGACAAAAATGACCGCCAAGGTGAAGGCCGCCACCGACGCCGCCGCGCCGAAGGACATCGTCGACATCTACGTGTCCGCCCCCATCCGCGTCTCCGTGAAGCCGAAGGCGGCCCCTGCGCCTGCACCGGCAGCCGCCGCTCCGGCACCCGCTACCACCGCGCAGAAATGATGAACCGCTTTTCCAGAGTTTGGGGTCTTTGTCAGGGAGCGGCCCTTCTGGGCTTCCTCTCCCCGGTCGTCGCCGTCGAGAAGCCCGAGTTCTATCAGGACGTCTATCCTTTCCTGAAGGCGAACTGCCTGGCCTGCCACAACAAGACCACCGCCAAGGCCGGGCTGAACATGGAGACGCCCGAGCTCATGATCCAGGGCGGCGACTCCGGCCCCTCCATCGTCCCCGGCAAGAGCGCCGAGAGCCTCCTCATCGAGGCTTCGGTCCATTCGCCCGACCTCGAGATGCCGCCGCCGAACAACAAGTCCGGCGCGGTGAAGCTGACCGACGCCGAGATCGCCGTGCTCAAGACCTGGATCGACCAGGGAGCGAAGGCGGGCGTGCAGGCCGAGCGCCAGGTCACCTTCAAGGCCCTCGCCCCCGGGATCGATCCCATCTACAGCCTCGCCCTGACGAAGGACGGTCGCCATGCCGTCTGCGGCCGCGGGCACCGGCTCTTCCTCTACGATCTCGCCACGCGGCAGTTGGTCGCCGAGATCACCGACCCCGCCGTGAAGGGCGGCGGCGCCCACCGCGCCATGGTCCAGTCGCTCGCCTTCAGCCCCGACGGCACCCGCCTCGCGAGCGGCAGTTTCCGCGAGGTGAAGCTCTGGGAACGCGAAACCGTCTCCGCCGAGGCGCCCGCCGTCGCCGCTCCGAAGCCCGCTGACGAGGCCATGCTCAAGAAGATCGCCGAGACCGGAAAGGTCGCGATCCTGAACCATCAGCTCTCGGCCGATGGCAAGGTGCTCGTCACCGGCTGCGCCGACGGCTCCGTCCGCGTCTGGGACGTCGCCTCCGCCAAGTCCCTCGCCGAACTCCGCGGCAGCGCCGCGGTTGTGAAAGACATGGCCGCCCACGAATGGACCGTCGCCCGCGAGACCCTCGAGCAGGCCTTTCAGAAAGCCGACATCGCCAAGATCGAGGCTCAGAACAAGGCCCTCGATGAATTGTTGAAGAAGGCGCAGGAAGCCATCGTCGCGATGCAGAAGGTCCTGCCCGAAAAACAAAAAGCGGTGAAGCCGGCCCAGGACGAAAAAGCGAACGCGCAGAAAGCCGTCGACGAGGTCCTCGCCAAAATCAAGGCGGTCCCCGAAGGCAAGCCCGACGCCGCCCTCGAGAAGGCGTTGAAGGACGCGCAGGAGAAACTCGCGCCCTTCACGATGAAGGAGACCTCCGCCCTCGCCGCCGTCTCCGCGACCGAGAACAACATCAAGGACGCCGAGGCCGAGGTGAAACGCATCAACGATTCGAAGGCGAAGAATGCCAAGGCCATCGAAGCCGCGAATGCCGCGATCACCGCCGCGAAGCAATCGCAGGACAAGGCGACCGCCGCCCTCGCCGCGGCCAAGGCGACCCTGACCAAACCCTCCGCGAAACCCGTCGCCGTCGCCCTTTCCGCCGACGGCCAGCGCGCCGCCGCCGTCTTCGACGACGGACGCCTCACCGTCTGGGCCGTCGCCACCGGCACCGCCGTCGAGGACCAGGCCGGACCGGCCGCTCCCAACGCCACCCTCGCCGCGCGGCAGGACGGTGCCTTCACCGCGACCGCGCCCGAGGGCGCTTCCCGCGTCGCCGGAGCTCCCGTTCGCTGGGTCCTCGAGCGCACCCTCGGCGGCGAGAAGGAGCCGCTGCTCTTCGCCGACCGCGTCAATGCCGTGAAGTTCAGTCCCGATGGCAAACTCCTCGCCACCGGCGGGGGTGAACCCTCTCGGAGCGGAGACCTGACCCTCTTCGATCTCGCCACCGGCAAGGCCACCGCGACGTGGAAGGATCGCCACAGCGACATCGTCATGAGCCTCGATTTCTCGCCCGACGGCAAGCGCCTCGCCTCCGGCGCCGCCGACAAGATCGCCCGCGTCACCGAGATCGCTTCCGGCAAACAGGTGAACCTGCTCGAGGGCCACACCCACTACGTCATGGGCGTCGCCTTCCGCGCCGACGGCCGCGTCCTCGCCTCGGCCGGGGCCGACGGCGTCGTGATCTCGTGGGACATGATCCTCGGCGAGCGGAAGAAGAAGATCGAGGGCTGGACCAAGGAAGTCACCTCCCTGCAGTTCATCGGCGCGACCAACCAGATCGTCACCTCGGCGGGCGACAACCGCGTCCGCATCGTCAACGACGAAGGCGGCGAGGTCCGCTCCATCGCCGGCCTCCCCGACTTCATGCAAGCCGCCGCCAGCACCGCCAACGGCGCCACCGTGGTCGGCGGCGGCGAAGACAGCACCCTGAGAATCTGGAACGGCACCGACGGCAAGGAACTGGCCGCCTTCGCCGCGAAGTAGAAACCAAAAGGGATTGAACCACGAATTGCACGAATCAAACGAATCCCATCCTCCGCCAGGTTTTTGAAAGCCATTCGTAAAATTCGTTCCATTCGTGGTCCTAACAAAACTCCATTTCTCCACCACTCCTTTCAAACCGATCACCGATCACCGTTTACCGATCACTCTCTCCCCATGTCCACGCACCCTTCCCCCTTCCGCTGTTCCGGTCCGATCGACCGCCGCGGGTTCATGCAGATCGGCCTCACCGGGATGGCGACGCTTTCCTGGCCCGGGTTGATGAAGTTGCGCGCCACCAACGCCGCCCTGCCGAAGTCCGAGCGGAAGGCGATCATCATGGTCTGGCTCCCGGGAGGACAGTCCCACGTCGACACCTACGATCCGAAGCCCGACATCGGCAGCGAGTACCGAGGTCCCTTCAAGACGATCTCGACCAAGGTGCCGGGGATGCAGCTCACCGAGCTGCTCCCGATGAACGCGAAGATCGCCGACAAGTTCACGATCGTGCGCTCGATGAACCAGAAGGCGGGCGGCCACCCCGCGGGCTCGATGCAGATGCTCTCGGGCGACAGCGACGAACGCGACAAACCGAAGCCGCGCCTCCCCGACTGGATGTCCGTGGCCCATTACCTGCGCTCGCAGAATGGCAAACGCAGCAACCCGCTCCCGAACTACATCGGGGTCAACCCGCCGCTCGAATACAACGGCCCCGCCTACCTCGGCGACGCCTACGCGCCCTTCTCGGTCAGCGACGACCCGAACCGCCCCAACTTCACCGTGCCGAACATCGGACTCTCCGACGCCGCCGAAACGCGCCGCCTCAGCGACCGCGTCGCCCTGCGCAAGAGCCTCGACAAGCTCGAGCGCGCCTTCGACAAGGAAGGCGAACTCGGCGCCCTCGATGAATTCGAGAGCCAGGCCATGACCCTGCTCACGAATCCGCAGACCCGCGACGCCTTCGACCTGAGCAAAGAGGATCCCGCAATCCGCGACCGCTACGGCCGCAACCGCTGGGGCCAGCAGCTTCTTCTCGCCCGCCGCCTCGTCGAGGCCGGCGTTGAGATCGTCACGAGCAGCCTCAGCGGTCCCCTCTGCGGCCGCGTCGGCAACTGGGACGACCACGCCGTGAACCAGCACCAGTTCGAGGCGCTCCGTTTCCGCATGCCGAATTACGACCGCGCCGTCTCCGCCCTGATCGAGGACGTCTACGCCCGCGGCCTCGACAAGCGTGTCCTCGTCGTCGTCACCGGCGAGTTCGGCCGCACGCCCAAGATCAGCTTCGATCGCAGCACCGGCGCCGGCGACGCCAGCGCCCCCGCCGGCACCCTCCAGCCGGGCCGCGACCACTGGCCCCGCGCCTTCTCCAACGTCTGGGCCGGCGGCGGCATCCAGACCGGCGGCTTCATCGGCGCGAGTGACAAACGCGGTGAAGACGTGGTGGAAAGACCCTGCGGTCCCGGCGATTTCCTCGCCACGATCTACCACCACCTCGGCATCGATTCCTCGAAGATCACGATCGAGGACTTCAACGGGAGACCGACCCCCATCGTCGACCACGGCAAGCCGATTCCGGAGCTGGTGGTGTAAGACGGAGGCGCTTGCGACCAAGGAGGCGGGACATTCCTGTCCCGCGTCGTGCCGACGGCGATTGACGGCATCGCCCCGTTTCGTCATTCTCGGGCCAACCCATGGAATCCGAGAGCGTGGCAAAACCCGGCGCGAGTGCGAAGCCCCGCTTTTTCTCCTACGGGCTTTTGTTCGGAGTCGTGATCGCTACCATCGCGTTCTGGTGGATGGAGAACCGAAACCAGCCGACTGATTCACCGACCGTTCTGAACATCGGCGACGGAAGCGGGATGATGGGGAGGGAGATCCTCGCGGCGGCTGCGGTGTTGTCGGGCGAACGGGGAATGGCAATCACATTCTCTCACGATGGCAAGTCAGGATCGATTTACGCCATGAGGCAATTTCCGGATTACGGCATCGAAATCGATGTCATGTCCATCCGAGTCACCCCGTGGAAGTTTGAGATCAATGACGAAGAAGTCTCACTTTCCTTGCTCCGCGAACGATTGCAGACCTATGGTCGGGCGGCAAAACTCACCGACTCCCGCCCGATCCTTGCGATTTCCTGTTCAGATGGCGTCGACGGCACCAGGCTGGTTGAGGTCTTTTCAATCCTGGCCGATGCGGAAATCACCGAGGTAAGAATTGCCGACCGCTTTGAAATTGTCGAGCTCCGCCCGACACCGCCGCCTGAGCCCCAGGTTAAACCTCTCGCTCATCCGATCGAGTTGAAGTGATCGAGTTCATCACCGACATTCAGCGCCCCCGGAATGATCCACACGCTTTTACCTCCCTGCCGATTCGTCATCAGCTTTTGCCTCACCTCGGTGGCATTGAGCTTTTCGGGTTGTCGCACCACGGAACCGGGAGTCGTCGAAGAGCCCAAGCAGCCCGAGAATTACCTCGCAAAGATCGTGGACTATGGAGCCTTTTCGCACGACGGCTACTTCCTCCAGAAGAACGCGATTTTGAAATATCACTTCGGTAATTCCTACGATGACCGGGGCACGAAGATTGAAAAGAAGCGACTCACCTCCGCCGAAGTGAGTGAAGTGATCAGCCAACTCAAAAATCTTGGAGTCTCGGAGTGGCTTCCGAGTTACGGAAGTGCCCGGTCAGAACCCAGTGCACAAGGTTGGTCCGACTGCGGCTTCAGCAGTTGGGAGTTTCACTTTCAGGGCCTAGATGGGATTCCGGAGATCAAGTCAAATGGACTCGGTATGTTCCCGGCCGACGATGACCCCAAGAAGACCTCGGTGATGGCCGGAACGCAGCGCTACGGAGCGGTTTGGGATGTGTTTCGGAAGGCCTTTGAAAGCAATCAGTGAACGGCAAACGAGAGCTTCGTTAATCGTTAAAGTTGAACGTAATCGGTCTTCAGGCCGCCTTGTTGGAAGCGAGAAACGCCTCTGCCTTGAGGCGGAGGATGGAAAGGAGCTTGGCTGAATAGACAAGCGATTCATATTCTCCCCGCTCATTGGTGGTGAGCACGCCCTCATCGCATTTTTCGGCGAGCCACTCCATCCGGGCGATTCTTTCGGGACTCGGTGTCATGGCGACAAGACGACGGGCTCCTTCTTCGGTGAAAAGGGGAAGGGTCGGATCGAGTGCCTGCTCGAGCTCGGCAAATGCATTCATTCGTTGAGGAGGATAACCGATTGGCGACCTGCTGGCAAATCGCAACACGCCGCCAGCCTCACTTGACGCATTGCGCCAAATAGAATGACACCGGGAGAGATTTTCGGCGAAGGGCCTTGAAGGTCGTTGCGCCAGAAAGAATGACACCGGGATGAAACAGCCCGAGAGTGTCATGAGCAAGCGAAGCAAGGAGGAGTTTCTTGAGTG
>JAEUHI010000085.1 GCA_016795385.1 Verrucomicrobiales bacterium | reverse complement strand
CTGGTTCGAGAGTTTGTTCGGCAGCGGCCTCGAACTCGATCAGGTCGGCACCGCGGGCGACTTTCTGGTGCTGCGCCAGCCGTTCATCGAAGGCTGCCATCCCGACGAGCCGTCGCTTTCCCGATGGATGACGGAACGGGGTTGGTCCCGTTGGTCGCCGCCGACCGAGCTGGACATGATCGCCAATCTCACCTGGCGCCGCGACGAATGGATCGCCACCGACGTCCGTCCCGAGAACGCCCTCGTTGCCGAAGCGGACGGCGTCATCCGCGCCATCGACTTCATCATCGGACGGGTCCGATAGACAGATCGTGCCGGACGCTGGAAACACCCATGCGGGCGTTCATGGCACTGGAGAGGGATGAACGGTTCGGGCGCTACCGTCCGCCTTTTTTGGACAAGAATGAGGACAAGGGAACGATTTTTTGATATGCCGTAGTCCCCTCAATCCATGATCGCCCGCCTAACTCTCCTTTTGATCCTCGCTCTCGTCCTTCCCGCCACACTTCACGCAGAGTCACCCATCACCATCACCGACCGGGCCATCGTCTTCCGGCACACGGGCACCGATCCCGAGGATCCGGCGAACACCTCGGGTTACAACTTCGGTCCTAGCGTCGCTGCCCTGCCGGATGGACGGGTCATGGCGGCGTGGTTTTCCTCCCCGTCCGAAGGCGCGAACTCGCAACGCCTCGTGCAGGCCTTTTCCTCCGATGGCGGCCGCATCTGGGGCGCGCCGACGATCCTGCAGGACTTCGAGGGCGCGGCGGACTTTGATCCGGCCTTGTTCGTCGCGGAAAAGGAGACCTTTCTCTTTTTCTCCGCGATCCATCCGAAACTCGACGTTTACTTCCGCCGCAGCGGGGACTCCGCGAAGACCTGGACCGAACCGGTGAAACTGGATCAGCCCAATCACACGACCCGCTCCAACGGCATCCGCTTGTCCACCGGCGAACTGCTCGTGCCGCTGCACCTTCGCGGGACCAAAAACGGCGGGGTCTTGAAATCGCGCGATGGGGGCACGACCTGGACACGCCACGGCGCGGTCGCCAATCCCGAGGGCCAGGGCGGCGAACCGACCATCGCCGAGTCGAAGTCCGGCGCGATCCACATGATCCTGCGCACCAAGGACGGCCAGCTCTGGCGTTCAATCAGCCGTGACCAAGGCGAAACCTGGAGCGCGGCCGAAAAGACCGGCCTCGCCTCCACCTCGAGTGCCTCGCATCTCCTGTGTGCCCGCGACGGCACCCTCGTCCTCACCTACAATCCCGGTCCCGTTCCGCACCGCTTCCCCTTGCTCCTCCGCACCTCGCGTGACGAAGGGGCGACCTGGAGCGAGCCCACGCTCCTCGCCGACCGGCCCGAAAAGGCGGGCGGCTGGTCCATCTGCTATCCCACGCTCACCGAACTCGCCGACGGCACCCTCGTCGCGATCTGGGCGCAGAAGAAAGACTCGACGGGCGAGCTTTACAGCGACATTCATTCGGCGCGGATCAGCTTGGGGAAGTGAGCGGTCCGCCTGTGAATGTCGTGTTTCGGCGAGGAAATCCGTATCCTGAACAACAAGCGTTCCTCCATGATCACCCGCCGCCATTTCCTCCGCGCCGCAGGCGCCTGTCTCGTGCTGCCGGCGATCGGCCGGGCCGCGGAGGCCCTGCCGCCGCGCCGGCTCTTCGCGATCCATGTGCCGCTGGGGATGATGCCGCAGTTTTTCTTCCCCGGGGCGGGCGGGGCCTCCAGTCCCTATCTCGATCTCGTCGCCGCCCATCGCCCGCGTTTCACCACCTTCGCGGGCCTCTCGCATCCCGGCGTGGACGGCAACCACCATGCGGGCCAGTGTTTCCTCAGCGGCGCCCCGCATCCGGGTCAGCCGACCTTCCGCAACAGCCTCTCGCTCGACCAGCTCGCGGCGGAGCACCTCGGATTGGAGACGCGTTTTCCCTCCCTCGCGATCTCGGTGAGCAACGGCGAGCACTACGGCGACTCCATCGCGATCTCGCGCTCGGGCGTGATGTTGCCGGCCGAAAAAAGCGCGGAGCGACTCTACCGTCGTCTCTTTGTCGCGGGCACGCCCGAGGAAAAAGCCGCGACGATGCGCCGCATCGAGGCGGGGGGCAGCGTCCTCGATCTCATCCTCGACAAAGCCAAGCGGCTCGAGGTGAAGGCCGCCCCGGAGGACCGCGCCCGCCTCGACCAGTATTTCCAGAGCGTGCGTGAACTGGAGGGACGGCTCCAACGAAACATCGAGTGGGAAAACCGCCCCAAACCCGTGGTGGATTATCCGCAGCCGAAAGACATCGCCGACGCCAACCAGGTCATCGCGCGTTCGAAGCTGATGTTCGACCTCGTCCGCCTCGCCCTCCAGACCGATAGCACCCGTGTCGTGACGCTGAATCTCAGCACCTTCTCCGTCGTGCCGCACGTGCCCGGGGTGAAGAACGAGACCCACGGGCTCACCCACCACGGCAACGAGCCGGAGAAGATCGCCGAACTCCGCAAGATCGAGGAGGCGCAGATGACCGCCTTCGGCGAGCTGCTCACCGCCTTTTCTGGCGTCGCGGAGACCGGCGGCACGCTGCTCGACCGCACCCAGATTCTCTATGGCAGTTGTCTCGGCAACGCGAACTCCCACAGCAACCGCAACCTGCCCATCGTCCTCGCCGGAGGCGGCTTCAAGCATGGTCGCCACCTCGCTTTCGACGAGACGAACAACACGCCCCTGGCGAATCTCTTCGTGACGATGCTCCAGGGTCTCGGCGTCGAGGCGGACCGCTTCGCGAGCAGCACGGGGACACTGAGCGGGTGGGGGTGAAGACCTGTTTTCCGAAATGGACAGAGCCTTTGAAAGGCTCGTAATTCCCCGCGCTTGAACTACGCGGACTCCATCGACTGGCTTTATTCGACCCAGACCTTCGGCATCAAGCTGGGGCTGGAAAACATGCGGCGTCTCCTCCTCGACGACGGGATCGATCCCGATCGTCCCGGAGCGGCCGTGCTGCATGTCGCGGGCACGAATGGAAAGGGCTCGGTCTGCGCCGTGGCTGAACGCATCCTGCGTGACGCGGGGGTGAAGACCGGCCTTTTCACCTCGCCGCATCTCGTCACCTATCGCGAACGCATCCGCGTGAACGGGGCGATGATCCCGGAGGAGGTCGTGGCGCGCGAACTGACCCGGCTGCGCACGAGCGTCGCCGCTTGGGAAAATCATCCCACCTTTTTCGAGCTCAGTCTCGCCCTCGCGATGCGGCATTTCCTCAACGAGCGATGTGAGGTCGTCGTGCTCGAGACCGGGATGGGCGGCCGACTCGACGCGACCAACGCGGTGCAGTCCGAAGTGACGGTGATCACCCCGATCGGCCTCGATCACCAGCAGTGGCTGGGAGAAACGATCCGCGAGATCGCCGCGGAAAAGGCGGGCATTCTCAAGCCCGGCGTGCCCGTGATCATCGGCGAGCTGCATCCCGACGCGCGCGACGTCGTCGGTCGCCGCGCCCTCCAGCTCGGCATTCCCTGTCTCGAGGCGCATCCGCTACCGGAGGATTGGACCACAGGCTTGAAAGGCCCTCATCAACGGGGCAACGCCGCCCTCGCCGTCGAAGCGGCGTGCCGGCTCGAGGAGAAGCGGCTCACGCTCGAGGGCATCCGCCAATCGGTGGCGGATGCGTTCTGGCCGGGCCGGTTTCAGCAGATCGATGAGACTCTTTTTCTCGATGGTGCCCACAATCCGGCTGCGGCGGCCGTGCTGCGCGAAACCTGGCTGGGCGAGTTCGGCGAGGAAAAGGCCCACCTCGTCTTCGGCGCCGTGGGATCGAAAGACGTGGTGGGTGTGTTCCGCGAATTGCTGCCCATCATCGATTCGGTCACCTTCCTTCCGGTCAAATCGGAGCGCCGCCTATCGGTTGAGGAGATGAAAGCCTTTTTGAGCGAAGCGGGCGGCGGCCATCTCCCTCAGGCGGAGTTTGCAACTCTACCCGAAGCCGTCGCGGCGACCCAGGCCCGTCGAGGGAAAACGCTCGTGGCCGGTTCCCTTTTTCTCGTCGGCGAAGCCCTTGGTCATTTTCTCGGCGAGTCTTTCGAGGTGAGTTTACAGTAGCCTGCGAAAGCCATGATCTATCTCGACAACAACGCCACGACCCGGGTCGCGCCCGAGGTGCTCGAGGCGATGCGGCCCTGGCTCGACGAGGCCTACGGCAATCCCTCGGCCGGGTATCGCTTCGGGCGCACGGCGCGCAGGGCCATCGATCAGGCCCGGGAGCAGGTCGCCGCGCTCATCGGTGCGCAGCCGGAGGAGATCGTCTTCACCAGCGGCGGCACGGAATCCAACAATGCCGCGATCCGCTCGGCCCTCGCCCTGCGTCCGGATCGTCGCGCCATCCTCACCTCGACGGTGGAGCACAGCGCGGTCGAGGAGCCGGTGAAATTCCATGAGTCGACAGGGTATGAAGCGCGATTCAACCCTGTTGACTCACTCGGGCGTCTCGATCTCGACACGTGGAAGGTTCATCTCGTGAAGGGTGAGGTCGCTCTCGCCAGCCTGATGTGGGCGAACAACGAGACCGGCGTAATCAGTCCGGTCGAGGAGGCCTTCGCCCTCGCCGCGGAGCACGATGTCTATTGCCACAGCGACGCGGTCCAGGCCGTGGGGAAAATCCCCGTGAATGTGGCGGCCTTCCTTCTGCACGCCCTTTCCATTTCCGCTCACAAGCTGCATGGACCCAAGGGCATCGGCGCGCTCTGGGTGAATCGTCATGCCCGCTTTTTGCCGCAGTCGTTGGGCGGGGGACAGGAAAACGAACGCCGCTCCGGCACCGAGAACGTGCCCGCCATCGTCGGCTTCGGCGTGGCCGCGGAGTTGGCTCTGCGGGCGATCGAGGCGCGGGAAGAGATCGCCGCGTTGCGGGATCGCTTTGAGCGTGGGGTGATCGAGGCCTTGCCCGATGTCGCGATCAACGGCGATCCGGAGGGGCGCCTCCCGAACACGAGCAACCTCTATTTCCCCGGCGTCGATGGCGAGGGACTGCTGATCCTCCTCGACGAGGCGGGCGTCTGTTGCTCGCCGGGCTCGGCCTGCAGCACGGGACAGGTGAAGCCGAGCCGCATCGTCCGCGCGATGGGGCATCCGAACGCCCGGGCGCGGAGCAGCGTGCGCTTTTCGCTGTCGCGGTTCACCACGGCAGCAGAGATCGACGCGGCCGTGTCCGCTGTGGCAAAGTCGGTCGGGAAGCTGCGGGTGGTGCTGCCGGGGAGATCCTGAGGAGGCGCCTCCGGCTCCGCGACATCCAGCTTTACTTCGCGGAAAGAAACGCATACATGAGACGGCATGAAACGTCCGATCATCGTTGTCGTTGCGATTCTCGCCTTCGTGCTTCTCCTCACCTTCGGAGGATATGCCTTCCTGAGTCACACGACCGAAGCCGGGATCCGGAGCTATTTCGCGGGAGATCATCCTTTCGAGGGCGCGCAGATGGAGCTGTCTTCCTATGAGAAGGGACTATTCAAGAGCCGGGCCACCTCTTCCATCGCGATCGCTCCGGGCGAGGAGGCCATACGGCTCGTGAACGAGATCTACCATGGCCCGGCAGCATTCACTCCGAACGGACTCAAAATCGGAAGCGCGCACGTCGTCACCACATTGGACATCAACTCATTGCCCGAAGAGATCCGCGAGAACGTGGCCGAGATCTTCGCCGGGAAAGACCCCCTGGTCATCACCACCGACGTTTCCTTCACCGGCGGCAGGACTTCGGCGGTGACGATCGCGTCGATCGATCATGAGAAAGACGGAATGGAAATCCGATTTGACGGGGGAGATGGTCGTTGGGAAGCCTCGGCCGATAATTCGCTGATGGTCGGTAATCTGACCATCCAGCCCCTCTCGATGCGGATGAATGAGGAGGAGGGCGGCATCAGGCTCCGCATGGATCAAAGTACTTTCCAAATGAAAAACACCGACGGCGCGGTCGCGGTGGAGGGCAACGTGGGAGGTATGAAGCTCGCCATCAAGGATGAGGGCGACCAAAGCGTGGAAATGGGCGGTCTCCTGATCCGGTCGAGTTTCTCACCGGCGGCTCCCGAGTCGAAGGTGATGCTCGGCAGCGGCAAGTTCAGTGCTCCGTTGCTGAAAGTCGAGTGGACCGGGGAGGGCGAGGAAAAGAGCAACGCTGAAATGAAGGGATTGTCCATCGAGATGAGGTCCAGCGAGACCAACGGCCTTGTCACGTCGACCGCCGATTATCTGGTGGAGTCGCTCGCCGTGTCTTCCCCGTCGATCGGGTCTCCCGCGCCGTATCTGGACGAGTTGGGCAAGGGGATGCAGTTCACCGCGAAAGCGACCCTGCCGCGTGAGATCCTCGAGGATTTCGGAGCCTTTCAAGAAACGATGCGATCTGCAACCGTCCAAGATTCGGACTCCGCCGCCTCGGAGCTGGCTGAGGAACAGGCGAGGGAAATGGCACGGCTCCTCGAAAAGTCGGTCCGGAAGATCGGAGCGGGGACGGGTTTTGAGATGCTGCTACGGGCTGGGTCGGCCGACGGCGGATCGAAAGCCTCCTTTTCCTACACCTATCAGGGGGCTCGTCCGCTCACCTCCCAGAAAACCTACATCGAGGTGATCGAGAACTCCGAGCTGCAATTGGAGGCGAGTGTTCCCAAGGCATTTTTCGATGCGAGTCCGGAGATCGCCGAGCAGGTCCAAGGGATGCTTGCGATGGGGGCGATCAAGGATAGCGGTGCCGTTTATGCGAGCACGCTCGCCCTCAGAGCCGGTCAGTTGACCGCCAATGGCGAGCCATTTCCGCTGCTTGAAAACTTCCTCCCGCTCCTTTCCCAGGAGATCCCGTGGGACACTTTCTTCGCGGGACTCGAGGCCGGCGCCGCGGCCCGGGCCGAGCTCGAGCAGGAGGATGCGGGGGCGTCCGGTGACGGGAACCAGTGAGGTTTTCGCCAGCTCCCGGTGGGCGTCCGGCCTTCCATTTCCCGTCCCGCATTACCGTTTGACCATTCCCCCCTTTGCGCGGAACCTACGCGCTCTCCAAAAAACTCAGAGAACAAAAGAGATGGCAGCAAAAATCTATACGGACAAAGACGCGGACCTCGGGGTGCTCAAGGGCAAGACCTGTGCCGTGATCGGCTTCGGCTCTCAGGGCCACGCACACGCGCTCAACCTCAAGGACAGCGGTGTGAAGGTCATCGTCGGCCTTTACGCGAAGAGCCAGTCGCGCGAAGTCGCGAAGGAATTCGGCTTCGAAGTGATGGACACGGCGGACGCGGTCAAGGCCGCTGACGTGATCTTCATCGCCACCCCCGACACCAAGATCGCGGGTATTTTCGAGAAGGATGTCGCCCCGAACCTGAAGAAGGGCCAGACCCTCCTCTTCAGCCACGGCTTCGCGATCCACTTCAAGACGATCACTCCCCCGGACTTCGTCAACGTGATCATGGTCGCCCCGAAGGGCCCCGGCCACATCGTGCGCCGCCAGTTCGTCGAGGGCAAGGGTGTGCCTTCCCTCATCGCCATCCACCAGAATCCCGGCAAGGATGCGAAGAAGATCGCCCTCGCCTGGGCTAAGGGTATCGGCGGCACCCGCGCCGGTGTTTTCGAGACCAGCTTCAAGGAAGAGACCGAGACCGATCTCTTCGGCGAGCAGACCGTCCTCTGCGGCGGCGTCAGCCAGCTCATCACCGCCGCCTACGAGACCCTCGTCGAGGCCGGTTACCAGCCCGAGATGGCCTACTTCGAGTGCCTTCACGAACTGAAGCTCACCGTCGACCTCATCAACGAGTCCGGCATTTCCGGGATGCGTTTCTCGATCTCCGAGACCGCTGAATACGGCGACCTCACCACCGGCCCGACCATCATCGACGCCTCGGTGAAGAAGCGCATGCAGAAGGCGCTGAAGAACATCCAGAGCGGGAAGTTCGCGAAGGAGTGGATCGCCGAAGCGACCAGCGGCGGCAAGAACTTCAACAAGCTCCGCAAGGAAGGCCAGGGCCACGCCATCGAGAAGGTCGGTGCCCGCCTCCGCAGCCTGATGCCCTGGATCAAGAAGCGCGCCACCAAGGGTGCCCAGGCTTCCTACCATTGATCCTTCCGGACGGAAGTTCGATTTCAAGAAAACCGGCGCGGGCGACCGTGCCGGTTTTTTTGTGGACCCGCATGGTTGTGGGGCGGCCTACGGAATACGCGGAATACACGGAAGGACAGGAAAGGACCAACAAGTCTCTGCCGATCCAGCGAAGGGGCTAGAGCCCGCGTCTTCGGCATCGATCTCGGTCTTCAGTGATTCCGTGTTTTCCGCGTGTTCCGTAGGCACCTCCTTCTTCGCTCGATTGTAGGCAGGTCTTTCACTCATCGCGCCCGTTGCGGCGGGGATCGGATCGGCGTATTCTGCCCGACCGTATGAAGTCCCGCTTTTTCTCCGCCCGGTTCGCCCTCGTGCTGTTCACTCTCACCGGCGCGGCCCTGCCGGCGGTCTCGCAGGAAAAACTGAACTTCGTCTTCATCCTCGCGGACGATCTCGGCTACCAGGATGTGGGCTTCAATCAACCCGGCGGATTCTACGAGACGCCGCACCTCGACAGTCTCGCCGCCAGCGGCATGGTCTTCACCGACTTCTACGCCGCTTCGCCGGTCTGTTCGCCGACGCGGGCGAGCATTCTCACGGGCAAACATCCCGCCCGCCTCGGCACGACGAATTTCTTCACCGGTCAACGCGCCGGGAAATTCGACGCGGCGGATTTCGAGACCGAACTCGCTCTCTCCGAGGTGACCTTGGCGGAGGCCCTCCAGGAAGCCGGCTACCGCACCGGGCACATCGGCAAATGGCATCTCGGTGGAAAGGGGGGGCTCCCGACCGATCAGGGATTCGAGGTGAACCGCGGAGGCGGTGAAAACGGTCTGCCCCACAGCCATTTCGCTCCCTACAAAAACGTCACCAACTTGCCGGCGGGACCGGATGGCGAGTATCTCACCAATCGTCTCGCCGAGGAGTCCGTGGCTTTCATCGATGAGTCGGCCAAGGCGAACCAACCCTTCTTTCTCCACCTCGCCTTCTACGCGGTGCACACACCGCTGCAGGCTCCGCAGGAACTCGTGGAGAAGTACGAGAAGAAAGCCGCGGCCCTGGGATTCAATACCGAGGAGGGTCGCTTTGATACCGGTCACGAGCGGCAGGTCTGGCCCGACACGCAGGAGCCCCGCATCGTCCGCATCCGGCAGGACCACGCCATCTACGCCGCCATGGTCGAGAGTCTGGATGCGGCCGTGGGCCGTGTCCTGGCGAAGCTTGACGAGCTGAATCTGCGCGATACCACCGCGATCGTCTTCACCTCGGACAACGGCGGAGTCTCTACCTCGGAGGGACATCCGACGTCGAATCTGCCCTATCGTGGGGGTAAGGGCTGGATCTATGAAGGCGGCATTCGCGTGCCGACGGTGGTGCGATGGCCCGGGGTCGCCTCGGCGGGAACGCGCTGCACGGTGCCCGCGGTGAGCACGGACTTTTATCCCACGGTGCTCGAGATGGCGGGATTGCCGGCGCGCCCTGATCAACACGTCGACGGCGTCAGCTTCGTGTCGCTCCTGCGCAATCCCTTCGCGAAGTTCGACCGGGGCCCCATCTTCTTCCATTACCCACACTACTCGAACCAGGGTGGCTTTCCGGCGAGCGCGGTGCGCAAGGGCAACCACATCCTCATTCAGGATCTCGAGGATGGTGCCTACGAGCTCTACGATCTGCCCACCGATCCGCAGCAACACAACAACCTCGAGCAACTCGAGAGCGGTCTCGTCGAGGAGTTTTCCGGCTTGTTGAACGACTGGCGGAAGGAAGTCGCGGCGAAGCCTCTGAAGAAGAGTTCGACGAGCGGAGCGGAGCCGCCGTTGTTGTGGTAAGGTAACGAGGCACGAATCGCTGGGCATGGAACGCGACGCCACGATGCCGACAACTCTGGCGGAGTTGGCAGACCATCTTCGCGATGAGTACTACCAGCCGTCGGCTTACCATCTGGGACCGGGGTGGTCGCATTGCGGGGACACGTATTGTCTGGAGCACACGCCAGTTGGCTTCGAGGCATTTTATGTGGAGCGGGGTCAGCGATCCGATCCGTTTTGGATTGAGTGCGCGGAGGGAAGTGCGTGTGCGCGATTTCTCGGGCTGCTGGAGGGTGATCGCACCTTGCGTCTCCACTGCGTCGCTGTCTCGGGCGACGTGTCTGAGATCGAATCCATCGAAGAGATTCTGGCATCGGAGGGTGTCCAATCGAAGCGCAATGACATCCCGTCGATGAGTGGTGCCGGTGATCCAAGGTTTCGTCTCTTCGTGGAAGGACGGGACAAGAGGATCGTCGATCGGTTGGTCGCGGCGGGGAGAATCCCCGCGGTCGCTTTCGGATGATGGTTCACGGCTGAGCCATTGGCACGGCTGTCGCAGACTTACAGCTTCACCTCACCCGCCCACTCCAGATTCTCCAGATACCACGCCACGGTGGCATCGAGACCTTCATCGAGATCGATCTCGGGTTCCCAGCCGAGCACGCGCCGGGCCTTCGTGATGTCGGCGGCGGTGTCCTGCATCTCGGAGGCGCTCATCGGTTGCCAGACGATCTCGGCCTTTTTGCCGAGGCGGTCTTCGATCTTGCGGATGAAATCGAGGAGGGAAATGGGGGTCTTGCCGCCACCGAGATTGATGACCTCGTGCTCGGCTTTGCCATCACGTCCCATCGGCTTTCCAGCGAGGATGGTGCCGCGGGCGATGTCGTCGACGTAGGTGAAGTCGCGCGTCTGCGAGCCATCGCCGAACACGGTGATGGGAGTGCCTTCGTGGATCCACTTGATGAAGCGGAAGGGCGCCATGTCCGGTCGTCCGGCGGGACCGTAGACGGTGAAATAGCGCAGGATGGAGACGTCGAGGCCGTAAAGGTGATGGTAGGTGTAGGAGAGCACTTCGGCGGCTTTCTTCGACGCGGCGTAGGGCGAAAGCGGCCGCTCGACGGGCAGGTCCTCGCGGAAGGGCATGGGCTGCCCGGCGTAGAGCGAGGAGGTGGAGGCGAGGACGAGCTTGCCGCAATCGTGCCGGTGCATCAGCTCCATCAGGTTCAGCGCGCCCTGGGCGTTCGAGCGCAGGTAGACGTGCGGATCCTCGATGCTGTAGCGGACGCCGGCGCGGGCCGCGAGATTGAAGATGGCGTCGAAGCGATGCGCCGCGAAGACGGGCTCGAGCTCGTAAAGGTTCTCGATGTCGGCCTCGACGAAAGTGAAGCCCGCGCGCCCCTCGAGCGAGGCGAGGCGATGGCGTTTCATCCGCACGTCATAGGCGTCGTTCAAATTGTCGAGCCCCACCACCTCGATCCCCTGATCGAGAAGGAGGCTGGAGACGCGCGAGGCAATGAAGCCGGCGCTACCGGTGACAAGGACACGTTTCATCAAGCGGAGGCGGGCACGCGGATGGCACCCTTGATGGCCTTGATTTCGGCGCTTTCGAAGGTCTCGACAAGCGAATAATCGCTCCGGCGCAGCACGTAGATGATGGAACTGGAGTTTTTCCGGAAGCGACGCTCCATCTTGCGGCCGCCGCAGAGATAAATGTGGTCGTCGTCGTGGGCGATGCCCTTGCAGAAGGCTTCCTCGGCATCGTGCTCGAAAACGAGCTCGCCCTCGACCATCAGTCCCGACCGGTAGGGGTGCTTCACGCGCTTGCCCTTGCTCGAGGTGGCGCAGATGGCGATTTTTTTGCCGTCGAGGAACTGGAAATCGTGGATCTCCCAGCCGAACTCGAAACGTTCGATCTCCTCGAGATCGCCATCGGTGACGAGGACGCCGCTGTTGGCGTACTGGGTGGTGGTGAGCCAGTTCAGCGAGATGTAGAAACGATCGCCTTCTCGTACGATGTGGTTGAGGTGATTGTAGTTCTTCTTGTATTCGATCTTCCGCCTCGCATCGGGAGGAGTGATGCGATGGACACGGGCGAGGCGAAGGTCCGGGTCGAAAAGCCAGATCTCGTTCGACTTCGTCGCGGTGAGGTAAAGGAATCCATCGACGAAGGACATCTGGTGGAAGTCGGGCGTCGGATCGTAGAGCCGGGTCTGGGCGACTTTGGAGAAGTCATCGAGCCGGAGTTGATAGACCCGGCTGAGGCTGGCGACGTAGAGGTGCGGTCCGGCGGCCTCGATGCCCATCATCGCCTCCTTGTCGGAGCTGTGGAAGACACAGCGATGTTCGCGCGTCACCGTATCAAAGGCGACGACCTGGCCGCCTTCGGTGGCGAGGAGCAGTTCCGACATGGGCGCGCGGCGGGTGAGGGGACGATCAGAGCGTCACTTTCGCGCCGTTGTTGCGGGCGCTCTCGTAGATCGCGCAGATGAGGGCGACGGCACGGCGGGCCTCGCGTCCATCGACGCTCGGGGCGCGGCCCTCGCGGATTGCGGTGACGACATCCTCGAAATTCCGCATGTGGCTCTCGAAGTTGATCGCCTTGGGATCGTTCGCCCCGAGGCCTTTGGAGACGCTGCCTTGCATCAGTTCGGCGCGGACGATCTCATCCTGCGGAGCCGGCTCGGCGAAGTCCCAGACGCGGAATTTTTCATCGGCGAGGAAGGCGGAGCCTTGGTCGCCGCAGATCTGCACTTCCGCGGGATGCCCGGTCGACGACCAGCAGGCGGTCGAGCCCTGGATGACCCCGCGGGCACCACTCGCGAATTCAAGGATCGCGACAGCGGTGTCCTCGACCTCGATCCCGCTGTGGGCGAGACAGGCGGTGGAGGCGGAGACGGAAACGACGTCCCCGGCCAGGTAGAGGAGCTGGTCGACGAGGTGGATCGATTGATTCATCAACGCGCCGCCCCCGTCGAGAGACCAGGTGCCGCGCCAGGCGCCGGAGTCGTAGTAGGCTTGGGTGCGCCACCATTTCACGTAGGCATCACAAAGGGTGAGACGACCGAAACGGCCGGCTTCGACCGCCTTCTTGAAATGCTCCATCGCCGGATTGAAACGGCGGTTGAAGATGCCCGAGAGAGTCACGCCGGCCTCGTCGCAGGCTGCGATCATCTGATCGATCCGTTCGGGGGTGATCTCGAGGGGCTTTTCACAGATGACGTGTTTGCCGGCCTTCGCCGCGGCGAGGGCGGGCTCGAGGTGCGCGCCGCTCGGGGTGGCGATGGTGACGATCTCCAACTCGGGATCGGAGAGGAAGGCATCGAGATCGGTGTAGCCCTTGCCCCCATGCTCGGCGACGAGCGCCTCGACCGCATCGGACCGGCGGCCGAAGAAGGAATGCAGCTCGCCCCCCTGCATGGCATGGATGGCCTTGGCGTGGAAGTTGGCGATCATGCCGGCTCCGATGATTCCGAATTTCATGGTGGTGTCTGTTGGGGGGCTGAGGGTGGAAAGGGGTAGAATCACGCCACCCGGCGGTTTTTCGAGTAGAAACCGTAGCCTCCGAGCAGGAAAAGCACCACCAGAACCACGAGTCCGATGGTCCCGACGGGGAATCCATCGACCTCCTTGCCCCGCAGCGCCCAGATCGAGCCGAAGGTGGCGACGCCGGTGGCGAAGATCATCAGCGTGTTCAGCACGATGCGTTTTCCGCCCCGCGGCATGGCGTCGCCCAGCAATTTGGGCGAATTCATGAGGAGGAGGAAGGTGAAATAGGCGATCGGCAGGAGCGAAGCCCCGATCACCGAGGTGGGCACGGCGAGCTTGGCCCGCGATTGATCGTTCCAGATCAGCGGGAAACACACTCCGATGAGACCCGGGATGAGACTGCCGAGGAAATGCAGCTTGCGGTCGCCGGGGCGTCCGAGAGCCTCGCAGAGGCAGAATCCGTTGATCAACATCAGGATGATGATCGTGGAAAGGGCCATGCCGAGCACGCCGACGCCGAAAACGATACGACCGACCCCTTCTCCGGCGAGGGCGGAGAGGGATTTGGCGAGATCGGAGTCTTTCCGGGAGACGAGCATGGCCGCCACCTTGCGGTCGGCGAGGGGCAGGGCTTCGCGCAGCTCGGTGACCTTGGCGGCCCGCGCCGCTTCGGGCAGGGCCGCGATTTCATCGGCAAAGCGGACCTTCACGAAGCGGTCGGCCACTCCGTTGTAGCTCCCCGCCTTCGCCGCGACGACGGTGCCGTCGGCGTTGAGAATGTCGTCCGTCTTGCCATGGAATTGACTCGCCGCGGCGATGACGATGCAGCTCGTGGCTAGGAAGAAAGGCACGAAAAGGCCGATACCGAGATCGGTCATGGCGAGGCCGCGGTGTTCGGGGGTCCAGCCCTTGCGCAGCATCGAGTAGGGGAGGAGGAAGGTCATGTTGATCCCGACCGCGGTGCCGAAGGCCGCGATGATGATATCGCGTTGGTCGCCGGCAATCAGGGAGGTCCAGACCGCGGCATTGTCGGCCGTCCCGGCGATGGCCGCGCCGATCACGGGAGAGGGATTTTTCAGCAGACTCACATCCGGGATGAATCCCGCGAGGATGAGGCCCCAGTCGAGCGCCCCCGAGGCCGTGAGACGTCCCACGACGAGGAAGAAGGAAACGACGACGACCCCGACCATGGCCTGGAGGATGCTTTCGAAGATTTTCACCCCCCGTCCGCCCGAATCGTAGGCGCGCACGGCGATCGCGGAGGCGAGAAACAGAACGATCCCCACTCCCCACGTCGCGGCGGCGGAGCCGTCCAGGGAAGGGATCAGGTTTTGCTGGATGGCACCGGTGCCGAGGGCGAACTGCGGCAGACACCAGACCATGTTCGCCAGCATCGCACCGATCAGCCAGCCCCACGCGAGGACGGGACTGACGAAGGTTTTCACCGATTCAAAGGGCCGGCGCTGGCTCGAGAGCGTGACGTAGGCGATGGCGCAGAGCATCACCACGCCGAGAATCATGGCGAGCGGCTGCAGCCACATGAGGTGGTAATTGAGGATCACCCCGAGAAAAAGCGCGCTGGCGAGCGACCCGCCGCCGAGGGTGATGGCGGCCTGGAGCCAGCCGGGGCCGGATTTTTTGGCGTAGTAGCCAAGTCGTTGGACAAAGGGGAGACGGTTGATCTCGGCGAGTTCGGCGGCTTCTTTCAGGTTGGGCTGGTATTCGCTCATGGGAAATGGCCGCAGGGTTCTGGGTCGCGGCGCGGTTGCGACCTTAGACAGCCTGCCGGAAATCCGTTCGCAGATTGCCGGACTGATTTGCGTACCCTCCGCGGTGGCTCACTTCCCAGCGGCCCCGAGACAGAATTCGATCATCTCGCGGTAGAGGGTGTCGCCGCCTTTGGCGAGGACGTTCCCGTGGGTGCCGTCGGGGATGAGGCGGAGCTGCTTGGGGCCTTTCGCGGCGGCGTGGAGGCGGCGGGTGTGTTCGACGGGGATGACTTCGTCGAGCTCGCCATGGACGAAGAAAATGGGGCGGGTCGATTGCTCGACGCCGCGCAGGGGCGATACCTGAAAGGGATCGAAGCCGGCGCGGAGGCCTCCCGTGCGCATCGTCCCGGCGATGAGCCAGAGCGGGATGTGACGATAGATGTTGCGCCGGGCCGAGTGATTGATGACATCGGGCAAGGTCGCGAAAGGCGCCACGGCGACGATAGCGCTGAGCCTGGGCTCGTCGGGGAGCGATTGGAGGATGACGGACGCCCCGAGGGAGATGCCGACAGCGCAGAGCTGGCCGGGGTCTTCGCCGCGAGCCTCGAGGCGGGCGAGGGTGTGGTCGAGGACGGTGCGGAAATCTCCCTTTTCGGCGTATCCGAAGGTGCAGTTTTCCCCATCGCTCTCGCCGTGGCAGCGGGCGTCGTAGACGAGGCAACGGTAACCGGCGGCGACGAATCGCTCGGCGACGGCGAGCATGTCCTCTTTTTTGCCACTGCGTCCGTGGAGGAGAAAGACCGTGCCACGCGGCGCGGGTGCCGGTCCATCGAAAGTCAGGCCCAGCAGGGCGGCCATGCGGCGCGATTTTTCGGCTTTGCCGGGCTGATCGGCCCGCGTCACGAGGATCGCGGCGAGTCCGATGCCATCGGCGGCGGTGACGCGGAAGCGCTCGAGGGCGAGACCGTAGTCGGCGGGCTGCTCGAGCATGGCGTGGTGGCGCGGCTCGAGTTCGTGGCGGTTCGGGGTGAGGAGGAAAGAAGAGCTGATCCAGAGAAATCCGACCAACCCAACGGTCGCGAGGACGGCGGTGAGGACGGCGAAGCGGCGGAGGCGGGTGCGCATGGAGCCAATACGGCGGCCGAAGAGCGGCCTTTCACCTCAGTTCATGCCCGGTGATGCTGAGGGCGTAGATCGCGGCGGTCTCGCTGCGGAGGATGATGGGGCCGAGGGAAAGGGGGAGGAAGCCGTGGGAGACGGCGGTCGAAATCTCGGCGGGCGTGAAGTCACCTTCGGGGCCGATCATCACGGTGGCCGCGTCCGGGAGGGTCTCACCGCCCGCTTCGCGGTCGGCGAGGAGCGTCTTGAGCGGCCGCGAGTCCGGCCCGATCGCGGCGATGAGACGAAGGGGATCTCTCACTTGGCGGACGAAGGACTCGACTTTCACGGGGGCGGCGACTTCGGGCACCCAGTTCTGCCCGCATTGTTTGCAGGCCTCGATCGCGACGCGTTGCCACTTCTGGCGCTTTTTTTCGAGGTCCTCGCCATCGAGCTGCACCACGGTGCGCTCCGAGAGAAGCGGGACGAGCCGCGAGGCGCCGAGCTCGGTCGCCTTTTGGATGATGAGATCCATGTTTTTCCCCTTTGGCACGGCCTGGCCGAGGGTAATGGCGGCGGAGGGACGCGGGGTGGTGAGAACGAGACGGGCGGAGAGAGCGACCGAGCCCCGGGAGGTCGCGGTGATTTCGGCCTCCGCCTCGGTACCGGCACCGTTGAAGACGATGATCCGATCCCCCTCGCGGCAGCGCATCACGTCGAGGCAGTGGTGCGCCTCTTCGCCGTCGAGGGCGAGGGAATCGGGATTCCAGCGATCGGCCGGGAGGTAAAATCGGTGCTTGGCCATGAGGGATGACACGTTTAGGTAAGGCCACGACCGCGACTTGTCCAATCGCCCGACCACCATGCCCCACGAGATCCCTTCCTCCGACCTCCCGCCGCTGGAGCGCCTCCGCCGCATCATGCACCTCCTCCGCGCCCCCGGCGGGTGTCCCTGGGATGCCGAACAGACCCACGAGAGCCTCGTCCGCCATCTCCTCGAGGAGGCTTACGAAGTGGCCGCGGCGGTGCGGGGTGGAGACCGCGACGAACTGGTCGACGAGCTCGGCGACCTCCTCCTGCAGCCCTTTTTCCACGCCGAGATCGCATCGGAATCGGGCCGGTTCGATATCGGCGATGTCGCGAACGCGATTTGTGAAAAGCTGATCCGCCGCCATCCCCACGTCTTCGGCGAAGCCACCGCCGAGACGCCGGAGGCGGTGCTGACGCAATGGGATGCGATCAAGGCGGGGGAAAAGGCGGCCGCGGGATTAGACCCTGTCAGGTCGGGGACCCAAGAGGGTTATCTCATCCGGAAAGCGAACGAGGGCCAGCCGGCCTTGCTCGCGGCGGCGAAAATCCAGCGAAAGGCGGCCTCGGTCGGCTTCGATTGGCCGGATCTGGCGCCGGTCTTGGAAAAGGTGCGCGAAGAGGTGGACGAGGTCGCGGCGGTGCTGGCGACGGGCGATGGTCCGAAGATCGCGGAAGAGATCGGAGACCTGCTCTTTGCCGTGGTCAATCTCGCGCGTCGGTCGGGTCACGAGGCGGAGGTCCTTCTCGATGCGGCGAACCGGAAATTCGTGAGGCGTTTCCAAGCGGTGGAGGACGAAATCCGGGCCGGCGGCAAACGAATGGGCGAGGTCTCCCTCGCGGAGATGGATGCGGCCTGGGATCGGGTCAAGGCGGCGGAGGGCGGGGCATGAAAAGGCGAAATCAGTTTCCCTCTTTCGAAAACGGGCGTAACCTTGGAACGTTCGCCACTTTCCGCGTGACAAGCCCGGGAAGCGGGCGAAAGCTATTGGTTCACACCCTCGGATGAAAGCGGGATTGACGAGAATTTTCTTTCTGGGAGTCTGCGGACTCCTCACCGGATGCACGACCCCCTCGGGCGGGCCCGTGGCCATCACGAAGGTCAATCCGTACCATTTGCAGCCGGGTCCGATGATCAAAACGGAAGACCGTATGATCGAGTTCGAACAACGCCGTCACCTCTACGGTGCGGTGGAGGCCTCCGAACGGCGCGAGATTTACGGAAACACCTTCACGATCTTCTGGAAGTCGGAGACGCGCGCTCCCGTCACGGTCCGGTTCGAGTACCGGCAGGGCAGTACGGGTCTGAAGACCCACGTGCAGGAAGTCGTCGTCGATGCGCCGAAGCGCACGAATTCGACCGAGTTCCGCATCATCGGCGACGATTATCACCGGAACGGCAAGGTCACCCAGTGGCGTGCCACCATCGTCGAGAACGGGACGGTCGTAGCGGAATACAAGTCCTACCTCTGGCAGTAATTTTTTCGAGCTGATCGCATGAGCCATCAGACTGATGACATCCCATCCGCAGCCGTCCCATGGGGCGATCCGGCGCGGAAGCCCCGAGAGCAGTCCGGGTCGCAGCAGAGCTGCGGGGGTAAACCCTTTTGTTCGTGAGTGCGGAAGAATCCATTCGAGTCGGATGCCTGGGCTCGGTGGCCTGGGTGAGAGTGAGCGGGTCGGCGAACCACGAGAACGCCGCCTGTATCAAGGAGTTCCTCTCCGGTCGCTTTGAGAAGGGCTGGCGACGGTTCGTGATCGATCTCGGCGATTGCCGCGGGATCGACTCGACCTTCATCGGGATGCTCTACCGACTCGCCACGCGTGTCGCTTCGGAAGATCCCGCCGGCGTCGTCGATGTGATCAATCCGGGCGAGCGGAATGCGAAGTCGATCCGCAAGCTGGGGCTCGACGACCGCATCGGCATCGACCTCGAGGGCACGCGCTGGCTGCGCGAGCGGGAACTGGTGGCGGAGAACCTCGCCAAGCCGCCCTGCTGTGGACCGATCGACCGGGTCGAGCACGCCGAATTCGTCCTCGATGCCCATGAGGCCCTCATCGCCGCGAACGAGGAAAACCGCGGCCGTTTTTGTGACGTGGTGGAGTTTCTCCGACAGGAACTCGAGGCCCAGACGGCGGATAAATAACCCTTCCTCCGCGGCATCCCATGGAACACGTCGTGTATGCCGCCCTCCTCGTGCTCGCCATATCCGGCGGCCTGTGGATGTGGTGGAAACAGCGTCAGGCGGTCGACCGTCTCGCGCGCGAACGCGACGCGATCGAGGTGGAGGAGCGCCGCATGTTCGACTTCCTCCACGGCCTCGGGGAAAAGCTCCAGGCCGATCAATCGGCGGGAAACCTGCACCGCTATATCGTCGACGGAGTCGCGGATGTGATCAAGGGCGACGCGGGCATCCTCTACCTGATCGATCTCGAGACGAACCGCCTCGTCCCGGTCTACCAGTCGGCGGGGACCTCGCCGGTGTTGCCGCTGCCTCCGGAGATCCTCGCGGAGACGAACGATGCGGATGCGGAGAGCCAATACCGCAGCTATATCCGGCTTTCCTCGCTCATCCCGGCGGAGTCGTTCATCGGTCGGGTCCTCCGCGAGGGCGGGGTGCTCCATGTGCCCGATCTGGCCTTGAACCAGGCTTTCGCCGGCAGCAATCCGAATCCGCGCTTCATCTCGGGGGTGCGTCTCATCGCGACGCCGCTGGTCTACGCCCGGCGGGCTGTCGGGGTGTTGATCGTGACCCGCAAGGGCGGCGAGGATTTCAGCCGGAACGACGAGGAGGTCTTCGGCAGCATCGCGGAGCAGAGCGCCTTCGCCCTCGGCAGCGCCATCGCCCACTCCGATGCGGCGGAAAAACGTCGCTTCGAGCGCGAGCTGAATCAGGCCAGCGAGATCCAGCGGGTGCTCCTGCCGCGGTCCGCGCCGGAGCTCTCCGACTACGAGGTGGCCGCGGAGTACAAGGCGGCCCGGCATGTGAGCGGGGATTATTATGATTATGTCAGGGTCGACGAGGACCGCTACGGCATCGCCATCGGCGACGTCTGCGGGAAGGGGATCGCGGCTTCCCTGATCATGGCGATGTGCCGCTCGAATCTCCGCAGCCGGGCGCCGGAAAACCTCTCGCCCGCGTCGGTCCTGCATTCGGTGAACCACTCGATCTTTCCCGACATCCGCGAAGACATGTTCGTGAGCCTTCTTTACCTCATCCTCGAGCGGGGCTCGAAGGAGGTGACGGTGGCGCGCGCGGGACACGAGCCGCCCATCCTCTACCGCAAGGAGACGGGCACCACCGAGGTGGTCGAGATCACCGGCCTCGCCGCCGGGATCGACGAGGGGCCGGTCTTCAAGCGCACGGTGAAAGATTACCGCTTCCGGATGGAGTCGGGCGATGTTCTCCTCCTTTACACCGACGGCATCATCGAAGGAGAGAATCCCGATAGTGACGAATTCGGCATCGAGCGGCTCTGCGAGGTCCTGGTGGAGCACCACGAATTGCCCGCCCAGGAGCTGGTGAACACCGTCATGTCCGAGCTGCGGCGGTTTTCCGCCGGAGCCGTGCAAAGCGACGACATCACCTTGATTGCCATCAAGAAAAGGTGAATAGTCCCGGCCCGCGTCGTCTCACGGGGCGAAATGGCGCCCCGCGGCGCGACTCCAGGCAGGCATGACAAATCCAACAGAACCAGAAGGTCCCGATCCGGTCGAATCCGGTGCCGGAACGGGAGAGAACGAGATCCCCGAATCCGTCGCCGTCGAAGTCGATTTCACGGACGCGGCCGCCCCGGCCGCGGACGCCGATCCCGCCGGCGAAATCGAGAAGTGGAAGGATGTCGCGGCACGGGCCACCGCCGACCTCGACAACTTCCGCAAGCGCATGGCGCGTGAGAAATTCGAGGCCATCCAATACGCGAACCGCGGTCTCCTCGAGCAACTGCTGCCCGTCATCGACAATTTCGAGATGGGCTTGAAGGCCGCCGAATCCGCCGAGGGCACCGGCTCGATCATCCTCCAGGGCATGGGCATGGTCCGCAAACAGCTCGAGGATTTCCTCGGCGACCAGGGCGTGGAGATCGTCCCCTCGGACGGCGTCGCCTTTGATCCGAACGTGCACGAGGCCCTGAAGCAGGAGCCGCACGCCGAAGTCCCCGAAGGCCATATCATCTACACCCTGCGCCGCGGTTACCGCTTGAAGGATCGCCTTCTGCGCGCCGCCAACGTCGTCGTCTCGTCGGGTCCCGGCACCGAATCCTGAGCCATGGAAAAACGCTGCTACTACGAAGTGCTGGAAGTCTCGCGCGATGCCTCGGGCGCCGAGATCAAGAAATCCTACCGGCGCCTCGCCATGCAGTACCATCCGGACAAGAATCCGGATGACAAGGAGGCGGAGGACAAATTCAAGGAGATCGGCGAGGCCTACGAGATCCTCACCGACGAACAAAAACGGGCCGCCTACGACCGCTACGGCCACCGCGCCTTCAGCCAGGGCACGGGTCCCTCGGCCGGCGGACGCGGCGTCGATCCCTTCGACATTTTCCGCGAGGTCTTCGGCGGTGGCGGAGGGGGCGGCAGCATCTTCGAGGAATTTTTCGGCGGCGGCGGAGGCCGCGCCGCACGCACCGAACGCCGCAAGCGGGGCTCGGACCTGCGTTACGATCTCCAGATCTCGCTCGAGGAGGCCGCCGATGGGGTCGAGAAAGAGTTGAAGATCGAGCGACTCGTTTCCTGCGAGACCTGCACCGGCACCGGAGCCCAGGGCGGCCGCGCCGATGTGCGGACCTGCTCGACCTGCGGTGGCGTGGGCCAGGTCATCACGAGCCGCGGCTTTTTCCAGGTGCAGCAGCCCTGTCCCTCCTGCGGGGGCGTCGGCGAGTCGATCACGAATCCCTGCCGTGATTGCTCCGGCGAAGGCCGCGTCAAAGGCAGCAGCCGGATCAAATTGAAAATTCCCGCGGGCATGATCGATGGCGGTCGACTCCGCTCGGTCGGACACGGCGATGCGGGACAGCAGGGCGGCACTCCCGGCGATCTTTATGTCGTGGTGCACATCAAGGAGCACGAAGTCTTCGAGCGCGATGGCTCCGATCTCTACTGCGAGGTGCCGCTGCCCTTCACTCTCGCCGCCCTCGGGGGCGAGCTCACCGTGCCGACCTTGAAAGGCCAGGCCTCGGTGAAGATCGCGCCCGGCACGCAGACGAACACTTCCTTCCGCCTCCGGGAAAAAGGCATTCCGGACCTCCAGACCGGTCGCAAGGGCGATCTCCTCGTGAACGTGCAGGTCGAGGTGCCGGTGAAACTCACGAAGGATCAGGAGCGCCTCCTCCACGAATTCGCCGGGACCGTCACCGACAAGAATCACCCCGTCGGCGAGAGCTTCTTCGAGAAAGCGAAGCGTTTCTTCACCGGCTGAGTCCGCGGGTGACCGTCGAGGAGGGATCATGGCGAAAGAGCGGGCAGTCAAAGTCCTCATCGACGGTGCGACGAGCGACCTGACCTTCTCCTACCTCGCGCCCGAAACGGTCGAGGTCTCGCCCGGGCAACGGGTGCGCGTGCCCCTGCGCAACCGCAGCGCCATCGGCACCGTCACCGAGGTCGAGTGGGTCGAGACGGAGGGACTGCGCTACCAGCTCAAGCCCATCCTCGGCACGGTCTCCGACGATGCCTTTCTCACGCCGGGCCTGATGAAACTCGCGGAGTGGATCGCGACCTTTTACCTCGCCCCGATCGAGACGGTGATCCGCACGATGTTGCCGAAACCTTCACGCGGGGAGGAGGAGAAGCGGAAGAAGGAAAAGGCGGTGGAGCTGCTCGCGACGGTCGATGAGTCGCTCCTCGCCGGCTTCGGCGCGCGACAGGCGAAGCAAAAGGAGGCGCTCTCCCTGCTCTCGATGCGCGGCACGACGGGCCTGGCCGAACTGACCGGCGACCTCGGCATTCCCCGCACCGCCGTGAAGGCGCTGGAGGAGCGGGGTCTCGTGCGTGTCGTCGACCGCATTGTGACGCGGGATCCGCTCGAGTCGGTCGATTATGTCGAGTCGGCGCCGCTCGTGCTTAATGACGAGCAGGCCGCCGTGCTCGCCCAGATCCGGGCCTCGGCGGAGCGACTCGAGCGGGGTGAAAAGACGCGCCCGATTCTCCTTTACGGCGTCACCGGCAGCGGCAAGACGGAGGTCTATCTCCAGGCCATCCAACACGCCATCGAGGCGGGGAAGGGGGCCATCGTCCTCGTGCCCGAGATTGCCCTGACCCCGCAGACGGCCGACCGCTTCAAACAGCGCTTCGCGAAGATCAAGGACCGCGTCGCCATCCTCCACAGCAATCTCTCCGAAGGCGAGCGGCACGACGAATGGCGCAAGGTGCTCGACCAGAAGGCGCGCATCGTCATCGGCGCGCGCAGCGCCATCTTTTCCCCGATCGAAAATCTCGGGCTCATCGTCGTCGACGAGGAACACGAGAACTCCTACAAGCAGGATACCGTGCCGCGTTATCAGGCACGCGACATCGCGGTGGTGCGCGGCCATCTCGAAGGCTGTCCCGTCGTCCTCGGCAGCGCAACGCCCTCGCTCGAGACCTGGAACAATGTCAGGGAGGGGAAATACGAACTCGCGACGATGCGCCTCCGCATCGACGACCGCAAGCTGCCGCTCATCCGCATCATCGACATGCGCAACGAGGGCCGCAAGAGCCAGTCGGGACCGACGATCCTTTCCACCAAACTCCGCGTCGCGATGGAGGACCGGCTCGCGAAAGGCCAGCAGACGATCCTCTTCCTGAACCGGCGCGGTTTCGCCCGGAACATCCTCTGCCCCGAGTGCGGCTACGTCGCGAACTGCCGCCATTGCAGCACCACCCTCACCGTCCACCGCAAGGAAGACCGCCTCATCTGCCACATCTGCGGTTTCTCGCAGCTCCCGCCGCGGCAATGTCCCGAGTGCTCGGGACGCTCGATCGTCAACGCCGGCTACGGCACCGAGCGGGTCGAGGAAATCCTCCGCCAGGTCTTCACCGAGGCGAAGATCTGCCGTGTCGACACGGATTCGATGCGCAAGAAGAACGAACTGCGCGACACCCTCAATGCCTTCCGCGCGAAGAAGATCGACATCCTCCTCGGCACCCAGATGATCGCGAAGGGACTCGACTTTCCCAACGTCACCCTCGTCGGGGTGCTCAATGCCGATGTCGGTCTCCACATCCCCGACATCCGGGCGGGAGAGCGCACCTTCCAGCTCCTCACCCAGGTCGCGGGACGGGCGGGACGCGGCGAGCTCGAGGGCGAGGTCGTCGTGCAGACCTACACGCCGCACCATCCCTCGATCCAGTTCGCCCGTCACCACGACTTCGAGGGCTTCGCGGAGTACGAGCTCGGGATGCGGCGGAATTTCCTCCACCCGCCCTTCGCCCACCTGGCCCTCATCACCTCGCGATCGGTGCATCAGGAGCGCGCCGAGTTTTCGCTGAAGACCCTCCACGCCCGGCTGAAACGGAGGCTGCCCGAGGGCGTTACCCTGACCGAACCGCTGCCCTCGCCCCTCGTGAAATCGCACGATCAATGGCGTTTCCAGATCGTCCTGAAGTCGCCCGGCGCCCGCCTCCTCGCGAGACACATCCGGGAGACGATGAAGGACCTGACTTTTCCCGAGGATGTGGTTGTCACCGTGGATATTGATCCTTATTCGATGGGGTGATCGCTGAATCGATAATGAGCCACGGGGACAGGTCACTTTGCCCCGAACAGCAACGCCGCTGCCGGGCATTGCCAGGCAAGGGGTTTGGAGGTTGGAGGAAGATCGCCGACGAGATTGCCGAGGGGTGACCTGTTCCCGTGAATGGCATGGACTGTGGGAATGGGAGTGAAGCGGACATAGACCGCCGAATGGCGGCCCGAAGGGTGGAGCGCAAGCGACATCAAGCGATTGCGGCCTTGCCACCACCACCAGACCCGCCTTTCGACATCGACACGATGGAACCGATTGAAGTCCCGCCTCACGCGATCTGGCGGGACGCCTTCGAGGAGTTCGGACCGGATCGGTGGACGGAGGCCGACTCTGCCTGGGCTGCGCCCGAACTGGACCTTGGCGATGGCCGCCACCTTTTTCTGGACGCGCCCGATTCGTTCCTCGTGGAGGGGTGGGCGGTCGCCAGGGTAAACTGAGGCACCTCCCGCGCGACGATCCGAAAGGACCCGCTTGATTCCAAAGTGAAATCAAGCGGGAGCAAAACGCTGTGCCCTGATCGTCCGATTTTTCGATCCATTGCCCGCGACCCCGTCACGCTTAGCCTGAAAAACGTTGACTCCGAGGCTGACTTCAGGCGATTCTTGCCCGGATGGCCCTAATCGCCCCCTACCTCCCCCCGAACCACCACCGACCCCGGGCCTACGGCGGGAAGGGAGCCGAGGGGATGAAAAAGGAAATCGGATGGCCCTAATCGCCCCCTACCTCCCCCCGAACCCCCACCGACCCCGGGCCTACGGCGGGAAGGGAGCCGAGGGGATGAAAAAGGAAATTCCTAGCAGTTCCCGAGCTTGATCGGGGCATGGAATTCGGTAGGATTGGGTTCTGTGATTGCACTCATCAGTTATGAGAGAAGAGTCGGAAAGAGAAGGGGGCGCTTGCATCGGTATCAGCCGGTTCCCCGCGGTGGCGGCCATGGACGTGGCGGACGATCAGGTGCGGGCTTGGTCGCGAGCGTTACGATTTGGGGAAGAGCCGGGCGCGGTGGAGGTGGACGTCGGCAAGATATAGCGGCATGGGCCCACGCTCGGCGATCTGCCGGGCCTGGTGGTGGCGGGTGGCTGCATCCCTGCCCAAGGTGCCGTGGTAGTGCTACGCTGCGGCAGCCGACCTTCCAGAGGTGGAGTGCGTACCCACTGATGACCGGCAAAACCAACTTGCATAAGTATTGCGGCTCCGTAGACGCACTTGGAGACCGTGCGCGACAGAGTAACGGCAGGTGAGTCCGCCAGGCAAACTGCCCGGGGAGATTGTGATCTTCAGAGATGCTGAAATTCACTATTGAAAATTTTTATTGGCATGCAGTGAGATTGAGGGTAATCGAAGACTTACCCCGAAAAAGATTATGAGGAAGCTTTGTTCTTTGCTGGCGATGGGCGTCGTTTTCACTGGCGTTGCTCACGGTCAAGGTTCGTTGGAGGAGTTGCTTCAGCCTTCGGGGAATACGATCCAGCTTACGAACGAAAAGGCGGATGAGGCTTGGAAACAGGTAGTAGGAGCGTTCCAAAGGAACGACATGGCGATAGCTGTGGAGAAGGGAAAGGCTTTTTTGACCGGGGACTTCAAGCCGTCTGCTTATCAGCTACTGGGTGTTAACGTGATGATGGGGTTGGCCGGAGCCTCGGAGACTGGACTTGTTTTCGAAAATCCGCAAGATTCGGCAGAGAAACAACGACTCGAAGAAGAGCGTTCTGCGATCACAAAGCGCTATCAGGACCTCAACGCGGTCTACTTGGACGCAGACGCTCGCATCAATCAACTCACGCTGAACCGGAAGCGGCCCGTACAGGAAGGTACGCCCAATCATCTGGAATGCGTGCAATGCGCGAAGAAAATGGAGGAAGCGTTGGCAGAATTGGAGGCGTTGAAGCCAAAGATCGAGGAGAACAAGAAGAAAACGGCCGAATTGTCGGGCAAGTCGAACTCCGGCCTCAAGACACAGACCCTGAAATTGTTAGACATGCTTGTCGAGGCGGGCGAGATCGAGGCGGCGGCTGCAATATCGAACACCTACATTCGAAAGGTAGGCAATGATCTGGATGTTGCGAAAAAACAACAAGATGTTGTAAGGCTGCAGGAGGTGGCGGAAAAGGCAAAAAAAGCGATTGCGATTTTGAGAGCAGAGTTGAGCGGGCTTGTGGACAAAAAGATGTACTGGGGGGCACGGGAAAAGACGCGGCAGTTTATCGGCAAGGTCGAGCAGATGAGCACAGATACGGATCTTGTTAGAATGGTGAGAGCCGACCTGTCACTAGACCCACTGGGCATTGAAAGGAATATCCTGGCGGGTGACGAGAGCTTCCGTTTGATCCAAGCCCAAGCCGAGGCAGATTTCACGCGAGCCTTCGAGGAGTTCGAGAATTTCAAGATCAACTTCCCCGATCATCCGAAGCAGCAAGAATTGAGTTTTTTCATTTCAGAAAGAAAGGTAAACTCGGTTGATCGAATTTTGGCAAATTTGGAAAAGGACTTTGAAGATTTGGAGAGGCGATTCGATCCCGCGAAACTTCGGCTTTTCTACGACGGTAGCACGAAAGTTTCGTCGGAGAAATCGACGGTCCTATCTAAGTCGAGGGAGAACGGTGGTGCACAAGTTCAAGGTCTGCTTGAGCTTGGCGTTGCGCCTGCTGATTCAAGGTTGGTGCAGTCACGGCTCGAGGGAATGGCGGCTTCGGTGGGTCTTGTGGAAAAGATGGGGTTACCGGCGGACCGGGAGGTGAAGTTTCTTGGCATAAAAACGAAAGCGGCAGCGTTGCTGAGGCTAACCCAATGAGTAACTAATGCGGGATCCGACCATCCCATTTTTGACACGTCCGCGGGAGTCTTCCTCGGTCTGTGCTTCTATGCTCACTCCATGAATACGTATCGAATTATCAAGAACGGCGAGGAACGCGGCCCATATACGTTCGAACAGTTGCGCTCCATGTGGTCTTCGGGGCAACTTACCGCAGACACACTCTATTGGCAGGAGGGCATGCCGGAGTGGAAGTCCATCGATGGGCTCGGACTCGACCTAGCAATTCAGCCAATCTCTTCCCCGCAACCGTCCGCTGCCCTCCAGCCCATTCCAACTTACAAGCACCATGTTCAGCATAGCGGACAGGTCACAACGAAGTCTCGTGGCGCAGTCATTGTAGCCATCGGGTCCTTCATGTGCATCCTCGGCGTTATCATGGCATTCACACCCGTCGGAGTGTATGGCGGGCTTTTGCTTCTCGTTGGATTCTTCGTGGCCGTTGTCGGGCGTATGATGAGTTAGGATTCTTGTGCGATAGCCTTTCGACAACTCGCCCGCAGCGGCAACCGTGTTCTGCCACGAACTGTTCCGGGCGTGACGCAGGCTTCTGCGGACCACCACGCATCCCCCGCGCCCACCTCCTCCCCAAACCCCCGCCGACTCCGGGCCTTCGGCGGGAAGAACCGACCATCGGGAGATAGCCTGCCCGTCGTGCTGGAGCGAAGCTTCAAAGCCAAGGGGAGGAAAAGGAAATTCCTTCAGCAATCCCAAAACGCCGTCCCGGGGATCACCGATTTCCTTGGTTTGCCCCGAAACGGAGGCGTCTTCAGCAAACGTCGACGAGAGGCCGCCTGCCGCAGGGGACTTCGCTCCTTCAATCGCATTCCGATTCACGTTCACGAAGCGAAAAGGACCACGAGTCGAGAATACATTCAGCGTCATCCATGTTCTCAAGTCCGTATTGGACCTGGAGGCACAAGGCTCTTTCCAACATGTCCCTGCTCAGCGGATGATCGACAATCCATTGGAGAAGGCGGATCGTCGAAGAATCAGGGTTGGAATCGGGTTCCAGTTCAGAGAGTGTTTCGAGCAGCTTGAGAGCACCGGTTCGCGTTAGCCTCGGGCTTTCGCGACGGTGCTTGAGTTCGCGAAGGACTCGGCCCCGAGCTTCGCGCACGCGGTCATCGTCGGCGAACGCTTCAAGATGGCGGAGAGTTTCCAGCCAGAGAAAGCGGAGTTCGCTGATCCGCGTGGAACTCTGCGATTGCGTTACCAGAAAGGCCAGAGCCTCTTCGGCGATTTGCTTGGCAGCGGAAGGAAGCGCCGCGACGGTTTCGGGAGAGATATTCTCCAATGCTTGGAGTTCCTTGGGGTCGATTCCGCTCTTGTCGACGGCGAGGAGCGAATGAATCCCGCGAGAGAGGTTGCTGAAAGCGAACGTGAGATAGCGTGTCGCGACCTGATGCCCTGGTCCCCGGTGGAAGGCGACATCCCTCCACAGCAGGATGAGGTGTTCGAGTTCGTCGATCCGTTCGATCACCCAGCAGGAGCAGAACGCCAGATTCGAGAGCGGTCGGCGGAGAGATCGGCTGCAGCGTCGCTTCCGGGAGTAGAAATCCAGCTCACGCCGGACCGATTCAACCATCTCGCGAAGGCTTGGTGAGGGTTCTTCCATCGAGGCATGGTTGCGTCGAAAAATGTCACATCGTTGATTTTTCTCTTCGAAGATACACGTCCTTGCGACAAAATAGGTCGCGTTTGCCGCGACGCGGGCGTTTGCTGGAACGCCCCCCCCCGTGTGCTAATTGCTCGACCGGAAGACACTTCGCGCTCTCGCGTCGCGGAGTCCCTCCCGCGATCCACGATCCACCGAAACCGACGACCCGTTCCGACTCCATGCCGCGCGCCGACAAAGAATCGACTCTCGCCCGCCAATGGGAACTTCTGCGCCTCCTTCCCTCGCGCCCACCGGGGAAAAAGGCACGGGATCTCATGGAGGCGCTGGAGGCGGAGGGCTATCGTGTAACCAAGCGAACGGTAGAACGCGACTTGGCCGAACTAGCCCGGGTTTTCCCGATCTATTGCAACGAGATTTCCAGACCCTACGGCTGGTATTGGGAGCCGGGCGCGCAGCCCGAGATACCGGGGATGGACCTCGCCGAGGCGCTCAGCCTCGGGCTGCTCGAGGAGGTGCTGCGCCCGCTCGTGCCCGAATCCTTCGTCCGTGGACTCGAAGGGCGCTTTGCACAGGCGCGGCGAAAGCTCTCCAGCCTCGCGGGAAACGAGCGGGCCGAATGGAGCGAGCGGGTCCGCTACGTCCCACCCGGCCTCACCTTTTTGCCGCCGACGGTGTTGCCTTCGATCCTCCGCGAAGTGCAGGAGGCGCTGCTGCATTCGCGGCAACTTCGTGTGAGCTATTTGTCCGCAGGAGAGACGGAGCCGAAGGAACGCAATCTGCATCCGCTCGCGCTTCTGCAGCAAGGGGTGCGCACCTACCTCGTCGCGTGCTCCCTCCGCTGCGAGAAGCCGCTCCTCTACGCGTTGCACCGCATCGCCTCGGCGGAGGCCTTGGAGACTCCAGCTCGCCGACCCGAGGGCTTCACCTTGGACGATTTTCTCGAACGCGGCGGAGGGCAGTTCGGAGAAGGGCGTGTTATCACTCTGAAGGCGGGGGTCTCGGAGAGCCTCTCCCGGATCCTCGAGGAAACCCCGATGTCCAAGGATCAGAGGATTGCGAAAGGAAAGGACGGCCTCCGTCTCTCCGCGACTGTCTTCGACTCGTGGCAGCTCCGGTTTTGGATCTTGTCGCAGGGAGCTGAGATCGTCGTGAACCAGCCTGCCGCACTGCGGAGAGAGATCATGGCGACCGTAGAGGAGGTGGGGGCGGCGTATCGGGATGACCGACGCTCTTGCCCGGGGTAGCGGAAAACGTGAGTGTTTCGTCGATGGATTGTCGCATGGAGAAAGGCCGGAGAATCCAGCGGTGAATTGAACGCGACCTATTCTGTCGCAAGACCGAGTAGAATGTGGAAGACACGAAGCCCTTCATTTCTCCCCTTGCCCCATGCGCCCACTCTCCAAGTCCAAACTCATCGCCTACCGCCAGTGTCCGAAGCGGCTCTGGCTGGAAATCCACCGTCCCGAGCTGCGCGACGACTCCGGTGCCGAGGCGGTCTTCCGGATTGGGAACGAAGTCGGCGAGATCGCCCGACGGGTCTATGATCCGGAGGGTAAGGGGGCCCTCGTCGAAGTTGCGGAATTGGGCTACGATGAAGCCTTTCGCCGTTCTGCCTTCTTGCTCAGGAAGGGAGATGGGCCGGTCTTCGAAGCTGGCCTCCATGGCAGCGGAGCCCTGGCATTTGTCGACGTGATGCTCCCGACGGTTTTGTATGGGAGCCCGAGCTGGCGCATGCTCGAAGTGAAGTCCACCACGGGAGTAAAGGACTACCACCGTGACGATCTCGCCATTCAGGCCTATCTGGCGCATAAAATGGGCGTGACTCTCACCTGGGCCGGGATCGCCCACCTCGACAACACCTTCGTCTACGGCGGGGAAGGGGATTATCGGGGGCTCTTTTACGAGGTCGATCTCACGGGTGAGGCGAAGTCCCGATCGCACGAGGTGGAGGAGTGGATCGAGGAAGCCAGAGAGATGGCCGAATCCACCGAAGAGCCGGCGATTCCGATGGGCCCCCAGTGTTGCGATCCCTTCAACTGTCCCTACGCCGCCTATTGCTCGCGTGAAGAACCGGCCGTGGAGTATCCGCTCGCGTCGCTCCCCAACTTCAGCGGAGCCCGCAGGGAATCGGTCGAGGCCCTGGGCGTTACCGATCTGCGCGAAGTGCCCGACCTTTTTCTAACCGACCTCCAAAGACATGTCCGCGATGTCACGATCTCGGGCGTGTCCTGGTTCGACGCGGCGGGGGCTTCTGCGGCGCTGAAACCTTATGACTTTCCGGCCTCCTTCCTCGATTTCGAAACCGTCATGATGCCGGTGCCGGTCTGGAAGGGAACGCGGCCCTACCAACAGATCCCGTTCCAATTCAGCCTGCACCGCGTCGAGGTGGATGGGACAATCCATCACGACGCCTTTCTCGAACTCGGGGGAGCTGAACCTTCGGAACCACTCGCGAGGGCGCTCGTCGACACTTGTGGCATCGAAGGCCCCGTCTTCGTCTACAACGCGGGCTTCGAGCGAAGGGTGATTCGCGAACTGGCCGGGCGCTTTCCCGACCTCTCCGCCCCACTCCTCGCCATTGCCGATCGGATCGTGGACTTGCTTCCCGTCGCCAAGGCCCACTTCTACGCCCCGAACCAGCACGGAAGCTGGAGCCTCAAGGCTGTCCTTCACGCCGTCTGCCCCGATCTTTCCTATGACACGCTCGTCGGCGTCGCCGATGGTCAGATGGCGGTGGAGGCATTTCAAGAGGCTGTCGCTTCGGAAACGACACCAGAAAGGCGCGAGGCGATCCGCCGGGAGTTGCTGGCGTATTGTCACCTGGATACGCTGGCATTAGTGAGGCTGTGGCAGGTGTTCCGGAGAGAATCTGCCTTGACCCCTCAAGGCGTAGAAGCTAACGAAACTGTATGAGAGACATGAACGATCCAAACTTCCACTTGAAACTTCAGGGGTTCCCTGATGCCGAACTGGGGAAGCGCCTCGAGCTCCTTGAATTGTTCGACGACTGGCAGGAAGCGATGCGCCATACGCTACCACCCGAAAAGAAGTCACTCGCGGAAGGTTTCGTCTGGGACGGGTTTTACCCCTATTTCTACGAGCAGCCTCTGAAAATCCTCTACGTCGGACGGGAATCGCTCGGCCTGGCGAACTG
This sequence comes from Verrucomicrobiales bacterium, assembly GCA_016795385.1. GTDB lineage: Bacteria > Verrucomicrobiota > Verrucomicrobiia > Verrucomicrobiales > DEV007 > Arctic95D-9. The sequence continues at coordinate 169,768 of JAEUHI010000085.1, read as the reverse complement.
CGACTACCTCGATGAAATTCTACCAGCCTACCGAATAGACAAAAAAATCGGAGTTACCGGTGGCGCCAAGCATTTGAACTCGGCCTTCTATCATGCGCGAATGCTCCATATCGCCCACGGGGTTCTACACGGATGCAAAAAGTGGGACGATGTTCCATGGGCTGAAAGGATCGGCGACACCTTTGCAACCGCCCAAGGCATCAGTTTCGCAACGATGAATCTTTCAAAGTTCAGCAACGAGAGCGCAGACGAGTTTTCAGCCGACTGGAACTTGATACGGCTTTCGGTAGATTGTTCGGGAGATTTCATAAAGCGCGAGGTCGAACTTCTTGATCCGGACGTCGTCATCACGATGAATATCGGTGAGTTCCTGCCGCGCTTTGGCGCGTTGGAGTGTCGCTCGTCCGGTGGGCCGGTCGACACCTACGTCCTTCGATCCGGAGCGAAGACGTCTCTCCTGATTGACGGATGGCACTTTTCCGCCCCCGGGAAGTCGCATGTCCGTGATTTCTACGAGCCGATCTGCTCAGCGATCCAAGCTGGGATTCGAGACGGGTTGGTCAAGAATTTCGATCCTGCTCACTAATGCAAGACACGTCGCAGTCCCCTTCGGAAAGTCGCTTTCCGCGCAACCAGTTCATGGAAGCCGGGGCGACGAAGCATGCGATGGAGATGGTGGGGCTCCTCGAACGTCAATATGGATTCGTCCCTGGGAAGAACCTCTTTCACTTCGAGGACCCGATCGGAGGCCATGACGAGGACGCCTGTGGCTAGAGATTCAAGCCGTATCTGAAAACCAGCCATGGCTGAATCCCCACCGCCCACGGTCCTTATGCGGGAAGCGGACCGATGCGATGAACGGAACGAATCCACCATGACAGTCGAAACTCACAGCCAGATCGTTCTTGACGAAAGTTCGGTGAACGTCCTGTTGAAGCGGGTTCTGGGGAAGAGGACCCCTGTGAAGAGCTTCAGGGCCAGGCATGAAGGCGACCATCTTCATCTCACGGTCGACTTCGCCGGAGGGATGATTCCGTTTTCACAACTGATGGGAGATTCCGTCGAAGCGGATCTCCGTCTGTCCGTGAGTGAGCACGTCCTGCGGGCGAATCTGGAACTTCACGGAGTTGGCGCGTTGATTCAACAAGCGTTTCACTTTTCCGGTATTGGCAGTGCGTTTTTCTTCTTCGCGCCGCACCTGAGAAATCACGGCCCCCTAACAATCCGAGGGTTATACGACCTCGATTACGATTTGTCGTCAGTCCGGGTTCCTGACGGGGAGGGAGGCAAAATGAAGCTCACGGATCTGATTCGGTTCCATTCAATCTCAGTCGGAAACGGCCGGGAAAACATGCTCAAGTTGGTATTTTCGATCGTTTAAAAAGGAGTAAGAACCATGTCAAAAATTCAATTGAAAAGCGTTGATGTAAACCGGCTGTTGAAGCGTTTTGTGGGTGACCATTGCCGTTTCGAAAACGGCGAGGTCAACTACACGAACAGGGATTTCAGGGTTCATGCAAAAAACATTGACGTCAAAACTTCGGCAGAGATTGAAGCCGGAGGGCTTCAGATCCGAATCAGGGAACTGAGGTTCAATCACGAGGGGGCGGATGTTGATTTCGATCTTGATTGATCGACGCTCCTGAAGGGTCCGTACCATCGCCTCAACATCATGTTCAACTTCAACAAAACCGCGAAGAAAGCCTTGGATATCCTCGCAAGCGCCACAGGCCTTCGTCTCGTGCCTGATCCTCTTCTGCCCCCGGCAGGCAAGGACGTCTGCATCCTAGACATACAGGGATACCGCCAGGTCGAATCTTACACCTGTGGTTTCGTCGCCGGAGCCATGATCCTCCACACCTTCCATCACGGCGCGTCCTTGAGGAGGTTTTTCGAACAATGCAGCCCCGATCGTGAGATGGGGCTTCAGCAAAACCGTCTTGTCCGCAGCCTCCGTGCCAATGGCATCGGTGTCGGCCTGCGGCACGATCTGGACTTCGAAAACATTGCCGCGACGCTTGAACAGGGCTATCCGATCATCACCCTCACGAAAACGGAGCGCTCCGATGTCATACACTGGGTCGTCATTTACGGCTATGGACGGAGGCCCAACCGAGTCTTCATCGCGGGCGAGGGGCTGCCGCTCATCAACAACCTCACCGGGCATAAAGAGATCCCGTGGCCCCGGTTCTCCCGGTCCAAATGGGCGAATCGGGGATTCGGCCTCGTATGCTGGGGCAAGTGAGCCGCCATCGCGATCCTGGACGCTCCAGCAAAGGAACGTCAGTAAAACCGCTGCTTGATGTAAGCGTGGATCTTGCTGGTGGGCAGTTCGTTTGTCGATGGGCCAGTCCGGATGAAGAAGGTCTCGACGTTCCCGTTCTTCACGTAAGCCGGTTCGTGGCTTGGGGAGCAGTCGATGCGGAGGACTCGCTTTCCCGCAAAATCTTCGAAGGCCGGGATGATGTGGGCGGCATGTTCGATACCGATTCGGTCCTTGATGAGATTCTGGAAGTGGAGGGCCATCTTGTCCTCATTCTTGAAATTGTCGGCCTCCAGCCCCAGGGCGGTGCCGTTGTCATCCACGCCGATGATGAGCGTGCCGCCGCCCTTCGAGTTGAGAAAAGCCGCGATCGTCTTCAGCACGCTGAGCTCGATCTTCGGGTCCGCTTCCTTAGTGTGGAGATTAACGCGGAGAGTGCTCTTGAACTCGACGAAGGAACTCTCCCCCTTTGCGATAAGGGTCTCAACCGACATCCGTTCAAGGATGTCCGGCGAAGGCACTTCGGGATCCGTCTCCAGCTCGATTGCCTCGTGGGCCAATTCCATCTCATCCGCAGCCCCGTCCATTTCCTCGCTCGATTCATCGTCGTTCCCCCTCTCGGCTGTCGTTGCCTGAATCTGTCCCGGCGGTGGCCCCTCATAGACGGGGTTGGCAATCTCCTCCGGCGTCTTCACGGTGATGACGGGAGTCCCTCCCTCGGTGGCGACGAACTCGAAGGTCTTTCGCTCGAAGGTTTCGTCGATCCGCAGGATGTGGTCCTTCACGCGCTTCCGACACTCCATCGAGAATTGGAGAATCTCCCGAGTCTCCTCCGCGGTGCATTCCCGGTGAGGGTAGAGCACCTTCATCAGACCGCCGAAAGTCTTGCGAACTCCGTCGAGATCCCGGGTCGTGATGTCCGACTCGATGCGGAAGGCCGATTCGTAGAGATGGGAAAAATCCTGGGTCCGGAGATGACGCAGGATTTCGGCGTAATAATCGACGATGAGGCCGTATCCGCTGCTGAAGAGGTCGTTCCGGATCGAGCTGACCTCCCATCCGGGCAGTTAGGCGTGGATGCGGTCGAGGAAGGCCGAATCGATGTATTTGTCGGGCAGGGGCTCGAAGAGGTGCGAGTAGCGCATCATGTAGTCCACCGACTTCTTCGTGTTGCCCATGAAGACCATCGACGCTTCCGCCCCCAGGCTCTCAATGCCCCGGGAGAAGGTCTTCTGGGCCATGTAGTTCTTCATGATGTCGACGAGATCCTTGTTCACCCGCTTGTCCTTGCCGGCGAACTCGTCGAAGCAGACACTGTCCCAGTAGCCCACCAGGCCGATCTTGCCTGACGCATTGTTCACGAAGAGCTTGGCTGCCGTGATCTCACCACCCGAAATGAGAATGCCGTGTGGGGAGAACTCGGAGTAAATGTGGGATTCGAACCCCCACCGACCCCGGGCCTACGGCGGGAAGGGAGCCGAGGGGATGAAAAAGGAAATTCCTAGCAGTCCTACGGCGGGAAGGGAGCCGAGGGGATGAAAAAGGAAATTCCTAGCAGTCGGCTCTGTCCCGTCGGCCGCCCGCGTCGGTGAGCAAACGACCGCTGCCAAAATTCACAGGGAAAAATTCACAGGGACAGGTTAAGAAATTCACTCTACCGGAATTGGCCCGACGAGTCCACCTCCACCCCCTCGCCGGTGGGAGGCGAGGCTGGGTTGGAGGATTGGCCGGCCACCGGACGTGAGGAGATGGACTCCGCGCCTTCCCGCCCAACGGCCCGCGAAATCCTGCAGGAAAGCAGAGTTCGGCTCGAGGCACCCGCGATGTCGTCGACTCAGGTTGCACGCGTCGGGAAGCCGGTCAAATGACGCAGAGATTCGCTTTTGTCGCGCGAGGCACGGCAGCGAGATTCACGCCTTCATCGAACGTGACGAGACGTCCCCCGCGCTCGGTTGCGAGGGCGAGCAAATAAAGATCGGTGATCTGCCGGGGACCGAGGATGCGGGAAGGATCGAACCGGGTGGAATCGCGCAGCGTGGGGAGATCGGGCCAGAATTCGTGGTTTCCGGCTGAAATGAAGGTGCCGAGTGCGGCGATCACATCGGAGGGGGAACGTCTGTTGACGGGATGGTAATGCGGATGCGACCGAATGCGGACGAGACCGTTTTCCGTGAGAGGGCAGGAGGCCCATCCGAGAGAGAAGTGATTGCCGAACCATGCGTGGGCGCGATCATGGAATCCATGATCCTCGTCCAAGAGAGCCAGGAGGACATTGATGTCGAGGAGTGCTCTCATCAAATGCCCTCTTCGTCCATGAGGCGTTGCACATGCTCGAGAGTGATGATGTGTCCCGAGGCGGGAATTACCGGCACGCCGTTCCGGATCTTCGATTCACCGGCGGCCGGTTCCGGCGACATTCCCTTTCGTGCCAACCGCGAAATCACCGCGCCGGCGGTGGTTTTCTCCTTCGCTGCGATCTCTTTCGCCGCTTGAAGGATGTCAGGTTCAATATCGAGCGTGGTTCGCATGCATCTGATGTTAATGCATCGCTGTGGCGGGATCAACCGGCCTTTTCCCGCCTTTCCCGGAGGACTTCGTCGTCACTGTCGAAATCTTTCCGGACTCGATGGGTGGATGGTATTTTGAACAGTTTTTAATGGAAAGTCTTGAGGATCTCGGGAAAAGTCCGGAAACGAACTTTCTCCCATGTCCCTCACCTGCGTCTATTCCGGAGCCGTCCATGGTGTCAACGCCGTGCCTGTCGAGGTCGAGGTCGAAAAGCCACGGGGACAGGTCAGCTTTTCTCTGAAATCACCCGGCCCTCCTCCTAGGCCACCAATCTGTGGAACGCTGAGGATCTCGCGTTCCTTGAAGGAGTCATCGCCCCTACGTCGATCGATTGATGGGTTTTTGAACAGTTTTTCGGTTGAATTCGGGAAAGATCTCGGGAAAAGTCCGGAAACGAACTTTCTCCCATGTCCCTCACCTGCGTCTATTCCGGAGCCGTCCATGGCGTCAATGCCGTGCCTGTCGAGGTCGAGGTGAATGCGTCGGACGTGGGCAAGGTCGACTTCAAACTCGTCGGTCTACCGGATGCCGCGGTGCGCGAGAGCATCGACCGGGTCATCACCGCGGTGAAAAACAGCGGGCTGCGTTGGCCGAGCAAACTCATCACGATCAATCTCGCCCCCGCCGACCTCCGCAAGGAAGGGCCGAGCTTCGACCTGCCCATCGCCATCGGCATGGTCTCGCTCGCGCAGGAGCAGAATGGCGCGCTCACCGATGGCGCCCTGAAAAAGTGCGCGATGGCGGGCGAACTCGCCCTCGATGGACGGGTCCGTCCGATCAAGGGCATCCTCCCGCTCACGCTCCAGGCCAAACAGCAGGGTCTGCGCGCGATCTTTGTGCCCAAGGAAAACGCGGTCGAGGCGAGCATTGTCGAAGGGATCTACGTCTATGGGATCGAAACCCTCCGCGACGCCTACGGACTGCTTGCCGGGGAAAGCCACATCAAGCCGGAGCGGCTCGACCGCGAGGCTTTTTTCCGCGCGAAGCAGCATTACCCGATCGATTTCAATGAAGTGAAAGGCCAGGCCCACGCCAAGCGCGCCCTCGAGGTGGCGATGGCGGGCGGGCACAACATCTTGATGCTCGGCAGTCCGGGGACGGGCAAGTCGATGCTCGCGAAACGCCTCGCCACGATCCTCCCGGCCATGACCGAGGAGGAGGCGATCGAGACAACGAAGATCCACAGCGTCGCCGGCCTCGTCGATGGGAAAAACAGCTTCCTCGCGACGCGGCCTTTCCGCTCGCCACACCATACGATCTCCGATGTCGGGCTTCTCGGCGGGAGCAGTCTGCCGACTCCGGGCGAGGTGAGTCTCGCCCACAACGGGATCCTCTTTCTCGACGAGTTGCCCGAGTTCCGCCGTTCGACCCTTGAGGTGCTGCGGCAGCCTCTGGAAGACGGCCAAGTCACGATCTCGCGGGCGGCGGGCAAGTTCACCTTTCCGAGCCGTTTCAGCCTCGTCGCGGCGATGAACCCGTGTCCCTGCGGTTACCTCGGCGATCCGACGCGCGAGTGCCGGTGTTCGCCGAACCAGATCGAGAAATACCGTCAGCGCATCAGTGGTCCGCTCCTCGACCGCATCGACCTGCATATCGATGTCCCGGCGGTCGATTACCGGGAGCTGCGTGCCGAGAGCGGGGGAGAATCCTCCGCCGTGATCCGCGAACGGGTCGAAGAGGCGCGGCAGATCCAGCTCGCGCGTTTTGTCTCCCACCCCGGGGTGCTCTGCAACGCCGACATGGGGAGCCGCCTCGTCAGCGAATTCTGCGCCCTCGACGCCCGCAGCGAGCGGACCCTCGAGCAGGCGATGGAGACCCTCCATTTCAGCGCCCGCGCCTACGACCGGATCCTCAAGGTCGCCCGCACCCTCGCCGATCTCGAGGGCGATCGCGATATCCGCGAAGTCCACGTCCTCGAGGCGATCCAATACCGCACCCTCGACCGGAACCTCTGGGTTTGAAGAGGCCGGTTTTCTCCAGCAGATTCAGGGAGGCCAGCAGATTCCTTTTTCACATACCCATCTGGTGGCCTCCCTGAATCTGCTGGAGATCCCGCGGCGATGCCTTGCGAGTCGGAGCGGAAGAAAAAACCTCCCCGAACCCCCAAAGAATCTGCTTGCAGAGCCTTTAAATCCCATTTAGCATTGCAACCCTTCGCGCCGGACCTTGGTTCGGCTCAAGGAAGTCGCTCGGGTGGCGGAACTGGTAGACGCGCAAGACTAAGGATCTTGTGGGGTAACCTGTGGGGGTTCGAGTCCCCCCTCGAGCACTCTCCTGAAACGGCCGGACGGCCCTTCCTTCCTTGAGCACCTCTCCGACAGAATCTCCGACGGCGATCCTCTTGATCTCCTGTCCCGACAAGGCCGGAATCGTCGCCGCCCTCTCGACCTTCCTCTACGAGAACCGGGGCAACATCGTCGACATCGACCAGCACGTCGATCTCGAGGAGGGGGTCTTCTTCATGCGGGTGGAGTGGGAGCTCGAAGGCTTCGCGATCGCCCGCGACGGGATCGCCGCGGCCCTCGCCCCGCTCGTGGACCGTTTCGCGATGCGGTGGGAGCTCCATTTTTCCGACATCGTCCCCCGCGTCGCGCTGTTCGTGACGAAGGACAACCATTGTTTCTACGATCTCCTCTCGCGCCACGAAAGCGGCGAGCTGCGGATGGACATCCCCCTCATCGTGAGCAATCGCGAGGATCTGAAGCCGGTCGCGGAGCGTTTCGGGATCCCCTTCCGCCATTTCCCCATCACCGCCGCGACGAAGGAAGCGCAGGAGCGCGCCGAGATCGCGATGCTGCGGGAGGAAAAGGTCGATCTCGTGATCCTCGCCCGCTACATGCAGATCCTCAGTCCGCTGATGACGGAGGCCTTTCCGAACCGGATCATCAACATCCACCACTCGTTCCTCCCCGCCTTCCCGGGGGCGCGACCCTATCATTCCGCCCACAAACGCGGCGTGAAGCTGGTCGGGGCGACGAGCCACTACGTCACCGAGGATCTCGATGAGGGGCCGATCATCGCCCAAGGGGTGACGCCGGTCTCGCACAGCGACTCGGTGCAGGATTTCATCCGGAAGGGTCGTGCCCTCGAGCAGACCGTCTTGAGTCGCGCCGTCTGGCTCCATCTGAACCGGCGCACTCTTGTCCACGCGAATCGCACCATCGTCTTCGGTTGAGACTTGCGGCGGGCGATCCTCCGCCGAAACTTCCGCCCCACCATGGCGACCCGTTTTCAAACCCTCCCCGGCTTCCGCGATTTTTATCCCGACGATTGCGCGGCGCGGAATCATGTCTTCGAGACCTGGCGCAAGGTGGCGCGCCGTTATGGCTTCGTCGAATACGAGGGGCCCATCCTCGAGCCGACCGATCTTTACCGTCGCAAGAGTGGAGCGGAGATCGTGAACCAGCTTTTTTGTTTCACCGACAAGGGCGAGCGCGATGTCTCGATGCGTCCGGAGCTGACCCCGACGCTCGCCCGCATGGCGGCGGCGCGCCAGCGCGATTTCCGCAAGCCGCTGCGCTGGTTCTCGATCGGGCAATTCTTCCGTTACGAGAAACATCAGAAGGGTCGGGGGCGGGAGTTCTACCAATTCAACTGCGACATCCTTGGAGAGGATTCCGTCCTCGCCGATGCGGAGCTCATGGCTCTGGCGATCGATCTGATGTGCGAGCTCGGGTTCACCCGCGACGACTTCCGCATCCGGGTGAGCGACCGCAACGCCTGGGTCGGTTTCGCGACGGGCAAGGGCCTTGATGAAGCGGGCGTGACGACGTTTCTCCAGGTCATCGACAAGATGGAGCGTACCCCGGAGGAGAAAGTGATCGAGCAGCTCGGAGCGCTCTCCATCACCCTCGCGGAGGTGAAGGATTTCATTGCTTCGGGTGCGGAGGCTTCACCTTCCATCGGGCGCATCCTCGCCGATCTCGCGGCCCGGGGGCTGGCGGACTTCGTCGAGGTCGACCTCGGCATCGTGCGCGGGCTCGCCTACTACACGGGGCCGGTCTTCGAGATCTTCGACATCGGCAAAGGCATGCGCGCCGTAGCCGGAGGAGGTCGCTACGACCAACTCGTCGGTCTCATCGGGGGTGTCGAAATGGCGGCCTGTGGATTTGCGATGGGCGACATGGTCATCACCGATCTGATCCGCGAGACGGAAGGTCCCGCCGCCAAACTCAACGCGGCCGTGGCCGAGAGCGGACGGGTCGATGCCTATGTCGTGATCGCCGATCCGGAGAAAGAGGCGGAAGCGGCGTCGGTCTCCCAACGACTCCGCGGCGCGGGGCTCCGGGTCATCGCGCCGCTCTCGCCCGCGAAGATTGCCAAGCAATTCCAGGCGGCGGAGCAATCCGGGGCGACCTATGCCGTGGTTGTTGGCAGCGAATTTCCCGATGTCACGCTGAGACAGCTCGCCGACCGCAGCGAGCGTGTTATCGCGCTCGAGTCGCTCATCGAAGCCATGAGCTGATCGGAGATCGCTTTGGCCCGATAGGACTATGGGCGAGGGGGACTTTTCGGTTTCCGAAAGTTCGCATTCGGTTACATTATGGAGATTTGGCCCCGGGCCCAAGCCGTATGAACAAGACGACCGCCTCAATCTTTTTTGGAATCATCCTCGTCGGGGCCACCATTTCCTACTTCACGCTGAAGGACCGCGGTGAAAAGAAGGACCTCGTCCTGACCCCCTTGGCGAACGTGCCCGCCGATGCCGGCAAAGAGGCTCCGGCCGAACCCGCGAAAACGGAAGCTCCCGCGCCGGAGAAAGCTCCCGAGGTGAAACCGATCGCGCCGGTCGCCACCACGCCCCCGGCCCCGGTGAAGGATGAGCCCGCCAAGCCGGCTCCGGCCGATCCGGTCGCAAGCCAATTCAAATCTCCCGAGGCGGCGATGAAGGCGCTCGCCGAAAAAATCGGTGCGAAGGATTACCCGGGCTTTTCCTCCCTCGCCGGTGAGGGGGCGATCGATCCGAAGATCGAGTCCGAGGTGAAGGCCCTCATCGAGAGCCCCGATTTCCAACTCGATGCCGCGAAGCCGCACGTCGAGATTTCCAAATCGGCCGAAGGGCTGCGTTGGGCACTGAATTTCGTGCCGGCGAATCCCGCCACCGGATCGGCTCCGCGCCAGCTTTACACCGATCTCTCCGTGATGCCCGGCGAGGCCCTCGATATCGCAAAGGTGAGCCTGCCGCTCGCCCTCACGCCGGCACCCAGGACCGCCGACTCGCCGACCGAGTCGGCTGCGGCTCCGGCGGCACAGTCCGCGGATGCCCTTACCGTCGCCCACGCCTTTTCCAAGGCGGTCATCACCCGGGATTTCGCGACCGCCCGGGAACTCGCCGATCCCACGACCGTGACCGACGAGCGCGTCGCCGCCCTCATGATCGCGGTGGAGGAGGGGAAATTTGCCCTCAAGGCCGATCGTCCGCTCGTTGTGACCTTGTCGCGCGATGACATCACCTGGGTCCTGGCGCGGGTCGAGTCGGGCAGCATGGCTTCGGAATTCGCGGTGGAACTCGGCAAGATCGACCAGGTCTGGAAAGTCAACGGGCTCACCTTCTCGAAAGTTCTTTCGGCCCTCTCGGAGGCGGCCGGCGCGGGTGATGTGGCCTACAGCCCCATCGTCGAGGATCCCTCGGGAGGTGACTCGCTCGTGCTCTATTTCGAATTCGACGATGCCGGTCTCACGCCGCGCACCGAACGCCAGCTCGGCATCGTCGCTGACATCCTCAAGCAGGGGGCCGAGCGCGTTATTCGCATCAACGGACACGCCGATGCCCTCGGCAGCGATGATTACAACGTGAACCTGAGCGACCGTCGCGCCGAGACGATCCGCCAGACCCTCATCCGGCTCGGTGTGAAGCCCGAACAAGTCGTGACCGAGGCCTTCGGAGCCGCCAAGCCGCGCAAACCGAATTTCCTGCCCGACGGTTCCGATAACCCGAGCGGTCGCTCGCAGAACCGGCGCGCCGAAGTCCTGCTCGACTTCTGAGTCGTAGCGATCCGCGTCTTGGCGGCCGCTTGTTCACTTTTCAGCAATCGCGTCTCCATGTGGCGCAATTGCTGCGAAGGTGGCGGAGACTTCTACCTTGACCAGTCCGGGTGACTCCGTAAGTTGCCGCTCTCGCCGCCGGACCGCCGCGTCCGGAGCCGCTGTTTTCCTCCATGAACATCCACGAATACCAGGCCAAGGAACTCTTTGAAAAATTCGGCGTGCCCACGCCCAAGGGCAAGGTCGCCGATACCGCCGAACAGGCCAAGGTCGCGGCCGCCGAGATCGGATCGAACATCGTCGTGAAGGCCCAGGTGCATGCCGGTGGTCGTGGCAAAGGCACTTTCAAAAACGGATTCAAAGGCGGCGTCCACCTCGTGCAGACTCCGGATGAAGCCGCGGACATCGCCGGGAAGATGATCGGCCAGGTCCTCGTCACCCACCAGACCGGTGAGGAAGGCAAGCTCGTCAGCAAGGTGATGGTCGCCGACGGGGTCGAGATCGAGAAAGAGTATTACCTCGCCATCCTCATGGATCGCGAAAGCAAGTCGCCCGTCATCGTCGCGAGCACCGAGGGTGGCGTGAACATCGAGGATGTCGCCGAGCACACTCCCGAGAAGATTTTCCACCAGGCGATCCACCCGCTCCTCGGCCTCCAGCCCTACGAGGTGCGCAAGCTCTCCGCCAAGCTCGGATTCGCGGGTGATCAGGCGAAGCAGTTCGGCAAACTACTCGCCGCGCTCTACCGCCTCTTCATCGAGTGCGACTGCTCCATGGTCGAGATCAACCCGCTCGTCACCACGCCCGATGGCCGCGTCCTCGCGCTCGACGCGAAGTTCGACTTCGACGACAACGCCCTTTACCGCCATCCCGAGATCGCCGCGCTCCACGATCCCACCGAGGAGGATCCCCGCGAGGTCGAGGCGGCCAAGTACCATCTCAACTACATCGGTCTCGACGGCAACATCGCCTGTCTCGTGAACGGGGCCGGTCTCGCCATGGCGACGATGGACATCATCAAACATTGCGGCGGCGAACCCGCCAACTTCCTCGACGTGGGCGGTGGTGCCTCGCAGGAGCAGGTGACGAACGCCTTCAAGATCATCCTCGGGGATCCCAAGGTGAAGGCCATCCTCGTGAACATCTTCGGCGGCATCATGGACTGCGACGTCATCGCCAAAGGCATCGTCGCCGCGTGCAAGGAGGTATCCCTCAACATCCCTCTCGTCGTCCGCCTCGAAGGCAACAACGTCGAAGCCGGCAAGCGCACCCTCGCCGAGTCCGATGTCGCTCTCATTTCCGCCGATACCCTCGCCGATGCAGCCGACAAGGCGGTCAAAGCCATCGCCGCCTGATTCCATCCCTACCCTGACATTTTCCCATGGCCATTCTCGTTGACGAAAACACCAAGATCCTCGTGCAGGGGATCACGGGCTCCTTTGGCGGCCGCCACGCCCAGCTCAGCCTCGACTACGGCACCCAGCTCGTCGCCGGTGTCACTCCCGGAAAGGGCGGACAGAAATTCGCGGACAAGGTCCCGATTTTCGACACCGTCGCCGAGGCGGTTGAGGTGACCGGAGCCACCGTCTCCGCCATTTTCGTGCCCCCGCCGTTCGCCGGTGACGCCATCCTCGAAGCGGTCGACGCGGGCTGCGATCTCGTCGTTGCAATCACCGAAGGAATTCCCGTGATGGACATGATGCGCGTCCGTGCGGCGATGGAGGGCAAGAAGACCCGCCTCATCGGCCCGAACTGCCCCGGCATCGTCACTCCCGGTCTCGGCAAGGATTCCCATGGCGGCTGCCGGATCGGCATCGCTCCGGGTTACATTCACAAGCGTGGCAAGGTCGGAGTCGTCTCCCGCAGCGGCACCCTCACCTACGAGGCGGTCTGGCAGCTCACCAATCTCGGGCTCGGTCAGAGCACCTGCGTCGGTATCGGCGGCGACCCGATCAACGGCACGACCCACCTCGACGTCCTCAAGATGTTCAACGACGATCCCGAGACCGAAGCCATCATCATGATCGGTGAGATCGGTGGATCTAACGAAGAAATCGCCGCCGCCTGGGCCAAGGAGAATTGCAAGAAGCCGATGGCCGCCTTCATCGCCGGATCGAGCGCCCCTCCCGGACGACGCATGGGCCACGCCGGTGCGATCGTCTCCGGCGGCAAGGGCACCGCCGCCGCCAAGATCGAGGCCCTGCGCGATGCGGGCATCGAAGTCGCGAAGAATCCTTCGGACATGGGCCAGGCCCTCGTCCGCGCCATGGGATGAGGAAAAAAGCGGCACAAAAACCGCTTCCCGGTTGATCCGGGAGCATCGATTTTATAGAAAGAGCATCTTATGTCGGACAAACCGGAATATTCGAAGGGACTCGAGGGAGTCATTGCAAACGAATCCTGCCTCAGTGACGTGCAGGGCCAGGAGGGAGTGCTTCGTTATCTCGGTTACAACATCCAGGATCTCGTCGAGCAGTGCACCTTCGAGGAGGTGATGTATCTGCTCCACCGCCGCCAGCTGCCGACGCAATCGCAGCTCGACAGCCTCACGAAAAATCTTCGTTCGCATCGCCACCTCCCCCAGGGGGTCATCGATTTCCTCAAGTCCGCTCCGAAGGATGCCTCGCCGATGGATGTGTTGCGCACCGGCGTCAGCATGCTCGGTCTTTTCGACCATCGTGGCGGTGACCAGGATCGCACGATCAACGAAGACCGGGCCATGGCCATCTGTGCGACGATGCCCATGATGGTCGCCCACTTCCACCGCGCCCGGCAGGGGCTCGATCTCATGCCCGTGCGGGATGATCTCTCCGAGGCCGGCTATTTCCTCTATCTGATGAACGGGAAAGAGCCCGGCGAGGAAGCGACCCGCACCCTCGATGCGGCCTACACCCTCCATGCCGACCACGGCATGAACGCCTCGACCTTCAGCGCCCGCGTCACCATCGCGACGCTGTCCGATCTTTATTCCGCGATCACCTCGGCGATCGGCACCCTGAAGGGGCCGCTCCACGGTGGTGCCAACGAAGGCGTGATCCACATGCTGCAGGAAATCGGCAGCCTCGACAAGGTGGATGCCTTCATCGACGACGCCCTCGCCCACAAGAAGAAGATCATGGGCATCGGTCACCGCGTTTACAAGGTGCTCGATCCGCGTGCCCCCTTCCTGCGGAAGATGGCCATCAAATTGACGAAGGAGCTCGGCGAGAGCAAGTGGATCGACATGTCCGAGCGCATCGCCCAGCTCATGAAAGAGCGCAAGGATCTCAACGCGAACGTCGATTTCTATTCCGCCACGGTCTATTACTCGCTCGGCATCCCGACCGATCTTTTCACGCCGATCTTCGCGATCGCCCGGGCCGCCGGCTGGACCGCCCAGGTCCTCGAGCAGCTCGACGATAACCGGCTGTATCGTCCCCTCACGCTCTACACGGGGCCGACAACCGATCAGCCGATCACGCCGATCGCCCAGCGCGGTTGAAAATCCGGTCGGACCGGAACTTGGGTCAAAAGAAGGTGGGATCGTTCCACGCCTGACGATCGAAGGATGGGGTTCTCTCAATCCCTCGATGCCTCGATGACTCCGACTTTGAGGTCGCGCAAAACGCGTAGCTCTCCCCAATCCGCTCCTCGGGGGCGGCGGGCTCCGGACGACCGATGGGCTCCGATCCGGCTTTCTGCTTTGAGGGATTGGAAGATCTCTTCAACAAACGCCGTCGACCCCAGGACGGCGCCGTCGGAGAAGTAGCGGACCTTGAGTCTCAGGAGTTCCGGCAGCGTTAGGGATGCTTCGCCATTTTCCACCCGCTCCACGAGCTCCCTCGATATGCCCTTTGAGGAGGCCTCACCTGGTTTGGAAGTCATCGGGTTTTCCGCGCCATCGAGGTAAAGCAGCCGGCGGTACCGTTCCAAAGTCACTTGCCACTCCGGCAAACAATCTCGCCTGCCGGGCGATTCGAGCGCTTCGCGTTGGATCGAGGCAAGCCCCTCTCGCGCGGATTGACTCCCGCGACCTGATCCCATGGATTCTCCGTATCCGCTCCATCGGTAATCCTCCGGGCGCGAGACCAGGCCGGCCCGGACCGGATTGAGATCAATGTAGGCCGCGACCGTGAGCAGCGCGTTTTCTCCACCTTCAACGAGGAGGCTCTTGAAGCGACTTTCCCAGAGGGTGCCGGTGCGCCCGAGGCGTTTGTTCATGAAAATGGAGATTCGTTGCTTCAATTCCTTGAGAAACACCGAAAGGTCGCCACGACGGCGTTCGTAGCGATCGAGAAGGGCCTTTTCGCCCGCGGCGTCCCCGCTCTTCCTCATCGCCCCGATTTGCGCGGCCAAGGTTTCGACCGTTACCCGATCATACAGAAGAGGGAGCAAGGAGAGAAGAGACTCCGCCGTCAGGGGAGGGATGCTATCCCGCTCCGGAACTTCAACCAAGAGATGGAAATGGTTGCCCATCAGGCAGTAGGTCGCGACCCGGAGACCGAGGAATCGCTCCAGCTTGCGGAGAATCGACCGAACAGCCTCCTTTTCGCCCGAATGAAAGATAATTCGCCGATCCACCACCCGGGAAAAGCAATGATAGTAAGAAACCCCGCCTCTAATAATTCTTCTCATGATTCAAATCCTGCTCATACAGTCTCTGGAAAGACGAAAATATCATCGAGGACCGCAAGTGCAAACATAAATAGGCTGGTTATTTATTGTATATCGCCGAGCGGGAAGAAACGGGGCGGGGAGGACGAAGGACGAACGGTTACGCGAGAGATCGAGAGGGATCAGGATCAGGTCCCGCAGAACGTCGCTTGAACTTCTTCCGCGGGTAGCGGGGGTGATTCGAAATCGCGAGAACCGCTGTTCTCTTCGTAGGGAGATGCGAGAAGGCGGTGCAATCGGTGGAAGGGTTCGAAGTCCCTGTCCTTTCCAGCCGCGATGGCAGCCTCGATGCGATGATTGCGGGGAATGATGACGGGGTTGACGGCCCTCATCCGGCTGGACGCCTCTTCTTCGGAGATGCCATGTTCTGAGAGAGCCGAGCGCCACCCCGACAGCCAATGGCGAACCGGGTCGGACCACGTGAAGAGTGCCAGGAATGGACCTTCCGCTGAAAGGGCATTGCGGAGATGGCGGAATGCCAAGGTGAAATCGACGAACTGGTCCTCCATCAGGGCGAGGAGCCGCTCGGCCGGTTCTCGGCCCGATTCCCCGGGAAATCCGACTTTGGCGGAGAAAGTCCTCGACCATTCCCGGCGGAACAGGTCGGGGAAACGCTCCAAAACCTCGGTGACAAGGCGGATCGCGGTGGTCTCCTCCTCCGCGACCAAAGGGAGGAGCGCTTCGGCGAGGCGGGCGAGATTCCAGTGGGCGATATTGGGCTGGTTGCCGTAGGCGTAGCGGCCGTTCCGGTCGATGAAGCTGAATTTCTTCGCGGGATCGTAGCGATCTAGGAAGGCACACGGACCGTAGTCGATCGTTTCGCCGGAAAGGCTCATGTTGTCGGTATTCATCACGCCATGGATGAAGCCGAGGCCCATCCAGCGTGCGACGAGCGACGCCTGCCTTTCCATGACGCCTTCGAGCAGGGCGAGGGCGGGGTTCTCGGCATCGACGCGCTCCGGATCATGCCGGCGAAGCGCGTAATCGACCAGGAGGCGCAAGCTCTCAAAATCGCCGCGCGACGAAAAGTATTCGCACGTGCCGATGCGCAGATGGGAGGAGGCGACGCGCGTGAAGACGCCGCCGGGCTCGACTTCTTCACGGTAGACCATATCCCCGCTCCACACCGCGGCGAGGGCGCGGGTGGTGGGGATGCCGAGGGCATGCATGGCCTCGGAGACGAGGTATTCTCGCAAAACTGGGCCGAGCGCCGAGCGGCCGTCGCCGCGCCGGGAGAACGGGGTGGGGCCGGACCCCTTCAGCTGGATGTCGCGATGCCTCCCGTCGCGATGGATGACTTCGCCGAGCAGGATGGCCCGCCCGTCGCCGAGAACCGGCGAAAAACCTCCGAATTGATGACCGGAATATGCGGCGGCGAGAGGTTCGGCCCCTTCCGGAACGCGGTTGCCTGACAAAACCGCCAAACCCTCCGCGGATTCGAGTGCGTCCGGGTCGATGCCGAGGTCCTCCGCGAGGTTCCGGTTCACCGCGATCCATTCCGGAGCGGATACGGGGCTGGGATCGACACGGACGTGGAAAGTCCGAGGGAGACGCGCGTAGGTGTTCTGAAAGGGAAAAAGCATCGCGGGGTCATGAAGGTTACGCCCGTTTCCGCTTCAGGAGAAAGGAAAGCGCGTAAAAGAAGACCGCGAGGAAAACGATGAAGGGTCCCGTCGGAATGTCGTACTGATAACTTAGCGCGAGACCGGCGGTGTTGGAGAGGGCGGTGATGCCGACGGCGCCGATCATGATGAGGGCGAGCGAGCGGGAGAAACGCGAGGCGGTGGCCGCGGGCAGAATGAGCAGGGCCTGCGAAAGGAAAAGGCCGGCGATCCTCACCATGAGAACGACGCTCATCGCGGTGAGGGTGAGCAGGAGGAAATAATGAAACTTCGTGGAAACGCCGCGGAGACGGGCGAATTCTTCGTCGAAGGAAACGGCGACGAGCTTATGGTAAAAAAGGACGACGAGCCCGATCACGACGATCCCGAGGATGAGGGTGGCGACGATGTCGCTCCAGGAGGTGAGGAGGATATTGCCGAAGATGAAGCTCTCGAGATTCACGTTCTTCCCCGGAGCATAATGCAGGAAGAGGAGACCCGCGGACATGCCGGTGGCCCAGATCGCACCGATGATGGTATCCTCGCGCTCCTTGAAACGGATCGTGACCCATCCGATCACGGCGACGGAGAGCAATCCGGCGACGATGGCACCGAGCATCGGTGTCAGCCACGGCAGCTCGTAGACCCGGCTGTAATAGACGGAGGCGCCGATCCCGCCGAGGATGCTGTGGGCGATGGCCGAGGCGACATAACCGATCTGACGGACGACGACGAGGCTGCCGACGACGCCGAAGGTCAGGCTGGAAACGAGTCCGGCGAACAGGGCGTAGCGGATCACGGGGACCGTTTGCACCGCCTCGACGAAATCTTGGAAAAGATCAGTCATGCGAGCAGGTGGAGTGATCGCCCTGTTGGTGGCGGGTGCGGCGGTCGTGTTCGAGCCGGCGCCGTCCGCTGTAGATTTCCCGGATGGTCTCGCCGGAGAGCGGGAGGGTATGGCGGTGGACGCGATGATTCACGCAGAGCACGGAATCCCCGATCGCGGAGACGAGATCGAGATCGTGGGTGATCATGAGGATGGTCATGCGATGGCGCAGCGAGACGAGGGTCTCGATGAGCTGGGCCTCGATCGTGAGATCGATGTTCGCGGTGGGTTCGTCGAGAAGGAGTATCTCGGGCTCGCAGGCGAGGGCGCGCGCGACCATGACGCGCTGGCGCTCGCCACCGGAAAGATCGGAGAAGGCCCGCTTCTCATATCCGCTCAGTCCGACTTCGGCGAGTGCGGCCTGGGCGATGGCACGACAGCGTTTGGAAAAGGGGCCGACCTTGAGATGGTTGAGCCGGCCCATGAGGACGATGTCGAGCGCGGCGATGGGGAAGAGCGGATCGAAACGCATCGCCTGCGGTACGTAGCCGATCTTGGTGCGTGAGTCGCGCGGTTTCCGGCCGAAGATGGCGAGGTGACCGCGATCGGGCTCGAGGAGACCGAGGATGAGTTTGGCGAGGGTCGACTTGCCGCCACCATTGGGACCGATCACGCAGAGCGATTCACCGCGGTTGACGGTGAAGCTGACGTCCTCAAGGACGGGACTGCGTCCGTAGGAATAGGTCAACCCGCGGCAATCGACGAGCACATCGGCGGGAGCCGCGGATGCGGACTCGAGAGGGTAGGGTGCCACACTCAACAGGGTCGGAGGGGTGTTTGGTCAGGGTGCGGCGCTGATGGCCTTGCCGATCGAGCGGAGGTTGGCGATCACGTCTTTCTCGAGGGGATCGAGGGCCTCGACCTGTCCGCCGATGGATTCGGCGAGAGCCTTGCCGCTGGACTGGTCGAACTGCGGCTGCACGAAGATGGTGGTCACCTGCTCTTCCTTGGCTTGTTTGGCGATTTCGGCGACCTGTTTGGGAGTGGGTTTGCGGTTGCCGATTTCGATGGCTTTCTGGACGAGACCGTAGTCCTGGGCGAAGTAGGCGAAGGCCCCGTGGTAGACGTAGAAGGCGCGGCCTTTTTTCGGTGCGAGCAGGCTCTTCAACTCGGCATCGACAGCTGCGAGATCGCTTTTCAGTTTCGCGAGATTGGCATCGATGTCCGGGGCGGCGGCGGCCGGTAGGTTTTCCTTGAGGACGGCGGCGGCATGGGTCGCCTGATGGCTCAGCACCTTCGGGGAAAGCCAGACATGGGCGTCTTTCTCTTCATGCTCGTGCTCATGGGCGTGAGCTTCCTTGCCCTCCGCGGCGGCGGAAGCACATTCGGAGCAGGTGCCCTCGAGCAACTCGAGCCCTTCGAGGAGATCGACTTCCTTGGGTCCGTTTTCCCCGTCACCGACGGCGACATAGAAGTTGGCCTCAAAGGAGAGCCCGCCGGCGAAGAGGAGGTTCGACCGGGCGATGTCGGCGACCTGGCGCGGTGAAGGCGAGTAGTTGTGGCAGTCACCCCCTTCACCGACAATGGCCTTGGCCTCGATCCAATCTCCCCCGATCCGTTGGAGCAAGTACTCGTAGGGAAGGACGGGTACGAAGACGCGGAGCTTCTCCGCTTTTTCCGCTTCCCCGGCGTGGGAGAGTCCGCCGGAAAGAAGAATGGCCAGCGCGGCGAGGAGGGGGCGGGAGGTATTCATCGGGCCGGATGGCGGATTCAGTTGCCTTGGCTCCAACTGGTGATGGTGTAGTGCGAATCCTTGCCCAGCGCGGCGACGGCGTCGGATTTGGCGATGGGCTTGGTGCCGTCGGTGACGATGGTGAGCCGGTGCTGGTCATCGCTCTCCTTGACGATGCGGATGGTCTTCACCCCTTTGATTTTGCCGATGGCCCGGGAGATGGTCTTCTTGCAATCCGCACAATCAATGCCCTTCATCCCGGCCGTGTAGGTGACTTCGGCGGCTTGTGACACCACGGGACTCAGAAAACAGGCGAGGAGAATGAGGCAAGTGAGGAGGGTTTTCATGATTCCAAGGGATGATGCAAATTGTTTGCAAGATTGATCGCAATTCGCTTGCATTATCGCGGGTTCGATGGACAAATGCAAGGAATTTGCGCCTCACCGTCATGATCACGTCTCCACGCCTCCGTTCCTTTTTTCTGACGATCCTTCCCGTCGCTGCTGCATTTTTCACCGTGACGGCGCAAGAGACCAACGAGGAGGTTTTCGAATACCACGTCGGCGAGGTGAACTGGCTCACCGGCGACGGCGTCAATCCCGGTGGTTTCCTGTTCCCCAGCCTTTATGTCCAAGGCGCCGGCGGCGTTTTCGAGCCCGGAGCGAGCGCGGAGGATTTCTCCACCGGCCACCACGATCCCCAGAATGAATGGGGTATCAGCGACATTCACCTCCACCTCGATCTGGACTTCAACGGCGTCGTGACAGGTTCCGTGACGGGGTTTGGTGCCCAGGCCGAGGACCATGTGTGGGAGGCGGAGTTGGAGGAGGCCTATCTCCACTGGCATCTCAATGACACCTTCTCCATTGGGGGTGGTCAGTTCCAGAATGCCTTCGGATTCCAGTCCGATCTGCATACCCACGCGTGGGCCTTCGTGAACCAGAATCTCATCAACGGTCGCTTGGTCAATGAAGGGGAATTGATCACGCAGGGGGGCGAGATCCTCGTGCGCACTCCCGGGAAGGGATTGATCACCTTCGGCATGGGCGGGATCCGCTCGCATGCCCACGATCATGCCCATGGCGACGAGGAGCACGAAGAGGAAGGGCACGACCACGAGGAGGAAGAGCACGAGGAGGAAGGGGAGCACGATCACGAGGAGGAGGAACATCATGACGAGCACGGGCACGAACATTTCGAGATCGACGACGCTGCTTTCCAGAGTTGGGCTTTCACGAGTGATTACCGTTTCCGCTTTCCCTTTGACGACAGCCTCGTCGGCAGTGCCTCGCTCGGTGTCGGTGAAAATGGATTCGGCCGCAATTCCACCATCTACGGTTTCGGTTTCCGCAAGGTCTGGAACGGCCACGACCATGGGCATGGGGGGCCGGATTTCTGCACGGGCGCGGTGATGCTGCAAAGCGAGGTGATTGGGCGCAAGGTCGATGCCAGGCTGGAGGACGGTGATGAAGTCACTTTCGATGACTACGGGTTCTCCAATTCGCTCCACTATGGGATCAGCGATCGTACGACGGTCTCGCTCCGGCACGACTGGGTCTCGGCGGTGGAACTTGCGGAATTGAACGACCGGCACCGCCTCTCCGCGGCATTCACCGCCTTCGTCGATCCCGAGCAGCGCGTGCGCGCCCGGATCCAGTACGACTACACGATCGATGACACCATTGGCAGCGAGCACGTTGCCTGGTTCCAGATCCAGCTGCAATGGGGCGGCATCGGTGGTTCCCACGCCGGTCACGGACATTGATCCGACGTGTGATCAGATCTCGTAGACCACGGAGGCCTCGGCGCGGGCACGGCGGTTCAGCTTCGAACACACGAGATCGCACAGGTCGAAGACAAGCGGCTCGCTGATGGAATAGATCACCTGGGTGCCGCGTGGCTCGCGTTTCAAGAGATCGGCCGCGTGCAGCGTCTTGAGCTGCTTCGAGATGTTGGCCTGCGAGGTGGAGAGGGAGGCGACGATATCGTTGACCGAAGCCGGTCCGCGTCTCAACAACTGGAGGATCGCGAGACGGGTGGGCTCCGCGAAGACTTTGAAAAACGAAGCGATGCGATCGAGGGCTTGTCGGTCGAGTTCCGTATCGGTAGGCATGACGTGGCAGGGAAGTTGGGTTAACTTAAAACACTGCGGAAATTTCCCCAAAGGAATTCTCTGTATGTCGATAGAGGAATGCGGTGAAAATAAATTGGACTTTTGAACAGTCCTTGTTAGGATCCGTTTCATGGCTTTCTCTCTTCCCTATCCGAGGGCGGCGCGGCGATATGAAGTGTTCCGCCAGATGATCTGGTCGCAGGCGACCCCGGTCGCGAGTGGGGGGCGCCCGGATTTCCTGCACGACGAGATCGAGGTGCAAACGCGGTGGTTCGGGGGGGAATACGGACGGATTTTCACCGGCACGGAGGGCGAACGGATCGAAGTGGTGCAATTCGGCCATTGGAATCGTGGCGCAGGGCCCGATTTTACCGAGGCGGCGGTGCGGGTGGATGGCAAACTGTGCCGTGGGGCGGTGGAAGTGGATCTTGATGTGAGGAACTGGATGAAGCACGGACACGCCGGGAATGTGGCCTTCAACGGCACCGTGCTGCACGTCTTCACGGATCAGCCGGCGATGAACCGGGTGTTCACCCGGACCGAGGCGAATGCGAACGTCGTGCAACTCCTGCTGCCGCAATACAGTGGCTTGCAGGGACCTCCGGATTTCCTACCCGAGGCCTTTCCCGGCCGTTGCCTCGCCCCCTTGGCGAAGATGGCGGTGCCCGAAGTGGAATCCCTCCTCCTCGCGGCGGCGCAATATCGTCTGCGGCGGAAAAGCGAGCGGCTCCACGTGATGGCGGAGTCGACGAGCGGCGAGCAGGCTCTCTTTCAAGCGGTCGCCGAGGCGCTGGGGTTCCGCCATAACAAGACCGCCATGGCCGTCCTCGCCCAGAGATGTCCGGTGGCGGAATTGCTTGCGATGGACCCTGGTGAACGCGAAGCACGGCTCTTCGGGGCCGCCGGATTTCTGGAGATGGATCTCGCGGAGGCGGCCCGGACGACTGAGGCGAGGCAATACCGGCGCACCCTCTGGGACCACTGGTGGCGCGTCCGTCCGGAGGTCGAACCCGCTCCGCATCGGGCGATCCGTTGGAGGAATGACGGGACCCGTCCGCTCAATCACCCGCAACGCCGCCTCGGTGCCCTCGCGGTGGTGCTCGAACATTGGGAACGTCTGTGGGAGCTTTGGGAAAAGCCTGTGAATAACTTTCAAAAAGTGGTGAATAACTGGTCGAAAGCCCTCACCCATCCCTACTGGAGCCGGCATTATTCCCTCGCCTCGGAAGCGATTCCCAAGCCCGTCCGGCTCCTGGGGAAAGATCGGCTTCGGGATCTGCTTGGAAACGTGGTTTTCCCCGGTGCCATCAGGGTTTCGCCGGATCGATGGCAAGAGTATGAGCGACTCGGTGGTGTCGATACGAACCAGAAACTCCGGCGAGCGGTGTTGCGTCTTTTCGGCACCGACCGCGAGCGGCAGAAGTTATTCACACGTTATTACCACCAGCAGCAGGGCCTCCTTCAAATCTATGAGGATTTCTGCCTCGAAGATGCCTCCGATTGCCGGCATTGCCCGTTCCCGGAACAGCTCCTGCAATGGCGGACGGCGGACCGCGCGGGCGTCCGCGTCGACCCGATCCAAGCGACGGGTGGAATTGTCTAATTTTTGTTTAGCCTCAATCGAGTTCATCGTCGTAATCTCGAAGCGATTGTTTTTGTAAGTCGGGGCGCGAACGGGCGTCCTACCTCCGAACCTGAACCGAACCCGAACCCTTGCCGGCCATGTCTGTCTCCACTCTCGAGCCCGAAATCATCCTTCATCCTGAAAAACGCGTTTTTCCCGAGTTCAGCCTGGAACGTCTCCTGGGGACGGTCTTTGCCCCGACGGAGGGTTGCCGGGTTTGCCTGCTCATCGATTTGGAAGATCTCTCGTTGATGAAAGGCTATGCCTTCCTCAACGCGGAGGGCCACGAAATCCAGAAAAAGGCCTATGAGGAATTCTTCCTCGGTCTCAAGGACGGTGGGCTTGAAGCGCTCGGCATGTCGGGCGGAGAAATGTATGCCTATCCGATGACGGGAGGCTCGAATCTCGACCTGAGCGATGCGTGCATCGATGCGGAAGGCCGCGAGCTCAGTCTCGACCGCGATGTCTATCCGAACTACGACATCATTCTTTGCCTCTCGACCTTCTCGGCGACCGCTCCGCTCACGGCCAAGTGCAAGCAATTCGGATTCCGGGGGGCAACCCTCCACGGGGTGAACGACATCATCCTGAAGTCGGGGCTCGCCGTGAACTACCACGAGGTGAGCGCCGACGCCGAGCGGATGCGGCTCGCGATGACCGGCGCCGACACGATCGAGATTGATTTCGCACTCGAGGATGGGCGTGTCCTCACCGCTTCGCTCGATCTCGCCGGCCAGGAAGCCCAGAAGTCGCACGGGCTCTGCCTCGGGCGCACTCCTGACGTGGCCAACCTGCCGGCCGGGGAAGTCTACTTCGTGCCCGTCGACGCCAACGGCCAATTCCCGATGAAGTATGCGGACGGCACGCTCGGAGTGCTCGACGTCCGGGATCGCTGCATCGTGCGATCGACCTTGATCGAGGGCGATCAGGCGACAATCGACGCCCACAACGCGCGGCTCGCGGACGATCCGATGACGGGTACGCTCGGAGAATTGGGATTCGGCACCCAGGTCTTGCCCGTCTCAGGGGCTGACATCCAGGATGAAAAGGTGCTTGGCACCTGCCACCTCGCCACCGGGCGCGACGACCATCTCGGAGGCGACATCGTTCCTGACATGTTCAAAAAACACGAGAATTCGACCCACGACGACATTCTTTTCGCTCCTCACAAAACCCCCAATTTCAACATCCGTCAGGTGCGGATGAAGCGTGGGACGCAGGAGGAAGTCATCATCGAGAACTTCCGTCCCAGCGAGTACATCCTTCGCGCGCTGCGCGGTTGACGGGCTCAGAGGGTGCCGGGGGCGCGACCTCCGGCTCCCGATTCGCCGTTGGATTGATTGAGACCCTGAAGGGCGGCGTTTTTGCGGGAACCTTCGGGAAGGCTCTTCGCCCAAGTCTCGGCGGCTGCCGGGTTGCGGGTGGCCCAGCCTGCCGTGAAGGCGGAGGTGGCCCAATCCTTGGAAGGGCCCTCCGGCAACTGTTCGAGCCACCGTTTTCCGGACTCCGGGTCCTGCGATCCGAGGGTGGTGGCGACGGGTGCGGCGGCAAGGTCGCGGATCTGCGGGGGCAAGGCGGCAAAATCCTTCCAGGCAAACTCGGGATCTTCCTCCGTGAGGTAGGCGGCCACGCCGGCGAGGGAAGAGGCGGCCTCGGGTGAAGGCCGCACGGATTTCAGCCAGTCGAAGGTTTCGCGAGGTGATTCGAAGCCCGCCTTCGAAGCCACGAGGGAAATGATCGCCGGGTTGGCCTTTGCGTCCTTGGCAAGGTGCTCGGAGGCCCAGCGCATCGCCTCGCGGGGAGCGCGGGAGGACATTTCATCCGCCACCGCCATCGTCGCGAAATCCTTCAGATTCGGGTCTTCGAGGCTCGAAGCCCAGCGCCCCACCGAGGCGAGATCGTTCGCGCTCCATTCCTTCACGACGGCGGCGAGGGCGCGGAAGCGGGCGGATTCGTCACCGAGGGCCAGACCGCGTGCCGCTGCGGTTTCCGGATCGCGCACCGCCCACGAGCGATAAAGACTCTCCACGGCCTGATCCTTCACTTCCCCGTTCGCGAGAGCGATCACCCAGGCTTCCGCGCTTTCAGGATCCTGGTTCGCCCAGATCGAGACGGCGTGGGGTACGAGTGCGGCACGGGGGGAAAGCCCGAGCGTCCCGAGATACTCCACGGCGGCGCGTGGGTTCTCACCCGCCCAGGCAGTGATGACTCCTTTCAAATAGGCTCCGCGATCCACGAGATCGCCGATGCCGGCGGCGGTGGATTTCCAGTCGAGGCCGCCGGCGAAATCGCGCGATCCCAGCGATTCGAGATCCTGTTCGCGGCCGATACGGTCTGGGTTTTCGAGGATGCGGGCGAGATCCATGGCGGATTCCTCGGAGGAACCGGCCCCTGGAGCGGCGCCGCCGGCCGAGCCCCCGCCTTCATCGTGCTGGTATGGATTCGAGCTGAGGGAGGCCCCGGGTCGCGCGCCGAACGTGGCTTCGGCTTCAGCCGCCCCGGTGGCGCGGGCGGCGCCATCCGGAGCGGTCGTTTGCCGTTTCCCGGCCCAGAATCCCAGCCCGAACAATGAGACGCCCGCGATGACCGGAATAAACAAACGGGTAGACGGGAGGCTCATGTTGGGGCGGTGGGAGTGACAGGGATGGTGGCCGGGGTCAGCGATTGTAACCGCTCGCGTAGCCGAGCGAGTAAGTATTGTAGCCGAGTCGCCCGATCGCGTAATTCAACGCGCCGTTGCGGGTGCGCCAGCCGCGGGCCCAGCCGAAATTCACGTAAGAGCCATCCCAGTTGAAGCCGCGGGCACCAGCCTCGTAGCCGGTGTGGCCCCACCAGGCGTAATTGTAGCCATTGAGATAGCCGCCGTTGTAGTAGCTCGCGGTGGACACCGAGGAACTGATCGCTCCATTGGCGGTGCGCCAGTTCCAACTGAGTCCGTAGGCTCCGTAGGAGCCGGCACCGGTGGAATAGGTGAACGCGCCATAATTGGCGAAAGCGCCGGTGAGGGTCAGAAGCGAAACGGCCGATGCCACCACAAGCAGCTTCAGCGGGCGGGAGGAAGGAAGTTGGAGTTTCATGGATCGAGACGAGGGAGGATCGGACGGAGCCGAGGGATGGGTTGGAACCGCTTTTGTCCCCGAGACTTTCGAAGGAAGCGGCGTCATGCAGGATGACGAATGAACTGTCCCGGCTATGCAAACCGCCGATCAAATTGTCCCGGATCACTCCGAGGCTGGAACCGGCTGGGCGCGAACCGTCGGCGCGGGCGCGACGGACGGAGCAGGCGTGCGGTTGCCTTGGGAGGCCGCGGCCGGCCGAGGGGCCGGTGCGGGCTGGGGAACCACCGCGCTTTCGGGCAGGTGCGCGGGCTGGGGTTCCGTGCGATTCACACCCGTGGGGCTCGCGTTCGCCGCATTCGGTGGGGTCACGGGATTTTCAGAGATGATCAAGCGGGGCGTCTCCCTTGGTCGCGGCAACGCCGATGTCTCGGGCGCGGCTGATCCGGCGAGACCGGCCGCTCCCGTGCGCGGCTTGAGGGTATCGTCGAAATTCACCTCGACCGCGGGCTTGATCGGCGGATACACCGGCGGAGCGCCGGGGGCTGCGGGAGCCGGCGCGAGGGAGCCGAGCGGATTGTCGACCGGCACGGTCGGATCGATCCGGGGCGAGCCTTGACCGACGGCGCCCGGGGGCGTGGCATTTGCGGTGGAAGCTGCGGCCGATGCCTCCGGCCCTTTCGCGGCGGCCGGAGCTGCGGATTGGGGAGCTTCGGGTGGTAGCTCGATGCCGAGGCCGCGGGCGATTTCCTCTTTCGCTTTCTGGGCGGAGGGAGCGTTGTATCCGAGGAAATAAAAGAGGCCGAGCGAAACGATGAGCGTGCCCAGAACAAGGTTCAAAAAGAGCGGGGCACCCGCGGGTTTGTCACTTCGCCGACGGCGCAGCGCGCGCGGCGTCCGCTCGAGGCGGAAGCGGCGATCCTTGTGGATCGTCTTTTTCATTTCGCCCATCAGCTCGTTCTCGCCGAGGCGCATGACGCCGCCACTCAGGGTTTCCATCGCGTCGCCGAGATCCACGCCGAGATGCTCGCTGTATTTGCGGATGAAGCTCTTCGCATACGCGACGCTGGGGAATTGGGAAAAATCGTCCTCCTCGATGCGGATGATCATGTTCGGATGGATCCGCGTCTGATGGGCCACATCCTCCACGGAGTAGCCGTGGCGGAGGCGGGTTTCCTCGAGTTTCTCTCCGATCGTCGGCATGGGCGCGCGTCTGGCGGCTGGGGACCGGCAAGGGCCTCCCCCCTCGCGGTGAAAATCCGGTAGGGGCCGGGGAGGCATCGGTCGGCGCTCCGGTTCCGCCCGGGACTTTACGCGAAGTCGTCGGAAAGATCGACCAGAATTTCCCGTGGTTTCGCGCCCTCGCCCGGACCCACGATGCCGCGGCTCTCGAGGATGTCGATCATGCGGGCGGCACGGGTATAGCCGAGACGGAGCCGGCGCTGCAGCAGCGAGGTGGAGGCCTTTTTTTCGGTGTAAATCACCTCGAGACATTTCTCGAGGGTCTCTTCGTCGGCGTCGGTGATCTCCTCTCCCTCATCGCCGAAGCCGCCGGATTCGAGCGCCTCTTGCGCCTCGGGTTCGAAGCGAGGTTTGCCCTGCGAGGCGCAGGCATCGACGAGCGCCTGGGCTTCCTCGTCCGTGATGAGGGCACCTTGGGCGCGCACGTGCTGGGCGCTGCCGGGCGGGAGATAGAGCATGTCGCCTTTCCCGACGAGATTCTCGGCACCGTTGGCGTCGAGGATGATGCGGCTGTCGGTCTTCGAGGAAACCTGGAAGGCAATGCGCGAGGGGATGTTCGCCTTGATGATGCCGGTGACGACGTCGGCGCGCGGCGTTTGCGTCGCGACGATGAGGTGGATGCCGGCGGCACGCGCCTTCTGCGCGATGCGGGCGATGCCGGTCTCAACGTCCGCCGGGGCGGTCTGCATGAGGTCGGCGAGCTCGTCGATGATCACGACGATGTAGGGCAGGCTCTCGGGCAGATCCTCGCCCGAGGCGGGGCGGTTTTTGCGCGGAGCGGGCTCCTCGAATTCCGGCTCTTCGTCGTCCTCTTCGAGAATGGGGAAACCTTCCTCCTCGAGTTCGTCGGTCAGGCTGACATGGTGGACGAGAGCCAGTTCGGGCTGGGCTTTGGCACCCTTCTTCGAGCGCGAGGCGGTGGCGGCGGCGAGCTCGAGTTCGGCGGCTTCTTCCGCCTCCGCCTCCTCTTTCAGTTCACGCGCCCGCATCGCGTTGAAGCCGTCGAAGTTGCGCGTACCGACCTTGGCGAAGAGGGCGTAGCGGCGCTCCATCTCGTTGATGACCCAGCGCAGGGCGAGAAGCACCTTCTTCGGATCGGTCACCACGGGGATGACCATGTGGGGCAGGTCGTTGTAGAGCTGCATTTCGACCACCTTGGGATCGACCATGATGAAGCGGAGCTCGTCGGGCGTGAAACGATAGAGCAGGCTCGCGATGATGCTGTTGATGCAGACGCTCTTGCCGCTGCCGGTCGCACCGGCGACGAGAAGGTGGGGCATGCGGGCGAGATCGCCGACGATGGTGCGTCCATAGACATCCTTCCCGAGCGCGAGCGGCAGCTTGGCCTTGGTGTCGCGGAAGGCTTCATCCTCGAAGAGTTCGCGCAACGCGACGGGCACCTTCTCGTTGTTCGCGATCTCGATGCCGACGGTGTCTTTCCCGGGGACAGGCGCGAGGATGTTGATGCGCTCGGCCTTGGTGGCGCGGGCGAGGTCGGCCTCGAGGGCGGTGATGCGGTTCACGCGCAGACCCGGAGTGGGGTATAGCTCGTAGCGGGTGATGGTCGGGCCGCGGGTGATGTTGCCGGGCTTCACCTCGACGCCGAAGGTCGACAGCGTCGTGACAATGGTGTTTTGCTGGGCGAGCAATTCCGACTCGTTCGTCGGGGTCGTGGCATCGTCGTCGGCATACTGGAGAATGGAAAGGCTCGGCAGCTCGTAGTCGGGGAATTGACCGCCGGCGAGGAGGGCTCCGGCATTCTTCTTCTCGCGATCGAAGAGGGATCCGGCGGCTTCCTCGGGCGTGAGTTTTTTCCGGGCGCGCTGGGTCGAGTCAAGGATCTGCGGCTCGGGATCGGGCGTCTTCGCCGCTTCGAAGAGATCGGGCTGCGCCGGCTCGATGGTAGCCGCGACCGGTGCGGCTTTCGCCGGTTTGGGATCCTTCTTCGGTGCCTCGATCCGTTCGGGCTTCTCACTGCGGATGCGGGAGCGGGAGTTCGAGACCGGTTCGGGGGCGCGGTGGAGGAACGAGGGCAGACGGATGCTCGCGATCACCGGGCCGAGTTCGCGCAGCCAGATCGCGGCTTCTTTCAGACCATCGCGCAGCAAGAGCAAAAACTGGAAGGGATGGATGCCGGTGATGACGATCAGCGAGATCGTGTAGATCAGCGAAATCACGATGACGGATCCGACGGAGCCTAGCAGTTGCTCCACCACCTTTTGACCCAAGCCGTAGCCGATGAAGCCGCCGGCACTCTTCGGAAGATTCAGGCGCTCCTGCCAGTCGAGGAAAAACCAGGGTTGGTATTCGACGATGCAGGCCGCCGAGACGACCAACAACACGAAGGATCCGATGTTCCGGGCGTGGAAGGGACGGGCTCCGGTGAGGATCTGCACCGCCCACCAGGCCAGCACCGCGGGCACGAGATAGGCGGCGGCGCCGAAGAAGAAGTAGGCGTAACCCGCGAGAACGGCTCCCACGGGTCCGATGAAGTTCTGCACGGCGGCGTTCTGGCCCGCCTGGCTGCTGAAGGGTACCCACGAGGGCAGGTCGGCGGGGGAATAGGAGATGAGAGCCAGCACGAACATCGTGCAGAATCCGCCGAGCACGATCGCGACGCCCTCGTGGAAAGCGTAGGGACCATCGGGGGCTACCCGTGCCTCGCGGACGCTCTTCTTTTCGAGGGCGGCTGACGTTTTCCGCGGAGCGGATTTTCGTGTCGCGTCGCTCGATTTTTTGGCGGCCATGGTCCGGAGAAAAGAAGAAAATCAAAAACAAATAAATCTGAATTTTATGGAAAATCCAGAAAGCGGGAAATTGGCCCTAAATATGAACCTTTTGACTATCAAGGGCAACGAATATCTCGGAAAACTGTAGAAATTTCAGCATTTCCGCCAGCCTCCGCAGGCCCCCT
The DNA here is from genome assembly GCA_016795385.1 of Verrucomicrobiales bacterium. Taxonomy (GTDB): domain Bacteria; phylum Verrucomicrobiota; class Verrucomicrobiia; order Verrucomicrobiales; family DEV007; genus Arctic95D-9. The sequence goes on along the minus strand of JAEUHI010000085.1, from coordinate 139,191 downwards.
TCACTCTGCGGCCAAGTGCCGGTAGACTTCGGGCACAAACGCCAGATCGCTGGCCTCTTTCACGGCGAGACCGATCTGGAAGCGCATCGTCGTTTCGGCAATGGGATTCTGATAGTCGTCGAGGCAGTCGCGGAGGGCGGCGAGGGGATCGAGACCGCCGACTTTCACCTGGCGGTAGATCTTGATCGCGAGGGCTTCGGCCGCTCCCGGGGTGACGTGATCGGGCATCAGGGGGAGGAGATCCTCCGGACATTCCTTCGGCAGGGCGAGCTGGTGTTTTTTGCCGAGTGCCCGGATCAGGGCATAGGCCTCGGCGGCATCGAGCGCGGGGAAAAGGGGAAACTTCACATCGACCCGGCCGGGGCGTTTCAGATCGACCTCGATCAGATCCGGTCGGCTCGAAGCAAGGATCCAGAGGATGCGGCCGCGGTTCGCGGTGTTGCTCATCTCCTTGGCCATCATCGAATAAACGCGGCCCGAGAGACCCGAATCCCCCGAGCCGGCGTCGCGGCTGCCGAGGGCCTGGTCTGCTTCGTCGATGAAGACGATGCAGCGTCCCAACGCCCGGAGCAGACCAAAGATCTTCTCAAGATTGCTCTCGGTGCTGCCGACCCAGCGGTCGCGGAAGTTTTTCAGCTTCACCACGGGGACTCCGGCTTCGCCGGCGAGGCATTCGACGAAGTAGGTTTTCCCGGTGCCGACGGGACCGCTGAGGAGGTAGCCCATCGGCATCGCGGCGAGATCGCCTTCACGCCAGAGCGCGAGATCCTGCCGCATCCAGGCTTTCACCGCGTCGCTCCCATGGACGTCATCGAGGGTGCGGCTCGGCTCGAGGAATTCGATGAGGCCCTGGGCGTCTTTTTCCACGAGCGACTTCTTCAAGTCCGACAGATCGGCTTCGCCGAGCGGTGTCTGGGCATACTCGCGTTGTTTCAGGAGCGACTCGATCGATCCGACCGTGGCACCCGCGAGACGGGCTGCCGGGAAATCGGGACGATCGGCGAAATCACGCAGCGCCATCGGAAAGCGGCCCGCGAAATGGCGGAAGACCTCCACGAGGGTCTCCTCGTCCGGCAGCGGCACCTCGACGAGCGCGGCGCGGGGATTCTGCGAGAGCAGGTGATTGAGATCATTGAGGTGTTCCGTGAGGAGGAACACGGCGAGATGTTGCTCGAGAAAATGCGTCTCGTGCGACCACGATCGCACCACCGAGGCCATGGAATTCAACTCGTAATCGCGCACCTGCTTCGCGACCGGAAAGAGGAGATCCGCTGCTCCGATGACGATGGCGATGGCATGGTTTTTTCCCGTGACGCCGGGAGTACCGGCGGCCGAAGGGGCCAGGCCGCGCAGGTTCACGCAGAGCCGGAGAAAATGATCGAGCCAGCCCACGACCTGGGCCGGTGTTGTCGGCGGATTGCCCGGTGGGGCTATCTGGCGGAAAAGCTCCTCTCCTGCGAGGACACGCACGCCCGAGCCCAGCTCGAAACCGATGACGATGTCGAAGCGGCGCAATTGTTCTTTTGTCAGGAAGTCGGTGAGGCTGCCCGTCGAGGGACCGGATCCGCCCGGCACGAGAAGGCGGTCGGCGACATTGCCGTGGAGGATGAATTGATTCGCCGCACCGGAGAGGTAGAGGCGGCGGATCGTTTCGGACCAGGTGGGCGCGGCCATAGGGGTGGCAGGAGGTTGTTCGGTCACTTCGGCATCACCTCGTAGGCCTGCGGGGCTTCGAATCCGAGAGCGCCGCGGGTCGAGGTCTTGCGCCGCCAGATTTTTCCTCCGTTGGCGACATGGAGCCAGGCGTGATCCGGACCGGCAAAGCAGCAGCTCACCACCGGCACGCCCGGATCGGGCGCGGGAAGGACGCCACAGAGGCGCCCGGTCGGGTCGAAGATCTGCAGGCCTTCGGCACTGGTGACGTAGTAGCGGCCGTGGACGTCGGTCGTCATGCCATCACCCTTCGCGACTTCGGGAGTTTCCCCGGGAGTGACGAGTGTCATGTAGTTCCCCGGATGGGCGAGGGTGCCATCGGGCTCGATGCGGAAGGTCCAGGTGAATTTGCCGCCGTGATCCGAGACCGCGAGTGTGCCTTGGTCGCGAGAGAGGGCGATGCCGTTCGGCTTCGTGACGACACCGGTGCTGACGACCGTCATCTTTCCCGCGGGATCGATGCGACGGATCTCCGAGGTCGGCGTCATCGTGAAGTAGAGGTTTCCATCGTGCGTCACGACGAGGTCGTTTGGCCGCACCTCATTGGCGAGTTCGGTGAGGGATTTGTCCTTCCCGAAGACGACGACGCGCTGCTCCTTGGAGACGCAGGCGAAGAGGCGTCCGTCAGCACCCCATTTGAGACCGCTGATCCCCGGGGCGTTCGCGATGAATTCGGAGACCTTGCCGGTGGCGTCCACGCGATAGACGGCATTCCCGCCCTTCACGTCGGAGAAATAGAGATTCCCTTCCGCGTCGGCGGTGAGGCCGTCGGTGAACTCGTATCCTTCGGCGACGAGTTCCCATTGCGAATCCTCCGGAAGGATCTGCGAGAGCGGCATGTCCTGCGCCGCGAGGGGCAGGGCGAAAAGGGCGAGAGTGAAGAGGGTTCGGTGCATGGATAAACAGGGTCGGGTCGGTTCTTCAATCGAGCGATGCCGGATCGAAGAGGGGTGAGAAGGGATTCAGGACGCGCAAGTTGCCGAGTTGCAAACCATCCTGCAGGTCCTCGGACAGCAGAGTGGAACAACCGGCCTGCCAAGCCGAAGCGGCGATCAGACTGTCCCACCAGGAGAGCTGCCACCGCTCCTCGATCTCCCAGGCATTTTCGAAAAGGCCTTCGGAGGGAGCGACAGGATTCCAGGCGAAGAGGTCGCGTATTTCATTCCTGGCTTCATCGGGCGGAAGGCCGGGTTTGAGCTTGCGGGTCACGGTGACATAAAACTCCTGCAAGACCTGATGACTGAGACGGCCCGTGCCGGATTCCCAGAGGCGGCGCATGATCTCACGCGCCCGTTCTTGTTTTGCGGGTTCCGTCTTGTCCCGCGCATAGACCAGCACGTTCGTATCAACGAAGTGCATCTCGATCGTGAAGTTCGTCCCGGGAGGGCATGGCCTGAGCCGTTTTCCGGAGCGTCCGGGCGGGTCGGCTCAGATAACGCGACATCGCCGCACGGTAATTGGAGGTGGACTGAATCTTTTCCGTGATCAGACCGCACAAATACTGGGACATGCTGGTGTCAGCCTCGGCCGCAAGAACTCGCGTCTGCCGCGCGATCTCATCAGGCAGGGTGATGGTGATGTTCTTCACGGCACGAATTTACAGAAACACGGAAACCGTGTCAATGTTCACGGTTCAACATTCTTCCAGTCGCGCCAAATCCAACGCACCGTGTCCGGGAAGATGGCGCCGCCGTGCCGGCCGCTGTGCTTGCCGGTGCCCATCACGAGCTGATGGTCGTACTTGGCGAACTTCAGCGCCGCCTCCATCTGGCGGTTCGCGAGCGGCCAGTTGCCGTGGAGGTTGTCGAGATCGTTCTCACCTTCCTGGAGAAAGACGCGGAGCGGCTTTGGCTCGGTCTTGCGGATGAGGGCGGGATAGACGTGGCCGCCGCGGATGTTGGTGAAGCTGCCGATATGGCTCACCACCTTGCGGAACGAGTCGGGCCGCTCCCACGCCACGGTGAAGGCGGCGATCCCGCCCGAGCTGTTGCCGCAGACGCCGCGGCAATCGGGATTCGCGGAAAGTTTCACGCTCTTTCCGACTTCGGGGAGCAGTTCCTCGAGGAGGAAGCGCGCGTTCTGATCGCTGAGGGTGTCGTATTCGAAGCTACGGTTTTTGCGCGGTTCCTGGCCCTCCTTCGCGGGTGGGATCACACCGGGATTGACGAAGACACCGACGGTCACGGGCATGTCCCCGGCGTGAATGAGATTGTCGAAGACGGTGGGCGCGCGGAAAGCACCCTTTTCACTAACAAAACCACCACCATCGAAGAAGACCATGAGACAGGCGGGCTTCGATCCGTCGTACTGGGCGGGAACGTAGATCCAGTAATCGCGTTCGGTACCGGGGAAGATCCCGCTCTTCCAGGTGTGCTGGGTCACCTTTCCCTGTGGCACGCCCTCCTTCACCATGGCGTCGGGACCGGGGACGTAATCTTCATCGGCGGCAAAAAGGGACGCGCCGTAAGCGAAGGTGGCGAGGCAGAGCAGGAAGGGGCGGTTCATGGGTTTCGCCAATGGTGCCGGGAATCGTGCGGTTTGGCAATGCACGGATTTGCGAAAGGACGGCCGGTGGCGGGCTTTTCCGCTTGAGAATGGCGGGGGCAGGGGCGATGAATCCGGCTCTCAGCCACACTCCCGCCATGCCTCTGGAAAAAATCACCTCCGTCGCCGGCCGCGGCGTCTACGTCCCCGGTTCCGATATCGATACCGACCGCATCATCCCCGCGCGCTTCATGAAGTGCGTCACCTTCGACGGTCTCGGTGAATATTTTTTCTATGACGTGCGCCACGATCAGGATGGCAATCTGAAGGAACATCCGCTCAACGATCCCCGTTTCTCGGGGGCGGGCATTCTCATCTCCGGGATCAACTTCGGTTGCGGCAGCTCGCGCGAGCACGCTCCGCAGGCGCTCAGCAAGGCGGGATTCCGCGCGGTGATCGCGCAGAGCTTCGCGGAGATCTTTTTCGGCAACTGTGCCACGCTCGGTATTCCCTGCGTGCTCGCTGCGGCCGCCGACATCGAGAAGCTCGGTGCCGCGGTGAATGCTGATCCCTCTCTCGCGATCGAAATCGACATCGAGAAATGCGAAGTCCGCTACGGAGCGGAAAGCGTGCCCGTGACGATCCCCAGCACGGCGCGCGATGCCTTCCTCGCCGGCCAGTGGGATCCGATCGGCGAACTCCTCGACGGTGCCGACGATATCGCCGCCACCGCCGGGAAACTGGCCTACATGGGCGTCTGATCGCGGGCGGGCGGTGCCCGCCGTTGTCAGAAGTTCTTCAGTTCTTCGAGCTGTTTGTCGGCGGCACCGCGCATGTTGCCGATGTCTCCCTTCAGCTTGTCGAGGCCTTCGAAGGCATTCATCTTGTTCTTCGGCTTGCCGTTTTCATCGACACCGGCGTCGATGCCGAAATCGGTCTGGGGCAACGAATCGGGTCGAAGCTTTTCAGGGAGGTAATCGAGGATGGCCATGCCGGGCTCGAGCCATTTGATCACCTTCTCTTTCCAAACGAGGAGCGTTTCTTTGGGAACAAAGAAGGACGCGCCCGCTCCGATCGCGGAGATGATGCAGAAGAAGATCAGCATGCGGATGACTTTTTTCCGCAGGCGGGTCAACCAGGTCGGTTTGGTGCGCGCGTTGTCGTATTTGAAGAAATTCTTGGCGAACTCCTCCTCCTCCTCCTCTTTCGACATCGGACGCATGGGGCGTCCGTCGCCGTCGAGAATCACGAATTCCTGACAATCCCGTTTCGGGCCTACATTCTCCACCGTATCAGGGCTCGCGGGCGCCGACACGGTCGTGGACGGCATCGGTGCAAACGGTGAGGCAAACACCGGGACGGACCCCGTCTCGGCTCCTGCGTCCTTCACGACCTTTTCGCGGAAGAGACTTTCGGCGAATCCGCCACCCTCTGCCGAGCCGGTGGAGAAGGGCGAAATGCTTGCGTGGGTCTCGCGTGGGACGTTCGTACCCCACGCTGGAGCGATGGCCGTGGCGGAATCATCGGAGCCGAAGAGGGAGGATGAGAGCGAGAATCCGCCGGAGTCCCCGAAGGGAGAGGGCGCGACCTTCGTTTCGCCGCTGGGCAGCGAAGGCGCGGGCAACTCGTTCCGACCTGAGAAAAGGTCATCCCCGTCGCGGCTGGGCAGCGGTGGCGCGAGCTCGGGGCTGACGAGGTTTTTGAAGGCAGGTTCCGGCTGTGGTGTTGGGAAGGAAGCCGGTGCGGCGGGGGAGGCAAAATCCGGGAAACCCCAGGTCGAGGTTGGCGCGGTCGGTGTCGCGGGTAAGGCGGTCGTTTCGAGAGCGGGGCGGGGAGCCGGATCGGACGTCGGAAACAGTGGCACGGGAGCGTGTGCGACGGTCGGAGTTTCCACCGGGGCTGCGGGCATCGGTAGCTCTGCCACGGGAGGAGCAGGAGCATCCGTGATGACGCGGGCGACGCCGTCTTCTTCCACCGCCATCAGGGGGATCTGGCAATGCACGCACTGACCTTTCACGCCGAGAAAACGGCGTTTCAGATTCAGCCCGCCGCCACAACTGGGGCATTTCAGCCGGAGAACATCATCGGCCGGGGCGTTGGGCTGGGAAGGAAGCGTCTCGATCATGGGTCAACAGGGGCGGTTCGTTGGAAAGGAATCGGCGGATGGGCTCAGGGTTGTGCATCAACCGACGCAGGTGGCTCTGTCGGAAGCGCAAGTCCTTCCGGCATGGCGGGCATCTGAGGGATGGCGACGCCGGAGCCGCCACTGAATTTCGCTTCCATGAAGGCACGGGCGGCATTCACGTATTGCTCGACAGGCAGGACGAAAGAAGCGAGTGCGGCGCCGGAGGCGAATCCCACGATCACCACCATCAGCACGATGAATCCCTTGCGCACTTTCGGCTTGGGTTTCGCACCGAGCGGTTGGGAGGTCACCTGCGGAAGCGACGTCGGAGCGGCGGTAGGACTGGTCGCGGGAAGAGGCGACTCGCCGGTGGCGGAAGCGGGAAGGGCGGGTGGACCCACCGGGGCAGGAGCCTCAGCAGGAGCCGGAGCCGGGGCCTCCGGATCGGCGACGCGGAAATCAGCGAACATCGACGTCGCGCCTGTCGGATTCTGGGAGGGGAAAGCGATCGAAGGCTCATCTTCTGAAGCCGTGAAGAGTGGCTCGGCATCAACGGGCGGAGTCGATTCGCCAAGATCCGCCATAGGCGTCAGCGGGACGAATGAAGTCGGCGCGTCATCCGCGGAGCTGCTGGCACCCCACAACGAGCCGGCAGGAGAGGGCTCGCCGAAAAGGTTTTTTGCCACTGGTTCGCCGTCGCTCGAACTGCCCGTGGCGAACGCTTGGAAGGGCGGGGCAAAAGAACGCGTTTCCTCCAGCGATTTGGCTTCTTCTTGAACTTTTGCTGCCGTTGAAGGCTGGATCGAGAAACCGGTATCGGCCGTCCTCGCCACGGGCGCGGGCGGATCCATCACGGTCGCCGGAGCAGCGGATGCGAAGCCGGCGCTGAGAAATCCTTCGCCGAAACCTTTGTCCGTCGAAGAGTCGGAAGCAAGCACGGGCCCGGGGGTGGGCGGCAGGTCTTTCAGTGACCCGAAAGCGGCCTCCCAGGTCGGAGCCGCGGGGATGGCGGGTGCCGGAGCGCTCTGGCTTGTGGAGGATGTCTGGCCAAAACCCGAAGCAAAACCGCTCGGAAGTGATGCAGGCGCGTCGTCGGCCGCGGGAGAGGCCGCCGCGGGAGAGGTGGGTTTCGAAAGCGGTGTCGGCGGTCCCCATGGCGTCGGCGTGAAAAACTCGCCCGCGGGGCCGGCTTCAGGCATTGCTGCCACGGAAGCGCTTTCGGCGGCAGGTTCAGCCGTCGGAGGGGTGTTCGCATTCTGTAGGAAGGCACCAAATCCAGGGACAGGCATTTCCGCACTGGGTGCGCCAAATCCGGGGACAGGCACCTCTACGAGGGCCGGGGAAGTCATGGTCGCGATCGCTGCACCGGACGCTGCTGGAGCAGCGGTTGAGGGCATTGCCGCCAGAAATCCTCCCGTTTCATAGAGCGAGTCGAGGTCAGGAGTGCTGATGGCAGCATCCGGCTCGTTCGCACTCGCGATCAGGGTTGGCGTTTCGGAAGCCGAAGCAGGAAGTGGTCCGAACCCGAAGGCGGTAGGACTGTCCGGAGCACTCGTCGGTAGCGATGGGGTCAAAGGCGTGAGGGGACCGAATCCCGAGAACGAAACATTTGGTTCAACCGTCGAGATTTCAGCCACGATTTCGGAGGGGGCGGCGGCGGCAATCGCCTCCTTGGAGGCGCTCGCAGGCGGAGTTTCAATGGCTGCATTCACACCCTCTGGCTCTGGGGCTGCGGTCGCGGTCGGAGCCGGGACTTCTCCCGTTTCCCCATTCGCGGATTTGGCGCTCGCGGGAGCTTGACCAAGGATCGGGAACACACGCACCTGTCCGTCCCGCCCGGATTCGGCGGCGACGATCGGAGTATGACACCAGACACAGGCACCCTCGATGCCCAGGTGCAGCCGCTTCAATACCAATGACCCGTGACATTCAGGGCACTGCAGATTCAAGGTCTCTTCAAGGTCGACGGGGGCCGCACTCGATCCGGTGGACTCGTTGTTCGACGAATCTTCCGGCTCGGGTTGTGTCTCATCCTCGGTCGGGAGTGAAATCGCGGTGATCGTTTCGCGCTCTTTCGGCAGCTGCTGCGACAAAAGAGCCACCCCACGGTCAGGCACCATTCCGGGGGCTGTGAAGCCGAGATCGTCAGGCATCGAAGAAAGCACGACGCCCTCATCCTCCTGTACCCTGGTCCCACGGTCGCGCCTCAGCGGAGCAATTAGCTCGCTCTCGCCCAAACCAAGCGAGTTGAGAAATTGCCCCTTGGCAGAGTCTTCGGATGCCTCGTCCGAGGAGTTCAGGGTGATGTCAAAATCAGAGTCCATAAAATTTTAGGCTCGCTGCGCGCCTACAAAAGAGGAAAGTTATAAAAATTAGCTTATTTTATAGAAATTATCAAAAGATTTTTTAGGGGCAGTTTGATTTTTTGGACATATTAACGACCTTTGAGCATGCTCCGTTTCTCCTCCGCCGCACTCGTCGCGATTTTGGTCCTTTTTTCGGCCTGCGCCTCAGTGGATACCCCTCCTTCGCCCTCTCCAGGCACCTCGGGCATTCAATTGAGCGATTCCGACGCAACCGCCATTGGCCGTAAGATCTGGCAAAACGAATGTGCTGGTACGGTCGAGGGGCTTACTTCTTGGAACACCGGCGAGGATTTCCCATCTCTCGGAATCGGGCATTTCATCTGGTATGTCCCCGGGCGCCCGGGGCCGTTTCAGGAAAGCTTCCCGCAACTCCTCGCTTACATGAAAGAGCGAGGGACGGCGATGCCCGGATGGCTCGCCGAAGCCAAAGGGTGCCCTTGGAATTCAAGGGCTGAATTCCTCAAAGAGCAGCAGTCCCCCCGCATGAAGGAGCTGCGCCAATTCCTCGCCAACACCGTCTCCGTTCAGACCGGGTTCATCGTTCGACGCCTGGAGCTTTCGCTGCCCGAAATGCAGAAGGCGACCCCGGTTGCTGCCGAAAAGGAACGTCTCCGGGCCAACTTTTACCTGATGGCATCGGGCCGGAACGGGCTTTACGCACTCATTGATTATGTGAATTTCAAAGGCGAGGGCATCAAGCCCGAAGAGAAATATCAGGGACAGGGATGGGGATTGCGCGATGTCCTCCTCGAGATGCGCCCCGTCTCCGACGCCGGAGCCGCGACCGGGGAGTTCAGTGAAGCGGCCAAACGCGTTCTCCAACGCCGGGTGAAAAATTCCCCGCCCGACCGCGGCGAATCGCGCTGGCTCGCCGGATGGATGAATCGCTGCGAGACCTACAAGCGCGGGCTATGACGTGATTTTTTCCCTTTCCTTCGCACGTTATCCGCCTACAAATAGCGGCTCTTCTCGAACGAACACTCCCCTCACAAACTCCTTTCTTCCATGTCGACCGAACGTTCTCTCATCCTCCTCAAGCCCGATTGCGTTACGAAATCGCATTGCGGCGAAGTGATCGACCGCTTTGAGAAAGCCGGCTTCCGTATTCGGGGGGCCAAGATGATCCGGCTTTCCAACGAGCTGCTTGCCGAGCATTACAGCCACGTCGCGGACAAGCCCTTCTTTCCAAGCATCGTCGCGTTCATGCAATCGGCCCCGGTCATCGCCCTCATCCTTGAGGGAGATGATGTGATTGCCAAGGTTCGAGGCATGCTCGGGCCCACCAACTCCAAGGAAGCCCAGCCTGGGACGATCCGTGGTGACTTCGGTGAAGACATGATGATCAACATCTGCCATGCTTCGGATTCTCCCGAAAACGGCGAAATTGAGGTGAAGCGGTTCTTCCGCGACGAAGAAGTCTTCACGTATTGAAAGCCGTTCCGGGATCAAGGTTTGCGATCCGCCGGAATGTGTGTCGGCGCGATTCCCCGGTGAATCCGGTCGGCGCCGGGCATCAAGACGCTGCGGCCCTCGTGCCTGTAGCTGCGACTTGAACGAGCAGGGTGCCACCGATTTGCAGTGGCACTTCTCATTTTGTGAAGGTGTCACGGGAAAGTGTCAGGCAATTATCAACGGTGTCAGGCATTTCCGCTGGGGGGCACTCCTTGCCAACCGGTGGGCCAGTGCCACGTGGGCCAGTGCCAGGTATTGATGGGCCAAGGTATTGATGGGCCAAGGTATTGATGGGCCAGTGCCAGGCATGGCGATGAAACGCGGTGTTTGCGACGTCGTTTTTGCGACAATTGTCACCTCCGGCGGAAAAATGGGAGTTGGTCGGAAGGGCGAAAAGTCGTCGAAAGGCCGAAGATTTCTGGAAGGGCGGGTTATCTCATATCTTCGGAATACGAAAAGTGTCCACCGACCTCCTTTGGCCGGTTGCCAAACTCTCTCGGACCATCCCTAAGTGGTCGATCCGCCCCTCTATCCGAACACCTCGTTCCGCAGATCGTGAAGGATCCGCAAATCGCCCCAATCCGCACCCCTCATTGTCTTCGCTCCAGAATTCCGGCGCGACCCGAATCGCGATCGATGCCGCTCGTAGAAGTCCTCCACGAAATCCGTACTCCCCAAAACCACTCCGTCGGTAAGGTAACGCACCTTGAGCCGTAATATTTGGGTGAGGGGTAGTTTCCCTCCCCGTGCAACTTCTCCCTCGACTTGATCCCGTGTGAAGCCCATCCGATCGGGCCGGCCCTCTTCGTCGAACCCGCGGATCTCGCCCTCTCCAAAGAGCAGCAATCGATATGAGGCGCTGGTCTTTTCCCAGTCAACGCAATGATTTTCGCCGCAAACCCACAGGGTGCTGTCAAAGATCCGCCCAAGACCTTCGCGAGAAGGTTGGTCACCGGCGACGGCCGATGCGTAGCCACACCACCGGTAATCCTCGATCCGAGTCACCAAGCCGGCCCGCAGTGGATTGAGATCGATGTATGCAGCCACGGTGAGAAGGGCTTTCTCATCGCCCTCCACGAGCAGACTCTTGAAGCGATCTTCCCACAAAGTGCCCTTGCGCCCCGTGCGCCGGTTGAACCAGATGCTGAAGCGCTGTTTGAGTTGCTTCATGAACCCGGAGAGATCTCCCATCTGCTTGCGAAAACGGTCGAGAATTTCTTCTTCCCATCCGGCGCGTTGACTAGCCGCCGCTCGTGCCAGTTCCGTCTTCAGTGCTTCGACCGCGTCGCGACCGTAAAGAATGCTGACACGACGGAGAATTTCCTCGCGACTGAGTGCGGCCGAGACGAGCGGATCCGGCATTTCCACAAGGAGATGAAAATGGTTCGACATGACGCAGTAGGTGAGAATGCCGACACCGTGGTATTCGGCGAGTTTGCGTAGGAGCCTGACAAAGAACTCCTTCTCCGTGTCATTCAAGGCGTGCTCCTGGCCCGCGATGCGGGAGATGCAATGGTAGTGGGCGATGCCATCAAGCTTGATCCTCGGAAAGCGCATGATAGGACTTGTAAGTGTTCTTGAGAACAGTTTCAAGTGGTTTTTCGTTTGCAAGAATAACCTGACACTTCTCAGCTCGAGAAAATAACCTGGCACTTTCAACTCAGCGCACTTGCCTTGGGTTTGCGGCAATGTCCTCACCATCGAGACCTTTGGTTTTTGGGGCTGTTTTGCCTTGACGGCGGATTCCCCATCCGGTGATGATGGCAGCCATCCGATATGAATCGTGCTGCGCTTTTGCTCTTTCTTTTTGGCCTGGTGGTGCCGATGGCCAGGGCGGAACATCCGGTAAGGGTCTGGACGAGCCAGGATGGGAAAGCGATCGAGGCATCACTCGTTCAGGCCGATCGCACGGCGGTGATCCTGAAACTGCGCAACGGCCGCGAGGCGACGGTACCGCTGGAGCGACTGAGCGAGGCGGATCGTCAGCACGTGGCTACTCTCGCGGAGACGGGTCTGACCCTGCGCGTGGGGCCGATGCCCGCGGAGACGAAGATCGATCCCAATCTCCCCGCGGAAGGCGGACCAAAGACCTACACGACCCGCCATTTCACCTTTGAATGCGAGACGGAGGTGACCAAAGCGTTCATCAGTGAAGCTTCGCGCGTCTTCGAGGGCACGCTCGAGGCGGTGCGATCACTGCCGCTCGGGCTCGATCCCAAACCCGCCGAGGGAGAAACGCGATTCCGCACCCTGTTTCTGGAGCGCGCCAGCTTCGAACGCGAATTCAATCGCAACCGAGCGGAGGAGACCGCTTCGCAGAATGGTGGCGCGTCGGTGGCTCCGTCCGGACGGGGGACGGACAACGTGGCGAACGTGGCCGGGGTCTACATACCGAAGCGCAAGGAGGTGTTGGTGCCCTATTCCTCGCTCGGAGTGAGCATGAGTGGCAGCAAGGTCTCGTTGCGCCGCAGCAGCGACACCTCGACCTTGATTCACGAGGTGACCCATCAAGTGATGCACGAGTGGCTCGGAGTGATGCCACTTTGGCTCGGTGAAGGTCTCGCCGAATACCTCTCGGCGGTGCCCTACCAGAACGGACGTTTTGAATTCAAAAACGCGACCGCCGGTCTGAAGGAGACCTTGGCCCAGGATTTCGGAGTCGACGGCGGCGGGGTGGTGGTCATTCATCGTCCTCATGAACTTATCGACCTCTCCAACGCGGCATGGATCGGTGAAACGTCGGATTATCTTTCGGCGATGATGCTGACCTTTTACTTCGTTCATCTCGATCAGCCCGACAAACCGTGTGCGACGCTCGCGGCGTATTTGAATCTGCTGGGGCAGTCGAAGAGGGATGTGGAGACCCACATCAGCGATCACAACCGCGCGGTGACGGAGTTTGAGGCGAAGCGGCTCGCCTACAACGCGGAGGTGGAAAAGTTCAATGCTTCCCTGGCGCGGTTCAAAGCCGAGGTCGACGCCTACAACGGGCGGGTCGATACCTACAACACCCAACTCCGGAACGGCGTGCCGGAGGGCGAGCGCATCGAGGTGGGCGCGGAGCCTACGCCTCCGACGCCGCCCGCGGATCTGGTCGTGCCGGAGATCCTGAAGGCCAGCGGGGACGGCAAGCCGGTCGATTTCCTCGCGAAGATCAAGGAATCGGCCAAGCCCGCCTTGCTGCGCGGACGCACGGACGAGCAACTCGACAGCGACGTGGTGGCGGCCTTCGGAGCGCTGGGGATCCCGGTATCGTTGCATGCCTTGCCAAGCAGCAACGGAGGCGGAGGAGGATTCCGTGTCCCCGGGTTCGGGCTGGACCTGGGCGGGCAATGAACGGGGTGATTCAGTTCACGCGGAACTGGTAGTCGGTGTTGTAGGTGCGGACGTGAAGGATATCGCCGATGAGGGCGAGCCGTTCCGGACCCGATTTCACGAGGGTTTTCGAGACGGTTTTGCCGGTGTGTCGATCGAGGACATAGAGGTAATCCTGTTCGTCGGTGAAACCATAGCCACAGATGATGCCATCGCCCTTGATGATGAAACTCTCGCCGTTTGAGACGAGCGGAGCGCTGCGCCAGAGGAGTTTCCCGGTCGCGACCTCGACGGCGGTGAGGTAGGCGTTCATTCCCATCGAGCTCTTCGCGTAGGTGTTGTGGGCGTGGGAAACGTACAGGACGCCATCGACGACGGTGGCGTAGCGGGTCGCTTGGTCGACGTAGTTTTCATCTCCCGCCACGACCTTCGGAGCATTGCGATAAGGGCTGAAATCGAACTGCCCTACGAGGTTCCCGAAGTCGGGGGTCCAGAGGGTGAGGAAGGGGCCGGCCGAGAAATCCTCTCCGTAGATCGCGTATCCGGTCTCGTCATCGCGAAAGGCCCGCACCAGGATCATGTCACCGGCGCGTGCCGGGACGTTGGGGGGCAGATCGCCGGGTGCTCCGCTGATGGCATTGGGCACCGCGAGGAAGAGCGGTTCGATGCCGTTCTCCGAGAGCCACTTCTGTTGATCGATGATGTCATTTGCCTTGGCACTGATCTGTTTGAGAACCGGAAACTTCCGGGTCTTCGCGAGCGGATCGACGGCGGGTTTTGCCGCAAACGGAGGCTCCTCCATGACGATGACTTCGATCGGAGCGGTATTCGAGCGATCAGGAGTCGTGGTGCCCGGAGAAATCGGTGCCGGTGCGGAGGGTGATCCCGGTACGGTTGCCGGAGAGTTTGAGGCCGGGGCGTTGTTGGTCATGGGCACGGGCGTGGTGCCAGGCAATTCCGGGCCGGCGTTGAAAACGAAATTGCCATAGAACTTGGTGTTCACCCACGGCTCCTGGAGTCCTCCGGTGCTCTTTGCGACCTGGGCTCCCACATTCTTGAAGACCTTCTCAAAATCCATGCCGGGGGCGAGGATCTCTTTGGCGAGGGCCGCGGAATACGGGCTGTTCACTCCATCGCCGTCTTCGGCGGTGCGGCCCGGGCTGGTGGAAAAGGCGATAAACATTCCTTGGGGCATATCGCTCGGCATGTTGAGGCCACCGGTGCCGGTGGCCGAACGGGTGCCGCGCCAGGAGCGCGAATAGGGATCGTCCCGGCAGCAATCGAGTATGAGGATGTTCAGGGCGGTGCCGGCCTGTTCGAGACCGCGCATGAGCGTGTCCATCGACAGGGTCTCGTCGGGCACTTCATACTCTTCGGCCATTTCGGCATCGATCGGAATGAGATAATTCTGGCCTTTGACCTGCACGCCATGACCGGCATAGAAGACGAGGGCGACGGAGCCTTTGGGGAGCTTCTGGATGAATTCACGGACGGCGCCCTTCATCGACTTGAGATCGGTGTCCGTGCGCAGGGTGACTTCGAATCCGACTTGATCGAGGCTCGTGGCGATCGATTTGGCGTCGTTGGTCGGATTGTCGAGGGGACGCGCGTGGAGGTAGGCGTTGTTCCCGATGACGAGGGCATGTCTGGCTTCCTCGGCGGATGAAAGGAACGGGATCGCGACACAGGCGAGGCAGAAAAGAGGCAGGCGGAGGGACGACGTTTTCATCGCGGACAAGATCAACACGGATCGCCGCGATGGTCAATCGACGATCGTAAAAGACGAGTCGAGAGTGAGAGATCAACGGACCCGCATTTTCACCGCATCGCGCGCCGCGGGGGTGAAGAGGGAACTCGCCTGCACGGCGGCTTCGAACCTGGGGGCCCGGATCGCACGCCGTTTGCGCAGCAACGCCTGATAGGTCACCTGGCCGCCGGGGGCGGCGGTGGGCGTCTGGTGTCGGCCCGTGAGGATGCCGGCGCTGACATTTTCCACGGCGGGGGCGGAGGTGAAGTAGCCAAGCGTGAAAAAGCGGTTTCCCTGCGATCCACGGAGCGTGGCGGCGTCGCGGCGAAGAGGGGCGTCGTTCTGCCAGGTGATGGGAAAGCTGGCGCTGATTTTCCGCCGTCCGGAGTTGAGTTGGGCGACCTGCCGGATCGCGAGGGCTTCATAGAGGTCGTTGCCGACGACGCTGCCCCGCGGCGCGGCGATGGTGAGGTCGGGCCGGGTGGAGTCTTCGTCCGGGTCGGTGAAGCGGTCGGGCGGTCGCGTGCCGAGTTGTGTGTTTGTCAGGATCGCGGCGAGCCGCACATGGGTGGCGGCCTGGGACCCCGTGGCCGGAGCGATCGCGCTCGGTGCCGGTGTGGCGACGAGGCTGAGATCGTCGAGGAACAGTTCACCGCTTTCCCCGTGATAGAGCCAAGCCGAAACGGAGGCGGCCCGGGAGGGGGCGGAAAGGGAAAGTTCGAACTCGGACGCGGTGGCGGTGGAGGGAAGGCCACGGGTGACTTCGGCCAACGGGGTGCCGTCCCGGTCGCGGAAGAGGAGGCCGGCTTCGCTCACGGCCCATTCACCGGTGGTCCGATATTTCCCGCGGAAGGTCCAAAGATCACCTGCCTGTGCGGATCGGGTGGCGAGGAGCGAAGACGAGCTGCCGAGCCGCGCCGACCCCGCGCCTGATATGGCATCGCCGGAGATCGTCACCGTACCGCCCGCTCGCCAAGGCGCGAAGCTGCCGTTCTCGAACCCGGTATCCGGTGCGGGTGGCTCGGGATCGGGAGTGGCTTGCACGTAGATCAGTCCGATGTCGTCGACCGTCACGGCTCCGTTGGAATCGTTGCGGACCCAGAGGGTGAGGTAATCGGCGGCTTCGGGGATGTCGGCGAAGAAAAAGAAATCGAGGTAGGTCGGGAAGGGGCTGAGAGGGATTGATCGCGAGGTGATGAGCTGGTTCTGCGACGTCCAAAACGAGACCCCCGCCCGGGCGAGGTCGGGTGCCCCTTCCGTGAAGGCCGCGCCGGTCATGACGAGGCGATAGCCAGGGAGAATGGATCGGGTGTGGGTGAGGCTCGAGCTTGCTCCGACGCGTGCGGCACCTTGTCCGAGATGCGCGACGTTGGAAAGGGTGACGTCGTTTTCCGTTGTCCAGGCATTGAGGCCCGATTCAAAATCGCCATTCACGGTGAGCGGACCCGCCGGAGGTTCGCCGAGATCCGAGCTGGCAAACCTCACGTCGTCGAGAAGGATCGACCCGCCCCCCCCATGAAAGAACGTGATGGTCGCGAAGGCGGTATCCGTCGGCGAGGTGACCCGCAGTGTGAAAGTGTCAAAATCTCCTCCGCCGGGCAAAGTGAGTCGGCGCTCGGCGAGCCAGCGTCCCGAGGTGTCCCAGAAAGAGACGATGGCTTCTCCGGGTGCCGCGGTTCCGACGGCGCGGCTCCAGCCGCTGAGTCGCCACGCGCTCGCACCGGTGATGGCGACGGTTTGTGAAAGCCATGCGGACCCGGTGAGGCGGGCGCTTTGCGAGCCGTTCGAGGCGAGGGGAGAGAATCCGGTGTCCCCCGCGATCTTCCAGAGACCCGTTCCGTTCTCGAAGTCGCTGTCGGCGAGCAAATTCGATCCTGCGGCCGGATCTGTATGGGTGAAAAGAAGAGGTGCGACGAGAGGAAGATTGGCATTTCCAGCACCATCGACGACCCGGTCGGAAGGCAGCGTGAGGGCCATGGTGCCAGCGATCCGTGGTTGTAATGTCAGGGTGTAATCCGATCCCGATCCATTCAGGGAAAGAACCGATCCGTTCGTGACGACGAAGTCCGAGGCGGCAAGACCGAAGACCGGTTCCGAGGCGGTGACGCCGACTTCGAAGATCTTGCCCACGGGGTTACCATCGGGGAACATGAGAGTGATCCGCGGCGGCGTGACATCGTCGGGAGGAGGCGCGTCATTGCGTCCGCCGGGGCTCACCTCGGGATCGAGGGAGGCGATCCATTCGGTGACGACGCGCACGGCTTCCACATCGACCGCGTTTTTCGCGATGGGGGGCATCGCGCAACAGGTGTCGAGCGAACCCATGCGGAAGGGAACGATGGAAGACTCGGGTGACGCGGGTTTCACAAGCCGTGGTGAGACAAACTCCAGTCCGTTGATCGGATCGACGTTGATGAGATTCTGGAAGTGGGGTGGGGTGGTGAAGCGAAGGTCGAACTGGGCCTGGGTCGGTCCTCCCGGCAGATGGCAGTGTGAACAATTGATATCGAGGTAGGATCGCGCGCGGCGCTCAAGGGATTCGCTTGCGTCGGTCACGTTTGCCGCGGCGAGCAGGCCTGGAATCGAGGCGGGCGATGGGCCATCGCGAAAGAATCCGAGATCATTGAGCGTCTCGATCTGGTTGGCGGTGCGACCGGTGAGAGGGTAAAAAAGATCGCGGTGCAGGTGCCGGGTCTTTGGCCCGAGAACGACTCCCGAAGCGTCGGTGTGACATTCGAAACATTCGACCCGACCGGGAAAGTGCCAGAGCAGATTGCCACCACCGGGCAGGGCGATCGTCTCGTCGACGGCTGGACCCGGCAGCAAGTCGGCATCGGAATGATCCGCCCGCCAACGGTAGGTGAAGCCGAAGAATCTCCCGTCCTCCCCCTTCACGATGAACCGCGTCTCGAGCCGACGCCCTCCGTATTCGAAGTGTTTCACGAGGACAGACCCGACTGGGAAATCCCATGGGCCGTTTTCGGAAAATCCGATCTGCTCGGCTGGCGTGTCGGGCGTGCCGTCGTTCGGGATGGCCATCCATCGCTTCTTTTCAGCTCCGTCCGACCACAGCGCCTGGACGAGATCATAGGGCATGAGTCCGGCCCGGGGCGTGAGGGTCGGGAGGTCGGCGAAGGCCCCTGTGGCGGAGAGGGTCACGGGTGGCTGCGGATGGGCCTCGCCTCCGAGTTCGAGCCGGTAGACGAGGCCGCCATTCAGATTGGTCTGGCCGATGGTGAGAAGGAGAATCTCGCCCCGCGAGTCCGTGCCGAAGGAGGTGAAGGTGCGGGCGTCGAGCTTGGCGATCTCTTCCACGACGGGCGTCGAGCCGGGCGTGTGATCGAGAGTGCGGATGCGACCGTTGTTGAAATCGCCGAAGAGATATTTGCCGACGAGCGAGGGATGATCGCTGCCGCGGTAGACGAGGCCGCCGATGATGCAGCCGCCTTCACCGCGACCGTATCGCAGCAACGGTGCGGTTTCGATACCTGTCAGGGTGGAGGGACGCGGCTTCGGTCCGGGTGCGGTGCCTTCGAAGAATGGCCACTGATAGTTTCCCCCGCGCTCGATGAGATTAATCTCTTCTTCAAGGGATTGCCCCACCTCTCCGAGCCAGATGCGGCCGGTGGGGCGGTCGATCGTCATGCGGTAGGGCGAGCGTATGCCGATGGCGAAAAATTCCTCAAGCGTCGCGCCGGCCGGGCTGAGCCACGGATTGTCATCGGGAATGTAGTAGCCCTGGGTGAAGGAACCCGGCCAGCCCGGTGGTGGCGGGCTGGAATCGACCGGCTGACGCCGGATGGGATGGGAGCGGTTTGGATTCTGGTCGACATCGATGCGCAACACGCCGGAGAAAAGCCCGCCATCCCGTCGCTGGGCGGTGTTGTAGGCGTCGTTCGTCCCCCCCTCGTCGCCGATCGAGAGGTAGAGAAAGCCGTCTTCACCGAAAAAGAGACCGCCGCCGTTGTGCCAGTTGTGCCGGTCGTATTGGTTGATGAGCACGTATTCCGTCGCCGGATCGACCGGGTCTGGCCCGGACCTCCAGGTGAAGCGCGAAAGACGGCAGTAGGCACGATCGGTCTGTGAGGGATCGGGCGTGTAGCGATAGTAGACGTAGAGGTAATCGCGGTTCGGCGAGCCTTCGAGGCCGTATTCGGGGTGAAAGGCGACACCGAGCAGCCCGGAATCGCCCTGAGCCTGGGTCTGGGCCGAGAGATCGAGGACGACGTTCCGATCACTGATGTCGGGCTCTTCAGGAAAGATCATCAGTGCCCCCCACTTTTCGCCGACCATGAGGAGATTCGAGCGCGGCACGGGCAGCAATTCGATCGGATCGACAAAAGTTTGGTTCGGAAAGGCACGCACGAGCCGCCAATCGCCCGAACTCGCCGTGGGAGTGCGGGACGGCAGCGCCCCATCGAGGTATGGACCGATCGGTGCCGCCACATCGAGCCCACCCGCCGAGGCGGAGAGGCCACCGAAAAACACTGCAAAGCACCAGAAACGTCGAAACCACATCGTTTCCGGGAAAATATTATCAATTGTGATTTTTACAAATGATTATCGTGGAAATAATGGGAATTTTGGGAGAGGGCTTTATTAGTGATTTCCCTTCATGGATCGAAGGAGGTCGATGAGATCGCGGCCCCACGCCGGGGACAGGCACAGGACAAGGGCGAACGCGACGAACAGCACATAGGCCCGCAATTGCCTGGCACCCCAGGGAACGCGTCGCCCGAGCAGGATCACCGCGAGGACGATGCCGACACCGTCGAAGAGCAGATCGTCGAGCGAGGCGGACCGTCCGATGTGGCCTTGCACGATTTCCGTCAGGGCCCCGAGGGCGAACGCGGCGGTAGTGGCGTAAAAGATTCGTCTCGTCCGGCCCAGTGCGGAGGGCAGCAAGGTGTGGGCCCCCCAAGTGATGGCGAAAAAGCCTGGTACATGGAGCAGATTCCAAAGTGCGCTCGACCACCGCCCACGCACCGGGTGTAGCACGGGAGAGACGAGTACCGTCACCATCACCGCGAGCACGGTCGCGGCGAGGAGCCATTGGAGGAGGCGTTTCCCCTGGGGGGCGGTGGAATCCGGATTCACCGCGGAACCTATCGCGGAGCGATCCCGGTGTAAATCGCGCTTTCGATCCGGGCCGGTCGGGGTGACTTTGCCCGCGAATGCACCTCCTCCCGATGAATCGCTCCCTGTTCGCCGTTCTTGTCCTCCTCAGTCTGGTCCGTGGAGATCTTTCCGCCTCCGACTCACTCTTTGGAAAGGTGCTCTGCGGGTATCAGGGGTGGTTTAATACGCCGGGCGACGGCGCCAATCTGGGGTGGCGGCACTATGGTTTTGAAAAGCCGGGACAGTGCCACCTCGATCTCTGGCCGGATCTCAGCGAATTCGATGAATCGGAACTGCACGAGACACCGCTGCGGTTCGCCGATGGAACGATCGCGAAGGTTTTCAGCTCGGCCGATCCGAGGACGACCCTGCGTCATTTCGAATGGATGCGCGACCACGGCATCGACGGCGTCTTCCTGCAGCGCTTCGGAACGACGATCCGGGACGCCCGCTCCCGAGCCCACAACGATCAGGTCCTCGCCCATGTGCGCGCCGCCGCCGAGGCGACCGGCCGGTCCTTTTGCGTCATGTATGATCTCTCTGGTCTCCGGTCGGGCGAGATCGAATCCGTCGTGATGCAGGATTGGAAACGATTGCGCCAACAACTGCGCATTCTGGAAAGTCCCGCCTACCAGCACCACGCGGGTCGTCCGGTGGTGGCGGTCTGGGGGATTGGCTTCAACGACGGGCGTGATTACACGATCGAAGAGTGTGCCGAGCTGATGCGATTCCTCCGCGACAATCCCGAGTTCGGCCAACTCACGACGATGGCCGGCGTCCCGTGGGCGTGGCGCACCCTCGATCAGGATGCGGTGGCCGACCCCGCCCTGCACGGGGCGCTCGATCGGGTCGATCTCATCAGCCCCTGGGCGGTGGGACGATATGACGAGGCGGGATGCATCGGGCGGATCCGCGAGGTGCACGAGGCTGATGCCGCCTGGTGTCGCGAGAGGGGGAAAGAGTATCTGCCCGTGATCTTTCCCGGGTTCAGTTGGGCCAATCTCATGAAGATGCGGGGAGAAGAGGCGGTCTTGAATCAGATCCCTCGGAATGGTGGACGTTTCCTATGGGGCCAGGCCCGCGAGCGCATTCATCTCGGTGCAACGATGCTCTATGTGGCGATGTTCGATGAAATGGATGAGGCCACCGCGATCTTCAAACACGCCACCCGCGTCCCGGAAGGAACGCTGGGATTCGCGAACGAAACGGATGTGCCGTCGGACCACTATCTATGGCTCACCGGCGAAATCGGGCGGGCGCTGAGGCGGGAGATCCCCCTCGGGGAAGAAATGCCCGTTCGCACTCCGTGAGACGAAGGGGAGTGAGTGGTGCCCCGGCCAGGATTCGAACCTGGGACCAATTGATTAAGAGTCAACTGCTCTACCGACTGAGCTACCGAGGCGTGCGCGTGGGGAGGGTAATTTCCCGCAAGCGCCGGGAGTGTCAACGTGAGTTTTCTTCCGTCTTGACTCTTCGCCCCCGCAATCGACATGATCCGGAAACTTCTCTTCCCACATGAAACGAGCCTGTCTCTTTCTCTTGCTGACGACACTGGCGGCGACATCGGTCCAAGCGGCCGAGCCGTTTTTTGAGAACCGGGTGCAGGCCCTGCGGGCGAAAAATCTCGGGTTGGTCGAGGAGAAAGTGCCGGTCTACCACGAGCGAAAGCTGATCCGCAAAAAACGGCACGAGGCCGTCGAGGGCTACTTCCGGATCGGGAAACGGCGCTTGTATCCGCAGATCTTCGCCGATCTCGTCGCCAACGGGTACCTCCGTGTCACCTACGCGAAACGCAACGGACGCTCGGGCAGCCTCGGCACCTCGGTGGCGACGAGTCCCGCCTACCGCACGAATCAGACGCTCGACCTCGTCCCGACGATCAGCCGCGTTTCCATCTATGCGAAGGGCACCCGGGAGGATTACCGGTCGAAAATCACGGCGTCGTTTCCCGGGATCGCCGCCGTGCAGCTCGGGCACGGGCTCGAGAGCCTGCAGGTCGGACGCACGCGTTTCACCCTCGAGACGCGCTTCACCGCTCTCGCCGCCATCGCGCTTTCCCGGAGCGAGGAGGTCATCGCCAATGATCGCTTCCGGGTTCTGACGCTCTCGAGCATGTTCGCGGACAACGAGCGCTTCGATGCGAACGCGATCCGCTACGAAGCGCCCGGCGGGGAGGTGACGACGCTGCCCTTGCGGAAAACGACGCCGCGCGATGCCTATCTTTTCCCCCGCGCGGTCGCGGTGGGATCGTGGATCGAATTGGTGAAAGGACGCGGTTCCGCCTGGAATCCGGACGGCCCCACGATCCGCATCGAGATCAAGAATCCGGGCAGCCTCCAACTCGGCGTGCAGGGATTTCTCGCGCCTTCGACCGATCCGAACGACGACTCGCTCTCGGTCTGGCTCGAGTGGATCACCGCACCTGATACGATCCCGTCGGGCACCGATCAGACGCTGGAGTTCGAACTCATCGCCACTCCGCCTCTTTGAAAGAAGAGCGTGATTCGGTCAGGCCGCTTCCTTCTCGCCGGTGACGGGATTCTTGTCCTCGATCGCGACAGGGAGTCGGTGCCCCTCGACGACGGCACGATCGACGACGACACGGGTGTAGCCCTCGTGGTTCGGAGCGTCGAACATGACGTCGAGCATCAGCTTCTCGAAGATCGAACGCAGGGCGCGTGCGCCGGTGCCGCGTCCCATCGCCTCTTCGGCGAGGGCTTCCAGGCCGTCGGTCGTGATCTCGAGGCTGACGCCGTCCATCGCGAGGAGCTTGCTGTATTGCTTCACCATCGCGTTCTTCGGTTCGGTGAGCACTTCGATGAGTTCTTCACGCTTGAGCGGACGCAAGGTGGAGACCACCGGGAGACGGCCGACAAACTCGGGGATGAGACCGAAACCGTGGAGATCCTCGGGAGAAATGTTGCGGAGCTGGCGCTCGATCTCGGGCTCGCTCGCGACCTTGGTGATCTCGTCGCCGAAGCCGAGGACCTTCTTGCCGAGGCGGCGTTTCACGATCTCCTCGAGGCCGACGAAGGCTCCTCCGCAGATGAAGAGGATCTTCTCCGTGTTCACCTGGATGTATTCCTGCTGCGGATGTTTGCGGCCGCCCTGCGGGGGCACGTTGCAGATCGTGCCTTCGAGCATCTTCAGGAGGGCCTGTTGCACGCCC
The DNA here is from genome assembly GCA_016795385.1 of Verrucomicrobiales bacterium. Classification (GTDB taxonomy): domain Bacteria; phylum Verrucomicrobiota; class Verrucomicrobiia; order Verrucomicrobiales; family DEV007; genus Arctic95D-9. The sequence continues at coordinate 115,702 of JAEUHI010000085.1, read as the reverse complement.
TCGCCCGAGACGTCGCGGGTGATTGACACGTTCTCCGTCTTGCGGCCGATCTTGTCGATCTCGTCGATGTAGACGATGCCCATCTCGGCGCGCTTCACATCATAGTCGGCGGCTTGGAGGAGGCGGAGGATGATGTTCTCGACGTCCTCGCCGACGTAACCTGCCTCGGTCAAGGTCGTGGCGTCGGCGATGCAGAAAGGCACGTTGAGAAGGCGAGCCAGCGTCTTCGCGAGCAGCGTCTTGCCGGACCCGGTGGGGCCGATGAGGAGGATGTTGCTCTTCTCGATCTCCACATCCTCGAACTTCTGAAATTGTCCATGGGCCTTCACCTTGGCCGGCACGGCGAATTGCTGGAGCCGCTTGTAGTGGTTGTGCACCGCGACGGTGAGGACCTTTTTCGCGTGCTCCTGGCCGATCACATACTGATTCAGGCTGTCGAAAAGCTCCTTGGGCTTGGGCACGGTGAGCTCGGCGGAGAGTTCCTCCTCTTCCTCATGCTCGTGAAGCTCCTTTTCGAGGATGCCGCGACACACGTTGATGCATCCGTCGCAGATGTAAACGCCCGGACCGGCGATCAATTTTTTAACTTCCGCGTGGCTCTTGCCACAGAAGGAGCACATCGTGAGATTGGACGCTCTGGCCATAAGGGGAAAATCGCGAAGAGGATGGGAACCGGCCGACCCGGTTCAAAAGGTATTCTATTCGAGGGGATTCGAAAAGCGAGTCAGAATTTAAATTTTCACAATTACAAAATTAATCGGAGAAGATCGGGGATTTCCGTGGTGCTTTCGAGGGTGTGGGTCGCCGGAACGGTGATTTCCTTTTCACCCCGGATCCGGATCGTGCCGACCAGACCGGCCCTGCGGCCCATCTCGATATCGCGATCGGCATCACCGATGATCCACGATAGACGTGGGTCGATCCCGAAGCTTTCAGCAGCCGCGTGGATCATCCCGGGATCGGGCTTGGCGGGATGATCCTCGTCGCCTCCGGTGGCGGTGTGCGCGTAGATCGCGTCGAACGCGGCCCCCTCAGCGGCGAGGAGGGATTGCATGCGGTCGTGGATGTTTGTCAGGGTCTCGCGCGACATGAGGCCTTTGCCCACTCCCTTCTGGCTCGTCACGACGATGGCGAGGCAATCGCGCTCCCGGATGAGCCGGAGCGCTTCGGCGATGCCGGGATTGAGATGAAAGGCATCGGGAGACAGCACATAACCTTCACCCGGCGATGCATTCACGACCCCATCGCGATCGAAGAAGACACAGCGTCGCGAACCGATCATCTTGGAGAGCCTGTGGAGAAAGGCAGCGAATAGGCCTTCACCATCGTCGCATCCTTGGTGAAGGTGATGTGGTGGAAGGGGATCGGTCCACCCGGGATGAATTCGCACGAAGTGTCGCCGGGAGCGGCGGAGAATTCGCAAGCCGGGCTCGAGACGCCGCTGTGAAGGACTCCGTCCCGGTAGAGCGTGAGTCCGCGATGAAGATGCCCCGAAAAGATGCCCCGCAGATATCCGCCCGCCTTTTCCATCACGGCGCGTTGGAATGCCAGCCCGTTGGTGACGAGAAGATGCTCGTCGATCCATTTCGACCCGATCGGGACGAGGGGATAGTGGAGAAAAATCGCGACCGGCTTCGTGCCCGTGATGCGATCGAGCACGGCGTTGATCTGCGCTTCGCCGAGGTATCCGTGAGGCCCCTCCGACGGCGGGACCTTCCCGTCCAGAATGAAGCCCTCGATCTTATCTCCCGCAGATCCGGTGATGCGGTAGCAGAGGCAATCCTCCGACTCCGGCGCGATCGACTCCAGCTCACCGAAGGCCAGCGTGCGCCGCATCATCGGCACGTCATCGTGATTTCCCGTCGCGTAGTAGACCGGTGCCGGGAGATCGGCGAGGACCTCGGCCGCCAGAGCGTAGGCCGCGGGATCGGGGTCATTCACGACGTCACCTGTGTGGACGATGAAATCCGGGACGAAGGGCAAGGCACGGATCGCGGCGACGAGGGCCTCGGCCCGTTCAAAGGCATTCGCTCCGCGAATCGTGAGTGACCGATCGGGGCCGAAATGGGTGTCGCTGACGTGGATGACTTCGAGCACGAGGGCGCGGGGTCAGGGGTTGGCGGGCTGGGGCAGGGAGTGCGAAAGAAGCCATTCGTAGAGGCTCTGATCCGCGTAGGCTTCCGTCCAGGAATCGTGTCCCGCTTCGGGGTAGACGGTGAACTTCACCTCCGTGTTGCCCGCCTTTTTCAAGGCTTCGACCAGGCGGGCCGATTCATCGAGCACCACCACGCCATCCTTCGCCCCGTGGAAGGCCCATACCGGGAGGTGCGGGATCAGCCGCATCTTGTAAGGAATGCCACCACCACAGACCGGAGCGACCGCTGCAAAACGTTTCGGAGCCAGCGTCGCGAAATGCCAGGTCCCGTAGCCGCCCATGCTGAGGCCGGTGAGGTAGATGCGCGAGGGATCGACACGGAATTTTTCCTCCAGGGCATCGATCAATTCGAGCACGGGTTGCTCGGTCCACCATTCGTCGGCGGGACATTGCGGAGAGACGAGGATGAAGGGGAATTTCTGTCCGGCCGCGGCCAGTTTGGGCGGGCCATGCTTCGCGACGTTCGCGAGTTGATCACCGCGTTCACCGGCCCCGTGGAGGAAGACCACGAGCGGCCAGCGCTTGCTCTCGTCGGCCCCATAACCCTCGGGCAGGGAAAGGAGGTAGGGCAGGCGCAGGATTTCGTTCGAGGGGCGCTCGAAGATTTCCGCGGTGGGCTCGGCGAAGGCCGAAAGGGTGGTCGCGAGACAGACGAGGGGAAGGAATCGCCGGAGCGGAATCATGTTGCCGGAGGATACCCCGCGAGACGGTCGCCGCCACCAAAAAAGCAAGCTCCGCCGACCTGACCCTCTTGTATCGGGGACCAGACAGGGTCTGATGCGGCGGCGGTCCGGTCACTTCATCCAGCGCCGCATCCAATCCAGTGTTTTTCCGTAGGGCGGCAGGGTAAGGAAGAAGTCCTTCACCCAGTATCGGCGCGTCACGGAACGCTCCCAGGTGAACGTCTCGAAGCCGGCGCGGCCGCGATATCGGCCCATGCCGCTGGCGCCGACTCCTCCGAAGGGCAGCTGCAGATTCACGGCCTGTTTCACGGCGTCGTTGAAACAGACCGACCCCGAGGGGATCGCCCCGGCGATGCGCTCGAGGGTCGCCGGATCCCGGGAAAAGGCATAAAGGGCAAGTGGCGCGGGCTTCTCCGCGAGACGGGCGAGCGGTTCCTCAAGATCGTCGTAGCCCACGACCGGGAGGATGGGGCCGAAGATCTCCTCGTGCATCGCCGGATCGTCCCATCGCGCGGCCGGAAGGAGGCGTGGAGCGAGAAGCCGGGCCGGGAGATCATCTTCGCCGATCCGGATGACCTTTCCCTGACAAAGAGACAAAAGACGCTGGAGATGGCCGTCGTTCACGATCCGGGCGAGATCGAGGGGGCGTCCGGTCCCGTAGACCCGCTCGAGCAGCGCGCGGATCTTCTCGACGAACGCCTCTCTCAGGGATTCGGGCACCAGAATGTAATCGGGAGCGATGCAGGTCTGTCCGGCGTTGAACCATTTCGCGGAGATGATGCGGGGCACGGCGAGGTCGAGATCGACATCCTCGGCGAGCACGCACGGGCATTTCCCGCCGAGCTCGAGCACGACGGGAGCAAGGTGATCCGCGGCCGCCCGGGCATAAATCCGTCCGACCCGTTCGCCGCCGGTGTAGAAAAAGAGATCGAAGGGTTGTTCAAGGAGGGCGGAGCCGATCTCGGGACCTCCGGTGAGGACGGTGACATGGCCCGGTTCGAACACTTCGCCGAGGATCTCCTGCAATACACCGGCGGTCGCTGGCGCGAGCTCCGAAGGTTTCAAGACGACGGCATTTCCGCCGGCGACGGCGGCGAGGAGGGGGCTGAGCGAGAGTTGGAAAGGATAATTCCACGGCGCGGCGATGAGGACGACACCGTAGGATTCGCGGCGCACCTCGCTGCGGGCGGGCAACACAAAAAAGGGATTGCCGACTCGTCTAGGTTTTGCCCAACGCCGCAGCCGTTTGCGGAACAGGCGGATCTCGGTGAGCACGAAGTGGACCTCGGCGAGCCAGGCTTCGAGTCCGGGCTTGCCGAGGTCGAGGTCGAGTGCGGCAAGAATGGCGTCGGTCTTTTTGACGATGGCGGCCTCGAGCCGGACGAGCGCGTCGAGCCGGAATCCGAGGTCGCGGGTCTTCCCCGACAGGTGGAAAGCCCGGGCGCGAAGGAACGCCGTCGCGGGGTCGATCGGGGAGCTTGTAGAAGTTTCGTCCATCTTTCACCTGTCGCTCGTATAACCTCCGAGGCGAAAAGAACCCGCCGCGAACCATTGTTATGACCGATACGATCCGAGCAGACCTTCGTCGAAAAAATTTGTCGACGAATTCATGGGCCGAAACGATGAATATCCCGGCGGATGAATCGATCCGCTCTCACGGCGGTCGCGGAGGTGGATCGACGTGGCGAAACATGAAAGACTTGGGTTCTACAGGCGCGGGGTCACCCGCCAAAAAGGTGATCATCATCGGCGGTGGTCCGGGTGGGGTGGCGAGTGCCCTCCTCCTCGCCAGCCGTGGCATCCAGGTCGATCTCTTTGAGAAACACGATCGCCTCGGAGGTCGCACGGGATGTCACGAGGAGCAGGGGTATCGCTTCGATATCGGGCCGACCTTCCTGATGATGAAGTCGCTCCTCGACCGCATCTTCACCGAAGCGGGTCTGGACTCGGCTGATTATCTCGATTTCGTGCGGCTCGATCCCATGTATGAACTTCGCTTCGACGACGAGATCTTCCGCGCCTGCAACAAGAACGAAGACACGAAGAAGGAGATCGAGCGCCTCTTCCCCGGACAGTCGGGGGCGATGGACACCTTCCTGAAAAAGGAGAAGGCCCGGTTCAAGCGTCTCCTGCCCGCCTTCCAGCGCGACTTCTCCGATCCGGTCCGCTCGCTCTCACCTGATCTTTTGCCGGCGCTGCCGCACCTCTCCCTCGGATCGACGGTCTTCGACAATCTGAAGCGTTACTTCACCGACGAAAAGCTGGCCCTGCTCTTTTCCTTCCAGAGCAAATACCTCGGCATGTCGGCGTGGGAGTGCCCCGGAGCTTTCGCCATGCTCTCCTACATGGAGCACGAGCACGGTATCTATCACACCATCGGAGGTCTCGCCGAGATCCCGAAGGCTTTCGCCCGTGCGGCCGTGGACTGCGGCGCGCGTGTCCACACCGGCACGGCGGTGAAGCAACTCATCCTCGACGGGCGCAAGGTCACCGGGGTGGAGTTGGAGAACGGCGAGAAGGTCTATGCCGACAGCGTCATCATCAACGCGGATTTCGCCCATGCCATGACGCATCTCGTGCCCGACGGCGCGCTGAAGAAATACACCAAGGAGAAGCTCGAGAGCATGAAGTTCTCGTGCTCGACCTTCATGATGCATCTCGGGGTCGACAAGCTCTACGACCTGCCGCACCACTCGATCGTTTTCGCCCGGGATTACCGGAAGAACGTCGACGAGATCTTCAAGCAGGGGCGCAGCTCGGACGACATCTCTTTCTACGTGCGGAATGCGAGTGTCACCGACCCGACCCTGGCCCCTGAGGGCAAATCGAGCCTCTACATCCTCGTCCCGACTCCGAATCTCGATGGCGACCTCGACTGGGACGAGATCCAGGGCCGCTACCGCAGCCATGTCTTCAAGGCCTTCGCCGACCGTCTCGGGATCGACGATCTCGAGCAGCACATCGAGGTCGAAAAAATCTACACGCCAAAAACCTGGAGCACCGAGCTCGACATCTTCAAAGGGGCGACCTTCAACCTCTCCCACTGCCTCAGCCAGATGGCCTGGATGCGGCCGCGCAACCGCTTCGAGGAATTCAAGAACTGCTTCCTCGTCGGCGGTGGTACTCATCCCGGCAGCGGTCTGCCCACGATTTTCGAATCCGCAAGGATTGCGTCCAACCTGATCTCGGATACTTTCGGGCTTCGTTATCACAAGACCGAAATCTCCGCATGATCGATGGAAAAAGCCCCCGGAACAAACGTGTTGTCGTTGTCGGAGCCGGACTCGGCGGCCTCGCCGCAGCCGCTTCGTTGAGAGCCGAGGGCTTCGAGGTTCGCATCGTCGAGAAGAACGATCGCATCGGCGGAAAGTTGAATTTCCGCGAGATCGAGGGTTACGGCTTCGACCTCGGACCTTCCATCTTCACCCTGCCGCAATTCTTCGAGAGCATCTGGGAGCGGGCCGGGAAGCGCATGTCGGACTACGTCGGGCTCGAAAAGGTGACGCCGCACTGGCGCAACTTCTTCGAGGATGGCGTCGTCCTCGATCTTTACGAAGAGATGGACCGGATGAAGGCCGAACTCGCGAAGCTGCCCGGCGATCCGGAGACGCTCTGGAAGCAGTTCGAGGCGTTCCTCGCCTACGGCCGCGAGCAGTACGCCCTTGTCGACGAAGGTTACTTCCGCGAGGGGCTCGACAATCTTTGGGAAATGCTCCGCTATTACGGCTGGCGCCTCATCTTCAAGATGGATCACCGGCACTCCATGTCGGAATCCATCGCGAACCATTTCGAGGAAGAGCATCTCCGGCGCATCTTCGAATATTTCATCAAGTATGTGGGCTCCTCGGCGGTCGACGCGCCGGGTTACATGAACCTGATGCCCCTGATCCAGTTCGACTACGGACTCTGGTATGTGAAAGGCGGGATGTACAACCTCGCCCGGGGTCTCGGCCGGCTCCTCGACCACATCGGCGTGACCGTCTCCCTCGACAGCGAGGTCGCCTCGATCGACCGCAACGGCCGCCGCGTCACCGGCGTGACCTTGGCGAGCGGAGAAACGATCGCGGCCGACTACGTCGTCTGCAACATGGAGGTGATCCCCGCCTACCGGAAGCTGCTCTCCGAGCCGCCCGCCTTCCTGCAAAAGTTGAAGAAATTCGCCCCGGCCTGCTCCGGCATCGTCCTGCACCTCGGCACCGACCGGATCTACGACCAGCTCGCCCACCACAATTTCTTCTTCTCGAAGAACCAGCACAAGCATTTCGACACTGTCTTCAAACAGGGCAAGCTGCCCGAGGATCCCACGATCTACCTCGTCGCTCCGACCCGCACCGATCCGTCGAAGGCGCCCGCCGGACACGACAACCTCAAGATCCTCCCCCACATCCCGCCGATCGATCCTGACAAACCGCTCACGCACGATGATTACGTGGCCCTGAAAGACCGCGTCATCGACAAGCTCGAGCGCATGGGCCTCACCGACCTGCGCAAGCACATCGTCGTCGAGGACCTTCTCACTCCCGTCGACATCGAGCGCATGTATTACTCGAACCGCGGCTCGATCTACGGCGTCGTGAGCGACTGGAAGCTGAACCAGGCTTTCAAAGCGCCCAAGCAGTCGTCGAAGTACAAGAACCTCTATTTCACCGGCGGCAGTGTGAATCCCGGCGGGGGCATGCCCATGGCCGTGCTCAGCGGTCAGAAGGTCTGCGACCGCATCCTGAAGCAGGAAGGTCGCTCTTCCTGACAAATCCACCTCGACGGAAGATCTCATGGACCTCATCCTCTGGATCTTCCTCGGTCTTACCCTCGCCTTCTGGATCGCGGGATGGAGTGTCTTCCTGCGGCTCCACGCCGTGCCCGAGGTCGCGGGCGCGAAGGTCCCGGAGGTGAAGCTCTCCATCGTCATCCCGGCGCGGAACGAGGAGGACAATCTCTCGCGACTCCTCCCCTCGCTGCGCGATTCATCCTTCACGCCGCACGAGATCCTCGTCGTCGATGATCATTCCTCCGACCGCACCGCCGAGGTGGCACGAGGGCTCGGGGCGACCGTCATCTCCGGCTCCGATCTGCCCGAAGGGTGGTATGGCAAACCCTGGGCCTGCCAGCAGGGCGCGGACGCCGCCACGGGAGACTGGCTCCTGTTCCTCGACGCCGATCTCGTCGCGCTGCCGGGCGGGTTGCGCCGCCTCGCCGAAGTCGCCGCGACGGAGCCGGAGGCGGTGCATTCGGTGTGCCCCTGGCATCGCATTGAAAAGACCTACGAGGAACTCTCCGCCTTTTTCAACGCCATTATGATCCTCGGGATGAACGCCTTTACCGTGAAAGGTCCATCGGCCCGCGAGATCGGACTTTTCGGACAGGCCATGCTCCTCTCGAAGGCGAGTTATGCCGCCGTGGACGGGCATCGCCGCGTGAAGGCGCAGGTCCTCGAAAACTTCCATCTTTCCCGCCATTTCCGGGAGGTCGGCATCGCCTGCCGTTGTTACCTCGGGAAGGGCACCCTCGCGATGCGGATGTTTCCGGGAGGCTACCGCGATCTCGTCGTGGGCTGGAGCAAAGGTTTCGTCTCCGGCGCGGGCAATACACCGCGCGCGGCGATGATCGGGATCTCGGCCTGGCTCTCGGGACTCATCATGATCACGATCGCCCTCACCTTTCTCCCGATTGCCGATCTGTATCAGAGGCTCTTCATCGGAAAGCTCTACCTGCTCGGCTTCATCCAGTGCCTCCACGTCTTCCGCAGCGCGGGGAACTTCGGCTTCTTCAACGCGCTCTTTTTCCCCGTGTCGCTCGCCTTCTACCAGATCGTTTTTTTCCGGGCCTTGCGACGGAAGAAAGCCGGCGGAAAAGTGACCTGGAAAGGACGCGATGTGGCTTGAGCTCTCCAACCTCTGGATCGTGATCCTCAACGCCCTCGGCATCCCGGCGATCCATCTCGGCATCTCGTGGTGGTTCACGAAGCTCGACCGCGATCGCTTCCATCCGGACTCCTGGCTCTATCGCGAGCGATCTTGGGAGGCGGGAGGCCGGATCTATCAGACGCTTTTCCAGATCCGCCGGTGGAAACATCTCCTCCCCGATGCCGCGCCCTGGTTCGATGGATTCGCCAAGGGCAAGCTCGGCGACAAGGATCCCGTCTATCTGCGCGCTTTCATCGCCGAGACCTGCCGCGGCGAAGCGGCCCACTATGCGCAGATCCCTGGCATCCTCCTGACCCTGATCTGGAATCCCTGGCCCGTCGCCGCGATCGTGATGATCATCTATGCCTTCGCTTCGAACCTTCCGTGTCTCCTCCTGCAGCGCTTCACACGGGCGAGGCTGCGGGGCTTGCTCGAGGATCTCGGGAAGAAGAAGTGAATCTCTCAACGCAGCGCCCACACCGCCGGAACGAGAGCTGCGAGGATCGAGAGGACCCATCGCCAGAAATCTCCGCGCGAACGAACCGCCGCCCACTCCTCGATTTGATAAGGGATGCGCATGGGCAGATAGAAAATGAGAAAGACCACACTCGCGGCGAAGACATTGACGACCAGCGCGAGCGGCTCTCCGCGTGGCAGCGGCTGCTGCTCCATCAGGCCTGAGACTAGCGAGTAGGCGAGACACGCGTAGCTGACGAGCACGAGATCGTGAAACCCTTCCTCCGGCCGCGGCCGTGCGTGGAGCTTCGCGGGCGATTTCGCGCCATTCGTGAGCCAGATCGGTCCGAGGAGGTAGAGCTCCTTGATCACGACGAGAAAGACAAGCGCCCCCATCCAGACCGGCAAATCTCCGCTGCCGTCCTTGGCGACCGGCTCCGCACCGAAGGCGGCCATGGCCTGGAGGAAAACGAGAATCGAGATCACCGCATGGAACATCCAGAGGAAAAACACTCCCGCCGAGGTGGCATCGCCGGTGCGTTGGTCGCGCAGGGCTACATGGACGATCTTCAGTTTGGCCGGCAGTGAACGGACCTCGAGCAACATCAAGAGAATCAGCAGCACCCCGAGCCAGACGGCTTTGCCCTCGCCCTTCGCGCCTGCCTGCACCGCGGAAACGACGTGAGGCGAGAGGAAGAGAAAGTAAGCTCCGCAGACCAGGTTGAAAACGAGTCCCTTGGATCGAAAGACGGACCGTGGAAAATCGGGCGCCGGATCCATGCGGACAGGTTTGGAATCGCGGCGGGAAAAGGGAGTGGAGCATAGCGGAATCGAACCGCTGACCTTCTCATTGCGAACGAGACGCTCTACCAACTGAGCTAATGCCCCAACTGATTGAAGATCAGTGTTTTACGCCGAATCTTCGGTTGCCCCGAGGGGCTGGATCGCCACTAAAATGGCCGTATGTCGCCATTAAAAGTTGCAATCTGGTGCCATAATAGGCGATTTTATAGGATGCGCAAGCCGTCCTTTCTTCCGAGCTACGACCAGAAAAAAGGCCGCTATTACATCTCGATTCCCCCGGTCCATTCCGAGACTTCCCGCCGCAAGCGCGAGTACTTCGAGACCAAGAAGGAGGCCGAGCAAAGGAGTGGCGAGCTTCTCAAGTTGCAGAGTAAATCGGTGCTGAGCGCCTCCCGAGCAGGGGCGGAGTTGATCGCGGTGGCGTTGAACTACCACGAGCTGTTCCAGATGCACTACGGCTACTCGGGATTGGAGGAAGCCTGTGAAGATTTGATGCGGATCAAGGACCGGGAATCCAGTGGAGGGACCTTCTCCGAGCTTCTGGACGGCTTTGAGGCCGAGCACTCTCCGAACTGGGGGGAAAGGTCCTCCCGGAGCTGGAAGTGGCTTCGGAAGAAGCTGGGTGCAATGGAGGGGCAGCCTGTCGTCACTCTCGACTCCCAGAAGTGGCTGGCGTGGCTCACCGAAAATGCGGAGCAGGGAGGGTGGGGGGACCGAACCTACAACGACATCCAATCGCGACTCTGGAGTGTGTGGGAGCGGGCGAGGAAACTGCAATTGGTGGAACGCAATCCGATCGACCCGATCAGGAAGAGAAAGATCAAGCGGGAGGAGAAAGCCGTCTACACCCCGGATCAGGTCCGGAGACTGATGAACTGCGCGTGGAAGCACGACCGCGATCTGGTGCCCTTCTTCGCGATTGCCATCTTCGCCGGTCTGCGACCGGACGAGAAAGGGGAGATCGCACGGCTCCAATGGGAAGATGTGAACTTCGAGGAGAAGTGGATTCGGGTCACCTTCAAAGAGAACAAGACGAACGCACAACGTTTCGTCCGACTCGAAGCAAATCTGGCTGAGTGGCTGAAGCCTTGGAAAGGGAGCAAAGGCCCGGTCCTGCCCACGAACTTCCGCTCGCGTCGTCGTGCGGTGACCCGTGGGAAGTATCAGGCGAAGGAAGGGGAATCCGAGGAGGAATGGAAGGAACTGGTTCCCTACGGAAGTCATGTTCGAGACATCACCCGCCACACCTACGGAAGTTACTTCGACGCGATGTTCCGCAACCGTGACCTCCTGAAAGAGCACATGGGACACGCGGACTTCCAAACCTACGATCAGCACTACCGGAACGCACGGACCAAAAAAGAGGCGGAAGAGTTCTGGAACATCCGACCGCCGCGGTCCGGAAAAGCCGGAGGAGAAGCCGCTTAACGGGCGTCCTCCTCACAGGCCCGCAGAAACTCAAGGTAGCGGGTTTTCCGGATTACAAGGCACTTCCCGAGTCGAATCACCGCAGACGGCCCCAGTTTCGAGGAAATTCTCTCACGTAGTGCCTTGATGGTGATTCCATGTCGATCCGCAAGGTCGGCAAGGCCCAAGGTCTCGATTTGATCGTCGATTGTCTGATTCACCGTCGATTCTTGCATCCAATCGCGAAGGTGATCGATCGCGACTGCAAGGACCGTCATCTTGTCCTTCCCGAGAGCAGCGTTGAATTGTTTGAGTGTGCTCATGTCAATGCGGATTCCCGCCATCAATGAAGAACGTAACGCTGCTGAAGCGCTGAACGAAAAAGTTGAAAAAAAATGAAAAAACAAGGGGATGACAAATGATCTCGGATTGTGTCATCAGATTCCTGATCAGCTCCTCCATTTTCTTAAACACTCGGCGGAAGTAACCCCTGAAAATGATTTCACATTCTTCGCGAACGATCTCCTCCTTTCTTCTTCGCCTATCCGGCCCCTAATTCGCTTCCGGTAAGAAATCGGATCATGCTCACATCAGTCCGCTCGCCACTACCTTTTCGATGAGGTTTCGTGCCTGTGGGAAGGATATGCCATATTGCTTCATGATAAGCGAGAACGCGTCTCCTCTCTCCTCGCATCCGAAACAATGGAAGTGATCCACCTTAACGTAGCAGGAAGGCGTCCGCTCCACATGGAAGGGGCACGAGATCATCACTCCCTTGCTGTGGAATGATGCGCCCGGGATGCATTCCATCGCAAACGTCGCGAGATCGAATTGCTTCTTCAACGCGTCTGTTGGGGAGGATTTTCCGGTATTAGGAAACGTTTGGTTTCTCCTGACGAACTGTTGGATGACCGCCTTTTGAGAAGCTTCCACCGCGCCCCGCGCTTCGGACCTCCGAGGAGCGATCACACTGGCAGGCCAAATGATTTCATCGAATTCACATTCAACGATTTCTTGGGGTTGATCCATCAATAGAATCTTGTAGTCCTCAAAACTTGGGTGTCTTCCGTAAACGACGGTTTGGCCGCCAGTGCCACGAAACTCGCCCCACTTCTCCTCGATCGACAGACGCTTTACCGGCGACACTCGGGGATATTCGCCAGTCATTCGCAACCACAGGTTTCCACCACGACTGCCGCGTGTCTTCACCGACCTCGAAAGTCTGGGATTGAGTTTCAAAAAGTCGATGAAATCCTGATCTGAATCGACGTCTACACTGACAAGATTTTCGCTCGCTTCTCCTTGCACTATTCCGATGTTTCCCGAAATCAAGTCTTCGCAGTAAGAGACCTCGCACGTGTCCTCAAACTTCAAATTCGGCCAATCGTCATGGAACGGCTTCTTTGTGCAATAGCGGATTGGCAGTAGAACCGTTTTCATTCCAAAAACCGCGAAAATCTTTTCGATCTCGTGGAGTTTATCGAAGAGGTAACCCGATTCCAAGTCCCGCAGCATCCTGAGATGCTGCTCCCGAACCTGTGAAGCGAGTTTCTTCTTGGAGTCACTCCCTTCAACAATCCCGGAAAGAATCGCATCGCATTGAGCGATCTCACTTTCATGGTCGGATTTCATCCTGAGAAAATTCCGCTCGATGACAAAGCGAATTCCCGCTAGGGGATGCCCAAAGGATTGCTCGGTGTATGGTGACATTGTGTTCGTCGTGTAGTTCATTCGATTCAGAAGACTGTTGGAATCACTTTAAAGACAAATTCGCCTTCGATTCGAATTTGCCGGTCTTGCTCCAGTTCCTTGAGGTAGTTGTAGCAGGTTGACTTCTTAATGTATTCTTCGGTGGATTTTTGAAGAACCTTCTTCGGAATCCCCTCAGATGGAATTTTCGCCAGAAGCAATGACATATTCTTTCGCTTCGATTTGGTTTGGGCGTTTACCACCCCGGAATCGGGTTTGACCGAAGGATCGATCATGAAGCGATTGTTGAACCAGCGTGCGACCATTTTCTCAGGTTCTTGGAAATGTCGGGTTGTAAACTCGATGTTGGTGCAGTTCGCTGAATTGTTTCGTGTCAAGGTGATCAGGCTGTCAATCATACGACTGATCACGGAGCTTCCCGCGGTCTGTTCAATGTGGGAGTTCGAGGAACGACTTCCCTTGGGAAAGTGGTGAACAAGAAGCACTGCGGCATCTCGTTCGGACGCGAACCGCTGGAGTAGTTCTAATTGAAATTGCATCACGGCGCAGTCCATCTCGCTTCCTGCTGGGATATACCGGTAGAGCGGGTCGAAGATGAAAAAGCCGACATCGTCCAGTTCGGGCTGAGCCTTGATCTGCTCAAGAATGGTGTCGAAACCTCCACTCTCCGGATTTGCCCTGCTCGAATGGACAAGGAGGTTTTGGACGGAGTCCGCGTTTGGTCCTGCAATCTTCTTGAGCCTCTTCCCCAGATCGTGGGGTCGCAGCTCTCCGTCGATCAGGAGGACCTTCGTTTTCTCGGTTTTGAGTGATAAGAACGTTCTTCCAGATTCAACCGCGAGAGCCAACTGAGCAACAAACATGCTCTTTTTCTCTTTTGCCTTCGCACCGATCATTCCGACGTCGCCTCTTCTCAGGAAGTTTTCGACGACGGTCTGAGGAGGCGGGGTCTCTGCGGCTTCGAGTAGAGAGGCAAACGAGAGGAATGGAAGCGGTTCGTGTTTGACTTCGATGGGGGAGGCTTCTGGAAGTATGCCTTTTACCAGCTTCTGAAGTTCGCTTAACTGTTCAGGTCTACTAATGCCATCGCCGGGGGCGGGCGGGGCTCCCTTTCCTGAAGAGTGTTGCTCGTTTGAGGAGTTTTGTTGATTTCTGCCTTGGCTCGGCTCTTCACTGGCTCCGGCTGAGGGGTGTTTCAGTTTTTCGGGGAATTCTTCGGCAAAAAGACTTCTCAGGGCTTTCTGGGTTTCTTCGATTTTGTTCTGGGGTAGTAGAGTTTGGCTCATACTACCTGAAGAACGCGGAACCGATTTGAGCAGAGAAGATTTTTTGAAGAAAAATCGTTTTGACCCATTTGGCGCAATTCTTGATGGATCACCGCGATGTAGCCATGAGTCTATGGAGGGGCTGTAAAACCATCCATAGTCCAATCCCCCCTTTAGGGGGGTTGGACTGGATTGTTTTTACTAGGCTCTTCGGTGCTTCACTCGGTAGTTCGATTAGCCGTTGCGAAAACTAAGCCCGGCTTAATGAGCAAGTGATCGAACGAATTTTCTGCACCGTATTCGTCGAAACCTCCGAGATCGAGGCGGTGTTCCGGACGGAGTGACCTTCCCTCAGAAGTCGGACGACGCGGGGGTACTTCTTCAGGAGCTGGTCTCCAGAGAGGACAGTCCCCCGGGGCCGACCGATCCGTCGCCCCTCCTTCCTTGCTTGAGCCATTCCGGAGAGGATTCGCTCTCTGAGGGTCTCGCGCTCGGCTTGGGCCATTTCAGCGAGCAGGCTGAACATGAAGCCTACGGCAGGATTGCGCTTCCCGGAGGGTAGGAGGGTCTCGACGCCCTGGGAGTGCCAATAGAGGGAAACCCCCAGATCGGTCAGCTCTTCGAGGAAGCCGTGGGCGATGGAGTTCTTCCGGGCGATCCGGGAGACTTCGTGGACGAGGACTTTCCGAATCTTCCCTTGTCGGGCCAGTTCGAGGACTTGGGCCATCCCCCGTCGTTCGTTGGAGTCGGCAGCGCCGCTGATGACCTCTTCACAGACGGCGATCACCTCCCACCCGGCCTTCTCTGCATGGCTCCTCAGCTCGGTGATCTGACGGGTAGTCTCCTGTTTCGTAGTGGAGACTCGGACGAGGATGGCAACCGGGACGGGAGATGTGGCCTGCAAGGGGTGTTGGGGTGGGGATGGCTGGTTTCGCTGGCGTGTTAGGGAAACCTAATGGTTTTCGAGGTACGGTGCCTTGCCCCTCAAAAGGGCCGGAATCCGGCGGTTTTGGCCCGTTTCCCGAACAACCCTTTTTGGGGAACACTCTCTAATATATACACACTTATTGGAAAAGCAAGCTCCCGCTTGAAATCGAAGCAAGCAGGGTGCTTCGTCCTCAGGTCGATTGGGCGCATGAGAGTCGTGACGAGAAAGCAGGCGGAAATCGCCGTCAGGGATCACCTGCATGGGCTCATCGGCACGGAGCCCTTCCTTGTTTCGAGCGGCTATTCTGCCCACTTCAGGGACTGGAAGAGGGGTCTCTTGGATGGACTGCGCCCCGACCTGATCGAACCCCACTTCCAGAAAGGCAGCGGAGGAGAATTGAGCCGACCCGTCCCGAAACTCAGCGCCGCTTACTCCTCGTCGGCGCTCTGCGTGAATGCCTTCGGCCCGGCGAGAGAGAGCCCGGATTGGCTCGACTTCAAGGGACTCAAAGGATTCACGGAGTTTGCCTTCGAGGGGAAGCTCCCAACGGGTCTCGGTGGGACGCCACCCAACCTCGACTTCGTCGCCCGTTCCCCCAACCGGGTCTTGGCGGTCGAGAGCAAGTTCCTTGAAACTCTGGAGCAGACGAAGCCGGAATTCGCCCCGGTCTACGAGGCTGCCTTTCAGAACTGCGGTTGCCCCCGCCTTCTTGCGGCCTTCACCGCCGTCCGGTCCGGATCGGAGCCGTTCGCCTACCTCGACGTGCCCCAGCTCCTGAAGCACGCGCTGGGGCTGATCAACCTCCCCCGGAGAGAGCCTCTGATGACGGGCAAAGCCCTGACTCTTGGGTTCATCTTCTGGGAACCCACGAACCGCGACGAGCTTTCACCCTACGACCAGCTCCGCTTCGAACTCGCCCGGTTTTCCCGACTGATGAACGGGGGAAAGATCGAATTCGTCTCGATCGATTACCCCTCCCTTTGGGAGCAGTGGCTACAGGCCCCTCAGACGGCCTCTCACGCGTCCCGGCTCATCGAGAGGCATTCCCACCCTCTTTGACTTGCCATCGATCAGGCACCGAGCAGGGAGCCGTTGCGGTGGGGCGTCCGCACCCCTCGACAAGCCCATGCCAGAATGCTATAGGAATGGGCCGTATGTCCGCCCCCAAGCTCACCCTCTTCCACCTTGAGTCCCTCCTCTTCAAAGCCTGCGACATCCTGCGCGGAAACATGGACGCGAGCGACTACAAGGAGTTCATCTTCGGGATGCTCTTCCTGAAGCGCCTGAGCGACCAGTTCGACGTGGACCATGCCCTGCTCCGCCACCGGCTGGAGAAGTCGGAGATGAAGCCCGAGCTGGTCGAGAAGCTCCTCGCCGATCCCGAGCAGTACCTGAAACCCGGCATGGGCGGGTTTTTCGTCCCCACCGCCTTGGAGAAAACCCACCTCGACGACGAGGGCAACGAGATCACCGTCGAGATTCCCGTCCACTGGTCGCGTCTGCGGCACGTGAAGGAAAACGTCGGCTCCGCCCTGAATCGAGCCCTCGCCGCCATCGAGGACGCGAACCTCGGCATCCTTGAGGATGTGCTGGAGGGAAACATCAACTTCAACAAGAAGTCGGGCCAGAAGGCCATCCCCGACGCGACGCTCGTCCAGCTCATCCAGCACTTTGACAAGATTCCCCTGAGCAACGCCGACTTCGAGTTTCCCGACCTGCTCGGGGCGGCCTACGAGTACCTCATCAAATTCTTCGCCGATTCCGCGGGGAAAAAGGGCGGGGAGTTCTTCACACCTCCCGAGGTCGTCCGCACCATGGTGCTGATGGTTGAGCCGAGACAGCACATGGAGGTCTACGACCCCTGCTGTGGCTCCGGTGGCATGTTGATCCATTCCCGCGCCTACGTCGAGGAATCCGGCGGAGACCCCACCGACCTCTCCCTCTTCGGGCAGGAGATGAACGGCACCACATGGGCCATCTGCAAGATGAACATGATCCTCCACGGATCGCGGCAGACCGACATCCGGCAGGGCGACACCCTCGCCGAGCCTCTGCACCTCGACGCGTCCGGAGAGATTCGCCGGTTCGACCGCATCCTCGCCAATCCGCCCTTCTCGCAGAACTACAGCAAGACGGGGATGAAGTTCAAGGAGCGCTTCCACACGTGGATGCCCGAGAGCGGAAAGAAAGCCGACCTGATGTTCGTGCAGCACATGGTCGCCTCGCTGAAAGTGGACGGGAAGATGGCTGTGGTGATGCCCCATGGCGTCCTCTTCCGGGGCGGAAACGAAAAGGACTGCCGCGAGCGGCTCATCACCTCGGGGCTGCTCGATGCCGTGATCGGCCTGCCTGCTCAGATTTTCTACGGCACCGGCATCCCGGCGGCGATTCTGGTGATCGACAAGGCAGGAGCCGACAAACGCGAAGGCGTGCTCTTCATCAATGCCGACCGGGAGTACTTCGAGGGCAAGGCGCAGAACCGCTTGCGGCAGGAAGACATCGAAAAGATCAGCCACACTTACCGCGAGCGGCTGGAGCTACCCAAATACTCGCGCATCGTCCCTGTCCAGGAGCTGCGCGAGGAGGATTGGAACTGCAACATCCGCCGCTATGTGGACAATGCCCCGCCTCCCGAGCCCCACGACGTGCGGGCGCACCTCCATGGAGGTCTCCCCATGGGCGAGATCGAGGCCCTTGGCGAAGGGATGCACCCCTTTACGGGCCTTTGGGATGCCCTCTTCCAGCCGCGAAAGCCCGCCGACGACTACGCCGATTTCCGGGCCGCCATCACCGCCAAGGGCGACATCAAGGAGACGATCGCGGGTCACGAGGGAGTGCTCTCCGCCCATGGGCGCTTCACCGAGGCGATTCAGTGCTGGTGGGCCAGCCAAGTCCATGGGATCGAGTCCCTGCCCACCGAGGCGAAGCCGGGTCAGGATGAACCCTCCCGCCGCCGCCACACCCGGGAAAAGGTATTCGACCTTCGGCGCGATCTCGCGGCGTCTTTGCCAGAAGCCTTGGAGAAATACGGCCTGCTCGATCCCCAGCAGTTGCGGGGTGGTTTTGCCAAGTGGTGGGACACCGTCGAGGCCGACCTGCTCTCCATCGCTTCCAGCGGCTGGAGCGCCGAGCTGATTCCCGACGAGGAGCTGATCCAGAGCGAATTCCCCGAGGTGCTCGTGCAGCTTGACGAGATCGCCGCCCGCCTCGCCGAACTCGACGGTCTCTTTGCCGCCGCCGCCGAGGAAGACGCCGAGGTGGACGAGGAATCCGGTGTGTTGCCGAAGGCGTTGGAAACGGAGCTGAAGACCGAGCTGAAGGCCCTGAAAGGCGAGCTGAAGCAGCGGCAGAAGGACAACCGCGAAATCCGGAAGAACGGAAGCGCCGAGGAGCTGGCGGAGGGGGAGGAAAAAGCCCACCGGCTGGAGAAGAAAGTCGCGGAGCTGGAAAACAAGCTCTCGGTCCACAAGGCGCTGGAAGAAGAGCGAAAGACGCTCCGGGCACAACGGAAGGGCACCGAGGAGCGAATGGAAGAATTGGTCGCCGCAGCCCGAGCCAAGATCAGCCGGGAGAACGCCAAGGACCTCATCCTTGCCCGGCTCAACCGGTTGCTGGTCGGAACCTACGACGGTTACCTTCAGCGCGAGCTACGCGCGGTGATCGGGCGGGTGGAGAACCTTTGGGATAAATACGCGGTGACGATGGGGGAGATCGAGGATCGGGGCGAGGCGGCAAATACAAGACTAAAGAAATTCTTAGAGGCGCTAGGGTATGAGTGAAGCAGAACTGGCGGCCTCCCAAGCTTGGACTTCGACCAGCGTCGGATCATTAGGGACATGGTCAGGGGGCCTTACGCCCTCAAAGAATTACACCCGATTCTGGAAAGATGGGGATGTCGTTTGGTTATCCCCGAAAGACGTTAGAGGCTCCTCGCTAGTTGGATCGGAAGATAGAATCACATCAGAAGCGCTTCAGCGCACAGCGCTAAAACTCTATCCAAGGAATTCCGTTCTGATCGTGGTGCGAAGTGGCATCCTTCGACATCGATTCCCCATCGCAAGGTGTTCCGTCGATTTCACAGTTAATCAAGACCTGAAGGTCCTCACTCCGGTGAGTGGGATTGATTCCTCGTTTTGTTTCTACGCATTACAGAACATCGAAGGTCTGGTTTTACGGAAGGCTGTAAAGGCGGGAACTACCGTCGAGAGTGTGGATTTGGTCTCATTGACACGTATTCCCATCGCCATCCCACCCCTCCCCACCCAACGCCGCATCGCCGCCGTGCTGCGGACGGTGGACGAGGTGATCGAGGCGACGGAGGCGCGGATCGAGAAGCAGAAGGCCATCAAGCAGGGCCTCCTCCACGACCTCTTCACCCGAGGCGTCACCCCCGACGGCCAGCTCCGCCCACCCCCATCCGAACGCCCCGATCTCTACCGCGAAAGCGAACTCGGCGTGATTCCGAGGGAGTGGGAGGTGAGCTTGCTCGATAACCTTACCACGCGAGGGAGCGGTCATACCCCCAGCCGTTCACGTCCAGAGTATTGGGGTGGAGGGATAAAGTGGGTTTCACTTGCGGATTCATGGCGACTTGATCGACTCTACATTTCAGAGACTGATAAAGAGATTAGTGAGCTGGGAGTCGCCAATTCCTCGGCAGTTCTACATCCACCCGGAATAGTCGTTCTCTCGCGAGATGCGGGCGTCGGAAAGAGCGCAATAACTACCATTCCGATGGCTGTGAGTCAGCACTTTATGTGCTGGATTTGCGGATCAAAGCTTGATCGATATTATCTGTATTACCTACTCCAAAAGCAGAAACGGGAATTTGAAAACATTGCCACAGGCACCACGATCCCGACGATCGGTCTTAGATTCTTCCAGCGCTACAAGATCGCAGCTCCCACGGGCATTGAAGAGCAGAAAACCATTGGTGAGACATTGCGAACTCTTGATGTGAGATTGTTCGAGCTAGAAGCAAAACTTGAAAAACTTCGCCACCTCAAGTCCGCCCTGATGCAAGACCTCCTCACGGGCCGGGTCTCCGCCGATTCCATTGATCTCGACTCACTCCCGGCCTAAGACCGAACCCTCTTGAATCTTCCACCGTACCCTGTTCGATCATGTCTGATGCCGGGAACTATTACCGTCGCTTGAGAGAGATTATCTGGCCGTTGCTGATGCACCGCATTGCGAAGTCGCAACCCCTCCGCGAGCAGATGCTGGCCATCGCCGCCAGCGAGCAGAGTGCTGCCGGAAAATTGCTACGCCTTCCGACCTCAAAAGTCCCCGCGGCAATGGTCAGACATGCGGAGGCGTGGGCCAAGCACTTGCAGGCAGGCAAAGCCCATTACGACGCTGCCGACGCCATGGGCTTGTTCGACCCACCGCGGGAGCCGGAGGAAACCTCGGAGCCGGGTTTGATCCGAGCGACCGTCGGCGTCTTCTTTAAGACCTTCTTGCGATCACTTTTCGAATACGAGGACACGCCGAGAGCGGCCACTTCCCGCACCGCATCGGTCGCGGAGCAGATTGCCCATCAGAAACGGGGGGAAAAATACAACGATGAACGGACGCGGCTGGTCGCGTTGCTCGAAAGGATCGGCGCGGATCATGTGCCCGGATTCAAGGCGAGAGACTACATCCGGCTCCTCCGCTGGTCTGGGACTGAGGAGCTTCATCCCAAGGAATGTCTCATGGGAGCCACAGATGCTCAGATCGAGGAACAACTCAATCTGCTACCCGGCGGCGCTCAGCTTTCGGTGGTCGAATTTCATCTCCGAGAGCACGAGTATTTGTCGGTCTACGGCGCTGTGAACGAAGACTTCGCCTTCCAATACAATGACAGCACGGCAGGAGTCGTGATGGAATCAGAAAAGGACGATTTTACTGTTCCGGCAGCCATGGAGATAATCCGCAAGTTCCTTGCCGACCCCGATGAATGGCAGGGCTTGTTGGAGTGGAAACGCCGGGAGCGCTGAAGCCCGCCGAAGGCAAAGGGATGGAAACCAATTTTCCAGAAAAGCGGCATGTCACTCTTCCGAACGGGAGAGCGCCATCCGTCCGCCGGTTCTGCCGTCGCGTCAGGACTGAGAGAGGCAACTTCTGCGAAAACTGCGGGGTCGGTCCCGAGGTCCGGCAAATCGAGAGCCATCACATCCTCACTTACCACGATTACCCTGAGTTCGGGAAGGACCCGGCGAACATCCTTGTACTCTGCATCAACTGCCATCGGGGGTTGTCGGTGCCATACGGCCACAAACTCGACTATGAAGTCCTCTACTGGGCTCGCTTGAAGCCGGAACTCCGCCAACGCGTCGCGGACTACGTCGAGGCGAAAGACCCCAGCCGTAGCACCTTCGTCCGGATTGTTCGCGCCGGGGAGAAGGCTGCGGAGGATTACATTTTCCGGGATATGTGAAGCTCGTGTGAAAGTAGAGTCCCAGAAGGCGCTCTGCAAGTGGCCTGACTCACCGCCCAGCAACCGACTTTCTAGACAAGCTCAATCGTCAACTCACTCAGATTCCTTCGGCTCTTAAATCGATTGACATCTGCGGGTAAATCATAAGGGCTCAACCATTTCCTCCCCGCCCCTGAAAACCGACTTGATTCCCTAAAATATCTTGAATAATACGATTATTGCGGGAAGTGCGCCTAATCCGGCCCGAGCCAAGCTGAGCCATTTCGCCCAGATCAATCGCCGTTCGAGGGGATCAAAAATACTGCCGATGATCTCTCGATAACTCTCGCCTGCCCTTTCTACAAAATCACTTCTCACCTTCTTGATGTCCTCGCCAATATCCTTATTTAATCCTAAGTGCCTCACATGAGCAATGACCATCAGGATAAAAAAGATAACAGAGCTAACCAAAAGAAGCGTATTTGTCGAGAATTCGAAGAATCTTCCGAAACCCTTATTCGAATCCGCTTTTTCAGCTACGAGATAAATTGCAGGCGGAATCGTAAGGGAAAAAGCCTCGATGCTGACCACTAGGTTTTCGATCTTCGAACCTAGGCTAACCTTTCGTTCTACTGCTGAATCACGCAATCTCTCAAACCCGTGTTCGTTGATGTAAATTTGTAGGTCAGTGTCGTATCTGTTCTCAAGCGAGGCCACCCGGGTGAGAAGTGTGCCAAATGATATTGAAGGCCCGTTTCCGTTCGATGCAAATTCTTCAATTAGACAGCTTCGGAAAATATCTTGTTTTGTTTCCGTAAATTCATCGCACGAAATCATCTTGACAAGACGACCAAGCGAAGGGCTCACTCTGCATGCTGCTGTAAAGTCAGCGATGGAAAGCTTGGGACTAATTAAGAGCTTTCGGAGCCGGAGAAACACGAGGCTGCCAGAAGTGTCGTGATTGTCAGCCAAATGCCTCAGACGAACCATTAGTTCACCGCAAAGTTTTAGTTCACTAAACCGCGCTGGCTGTTCGCCAAAGAACTCTTCGCCGAATCTTCCGAATCTTTCGCCCACCAAGTAAAAAGATTCGGGAAGTTCGCAATCGTTGAGACCGTTGGAGATCAAATCTTCAAGATTTGCTCCAATGAAAACATTTTGCGGGTCTCTCGGAACAGCTAGGAATGGCGAAGTTAGAGTTTCTGAAAGCGATTTCCTATTAAAAATGTCCAAACTTTCCAATTCCTTGAAATCGATTTCGGATGCGTCTTTCTCATTGACGAACGAAATTCCCGCGGTACCCCGAGGTGAGTGAAATTTAACCTCACTCTGGGAGCAAATACGGTGTAGAGCCTCAAAGCCAGACCTCATCTTTTAGTTGAGAATTCTCTCACCTTCTTCGTTTTCTAATTGTTGAATTTGCTCAACCCTCTCTTCTTCGGTCGATTTGTTCCGGAGCTTTTCCCACATCTTGTCAGGTGGGTTGCGAATTATAATAATTCGATCTGAACGAACATTTCCCTCCTCTGTGAGTTCCGCTCGAATATTCCGTGCCCATTTTGATCTGTCGAAGGATATGCTCAATCCATCTTGGTTTTCGTAGAATCGCAACATTGGCTTAGTTTGCGCGCTGTTTGGCGCTGAGAACTCTCCGGGAATTCCAGAGTCTTCTTTTGACAGATGATCTAGTAGAGATTCGGGCGAGTCGGGAAGGGCTGCATTGGCAATCCCTGATAGGGTAACTTTTTCTCCCGATTCGTAGCGGTCTTTGACGTAGCTGTGAACGCGACCAAAGATTTCAGCGGACGCGGCGTCAGAGATGCTTTCGTCCATTGAGATAAAGTCTTCGAGCACTTCGATCAGTCGTGAAGTGATTTTATTCAAATCTTCTTTGGCCACGAAATCGACGAAGTCTGAAAAGTAATCGACTTCTTTCGATCTGCCTCCATGCATGATGGATACACCAGACTCGTCCGGGTCTGAGTGCGTTTCCAAGTTGATTCGAACGCCGTGTCGTAGCTTTTCGAGGTCGATACTTTGATTCTCCTTGAGCCTCATTTTCGAATCGAACCAAGGGACGGTGTTCTCATTCACGAGGGCAATGAGAATATGGCGCTCATCTTCATGCTCAAATCGAGCAAAGAGTACAATTCCGCCTGTTGTAAGTGTTGATTTTCCCATCTCTGATTTAAGATGAGAAACGGCGTCGATTGAGAGCTGGTGAAAGGTTTCTGGAGATTCCTCACATGATAGGTAGATGTTTATCAATTGAGCCAGATGACCGAGGGTGTTATCTTCCTTAAAAAAGGTTCCGAGCAGTGAGCTCTGTCGTCGAAAGGTCTTCCTCATTTGATCGGCGATCTTCTCTGCCGTCTCGTTCCCCCCTTCAAAGACTTCATCCCCATAACTCGTGGTTACTTCCTTTGTGTGCTGCGCTTTTGTGAGGCGATGCGCGATAAGATACTTCATACGAACGGTTTCAGACGGATTCTCGGAGTCTCTTACAGGGATTTGGAATCTGAAACAAGAGTTTTCTTCCTGACGGGGTGCGCGCGCCCGCATGGGGATTGAGTTCAGGCCTGTCCGTCAGCTCGGAACCAAAAGGAGGGGCGACATCTTGCGATCACTGCTTGAAATCATGGGCCAAAGGCCGGAAAATTCGGCCCCGTCGCGTCTAGCCGCATGTCCGAATACCTCCACGTCGAAAAGCCCCTCCTCGACCAACTCGCCGCACTCGGGTGGGAGGTGATCGACCACCGGGCTCTGGGGATTCTCGGCATCCCGGACAACCCGGCGACCAGCCTGCGGGGGGACTTCCGCGAGACGATCCTGCCGGAGGTCTTCCGGCGGTCGGTCCGCCACATCAACCGCACGGACAAGGGTGAGGAATGGCTGACGGCGGATCAGCTCGACCAAATGCGGCGCGACCTTTCCGCCCATCCCGGGAAATCGCTGATCGAGGCGAATAGCGCGTCCTACGACATGCTGCTGAAGCATACGGTGGATCGGAACGAGGTGACGGGGGAGGAATACCCGGCGGTGCAGTTCATCGATTTCAAACGACCCGAGCGGAACCACTTCGTGGCGATCAATCAATTCCGGGTCGACACGGTCGGGGCGGTGAAAAACCGCATCATCCCCGATCTGGTGCTCTTCGTGAACGGCCTGCCGCTCGTGGTGATCGAGTGCAAGGAACGCAACGAGACCTGCGCCAATCCTTTCCAAGAGGCGCTGGAGCAGTTCCTGCGCTACTCCAACCAGCGGGAAGAGACCCACGCCGCCGGGCTGAAGGAGGGCGAGGAGAAGCTCTTCTTCCTGAATCAACTGGTGATCCTCGCGTGGGGGGAAGACGCCCGTGTCGGGACGATCACGAGCCGGGAGGAGCATTTCCACCAGTGGAAGGACATCGCCAACGAGGCGCACCGGGAATTCGAGTCACCTTTGGGTTCGGAACGCCCCCAAGAAGTCCTCGTGCAGGGGACGCTCGCTCCTTCAACTCTCCTGAATCTGGTTCGGAATTTTATCGTCTACCAAGCAAGCGCCGACCGGGTCGTGAAGATCGTGGGGCGCTATCCCCAGTATCGGGCGGTCGAGCGAACGATCGCGAGGCTTCGCTGCGGGAAGACACCGCTGGAGCGCTCGGGCACGGTCTGGCACACCCAAGGCTCGGGGAAATCCATCACGATGGTCTTCCTCGTGCGTCGCATCCGATCGGCTGACGATTTGCGGGACTTGAAGATTCTGATGGTGAATGACCGCATCGATCTGGAGGACCAGCTCGGCGAAACCGCGGCCCTCGCCCGGGAGACGGTTTCTTTCATTGAGAGCACCAAGGACCTGAAAACCGAGCTGGCGACGCACGCCTCGAACCTGAACATGGTGATGGTCCACAAATTCCGCGAGGGAAGGGAATCGGCCCTGCCCAGCACGGTGCAGGAGGCCATCGTGAAGTATGGGCCGAGGAAGGCCGCGGCCATGGGGAAGTCGGTGCCGAGGTCGAGCCCTTTCGGCATCGTCAACGACTCCGAACGCATCCTGATCCTCGTCGATGAGGCCCACCGCACCCAGATCAGCGATCTCGGGCACAATGTCGTCGAAGCGTTTCCCAATGCCACGACCATCGCCTTCACCGGGACTCCTCTGATCGCCGGGGACCGGGGCACCCGGTACCAGCGCCGTTTCGGCGAGTACATTGACAAATACAAGCTGGAGGATGCCGTGGCCGACGGAGCCACCGTGCAGATTCTCTACGAGGGGAAGACGGCGGCGACGGCCCTTTACGACAAGAGTGGATTCGACCGGAAGTTCGAAGACATGTTCGTGAAACGGACCCCGGAGGAGCTGCTGGCGATCAAGAAGCGCTACGGAGCCACCGGTGACATCCTCGAAGCGGAAAAGCGGATCGCCGAAATCGCGGACGATCTGGTGGACCATTATCTCGCCAATGTCTTCCCCAACGGTTTCAAGGCGCAGGTGGTCGCCAATTCCAAGCTGGCCGCGGTGCGATACGAAGAGGCCATTTGGCGCAGCCTCGCCAAACGCATCGCCGAGAGCGAGGAAGCCGAAAGCCGGGACGAGGAGCTGCTGGATCGCCTCCGTTTCCTAAAAGTCGCGACGGTGGTCTCCTCGGACGGAACGAACGAGCTGGCTGTGATCACCGAGGCCCGGAAGCGGGCGAGGTCACTGAATGCTGTGACGAACTTCAAGAAAGCTTTCGACTTCACGAAGACGGAAGGCGGCGTTTGGGCCAAGCCCGAGACCGGCGTGGCTTTCCTCGTCGTCTGCGACATGCTCCTGACGGGATTCGACGCGCCCATCGAGCAGGTAATGTACCTCGACAAGCGGATCACCGAGCACAATCTGCTCCAGACCATTGCCCGGGTGAACCGGGTCACGAAACACAAGCACTGCGGCTACATCGTTGACTACATCGGGCTGGCGAACCACTTGCAGGAGGCATTCGCGATCTATTCTGAGGAAGACCAGCCGGACGTGAAGGACAGCCTGAAGAGCATCGAGTCGGAGGTCCCGGTCCTCGAATCCCGTTACCACCGGCTGATCCATTTCTTCAAAGACGGTGGAGTCGGGAAGATCGAGGACTTCGTGCAGCAGCGCATCGCCGACCGGGGAACCGAGGCGGAAGTCTTGGAGCAAGCCATCCAGATGCTGGAGGAGGTGCGCAACCGTGACACCTACGACGTTTACCTCCGGAAATTCATGGAGAGCCTGGAGATCATCCTTCCCCACCGGGCCGGGCAGCCCTACCGCATCCCCGCGCAGCGTTTCGGCTTCATCATGGCCTGCGCCAAGGAGCGCTACAAGGACAGCTCCCTCGACATCGCCGGAGCGGGGAAGAAGGTGGCGAAGCTGGTGAACGACCACCTCATCAGCCTCGGCATCAACCCGATGATCCCGCCGGTGGAGTTGTTCTCCCCCGAGTTCACCGCCCACGTCGGCAAGGCGCGGGGTGCCAAGGCCAAGGCCAGCGAGATGGAGCACGCCATCCGCAAACACACGAAGGTTCACTTCGAAGAGGACCCGGTCTTTTACGAGAAGATGAGCGACAAGCTCGAAGAGCTGATGCGCAAGCATCAGGACGACTGGGAACTCCTCGCCAAATCGCTGGAAGGGCTGAGGACCGAAATTCTAGCCGGTCGGTCCGGGGTGGAAGCAAACCCGCATCATCTCAGCAAGCAGGAGGTGCCCTTCTACGACCTGATCTGCAAGATCGGTGGGGTCGAGGAGGCCGCTGATGCTGCCGTGGACGAGAAGATCGCCCAAGTCACCCGCCTCATCGTCCGGCGGCTGCGCGATTCGGTGAAGAAGGTGAACTTCTGGACGGATCGCACCGGGGTGAGCCAGCTCCAAGGCGAGATTAAGGAAATCCTCTTCATTGCCGGAATCGATGCCATGATCGACCGGGCCGACCAGATCAAGACCGACATCACCGCCCTCGCGAAAAAGCGCCACAGCGACCTGCTTTCCGAATGAGACGCACCCATCGAGACATCGACTACGACCTCCGGCGGAGCGGACGGCACAAGACGGCCAGCCTCTACATCGAGCGGGACGGGAAGGTCACGGTGATCGTGCCCGATTACCTCACCGACTCGCAGATCGACGAACTGATCGAGCTGAAGCGGTCGTGGATTTACAAGGGACTCGCCGAATGGCGCGACTTGAACGCGAGCCGGGTCCAACGGGAATTCGTCAACGGAGAGGGCTTCCCCTATCTGGGCAAGTTCTACCGTCTCCGCTTCGTCGAGCGGCAGAGCGCTCCGCTGACGCTGTCGGGAGGGTATTTCTGCCTGCGGTCCGACGTGGTGAATCCGAAGGCCGCCTTCCGGGATTTCTACCGGGAGAAGGGCATGGAGCGCATCCCCGGCAGGGTGGCGGCCTACACCGCCAAACTCGGGCTGGAGGCTCCCTCCGTCCGCGTGATGGAGCTGAAGAACCGCTGGGCCTCGTGTTCCCCGAATGGGAACCTGACCTTCCACTGGCGGGCGCTCATGGCTCCCCGGACCGTCCTCGATTACATCGTGGCCCACGAGGTGGTCCATCTGGTCCATGCGAACCACACCGAAGCCTTCTGGGGCACCCTCGACCGGATTCTGCCCGACTACCACGACCGGAAGGAATGGCTCCGGCAGAAGGGGGCGGGGCTGGCGATTTGAGGGGGGGACGAAATTGATTCCCTGATTTCCCAGATATCGGTCGAATTAGGTCATCTTCCTTGAACATGAGCGAACAATATGTGGTGGCGGAAAAGCCCTTAATCTTGCTTGAGCAGGTGATTTCAATCGCCCGCTTGATTCCATCGGACTTGCTTTGGGTTTTTCGGGGGCACGCCAACTGTGACTGGGACCTCTTGCCTTCGGCGGGGAGAAAGCCGCACTTTGTATCGAGTTCACCACCGGACCCTTCGCAACCCAGTTCTCGAAAGAATCCACCTCCGGACTTGGGGCGGTTCAATCACTGGCGAGACCTCGCATCTGCATATCGTCAGGTCTTACCTCAAAACGATTTCGAATGTTTGGCCCTAGCCCAGCATTACGGCCTCCCGACCCGTCTCCTTGACTTTTCTTCCAATATCTTGGTCGCGCTTTACTTTGCGTGCGAATCCGATTTCGACTCTGACGGGTGCATCTTTGCCTTTTTGCCCGATTTGTTCATCGATCCGGAAATCTGTAGCTTCTACGACATCCCGGAATCAGGAATTCTTCGGGTGCGACCCTTTGAACGAAGGTTTCTTCAACAGAGCGCCCAGCTCATGTATTTCAAAGACCCGGCCACACCCCTACGGGGGAAGAGGCAACCCGCGGAAATGGAGGAGTTTCGAAAAGCTGCTAACCTTCCTGATTCATCCTTGATCAAGTTCCTCATTCCGAAGAAGTCGAAGGTTTATCACCTGAATGCCTTGGAGCGGATAGGAGTTTCCCGAAGCACTCTTTTCCCAGACCTAGAGGGGCTCTCTCAACAGTTTGTCCTAAATGACGTTCTGGACTCCTTGAGGGATGACCTCCAGACCGACTCCGAGAGTCTTGAGAAGGCGTGATGCCGGACAGGGGTGACTCTGGTAGTGCGCGGCGGGCGGGCTGGCGATCTGACCGAAAAAAGTGGTATCATGTCGGAGCGAAATGCGCACAAGGGTGTCTCCTGTCTCCGGGGATAATTCACCGTGCGATTCGGGCATCTCCGCATTTGTCCTGCCCTACAATGGGGGAGGCCGGTCGATGATGTCCACAAGCTGCGTAAAGCCCAAATCCGCCGCACTCGTTGCCCCTGTGGAGCGGAAATGGACAAAAACCGGGCCTTTGGTGAAACGGGCGGTGCCACTGGGTGCGGGCGAGCGACGATGTTGGAAACACCTTGACCTCCGTCAGCGGACCGGCTTCTTGTCTCATCCCACAAAGTCGCCGACTCCATGAGGTACCTTCTCGCCATTCTCCTTCCGCCCGTGGCAGTGCTTATCTGCGGAAAGCCCTTCCAGTTCCTGATCAACCTGATCCTTACGCTCTTCTTTTGGTTCCCCGGGGCCATCCACGCGTGCCTCGTCGTTTCGGCCACGAAGGCGGATGAGCGGAACCAGAAGCTGATCAACGCGATTCAGAGCAGTGGCGTGAATGCCCCTCGAAACGCCCCTCCGTCCCTCCCGTCTTCCTCGCCGCCACAGACTTCGGTCCTCGTAAAGATATTGGCCGGAGCTGCTGCGGTCGTCATTCTCGGCGTCGTCGGCTCAATGTTCATCCCCCGCGATCTCGCTGAGAGTACTGAGCAACCCTCCGAAGGTAGGAAATCCACCTCCTCCACCGCCAACCCCTCATCCTCCGACGCGAGCACCCCCGGCAAGAAAGAGAAGAAGGTCGCGGAAGCAGTGAAGCCCACGCCAACCCTTCCAAAGTATTCGATCATCGAGGATACCTCCATGGCGACCATCAAGCGCTCGGTCGATGTCCGGCTGGAGCAGAAAATCTCCGAGGATGAGCTTCGACTCGTGGCAGAGAAGATCAAAGGCATGGACTCGAAAAAGTACGAGCGGGTCTTCATCACTTACTACCTTCCCCACCAAACGCCGGGTAGCGGAGCGTGGGCCACGACCCATTACGATCCGAACATCGATGTGAGGGTTCTGGGGTTCGGGGCTGACGAGGTGCCCGCACCGGAACAGTCAGACGCTCCGAAAGCAGACCGGGTAGGTCGGTGGGAATACTCGGATGCCATCGGACAGGTCTTCACCATTTCGAGGGTCGGAACCGGGTTCACCATGACCATCGAGTTCCAAGACGGAGGCAAAATCGTCGAACCCGTCACCGCTCAACGAGAGGGTGAAAGGGTCATCGTGCGCCGCGTGGAACCAAATGGCCCCGGGGATTACTGGATTCTGGATGAGGAGAAGAACCTTTTGTTGATGGATTCGGAGGGACTCATCGGAAAGGCCGTGGCGCTTCCCGAGTGAGGCTCAGCCTCGGCCCAAACCAGCCTCCTTCGCGGAACTGTCCCTCCGGAGAATCCGGCCCAGCAGGCTTTGTTTTCGAACGAGAGGAGGCAAAGACTTCCGAATTTCGAGCACGGGCTCAGAGGCTGAGGTGCTACCGACGATTTCAAGGGTCGTCCCGGGAGCGAAGGGGTGGGACATGAGTCCGGCAAATCCCGCCGACAAGCAGGCGTCCGCCAGCGTTTTCACCTCTGGTCCGTCGAGGATTCCCTTGAAGCGCCTCGTCCAGTCCTCTCTCGACCAAGAAAGCAGCGCTCGCGCCAACGGCTCGTTGACTTGGATACGAGTCAGGAACCGGCCATCCTCCCGGCGACAGCCCGCGACCGCCTCGACGAGGCGCTCAAAGGCCCACTCCATCTCCAGAGCCACCAACGCAGGTTTCAGGTAGGCCGGGCACCTCGTTCGTCCAGACTCCCATCGCTGAATGGTGGGGAGGGAACACCCGAGGCTGCGGGCGAGATCGGTCTGGGTGATGCCGTTCCGCGTGCGGAAGGCCTTCAGTTGACGGGACGTGTCAGAGTTCATCGGAGAGTGATGGCAAATCAGAACGACGCATCCCCCCGATGCGTCACTTGGGTTTTCGGGCCAATCTGGCAAGGGCCGCCTGCTCCAGCCACATCGAGAGAGAGAGCCCCTCTCGCGCCGCCGCCTCCTCCGCCTTGCGCTTGATCTCCGGATCGAGGGTGATGTTGTAGCGTTGCCGGGGTTGTTTTCCGATCCATCGGGGACCGGGGCCTTGCTGACTTTCGGACATGGAGAGACTCTAGCATCATCCCGATAGATACACACCTATTTCAGTTGAAATCCCGCAAATTTGTGCGATAATTCCTTGTTCTTGAGCATCAAGAGTGGTCGTCAAAAGCGACCCGCCAACCGAGGTGACAACCCACGGTGGCATGGCCCAAAAGGCCGGATGTGGGACTTTTCCAAAAAATGTCAGCTCCAAATTCTTCCGCCCCGGAATCGCGCGCGTCTGTCCGTTTCCTCTCCGCCTCCACCGGCGTCCTCGTGGCGCTCCTCGCCGCCGGAGCCTTTGCCCTGTCCTTCGACGCGCTGAAGCAGCTCGCGGACAAGAACGGCGTTTCTCCGGGTCTCACATGGGTCTGGCCGCTCGTCCTCGACGGGGCCATCGTCGCCTTCAGCCTTTCGGCCCTGCGTGCCAGTCTCCACTGTGAGCCCGTCGCCTACCCGATGGCCCTCGTGGTGATCGCCACCTCGACCTCGGTCGTCTTCAACGTCGCCCACGCCCCCTCCGGGCTCCTCGCCCACACCATGGCCGCCGTGCCGCCGGTGTTCCTCTTCCTCAGCTTCGAGCTGCTCATGCGCCAGCTCCGGGGCCAAGTCGAACGACGCGCGGTGATCCTCAGTCTTGAGTCCTTGGCCGAGGAGGCGAAACGAGCGGAAGGGACCCGTGCTCAACTCAGCAAGCAGATCGAGGCGCTTAAAGAGGAACGCAAGGCGATCAAGTCCGAGCGTGCCGCCACGAAGAGCGCCACCATTCAGGAACTCCTCGACGAAGCGAATCGTTCGAAGCAGGAGAAGATTCGAGCCCGCCGTGCCCAAGTGGCCGAACTCGTGGAACGCAACCTGTCAGTCAGTGAAATCTCAACCCAGCTTGAAGTTTCGCCCAAAACCATTCGCCGTGATCTCGAAGCCTTGGGAATAGCCGCATGAAGAAACAGACCGCCTACGAGTTCAAAATCGCCCGCGTTCAGGAAGTCGGCGAAGTCACGGCCATCGTGAGTCCCGAGGAAGCCGTCGATTACTGGCGGAGGGTGGTTGAGAAACGCTCGTGGTACCAATCGAACCGGGAACACGTGATCACGATTCATCTCGACGCGAAAAACCGCGCGACAGGCCATCACCTCGTGGGGGTCGGAACCGCCAACGAGTGCCTCGCCCATCCCCGGGACATCTTCGCCGCAGCCCTCTGCGCCTCGGCCAGCTCCGTGATTCTCATGCACAACCATCCTTCCGGCGATCCCGAGCCGAGCCGGGCGGACATCACGCTCACGAACGCGGTCAAAAGCGGCGGTGAACTCCTCCACGTCCGGCTCACCGATCACGTGATCGTTGGGTCCCACTCCAAGTTTTTCAGCTTCCGGGAATTTGGGCTCCTTTGAGAGAAGCTATCCGAGAATTGACCCGTGGCCACATCCGTCCAAATTTCAGAGCAAGCATGAGCCGTTCCCTCAGACGAAATCCGTTCACTGGCGCGACCACCTCCGACAGCGAGAAACAGGAGAAACGGCGGGCAAACCGCCGCCTCCGCTGCGAGGTTCGCCGGAAGATCGCTGAAGACTCGGACTCTCTCGTATTGCCCTCGCTTCGCGAGGTGAGCAACGTCTGGTCCATGAGCAAGGACGGCAAGGTTCGCTTCCGCGTCGCCGAGATGCCGGGATTGATGCGCAAGTAAGGGGGTTCAGCGTTATGACAGGCCTGCTTGCTGCCGCCCGGTTGCGGTCGGCGTATCGTTGCCCTTCGAATGGGTGATGCTCTCAAGGCGCTGTTAGGGAAGGGGCTGGCAGCCTCCGGGAAGAGTCGTGGGGAGGTTATCGACCTGCTGGGGAGGACGAACCGCTCCAAGGCGTTTCGGAGACTCGACGAGCTTCTCTCCGGTAACCCCTCGGAAACCACCTTTCTCCGGGAGGTTGCCGAGGTGCTGGGAATCCCCCTGAATCAAATCGAGGTCGCCTTGGAGTTTGATCGGGAATCCGATTCCCGCGAGCACGCTGAAAGAATCGAGCAAGCAAACCGGGAATGGTTTGATCGGACCGGCCCTCACCTCTGGGTGATCCTCCCGAAGGGCTATTGCCCCTCGCTGATCACGGTCCTCGGACCGGACTACTTCCTTCTCGTGCCGGTTCCTCCCGCCGTCATCGCTCTCCCCGACTTCGAGCAGCTTCAGGAAGTGGGGGGAATTGCCCGTGCCCATTTCGCCGATCCAAAAAGGAGAGTTCGCGAGGTGGCTGGATACCGCTTCCGGCGCTCTCTGGACGAAACCTTCGAGTTCTCCACGGAAGGGGATTGCCTCGGGAGGATGGAAGGGCCGCCTCCGGTCCGTGTTGTCTCGTCCAGCTTTCGCGGAGGCCTCCATCGGCTGCGGCGGGTGATT
This sequence comes from Verrucomicrobiales bacterium, assembly GCA_016795385.1. Lineage (GTDB taxonomy): Bacteria > Verrucomicrobiota > Verrucomicrobiia > Verrucomicrobiales > DEV007 > Arctic95D-9. The sequence continues at coordinate 81,881 of JAEUHI010000085.1, read as the reverse complement.
GCCCGGGAAGATGGGGGCAGGTGAAGGGGGCTCCAAGCGGTCCACCTCAGCCTCCCGCTGCAAGCTCGACCCAATAGGTAGGCTTAACCAACTCCAGAAGACTGTCGTCGTAGTGCGGTCTGATGAGGTTCAGATGGTCTCCCTTCGCGCTGGGGCCAATGACGAGCACCGGCAGAAAGACGGGCGTGACATCAAGGGTAACAACGTAGAGCGCTACGCAGACGACCTGATTCTCGGCAAAGTTCAAGGCGTCGAAGTCCTCTGGACTGAAGCAGAGCAACCGTGCAAAGCCTTCTCCGTTTAGGTCATGGAGCACAATGAGCCTTTTGGAACGCAAACCGATCGAGCACGTCATCGATTCTCCGACCACGGTGTAAAGCTCTCCCTTCTTCAAAGTCGCCTGAGTGGCCGAGTAGGGGGCGACCTCCGACATCCTAACCGTGACCTCGCCAAGGGCAGCGCTGGAGAAGGGGAGTTCTGACCTCGCGAACGGTGCATTCACGATCGCGCCTGCCAACTCCTCGGCTTCGGGACTGAGGGCTGAAGCATTTACGGCCTGCCGCAATCGCTGATCAATCGGAGATTCCATCTCCAAATGAATCGCACTGCGGTCAGGGCTCTTCCAGCGCCGCGTGCGTCATAAGGGGTTCCGCGGATTGTGAGTCATTCGCCAGACTAGAAGCTATTGAGGCTGGCAAGTGCCCACCGCCTATGCCACGAAACGCGAGATGGGAAGATCATCGTCCACTATTGTCGTGGCTCAAGGGCCTTTCTGTTGGGGGGGCTTCCTTGGCGACGGTCCCGAGCAATAGAAAATCTAGATTTCTAAGGCCTAACAAATCCAGAGCTATCTGGAGAAGTCTGTTTTGGAGAGATCGCTCGATCTATTTATTATATTAATAGAAACTGAAGATTCAGAAATCCTTACTTATCCCCTCCTGAGCCTTCTTCTTCGTTTCGCTCTCATTTGCTGAATCTAATGCAACGCAGGTATTCGAGTATCGCTCCCACTCCTCATTCGAAATGTAACCAATTTTTCGTATTAATCCCAGCGGCGAGTAAACCGCAAGAAAAACCTTCTCTTTCGGCATTTGCCAGTGTGCGACCTTTGCCGGAACGTGGCTTCGCCTCCCCTCGCGCCACACTGAAGAGAAAACATTAGCCTCTGCTTCTAGGAGCTTGTCAATCTCATTCATTGTAGCCAAAAACACAGTTTCGAGATCGCCGTCGGTGTCTGGGAGGCTCTTAAATAGAGAAAAGAGGCGAAACTTACCAGAAGAAATATCGCGATAGAAATATGCGATCGATCGGGTGATCGATGGGTCATCGGAATAAATTAGCATTTCACTAACGATCTGAGTATTGAGAGAGTGGAGGCCGGGTGATTGGTAGATACCCCCTTTGAAAAATTGCGTTCCATCTGTGAGTTCACACGGAAGGAATGAGTAGGCACCTCCGTCTCTGAGTTCGGTTTTTGCTCCGTTGGCTTCAGCAATTGATGTGATCTCTTCGGGCGATACGCCGTAGGGAATTTCCCCGTAACGAAACGAAATGCCATTACTGGAATTCGCGCTGACCGCATTTGTGGTTCCGGAATCACTTTTCGCTGGCATTGCTTCTCCTTCGGACGCTCGATCCTTCCTCAACTCTGCGATCTTGAGAGGGTCAAACCCATGCTGTTTTTGCAGCTCCTCGGGAAGCTGCTCATAGGGAATCGTCGCCGCTCCCCCTGAGTGCATGATCTTGAGGGAATCGATGTTCTTTCCCGTGATCTGAACTCCCGTGTATTCCCTCTCGGTACCGTCCGGCAGTTTGACCTTCAGCGTCTCCCCTCCGGAAGTCGGTGCGCCAATCATTGCCTTGTCCTTCCACTCGCCCGCGATCAGCACCTTCCCCGAGTCGATCTCGGCCAGAGCCGCCTGTACGGCCCGATAGGGCGGAGTCAGCCGCTCCAAGGTGGTAGGGAACTTCGTGGCCGTCATCTTCATCTGTTCGGCAGTCCCCCTCAGGAGAGCGATTTGCTCAGGGGAACTGATCGTCTGCCCTTCGATCTTCGGGTAGAAGATGAGGGCGACCAGTTGATTGTTGAAAAGGCGGATGGAACTACCTCCCTCCAGCGGAACGTAGTTCGTGACCTGTGCGAACCTCTCGGCCTTCGAGAACTCGATCGCCCGGGCCGTTTCGTCGGGGCTGTCTGGGGAGGACTTGTACAGGATCATCCCGGCGGGCTCAGCCGCGTAGACAGCCTGACAGAAAAGCGATACGAGGAGGAAAAGTCGTGCTCTCATACCGGATTATTATCCGGTAAGCGTTTTTGGTCAACTCTCCTAGAAGTTGAGGGTGGACGAAGCGTGTCATCCCTCCAGTGATCAGCTCAAAGCCGTTGCCCTTGCTTTGGGTGCGGCGTTTAAGCGTGCGAGGGAAGAAAAAGGTTGGAGCGTCTATCGGCTCTCTCAGGAGTCCGGATTGGACGAGCGGGGGATTCGCCGGATCGAGGAGGGCCGGACCTCCCCAAGTTTCGACACGATGGTGCGGATTGGTCTAGCGCTTGAGGTGGGCCTCGCGGCAATTGTGGCGGAGGCGGAGGGCAGCGTTCGATGAACCGAAGACCGATGAACGAGCGGACGCATTTGAAAGTTTCCCGGTCGGTCGGCGCGGAAGAGATCGCCACTAAATCGCCAGAATGATCGCCATTATTCTTTCGAAAATCGCCACTAAAACCCCAAAAACAGGCGATTTTGCCACGAAAGTATGGGGATTCTGGCTTTTTCCCCTCATTGCGAACGAGACGCTCTACCAACTGAGCTAATGCCCCTTTCCGGGTCGGGCGGGAAAGTAGACGGAAACCCGCGAGGCCGCAAGCGGAGAGACGGCCTCCGGACGAGGATCAATTTCCGAAAATCCGGTCGAAGAAGGCCTTCATCGCCTCCCAGGATTTCGCGTCGGCCTCGGCCTGGTAGGCGGCGCCCTTCGAGGGATCGTCACCGGCCGTCTTCTGGGTGAAGGCGTGGACCGCGCCGGGATAGGCGACGAACTCATACTTCACCTCGGCCGCTTTCATCTCGCGGTGGAAAGCCTCGACTTCCGCCGGGGGCACGTAGGGGTCGTCCGCTCCGTGCAGCACCAGGACCTCGCACGCAATGTTCTTCGCGTCGTCGGGCGTCGGTGTGCCGAGACCTCCGTGGAAGCTGACGATGCCGTCGATTTTCGCTCCGCTCCGCGCGAGTTCGAGCACGCCGGTGCCACCAAAGCAATAACCGATCGCCGCGATTTTCTCCGGATCGGTCTGCGGCAGGCCGCGCAGCACCTGGAGTCCCGCTTCGAGGCGCTTGCGGAAGAGGGCGCGGTTTTCCTTGTATTTGCCGGCCTCTTTGCCCGACTCGGGCGGCTGGGGGCGGATCCCTTTGCCGTAGATGTCGAGGGCGAAGACGTTGTAGCCGAGCTTCGCGAGCATCTCGGCGCGCATCTTCTCATTGTCGGAAAGGCCCGTCCATTGGTGCACGATGAGGATGGAGGGGCGCTTCCCGGTGAGGCTGTCGTCGTAGGCGTGCCAGCCTTCGCAGAGGACCTCGCCCACAGGATACTCGATCGCTTTGCCGGTGACGGCAGCCGTGAGCGGCGATGAAAAGAGGGAAAGGAGGGCGGAGGCGGCGAGGATGGGGTGAGGCAGCTTCATCACCGACAAGATCAACGCCGACCGCCGCTCCCTGCAAGCCGATTCTCGTCGAAGTCAGCCCTTCCGGATCCGGATGTGCCGCACCGCGAACGGCTGGCCGTGATCCTGGATCGCGATCCTGCCGGTGGCGGGCAATTCCTTGTCGGCGGGTTTCTTCTCGCGCAGGTTGAAATCCTGGATGCACTCGCCGTTGAGGACGACGACGAGTCGGTCGCCGGCCATCGAGACGGTCATGCGATTCCATTCGCCGGCCGGTTTGGAGGCATTCTTGGTGGCACCCTGGGTCTTGATGATGCCACCCATGTCGTGGTGGCCGAGCTCCTTCGTGACCCCATGGGAATCGAGGATCTGCACCTCGAAGCCGGACTTGGTCGGGTCGATGTCGTCGGCACAACGGAAGTAGAGTCCGGAATTGCCGCCGGCGGTGTACTGGAATTCGAAATCGATCGAGAAATCACCGTATTCACCCGGCACCCAGAGGTAGTGGTGGTAGCGGGTCCAGCCTTTCTCACCCTCGCGAGGAGTCAGTTTCAGGGAGCCGTCCGCCTGGATCTGCCAGTTGCCTTCGGTCTTCAGTTTGGAGAGGTCTTTCCCATCGTAGAGAACCTCGAAGCCGGCCGCGTCCGGAGCGGGATGTTGGCGGAGATCGTCGGCGGCGAGCGGGGTGATGAAAAGAAGAAGGGTGAGAGCGATCAGGCGGGATGTCATGTTGAATGGGGTTGGGAGTCAGATCGAAAAACAGAAAAGATGGTGTGGACCGTACCGGTCGAGCAGTTCGGTCCGGGAAAAGCCCGCGGCTTTCGCCATGGCGAACAAATCGGAAACGGTCTCGGGATGGTCGTGGGCGGCGACGTGATCGCAGGCTTCCTCGATCATGGCCGCGGGCACGGCGGTCCATTCGTTGCGCATCAGGTCGAGGTAGGCGCGGATGTAGGTGTCGCGGTCCTGCCCCTCCTCGCGGGCGACATCGACCATCAGCAGTTCGCCACCCGGCGCGAGGGCGGCGGCGCAGGACTCGAAGAGCTTCGCTTTCACGGGAGAGGCAAGGTGATGCACGGCATAACCGGTGAAGATCACGTCGGGACGTTCGCCTGACAAAGACACAAACCGCACCATGTCATCCTCGTGCAGTGAGACACCGTCGATGCCCTCGAGGTAATCGCGCGCTTCGGCGAGGGCGGTTGGCGAAAGGTCGACGCCGGTATAGCGATCCGGCGGGGCGGAGCGTAGGGAGGGGGCGAGGAAGCGGGCATTGCCGCAACCCAGATCGAGCAGGGTGTAGGATCCCGCCGCGGCCCGGTCGTGGAGACGTCCGATGACGAGGGCGTAGATCTCGCGGTGGAACATGTAGTTCTCCGCGGCAATGGCATCGTAGATCGACCACGCGGTGCGGAAGAGGGTGGTGTGGTCGTCGGTGCGGCTCATCGGGAAAGAAGCGGGACTGAAGAGGGTCGGGTCGATGGCCCATCAGGGTTTGGTCTCCTCGGCGGGGAGGCGGCAGGATTGCCAGGCGAGGAATTTCCATTGGCCGCCCTCCTCCTTCCACACGGCGAGGTAGGCGAGGACGCTGTCCATTTTCCCCTTGGCGGATTCCGCCTGGATGCGGGCTTTGCCGCTCATCAAGGCGATGCCAGGAGCGGGGAAGGTGAACTCGCGCTCGACATGATCGTATCCGAGATACTTCGTTTTGCCGGAGACCAGGACGTCGATGAAGGAGGCTTTCGTATCGACGATACCGTTGGAGTGGGAGTAACGAAGCTCATCGGAGAAGGCCGCCTCGAGGGCGCTTTTGTCAGGCTGGCGCATCGCGGCGATGCGGGCATCATCAGCGGCGCGGACGGCGGCCTCGTCGGCGTGAAGGAGGGGACCGAGACAGGTGAGGACGGCGAAAAGGATTCCGGAGACGAGGATCTTCATGAGTTTGGATGCAATCGACGTCGGGAGTGTGCGTAAAAACCGCTCCGCTGGCAAGGAAAGGAAATGATCTTGGCCGGGACGGATCGGCGCACTTGCCAAAGCTCGGGAATTCTGGAAAAAGCTACCGATATGAAATGGTATCTCCTTCTCCTCGTCGCCGCGTCTCTCCTCGTCCCGTTCTCTCCTGTCGCGGCGCAGACGGCTTGGCCGACGGATTTGAAAATCGAAGGCCGCGTCGCCTTCACCGAGGGGCCCGCCTGGCATGCGGCCAGCGAGAGCGTCTTTTTCACTGACATCGAGAACAACCGCATCATGCGCCGGATGAAGGACGGTACGTTCCAGGTCTACCGCCAACCTTCGGGCAAGGCGAACGGACTCGTTTTCGACGCGGAGGGAAGATTGTATGCGTGTGAGGGCGGCGACAAGCGGGTGACGCGGACGGAGCTCGATGGGACGATCACGGTGCTCGTCGCGAACTTCGAGGGGAAGGCCTTCAACGGGCCGAACGATCTCGCGCTGGCCGCGGATGGATCGGTCTATTTTACCGATCCTCGCTATGGGCCGTGGGAGGGGATGCAGATCCTCGATGGCGCGGGCAAGCCGGTCGAAGGGGTCTACCGCATCGCTCCCGATGGAAAGGTCACGCGGATCATCACCCACGAGGTGGAGCGGCCGAACGGCATCGTCATTTCTCCCGATGGGAAACACCTGTATGTGGCCGACAACGTCAACAGCGGGCCGAACCATGGTGTCGGCGGGAATCGCAAGCTCTGGCGTTTTGATTTCCGCGCGGATGGCACGGTCGAGCCGGAAAGCCGGAAACTGCTCTTTGACTGGGGCACGGAGCGCGGTCCCGACGGGATGTGCTGGGGCCCCGATGGCAATCTCTACGTCACCGCGGGCCTGCTTTTTCCCAATCTGCCGGTGGAAACGGCCGAAAAATATCCGGCCGCGGTCTACGTGATCGATCCCGCATCCGGTGAGCTGGTGCGGACCTTGCCGGTGCCGGAAGACATGATCACGAACTGCACCTTTGGAGGCACCGATGGAAAGACGCTTTTCATCACCGCAGGTCACAAGCTCTGGAGCCTGCGGGTGGAGTGAGGAGGAAGGTCACTCGACCTTGACCCGTTCGCGGACCTTTTCGATCGTGGCCGGGCCGATGCCCTTGACGCGGCCGAGGTCCTCGATCGTTTGGTAGGGGCGGCCCTTGACGATGGCCTTGGCCGTCTCGGGGCCGATGCCGGGGAGGGTTTCGAGTTTTTCGACGGAGGCTCGATTCAGGTCGACGGGACCGGATTCGATCCAGCGCTTCGCGAGCAGGACGATCACGGCGAGGATGATGCCTGCGACGATGAGAAGAAACCAACGGCGGTTTTGGCGATCGTTTTCCGCCATCGCTTCGCGACGGCGACGGATTTTTTCACTGCTGGATTCCCGGGGCATGTCGTTAATGGAACGAAAGCCGCGGCCTTTGCAAGTGAAGGCTCAACTCGCGTCGGAGACGGACGAGAGATTGAAATCCTTCACGACGAGGGCGGGCACGAGCATAGGCATGTCGCTCTCGCTCCCGAGGACGTGCTCGGGTGCGCCGCTCGCAACGAGGTTTTTCAGCACGTTCACCGGGGTCTCGTTGAAGCGGAAATTGTTCACGGGGCCGGCGATTTTTCCGTCCTGGATCGCGAAGGTGCCATCGCGGGTGAGCCCGGTGTAAAGCAGGCTCTGCGGCTGGACCATGCGCAGATACCAGAGGCGCGTCACGAGCACTCCGTCCTCGACGCCGCTGATGAGCTCGTCGAGAGATTTTCCCTCGCCGGGCATGAGGAGATTCGCCGGACCGGGCTGGGGGGCGATGCCCTGTTTTTGCGCCCAGAAGCGTCCGACCGGCAACGCCTTGAGCACGCCATTCTCGATCCAGGTGGTGCGGGTAACGGGCAAACCGCTCTCGTGGGTTTCGCACGGGGCGAGGGGATCGAGAGGATCGGTGATGACGGTCGCTTTGTCACCAAAGAGAGCCTTGCCCAAGGGATCCTCGCCCTCTCCGACGAGACTGTTGAGGAAACTGCGCCCTTCATCAAAGTCGCGGCGATCGAGCCCCCAGGCGAGTAGGCCGATGAGGTCGCGTGCCGCGGCCGCTTCGAGGACGACGGTGGTGCGCCCTGCGGGGCGCGCGGCCGCGTTGCGGGAGTCGAGCGCTTTTTGGATGGCCCGCTCTCCGACGGTTCCGAGATCGAGATCGGCGAGGTCTTTCACGCGGGTGCTCGCCCAGCCCGAGCCTCGTCCCCCGGCGGTGCGGGCGGTCATGGAAAATCCAAGGTGAGAAGAACGTTGGGCGATGAAAACGCCGCGATTGTTCGCATAGACGGAGGTGCCGGCGGTGCGGGAGAAATAGCCGGCGCTGTCGACCTTGGCGGTCCGGGCTGCTTCGATGATGGGGCGCAGCCGCGCGAGCGCTTCACCCGGAGTCAGCGCCGCGGTGGCGTCGGACCACGTGAGTGGCTCTGCGTAGGTCGAGGGGCCCACGGGCGGCAGGGACTCGGGATCCTCGGGGGCGAGCTTCGCCATCGTCTCGACCTTTTTCACGGCGTCGCGGAGCGAGGTCTCATCGGTCTGTGAGAGCGAGATCGACGCCGAGCGTTTCCCGTAGCCAACGGACAGATGCAGGGTGACGCGGCTGACGAGGCCGTTCGTGGTGAGATCGTTGTTCGCCGAACGGAGGATGAGATCCTCGTTGTCGCTGAGATACAGCTCGGCGTGCTCGGCGGTGACGAGTCCGAGGATTTTGGCGCTGAGCGCCTCCAATTCCGATCGATTCATGCCCATGCCCGTCCTCCTCCGCTGCAATCACACGTGTGGGTGGGGCGCCCCAGCGCCGCCGTTTTTTTGCCCGACTCATCGGCCGTGTTCAGCACGTTGATTTGACGGAAGCGCGCCGGGACGGCTCCGTGTGAAACGGGCGCGACCTGCTGGGGTTGGCCTTTGCCGCAATTCATGGCACCGCCGAGCTCGTAGGTGGCTGCGCCGCCGAGACCATCGCAGGCCTTCCAGAAATCGACCGAATTGCCCTGGTAGGCGACGTCGCGGAGCATGCCGTCGAGCTTGCCGTCGCGGATGCGGTGGAAGACCTGGCCGGTGAATTGGAAATTGTAACGCTGCTGGTCGATGCTCCAGCTCCCGTTGCCCTCGATGTAGATGCCGTCCTCGACATCGGCGATGAGGCTTTCGGAGTTGGCGGTATTGTCAGGGCCGGGCTGGAGTGAGATGTTCGGCATGCGCTGGATGGGGAAGGCGTCGAAGCTGTCGGCGTAGGCGCACCCGTTCGAGCCTCCTTCCCGGCCGATGAGGGCGGCCTGGCCAAGGGCCATCTGGAAATTGCGGAAGACGCCGTCCTTCACGATGGGGAATTCCTTGCCCCCGGTCTGCACCCCGTCGTCGTCCCACTTCACGGTGGAGAGTCCGCCCTCGGAGCTGCGGTCGGCGAAGAGATTCACGATGCCGCTGCCATACTGGAGCGAATCGAGTTTGTCGGGCGTGCAGAAGGAGGTGCCGGCGAAGTTCGCCTCGTAGCCGAGGGCGCGATCAAGTTCGGTGGGGTGTCCCACGGTTTCGTGGATGGTTAGCCAGAGATTGCTCGGAGCGATGACGAGATCGTATTTCCCTGGCGTCACCGAGGGAGCGGCCAATTTTTCTTTCGCCTGTTCCACGGCGAGGGCGGACTCGGCGGCGGCGTCCCACTCGGAGAGATGCTCCCAACCCGCCGCACGGGGCGGGCGCAGACTCGATCGGGTCGCGAACCCGCCCTTCTTCGGATCGACCACGGTGACGCCGAACGAAGGGTGGATACGGATGCGGGACTGTTCCACCCGCGTTCCGAAAGTATTCGCGAGCCATTTGCGCTCGCGCACCGCCGCGACCTGGGAACTGCAATAGCTCGCGCCTTTTCCGAGGGCAGCGCGATTGATGCCGAGGAGGCGATCGATCTTTTCTTCCAGGGCGATGGTGAAGGGATCGGTCTTGACCGGCATTTCCCACACGCCGGTAAACGCGGGCAGGGTCTCGATCTCGACGGGTCGGGCGCGCCATCCGCCTTGTCCTCGGGCAATGGCCACGGCTGATTCGACGAGGGCGAGGAGACGGGTCTCGGTGATTTCGCCGCTCGCCGCAAATCCCCATGCTCCGTCGACGAGGACCCTGACAGAACCACCCAAAGAGGATCCGGCGTTCACCCCCTGCACCATTTCTTCCCGGACGTAGAGCGACTCCGAATCCGTCTGCATGAGGTGCAGGTCGGCGAAGGAGGCGCCGAGTTCGGTGGCTTTGGCGAGGACCCGCTCGGCCAGTCCGGGGAACTGCGCGGAAAGCGCCTCGGCGGCGCGGGCCGTCGTGGACCAGCGTGAGGTGAGGAGGGCCAGGCCGGCGGCGGAGGTGCCCTTGAGCCAATCGCGTCGATGCATGGCGGGGAGGGTATCAGAAGCCGGAGCGAAGGGAAGAAGTCCTTTTGTCATACGACCGATTTCGCCCGCAGGGCGGGAATTCGGCGGTGCTCCGTCCTTGCCCGATGTCGGGGTCGGGGCGAACTTTGTGGCATGTCGATTCGTCGTGCCGTTCTTGCCCTCCTGCTCTGTATCTCTCCCCTCTTTGCGACCGGGGAGGAGGGAACCGATCCCGCCAAGTGGAAAAAGCCGGAATTTACCGGACAGCCTCTCGCGGGTCTGCGCGTCGCTCTGGATGTCGGACATTACCGCTTGAAACCAGGTGCGATGAGCGCCCGGGGCGTGCCGGAATTGTCTTTCAATCTGGCGACCACCCGCGTCATCGCCGGTGTTCTCGAAAAGGCGGGGGCGACGGTCATCGTGGTCAATGCCGATGGATTGGTTTCCTCCCTCGCCGAACGTCCCGAAATCGCGGCGCGCGAGAAGGCGGATGTGTTCATTTCGATCCATCACGATTCGGTCAACGACAAGTATCTCCGCAAGTGGACCCACGGGGGCGTCGAACGGGACTATGCCGACAACTTCCGGGGCTACAGCGTTTTCACCTCGTCCAAGAACGCGAAGGCCGGGATCAGTCGTGAGCTTGCTTTGAAGGTGGGAGCAGCACTTTATGGATCCGGGCTTAGACCGACGCTGCATCATGCCGAGCCCATCCAGGGTGAGAACCGCCCCTTGCTCGACGAAACGACGGGCGTTTACGAATTCTCTGATCTTGTCGTCCTGAAATCCGCGTCCTTGCCCGCGATTCTGCTGGAGTGTGGTGTGATCATCCATCGCGAGGAGGAGATGATGGTGCAAATGCCCGAGTATCAGGACCTGATCGGACATGCTCTCGTCCAAGCTCTCGCGGAGGTTTTTCCCGCGGGGAAACGCGAGAAGAAGGGGCTGATGAAACTCTTCGGGAAATAGGCCCGATTACGAGGGAGGATCCCCGTAGACGTGGACCTGGAGATCGCGAAGAACCTTCAAATCGCCCCATCCTTTGCCTCGCGGAGCGCGGGCCCCGGAGCGGCGTTTCGGACTGATGCGGCCTTCGGCACGCAGTTTGCCGAAGATTTCCTCGACGAACGCTTCCGATCCGAGAACGGCACCGTCGCAGAAATAGCGGACTTTTCGGCGCAGAAGCTCGGGTAGGGAATCCGGAGGCGCTCCGGACGTGACCTGTGAGACGATCTCCGGAGCGATTCCCGGGCGGGCGGGTGAGTGATAGGCCTCGTCGGAGGGGATTTCCTCTCCCTCGATATAAAGGAGACGGCGGTAGCGGTCGCGGGTGTGTGCCCAATCCAAGGAGGAGCCGGGGCTTTCGAGGGCTTCGCGTAGAATCGATCCAAGCCCGAGACGGGCGGCCGCCGCGCCTTTTCCCGTGCCCGAGGCTTCTCCGTAGCCACTCCACCGATAGTCTTCCGGTCTCTCGACCAGCCGGGCGCGGACCGGATTCAGGTCGATGTAGGCGGCCACCGCGAGAAGGGCCGCCTCGCCGCCTTCGACGAGGAGACTTCTGAACCGACCTTCCCAGAGGGTGCCGGTGCGCCCGAGGCGTTTGTTCATGTAGATGGAAACGCGCTGCTTCAATTCCTTGAGGAAGACCGAGAGATCGCCCCGGCGGTTTTCGTACCTCCGGAGGATGGCCTTTTCCCCGGGTAGGTCCCCGGACTTTCGGGCTGCGGCGATCTGTTGTGCGATCGTCTCTACTGTCGCGCGATCGTAGAGCAGGGGGAGCAGATCGAGCAATTCTTCCGCGGTGAGTTCGGGAAGACCCTTCCGATCCGGCACTTCCAGCAAAAGGTGAAAGTGGTTGCCCATCAAACAATAGGTGGCTACCCGCACTCCGGTGAAACGCTCCAGTTTCCGCAGGATCGATCGAAACGCTTCCTTCTCAATCGCGCCGAAAATCTTCTGCCGATCCACCACCCGCGAGATGCAATGGTGGTAGGAAGTGCCGTCCTTGAGGATGCGTCGCGAGCTCATGGACATCGAATCTGAACCATGATGCTGCACTGTCAAATAAATAGGCTGGCTATTTACCGAGCCAGCCGGAGCCTCGCCTAGAATGCGATTGACTGATGGGGGGCGGGGCGGTGATGGTTGGATTATGAACATTCGCCTTCTTTTGCTGGTTTTTGGTTTGTCGGGGATGATGGCCTGGTCCGGGGCGCTGGCCCGGGAGGTCCGGACATTCACGAACAATGCGGGGAAAAAGATCGAAGCGGAACTGGTCGATGTGCGGGACGGCAAAGCACGATTGATGGTGAACCGCAAACCCTTCGATGTGCCGGTGGAGACGCTGTCGGCCGAGGACCAGGAGTTCCTGAAGACCTGGGATCTCAAACGGCAGGGGAAAGAAGACGAACTCTATTACAGCGAAGTGATTTTCGAGGACGATTTTGAGAAGGACGGTTTCGGAGAGGCATGGAGCCACTACAAGAGCGAGAGCGAGGTCAAGGGTGGGGTGCTGATCGGCAAGACGATCGACATCAACGATCACGCCGGCGTCGATGCCTTCCGTTTCCAAGAGGGACGGCAGGATCTGGAGATCTCGGTGAAGTTCAATTTCGTCGGCCCGACGGCGGAAAGGTTCAACGTTTGGATGGACGACAAGGATTACAAGGGCTCCCACGCGGGACACATTTGCAGTGTCTTCATCAGCCCTACGGGTGGCAACATCAGCGATGCGAAGACGGGGAATTTCGAGAATGCAATCTATGAGAAGCGCAAGGGCGGCGGCACGCTCGATGAGGCGACACAGGAGATGCTGAAAACCAAGACGGCGAACTTCACCCTCGATCTCAAGCGTGAGGAATGGCATACCCTGCTGATCCGCACGAAGGGCGACGAGGTGGTCGTCTTGGTGAACGGCGACGAAGTGGGCCGCTTGAAATCGGAGGGCCTGGCGCACGAGACCAAATCGGTGGTGAGCTTGACGACGAACATCGACGACGTGCATTACGATGACTTCGTGATCAAGGCGGCAAAGCCCGGAAAGAGCGATTCGACCGCCGCGAATTGAACCCTCTTGGATCCACGACCTGACAGGGTTGGGTGCCGGCAAGGCGGCAGGTTGAGGCCGACCGAGGATCCGGATGCGACGAGAAATTGACGTCTCCGGTATCGCGAGGGATGATCCCGGATGATGTGCCGGTTTGCCAAGCTTGTTTCGGTTGTGAATCGCTGGTCGAGGCCACTGTTGTTGTGGTACGTTGGTTTCTCTTTTGCGGCGACGGCACAGGCCTCGTCAGTGGAGGACGTCATCGCCGAGGTGGAAAATATCGCGGGAGAATCCGGGCTGAAGACCGCCTTGGTGGGATTCTGCCTCGTCGATCTCGAAGGCGCGCCGGAAACCGCGGTCGGCTACCGGATGGATTCCGGCCTGGTTCCGGCTTCGGTGATGAAAGTCTTCACGACGGCAACGGCGAATGAGGTGCTGGGTCCCGATTTCCGTTTTGTGACCGAACTGCAGACCACGGGAACGCTTGGTGAAGACGGTGTCCTGACCGGCGATGTGGTGATCCGGGGAGGGGGCGATCCGACCCTGGCCGCGACGGATCTGACCTCGACCTACGCCCAATGGCGCGCCGCCTTGGCCGAGGCTGGGGTGAAAAAGGTGGAAGGATCGGTGATCGGTGATGCCTCGGTTTTCGGAACGGTCCTGACTCCCGATACCTGGCAGTGGAATGACTCGGGCAATTACTACGGGGCGGGGGCGAGCGGACTGACCGTGTTTCAGAACCTGTTTTACGCGACCTTCCGGACGCCCTCGGTCGGCGCCAAGGCCCCGTTCACAGGAACGAATCCGCCGTTGCCGGAACATGAGTTCATCAATGAGATGCGGGTTGGCGCCTCGGGATCGGGGGACAACGGCTACATTTACGGAGACGCCTACGGACGACTGTTCACCTTTCGCGGAACGGTGCCGGCGGGGAGCGGTTCCTTCACGATCAAAGGGGCGCTGCCGGATCCGGCCTTTTTCTGCGCGCGGACTTTTTCTGAGTATCTCGTCGCGCAAGGGGTGCCCGTGACCGGCGAGCCGACGACGGACCGGCTTCTGGGGGCGGCGGGGAAAGAGATCGGGGCGAGAAAGAAGATCTTCGAACAATCTTCGGCCCCGCTTTCCGAAATCCTGGTGACGACGAATCACAAGTCGGACAATCTCAAGGCGGAGTGCCTGCACCGGGCGATCGGGGTAAAGATCTCGGGCTCGGGCACGACGGAAGCGGCGGCAGAGGCGGTGCGGGCGCACTGGTCGGGGAAGGGGATCGACATGACGGGATTTTTCATGGGGGATGGATGCGGGCTTTCGCGGGCGAATACGGTGACGCCCCGTCAACTGACCCTGATGCTGCAGGCGGCATCGAAAAGCCCCCACTTCGAGAGCTTTCGTGCTTCGCTGCCGGTGGCCGGCCGGTCGGGGACTCTCAAAAGCATCGGCGGCGGTTCGGCCGCCGAGGGGAGGATCCGGGCCAAGAGCGGGACGATGGACCGCATCCGGAACTACGCGGGCTACGTTGAAGCCCGATCGGGCAAACGATATGCCTTTGCCCTTTTCGTGACCAATTACACGACGGATCTCGCCAGCGTGAAGTCGAAGATCGTGCGGGTCTGGAATGTGATGGCGGGGCTCTGAGGAGACGGCGGTGAAAATCCGTGAGCGAGCCGTTTGAAAATCGGACGCGGAGAGACTACCTGCGTGTTGTGAAAACCATCCTCACTTTCCTCGTCCTCCTCAGCTTCGCCGTCGCGTCGGCGGAAGAAACCCTGTATTTTGAATCGGCGACCGAGGCGGAAACGACCCGGATCGTGCTCTATCTTTCGGAAGGTGAGGTCAGCGGCTACCAGACGTGGGAGGTGCCGGACGCCCATGGGACACAGGGTTCGCTGGAAGGAACTCTCGAAGAGGGTGGCCTGATGCGGCTCGTGCACCGATACACGATCGAGGGGGCGGATCAGGCCGAAGAGGTGATCTACAAGCTCGACGATGGCTCTTTGTGGATTGGGGAAGGCGAATTGGTGGAGGATCGCGACGGGCTGCTGCGGCTCAAGGATCCGGCGAAGGTGAAGTTCGTCAAAAAACTGGCGGCGGTGGAGGTCTCCGAGCCTGCCGCCGGATCTCCGGAGCGGAAGGAGATCATGGATTCGATGCGGGGGCCGATCTCGGCCTACATCGGCAGCAAGGTGCAATTCACGGGCGAGGTCCGGATCTTCGAGGGGTGGGGCACTTTCAGCGGCAACGTGGCCACGTTGGACGGCGCGGCTCCCGCGGATGAAGATGCGGCATTTTCCCTGGAGCTGGATTTTCTCGCTCTTGTCAAACAGGATCCGGACGGTCGCTGGCAGATGCTGGATTGGGGTTTCTCCGGCGACATCAGCGTGCGTGAGGAGTTCCGCGAGAAGTATCCCAGCCTTCCCTGGGTGCTGCTTCCTTGATCGATTTCTTCCCGTCCGCGATCCGGCCCGATGGCCTCTTACGGCACGATTTTCTCGGCGATCCTTCCGGTCTTTCTCGTGATCGCGACGGGATTGCTCTTCCATCGCCGCGGCTGGCTGAGCGAGGAGACGGAAACGGGGATGATGAAGCTGGGGATGAATCTCCTCGCTCCCTGTCTCATCCTCTCGCTCGTGCCTGGCAATCCGGCCTTGCAGAAGCTGGCGACGGCGGGGTGGGCGATCGGGCTCGGATTTGTGCTGATTCTTGGCGGATTCTTGATCGCCTGGCTTGCGGGTCTGGCGGGAGGCATGAGGGTCGGCACGGGGCTCCGTACATTCACGATCAGCAGCGGCATCCAGAATTACGGGTTCATCGCCCTGCCTTTGCTGGTGGATCTGTTTCCCGGCAACGAAGGGCCTTCAGGCCTCATGTTCATCTTCGGAATCGGGGTGGAACTGGCGATGTGGACGGCCGGACTGGCGATTCTTACGGGAAAAGCAGGTCTTCGCGCGCTCGTGAACGGTCCTTTCCTCGCGGTGATCCTGGCGCTCCTGCTGAACTACACGGGAGCCTACCGCTACATTCCGGGTGTCGTCCACACCTCGCTCGACATGCTCGGAAGATGTGCGGTGCCCATGTCGATTTTCATGATCGGGGCGACGATGGGCCGGTTTCTGCGGGAGGGGATCTTTACCGACATCTTCCGCGTGGGACTCTCGAGTGTGATCGTGCGACTGGGCCTCCATGCTTCGCTCATCCTCGCGGCGGCCCACTTCCTGCCGCTCCCGGATGATCTGCGTCGGCTCCTCGTGGTGCAGGCATCGATGCCGGCGGCGATCTTTCCCATCGTGCTGGCCCGGCTTTTCAATGGTCAGCCGCGCGTGGCCATCCAGATCGTGGTCGTGACGTCGGTGATCAGCCTGGGCACGGCACCTTTCGTGATCGCCTGGGGACTTGCGAAGATCGTGGGCGGAGAAGGATGAGGCGAAGTGTCGGGCTTTTGAAGCCGGCGCTTGACATTTGCCCGTCAGAAAGTTCCTTACGGACCGCTTTTGTGGACGGCAGGATAGCTCAGGGGTAGAGCAGAGGACTCATAAGCCTTTGGTCGGCGGTTCAAATCCGCCTCCTGCTACCGCCCGCAAACTTTCGTTTCTCCGAAAATCTTTCGGAAATCCCCATGCTTTTTACGGTTTCTGGAAGGGAATCGGGCCGGTTGGAGGATGCGAAGGCCGCGATCCCCGCGGAATCGGAAAAATTTGAAATAAATTCCGTTGCGGCCGGGAGAAGGCCGTCTATATTCCCGCCCCCCGCGCCGCCTTGGCATCCCAAACGTGGGGGAATTTGGTTCGATCTACCACCGGTGGTGGCAGTCCCGAAGCACGAAGGATGCCGAAATTTTGCCAAACGACGGAAACGCCATGCCCACGATCAACCAGCTCGTACGGAAAGGAAGACAGGACAAGCCCTCGAAGTCCAAGTCTCCCGCCCTTGATGACTGCCCGCAGCGCCGCGGAGTGTGTCTCCAGGTTTACACCCGTACGCCGAAGAAGCCGAACTCGGCGCTTCGGAAAGTGGCCAAGGTCCGTCTCACGAATGGTCAGGAAGTGATCGCCTACATCGGTGGGGAAGGTCACAACCTCCAGGAACACTCCATCGTGCTGGTGCGCGGCGGACGTGTGAAAGATTTGCCGGGTGTCCGCTACCACATCGTTCGTGGTGCCCTCGATACTCTCGGCGTGGCCAAGCGCAAGCAGGCCCGTTCGAAGTACGGTGCCAAACGACCCAAGGGGTGAGAATCTGACTCCCGTCAGATTTTCCTCCGGTGATACGAATGTCCAGGTTTTAACCGAAATAATCCTATGTCCCGAAGAAAAAGAGTCTACAGCAAGCCTGAGCGGCGTGATGCGCGGTACGACAGTTCGATCGTTTCCAAGCTGGTGTCCAAAGTGATGCGGCAGGGCAAGCGCTCGCTCGCGGAGCGCATCGTTTACGCGGCGATTGATCGCGCCAACGAAGGGGCCGAGTCGGTCGATCCCGTGGAAGTTCTCAATCGTGCCGTCGAGAACGCCAAGCCGCGCGTGGAAGTGAAGAGCCGCCGCGTCGGTGGTGCGACCTACCAGGTGCCGCTCGAAGTTTCTCCTGATCGCCAGGAAGCTCTCGCGATGCGTTGGATTGTCAATGCCGCCCGCAATCGCCGCGGCACGCCGATGCACATCGCTCTCGCGAATGAGATTCGTGACGCGAGCACGAACCAGGGCGTCGTCGTCCGCAAGCGCGACGAGACTCACAAGATGGCGCAGGCCAACCGCGCCTTCGCTCACTTCCGCTGGTAATCCTTCACTTGCTCCGTCCCCGGTGCCTGCCGTCCTACAGTCTCCCTCGAAATCGATGAGTGGTGGTCTCAATCATCCCGATCGCGCGTTTCCGCTTGAGCGGACCCGCAACATTGGGATTGCGGCCCACATCGATGCCGGGAAAACGACCTTGACGGAGCGCATCCTGTTCTACACCGGCTCGATCCACAAGATCGGCGAGGTGCATGATGGGCAAGCGACGACCGACTGGATGGAGCAGGAGCGTGCCCGTGGTATCACCATCACTTCCGCCGCGGTCACCTGTGAATGGACCCAGTCCGAAGAGGCGGGTGTCTACAAGTCTGCCGCCGGTGAGCGTCAGCGCGTGAACATCATCGATACCCCCGGTCACGTGGATTTCACCGCCGAGGTGGAGCGTTCCCTCCGGGTGCTGGATGGTGCCGTGGTGGTTTTCTGCGGGGTGGCCGGGGTGCAGCCCCAGTCGGAGACGGTCTGGCGCCAAGCGACGAAGTATGGCGTGCCCCGGCTCATCTTCGTGAACAAGATGGACCGCGTCGGCGCGGACTTCGATGCCGTGATCGCCGATGTCCGTGAGAAACTCGGTGCCAATGCGCATCCCGTCCTGATTCCGATCGGATCGCAGGACTCGCTCAAAGGGCAGATCGACGTGATCAATCTCAAGGCGGTCATCTACTCTGACAATGATCTGCTCGGTTCCACCTACGAGGTGACCGAGCTGACCGACGACCAACTCGAGCTCGCCCAGGCTGCCCGTCAGTCCCTTCTTGAGGCTCTGGCCGACGTCGATGACGAGCTCGGCATGATGTATCTCGACGAGGCCGACATTCTCCCCTCGCACATCAAGGCGGCGCTTCGTCGCGCCACGATCGCCAATACCATCGTGCCCGTGATCGGTGGATCCGCTTTCAAGAACAAAGGTGTGCAGTATCTCCTCGACGCCGTCGTCGATTATCTTCCGAGTCCGGTCGAGATTCCCGCGGCCAAAGGCATGAAGCAGGACGACGAGTCCGCCATCCTCGAGGCTCCCGCCGATGACAAAGGCAAGTTCTGCGCCCTTGCTTTCAAACTTTGGTCCGACAAATTCGTCGGCAAGCTCGTCTTCATTCGTGTCTATTCGGGCACGGTTTCGAAGGGTGACAAGATTTTCAATTCCCGCACCGGACGCGCCGAGCGGGTGGGGCGCCTCATCCAGATCCAGTCGAACGATCACAAGGATATCGACACCTGCTACGCCGGTGACATCGCCGCGATCGTCGGACCGAAGAATGTCCGCACCGGTGACACGCTCCACGTCGAGGGTTTCGACATCATGCTGGAGCCCCCGGCCTTCCCCGAGCCGGTCATTTCGATGGCGGTCGAACCGAAGACCACGGCGGATTCCGACAAGCTTTCCGAAGCGCTTCAGCGCCTCGCTGAAGAGGATCCGACATTCGTCGTTTCCACCAACGAGGAGACGGGCCAGACCTTGATCGCCGGCATGGGCGAGCTTCACCTGGAGATCATCCAATCGCGTCTTCAGTCCGAGTTCGGCGTGCGCACCAATGCGGGTAAACCGCAGATCGCCTACCGCGAGGCGGTGTCGAAGGCGGCTCACGGGGAATACAAGCTGATCAAGCAGACGGGCGGCAAGGGCCAGTATGGTCACGTAATTCTCCGTCTCTCCCCGAACGAGCGTGGCAAGGGCTTCACCTACGCGAACCTCGTCACCGGTGGTGAAATTCCGAAAGACTTCCTCGGTGCCTGCGAGACCGGCATCCGCGAATCGCTCAACAATGGTGTCATTCTCGGTTATCCCGTCGTCGACATCCATGTGGATCTCATTGGCGGATCGAGCCACGATGTGGATTCGAACGAGCAGGCATTCAAGATCGCGGCCATCCTGGCCATGCGCGAGGCGCTCGCCGCCGCCGGTCCGATGTTGCTCGAGCCCGTCATGCATGTCGCTGTCGAAGTGCCCGATGAATACCAGGGTGACATCATCGGCGACCTGAACCGCCGCCGCGGACGCATTGCCGAAGTCGATTCCCGCGCCGGGCTCAGCCAGATCAAATCCGAGGTGCCCATGGCCGAGATGTTCGGTTATGCCACCGACATGCGGAGCCTTTCGAAGGGCCGTGCCAGTTTCTCGATGGAGCCCCTCCGCTTTGAAGAGGTGCCCGCCGCCGTCCTCGAGCGCATGACCGCTCAATACGTTTGATTCATCACCCCATTTAAACCTCAACGGACCAACTGAAATGCAGGGACAAAGTATCCGAATCCGCCTCCGGGCCTATGATTCCAGACTTCTCGACAAGTCGACGCTCGACATCGTGGAAACGGCCAAACGTACCGGGGCCCGTGTCGCCGGACCGATCCCGCTGCCGACCCGCATCGAGAAATTCAGCGTGAACCGCTCTCCCCACGTCAACAAGAAGTCGGCCGAGCAGTTCGAGATCCGCACCCACAAGCGTCTCCTCGACATCGTCGAGCCCACCTCCCGCACCGTCGACGAGCTCAAAAAGCTCAATCTCCCCGCCGGCGTCGACATCACCATCAAGATCTGACGGGTTCCCGGAACCTGGAAACTTCAGCCAAGACGACTGCAAATGAGCATCGGATTAATCGGAAAGAAAGTCGGCATGACCCGCATCTTCAATGAAGCGGGCGAAGCCATCGCCGTGACTGTCATCGACGTGAGCGACAACGTTTTCCTCCAGAAGAAGACTTCGGAGAAGGACGGTTACAGCGCCGTGCAGATCGGTTTCGACGACCAGAAGGAATCCCGCCTGAGCCGCGCCGAAGCGGGCCACCTCAAGGCAAACGGCGCTTCGCCGAAGCGCAAGATCCTCGAGTTCCGCGTCGAGAACGACGAGCAGCTCCCCGAGATCGCCCACCCCGGGCTTGATCTCTTTGATGAAGGCCAGTGGGTCGACATCATCGGCTCGAGCAAGGGCAAGGGCTTCCAGGGTGCGATGCGCCGGCACAATTTCTCCGGCCAGCCCCAGACGCACGGTCACATGATGCACCGCCGGACGGGTGCCATTGCCGCCGGCACGACTCCCGGCCGTGTTTGGAAAGGCCAGGCGATGCCCGGTCATCAAGGAAACGAGCGCATCACCGTGCAGAATCTGAAGATCGTGCAGAAGCGCCCCGCCGACAACGTCATCCTCGTCAGTGGTGCCGTCCCCGGTGCCAAGGGTGGATACGTGGTGATTCGCCCTGCGAAGAAGAAGGAGGGTCCGGTCCGCGACCTGAAAACCGGTGCCGCCGCCCCTGCCGCCGAGGCAACCGAAGGCTGAGCGCCCCGAGCGAACCCCATTGACTGAAAGGAAGACTCAACATGGCAGCGAAGACTCTCAATCTCGAAAGCGCGAAGAGCGCCAGCATCCAACTCGTGGAAGAAGGCGACCGCGGCGTGCAGGCGATTCACGACGTGATCGTCGCGATGCATGCGAACCGTCGCAGCGGCAGCGCGAATACCAAGACCCGTTCGGAAGTATCGGGCACCGGCAAGAAACCCTTCAAGCAAAAGGGTACCGGACGCGCCCGTCAGGGTGGCAACAATCCCCCGCACCACTGTGGTGGCGGCGTGGCCTTTGGTCCGAAGCCCCGCGATTACTCCAAGAAGGTGAACCGCAGCACGCGTCGACTGGCCTTTTCGAAGGCACTCACCGAGCGCATCGCCGAGGGTGATGTCCTTACCGTCGCCGACTTCGCGATCGCCGATGGCAAGACCAAGTCCTTCGTGAAGGAGGTCAATGGTCTCGCCGGTGTCGTGAAGCGCGTCCTCATCGTCGGCTCCGAATTTTCGGACGAAACGAAGCGCGCCGCCCGCAACTGTCAGTCGGCCCTCCTCATCTCGGCCAACGAGGTGAATACCGAACAACTTCTCCACTACAGCAAGATCGTCGTCGTGGAGTCGGCTCTCGAAACTCTCGCCGCCCGCACGGGTAACTGAATCCGGGGAAAGGAATCCATATGAAAGACATTTTCCAAGTCATTGATACGATCCAGCTCAGCGAGAAGGCCACCCTCCTCACCGAGACGAACAACGAGTACGTCTTCAAGGTGAATCCGAAGGCCAACAAGCTCGAGATCAAACACGCCGTTGAGAAACTCTTCGGAAAAAAGGTCGCCGACGTGCGCACCGCCAACTACGACGGCAAGAAGAAGCGCGAGCGCCGCGCCGACTTCGGCCGCACCAAACACTGGAAAAAGGCCTTTGTCCGTCTGGCCGACGGCGAGACCATCGAATTCGTCTAACCGTCCACTCTTCCACGAGCCATGGCTTTGAAATCCTATCGTCCCATCACGCCGTCGAACCGGTATAAACTTCTCCCCGATTTCGAGGAGATCACCGCTTCGTCGCCCGAGAAGAGCCTCTGCCGGCCCCTCAAGAAATCCGGCGGGCGCAACAACAACGGGCGCATCACCTGCCGTCACCGCGGGGGTGGTCACAAGCGCAAGTATCGTCTCATCGACTTCAAGCGGGCTCGTCGCGACGAGGTGGCCAAGGTTCTCACGATCGAGTACGATCCGAATCGCAGTGCCCGCATCGCCCTCGTCGAATACGCCGACGGCCAGCGCTCCTACATCCTCGCCCCCCGTGGTCTCGAGGTGGGTGCCCAGGTCACGGCCGGCGAAAACGCCCCCATCAAGCCCGGTTGTGCGCTCCCCCTCGGCAACATCCCGACCGGTTCGACGATCCACAACGTGGAGATCACCCCGGGTCGCGGTGGCCAGGTCGCCCGCAGCGCCGGCCAGAGCTGCATTCTCTCCAACCGTGAAGGAAACTACGCGCTGATCAAGATGCCCTCGGGCGAGATCCGCAAGATCCACACGAGCTGCTACGCCACCATCGGCACCGTGGGCAACGTCCAGCACGAGCAGGTCATCAGCGCCAAGGCCGGCCGCACCCGTTGGCTCGGTATCCGTCCCACCGTCCGCGGCATGTGTATGAACCCCGTCGATCACCCGAACGGTGGTGGTGAGGGCAAATCCAAGTCGGGTGGTGGTCGCCAGCACCTCAAGAGCCCCTGGGGTCACGCCAAGGGCCAGAAGACCCGCCAGCGTTACAAGGGCAGCGACAAGTTCATTGTCGAGCGCCGCAAGACCAAGAAGCGCCGCCGCTGATCCTCTCTCACCGCAACTGAATTCACCGAGATAACATTATGGGTCGTTCACTCAAAAAAGGACCGTTTGTCGATCACAAGCTCTTGATCAAGATCGACGATATGAATGCGTCGGGGCAGAAGCGCCCCATCAAGACGTGGTCGCGTCGTTCCACCATCACTCCGGACTTCGTCGGACACACCTTCCTCGTCCACAACGGCAAGGAGTTCAATTCCGTGTTCGTCACCGAAAACATGGTTGGTCACAAGCTCGGGGAGTTCTCGCTCACCCGGAAGTTTGGTGGTCACTCCGGCCACAATCCCAAGATCAAGGGTTGATTCCCTCTTTCATCGACTGAGCCTTCGCTTTCCTTTCCAAGTCATGAGCCTCGCCTTCCCAGTCCGGTCCCTTCGCTCCGCTTTCGCGGTGGCGCTGGTGCTCTCGTGCCTGGGTGCCGGTCTCCCGGTGCGGGCTCAGGAAGCGGCGGGAGAGTCGGTGGAGGTCCGCGAGCTGCGCGCCGCTCTCAAGGTGGCGCAGGATGCCGCGGAAGCCGAGCGGAAGCGCGCCGACGAAGCCGAGTCCAAGCGGCGGGCCCTCGTCGAGAGCCTCGCCGAGGCGGTGCGCGTCAGCGAAGAACAGATGACGGCGTCGCGCGAAACCGAGCTGAAGCTCCAGGCGCTCGGTGTCGATGTGATCACCCGCGAGGCCGATACTCTCGAGCAACGCCTTCTCAAGGCGGTCCGTGATCTCGACATCAGCCAGCAGGAGGTCGAGCGCCGCACCGAGGCCATCCAGAATCTCAGCGAGTCCTTCCTCAAGGTTTTGAAGGCGGCTGACAATCTCCCCCCCGCGGTTCGAGCGGAAGCGGAAGCATCGCTTGCGTCCGCGAATGCTTCCCTGGGCGAATCGAATGATCCCGTCTCCGACCCTGCCGATCTGTCCGAGGCCAAGGTAGTCAGCATTGACAGTGCCATCGGCCTTGTTGTCTTTGACGCCGGGCGTCAGAGCGGGCTGCGCGTCGGCACTCCTGTTACCGTGCTGCGCGGCGACCGCCCACTTTATTCCGCGCTCATCGTCGATGTGCGCGAATCCCTCTCCGGTGCCGTCCTTCAGGATCGCATGACGGACGCGGGCGATGTGGAGGTGGGCGATGGTATCCGCCTCCTCCCCGAACAAAACACTTTATAAGCGACAAACCTCATCAGAACCATGGACGTCACCTCGACCTATAAATTTGCCCGAATCTCCCCGCGCAAGGCACGCGACGTGGCGCGCGAGATTCAGGGTCTGCCCGTCTCCGCCGCGCTCGACCTCCTGACTTTCACGCCCCGCAAGGGAGCGGCCCTCTTCAGCAAGACGATGAAGACGGCCTTGGCCGATGCCGAGAACAACTTCGAGCTCTCCGTCGAAGGTCTTTTCGTGAAGAGCGCCGTCGTCGGTGAAGGTCCGACCTTCAAGCGTTTCCAACCCCGTGCCCGTGGTTCGGCCGGCGCGATTCGCAAGCGCACCAGCCACCTCACCGTGGTCCTTTCCAACGAAGGTGGTCCCGCCGAGAAGGCGGAGAAGCCCGCGAAGAGTGCCAAGGCCGCCAAACCCAAGGCTGAAACCCCCGCCAAGGCTCCCAAGGCCGCCAAAGCCGCCGCTGAAAAAGCAGCCCCCGGAACGGCGAGGCTTGACGAAGCGCGTGGAATGGTCTATGACTCCCCCCCCGCCGAAACCGACGACCTGAAACTGATCAGCGGCGTCGGGCCCGTCCTGGAAGAGAAGCTCAATTCCGTCGGCATCTACCGATTCGAGCAGATCGCAAACTGGACCGAGCAGAACGTCGAGGAGTTCGAGGAACTCCTTTCCTTCAAGGGCCGCGTCGAACGGGAAAACTGGATCGCCCAAGCCAAGGAGCTTGCTGCGGGTAACAAGGGCAACTGATCCGCCACACCAACGAATTTTATTATGGGACAGAAAGTACATCCGATCGGTTTCCGGCTCGCCGTCAGCAAGGACTGGCAGTCGCGTTGGTATGCGCCCCAGGGCGACTATGCCGACCAGCTCCACGCCGACCTCAAGGTCCGCCGGTATCTCGAGAGCCGCCTCCAGAAAGGGGCCGTCTCGCGGGTGATCATCGAGCGTGCCTGGAACAGCGTGCGCGTCACCCTTCATACCTCCCGCCCCGGTCTCATCATCGGCAAGCGCGGTCAGGAGATCGAGGTGATGACCGCCGATATCAGCCGGATGTGCAAGGGCTCCCAGGTGAAGATCGACATTCATGAGATCCGCCAGCCCGAACTCGATTCCGCTTGGGTGGCTGCCCAGGTCGCGACCCAGCTCGAGCGCCGGGTTTCCTTCCGCCGCGCCATGAAGCGTGCGATCCAGACCGCGATGGATTTCGGCGCCGATGGCATCCGGATCCGCTGTGCCGGTCGCCTGGGTGGTGCCGACATTGCCCGCGCCGAGGCCTACCGCGAGGGCAAGGTCCCGCTGCAGACCCTCCGCGTTCCGATCGATTACGGTTTTGCCGAGGCCGAGACGACCTGGGGTATCATCGGGGTGAAAGTCTGGATCACCAAGAAGGACGAAGTGCCCGGTGAAAACCCCAAGCGCCCCCGCCGTGAAGGGGCTCCCCGCGGACAGGGTGGACCCCGTCCTCCCCGTCGTGATCAGGCTGGTGCCTGATTTCCACCGAACCGGACAGCAATTCAATTTTAAAGGAGACAAGTCATGCCTCTGATCCCCAAACGAGTCAAATTTCGCAAAACGCACCGCGGGAGCCGTGCGGGTAACGCCACGCGCGGAACCAAGGTGAGCTTCGGTGAATTCGGCCTCCAGTGCCTCGGGCGCGGCTGGATTACGAACCGCCAGATCGAATCCTGCCGTATCTCGATCAACCGTTACCTCAAGCGGAAAGGGAAAGTCTGGATCCGTGTTTTCCCCCACAAGCCCATCACTGCCCGCCCCCCGGAAACCCGGATGGGTAAAGGTAAGGGCCCCGTCGATGCCTGGGTGGCCGTGGTGCGCCCCGGGACGATGATGTTTGAAATCTCCGGTGTGCCGGAGTCCGCCGCCAAGGAGGCCCTGCGCCTTGCTTCCAACAAGCTCGGGATCCGCTGCCGTTTCGTCAGCCGCGCCGAACAGTAATACCAACTTAATTCCGAGGAGTCATCCAGATGTCCAAGTCCAGCAAAAAACTGAGCGAACTGAGTGTCGACGAATTGGCCACCCGCCGTCGCGAGCTGAAAGAAGAGTCTCTCATGCTCCGCGTCCAGAAAGAGGCCGGCCAACTCGAGAACCCTGCCCGCATCCGCCAGGCGCGCCGTGAGGTCGCCCGCATCGAGACCCTCCTGACCGCGAAGCGCGGCCATCATCAGTGATTGGTCCCTTCTCCCCCTTTTCCAACCATTTGCAAGCCCCAACGATGAGCGAGTCAGAGAATACCAGTGGAACCGGACTGCGGAAAACCCGCGTCGGCGTCGTCACTTCCGATGCCATGCAGAAGACGATCGTGGTCGAGGTCCGCCGCCGCGTGCCCCATCCGCGCTTCAAAAAGATCGTGAAGCGCACCTCCACCTTCTACGCCCACGATGAAAACGGCGAAGCCAAGGTCGGGGATCGCGTCCTCATAGAGGAGACCCGCCCCCTCAGCAAGACCAAATGCTGGAAACTCAAGGAAGTCCTTTCGCATTGATCGGATCTTCGAAACGCTCACTTCCGGATAATTTTACCCCCAATTCCCAGCCATGATCCAGATGGAATCCAAGGTGCAGGTGGCCGACAACACCGGTGCCCGCGTCGCCAAAATGATCGGTGTGATCGGCACCCGTTCCCGCCACGCCAACGTCGGGGACATCGTCACCGCCCACATCCGCGAGTCGATCCCGACCGCGAACGTGAAGAAGGGGGATGTCGTGCGCGCCGTCGTCGTGCGCACTTCCGCTCCGATCCGCCGCAGCGACGGTTCGGTCCTCCGCTTCGACAACAACGCCATCGTCATCATCGACAAGGACAAAAACCCCAAGGGGACCCGTATTTTCGGCCCCGTCGCCCGCGAGCTCCGCGAGAAGAACTTCATGAAGATCGTCTCCCTCGCTCCCGAGGTGCTCTAATCCAACAGTCAACTTTCAACGGGTAATCAGACCATGACCAAGCGAGTCAAGACACACGTGAAGAAGAACGACGAAGTCGTCGTCATCACCGGGAACCACAAGGGCGAGAAGGGCAAGGTGCTCCAGGTCTTCCCCGACAAATCCCAGGTCATCGTCGAGGGGGTCCGCATGATCAAGAAGCATGCGAAGCCCACCCAGGACCGCCCCGAAGGCGGCATCATCGAAAAGGAAGGTCCGATCCACATCTCGAATGTGAAGCTCGTCGCCTCCAAGTAATTCAACGCATCGAGGAATCAAGGTTATGGAACCAGCGCTCAAAACGGTTTACAAGGAACGGGTTGTTCCCGGTCTCAAGGAGAAGTTCACCTACGACAACGTCCATCGCATCCCCGCGATCCAGAAGGTCGTCCTCAATGTGGGCTTCGGTAAGGCCGAAGACCGCAAGGCCGCTGCCGAAGCGGTGATCGAGGATCTCGGGAAGATCACCGGCCAACGGGCGGTCTCGACGAAGGCCCGCAGCGCGATTTCGAACTTCAAACTCCGCGTCGGTGACACGATCGGTGCCCGCGTCACCCTCCGTGGTGCCCGCATGTGGGAATTCCTCGATCGTTTCATCAACGTCGCCGCTCCCACGATCCGTGACTTCCGCGGACTTCCCACGAAGTCGTTCGACGGTCGCGGCAACTACACCTGCGGTATCGCGGATCACACCATTTTCCCCGAAATCGAGCTCGACAAGGTGACCCGCACGATCGGTTTCGACTTCACCATCGTCACCACCGCCGAGACCGACAAGGAAGCGCGCGAATTGCTGACGCTGCTCGGTTTCCCCTTCCGCAAATAATCAGGCGCCGCCTCCAGAACCCATCCCCATTTTTCACACCAACCTTACGGAACCATGGCTGTCGTCTCCGATCCCATTTCTGATTTTCTCTCGCGCTTCAAGAACGCCACGATGGCGCACAAAGAGGACTTCACCGCCCCTTACTCCAAGACCAAGGAGGAAATCGCCCGCATCCTCAAGGAGGAGGGTTACCTCTGGTCCTTTGAGAAGGTCGGCGAAGGAGCCCGGGCCCAGCTCAAGTCGAAGCCCCGTTATGCCGGCAACACGCCCGCTCTCAAGAACGTGAAGCGCGTGAGCCGTCCCGGTCTCCGTCGTTACGTCGGGTGTGAAGACATCCCCAAGGTCCTCGGGGGCATGGGCATCGCGATCGTCTCGACTCCGAAAGGCATCATGGCCGGTCACACCGCCCGCAAACATAATCTCGGCGGGGAACTTCTCGCTCTCGTCTGGTGACGGGGCGCCCTAACGGAAATCTTCAACACTGCAAAGTCATGTCGCGTATCGGTAGAAAGCAGATCAGTCTCCCCGAGAAGGTGGAGATCAACATCCAGGGAGGCGGCGAGGTCTCGGTGAAGGGACCCAAGGGCCAGCTCCAGTGGACCCTGCCCGGCGGGATCGGCCTCGAGAAGGACGGCGGTACTCTCACCGTGGTCCGCAACTCGGAAGAGCGTGAGGTCCGCGCCATGCATGGCACCGCGCGCAGCCTCGTCGCCAACATGATCGAGGGTGTCGTGAAAGGATTTACGAAGGAACTCGAGATCATCGGCGTCGGTTTCCGTGCCGCGGTCAAGGGCAAGGCTCTCGACCTCAGCTTGGGATTCTCCCACCCCGTGCTGCATCCGATTCCGGATGGCATCACCGTCACGGTCGAAGCCAACACGAACATCAAGATTGAAGGGATCGACAAACAGCTCGTCGGCCAGTTCGCCGCCGATGTGCGTTCCTATTACCCGCCGGAGCCCTACAAGGGCAAGGGCGTCCGCTACAAGGGCGAGCGTGTCCGCCGCAAACAGGGCAAGAGCGTCAAGCGATAATCCATCACCCGGAGCAACAGCAGAACATGAGCCTCTACATCCGCAAACAGGCGCGAGCCAAGGTCCGTCGCCGGATCCGCAAGAAAATCTCCGGAACGGCCGAGCGTCCGCGTCTCGCCATCCATTTCTCCAACCAGAACGTCTACGCCCAGGTGATCGACGACGTGACCGGTCATACCCTCGTTTCCGCCTCCACCCTGGACAAGGGTCTCGGCGCCAAGGGTGCGAACCAGGAAGCGGCCGCGAAGGTGGGCGAGTCCGTGGCGAAGAAAGCCAAGGCCGCCAGCATCGAGGCGGTGGTCTTCGACCGGGGCGGTTTCCCCTACCACGGCAAGGTCAAAGCGCTTGCCGAAGCGGCCCGCGAGGCCGGATTGAACTTCTGATACCTGATTTATGAGCGACGAATCCCTGAACGAAAACGCCACCCCCGACGAAGACATCCTTGCGGTGGACGGTGACATCATCGCCGACGTCGAAGAGGAACTGGTCGAGGCCGGCGAAGTTCGCTTCGACAAGCTGAAGAAGGCCGAGGAAATCCTGCGTTCCAGCGCTCCTGCTTCCTTCCGCGAAGCTGCCGAGAACACTTTCGAGAAGGTGGTGCACATCAACCGCTGTTCCAAGGTGGTGAAAGGTGGTCGTCGCTTCAGCTTCAGCGCTCTCGTCGTCAGTGGAGATCGCGAAGGCCGCGTCGGCTGTGGCTTCGGCAAGGCCCAGGAAGTCTCCGAGTGCATCAAGAAGTCCAGCGAGGCTTCCAAGAAGGACATGATGCTCGTCAACATCACCCACAACACCATCCCGCATCCGGTGGTCGGTGAGCACGGAGGCGCCCGCGTCAAGCTGATGCCCGCCTCTCCCGGGACCGGTCTCATCGCCGGTGGTGGTGTGCGTGCCGTCGTCGAGGCGGCCGGGATTAAGGACGTCCTCGCCAAGTCGATGGGATCGAACAATCCCTCGAACGTGGTCAAGGCCACGCTGCGCGCTCTCGAGCAACTTCGCACCAAGGAGCAGATCTACTCGGTTCGTGGCAAGCGCCTCGCCGACAAGAAAGCCCTCTAATTCTCTTCTTTTTTCAACGCCTTTTCTCATCCGAGACCCGACTCATGAAACTTCACGATCTGAAACCCACCCCCGGCTCCAAGCATCGCCGCCGCCGCGTCGGCCGTGGTGAGAGCTCCGGTCTCGGCCGGACCTCCGGCAAGGGTAACAAGGGCCAGAAGGCCCGCTCCGGTGCTTCGATCCGTCCCGGCTTCGAAGGCGGCCAGATGCCCATCGCCCGTCGTCTTCCCAAGAAGGGCTTCAACAACGCCCAGTTCAAGACGAACTACGCCATCGTCAACCTCGCCGCACTCGAGGCGAAGTTCACCGATGGGGATGATGTCAACGAGGCGACACTGCGCGCCGCCGGACTCGTCAAGGGAGTGTGTGATGGAGTGAAAGTCCTCGGCAACGGCGATCTCAGCCGCAAGCTCACCGTGTCGGTCGACAAGATTTCGGCTGCGGCGAAGGAGAAGGTCGAGAAAGCGGGCGGCAGCGTCATCGCCTCCTGATTCCAGGCGGATTCGCCGCTTGTGTTCAGGGCTTGAATCGGCTCTCTTGTCCGCTTCTTTTCTCTCACGTTTCTCTCTTCACCCCCGATGATCTCCGCCTTTACCAATAGCTTCAAGATCCCCGAACTTCGTTCGCGGATTCTTTTCACCCTGCTCGTCGTCGTCATCGTCCGCCTTGGTGCGGTGGTGACTCTTCCGGGAGTCGATGACAACGTGCTGCAGGATTGGTACAAGCAGGTGCAGGAGCAGTCGCAGGACAGCCAGGGGCTCACCGCGGTGCTGGCCCTCATGAACGTCTTCAGTGGCGGCGGGTTGCAAAACTCCGCCCTGTTCGCGTTGGGCATCATGCCCTACATCAGCGCGTCGATCATGATGCAGCTGCTCACCGCGGTCGTTCCTTCGCTCGGCAAACTCGCCCGCGAGGAGGGCGGTCGCCAGAAGATCAGCCTTTACACGCGTGTCCTCACCATCGTCTTGTGCCTCTTCCAGGGGTGGATGCTGGCCAAGTCTCTCGTGACTCCCGAGGCGAATCCCTTCCTCCGCGACATCGCGAGCGGATCGACCCGCGAGCTCGTTCCCGACGGGGGGACGCTCTTCATCATCAAGACCGTCATCATCATCACCGCCGGCACCATGTTCCTGATGTGGCTCGGTGATCAGGTGACGGAGCGTGGCATCGGCAATGGTGTTTCCATCATCATCACGGTGAACATCATCTACGCACTGCCTGGTGCGCTTTTCCAGGTCTACAACACCTACGTCGCCAGCGCCGGTGAAGACCTCCTGAAGCCCTTCACCTTGGTGGCCCTTCTCGCCTTCCTCTTCTTCGTGGTGGCGGCGGTCATCTCGATCACCCAGGCGCAGCGCCGGGTGCCGATCAACTACGCCAAGCAGGTCCGCGGTGGCAAGATGTATGGCGGCCAGACCCAGCACATGCCGCTGAAGGTCAACTACGCCGGTGTCATGCCGATCATTTTCGCCCAGGCCATCCTCATGTTCCCCGGGCAAATCATCGGGTGGGCTTTCCCGAACGAGCTGTGGGCGAGGAACGTGATGAACGCGCTGAGCGGCAGCAACTGGATCCATTATTCCCTGACCGGTCTGATGATCTTCTTCTTCAGCTATTTCTGGGTGGCGACGATGTTCCAGCCGAACCAGATCGCCGATGATCTGAAGAAGAACGGCGGCTACATTCCCGGGGTTCGTCCGGGTAAACCGACGGCCGAGTTCCTCGACAAGACGATGAGCCGCCTCACCTTCGCCGGGGCCATCTTCCTCACTCTCGTCGCAGTCATGCCGCCGATTCTGACCGCCCTGATGGGAGTGCCGCCTTTGGCCGCGCAGTTTTTCGGTGGCACCGGTCTTCTCATCATGGTCGGGGTGCTCCTCGATGTGATGCGCCAGGTGGAAACCCACCTCATCCAGCGCCACTACGACGGGTTCCTCCGCAAAGGCCGTATTCGTGGCCGCTTCGACCGTCCTGGTGGCGTGGGTGCGGCCGCGGGTGGCAACCAGATCCTGTGGTTGCTGGTAGTCGCCGCCATCATCATCATCGGTGGCCTTGTCTATTACCAGGTCGCCGCCCAGTGACCTCCGGGTTCGGACGTTTCACCCGTCTCGTGACGGAGTTCATGGCCAAACGAAAGTCCAGGATTCAGCTTCGCAGCGGCAGTGAGCTGGATGGACTTCGTGAAGCCGGAGCCATCGCCGCCGACATCCTCGGCCGCACCAGCGACCTCGTCCGGCCGGGCGTGACCACCGCCGAAATCGATCGCGCCGCCGCGGATCTGATGGCGGATCATTCCTGCAAGAGTGCCTTTCTCGGATACAAGGGATTCCCCGGGCACATCTGTATTTCCATCAACGAAGAAGTCGTCCACGGCATCGGCGGAAAACGCGAACTCCTGGATGGGGACATCGTGAAGATCGACGTGGGCATCCTCACCAAAGCCGGCTGGATCGGCGACAATGCCAAGAGTGTGTCGGCGGGCGCGATGCCGGCGGCGGCCGTTCCGTTGCTGGCTGCGACCGAAGCCTCCCTCTACGAGGCGATCTCGCACGCCAGGGAAGGGGAGTATCTTTCGGCGGTTTGTGGAGCGGTGGAGGAGTATGTCGGGGCGCGCGGTTTCACCGTCGTGAAGCAGTTCGTCGGTCACGGGGTCGGCCGCAAGCTCCACGAGGAGCCGCAGGTGCCGAACTACTGGGACCCGCGGGAAATGAGCGCGCGGCATTTCAAGAACCCCCGTCTTCAGGCCGGCATGGTGCTGGCGATCGAACCCATGGTCAATGCCGGGACGGAGGAGGTCCTCATCCTGGATGACGCTTGGACCGTGATCACCACGGACCGGGCCCTCTCGGCCCACTTCGAGCACATGGTCCTCATCACCACCGGCGAGCCCGAGATCCTTACCCCGCGGCCGCGGAGCTTTGCTCCGACCGGTTCTTGAAGGCACCCCGGACTGGCATCCCGGCAATAAAAAACTTTTCAAAAATTGGAAGATTCAATCAAAGAGCGGTTGCGGGACTTGAAATTTGTAGTAAACATTCCCTCCCCGCGCCCAAAACTTGGCGCGCCGTCCCATTTCGGGGATCCGATTCGTTGAGATTCGGATCGATTTTGGACCGCCTTCCCCCGAGGGGACGGACCGAATCCTCCAAGAAAAAGGACTCCCTTCCCCCCATTTTGTCCCATGAAAGTCAGGCCATCCGTGAAACGTCTTTGCAGCGAATGCCGCATCATCAAGCGGCAGGGAGTTCTTCGTGTCATCTGCACGAACCCCCGTCACAAGCAGCGCCAGGGATAATCTTTTCCAACCCCATCGTATTATGGCACGTCTACTCGGAGTCGAGATCCCCAACGAGAAGCGCATCGAAGCGTCGCTTCCCTACATTTTCGGAATTGGTCCGAAGACCGCGACCAAGATCCTCGAGGAAGCCGGTGTGGACCGCGATATCCGCACGGGTGAGTTGAGCGAAGAGCAGATGGCTCGCATCGCCAACGCCATCACGAGCGGTGGTATCATGATCGAGGGTGACCTCCGTCGTGAGCTCCAGGTGCACCTCAAGCGCCTCACCTCGATCAACTGCAACCGTGGCATCCGCCATCGTCGCAATCTCCCCGTGCGCGGTCAGCGCACCTCCACCAACGCCCGCACCCGCAAGGGCAAGCGCAAGACCGTGGGCGTGATCCGCAAGTAATCTGTAATTTCGAACGTTAGCGACCATGGCTGAAGATACTGCTGCCGAAGAAGGGATCGTGAGCGCCGGTGATGCCGCCGCCCCCGCCGAGACTGCCGCCCCGGCTCCGGCCGAGACCCGCAAGGAGAAAGATCGTCCCCGCACCGCCGAGGACATCTTCCTCGAGATGGAGAGCGCCGAGGGCATCGAGAAGCCCAAGATCCTCAAGGCCAAGGGTAGCAAGAACGTCCACTCCGGCGTCGTCCACGTCGCCTCGACTTTCAACAACACGATCGTTTCCGTCTGTGATCAGGTCGGCAACGTGATCGGCTGGTCCAGTTCGGGCAAGATGGGTTTCCGCGGTTCGCGGAAAAGCACGGCCTACGCCGCCCAGTTGGTCGCGCAGGATGCCTGTCGTCAGGCCATGGCACACGGTCTCAAGCAGGCCGAAGTCCGCGTCAAAGGCCCGGGTGCCGGTCGTGAGTCCGCCGTCCGTGCCGTGCAAGGTCTCGGCATCGAAGTGCTGAAGATCAAGGATGTCACCCCGGTGCCGCACAACGGCTGCCGCCCCAAGAAAGCGCGTCGCGTCTGACCGGCCACGCCACCCCATCGATTCCCCACCTTTATTGAGACATGGCCAGAGACACAGGTCCTACCGACAAGATCAGCCGCCGCTTCGGAGTGGCGCTGTTTGGTCCCTCCAAGGCGCTTGAGCGTCGTCCCTTCCCTCCCGGGCAACACGGAGCCCGTGGCGCCCGCAAGAAGCGCAGCGATTACGGCGTCGCCCTGAACGAGAAGCAGAAGCTGCGTCTCCAGTATGGCCTCCTCGAGAAGCAGTTCCGTCGTTATTACGATGAGGCTCACCGTCGTCGTGGCATTACCGGCGACATCCTCGTGCAACTCCTCGAGACCCGTCTCGACAACGTCTGCTACCGCCTCGGTCTTGGTGCCACCCGCCGTGCCGCCCGTCAGCTCGTGGGCCACGGTCACGTCAAGGTCAATGGTCGTCGCGTCGACATCCCTTCCTACTGCGTGAAGCCCGGCGATGTCATCAGCGTCGCTGAAGCCGGTCGCTCGCAGCAGCTCGGCTCTCGCGCCGCTGACCAGACCCAGATCCGTCCCGTGATGGACTGGCTCAGCTTCGATCGTGAAAAGCTCACCGGCACGGTGAACCGCCTCCCCGAGGCCGAAGAGATCGACACCATGGTGAACGTCCAGCTCGTCGTCGAGCTCTACTCACGGTAATCCGCGGCCTGCCTCACGGCCCGGCGAATGTGACCTTCGGCGCTCTCGAGCCAACCGAACGTCACATTTTTGTTTTCGGGGGACAAGCTAACGACAGCCGGGAGTGATTCCATCGCCGACCTTCCTCTTTTCATCTCCAGCACCCACCTTGCAGACGACCATGAAAGCCCCGACCCTGATTCTCGCCGCCCTCCTCTTCACCTTTTCTCCGACCTTTTCCCACGCACAGGAGGAGACCGTGGAGGTCAAAGCCCGCAAGTTGCTCGAGACTTACAAGGGCTCGCTTGTCGTGGTGACCGCGAAAGGCCAACTGAAGGCGAAGACCTCGGGTGATCCGCTGCCGGACCGCGAGCAGCAGCGCCGCACTCTCGGCGTCACGATCGGCGACGACGGGTTGATCGTGGTCTCGAATTCCGCGATCGATGCCGCCGTCGGTCTCTCCGGCCAGCAGGCGCAGATGAACGACAAGGTGGTGACGATCCAGTCGGCCAGCACGGTTTTTTCCGACGTCGAGATTAGCTACGGCGACACCACCCTGCTTCACGGCAAGGTCGTGCGTCAGGATGTCGAGGCCGACGTCGCCTTCATCCTGCCTGATCCGGCCGAGACGAAGGCACTGAACAAGACTTTCGAAAAGGTCGACCTCTCCCAGTTTGCGGCGACCGCTGAAGCCGCCGACATGGTCGTGGGGCTCTCGCGTTCCTCGGCGGTTTACGGTTACATGCCCACCTTGGTGATGGGCCGGATCACCGGAGTGTTCAAGGGCGAGCGCACGTTCTTCGTGACGGACGCCGGCACCGCCCAAGGCGTGCCCGTCTTCACGCTCGACGGCAAGCCCGTCGGCCTCACGGTCGTGCGCATCATCGAGGGGCAGCCCTCGGGTGTCCTTGGCACGCTCTCGGCGGGTTCGATCCAGGTGATGGCGAATCTCGCCCGGGAAGCCGCGAAGGCGCAATAAGACCCTGTTGAACCGCCGACTCGACCCTGTTGAGTCGGAAAGGTTTGTTCACACTCTTGATTCGCGGTCATGATTTCCGCCTACTCCCGTCTCCTCGCCCTCGGCAAGGAACTTCAGCTGGTCAACGACTCGGCAGCGCTCCTTGGCTGGGATCAGGAGGTCTTGCTGCCTTCACGCGGGATTGCCTACCGGGCCGAGCAGATGTCGTGGTTCAGCGGTTATGTGCACGAGCGTTTCACGGCCGCGGAGGTGGGTGAATGGATCGCCGAGGCGGAAGCCGGTCTGGCGGCGGATGATCCTGTCGCGGCGGCGAACTGCCGCGAGTGGCGGCACGAGTATGATCGTTCCACCTGCCTTCCGACCAAATTGGTGCAGGATCTCGCCGAAGCGAGGGTGCACTCCCAGGCGGCGTGGGCCGAGGCCCGGAAAGCGTCGGATTTCTCCCGCTTCGCCCCGCATCTGCAGAAGCTCGTAGATCTTTCCCGCGAGCATGCCGAGCGGTGGGGCTACGAAGACCAGCTCTACGATGCCCTCATTGATCGTTTCGAGCGTGGCGCCACGGCGCGTGGGCTCACCGCTACGCTCGGCAGCCTGCGCGAGGCGCTGGTGCCGGTGGTTGAGGCGGCGACCTCCCGACCGGCGTTTGATCGCAGTGGTTTGCAGGGACATTACCCGATCGAGAAACAATCCGCTTTCAACCGCGAGGTCGCGGAGGCGATCGGGTTCGACTTCGAGGCGGGCCGCATCGACACGGCGGTGCATCCCTTCTGTTCGGGCATGGCGCCCTATGACACCCGCCTGACGACCCGGTATGACGAAAGCGATTTCCTCAGCTCGCTTTTCGGGGTGCTGCACGAGGCGGGCCACGGGCTCTACGAGCAGGGGCTCCCGAAGGAGTGGCGCGGACAACCTGCGGGAAACTCGGTGTCTCTCGGCGTTCACGAATCGCAGTCGCGTCTCTGGGAGAATCACGTCGGCCGCAGCCGCGCTTTCTGGGAACGCTGGCTGCCCCGCGCGGTCCACTATTTTCCCCATCTCGCCGGTCTCACGCCCGCGGATCTCTATGCCGCGGTGAATCAGGCCGAGCGGAGCCATATCCGCGTCGAGGCGGATGAGGTGACCTACGACCTGCACATCCTCCTGCGTTTCGAGATCGAGTGCGCGATCTTCTCCGGCGAACTCGCCATCGCCGACATCCCCGGTGAATGGAACCGCCGTTTCGAGTCCTATTTTGGTCTCCCGGTGAAGAACGATGCCGAGGGCTGTCTGCAGGACATCCATTGGAGCATGGCCATCTTCGGTTATTTCCCCACTTACAGTCTCGGCAATCTCAATGCCGCTCATCTCGCCACTTCCGCACGCCGGCTCGATCCCGCGGTGGCGCGGGCCTTCGAGACCGCCGATTACGCGCCTCTCCTCGCCTGGATGCGGAAGCAGATCCACGAAGCCGGCAGCCTCCATCTGCCGGACGATCTCATCACCCGGGCCGCCGGTTCACCCGTCACCTCCGACGCCCTCGTCGCCCACTTGCGCGAACGTTATCTCGGAGAGGGGTGATGCCATTTCCGGACACGGTTTGTGACCCAAAAGATCCCTTTCCAGTGGTGCGGTCCCGCCTCCTTTGCTAAGCTGCACCATGATCGCGCGGCAGTATCTGTTCGAGGGGAGGGTGCAAGGGGTGGGCTTCCGCTATGCCACGAAGCAGTTGGCGAAGGGATTCGACGTGCTCGGCTGGGTGCGCAACTGCGATGACGGCCGCGTCGAGCTTCAGGTGATGGGGGAGGAGGAGGAACTCGACGATTTCATCCAAGAACTGCACGACAGCCCCATCGGACGGCATATTCAGGAGCAAACGGTGCGTCGTGTGCCGCTTTTGGAAGAGGTAACGGGATTCACGATCCGTGAGTGAAACTATCGCATGAGTGATCTGGCCGTCGAAGTCAAGAATCTGACCAAGGTCTTCGCCCTCGGGCTGAAGAAGGAATATGTCGTCGCCGTCGACAACCTCTCCTTCGAAGTGAAGGCGGGCGAAGTCTACGGTCTGATCGGTCCCAATGGATCGGGCAAGTCCACGACGATGAAGGTCGTGCTAGGCCTCATGGCTCCGAGCAAGGGCGAGGCCAGGGTCTTCGGGCTCGATTCCGGCGACATCCGGGCGCGCAACGAGATCGGTTTCCTCCCGGAGAATCCCTATTTCTACAAGCACCTCTCCGGCGCGGAAACGCTCCGGTTCTACGGCAAGCTCTGCGGGATGCGGGGACGCGAGCTGGAGAACCGCGTCACGGAACTGCTGAAGCTCGTCGATCTCGAAGGGGCGGCCAACCGGCGGCTCGGGGGGTATTCCAAAGGCATGCTGCAGCGCATCGGCCTGGCGCAGAGCCTCGTCCAGAATCCGCGTCTCGTCATCCTCGACGAGCCCACCGCCGGCGTCGATCCGATCGGTTCGCGCCAGATCCGTGATCTCATCCTGAGACTGCGCGACGAAGGCTACACCGTCTTCCTGTGCTCCCATCTCCTCGAGCAGGTGCAGGAGGTCTGCGACCGTGTCGGCATTCTTTTCCAAGGCCGCATGCGGCGCGAAGGCCGGCTCGAGGAATTGATCGCGATCGAGGAGCAGACCGCGTTGACCCTCGAGGGCGCGTCTCCCGAACTCCTCGCCCGCGTCCATGAACTCGTCGCCGCCGAGCCGGGAGCAAAAATCGTCTCCGAGGGCCATCCGCGCACCAGCCTCGAACATCTTTTCATCCAGATCGCGGAGCGCAGCCGCGAAGCCAAGAAATGAACGCCGAGACCACGGTTCCCAAATCTTCTCCCCGGGGCGCGGCCCGCCCCGTGCCGCTTTTTTCACCCGGCCGCGTCGCCACGATCGCCTCGGGCACGGTGACGCAACTGGTGAGGATGAAGACCTTCTACTTCCTCCTCGCCTTCGCCCTCGTCGTCGTCGCGGTGGGGAACTTCAACCTGCCCGCGACTCCGGCCAAGGAACTGTCGATGATCAAGAAGGTCTCCTTCGGCACGATGGATCTTTTCGCCTGGCTCTTCGCCATCGTTGCGACGGCGCTGTTGCTTCCGCGTGATCAGGAGGACCGCACCCTCTACACGATCCTGTCGAAACCGGTGCGCCGGATTGAGTATTTGTTAGGGAAACTCTGCGGTGTCCTCGTCGTCGTGGGCATCTCCCTGGTGATCATGTACGGGATCTGCGCGGTGATGATCGGGGCGAGGGAGAGCCTTTTTGTTTCCGCCGAGATCGAAGCGATGACCTCGAGCGGTCGCTACTCGCCGGAGGAGATCGAGGAACAGGTCGGATTGATCCGCCAGCAAGGTCTCCGCCCCGAACTCGGGATCGCCGTGGGGGCCTCTTTTCTCAAAGCGGCCGTCGTCGCGGGGATGACGATTTTTCTCTCCACCTTCGCCTCGAGTTCGCTCTTCACGATCATTGTCAGCATCCTCCTTTTCCTGATCGGACACGCCCACACGATGGCGTCGAGCTTCTGGCTCCATTCGTCGGACAACAGCATGATCGTGCAGATGCTCGTGAAGGTGGTGAAGATCCTGATTCCGGATTTCCAACTCTATTCTTTCAGCGAGGGGATCGTGCAGGGTGAGGCGGTCGTGTATGCGCTCGTCGGCCAGATGGGGCTCGTCACCCTGGGATATCTCGTCGTCTTCCTGCTGCTATCGCTGCTCGTCTTCGTCGACAAGGAATTCTGACCCGGATTTCACGTTTGAAGCCCTTTTTCCAGAAAGTGCCCCGGTTGGTGGTCGTGCTCGTCCTCCTCGCCCTCTTCGGCCTGGTGAGAAGCCCGCTCGAGGACGGCCTGCGCACCCGTCTCGTCGAGGCGAACCTGCTGACCCCTCCGCCCGCCCAGGGCGCCTTCGAACAAATGGGGCAGTCAGCCCTGATGGGAACGCTGGGAGGGCTGAGATCGCTCGTGGCCACCTTTCTCACGCTCGAGGCCTTCGAACATTTCAGCACCAAATCGTGGGATGATCTCCGGCAATC
Source organism: Verrucomicrobiales bacterium (assembly GCA_016795385.1). Taxonomy (GTDB): domain Bacteria; phylum Verrucomicrobiota; class Verrucomicrobiia; order Verrucomicrobiales; family DEV007; genus Arctic95D-9. The sequence continues at coordinate 42,038 of JAEUHI010000085.1, read as the reverse complement.
CTATCAGATCATCACCGCGCTCGAGCCGCGCGACGAGACGCACTGGGTGTCCGTGATCTGGCATCTCGGAATCAATGCCACGGCCAACATGGAGGTCGAAGGGCGGCTGCCCGCCTTCGAGCGGGAGCGGCGCTTCAAGGAATACGCCTTCCAGGCGATTGATTTCGCGGAGCGCGGGATCGAGCAGATCCCCGAATCCTCCGCCATCCGGATCCAGCTCGCGGAGATCTACCGCGAAAAACTCAAGGACGATTGCGCGGTCGCCCGCGTCTACGGCGATACGATCGGTCTCCCCGACGCGCCTGGCTATGTGAGGCGTTTCCACGGCTATTTCATGGCCCGCTGCCCCGGGCGTGAGAAGGAAGCCTACGCCTATCTCATGGCCCTCTACCAGGAGGGCGAGCAACAAAGACTGCCCACCCTGATCAAGGAGATCCAGAATCTCGAGGAAAAGCTCGGGATTCCAGGTCCGAGGCGCATCCCTGACGCGGATCCCGATCGCCCGCAGAAAACGCCCCGCCGTCCCCCGAACCTGTTGCCGGGCGACATTCTCGTGCCGTTCTCGGTCCAGGATCTCAGGAAAATCCGGGGTTGAGGGACGGCATCAAGCCTCCGCGAATCCTGTCCTTTTTCGTCCACAGGATTGCGAAAACGCCCATCTGTGGTTAGTTCCCGCTTCCCCCACGGTGCGGCACCCCCGCCGTTGCGACCGCCAAGAATGAAGTACGCCATCTTCGGAGACATCCACGGCAATCTCGAGGCCTTCCAAGCGGTCCTCGGGCACGCCGCCCAACAGGGATGTACCGACTACGTTTGCGTCGGGGATATCGTCGGGTATGGGGCGAACCCGCGTGAGTGCCTCGACATCGTCCGCCAGATGGGTTGCCCGGTGGTGAAGGGGAATCATGACGAGGAGGCCGTCCTCGAGACCTCGCTGGAGGGCCTCAACCCGCTCGCCCGGCAGGCGATGGAATGGACCCGCGCCCAGCTCGATGCCGACGACCGGGCCTTTCTCAAGAGCCTCAAACTGGTGCGTCAGGTGCGCGATTTCACCATCGTGCATGCCACGCTCGATACCCCGGGCAGCTGGACCTACGTGACGAACAAGTTCGATGCGATGGCGAGCTTCAGCTACCAGTTCACCCAGCTCTGTTTCTACGGCCACACCCACACGCCGCGCATCTACGTGAAGGGCGACACCGTCGAGCCGATCGAGGCCACTTCGGTGAAACTCGAGATGGGGCGCAAGTACTTCATCAACACCGGCAGCGCGGGGCAGCCGCGCGACGGAGATTGGCGGGCCTCCTACGCCACCTACGACGCGCCGAGCCAGGAAGTCGTCATCCATCGCATCGATTACGACATCCAGACGGCGCAGGACAAGATCATCGACGCGGGCCTGCCCGAGATGTTGGCCCACCGTCTCTCTCTCGGCAAATAACGCGCTCCGATCCGGTGAACCTCTCCGACTGCGAGCGCCTCCTCATCGTCAAGCCGAGCTCGCTGGGTGACATCGTCCATACCCTGCCGGCGGTCGGGGCGATCCACCGCGCGGCGCCACGGGCGAAGATCGACTGGCTCGTGAACACGGAGTGGCGGCCTCTTCTCGAAGGGGTTCCTTATCTCGACCGCGTCATCGCTTTTCCCCGCCGGGAACTCCGTGGCCTCGCCGGACTCTGGCGGGGCCGCGCCTGGGCCACGCGCGAGCTGCGCCCGGCGGGCTACGATCTGGTCGTCGATTTCCAGGGGCTCTTTCGCAGCGCTTACCTCGCCCGACGCACCGGAGCGCCGCGGATCGCCGGTTTCCAACGATCACGCGAAGGAGCGCGGTATTTTTACGATCTGCGTGTCGACGTCCCCGATTGGGACCGGCGACATGCCGTCGATCGGAATCTCGCCCTCGCCGCCGCGCTGGGAGCGGAGGCGGGCGAGCCGGTCTACGATCTCCCCGATGGCCTCGCACCGGCGGGCCTCACCACGCTGCCTGACAAGCCCATCGTCCTCCATCCCTTTTCGCGAGGCCAGGGCAAGTCGCTCTCGATCGCGGAGACACGCGAGCTCTGCGTAGCGCTCGCGCCCCATCCCGTGTTGCTCGCGGGGATTCCGGACAAACCCGTGACCGGCGGATGGCCGGAGCATGTGGTGGATCTGTTAGGAAAAACCGATCTCTCCGGCCTGATTTATCTTCTCCGTCTCGCCGCCTGGACGATCAGTGTCGACAGTGGTCCGATGCACCTCGCGGCCGGTCTCTCCGACCGCGTCCTTTCGCTCCACACGTGGTCGAATCCCGCCATGGTGGGGCCGCGAAGACCCGGAGCCTGGGTTTGGCGTGATGGCAGGTTCGTCTCAATGGCCGATCTTGATCCCGCTGAGTTTCCCGAGCGGCGTGACCTCGCCGCCTCTTACGCCGCGCGTGAGCGGCTTCTCGATCCTGAAGCGCCCGCCTCTATCGGTGCCTTTGTGAAAAACCGGCTCGCGGCCCTGTCTGAAGCATGAAGCAAGTCCACATCTACACCGACGGATCGTCGCGTGGGAACCCGGGGCCCGGCGGTTACGGCACCGTCGTCCGCTATGGCGCCCACCTCCGCGAGCTGGCCCAGGGATTCGTGAAGACGACGAACAACCGCATGGAGATCCTTTCCGCCATCGCCGGACTCGAGATTCTCAAGGAACCCTGCCACGTCACCATTCATTCCGACTCGCGTTACCTCGTCGACGCCCAGAGCAAAGGGTGGGTCGTGAAGTGGAAGAAGCTCGGCTGGCGCAAGGCCGACAAATCGGCGGTGAAGAACGTCGATCTCTGGATGCGGCTGGAACGGGCCGCGGAGAGGCATCGCATCGACTGGGTCTGGGTGAAGGGGCACGACGGGCACGAGATGAACGAACGCTGCGACCTCCTCGCCACCGAGGCGGCCGATGGCAAACGCGGCGGGCTCATCGTTGACGAAGGCTTCCGCGAATAGAGGGTTTTGTCAGGGGGGCGGGCTGGAATCGGCCGCACGGAAGAGATCCGGAAAGGGCGCGCCCGCCTCCCGGCGATACACCGGCATTGGCACGACGAGATGGGGACGGGATTTCGCCGGACCTCCGCCGCCGAAGAGGATTGCCTCGAGCGTTTCGCGGGCGAGGCGCGTGCCCACGTCGTCGAGGGGTGGGGGCAGATGTCCCTCTCGCCCCATCGCGACGGCCTCGTCACCCGAGAAACCGAAATAAACTTCCCGTGAAGTCTCCGGCCCGCCGATGCCGGCGCGCTCATGGCAGGCGTAGCAATTGAGTTGTTTCATTCTCCAATCGATCTCCCGCGAGGGATCGAGCTCCCCGCGATCGGCGAGACGCCGCAACGCGGCGGCGAGGGCGCGACGTTGCACGAGATCGAGTCCGTAAAACGGCACGGCTCCGCCGACGGGGCGCTCGGAAAAACAACCGCCGGTGGAGCCGGGATCGAGAGCGGCGAGCGGTTTGGCCGTTGGTCCGGAGAGGGCCGCACTGTCATCCCCCGGCATGCTGTGGCAGGCGTGACATTGCTTTGTCAGGAAAAGCCCGCGTCCTGTTGCGACGAGGGCGGCATCCACCACCGGGGCCTCCGAGCTGAGGGCTTCGGTGAGATTCTCAGGAAGCACGAGATCGGGACCAGCCTTGAGATAGGCGGCGAGGTCAGATGCGTCGGCCACGGAGAGTCCGAAGTCGGGCATGCGACCGGAGGGCCGGTGCTCGTTCGGGCGCAGGAGGAATTCGGTGAGCGCGTTGAGATCGTAAAGATCGGCCAGATTCATGGGGACGCTCGCGAGTCCCGCCATCTCGATCTCGGCATTGTCAGGCACCCCGGGCGGACGATAGCCGGTCTCGGGTGCATGGCAGGCGACGCAGCCGATGCGGTGATAGAGGGCGCGGCCCCGCTCGATGTCGCCGACGGGATGCGCGGGGAGTTCCTTCTTCAACGTGCCGAGCCAGGCGCGAAGCGCGGCGACTTCGTCCAGGTCGCGATCCGGTCCCGCGAAGAGGCTCGGCATGGTCGTGTCGCGTTTGGCGAACCGTGGATTGCGGATGAAGATCTCCAGTTCGAGCGGCGCAAGGCGCGAGGCGACCCCCTCGAGATTTGTCGCGACGACACCGGGGAACTGATCGGCGAGCGGAGCCGGTGGAGCATGGCAGGCGACGCAGTTCAGCTCGTTCAACAGAATGAAGCCGCCTTCAGCGAGGTAGGCTTCATCGTCCATCCCGCTGTGGAATCGTTCGAAGCCCACCACGAAGGGGTAGTTCACCGGCTTCGCGTGGGCCGGATGGGCTCCGGCCATCTTGGCCGACCCGAGCAGGAGGAGGCCCGCGAGGAAAGCCAACCCTGTATGGTCCCGCCTCATACCCTCTTTGGTTCAATCGACGATGCGCCCATCGACGAGGGTCACCTTGCGATCCCCGACATCGGCGAGGTGCTGATCGTGGGTGACGACGACGAGGGTGCGTTTCCGCTCGTTGACGAGGTCCATGAGGAGAGTCATCACGGCGCTGCCGGTGGAGGTATCGAGGTTGCCGGTCGGTTCATCCGCAAACAGGATCGCGGGATCGTTCATGAGGGATCGGGCGATCGCGACGCGTTGTTGTTCCCCACCGGAAAGTTCGCTGGGCAGGTGCCCGGTGCGTCCTCCGAGACCGACACGCTCGAGCAATTCCTCGGCGCGGGACTTGGCCTGCTTCCTCCGGATCATCGAAGGCACCATCACGTTCTCCAACGCGGTCAATTCGGGAAGGAGGAAGAAGCTCTGGAAGACGTAGCCCATGCTGGTGTTGCGCACGCGGGCCTGCTCACTACGGCTGAGCCGGTAGAGCGACCTGCCGTTGATCAACACTTCGCCCTCGTTCGGCTTTTCGAGTCCGGCGAGGGTGTAAAGCAGCGAGGTCTTCCCGGCGCCGGAGGGACCCACGAGGAAGAGAGTCTCGCCCTGGCGCACGTCGAGGGTCACGCCTTTCAACACTTCGATGCGATTGTCACCGATTTGGAACGTGCGGAAGACATCTCGGGCGGAGACGGCGATATCGGGAGCAGGGGCGGACATGGAGGGACGTGGCAACGCACTACGATGCCCCGGCTTCGCCACGGCGACGAATGCTTTTTTCCGAAAAGGAAAGCCGACCGGAACCGTCACCCGGTCACGACTTGCCGCGGAGGCCGTCGCGACGCGCCTTTTTGGCGAGGTCCATGGCCTTGTCGTCGCCGTATCGTGCGATGGAAAACTTCGCGGTGCGGCGGCTGCCGTCTCCATCGACCCAAGCGGCCTGCCAGTATTCGTAGACGGTGCCCTTGGGCGACTTGGAGACGACGTGGGTGATCCCGACGATGCCGGATTGCTTGATCTTGCGCTTCTTCTTCGAGGCTGACTCCTGCTTGTAGCGGGGCATCTTCTCGAGGAGGGAATCACGATAGGCCTTCGCGGCCTTCAACGCCTTCGGCTTGCCGCCGAGGGATTTGTCAGGGAAGTACTTCTGGAACCCCTTGCCACGGTGGGTGATGCGGACGTAGAAACCGTGGTTCTTTTTCTCCGGTTGATCGATGCGGGTAATGCCGTAATTCGGGCGGGGATCACTCATGAGGGGGCTCGGGCTCGATAGTTCTGCTCGGCGGAATTGGTTTCGCCAGCGGTTGAAGTTCCTTGTCTATCGTTTTTTAGAAAATGGGACAAGGGAAAATGGATACATTTTGTGCAAAAATGTCACTTCGTGAGCTGACGTACGGCCTCGTAAAGAACGATCCCGGTAGCAGTGGCGAGATTCAAGCTCCGGCCCGCAACCTGGGGAATGGTGAGGCAGTCGTCGGGATTGGCGACGAGCAGACTCTCGGGCAAACCGCGGGTCTCGGATCCGAAGACGAGATAATCGCCGCGACGAAACGAGGCCGACCAATAAACCTGATCGCATTTGGTGGTGAGCAGCCACACGCGCGCGTCCGTCGGCACGGAGGCGCGGAAGGTCTCGAAGGAATCCCAGAGCACGGGGGAAAGTTCCTGCCAATAATCCAAACCGGCGCGACGGAGCGCTTTCTCGTCGAGAGAAAACCCGAGGGGACCGATCAGGTGCAGGGTGGCACCGGTGGCGTGACACAAACGACCGATATTGCCGGTGTTCGGCGGTATCTCAGGCCGGAGGAGTACGACGTTCAGCATGGAACGTCAGCGGGGTTACCCGCGGGGGAAATCAGACGGTGACGGGATCGACGTTGACACGGCGACCGTTTTTGTCGAAGCGCACGGCTCCTTCCACGAGGGAATAGATCGTGTAATCGCGACCCATGCCGACATTCTGGCCGGGGTGCCACTTCGTGCCGCACTGTCGGAGAATGATGTTGCCGGGCACGACTTGCTCGCCGCCGAAGCACTTCACGCCGCGGCGCTTGCTCTGACTATCGCGTCCGTTCTTGACGCTGCCTTGTCCTTTTTTGTGGGCCATGACGGTAAGGTGGTTCGGTTGGGAGAAAGAGGGGAGAAAAATCAGACCGAGAGGATCTCAAGGCGGGTGAGGTGGCGGCGATGGCCTTTGGTCTTGTGGAAACCTTTGCGGCGCTTGAATTTGAAGGCGGTCACCTTCTCATCGCGATGTTGCTTGAGGACCTTGGCGGTGACGGTGGCACCTTCGACGAAGGGTGCTCCGACGCTGATGGAATCTCCGGCGCCTGCGACGAGGACTTCCCCGAAGGTCACGGTATCGCCCTCGGCGACATCGAGTTTCTCGACGTCGATCTTGTCGCCGGCAGCGACACGGTATTGTTTTCCGCCGGTCTTGATGATTGCGTAGGCCATGATCTTCTTCCTGGTTTGGGGGCGGGGAAGGTGCCACCAGTCCCCCGGATCGGCAAGCGATTTTTTAAAATTGCGAAGCGGGGCGGCTTCGCCTTACTCGTCGCGGAGGTAAATGAGCCCGTCATCCGCGATTTCGGCCTCGCGCGGGCCTTTCAGCCAAGGGCCGTCGGGGGAGAGTTTCACGACGAGGGCACCTTCCTCGATCCGGGCGGCATAGCCGGGGAGGAGGCGCCCGATCGATTTGGGATCGTGGCCTTTCTGGGACTGGTGACGGACGGCGTCGCCGATATTCGGATCGGGGCGGCTCATGGCGGCGACGCGACCCTGGAAAGACCAGGCCCTGACGAGCGGGAGATCGAGCTGGTCTTCGAGGTCGCGGAGGGACCAGGAGGTGACGGGGCCGAAGACAAATCCGTAACGCAGCGACCGCACCGCAAGGGGCAGACTCAGGGATTGATAAAAGGATTCCGTCCCGGAGACGTGGGTGACGACCTGCTCAAGGATGGCGCGCTCGAGAGTCTCGGCATCCTCGCGCTGGGAGAGTGAGCGGCAGACGTGGCGGCCGCGGCCGAGGGTGGCGCCCCAGCAGCCAAAAACGAGTCCCTCGGGACGCGAGAGGGAATCTTCGCTGAAAACATGGTCGTCGCGACGGAGGAAGTTGGCCGCGTAGACGCGGCGGGTGTCGCGGAACAACTCGCGAGAGGTGAGAAGGACGGGGCTGTCGCCGGGCAAAGGCATGAGCCCGGTGGCTTCGCGATCGGGGTCGCGCTTTTTCAGATCGAGGCGCCAGATCGTGAGCCAGGCTGGCTCGAGGGCGGCTCGCATTTTTTCAAACAAAGCCATCAACGAGCCGGGTGGCGAGACGACGGCTTTCATGTCGATGAAGACGCCTTCGTCGCCCTGCCAGAAGTCCATGAGATGGGGCATGAAGGCCCGGGAGGTGATCACCGTGCGGATCCCCAGCGGAGCGACGCTCCCGGCGATGGCTTCGGTTTCGTGCTGGTCGATCGTGAAAGGGAGATTCACCGGGGTCTTGCCGGCGAGAAAGAGGCCGAGATTGATCACCGAAGTCATCGGTCCGGGAGGCAGGAGGATGCCGATGCGATCGCCCTTTTCAGCCGGGTGGTTCATCCAGCGGCGGGCGATCGCGACGGAAAGGGCGAGGACCTGCGCCCGCGTCCATTCGCGCGGCCCGCTCTTGCCATACTCGGCGAAGAGGACCCGCCCGCGACGCCGCTTCAAGGCGCGCACGGTGGCGACTTCGAGGGGCACTTCGAACTCGCGGCGGCGTGAGAAAGCGACGGAGGATTGCTCCCACACGGCGAGCCGGACCCGCTCGGCGGTGGCGTCTTCCGCGGAAATGGCGGGACCGAAGGCGACCTGGAGGGGGCAGGAGAGCGACTGGGGGCGCTTTTTGAAATAGCGTCCACGTTCGAAGGAGAAGATCGACTCGAAGAGTCCGTCCATGTAGACGGGCACGACGGGGCATCCGGCTTTCCTGACAATGAGCTCAAAACCCTTTTTGAACTCCGTCGTCACGCCGAGCCGGGTGAGGCCGCCCTCGGGGAAGAGGCAGACGACATCGCCGGCGGTGAGGGCCTCGACGGTGCGCACGATGGCCTCCTTGGCCTTCTCGGGGCGGATCGGGATGGCGCCGAAGAGGCGGAGAAACCACGCGATCGGTTTCACCTTCATGTAGTTCTCGAGGACGACGAAACGCACCGGTCGGGGACAGGTGAGGTAGAGGATGAAGGAGTCGATGTAGCTGACGTGATTGCTCAAGAGCAGGACGCCGCCGTAGCGGGGGACATTCTCCGTGCCGATCCGCCGCATCCGGTAGATGAACCAGACGATCGGGAAAAAGACGAGCTTGAAGAAGGCTCTCGCGAGGGACTTCATGCGTGATGCAGGGCGGATGTCTTCAGCGCGCGCCGGAAGAGCAGGCTCACCGCCACGACAGGCACGACGATCACGAGAACCTGTGTCGAAACGGCGATGCCGGCCGTTTTCATCAGGGTGCTGGTGAGAATGGCGATGATGCCGGAGATCGAGATCAGCAGATTCTGGGCGGCGAGGACACGTCCGCGGTGCGCGGGGTCGATCTGATCCTGGAGATGGGCGCTCAGTGGGACGATGAAAAAGCCGCTGGCGAATCCGATCAGCGCGATGGCGCCGAACCATGGCAGCGTTTCAAGGGGAAGGGTGCCGAGAAGGCCGAGGCCTAGGGCCATCCCCAGTCCTCCGAGGATGGTGAGCGTCAATTTGTTGCCGGACCTCGAGAGGAAAGACACGAGCAGGCTCCCGACGATGAGTCCAGCACCGATGATGAGAAACATTTGTGCAGACGAGTTTGCCACACCGCCTTCGGCGGCATTGGGATGGATCTCTTTTGCGAATCCAAAGAAAGTGAGGCCGACGAAATTCGCGATGAACCAGTAGAAGGCGATGAAAAGACCGGTACGTCGCAGGATGGTCTGTTGGAGAAGGTACTTGAGGTCGAGGAAATGACTTCCGAGCACGGACGCGCGGAACTCCTTCTCCGGGTGGTCCGGTGTGCGTTGGATGAGCAACCCCAGGAGGAGTGGGACAAGGGCGGCCGCCGCTCCCCAGGTGATGACATGAATCGCGCTGGCCCACGCGTTTTCGGGGGAGACTCCGTTTGCCGCGTTGCGCGAGGCGAGATCGGCGTCGAACCACCAACCGGCGAGTGCCATTCCGGCGAGGATGCCGGCCATGGTCAACATTTGCATGAGACCATTTGCCGTGCCGAGCTTCTTCGATCCGATGATTTCCTTGAGGATGCCTTGCTTCGCGGGGGAAAAGAGCGTGGATTGGACGAGAAAGAGAAAATCCGCGAAGAGCGCGAGGGGGACCGATCGGATGACAAGAGCGGTGAGGATCAGCCCGAACACCACCACCTTCGCGACCAGCGCGAGATACATGACGCGGCTTTTCGCATAACGGTCCGAGAGCCAGCCGGCGAGCGGGGCAAAGAGGATGAATGGCAGGGTGATCATCGCTCCGAGAATGTCTTCGATGTAGGCGGCAAGCGTGGTGCCTGCGGCTACCGTCACCGTGAGCCCGATGAGGACGAGCTTCACGAAGTTGTCATTGAAGGCGTTGTGCGATTGCACGAGCAGCACCGAGCCGAGGGAGAGCCACGAGCGCGTCTGAATCGGCTGATCGGGTGAAGTCTCGGGTGTGTCTGACATGGTCTCTTACTTAGCCGAGATCGGGTTGGAGGGCGAACGGATTGTCAGGAGATCTTCAATTTTGCCTTCCCGGCAAGCGGTAGAGTCCGAAGACTTGCAGGAGCATCGTGAAGCGTCCCGTCCATTTTCCCGCATAGGGTCGTGGGGGAGTCATGGTGCGCCATCCCCGGGTGGTTCCGATCGCGGCGAGCCGCGGGCCCGGGTGGATCATCACGGCATGTTCCGCGAGCTCCAACAAGGGCAGATCGGCCGGGCTGTCCGAGTAGGACCAAGCGCCTGCGAGGACGTCAATCTCCGGCGGGATCACTCCCGCACCGCGCATGGCGGTGATCTTTTCCCCGTGCTTGTTGTTGGGCCCTTCGATCCGCGGCAGGAGCGGCATCCGGTCGGGAATCACCAAGCGGGTGCCGAAGACGTGATCGAATCCGAGCTTTGCGGCGATGCCGCGCAAGTAGAAGTCCGGGCTGGCGCTGTTCAGGACGAGAGTGCGACCTTCCCGGCGGTGTCGCTCGACCTCCGCGACCACTTCGGGATACAGGGCCGAGGTGAAATCGCTTTCAAGAAAAGCGGCGACGAGCGATTCCAGCCGATCCCGAGGCATCCCCACGAGGTAGCCGAGAAAGAGGCGCTTCATCGTCCGGAGCGACAGCAGGCGGAGGGCCGCCAGGGGCACGCAGGGGAGGAACCAGAGCAGCCAAATCCGCCGCCAGCCCTCGCGCTGCAGCACAAAATTACAGAAAAGTGCCTGCGTGTCGTGGGGGAGCAGGGTGTGATCGAGGTCAAAAAAGGCAAAGGTGCGGGGCATGGCGCGGGTGCCACTAAGCGCTGAAAAGGCCGGGTTTTCAAGCCATCGCGACTTCCGTGAGCATCGCGTCCGATTAGCGGATAGCAATGATCATGCGGCGTGCCGGTAGTGAATTGATGCTGGTGTTCGCATGATGGAACGAAATGGAAAGAGAGAATAACCTGACACTCTGACGATCACTGACCATTTCCGTTATAACCTGGCACCATGGCGGAGGGGGAGGGAGGAAGAGGTCGGAACCCGAAAGGGTGCGCCTTTCCGGTTGGCACTTTGGCGCAAAGCTGGCAAAATGGCGCTTGAGAACGGGAATACTTAGGATTCCTTAAGCAATTTTTCTCTCCCCTCCCATCCCTCCCTCTTTATGAAACAGGCCTACGAGCTCTTCCAGGATATGAAGCCCGAGACGGCCCTTGCCGTTTTCCAATACCTCCGTGACGAGCAGCGCGAGGTCTACAAGGCGACGATCAATTCGCTCGCGGCCAACCGGAAGTTCCGTCCGGTCATCATCCAGCGGAAGCCGGTGACGGAGCAGATCGATTGGATCCTCAAGAACGTGAAGCTCCGCGGATCCGCCGAGATCGCCGCCCAGGTTCTGCAACTGTGGCTGCTCAAGGGACACACCGGCCTGCTCAAGGGATTCCTCGACGGATTGGGGATCGAACACGATGGCGAGGGTGCGGCCGAAGACATTCCGGATGATCTCGACGCGAAGAAGCTCAAGAGCACCGTCACCGCCCTGCTCAAGGATCATGATGCGGAGGTCGTGAAAATTTACCTGCATGTCTTCCAGCTCCAGCGCAGCGGCGGATGGCCCGAGATCACCTCGCTGATCGAGGCGACGCCCGAGCTACAGTTTGGCGCGGCGCCCGCCCCGGCGGAAGAAAAGGCGAAGCCGGCCAAAAAAGCCGCCAAGACGGAGGAAGCCCCGGCCGAAGTCGCGGCGGATGCGGAGGAGGCCTGATTACCCGAGCCGCAGGATTCGATCCGATGAAAAGCGCCTACGAACGAGCGATGGAGCGTTTCGGCCAGTCCGATCCGCTGCCCGCCCTGACCGATGCCCAAAAGGCGGAGCTCGCGTCGATCACGGACAAGTTCAAGGCGAAGATCGCCGAGCGCGAACTCTTTCTAAACGATCTCGTGGCCAAGGCGATCGGCGAAGGGCGCTACCACGAAGTCCCGGAACTGAAGACGCAGCTCGCCCGCGAGACCGCGAGCCTCAACGAGGAATGCGAGGCCGCGAAGGAAAAGGCAAGGGCCTCGTTTTTGTGATCCGCCGTCCCATCGCGGTCTCCGCTGGCGAGGCTGGAAAAGTGCGCTAGATTCGCGCCCTTCATGCTGGCCGTCGATCGAGTCACTGTCCAATACGGGGCCCGGAATCTCTTCCGGGACCTCTCTTTCACCGTGCGCCCGAAAGAGCGTTGGTCGCTCGCCGGACCGAACGGCGCGGGCAAGTCGACCCTGATGAAAATCATCGCGGGGATCGAGAAGGCGGATACCGGCGGCATCATCAAGGCGAAGCAGACCACGGTCGGCTACCTCCCCCAGGAAGGGGTCTCCCACAAGGGTTCGACGGTGATGGAGGAAGTCGAGAAGGCTTTTGATGACGTCCGCCAGCTGCAGATTGAATTGAAGGAAGTCGAAGCCGAACTCGAGACGGTCGATCCCTCGAGCGAGGCCTACGGCGATCTCCTCGAGGTCTTCGGCGATCTCACCTTGCGCCTCGATCACCACGATGTCAGCAAGATGAAACCCCGCATCGCCACGGTGCTGGGAGGTCTGGGATTTTCGAAAGCCGATTTCGACCGGCAGACCGGTGAATTCAGCGGTGGGTGGCAGATGCGCATCGCGATGGCGAAACTTCTCCTCCAGGAGCCGTCCGTGCTCCTTCTCGATGAACCGACGAACCACCTCGACATCGAGACGGTGCAGTGGCTCGAACAGTGGCTGCGCAACTACGGTGGAGCGATCATCCTGATCTCGCACGATCGCAGCATGCTCGACAACCTGACGAACCGTACTCTCGCTTTCGAGAACGGAGGCGTGCAACAGTATTCGGGGAACTACTCCTTCTACCTCGCCGAGCGGGTCGCCCGCCGCGAGCAGGCCGAGCGCGCTTTCAAGAACCAGGCCCGCGAGATTGAAAAGGCCGAGAAGCTCATCAACCGCTTCCGGGCCAAGGCGTCGAAGGCGCGCATGGTGCAGTCGCGCATCAAGGCGCTCGAAAAAGTCGAGCGGATCGAGCTGGAGCAGGACGCGGCGACGATGGATTTCCGTTTCCCCCAGCCCGAGCGCAGCGGCCAGACCGTGTTGAAGCTCGAGAAAGTCTGCCGCTACTACGGCGACAACAAGGTCATCGAGAACCTCGACTTTGCCATCGAGCGCGGCGACAAGATCGCCATCGTCGGGGTCAACGGTGCCGGCAAGTCGACTTTCTCACGTCTCATCGCCCGCATCGAGGAGCCCACCTCCGGCACCATCACCGAGGGACACAAGGTCGGCATCGCCTATTTCTCGCAGACGCACGCCGACGAACTCGATCCGACGAAAACCGTACTCGGCACGATGGAGGGCAGCGTCACCGCGGCCGCGGCGGGGAATCTGCGCACCTTGCTCGGCGCCTTCCTGTTCCGTGGCGACGATGTTTTCAAATCCGTGAGTGTTTTGTCAGGGGGTGAGCGCGGTCGTCTCGCCCTCGCGCGCATGCTGCTGCAGCCGGCGAATTTCCTCATCCTCGACGAACCGACCAACCACCTCGACCTCCAGTCGCAGGAAGTCCTCCAGCGCGCCCTCGCCGACTACAGCGGAGCGTTCGCGATCGTTTCCCACAACCGTTCTTTCCTCGATCCGATCGTCACGAAGGTGCTCGAATTCATCCCCGGTCAGAAGCCCAAGCTCTACTACGGGAATGTCAGCGACTACCTCGAGAAGAAAAAGGCCGACATGGAGCTCGAGGCGGGACGATCGAATCCGGCGTCCTCTCCATCCGGAAAAGGTCCCGCCGCATCTTCCTCCGCCACTTCCGCCGAGAGCGGGGCGAATCGGAAGGAGCAGCGGAGGCTCGAGGCGAAGGCCCGCGAGGAGCGCGCCCAGAAGCTGCGACCCTTGAAAAAGGAATTCGAAGCGGTCGAGGCCGAGATCGCCAAGCTGGAGACGGAGAAGGCGGAACTGGATGGCAAGCTCGCCGATCCGGAGTTTTTCAAAAAAGGCGACGAGGCCTCGGTGGCGATGAAACGTTATTCCGAGATCGAGGCCCTGCTCGAATCCCGCGTTTCCAAGTGGGGGGATCTCAGCGACAGGATCGAAAAGCTCGAGAACGAGGCCTGAGCAACTATCGCAGGGAGTCACCCGGGCCGTCGATCGTTCCAGGAGGGCGGGCACGGCCTTCGCGCGACGTTGATGAAAATTGCTGGTAAAATTATTAAGATCTCTTAAGTTTTAAATAATCTTAAGTAAATCTTATAATTTTCGCATGCGAAGTTTTGCCACGTTTCTCATGGGTTGCCATTTCCTCGTCCCGGGGGTTGTCGGGAGCGAGGGCTTGGAGTCCGCGGAGGTTCCGAAGCGGCCGAACATCGTCTTCATCCTCGCGGACGATGTCAGTCCGGAGATGTTTTCCTGCTACAATCCGGAGAGTCCGGCCCGCACCCCGCACATCGACGCACTCGCCGCGCGGGGCACCGCTTTCCGCACCTGCTTTTCCGCCGCCTCCTGCGGGCCTTCCCGAGCCCTCCTCATGACGGGCGTCTACGGTAATCGAACGGGCGTCTTTGCGAATGACATCTGGGCTTTCCAATCCAAAACCAAACTGTTCAACGAACAAGTGAGCTGGGCGAAGGAACTGCGGGATGCGGGATACGCGACCGCCATCGCCGGGAAATGGCACTGCGGCCGTGAGGTGCCGTGGAGTGAGCAGGTCGGGTTCCAGCAGTATTGCCTCTGGGAAACCGATGACCGGATCGAGCGCCTCTTTGGTGCCGCGGCCGCGGGGGAGGGGGCGGAAAGTTGCCGTTACTGGAACTCGCCCACGATTGAGAACGGGAAAAAGCTACCCAGCGATGAAACTGTCTACGGACCTGACGTGCGCTGCGATTTCCTGCTGCGTTTCATGGAAGAGCAAAGCCGCGCCGGGCGACCTTTCCTCGCCTACTGGCCTTCCGTGCTGCCGCATGGGCCGATCATGAGGACACCGGATTCGGCGCCGCCGTCCTTTCTCGGCCGCCTCTGGCCGTTTGGAGAGAGCGATGACCGTTCCACCGATGAGGCTTTCGTCGAAATGGTCGAATACCTCGACAAGCTCGTCGGGCGTGTCATCGATCACACCAAAGAACTCGGCGTCTACGACTCCACTTATTTCATCTTCGCCTCCGACAACGGAACGGCGAACTTCGCCAAAAACCGCGGCGTTGAGGAAGGTGTCAGGGTGCCTTACATCATTGCCGGACCGGGCATCCTGCAGCGGGGATTCACCGAAGAATTGACCGACTTCTCCGACATCGCGCCGACGCTACTCGAGATCGCCGGGATCGCGTCCGATCCTGCCTCGGGACGTGATGGAAAAAGCCAATGGCCCTATCTCACCGGCGAAGCAAGCACCCATCGCGATTGGATCTACGGGTACGCCGGTCCGGTGCAGGTCTTCCGCACGAAGGACTACCTGCTGGAGGCGCGTTCACCACTCTACGGGCAGCCCGAAGGGAGAATGTATTTCACGAAGGGATCCAAAAACCGCGCGGACTACGTGGAAGTCACGGATGAGGATCCGGGTCATGCCGTTGCCCGCGGGCGCTTCGATCAACTCATTGCCGGCCTGGGGCCACATCTCGATGTGACGCATCCCTTCTGGAAATCCAAGCCAGGTCGTGAATGGCTCCGGCAAAATCCCAGCCTCGACGAGTTGGCGGAGAAGCAGTTGTACGCAAGCCCGGGATCGGTCCCGCTGACACGGCGGGGCGGAAGGCCGGTGCCGCTGGCAGCGCTCCGGCCGGGAGGGGAGTGAGTCCGGAGCGATCCGGAGTGGCGGCCTGGCTGCTGCAAGGCGTTGTCGCGGCGATTGCATCGGGGGGGCTTGTGGTTTACCGGTCCCACCGATGACACAATCCTCCCGAGCGTGCCCGCTCCCTCCCGGGTTCGCTTTCCTTGCCGGTGTCTGCTGGATTCTCGTCGCCTCCTCCTCACAGGCGGCGGACCGAATCAAGCTGGACAACACGACCAATCTGAATCTCGGCGGTAGCTGGACCGGTGGAGCCGCTCCCGGCCGGGGTGACATGGCGGTGTGGAACAATACGGTCACCGGCGCCAACACTTCGCTGCTCGGGGGCAACGTGTTTTGGCAGGGCATCCGCATCGCCAACCCCGGAGGCCTCGTGACGATCGGCCCCGGCGGGACGCTCACTTTGGGGGCGGGACAGGCAGGAATCAGCATCGACATGAGCGCGGCGACGCAGGATCTCACGATCCAGTCGAGTCTGCTTCTCAAGTCGGCTTTCGGACAGTTTTGGAACATCGCCACAGGTCGCACTCTCACCCTCGAAACGGGAGTGTTTACCCGGGGGGCGGGGGCGAGTCTGAACATCCAGGGGGGTGGCACCGTCGTGACAACGAACATCCAGAACCACCCGACCACCTCGTTGATCGGGACCTGGGCCACCATCGGCACCGGCACCACGACGAACTACGCGACCGTCAATGGCAGCAACCAGATCGTCGCCTACACCGGAGGCACGGCCGCCGCGACCGCCGCCGCCGTCACCGATACGACCGGTCTGGTGAATTATGATGTCGCCGCGGTCGGAGCTTTGGGCACCGCAGCGAATTTCAACACGTTGCGCTACACCGGGGCCGCGGGAACGATCACGGGAAATTTCACGACGAATGGTCTCCTTCACGCCGGGACCGGAGCTCTCACTCTCAGCGGCAATGTCACGATCGGGAGCGATCGCGAGTTCGTGCTGACCAACGGTGATTCCAATGCGGTGCGCGACATGACTTTTTCCGGCATCATCGGCGATGCCGTGACCGGGGTTTCCGGCCTGACCAAAGCCGGCCTCGGTGCGGTGACGCTCTCCGGGGCGAATACCTACAATGGTGTGACAAGCCTTTCCCGCGGACGTGTCATTCTCACCAGCACGGGCACGCTCGGCTCTGCTGCCGGAGGCACGCGCATCGGCATCAGTGGACGCCTCACCCTCGCCGGCGGTGTCACCACCGCCGAGCCGATCTATCTCGACGATCTCGTCAATGCCTTCAACGGCGCTCTCGCGATCGACAACGTCGGCACCAATACCCTCACCGGAGCGATCCGCATGAGCGACAGCATCCGCTGGCAAAGCAGCGGCACGCTCAATGTCACCGGAGGCATCTCCACCACCAACGGATCGAATGGATCCTTCATGGTGATGCAGGCGGGGAACCTCATGAACATCACGGGCAAACCCATCGCCAATGGCGCCGGCCAGCTCTACATGGACAATGCCGGCAAGACGATCGCGCTGGGCGTGGTGGGCAACACCTATGGGAGCCACCGTCTTTATGCGGGAACCCTTCAGACCGATCTGCCCAACGTGATCTCGCCGATCGCATCCGTCGATTTCGGGGTCGCTTATGCGGCTTCGGCGGCGACGCTGAATTTGAACGGAAACAGCCAGGTCGCCGGTGGGCTCAGTTCCTCCACCTTCCTCGCCACGGCCGGCTTTGACCGGGTCATTACTTCTCCCACGCCCGCCACCTTGACCGTGAATCAAGCCGGGAATTCGACCTTTGACGGGCGTCTCGCAGGACAGGTGTCGCTGGCCAAAACGGGAGTCGGCACCTTGACCCTGACCGGGCCCAGCACTACGTCGGGTGGCCTGACCGTCAATGGAGGAATCTTGAACCTGAATTTCGCGAGAGCGACCGCCTCTGCGAGCGGTGCGACGACCGTCTCCGACTATCTGCCCAATACCATGCCCCTGACGCTCGGCGGCGGCACCTTCCAGCTCACCGGGAGAAACAATGGCACCGTCACCTCTTTGGTGGGTGCCAACTGGAATCACTTGGCGGCCAGCAACGGTGGCTCGATCATCAACGTGACCTCCACGGCGGGCCTCGCGCCGGGACAGCTCATCAGCGGCGGTAGCGGATTACCGGCCGGAGCTTATGTCGTCAGCATCTTGAGCGGCACACAGTTTGTCATCAATGCCAACACGACCGCTTCACAGGCGGCCACGACGATCTCGGCGACCGCGAACAGCTTCATCACGTCGCAGACCTTCTCCGGAGTGACCCTCAATCCGGGAAGCTCCTCCGTGACGGTCACGATCCCCTCAGGAGGATCCGATGGCACGGTCTTGAATCTCGGTGCGATCAACGCCCTACCCGGTGGCACCGTGAATTTCACCCTGCCTACGGGGACGCAAAACGCGACCAACGGCATCACCACCTCCACGCTGAACAACCCGGCCGGGATTCTTGGAGGCTGGGCCCGCATCGGGAACCACTGGGCGATCAACAGCACGAACTCGGCCGGAGGCAATCTCGCGGCTCTTGCGGTCTATACCGATGTGAACCGCCTCGGTGGCACGATCGCTTCCTCGTCCACGGCAAACGTCCGCATCGTCGAAGGCGGATCCACCGGCAGCATCACGCCGGTCGCAACGGGCACCACCGAGATACACACCTTGTTGCAAAACGCCGCCGGTGGCACCGCTACCTACGATCCCGGCACCAGCGACGTTCTCCGCCTCGGAGCCGATGGCGGTATCCTCGTCGCCAGCACCGCGGGTGCCTTGAATATCGGTGCATCCGCCAACGATGGCATCCTCACCGCCGGGAGCGGCGACAACACCACGGGCACTCTTTACCTGACCAACAACCACGCGAGCAACCTGCTCACGGTGAATTCCACCATCGCCGACAATGGCACCGGTGCGGTCTCGGTGACCACTTCGGGAGCGGGCATCCTCGTGCTCTCCGGCGCGAACACCCACACCGGCCGCACCCTCGTCGGCGGGGGCACTCTGCGGGTTGCGAGTGAACCGAACCTCGGATCAAATCCCGCCGCCTTTGCCGCGGATCAGCTCACCCTTGCCGGAGGCACGCTCAACGCCACCGCTTCCTTCACGATCGATGATGCCCATCGCGGCATCACCCTCGCACCGGCCGGTGGGACGATCTCGGTCAACACCGGGCTCACTCTCGGGATCGCGAATGCCGTGGCGGGCTCTGGCAGCCTCACCGTGTCGGGTGCGGGCACGCTCTCCCTCAATGCCGCGAACTCTTTCTCCGGCGCGACCTTTGCGAATGCCGGCACCCTCGCGCTTGGGCATGTCCAGGCCCTGCAAAACAGCACTCTCACCACCGCGACCGCGGGCAACGTGACCTTCACCGTGCCCGGCACGAACACCTATGATCTCGGCGGACTCGCCGGAAACGATACAGTCGCCTTGGGAGCGAATTCGCTCCGCGTCGGAGGCAACCACGAGACGACGAACTTCACCGGTTCGCTCACCGGCACCGGCGCCCTTACCAAGGTGGGCAACGGCACCTTGAACCTGAACAGCGCCAACACTTTTTCCGGCGATACACGCATCGAGAGCGGCATGATCGTCCTCGCCCATGCCAACGCCTTGCAAAACAGCACCCTCGATACCGGTCCGGCCGGCAACCAGAGCGCGAACTTCACCCTCGCCGAAGGCACCACCTACAACCTCGGCGGGCTCAAGGGCGCGGCGAATCTCGATCTGGCGCTCTCTCATCTCAGCGTCGGATCCAACAACCAGAGCACGACCTTCTCCGGGATCATCCAAGGGGCTTTCCAAAACAACCTCACCAAAGTCGGCTCCGGCACCCTGACCCTGACCGGCAGCAACACCTACTTCGGAACGACGACCGTCTCCGCGGGTAGCCTCGTTCTCGGCGGCACGAATCTTTCCAGCATCTCCGTCGCCGCCGGCGCGAATCTGGGCGGCGAGGGCTCGACGCGGGGGAACGTCACCTTCCTCGGCGGCACGCACGCGCTCACGATCGACGCCTCCACCCCCTCGGCTCTCGGGGCGACCGGCGGAGGTGGACTCAATGTCGCAGCGCTCACGGTGGGCGGCTTCACCATCCACGTCACCGGCAGTCCGGTCGGCGCCGCCCCCGTAAAGGTCTTCACCTACGGCAATGGCGGATTCACCGGCGATGTGAACCGCTTTTCGCTCGGCACCCACACCGCCAGTGCTCGTGGGGCCGGAGGTTTCAGCAACAATGGCGTCGATGCCATCGTCCTCGATCTCGGCTACGTCACGAACACCTGGGTCGGAGGTGACGGCACCAACCCGACTTTCTGGGACGTCGGCACCACCGCGAACTGGAGCAATGCCAAGGACAGCGTCTTCCAGAACGGCGATGATGTGGTCTTTACGGATGGTGCCCTGAACCTCGCACCGGTCCTGCGATCGAACGCCACGGTAGGCACGGCCACTTTCAGCAACAGCACCGGCACGGATTATGTCCTAGGCTCCGCCGCGGGCGAAACGCTGACTCTGTTGGGCGGTCTCGTCGCCAATGGATCGGGGAATGTCACGATCTCGAGCTCGCTCGCCGGCAGTGGTGGATTGACCCGATCCGGCACGGGCACCCTCACCCTCACGGGTGCAAACGCCTTCACCGGTGCCACGACCCTCACGGGCGGTATCTTGCGAATCGGAGACGAAGCGGCGCTCGGCACGGCTCCCGGTGTCTTCACCGCCGGACACCTGACGCTCGATGGGGCCGGAGCGACCCTCACCGCCACCACTTCCTTCCAGATCGATGACGCCAACCGCGGCATCTTCCTCGGGGCCGGTGGAGGCAGCTTCGGAGCTGACGCTCTCGCGACTCTCACCATCGTCAACGGGATCACCGGCAGCGGTGCCCTTACCAAAGTCGGTGCCGGCAATCTCGTGCTCGCCGGCGCCAACACCTACACAGGCCTCACCCTCGTCAATGCGGGCACACTCGAGCTCAATCGCAGCGGCGGCAACGCCATCGCCGGGGATGGCGTCGCCGGCAGCAATGACCTGCAAGTCAATACCGGTGCGACCCTGCGTCTCGGTGCGGCGGATCAGATCGCCGACAACGCGACGGTTTTTCTCAATGGGGGGACTTGGAATCTCAATAGCCAAAGTGAAACGATCCGCAACCTGAACGCCGCGGTCGCCACTACCGCTCCCGCGCTCACCCTCGGAACCGGTGCCGTCCTGACCTTGAACCGCATCGACTGGGACAACACCGGAGCGAACGCCACCAGCAACCTCACCGGCGGCACGATCCGCTTTGTCCCGGACGGGGCGACACAACCCGTTTTCGACACCAATTACGTCGGAACGGTGAACGTGGCGTCGAACGTGCAGATCGATGCCACCTCGCTCACCTTCCGGGCCTCGACTTTCGGCACCACCGTTGCAGGGAAGATCAGCGGGGCGGGGCAGTTGATCTATGATCCGACCGGTGGAGCCGGAGGACTCAATCTGAACAACGGCACCAACGATTACTCCGGTGGCACCCGCTGGGTCTCAAACAGCGGAGTCAACGGTGCGTGGAATCTTTTCACCGTCAACGCCAGCGGAGCTCTCGGCGGCGGCGTCGTCTCGATCCAAGGCGGCAACCAGAATACCTGGACCTCCGCCTTCGTCGGCACGCCCAGCGCCATGAATTTCGCCAACGGCACCACCGCCCATGCCAACGATTTCGTCCTCACCGGAGCCGCGACCCTTTCCGCCGGCACTCCCGTGGGCGATACCGCGACGGGGGACAACGTCACGCTCTCGGGCGATTTTGATCTGGGTGCCCATCAGCTCTTTCTCCGGGGGCGCGGCACCGGCACGATCAGTGGTGTCATCGCCGGTGCGGGAGGTATCACGAAAATCGACAACCCCGGCACCTGGACTCTCAGCGGCACCAATCTCTACACCGGCGCCACCAACGTGAATGCCGGTACCCTTCTCGTGAGGGGAGACAACTCGGGTGCGACCGGTGACGTCACCGTGGCCGCCACTGCACGGCTCGGAGGAGATGGCATCATCGGAGGAAACACCATCATCAACGGCACCCTCAGCACCGGTGCCCTCGCCACCACCGGATCGGTGGGATCCCTCGATTTCAACGGAAACGATCTCACCTTCAATTCCGGCAGCTTCTGGCTCGTCGATCTGGTGCAGGGGGTCTCGGAGAGCTCCGACGCCATCTTCGTGCACGGGCTGACGATCGGTAGCAATACCAATCTCAACTTCTCCTTGAGTGGTGCTTTCAACGGCGACGAGGTCTACACTCTTGCCACCTTCAACAACCTCAGCGGCACCTTCGCCAATTACTCGAGTTCCGGCGTCTACACGATCGGCGGCAACAGCTTCTATCTCGATTACGGGACCAACGCCATCACCCTGGCCGCTGTGCCCGAGCCCGGCACCCTGGGGCTTCTCAGCCTGGCTGTGGGCGGCTACCTCTGGCGGAAACGTCGCCGGAATCGCTCCACCTGAGGAGCGGATTCGCCTCTACACGATTTCGGACACGCCGCGGGGGACTTATCGACGCACCCTGAAATCCGTTGACGCGCGGGCACCTTCCGGGGCACCGTCGATTGCGCGAACTCCCGCTCCCTCTCCTCCCCATGCAGAATCCCGATCCCGACTGGAACCGCCGCCGTTTTCTCCAAGGAACCTTTCTCGCGACCGGAGCCGCCGTCGCCTCGACGAGCGAGACCGTCGCCGCGAGCACGGCCACCGATCAGGAACCCGAAATCACCGACACCGTGGACGTGCTCGTCGTCGGAGGCGGGACCGCCGGCACCGTCGCCGCGATCCAGGCGGGAAGGCTCGGGGCGAAGACGCTGCTCATCGAGCGTGGCAGCCAGCTTGGCGGCACCATGACCACCGGCGGGGTCGCCTTTCCGGGGCTCTTCGATGCCTGGGGCAAACCGATCATCGCCGGGATCGGCTGGGAACTCGTCAAGGAATCCGTCGAGATGGACGAGGGCACGTTTCCCAATTTCGCCAAGGTCCCCCAGCGCCACTGGCACAACCAGGTCTTCACGAACCAATTTCTCTACGCCATCCTCGCCGAGGAGAAATGCGCGCAGGCCGGCGTCGCCATCGCCTACTACGAGTTTCCGCGCTCCGTCGTGAAAGTCGACCAGGGCTGGCAGGTCAATTGCGTCGGCTTCGGCACGAGCCGTCGTGTCCTCTGCCGCCAGATCATCGATTGCACCGGCGGTGCCGAGGTCGTCGGACTGCTCGGTCTGCCCCGGCTCCGTGAGGACGAGCGCCAGCCCGGCTCCTTTCTCTACATGCTCGGCGAAGCCCACGAACCTGGTCGCAACCAGATCCACCGCCTCTACGTCCACGGGGCCGACTCCACCAATTCGCGCACCGCGACCCAGGCGAATCTCGCCGGACGCAAGTCCATCCTCGCCAAAGTGCGCGAGGAGAAAAAGCGTCTCATGCACCTGCAGCCTGAAACCGGCTTCCGCGAGAGCTACCGCATCGAGGGCGAGACCATCGTCACCGTGCAGGATTACACCTCGGGCCGTTTCTTCGACGACGCGATTTCCTACGCCTTTTACCCGGTCGATCTCCACACTCGCGAAGGCGTGAAGCCCGAGCCGCTCAAGCCCGGCACGCTGCCGACGATCCCCCTGCGGGCGCTCATCCCGAAAGGCAGCCGCGATCTCATCGTCGCGGGCCGTTGTGTCAGCAGCGACCGTCTCGCCAATTCCGGACTACGCGTGCAGGCGCCCTGCATGGGAATGGGACAGGCTGCCGGCGTCGCCGCGGCGCTCGCCGCGAAGTCAGGCCAGACTCCGCTCAAGGTGCCGCTCGGAGAAATCCACGATCGCCTCCGCGAGCACGGCCAGATCGTGCCGGAGCGGGCATGAACCAGCGCCTCGTCACCCTCCTCACCGCGACGACCTTCGTGGTCCTCTCGGTCAGCGGCCTTGTCGCGTTTCTGCAGCCCTTCTCGATCCAGGTCGTCGGACTGCACGCGCTGATGGGGTTTGCGTTTGTCGCCCTCGTCATTTTCCACGTCGCCGCCAGTTCTCGGGCGATGGGCCGGCATCTCCGCAGCCGCATGCTCTGGAGCGCTCTCGCGTTCACCGCCCTCTTGACCGGCTTGCTCTGGTGGCAGCCGGCGCCGGTCAAAGCCATCCTCGGCTGGAGCAAAAACCTCGGTCCGGCCCTCGATCGATTCGAAGTCGGCGAGGGCGGCATGGTCTACCGCTACAGCCCCGATCCGGGATACAAGATGATCCTCGATTTGCGTCCCGGACCCGCTTACGACGCCGCGCTGCCGCCCCGCCTCGCGATCTGGCTCGAGAACCAGTCGCACTATCACATCAAGACCCTTCTCGAACCGGCCGGTGATGATGCCGAGGCGATGCTGCCGTATTGGTCCTTCAAGGTCGCGGGTTGGCGTGAAGCGATGGAGGAGGCGAAGAAGCGCGAGGGCGGGCTGGACAAGCTCGTCCATGCCGTCTCCAGCCCCACCGAGAACAGCTCCTTCGATCCCGCCGACTACATCCTGCCTGGCAAGACGGCGTCGCCCATGCCCTACCGGCTCCTCATCGAGGTGAACCAGCCCGGCGATCCTTCGGAGAAGGAGAAGGACCAGCCTTCCCTCGTTTACCGGGTCGAGATCGACAACCACGATCCCCACACCTTCCAGCTCCTCGAACTCGTCGGTTACCCCGTGCGCGAGGAAGGCGAGGGCGGCAAGATCGAATGGCCGCTCTACTACGTCGATGATCGCTTCGAATCAGCGCTCGATCTCATCGACAGCGCCTTGCTCACGATCGAGCGGGGAGGGGAGTGAGATGCCACGTCTTCGTGATCTGGTCGCGCATTCCCCCTCCGCTTGACTTCCCCCTCCTCCCGCCGTTCCCTTGCGGCATGGCCGAAGCCTCCCAGCGACTCTTTCTTCTCGACGGCATGGCCCTCGTTTATCGGGCTCATTTCGCCTTGATCCGTTCCCCCATCTACACCTCGAAACGGTTCAACACCTCGGCCCTCTACGGCTTCACCACGACCCTGCTCGATCTCCTCGAAAAGCAGAATCCCACGCACCTCGCCGTCGTCTTCGACACGCCCGAACCGACCCAGCGGCACCTCGACTATCCCGCCTACAAGGGCACCCGCGACGAGATGCCCGAAGATCTCTCGCTGCAATTGCCGCACGTGAAGCGCCTCATCGAGGCCTTCGACATTCCCGTGATCGAGTGTCCCGGCTGGGAGGCCGACGACGTCATCGGCACCCTCGCGAAGCGGGCCGAGGCCGCGGGCGACTTCGTCACCTACATGGTCACGCCCGACAAGGATTTCGCACAGCTCGTCACCGACTCCACCCTCATCTACAAGCCGGGCCGCCAGGGCAACACTGCCGAGATCCTCGACAAGGCGAAAATCTGTGAACTCTGGGAGGTGCGGGATCCCCTCCAGACCATCGACGTCCTCGGCTTGTGGGGCGATGTCTCCGACAACATCCCCGGCGTGCCCGGGGTGGGGGAGAAGACCGCGAAAAAACTCATCGCCGAATTTGGTTCGCTCGAGGAGATCCTCGCCCACACCGACCGGCTCAAGGGCAAGCAGAAGGAGGCCTTCGAAACCCATCGCGAACAGGCCATCCTTTCGAAAAAGCTCGTCACCATCCTGACAGACGCACCTGTCACGACCACCTTCGACCAGATCCGCATCAGTCCGCGGAACGACGAGGCGCTGAAATCGCTCTTCGTCGAGTTCGAGTTCAACGCCCTCGGCAAGCGCCTCTTCGGCGACGCCTTCCAGGCCGGACGCGGCCACAGCACCAGCGAAAGCGAGGCCGGAGCCAAGGTCGCCGAGCTCAAGACCATCGCCGATTTCACCAAACACTACCGCTCCATCCGCGCCCACGATGCCGCGGGCCGCGCCGCGCTCATTGGAGAATTGCGTTCGAAGGAGGCCTGGTGTTTCGACCTCGAGACCACCTCCCTCGATGAAAAGACCACCTCGGTCATCGGACTCGCCTTTTCCTGGGAGGCCGATCACGGCACCTATGTCGAGGTGCCGGCGGGCGAAGCAGGCCGGGCCGTGCTCTCGGAGTTTCGCGAACTCTTTGCCGATCCGCGTATCGAAAAGATCGGGCACAATCTCAAGTTCGACATCGGTGTGTTGCTTTGGCAGGGGATCCCCGTAAGTCCGCCGCTCTTCGACACGATGCTCGCCCACAGCCTCGTCGAGCCCGAGCAGCGGCACAAGATGGATTACCTCGCCGAGTCGCTCCTCGGTTACACCCCCATCAGCTACGACTCCGTCTTCGGAGTGAAACCGGTCGAGAAAACCGGCCAGCTCAATCTTTTCGGCGAAGCCGAGATGAGCGGAGCCGCCCCCGCGCCCGAAGGCGGTCCGGCCTTTGAGAGCGTCGCGCAATACGCCGCCGAGGATGCCGACGTCACCTGGCAGCTCGCCGGGATCCTGCGGAAGCAGGTGCGCGAGTCGGGACAGGAGCGCGTCCTCCTCGAGATCGAGTGCCCCCTCGTGCCCGTCCTCGTCGCGATGGAGAAGGAAGGCATCCGCGTCGATCCCGCCGCCCTTGGCGAGACCGGCGAACTCCTCGCCGGGCGCATCGCCGGATTTGAAAAAGCCGTCTACGAGGCCGCCGGCACGCCCTTCAATCTCAATTCGCCCAAGCAGGTCGGCGAGATCCTTTTCGAACGGCTGCACCTCGACGACAAGGCCAAAAAGACCAAGACCGGACAGTATAAGACCGACGAGCAGACCCTCTCCACTCTCGCCACCGAACACCAGATCGTGCGCGATCTCCTCGCCTACCGCGAGGCCGCGAAGCTGAAAAGCACCTACGTCGATGCCTTGCCGGGATCCATCTTTCCCGGCACCGGGCGCATCCACACCACCTTCCACCAGCTCCTCACCGCGACCGGTCGCCTCGCCTCGAACAATCCGAATTTGCAGAACATCCCGATCCGCTCCGAACAGGGGCGCGAGATCCGGCGTGCCTTCGTGCCGCGCGGGGAGGACTTCGTCATTCTCTCGGCCGACTATTCCCAGATCGAGCTGCGCGTCATGGCCTCGCTCTGCGACGATCCCGCGATGATCGAGGCCTTCCAGTCCGGAGCCGACATCCACCAGGCCACCGCCGCCCGCGTCTTCGGCGTGTCGCTCGATGGCGTCACCTCCGACATGCGGCGCACCGCGAAAATGGTGAATTTCGGCATCATCTACGGCATTTCCGCCTTCGGGCTCTCGCAGCGTCTCAACGGAGAGCTCTCCCGAGGGGCCGCGCAGGAGGTGATCGACGAATATTTCCGGCAATATCCCGGCGTGAAGCGTTTCCAGGATGAGACGATCGAACAGGCTCGGCGCGATGGCTACGTCGAAACCCTCACCGGCCGCCGCCGTTACCTCCGCGACATCAATTCCAAGAACGGCATGATCCGCTCCGCCGCCGAGCGCACCGCGATCAACACACCCATCCAGGGAACCGCCGCCGACATGATCAAGATCGCCATGGTCCGCGTCGCGAAGCTGCTCGATGCGGGTCGCTATCGGACGCGGATGCTATTGCAGGTGCATGATGAACTCGTCTTCGATCTCCATCGGGAAGAAAAAGACGAACTCGTCCCAAGGATCGAGGAAGCGATGAAGTCCGCCCTGCCCCTCGCCGTGCCCGTCGTGGTCGAGTCGGGAACGGGGGCAAACTGGCTCGAGGCGCATTGAGGGACGCGTTTTGGAGCGGGTGAAAGTGACCGGACTTGACAGTCATTTGCCAATTTCGAAACACTGTAGGCCATGATGAAGGTCCATTCTGTCGTCCTCTCCGGTCTGTTTTTGGCGAGTCACCTTGCCGCCCAGGATCAGGGCATCACCGCCTCCAATGTGATTCCGGATTTCGCAAAGCTCCGGGCCGGAATGGTTACGGAGTTTCCGACGGTCACTGCATCCGACGGCACGAATGCCGACTATCAGGAGGGCAAACCTCTGACCGATTACAGCAAGGCCTATCCGATCGAGTACACCGTGATGCTGAAGACCCAGGACATGCTCAATGGGCAGGACGTCATCCAATTCACCGTTGAGTTTCACGAAAGCGCTCCGAAAGCCGCGGCGAAATTCGTGGAGTTCAGGGACTTCTTTGCGAAGCATCCCCAGGAAAGAGCGAGAAAAACACCCTTGCTCGAGAAACAGGGGAGCGGTTTCCAGCAATATATGTGCGAGCAAAGAGGCGGGCCGGTCCTCGCCGAAGAGTTCTACGGTCAGGTGGACCGCATCTGTTTCTCTCTGCACTACCGGGCGGAGAGAATCGATCGGGCTCTGCTGCTGGACCTCGGCGGCAGCTATCGGGATTACCTGCTCGGACTCCTTGGTGCGGCTCCCTCCTCGGATCCCATCGGGGAAATGCGGGTTTGGACAAATCTGTCTGGAAAGACGATCGAAGCCGCGCTCGTTCACCACGATGCAGCTGCCGGAACGCTGACACTGCGGCGCAAAGACGGCCAGGAGTTCAAGGGGCTGGCGGTCGATAC
Organism: Verrucomicrobiales bacterium; assembly: GCA_016795385.1. Classification (GTDB taxonomy): domain Bacteria; phylum Verrucomicrobiota; class Verrucomicrobiia; order Verrucomicrobiales; family DEV007; genus Arctic95D-9. The sequence goes on along the minus strand of JAEUHI010000085.1, from coordinate 13,724 downwards.
ATTCTCGCCTGCCGACCTCCAGTATCTCGATTCGCTGAAACTCCGTCCAGCCGCTCCTGCAGCGCCGTGATGCACGGCGTCGGTGTTTCAACCTTTTTTGGCGGCCGCCTTCTTCTTGGTGGCGGCCTTTTGGGTAGTCTTCTTCGCCGCTGGAGTTTCGGCTTTTCCCGCCTTCTTTGAAGCGGCGGCTTTTTTCTTTTTGGGAGCTTTCTTATCGGAAACTTTTTTGTCGCCCTTTTTGGAGGCTTTTTTTTCCAAGGAATCCGACATCTTCTCCAGAGATGCGGCCAGATTCTGCTCGAGTTTGGTCAGCGCCTTCGTGAAGCTGTCAGCGCGCCTGCGCACCTGCTTGAGCGCCGAGGCACCCTTCTTGCGGAGCCCGGCCTCGCCGCTCTGGATCCACTCGTCCAGCGCCTTCCGCGCCGCCGCGGTGTGGGCGGAGGTGTCGTTGAGCTTTTCTTCCAGTTCGTTGATGAGCTTGCGGGCCTTGTCGAAGTTGATTTGCATATCTGTCGGGTTTTCGTGTGGGGAATGTTCGCCACTACCCCCGGATTCGGTCAAGTGACGTTTCGAAACTGTCACCGTTTCTTGCGTGAAATTTTCGTGATGGTGATCCCGTGCCGTATCTGACTCACTCCCCGATCTTGATCGTGCGCACGATATCCGGCCGGAGATCCTCGATCAGTTCGCGGGCATGGTATTCGATCATGACCTTCTCGAGATGGTCGTGGAGCGCGTCGACATGATCCTCCTTCGTGACCCGGTATTCCACCATGTGGGCATGAGTGGTCATCGGGAACACCTTGACGGGTTGGTTCGTGTCCTCGTCGATCCGGCCCTCGGCGAACTTGCGCAGACGCTCGACCTGCGCGTTCGCCGTCTCCGTCAGGTCGAGCGGACGGATGTGGTAAATGCGGATCATGCTCTGGGCGTGCGTCGAAATGGTCAGTTCGCGGACACGGGTCGCTCCGTCGACGATGTAGGCCTGGACCCCGAAGAATTCGATGTTCCGCAGCGGAATGGAAACGATCGTGCCATTCACGTCGGCCTTCCAGATGAGCGGGACGAGGTTGGCATTGACTCCCTGGACCGGTGCCGGCGCGGTGATCGCTTTCACGGAAGGCTGCAGGGGATTCTCGGTCTGGCCGGAAGCGATTCCGCCGGCCGTTCCGATGAGGATGAGAACGAGCAAACAAGGGTGAACCGATAGCTGATGTTTCATGACGCAATGCTTTCAGAAAGTCCGGGCCGGGAAAAGGGAAAAACGACGTCGACCTCCCATCGTCGTTCCTGGAACGATCGGTTTGCTCGTCGGCGCTCCGGCTGGTCCGTTACCCTGCGTTTGACGGCCTCCGATTCGGGGCGAGCTTCGCCGCGTCATGAAGATCCGCCGTCTCCTCGCCCTGCTCGCCGCCTTCACCGTCACCGCCCACGCCGAACCTCCTTTCAGCGGGACAATCTTCGTGGATCCCGACATCATTACTTCGGCGGATCCCTCCACCTACCTCAAGACGAAGTACAACGGGCAAAAAAAGCGCACCATGTTCGACCGGCGCAAAAATGCCTTTGTCAGGCTCAAACCACATCTCTTCAAGGTGACTTTTCGAGACTCGGGTCCGGTCGAGGTGCAGGTAAATCCGGAGTTTGGCAAGGAACGTCAGGCCCGCAAGATCGCGGTGAAGTACGCCCGTGAAATCGGCCGGCTGCCGAAGACGCTTCGTAGCGACGTGAGGACCGTTTCGATTCACAAGGGCGTCCAGCCATTTGGCGGTGGTAATAACAACATCCTCATCCACACCGGACAGACTGTCGCCTACGAGCGCGACGGCATCCTCGAGGAAACGCTTGTCCACGAGGCCTGCCACACCTCCCTTGACGCCCGCCACGGCGCTTCGACCGGCTGGCTCGCGGCACAGCAGAGCGATCCGGAATTCATTTCCACCTACGCCCGTGACAATCCGACCCGCGAGGACATCGCCGAGTCGTTCCTGCTTTGGATGGCACTACGTTACCGTTCCGAGCGGATCACGCCGGAAGCGGCCAACACGATTGAAACGACCATGCCCGCGCGCGTCAGCTACTTTGATGCGCAAGGATTTGTGATTGCTCCGGTAGATTGAGGGGCTCTTTTCAGACGTCGATTTCCCTGACCCGCCACCACACCGACTCCACCCAAAAGAAAGTCGAGTAGTAGAGGTCGGCATAGTCATACCGCCGGATGAGTCGCTCAATCGCGGGCAGATGGGTTTCAACCACGTCCTTGTCAGGACAAAGTGACACGATCCAAGCCGCCGCGGAAGGTTCGCGGATGAAGCTTGCTTCGCTGTTGCGTCGCGGAGAGATTTTCCCAAACGCTTTCACCTGGGCGATGGCGAGATCGACGGCCTCCTGCTCGGTCGCCTGAGGCTTCCAGAGCGGCATCATCGCGGAGCGCCAGTCCTGGCTGAAGGTGGCGGGATTCGCGGGATCGAATTTCTCCGCGAGGGGCAGCGCCTCGGCGGCGAGAGCGGCGCTGGCCCGGAGTCCGGCGGCGTAGTCGGCCTTGAGGGCGGCATCTTCCTCCATCTCCCAGAGGCAGCGCAGGGCTCCGACGGCGACGCATGAGGTCCAGGCATGGGTCGGGGCGTAGAAGTATTTCATCCCGCCCGCCGCGTATTGTCGTTTTGTCAGGGCGGGTTCGCCTCCGGCGACCTCGAGCTCCTCTCGATAGCGTTTCTCCCATGAGACATCGCCGGTGACGCGGGCCATCAGCTTCATCACGAAGAGTTTCCGGACGGCTTTCTCGAAGTGGAATCCCTCGAACGTGCCGCGTTTCCCGAAGGGCGCTTCGGCCGGCATGTTCCAACCGAGGGAGATGATCGCCTCGGTCGTGGCGATGAGGTGCTTGCGGATACGGTCCTTCTCCGCTTCGGTCGCGAGGCCGGAATCGTAGAAACGCCAGAGACCGATATACCACGGACCGGTCTGGTCGTCGGATCCCATCGGATAATGGGAGCGTCCATCGGTGCTGACCCCGCGACCGACGAATCCTTTCACCTCGCTGATCGAATTGAGGAGAAGCAATCCCTCGACGAGACGGCGGACCTTTCCCGCGTCTTCCTCGGACTTCGTGGCGCGCCACCGGTTCACCGCGGCATCGAGATAGAGACCGTTGAACATCGCCCCGTTCTCGATCGGCTGGAACCAGCCAAGGGCATTTGGTTTCCCGGCGCGGCATTCCTCGGGCGTGGGCAGGTTCACCTTTCCCTCGAGATCACAGAAGTCGACGAGGATGCCGTATTCATCGACGAAGCGTCGCCAGAGCTCCGTGTGGGCTTGCGCCGCGGCGGTGGTGGTGTCGGGATGGGAGAGTTCGGCGCCGATGGAAAGACGGGGCACGAATCCCGCACCGAGTGCGAGGGAGGATCGGAGCAGGGTGCGGCGTTTCATGGCGCGACGGGTTCCATCTCGACCGGGATGAGGCTGAGATTGTCGATGAAGTAGGCGGTGTCTTTCGTGCTCAGGCAGCTGAAGAGCAGGTAGCTCGCCTCGTTCCAGGTCGGTTTGCAGGGGAGGTCCTTGAATTCCTGCTTCGTTCCGTCGGGTTTTGTCAGGGTCACGGAGTATTTCCCGGCACCGGTCTTCGCTTCGATCCCGATGCGCAACCATTGGCCGGGCGGCAGGTCGCCGAGCGGGACGCTCGCGGTGTTGTTGGCCACGAGTTTGCCACCCTGCCAGCGGAGGTAGGGACCCGCGGCGAATTCCCCGTTCTTCACCCGCATTTCGAAAAATCCGTCGGCGCCTTCGCGGGTCATGAGGTCGAACCCGACACGGAAGGTGCCTCCCGTCCAGCGCGGCAGGATGTCGAAGACGGGATCGTAGCTGTGAACGAGGCCCGGTTTGTCCTGCGCCTTGAGACTGCGCTTCGAGACCCCGCCTCCGGGAAGGGGAAAGGGCGAGGCGGCTTCCTCGCTGACGGCAAATCCCTCGCCGACCGGCTTTTGTTCGCGGGGACGATCGTGACGTCCGTTGCGCACGCCGACCGCGCCCACCGGGACGCGTTCGAAGGTCTGGAGGTCGATGCGGTAGTCGGGAGCAGGCCAGGGTTTGGCGTCGGCCGCCCAGGTCGGATACTCGTGCCCTTTTGCCGCGAACTCGCGCCAGGCGGCATCGTCGTGGCGCACGCCGGCGAGGGTGAAGTCCCACGGTTTGAAACCGATCTTCTCCGTCGGGCTCCCGGGCTTGAGACGGAAGTCACGTTTGGCCAGATCCTCGAACATCGGATCGGCAAACTGTGATCCGGCATCACGTCCCATCTTGCGCCACTCGTCCCAGGTGAAATGGGTCTTTGTCAGGGTTTCGGGGATCTTCCCATCGGTGCGCCAGTAAAGGTTGCGGCGGAAGACGAGGCTGTCCTTCGGATCACCGCGCTCGGGTTTATCGAAGAATTTCCAATTCCACTCGCCGCCGTCGAGGAGGGGCGAGGCGGGATCCCAGACGACGATATTGCCCTCGTAGCGGAAGCTGAGGTGCGCCTCGTTGCGACTGCGCTGGATCTGGGCGGTGTGGCCGAAGGCGAAAATGTTGTTCCGGACCGTGTTAAAGAAGCCGTAGTGTTGGTGGAAACCGGAGTTCCACGTGTCGTGGACGAGATTGTTCTCGAAGGTGACGTCGGTGCTGCCCTCGTCGGTGTAGAGACCCCAGCCGCCGTAGCGGTGGCTCGCGATGTGGTGGACGTGATTGCCGCGCACGATCGTGCCGGGCGAGACGCCGAGCCCGTAGAAGCCGCCCATGTCACTCAAGTAGGCCCAGCCGAGGTGGTGGATGTGGTTGTTCTCGACCCGCGTCTCGCGCGACGCGGTGTCGCCGTAGCCCCAGTTCCACCCCGCGCTGACGCCGGTGTAGTAGAAGTCGCCGATGTCGCAGTGGGTCACCGCGCAGTTTTGGGTGTGTGTCAGGACCACCCCGCAGGCGCTCGGGTGGAGCCGGCCGCCGTGCTGGAGGATGCAGTTGTCGATGACGATGTTCCGGCAGACGCGGGATTCTTCGGGCCGTGCCGTTTCACCGACCCGCACCCCGCCGCCGCCGAGGTCGTGGAGATGGGTTTTGGTCAGGGTCGAATCGGAGCAGCCGTTCTTGAAATAGACGCCGTATTCGCCGACGTGGCCGACCTCGCAGTTTTCGATGCGGATGCCGGAGCAATCCTCGAACTCCAGCGCCGCGCCGAGCCCGGTCGCGGCTTGGCGGTCGTGGAGGCCCTCGATGGGGTAAAGATACTGGGCATGACGGAAGGCGATTCCTCGGAAGGCGAGATCTTTCAAGCCTTTTGCGACCACGAAACGCTCGGCGACCGGCGCGGTGAAGAGGGTTTGGTCGAGCACTTCACCCTCTTGAGGACGATAGAGCACTTCGCCTTTGGCACGGTCGAGAAACCATTCGCCCGGGGCGTCGAGGGCGGCGCGGAAGTTTTCCGCCCAGAAGCGTTGGTCGGGCTCGAACTCGATGAAAGGATACGTTGCCCGTCCCTTGATCTTCACGGCGAGGAAATCATCGTTGAGCGCCTCGATCCGGCACTGGCCGACGGCCCAGGCATGCGTGACGGTGAGGAGGACTCCGTCGCGCTCGGCCGCCGGGATGGCCTTGAGGATGTCATATTCGGCCTCGTGCAGGGTGAAGGCGTGGAAGTTGAAGTTTTCCTTCAAATCGGGAAAGACTCCCGCGCCGACCGAGCCGTCGAGATGGTGGTAGCCCTTGTTCGGGGTCCTTGCACGGACGGCGCGGCGGCCGTTGACCCAAAGCTGTTCGAAGTTCCAACTTTTGTCGGGGAGCGGGGCTTTCCAGAGTCCCTTTTCGACCTCGCTCCAGCCGGTGATTTCACGGCCGCCGGTGAAAACGGGTTTCGCCCCCGGAGCGGCTTCCCAAGTGACGCCGGAGTCTTCGGGACCGAAGACGAGCGGTTCGGTCATCGCATAGGTCCCGTCGGCGACGAGAATGCGAACCGGCTTCTCCGCCGCCCGCGCTGCTTCGAGCGCGCCCTGGGGTGTTTTGATAGGGCCGGAAGGAGAGAGTTCGATCTCGGCGGCGCCGAGCGAGGAAGTGACAAGCAGGGAGAGGAACAGAGTACGCATGGAAAAGGGGTTATTCGGGAACAGAAAGCACCTGGCCGTCGGCCAGCAAACGATCTCTCAGGGCCGCATAGGAAATCTCTCCGAGCGGCAGTCCGCTGTCGATCGCCATCACCGCCGCCGTGGCCGCGGATTGGGCGGCGACCATGAAGGTGAACTCGATGCGGTAGGCCCCGTAGGCGACATAACTCGACGACGGGCAGGTGGGGGAAAGGAGATTCGTCACCTCGGACCGTTTCGGGAGGAGGCAGCGATAGGGGATGCCGCAGGGAATCCAGTCGGGTTCCTTCGCTTCCTGGAAAACGGCCCCTTCGTTCCAGACGCGGCCATCCTTCACGATGCGGCGGGCGTGGTGCAGGTCCGGCGGCCACCAGATCATCCCGACGGAATCCTCGACCGGCTCGGGATCGGCCTTGCGCACGTGGGCTTCCGTGAGGACGAAGTCGCCGACCAGCCGCCTGCCATTCCGCACATAAAAGACCCGCGGCCAGCCGCCGTTGTCGGTGAACTCATCCTGACAAAGTCCCCAATCCTTCCAAGCCGTGCGCTGCGCTTCCGGCACGTCGGGATCCTTGGCCATGAACCAATAGACGCCCTGGATGTAGTCCCGGCTCCTGCGTAACATCTCCTCGCGTTCGGCGTAGGACGCGACCGGGTAGCGGTGGTTCCAACCAGTGAAGTTTCCCGCAAGATGGTGCCACGAACCGGGATCGGTTTTGCCGTTCGGCAGGGAGGCGCTTGGCGGAGTGATCACTCCTCCGGCCGCGAGGAAACGGCGTTGAAGTTCGTAGTGCGCGGGGTCGTAACCGGCGGGTTTGCCCATGGGAATCCGGTTCGCGGGATTTTTCGTCAGGCAAAGACGGAAGGCGTAGCCCTGGATCCCGTCGCTGGGCGCGCCATGTTCGCCGGGCGCGGCGTTTTCGACTCCGACGATCGTACCGCTCTTCGGATCGCCGGGAATGACGTAGGGATCGACCGCCTTCTCAAACTGGCCATGGGTCGTGTCGGTGCGGATGCCGTTCTTGGTTTCGCCATAGGCCGCGTTGCCCTCGCGTCCGACGGCAAAGGAGCATCCCGCGAAGGCGAGGAGATCGCCCTCGTAGGTGGCGTCGAGGAAGACCTTCGCGGTCACGGAAACGCCGTTTTCGAAGTTCACTCCGGTGATCATACGGCCTTCCTTGGTGACGCCATCCTTTTCTCGGAGACGATGTTCACGCAGTACGGTGACTCCGGCCTCCTTCACCCATGCCTCGAAGACGGCCTCGGCCACGTGTGGTTCGAAACGCCAGAGTCCGGGCTCTTTGCGTCCTTCGCGCTGCATCGCCTCGAAGGCTTCGAGGCGTCCATAACGATCCGCGACCCGCTGATAGAATTCGAGAGCGAGTCCTCCCACGGCGGGGCTGTTGCGGAACTCCTTGTGATTGTCGATGTCCGTGCCCCCGAGGCCCTCGATGCTCATCCCGCCGAGGTGTTGGCCGGGCTCGGCGAGAATCACCCGTTTCCCCTTCTTCGCCGCCTGCACCGCCGCGACCACTCCCGCACTGGTGCCGCCGTAGACGCAGAGGTCGGTTTCGTGACGCGTCTCGGCTGACGCGAGGAAGGGGATGAGGCAGAGAAGGAGGGTGAAACGCGGGCGCATCGGGAGACGCGGAAACGTGGACCGGATGACGCGGCCGTCCAAGGGAAATCGTGGTCCAGTATTGCCAGCACCCCGCCTGCGGGAACGCGAACGCGGCGAGATAAGCGTCTGTCAAGACCACGCGGAGGAGTTCGCCGCCTCCTATGGCGAAATTTTGATGGAGGGTAAACGCCGCCCACTTTCCGACTCCCCACGACCTTCGGAGAGAAGAGGGCCGAAGGGATAAAATGGAAATTTAGAAGCCGACGGCCTGCGCGCAGTGAAGCGGGGATGCAGCCCTTTCCAGAGCCGATTTCACCTCTCTGATTGTGACACGATTCTTACCAAAGAATGGTTTGGTCCGGAACAACATAACAAAAATAATCAATCCCAAGATGCTGGGAATCGCCGGGATGCAATAAATCAAGGATGCGTAGTAGCCAAGGGCTGGCCGGGTGAGCACCATGATTGCAGTAGGCAAATTCCACGCCAAAACAAAAAGGAGGAATCCAATTCCTTCTTTCGAAAAAACAAGGAAATAGGTAAGCGCTGCGATCACGACGATGCTCAAGGAGACCGAGATGATGGTCACGATTTGGAGTGCCGAATAACTAGATTGAACCTTCTCAAGCTTCTTCCGATCGAGATCCAAAGGTGAGTCCGTGTGCATCGTGAGCGAGGTGAATGAATCAATGTCACAGAAGATACAAACCTTAACGGCAAGGTCAATCATTTTTATGGTTTTTATATTAATTCAGATACGGGCGTTACATTGGAAAGATCGCTCCGAGCTCATTTGCGCATCGAACTTCACCGATTGAGAGAGATCGACGAGGCGATGTTGACCGTTTTCGTGGCTGAAAAGTAGTCCGGGGCTTCAGCCTGGTGCGACGTTCCCGCGGGCTGAAGCCCCGGACTACTTTTGATCGGAAAACGGTCCTTTTACGGCTCTTGCTTCCGACGACGGTCCGACCGAAGTTTCCGCACGCGTGCGCTTGCGCGAGCCCCCATGTTTCTCGCCTTCCTCAATGAATTCGATCCGGATCTGAAGGAGACTTTCCTCGAGAAGCTCCGCGTTCTCTGGACGCACGGCTCCACCGGACTCGAGGGGAACACGCTCACGCTGGGCGAGACTCATGCCGTCCTTTCCCAAGGGTTGACCATTTCGGGAAAACCCCTCTCGCACCATCTCGAGGTTGTTGGTCACAGCCGCGCCATCGATCTGATTTACGCGCTTTGCCAAGGCGGGCGTCCCGTGGTCGCGGACGATCTCTTCAACCTGCATCGGGCGGTGCAGACGGAGGTGGTGGTCGATATCTACCAGCCGATCGGCGCGTGGAAGGTCGAGCCGAACTCCGCCGCCATCGTCCTCGATGGAAAGGTAGGCACGAATGATACCTACGCGCTGCCCCGCGACGTTCCCGCGCTGATGGGCGATTGGCTGGAGCGGCTCAATGAATTCCTCACCGCCGATCCCGGCAACTTCGACGGCGTCGCCGCTTTTGCCTGGCTCCACGCGGGCTTCGTGCGCATCCACCCCTTCGCCGACGGCAACGGTCGCATGGCCCGACTCGTCGCCAATCTCCCCGCGCTCCGGGCCGGACTCCCGCCCGTGTTGATCCCACTCGAACGACGCGCCGAATACATCGAACTTCTCGCCCGCTGGCAGATTGCGTCGGGCCGTCCAAAACCGGGTGAACCGCTCGTGGGCGACTCGGCGGAATACGAGGCTTTCACCGCCTTCTGTCGCGAGGTCACGCGAGAGGTGGAAGAATTGATCGCGGAAACGCGCCGATGTCAGGAAGCGCGGCGACGCGAAAGGTGACACCTCACGGCAGTTTTGTCAGGCTCACCGGCTTCCTCCCCACCTCCGTCATCGCCTTCAGCTCCTCCGCCGTCAGCGCCCGATCAAACACGGCAACTCCACCGATCCAGCCGGTGAAGCCGACGCTGCGGGAACTGTGGATGACGCGTCCGATCGTGAAAGGGCCGCCGCTGCCGTCGTCGGCGGGGGTGTAGAGATCGTGGGGATACCACCAGGGATTCAGTTTCAGGGCGACGAGGTCGCGGGTTTGCTGGTCGCCGCGCGTGACCACCTTCACTTTCGTGTAGGGATACTCGCGGATCTCGACGAGTTCCTCATCGCTCTCCGAAATCGTCTCGACGGCGAGGGGTTCCTCCTCGGGCGGGTTGTAGAATTGATCTTTCGGAAAGGCCGGATCCTCGCCTTCCTGCACGCCGGGTTCGCGATGGAGATGGCCCTGCTTCCACGCGTTGTAGGCGGAGGAGATAAGCCGGTCGTCCTTCGGATTCTCGAGCCAGCGCTCGCCCGCCTCGCCGTTGAGCCAGCCGGTGAGTTGGTCGGTCTCGTGATTGAAGGTCATCGCGAAACATTGCCACGAGGCGTCGAGCACGTCGGCGGGAGCGTCCCACGGCACCTTCGGCGAGGTGCCGACCGAGTTGGATTTGTGCAGGGCGTAGCGGTTCAGAAACGAACTCGCGCCATTCTCCGAAACGTGACCGCAGGCCGAGCCTTCCTTGTTGAGCCCGGCGAAGAGGGCGTATTGCCGTTGCCCGCGCTCGACCTTCTGGATGGAGCTTGTCTCCTTCTGCTTCAAGTCCGTGCCCTCGTGCCAGATGCCGGCGAGGGCGTGGTTGCCGCTCTCGCGGATCGCCCAAACGACGACGGTCACCGATTTGCCTGCGCCCTTGATGTCAAGTGGCGTGTCGTGGAGGCGCGAGCGCGGCACGTAGAGGAAGGGACGGAAGTCGGGATTTTCCTCGGCCCGGATGCGGATCGCTTCGCCGAAGGGACCTCGTCCCATCAGGGGAAAGTCGGCGTAGGTGGCTGCGGGTCCGGCGCCCCAGTAGTCCTTGATGTAATTCGCGGCGTCGAGGGCGTAATCGTTGGCGGCGCCTTCGGGAACGTGGGCGAGGAAACGTTTTTCGCCGCCCTCCTCCCGCCTGACAAAGTCCCAAAACGCGACGAGGCCCGGCATTTTCTTGACCGCGGCGACGCGTTCGGACGGGGTCTCGGCGGAGGCGGGCATGAGGAAGGAGGCAAAGGTGAGGAAAAGGAGGATTCGGCTCATCATGGGAATCAAAGCGCGGAGTGTTTACTTGGCAAGTTGAGCCGCAAGGCGCACGGCCTCAACGAGACTGCTGCCCTTGGCTTTGCCCTGCCAGGCGATGTCGCAGGCGGTGCCATGGTCGACGCTGGTGCGGATGATGGGCAGGCCCAGGGTCGTGTTCACCGCTGTGTCGAAGGCGAGGGCTTTCAGTGGGATGTGGCCTTGGTCGTGATACATGCAGACGAAGGCTCCGGTGCGGCGGCGGCGTTCGGGGAGAAAGGCGGTGTCGGGAGGGATGGGACCCTCCACGATGATGCCGCGTTGGCGGGCGAGTTCCATCGCGGGTTCGATGAGGGTTTCCTCCTCGCGATTGCCGAAGAGCCCGTGTTCGCCGGCGTGGGGATTGAGCCCTAACACACCAATCACGGGCTCTTCCCCACGGATGCGGCGCATCGCCTCGGCGGTGAGTTCGATCACATCGAGGATGCGTTCGATCGTCATCAGGGCGGGCACCTCGTGATAGCCGCAATGCACCGTGACAAAGCTCGCCCGCACCTCATCGCTGTATTGAAACATGCAGGCGCGGGTGGCACCGGTCTTGTCGGCGAAGATTTCGGTGTGGCCGGGGTAGGGGACGTTCGCGGCCCGGAGGGCTTCCTTGTTAAGCGGAGCGGTCGCGACGGCGGCAACTTCTCCGGCCATGGCGGCCTCGATGCTGGCGAGCACGTAGCCGTAGCCCGCCGCGCCGGTCTTCGCGCTGACCACGCCGGGCTCGAAGCCGGTGTCATCCAAGAGGGTCAAGTTGCGGACCGAAGAGGGTTCGGGCGAGGGCAGGCCTGTCTTCTCCGCGCAGCGCCGCAGGATCGTGAGGTCACCGTAGATGACGGGATTGGCAAACCCGCGGACCTCCGGATTGGCGAGGAGTTGCAGGCAGACCTCGGGTCCGACTCCGGCGGGGTCTCCCATGGTGACGGCAATGAGGGGTTTTTCGGTGGGCATGGTCGCGGAATTTCAAAGGCTCGTCTCGGGCCAAGGGTAGCTGCCGGGTTTGACACAGATTACAGGACCCCCGGGCGGGCGCAAGGTGCCGACGCCGGTGTGGCCTTCGGGGATCACTTCAAAACGGGTCCAGCCGAGGCGCCGGATGAGGGCGATGGCGGTGGCTCCGCCTTCGAGACCGATGCGGAGATCGTTGCGGCCGGAAAGCAGGGGAAGGGCTTTGTCGATGAGCGTTTTGGTCAGGGTGGCCGGGTCGCCGGTTTCCGGACGGGCGATGGCGAGCATCAGTTTCGAGGTGGTTTGCCAGAGCGACGGCGATAGGTCATCGGAGATGGTTTTCACGAGGAAACCGCGCTGCTCCATTTGCGAGGCCCGGTCGAGGTCCCAGGCGGCGAGGCTTCCGCTGAGGAGGAGGGTGGAAAGTGGCTTGGGCTTTAGCCCAAGGGCGGAAGGAGGGCTTGGGCTAAAGCCCAAACTACTTTCTTTCCGAGCGAGCTGTGCCGAGAAGAAGTCCGCGGCCCCGGCGGTGAGGGTGGTTGGCGGCAGGTCGATCATCAGATCGTTGAGATCGACCGCGTCGGGCGTGCGGATGCGGTCGCAGGAGCCCAGCAAGTCGCGGACGAGGGACGAAGTCCTCGGGTAATCCGGATCGCGGGCGAAGACGGTTTCGTCGAGCGGCACGCCGCCGATTTCGTAGCGACCGTTTTGGATGAGACGATCCTTCGAAGGATTGGCGGGAATGAAAACGCAATCGTCGAGACCGGCGGCGTCGAGGATGGCTTCGATCTCGGCGCGGACGTGGCCGCGCAGGACGGAGTCGGTTTTCTTATAAAGCCACGCGGGATTTGCTGTGAGGATGTGCCGGGTCACCTCGCCGACGATCCGCGCGGCTTCGGCTTCGTTTTTCAAGCGCGTGTCGGTATCGACGGCGATGACGTCGGCGGTCGAGGTGGGATCGAAGACCGTCTGCACCTCCGCGGTGAATCCGCGCGACGCCGCGATGCCGGCCAATTCGGCGGCGCCGGAAAGGTCGTCGGCGAGGATGGCGATCATGATGGTGGGAAAGTCGTTTGGGCTTTAGCCCAAGCCCGGCAAGGTGAATTGGGCTGAAGCCCAAGCTACTTTCTTTGCAGGAAGTCCGCGACTGCTTGGAGACGCGCTTTATCGTAAAATTCGGCACCGCCGTGCTTGGCGCCGGGGAGAGTGACGAGTTCGACGGGTACACCCGCCTTCTCGCAGGCCTCGCGGAATTCCTCCGATTGCACGGGCGGCATTTGCGGGTCGGCGTCGCCGTGGATCAGCAGCAGGGGCGGGTCCTCGGCGTCGAGATGGGCGACGGGACTGGCGAGCTTTGAGAGGATGGGTTGTTTGTCAGGCACATCGCCGAGCAACAGCTTCAAGGCAGGAATGCGCACGCCGAGACCGAATTCGGTGCTTTGGCCGAGGATGCTTTGCAGGTTCGAGGCTCCGTAAAAGCTGACGATGGCATCGATGCGGCTGCTCTGGTCGAGGTGATCGCCGACATGGCCCTCGAGTTCCGCGTGGTCGTTCGTGACCCCGGTGAGGGCGGCGAGATGACCGCCCGCCGAGGAACCGATGATGGCGATGCGGGTTGTGTCGATTATCAATTCCTCCGCTTTGGCGCGGAGAAAACGGATCGCCGCCTTGATGTCGTGGATCTGGGCGGGAAAGCGCGCCTGGGTGCTCAGGCGGTAGTCCACGCTGGCGATGGCGAAGCCGTGGTCGAGCAAGCCGAGCACCGGCACGTCGTCGCGCGAACCCGCCCGCCATGCGCCGCCATGCACGTAGACGACGAGCGGCGGCTTTTCCGCATCGGGACGATGGAGATCGAGTTTCAGGGAAAGGCCGTCCACCTTGGCGAATTCGATGCCGGGAATCGTCCCGGCGTGGAGCGAGGACAGCAGCAAGGGA
>JAEUHI010000071.1 GCA_016795385.1 Verrucomicrobiales bacterium | reverse complement strand
GGGCGGAGAGTGGATTTCGGAAGGTTCGTCATCATGAAGACCTGCCGAAACTGCGGGAGGCCCTGCGGGGCCCGCGCACCTCCCCGGATTCCGCTCCGGTCAACTCGCTACGCTCGCAGACCTCCGCTCCATCCGGGGAGGTGCGCGGAGAAACAGCTTGCACAACCCATCCTAACTGAACCAACCTATCAATGCCGACCGCTACCCTGTTTTAACGATCTCTGGGACATCCCCGAAGAGCTGGTCGATCCCGAGACGGCCTTCGCGGAGATGCTGGCTGGCTGAGGCGTAAAGCCCGTTGAAGCCCTTGCGCATGTCGCAGGGCTCGAGCGCCACGTAGATCTTGAGGGCGGCGTTGGCCAGCGAGATCATCGGACACCTCCTTTCCGGAGGCGACGAAACTCGGCGAGGAAGGCCGCGGCGAGCGGCACCGACCGCTCGTTTTCAACGAGGATCGAAAGACCATCACTGAACCGGATCACCAGCCGCGGAATGACCGGGGCAGCGAACTCCACCTCGGCAAACTCGACACTCTCACACTCGGCACGCTTCTCGCGGCTCGCCTTCAATCGTCGGGATGACTTCCTGGGCATCCGGCGAATCTACAGGATTCGGACGACCGTGACCACGGGGCCAATTTCTTGACGCTTACCGCGAACCTACGAAACCCGCCGGAAAATCGTTGACCTGAGGGCCTGATTCGGGCGATTCTTGCCCTCGATGGCCCTGCGCGCCCCCTACCTCCCCCCGCCCCCCCCACCGCCCCCGGGCCTTCGGCGGGAAGGGGGCCGAGGGGGTGGAAAAAGGGAATTCCTAGCAGTGATTGATCGTCGTCACCAAGGCCGAGAAGCGCGAGGGCGGCAAGACCCGCATCCGCAACATCCCCGCCGTGCTGTTTCGCGACACACCCGCGGGCCACGAATGGATGAACCGCCATGGCTCATAATTTGCCGGACGCCCTGCGCGTTTTCTGGCAACGCTACCGGGAATCGCAAGGCTGGGCCTATTGGCAGGTATCAAGTAGAATCCGCGAGTTATTCCAGCATGGTGAACGGGGCGAGTGTGGCGGGAGATGAGTGAGCTGTCGCCTCGATTTAATGGCATGGCACCTCATGGCGAAAGAGGCGCGACGGTCGGGTTGTAGAGGGTACCGCCGTCCGGTTTGAAGGTATCCGGGCCATAGCCGTAGGCCTCGAGACATTCAACATGTGCCGCGAGGCGGGTGTAGGCTTCAAGTTCTCCAGGATTCAACTCACGTTCGCCCTTCGCGGCTTGGCGCACACGCTTTTCAAGCAGATGAAGTGCCATCATGACTTTGACCTCGTTGACGATGAACGCGTCTTTCTTGAGTTCGGGGGCGCGAACGGCAACGTAGCCTTGAATAGCGCCATTTAGATCTTCCATAGATTCCTGAAGGGATTTAATCAATTCATTATAGTTCTCCGCTTCGATTTTCCCAGATCGGTACTCATGTGTGAAAAAAGCATGCAGAGTTTGCCTCATTGAATCCATCCGCGACCAATACACTCTCAATTTGGCATCAGTCTTTGGGCCAAAGCTTTTGATTTGTCCAAAATAGTTTTCTGAATTTGGATCAAAAAGTTCAAAAAACTTTTTGGTATTAATACTCACAATGGGTCCATCTTTACTGGTAGCAAAATGGGCTTCTGCCTCTTTAACTGATTCAACAAAAGCCTTTTCAGCCGCAGTCAAAATTGATAGATTCATATCGGGTGAAAAGAGCCGAGTAAGTCGCCAAGATCCATACTCGGTATATTCCTTGCCTTTAGTAGCCTCGACGTAGCTCACAGGTGAAATAAATCTTTCGGATTTATCTGAAGCCCTTTCCAAAGACTCGGCCAACAAGGCAGAATCACGAGAGTCTTGAATCTCACCAAGGTATTCCTGAATTTGCGTCACAGAACCTACACCTAAAAGTGTATTAGCGAATTCTGAGTCAGGATCTGCCGACTTCATGACCAAACCAAGAGCATTTTCAGCAGTCAAATCAGCACTGCTTTTGACCAACCCGGAAAGAGGGTTCACGGGTAAACTCATATAATTAATTGTGTCGTGCAAAGCGTATGCAGAGTCCACGTAATCGAGGTCGCCGTATTCCCGGTTCGATAAATTATTCGACCCAATCCCCGTCGGACTGAAAGCACTGGGTTCATCAGCGGATATTTGGGCTACATAAGGATCGTAAAGTGCATCGACAATCCGGTAGAAACCCCTCAAGTTGGGACGACCGATAGAGCCACTAGGAGTTGCCTTCTCCAAGTACAAGCCAACGGGCGACTTGTTTCTCCAACTTACGGCAATCGTTGTGGCGCCACTTCCAGACACAAAACAGGCACATTCAGCCTCCGTGCTCGGCTCCAGAAACTTAATCACCTCGGTGCCATTGCACGCCTGGGTGATTCCTCGGAAAACCGCCTGTGGCAACAGCTTCTTCAATGGTTCGAAGTCGCGTCGATCAAAGGCATCGCCGTCGATTCCACCGGCGGTTTCGGTGTTCGGTGGAGCAAAGCCTAGGCCGTGGTTTTGCGGCGGGTCCATATAACTCCTTGTGAGAGAGACCGAATGCCCATAAACACTGACCTCAACGCTGAGAAACTCGGACAAGGCATCCAGCTTCTTCTCCGGTGAAGCAGATGCGGCCAACCGCGCCTCGAGCATTTGGGCGCAGCGCGTGTTCTTCAACAGAGGCTCCAAATCCCCGGGCAATTCGCGGAGAAACCGCCCCCATTCATCGTGGGTGGAATCGTCTAACTTGATCCGCTCCGACTTCAGACCACGCACGGCCTGGGTTAATTCCTGATAGCCGGAGAAGACGTAAACGAGAGGCGGATTCTCGTTCGGACCCGATTTTGACAGGATCTTGGCATCGTCCAATGCGGAGTGGCCGAAGCGGTCAAGCTTCAGTGGACCGGGCACCAGTTTATCTTTTCCATCCCCTGTGAGGATGATGACCACACGCTGACAGAAGCGGCGGTTGGCGCAGGGATTCGGAGGGATTGTGCTTGCTGCTGTGGAGGCCACTTCCATCAAGGTCTCAGGCCAGGAAATCGCTCCGGCGGTTAGGTGGTCGAGATCCACGGTGCTGGTGGGCGCGCCAAAGAGGAGATGTCCGCCGGATTGCAGTTGGGGTAAGGTAGGCTCGCGGCCGGCGAGCCGGGCGTTTTCGACCATCAACGATTGGGTCTCACCGATCAATTCCGACGACCAGGCCTGATGACGGGCGAGGGCAGTGGTGAGAGCTTCCTCGCCGCCCAACGCCGCCGCGGCAGTCCCGCGCAGGGTTTCCAGGTCAGGTGCGATGGAGCCGGTATCGATCTCCTGAACGACGCGGGTCCACTCCGCTGGCTTTTCCCGCCACAGTGTCAGCAGCAGGGTTTGCAGCGCGGTGCCGACGTTGGGCTCCCGGGTACCCGGCAGGCACACCACGGCGAGCGTTTTCTCCGGCAGTGCCTCGAGGGCCTTATCGAGAAACTGCATGGTCTGGCGGCAGTGACCACAGGTCGGATCGGTGATTGCAAAGATCAGATGCCCGGCCTCCGGGCCGCCGAGGAGCGGCACCTCGCGGAGATCGAACCGGAACTTCCCTCCGTGCAGTGAGACCAGCGTCGGCTCATCGGCGGCCATCTCCGGCGCGGGCACAGGCTGGGTGACCGGAGCGGCGGGCGACTGGGCGAGGGTATTCGATAGGCCGATCAAAAGGATGAGCTGGCCGACGGTCCCAACGAGAATGCGTCCCGGTCGGGGCAAAGAAGGTCCGGGAGAGCGAGTTCCCCGACTTCGATCGGTAAAAAAGGCGCTATAGGCGAAGGCGGACCCGAGTAAGGCCAGCGCGTGAATGGTGCAGCACCAGGGGCACCAGGACCCTACCCCCCAGACTTGGGCGGCGGTGAAGTAAATCGCGGCAGCGAGGTTGGTCCCGATCAAGAACGCAAGGAGGCGTTTGATCGGGGCGTGCCAGGCTGGCTGAGCCAAAGCGGCGAGCAGCGCGAGGCATTCCAATCCATAGACACCCACGCCAAGCCAGGAAACTGGAACGGGTCCAATGAAGGCCCAAGAGGAAGAAGTCACCTGTCCACACCCGGAATCCGCACCACAGCCCGACCGCAGAGCCGAAGACGAGGCTGCCGCCGCGATCCAGAGACTGGCCAGGGCGCAGAGTCCGAATGCAAAGGCGGAAAGTCTGAGGTAGTTTCGGGTAACCACTGGTTTCATGGCCTAATAAATAGCAGTTCCGAGGGTTGTTTTTCAAGGCTGTCTCGCTGGGACAAAAATCGAGATACTGCAAGCCTTCGCAAGGAAGCGTGCTTGCAACGACTCATGGGTCTCTCTGAGCCGAATCCCTGAGACAGACGAAGCCAATCTTTGGGAGAAAAACATATACATGGTGGGGGTCAGTCCTAGAATTTAGAATTTGATTCACCTTCTCTCCCGGCGCTACCCCCGCCTCATGCCCCGAGCCCCGCGCATCGAATACGAGGACGCCGCTTACCACGTCATGGCCCGCGGCAACCGCAGGCACCCCATCGTCTACTCCGACGCCGACCGCGAGGTCTTCGCCGAAACCCTCGCCGAGGCGGCCGATCTGGCGAAGTTCAGGTCCTACGCATGGGTCCTCAAGGACAACTACCGAACCTCCACCGACCCCGGGCCTTCGGTGGGAAGGGAGCCGAGGGGATGAAAAAGGAAATTCCTAGCAATCAGGACCCGGATTTCCGTCAGGACTGGCGGCGCACCTTGCCACGCTACCGGATGTTTCTTTACCAGGATGGAGAGGAGGTCGCGGGCGATCCGCACTTGGGGCAACGCGGTCGTCGTGGGATGAAGACGGAGGTCGTCGAGGAGGTGGTCGAACAAGGCGGGGCGATGCCGCTGCGGCAGGCCTTGCGTCACCGGGTACGCTACTTCTGCGACGGTGCCGTGCTGGGCTCGGCGGAGTTCGTGAACGGAATCTTCGAGCGCGAGCAAGCTTTGCGAAAGCGGTTCGGCGAGAAGCGCAAAAGCGGAGCGCGTCGCATGCGCGGAGCTGACTGGGGCGATCTGCGGGTGCTGCGCGATCTACAGAAGGATGTGATGGGGACGTAGGGCGGAGCAGCAGGTAGGGCGCTATACCACAGGGATCACGCAACCATCCGGACAGAAACCGCACTTCCTGTCCGGCTCGGGCACACCCCGGCCCCGACGCGTCGGCACGGGAATGCCGCCTACCGGGGTAGGGATCGACCACCGGAATCCGGCCTCAACTCCCCTCCTAGCCCGGACCTTCGGCGGGCAGGGCCTGCCGAAGGAACCGCGCCCCCAACCTCAGCCCCCGTAGGATTTCTCAACCCGCTCGGCGACGTCGCGGTAACCGTAGTCGACCGCGTAGATCTGCTTGAGGGAATCGAGATACTCGGCGTGGTTGCCGAGCTTTTCGTAGAGCAGGGCGACGTTGTAGAGGAGTTCCTTCTTCGTATCGTCCATCCCGGTGAGCTCGCCGATGGCTTCCTTGAATTGTCCGGCAGCGAGGTCGGTCATGCCCATGCGCTCGTAGCATTGCCCGAGCTGGTTCATGACGCGGATGCGAAGGTTCGGACTGCGTTTCGCCATCTGGAGGTGTTGGATGGCGTCGCGGTATTGACCGGCCTTGAAAAGGCGTGATCCGAGCTCGAAGCGGAGTTCATTGTCGGTCGGGTTGCGGTCGACCCGCTCCTTCGACTCGGCGATGAGGGTCTCCATCTGGGACTTCTCGGCTTCCTCGAGCTGTTGACGGTATTGCTCGATATCGGGATGGCCGGGATTCTCCTCCACAAATTGGCGCAATTGGTCGAGGTAGGCCTTGTTCACCGTCTCGCGGATCGCGGCGACCTTCTTCTCGAGAGCGGGATCATTGTTGCTGAGGTGATAGGCCCACTCGTAGAACTGGAGCGAGGTCTGGAAATCCTCGAGCTGCTCGTAAACGGAGGCGAGCTTCTTGGTGATGTCGAGATTGTTTTGATCGGCCGCGTACTCGGCCAGAAGCACCTCCGCCTGGGCGGCGAGCATCTCGGGAGTCATGGCGGCGCGGCCCTGGCTCTCGAGATCCTTGGCCTGGTCCTTGTTTTTGAGCAGATCGCGCCAATCGCCGTTGCTGTCCCATTTTTGCGAGGCGATGGAGCCACGGGCGGTGGCATCCTTGTATTTTTTCGTCGCCTCGAGGTCGCTGCGATTCTTGTCGACAATCTTGCCGAAGATCTCGGCGGCTTTGTCGAAGATCTCGCGCGACATGTAGAAGTCGCCCAGTTTGTGGTAGAATTTGATGTTCTCGGGGTCTCCGTCGATCACGGTCTGCAAGGCGAATCCGGCGGTGGAATAGAGCCCGGCGGCGGAGGCGGCTTCGTAAAGGAGTTCGTTGCCCTGGGCGTTGTAGGGATCGGTGGCGAGCACTTCCTTCTCCAGGGCTTCGATCACCTTGATGGGATCTTTTTTCACCTGGGTCTGGAGCTTCATCACTTTGAGGGACTCACCGCCCATCTTCAGCCCGCGCTTGCCGTCGTTGTCTTTCACGGCGGCGAGGCGGAGACGCTTGCGGCCCTCGAGGAATCCAGGCTCTTTGGAAAGAACGGCCTGGAGGAGACTGACGGCGTAGCTCCAGTTGCGCACTTCCATGGCGCTCTCCGCCTTGAGGAAGAGCTTGTTCAGGTTCGGGGCCAGCTGGGTCTGGCGGACGTCGTCTTTGTATTCCGTGGTGTTCGCTTCTTCGGACATGATCTCTTGGCTTCCGATGGGGTCAAAAAAGGAGGGTTTGGGTCAATCGGGGATTTTCCCGGGAGGGGAATCCTAACACGAAAGGCCGGTCCTGATCTAGCGAATGTTGCCTCCCGGGACAAGGAAAAAACGGGATTCCGCTCCCGAGGGCCGGAAGAAAGCGGGGATGACTTGCCAGATGGGGTCTTTTTCCCTTATCTTCGGTCCATGCGCCCGGCTCTCGTCTTTTTCGCCATCCTCCTCGCCACGGTCCTGTGGTGCGAGGCCGGGGGCAATCAGTACAAAATGTATCTCGTCACCTTCCACATCGAGGGCGACGACAAGGACAATCCCAAGATGATCACGCCGGTGAAGCTGGGACCGGAGCACCGCCAGTATTATTTCAGCAAGATCCCGAGTTTCACGGACAAGGACATCGCGTGGTTTTATCCCTTCACCGCTTCGGACGGGGTCACCTACGGCGCGGCCTTCCGCCTGAAAGAGCACGCGGCCGTGGAACTGAAAGCCGTGACCCTCACGAACCAAGGAAAGCTGATGGGGCTGCGTTGTTCGGACGCTCCCCTGCAGGCGGTGATGATCGACCGCCCCATCGACGACGGGGTGGTGGTCGTGTGGAGCGGACTGCAACAGAAGCACCTCCAGGAATTCCGGAAGCGGTTTCCCCACGTCGACGACTACAAGCCGAAGGCGGGGCCCCAGTTTGCGAAACCAGATTGACGGCTCGCAGGATTGCTTAAGATGTGTTAAGGATGTCGGGAACGACCCGAGATTTTCTCATGCCCCGGATCTTTTCCCGCCTGCTCCTCCCTGCCCTCGCCACTCTTTTCACCGCGACGCTCGCGGCGGAACCCATCGGTCTCGTCCTGCCGACGGACAACGAGGCGATCTTTTCCGACGATCCCTCGCAGTTCTACATGTACACCGACCGGAACTTCGAGGGAGTCCTCTCGAAGCCGTGGAGCGGCGGAGCCTATGGCTTCACCCGCGATCAGAAGCGCACTGCGGCCGGGATCATCCTGACCCGACTCCACGAGGGGATCGACATCCGCCCCGTCCGACGTGATGCCGCGGGCGAGCCCCTCGACGAAGTGCGGGCGATCGCCAAGGGAACGGTCGTCTACGTGACCTCCTCCGCGAGCCAGAGCAACTACGGTCGATACATCGTGGTGCATCATGATTGGGGCGACGGACCATTTTTCTCGCTTTACGCGCACCTTGGCTCGGCCACGGCGAAGGCGGGACAAGCGGTCGCCGCGGGCGAGCCGATCGGGAAGATGGGCTACACGGGAGCCGGGATCAACCGCGAGCGCGCCCACGTCCATCTCGAGCTGAATTTCATCCTCAGCGATCATTTCCAGCGCTGGTATGACCGCCATTTCACCACGAAGAATCACCACGGAATCTACAACGGGATCAATCTCACCGGCCTCGACATCGCCGCCCTCTACCAGGCCCACCGCGCGAACCCCTCGATCACGATTCCGGAATTTCTCGCGAAGACCGAGGTCCACTACCGCGTCCTCGTCCCGAGAAAAGGGGGCCTCCCATTTCTCCAACGCTATCCCTGGCTCGGTCGTGATCTCGATCGCTACGAGAATCCGGTGAGCTGGGAATTTTCGTTCGCGGCCACCGGAGTGCCGCTCGCGATCCGCCCGAGCGACGAGGCGGTGCAGGCCCCGGTCGTGACTTACGTGAAGCCGACGCCAGGCAGCCATGGACATTTCACCGTCGATCGTCTCACCGGCACGGGCGACCGCGCCACCCTGACGCCGAGTGGCTCGCGTTATTTGCAGCTCATCACGGATTCGTTCTGAGAGGCGGGGCTTGTCGCGGGATGGGACCTGCGTTAGCTTTTCGGTGATGACCGCTCTTCCCAGGCCCGGGCCGCTCTCCGTGGAGGAATACCTCGCGGGCGAACTCGTTTCCGAAGTGAAGCACGAATACCTCGGTGGTGAGGTGCATGCGATGGCGGGAGGGACCAATCGACACAGCGAGATTGCACTGGGATTCGCGTCCTCTCTGCGGGCAAGTCTCCGCGGAAAAAGGTGCCGGGCTTTTCCCAGCGACACCAAAGTTCGAATCGAGCTGGTGAACCAGACGCGCTTCTACTATCCCGATGCTCTTGTAGCGTGCGAAAAGAACAAGGATTCGGAGCAGTGGCAGGATCGACCCGTCGTCATCGTGGAAGTGCTGAGTGAATCCTCCCGTCGAATCGATCTTACCGAAAAGCGCGATGCTTACCTGACGATTCCTTCCCTGAAGGTTCTCGTTTTTGCGGAGCCGGAGATTCCTTCGCTGACCGTTTATCGACGTGCCCCCTCGGGCGGTTTCCTCCGCGAAGAATACAGCGGACTTGACGCGATCATTCCCCTCCCGGAAATCGAAGCCTCTCTTTCATTGTCCGAGGTCTACGAAGGAATCGAGTTCTGATCGGCTGAGCGCTTACTCAAGGATCTCCTCGAAGACCCCACCTCCGAGAAGGGTTTCGCCTTCATAAAAGGCACAAATTTGTCCCGGCGTGAGCGCCCGCTGTGGTTTCGTGAACGTGAGCAGGGCGGTGCTCTCGTCGAGAAACTCCGCAATCACCGGTGACGCCTCCGACCGATAACGCGGCTGCGCGAGGAGTTGGACTGCCGATGTGAGGGGCCGATTGGTCACACTGATGCTCCCGACCCGGCAACGGGTCGCGAAAAGACCGGGCGTGTCGGGCTCTTCGAACGCGACGACAAGTTCCTTCGTCTCGGGTCGCTTCGCGACGACGACGTAGGCTTTCCCGAAAGTATTCGAGGGCACCCCCAGCCCCTTGCGCTGGCCCAGGGTGTGAAGGTGGAGTCCGCGATGACTCCCGACTTTTTCGCCCTTCAGATTCACGATGTCCCCCGGATCATCGGGGATGTAATGGGCGAGGAAATCGCTCATGCGGATCTGGCCGATGAAGCAGATGCCCTGGCTGTCTTTTTTCGCCGCGACCGGCACGCCGAGCCGCTCCGCCTCGCGACGCACCTCCGGCTTCGAAAGGTGACCGATGGGAAACAAAGCCGGACGGATCTGCGCTTGTTGCAGCAGAGCGAGGAAATAGGTTTGATCCTTGCCCAGCGCGCCGCGGGCAAGATCGACCGAACCGTCCTGACATTCCTGCCGTTTCGCGTAGTGACCGGTCGCGAGGTATTCGAATCCCTGCGCCATCGCGAACTCGCGGAAGATTCCGAACTTCATCTCGCGGTTGCACATCACATCCGGGTTCGGCGTGACGCCCTCGCGATAACCCGAGAGCAGATAATCGACGACCCGGTCCCGATACTCCTCGGTGAGGCTGAGGATGCGGAATTCGATGCCGAGATAATCGCAGACGGCCCGGGCATCACGAATGTCCTCCTCCCACGGGCAGTCACCGGGCAGGCCCTCCTCGTTCGTCCAGTTTTTCATGTACGCGCCGACGATCTCGTGCCCCTGTTCGAGCAGGAGCCCCGCCGCCACGCTCGAGTCCACGCCACCGGACATCGCCACCAGGATTTTTGCCATCCGAGAAGTTAGATCAGATTCCCGAAGACTCCAATGGCTGACTCGAAGAGTCTGCCCTGAAATGACTCCATCACGAGTGGCAAGAAGAGCAATGCGGGAACAACGGATGCGCGCCTGCGATCAGATCTCCCGGTTTTGAAGAATTTGCGAAATCTGCTCGACGGAAAGATCCGTCAGATCAGAGATTTCGGCGACACTCTTGCCTTTGGCGGACATCCGCCGGACGAGGTCTTTGATCCCTCGTTCAATGCCCTTCTCAATCCCCTTCTCGATGCCTTCTTCGAGCAATTCGCGGCCGGCCCGGGTTTCATGCAGTGGTGTCAGTTCGGCGATCATTTTGCGAATTTCCTCCCGGCTTTTGGTTTTGAATCGTTGCAGGAGCAGGTTGAGGAAGATTTCAGCGAGCACTTCCCGATCGTCGCTCCGCAGGTCGGCATTGCTTCTGATTTGATGGTAATGCGCGGCGGCGTCTTCTTCAAGCTCCGCCGCAGGTTCGTCGAGGGGCGCGAGAGCGGCGACCAGCGGTGATGCGGGATGCCTCCTCCGGAGCGACTCGAGCATTTCATCGAGGAAAAGAATCCGGATCTGCGGGTAGCGGTCGCTGCTGGAGGGCAGTTCGGTGCGCGATCCGAACAGCACGACGGCCTCCATCACACCCGGCCTAAAATCACGGCGGCGGCAGTCGACCCTGGAATGGAGGTGTTTCCACAGCATCTGCCGGGCGAGTTCGATGCGGTTGAAGATCGAGTGATCATGGTAGAGCTGGAACTCGACCAGATAGCGGGGATCAGCGGGATCGGCGGACTCGAGAAGGAGGTCGCACCGGATTTCAAGCTGCTTCAGAATCCGGGACGCACCCCGGCAACCCTCGGGCAGAGGCAGCCCGGTGAGTTCGCGCAACCACTCGGGATGGTCGCGGAAGAGTTCATGAAAGATGCGATCAGTGTTCACTTGATCACCATAAGATCAAACGGATGATCCGCGCAAGTCGGATTTCCGGGTGCCAGGGCCACCCCTTTTCTCAAGCAGCGGCGGACGTCCTCCCCGTCGCGAGCCGCATGATGGATTCCTCGCCCAACTCCCCGCGTGGGAGCTCACCGGCGAGGCGGCCTTCATGCATCACGAGGACGCGGTCGGACATGCCGATCACCTCCTCCAGCTCGCTCGAAACAAAGAGGATTGCGACACCTTCCTTCGCCAGTTCCTCCATCAGCGCGTAAATCTCTCGTTTCGCGCCGATGTCGATGCCCCGCGTCGGCTCGTCGAGGAAGAGAATCCGCGGCTTCATCGCGAGCCATTTGCCCAGCACCACCTTCTGCTGGTTACCGCCCGAGAGAAAACGCACGATCTGCCGCGACGACGGCGTCTTGATCCGCATCCGCGCGGTCATCTCCTCGGTGAGACGGCGCTCCGCGGCGAAATTGAGGAATCCCGCCCGCTGATCGCGCGAGATCGAGGCGAGGCTGATGTTGTCGGCCACCGCCATCTCGAGGATCAGCCCCTGCTGTTTTCGATCCTCCGGCACCAGTGCCATGCCTGCCGCGATCGCCGCGCGCGGATTGGCGAGGGCGCAAGGCTCGCCCTGTACCCGCACCATGCCACCGGCCGCGGGCGTGATGCCGAAGAGCGTCTGCAGGAGCTCGGTCCGCCCCGCCCCGACCAATCCTGCCATTCCCACAATTTCTCCGGCCCTCAGTTCAAAATCGATCTCGTGCCCGGGATGCGCGGGGGTGCGCAGCCCCGAGACGGACAGCACCACCTCTCCCGGAGGATGCGGCTCGTGCACATAGAACTGTGAGAGATCCCGTCCCACCATCAGGCCGACCATCCCATCATGCGTGATCTCGCCGCGATCGAGACCGCCCGCGTTTTCTCCGTCGCGCAGCACCACGACACGATCCGCGAGCTCGATCACCTCTCCGAGTCGGTGGGAGATGTAGAGGATGCTCACACCCTTCGCGCGCAGATCCTTCACCACGTCGAAAAGGCGCTCCGTCTCGCCCTGCGAGAGGCTTGAGGTCGGCTCGTCCATGATGAGGAGCCTCGCGTTGGTCGAGAGGGCTTTCGCGATTTCCACCAGTTGCTGACGGCCGATGGAGAGATCCCCCACGAGTGTCGCGGGATCGAGATCGAGACCCACCCGCTCCAGCAGCACGCGGGAACGCGCCGCGATCTCGCGCTCGTCGATGAGGCCTCGCTTCACCGGCTCGCGACCGAGGAAGAGATTCGCGCCGATGCTCAGATTCGTGGCAAGATTCAACTCTTGGTGAATCAGGGCGATGCCGAGGGAGAGCCCCTCCTCCACCGAGCGGATCTGCACCGGTGCCCCATCCACGAGGATCTTGCCCGCATCCGGCATCTGCACCCCCGCGAGGATCTTCATCAGGGTGCTTTTGCCCGCACCGTTTTCCCCGAGCACCGCCACTACCTCGCCCTCGCCGACGGAAAAACTCACGTCGTGCAACGCCCGCACTCCCGGGAACGACTTCCCGATGCCCGATACTTCCAAGAGATTCGACATGGCCGCGAAATTACCAGATCACCACCCCGCGGCGAGCTTTTTCGGATCGCCGTTTTGCGCGGGAAAAATCCGGGATCCGGGCTGGAAATGTTCCGGTGAACATGACAGGTTCGCACTTCCGTGAGCGCACCTTCCCCCATCGTCTTGACCGACCGCTACTACCTCGATCATTTCGAGGAGATGCTCGGCTTCGTCGCGGCTCGCTACGATCACGCCCTCGATCCGAGGCACCGCGACTTTCTCGCCTCCTACCGGTCTCTTTCCCTCCATGCCCGTTGTCTGTATGTCAGGATCGTGAACCGGCGGGGGCGGCTCTTTCACCGTGATCATCTCCGTTATCCCGAGATCGCGATGGAGGCCGCCTTGTCAGAGCTCTTTGATCACGGCTTTCTCGCGCCTCCCGCGCCTGGCGACTTCGAGGGCCTGCTCTCGCTGATGCCCCGGACCGGCCTCGTCGAAATCCTGCGCCGATTTCCCGCCGAAGATCCCGGCCGGGAAAAGATCCGGCTCTCCTCCGCCAGGAAACAGGAACTCATCGCGCACGTCCTCGACACGGTCTCCTTCGAGGCCGTCTTTCCCGACGAGCAACGCAACCGGTATCTGGCCCAACAGCGCGACGAGGAAGTCTCCTACCTGCTCTACCTTTATTTTGGCAGCCTCCATCGCGATCTCACCACTTTCGCACTACGCGATCTGGGGCGGGTCCGCACCGCCTCTTTCCGCAGCGATTTCCAGGCGCGCTTCCGCTCGGGCGACGTCGCACGGGCCTGCTTCCATTACTCCCGCTGTCTTGATGAGATCGAGGCCTGCGGGCCGGGAAAAGCCGTGGCCCTGCACGCCGGGATCGATACTTGGCCGATCGTCGATGATCCCGAGGTCGCGACGATGCGGCATCGCGCCCTCGCGCGGCTCGGGCGCCTCCTCGAGCGCGAGAGCCTGACCGCGGAGGCTCTCGATGTCTACGCTCGATCCGACCAGTATCCCGCCACCGAGCGCACCGTGCGGCTCCTCTTCGCCGCCGATCGGCGCGAAGAAGCCGAGACCATGTTGCGCCGCCTCATCGATGATCCTTCGTGCGATGCCGAATTGCTTTTTGCCGAGGATTTTCTCGAGCGGAAATTCCACAAGAAAAAGCAGGGACGCCTCACCGCCCTCCTTCGTTCCGCCCCCTTTCTTTGTCTCGACGAATCCGGACGCGATCGTCCCGAAGCCTCCGCCGTCGCCCGGCTCCGTCGCGACGGTGCCGAGGCCGCCCATGTCGAAAACCGGATCTGGACGCAGCTGTTCGGTCTGCTCTTCTGGGATCTCCTCTTCGGCCCCGAGCTCGCTTCGCTGCACGACCCCTTCGATTTCACGCCGCGGGATCTCGCCAACGGCACCTTCTTCGACCGCCATGCGGAGACGATCCGTGAACGCTTCGCACTGCTCGACGATCCCGCTGCCGCCCTGGCCTTCATCGACACCGTTTGGGAAACGCAACAAACGACACCGAATTCCCTCGTCGCATGGGATGACCGGCTCCAGGCATCGACCCGATCTCTTGTTGCCCTCGCCCCTGGCGGAGCGATCGCCATCGTCCTCGAAGCCCTCGCCCGCGATTTCCGGCACCAGCGCAGCGGCTTCCCCGACTTGATCGTGATTGAAAAGGATCAGCTCCGCTTTCTCGAGATCAAAACCGAGGGAGACCAGATCCGACGCCAGCAGCTCGTGCAGATCGAGCGTCTCAAGCGCGCCGGCTTCGAGGTCGGCGTGGCCAATGTGCGATGGACGGTCGACCCGGGTCAGGAATACGTCGTCGTCGATCTCGAAACGACCGGCAGCGATCCCGCCACCCAGCGCATCACCGAAATCGGTGCCGTGAAAGTGCGCGACGGCCGCATCGTCGCCGAGTGGTCGAGCCTCGTCCGTCCGGGGCGCCGCATCCCCTCCTTCATCGTCCAGCTCACCGGCATCACCGACGAAATGGTCGCGAACGCTCCGGACTTCGCCGCCATCGCCGACGAATTGTACGACTTCCTCGGCGACGCCGTTTTTGTCGCCCATCGTGCGAAATTCGACCACGGCATTCTCAAGGCCGAATTCGAGCGTGTCGGGAAACGCCTCGCCGGTCCGGTCCTTTGCACCGTCGTGGAGACGAAGCGGCATTTTCCCGGGCTGAAATCGTATGGCCTCCACGCCCTCAGCACCCACTTCGGCATCCCTCTCGAATCCCATCACCGCGCCCTCTGCGACGCCCGGGCCACCGCCGCCCTTCTGCTGAAAATCCAGGAGAAACGACTTTCCGCCCTCCCGCCCGATTCTACGAATTCGTCCGGCTCGACCCAAAAGAGAGATTGAAGAAACCGCTCTTTTTTGATTTGATTGCCCCCGTGAAATCCTTCCTCCTCAGACTCGCCCTCGTCGTCGGCCTCTTTGTCACGGCCGCGTGCTTTTCCTCGTGTTATTCCGACCCCTACTACCAGGGGTATCGCGGCAACTACTACGGGGGCTACAGCGGCTACTACGGGCCACCTCCCGGGGCATACTATTCCTCCGGCTACTACTACCGGAACCAGTATTACCGCTTCCGCGATCCCTACTACGGCCGCTACGCCTACCACAACAGCCGTGGCGGCGGATACAATTATCCCCGCGAGGGAGGCGGTGCCCGGCCCAGTGGTCCCTACTACGGACCTCGTGAAGGAGGCGGCTCCGCGGGAAGTTCGCGCCCCAACCAAGGTCGCGGCAACGCCGCCAAACCCTCGAGCGGGCGCGGCGGATCTTCCCAAGGCCAGGTCTACTCCAATCCCCGGGCCGGCGTGTATCCCTCGGCTCCTCCGTCCCCCCGCGGTGCAAATGCTCCGCAACGCTCCGGCAACGGTGGAGGTGGCGGCGGTGACGGCGGCAATCGAAAGAAGCGTTGATCCGGCAACGGCGATCTCCGCTCTTCCCGTCCCAACCTGACGCTTTCGTCACCACACGGGACATGAAAATCGCGTCTTCCTGACGCTCCTTCGGCGTATGCCGGAGACCGCCGCACCCACCAGGATCCATCACCGCGCCCAGGACGCGACCTTTCAACGAGTCCACGGGGGCAACCTCGTCTACAACGCCTGCTGGGAGGATCCGCGCATCGACCGCGAGCTGATGGCGCTCGATCGTGACAGCCGCGTCGTCATGATCACCAGCGCCGGGTGCAACGCGCTCGATTACCTGCTCGATGATCCCGCGGAGATCCACGCGGTCGACATGAACCCGCGGCAAAACGCGCTGCTCCAGCTCAAGTCGGCGATGATCCGACGCGATCGCCACGAAGATCTTTTCGCGCTCTTCGGCGAAGGAACCCATCCCGACTTCAAAGGCCTCCGGAAGGAACTGTCAGATCTGCTGCCCCCCTATGCGAACCGCTACTGGAAGGAGAAGCATTATTACTTCAAGAGTTCGCCGCTGAATCCCTCGTTCTACTACCGCGGCACTGCCGGGCAGATGGCGTGGATCGCGCTGAAGACCTTCACGAGCGGGCGTGGGAAACTGCGCGAAAGTGCCGCCGCGATCCTCGAAGCGAAGTCGATCGAGGAACAACGCGCCATTTATGAAGCGGTGCGCCCCATCCTCTGGACGAAGCTGGTCCGCTGGCTCCTGCGACAGCCCGTCTCGATGGCGATGCTCGGAGTGCCCCGCGCCCAGATCCGCCTGATCGAGCAAAACTTCGACGGAGGCATCCCCGGATTCCTCCAGGCGAAGCTCGAACACGTCTTCACCGAGATCCCCTTCTGGGAAAACTATTTCTGGCAGGTCTACATCCGCGGCCGTTACACGCGCGAATGTTGTCCGAACTACCTCCGCGAGGAGCACCAGCCCGTCCTCCGCGACCGTCTCGACCGGATCAAGACGCACAGCACGACGATCGCGAATTTCCTCCGCGAGCATCCCGCCGCTTACTCGCACTACGTCCTCCTCGATCACCAGGATTGGATGGCGGCCCATCGCCCCGAAGCGCTCGCCGAAGAGTGGCGGCTGATTCTCGAAAACAGCCGACCCGGCACCGCGATCCTGATGCGATCGGCCAGCCCTGAGATCGATTTCATCCCGGCCTTCGCGCGCGAGCGGTTTGACCTCATCGCCCCGGACCGAACCCTGTCACTTCACCGACTGGACCGTGTCGGCACCTACGGCTGC
Source organism: Verrucomicrobiales bacterium (assembly GCA_016795385.1). Classification (GTDB taxonomy): domain Bacteria; phylum Verrucomicrobiota; class Verrucomicrobiia; order Verrucomicrobiales; family DEV007; genus Arctic95D-9. The sequence continues at coordinate 57,472 of JAEUHI010000071.1, read as the reverse complement.
ACCCTCTTCGCCCACGTCCGCGCATGAGCCGCAACGCTGATTCGCTCCGGGGCTACTACCGCTGGCACGCGAAATTCTACGACCTGACGCGCTGGGCTTTCCTCTTCGGCCGACGCGGTCTGGTCGAGACGGTCGCCGGTCAAATCGAAGCTCCCGCCCGTATCCTTGAAATCGGTTGCGGCACGGGGAAAAACCTCGTGTCCCTCGCGGAAGCGTTCCCCTCCGCGCGGATCACCGGGCTCGACCTTTCCTCCGACATGCTCGACCGCGCCCGTGCGAAGACCGCGCCTTACGCGGATCGAATCGATCTGCTGCACCGTCCCTACGATGGACCAGTGTCGGGAGAAGACGGAAAGTTCGACCTCATCGTCATCAGCTACGCGCTTTCGATGATCAATCCCGGTTTCGACGAGGTCATCGCCCTTTGCCGCCGGGATCTGGGCGAAGGCGGCGTCATCGCCGTGGTCGACTTTCACGAGACCCGCTGGACCTGGTTCCGCAAATGGATGGGGGTGAACCACGTCCGCATGGAAGGCCAGATCCTCGCCCAGCTCGATGCGGGATTTGAGGCCGTGGTGCGCCGGATCGGGCGGGGCTACGGTGATCTCTGGAGGTATGTGACCTTCGTCGGAAGGTAGATATTCCTACGCCACGATCTTCTCCACGAGCTCCCCGTGGATGTCGGTGAGGCGGAAATCACGCCCCTGGAAGCGGTAAGTGAGCTTCCGGTGATCGACGCCTAACAAGTGCAGAATCGTGGCGTTGAGATCGTGGACGTGGACGGGGTCGCTGACGATGTTGTAGCAGTAGTCGTCGGTCTCTCCGAGAGTCATGCCCGGCTTGATGCCGGCCCCGGCGAGGAAGACGGTGAAACAGCGCGGATGGTGGTCGCGGCCGTAATTGGTCTCGGTGAGGGCACCCTGGGAGTAAATCGTGCGGCCGAATTCGCCGCCCCAGACGATGAGGGTGTCGTCGAGGAGGCCCCGTTGTTTCAGATCGGAGATGAGGGCGGCGGTGGGCTGGTCGGTGTCGCGGCATTGACCCCTGATCGCGTTCGGGAGGCCGCCATGATGATCCCAGCCCATGTGGAAAAGCTGGATGCAGCGCACGTCGCGCTCGGCGAGGCGGCGGGCGAGGAGACAGTTCGCCGCGTAAGTGCCGGGCGTCTTCACTTCCGGACCATACATCGCGAGCGTCGCCTCGGATTCCCCCGACAAGTCGGTCAGGTCCGGCACGCTGCTCTGCATGCGGAAGGCCATCTCATATTGCGAGATACGCGCCTCGATCTCCGGATCGCCGAAGCGCTCCTGATCACGACGGTTCAGCGTGGCGAGTTCATCGAGCATGCCACGGCGCATTCCGCGGCTCATCCCGGCGGGATCGGAGAGATAAAGCACGGGATCGCCGATGTTGCGGAATTTCACCCCCTGATGCTGGGTCGGCAGAAAGCCGGCGGACCAGAGCCGGTCGTAGAGCGGCTGGTCGTCGCGACGGCCCGTGCCGAAGGAAGTGAGGACGACGTAGGCGGGCAGGTCGGCGTTGTCGGTGCCGAGCCCGTAGCTGAGCCACGCCCCGATGCTGGGGCGTCCCGCGAGCTGGTGGCCCGTCTGGCAGAAGGTGATCGCGGGATCGTGATTGATCGCCTCCGTGTGCATCGAGCGGATGAAACAGAGATCATCGGCGATCCCGGAGAGGTGCGGCAACAAATCGCTCATCCAGGCTCCGCTCTCGCCGTGTTGGGCGAATTGGAAAAGACTCGGAGCGACGGGGAAGCTCTTCTGCCCGGAAGTCATCGTCGTGAGCCGCTGGCCCTGGCGGATCGACTCGGGCAGGTCCTTGCCGAACTGAGCCTTCATTTGCGGCTTGGGATCGAAGAGATCCATCTGCGAGGGCGCTCCGGATTGGAAGAGGTAGATGACACGCTTTGCCTTTGCCGGATGTTGCGGAAACCCCGGCAGGCCCGCGCCGGCCTTCGCGGGCGCGGCGGCGGCCTCTTGCCCTAACAAACCCGCCAAAGCGGCCGTGCCGAGGGCGGTGCCTCCGCGCTGGAGGAAGAGGCGGCGGTTGAGGAGGTCCTGGATGGCCCGCCCGTCGGGTCGGGTGGAAAGGAGATCGCGGAGAGTGCTCATGGCAAAAGGAGGGCTGGATCAGTCGCGGGTGACGACGCGGTCGAGATTGAGGAGGATGTTGGCGGTGACGGTGTAGGCGGCGAGTTCCGCCGGATCGAAGGAGGGATCCGGCTTCGAAGTGCCGTGTTGGATCAGGGCCTTGGCCGCCTCGGGCTGGGATTGGAATTCGGCGAGACGGCTACCGAAACCGTCGCGCAGCAGGAGCAAGGTCTCCGCATCCGCCTTGCGCGAGGTGGCGAGCCGATACCCGGTGGCGAGGCGATCCTCCGGCGTTCCGCCACCTTCGCGCATCATGCGCTCGGCGAGGGCGCGCGAAGCTTCGACGAAGGTGACCTCGTTCAGCAAGGCGAGCGCCTGCAGCGGGGTATTCGTGCGCGATCGTTTCGGCGTGCAGGTCTCGCGGTTGGGCGCGTCGAAGAGCAGCATCGTCGGAGGTGCTCCGGTGCGTTTCCAGATCGTGTAGAAGCTGCGTCGGTAGAGTCCTTCTCCCTGGTCGGCCTTGTAATTCCGGAGATCTCCGTAGCGGCTCGTTTCATCCCAGACGCCCTCGGGCATGTAGGGGCGCACGCTCGGGCCACCGACCTTGGGCACCATCAATCCCGCGGCGGCGAGGGCCTGGTCGCGGATCAATTCACCGCGGAGCCGGAAGCGGGGCCCGCGCGCGAGGAGACGGTTCTCGGGATCACGTTCCACGAGCTCCGGAGTGACAGAGGAATCCTGCCGGTAGGCACGGCTCATGACGAGGAATTTGATCATCGCTTTCATGTCCCAAGCCTGTGCCGCCTTGCCATTCACGGCGGGGAGCACCGTGGGGCTCACAAACTCGACCGCAAGCCAATCGAGCAATTCGGGATGCACCGGCCACTCGGCCTGCGAACCGAAGTTCTCCGAAGTCTTCACGATACCCGTTCCGAAAAGCCGCTCCCATTCCCGATTGATCCAGACCCGGGCGGTCAAGGGATGCTCCCCCGTCACGAGCCACTGCGCGAAGCCGAGACGGTTCTGCGGTGCGCCCTCGGGCAAGGGCGGCAAGGCCGCGGGGAGATGCCGCGCCACCTTGTCGGTCGGTCGGTCGTATTCGCCCCGGTTCAACACGAAGGCCTCACGAGGCTCGCTCCGTTCCTTCATCACCATCACGCTTGGCAGCGACTGCTCGAAGTCGGCCCGTTGTTTCCTCGCGGCGGCAAGAGCCGCGGCGGCGCGCTTCACGGGGTGATCGGCGTTGGCCCGGAACCAGGCGTCGAGAGCCTTCCGGTCCGCCTCGGTCCGCTTCGCCGGATCGTTGGAAAGTATCGCAACGAGATCCGCGGGCAGACCGGATCCGCCATCGAGCTTCACCAAGGCGGGCTCCAGCGATGTCGTGGAAAGGCGGAATCGTCCCACCTGATGATCGCCGAAGTTCGACTGGTGGAAGAGACGCACGATGACCAGAGCCCCCTCCGGCATCACCACCGGAGCAGCGGGAAGAAACATGGCACGCCGGGCGACTTTCTTGTCGGGACTGTTGCCATCGACGGCCCATCCCTTCGCCGCCTTCGCCCGTGGATTCTTCGCGTTCTCAAGGATGGAGGCGACGCCGTATCCGTTTTGTTCATAGTCGGCGGCGGCGGTGGCAAGGGGTATGGGTTGTTCCTTGCCATCCGGCAGGCGCACCGCGAGTTCCACGCCGGTCATCACGAAATTCCCGTTCGATCCGCGGCCGAGACTCTTGCCGGGGAGCGCGGCATCCGGAAAAACCTCGAGAAGGACGCCACCGAAGCTGGCGCCGGTCGCCGCGAAAACGACCTCGTAGGTGTCATTGTTAGGATTCTTTCCACCCGCGAGCCAGGAACCGTCCGCCTGCCGCACGAGGCTGGCCCCGCCGAGGCTTTTCGCACTTTCGTCCGACACCACGGTCCACGTGCCGGCGGCGGGTGATCCCCCGGGGCCGAGGAGTCGGGCCCGTTGATCCGCCTCCCATTTCGCGAGGGCACCCGCCATTTCCCGCGAGGCCTCTTTGGTGGCCGCCTCCGCCTTCGCAATCTCCCCATCGAGACGCGCCAATTGAGTCTTTTGCGCTTCATCGGGCAGGTGGAGCAGCGGGGCGGTATTGGAGCCCTCGCGTCCGAGCACGCCACTCTCCTCGATCGAATTGAAATAGGCGAACATCCCGTAGAATTCCTTCTGCGAGATGGGATCGTACTTGTGATCGTGACAGCGGGCGCAGTTCATGGTCAGTGCCAGCCACGTCGTGCCCGTGGTCTCGACGCGGTCGATCACGGTCTCGACGAACCACTCCGCCTCAATGCGACCGCCCTCACCGTTGAGCCGGTGATTGCGGTTGAAGCCTGTCGCCACGATCTGATCCGGCGTCGCATCCGGAAGGAGATCGCCGGCGAGCTGCTCGATCGTGAATTGATCGAAGGGAAGATTGCGGTTGTAGGCGCCGATGAGCCAATCCCGCCACAGCCACATCTGTCGGCTGCCGTCGCTCTGGAATCCGTTGCTGTCGGCGTAGCGGGCGAGATCGAGCCAATCCATCGCCATCCGTTCCCCGAAATGGGGCGAGGCGAGGAGCCGGTCGACCGCTTTTTCATAGGCCTGCGGCGTCGGGTCCGCGAGAAAGGCGTCAAGCTCGGCGATCGTCGGCGGTAGACCGGTGAGATCGAGCGAGACCCGTCGCAGGAGCGTTTCGCGGTCGGCCTCGGACCGCATCGCGAGCCTCTCCCTTTCGAGACGGGCCGTGAGAAACGCGTCGACCGGATGCATCCTCTCCTTGCCTTCGGGCAGGGTGGAGCGGACCGGCGGCTCGAAGGCCCAATGCCCCTCGTAGACCGCACCCTCTTCGATCCAGCGCTTGAGAGTGTCGCGTTGTGCGGATGTCAGGGTCTTGCCGCTGTCGCGTGGCGGCATCACATCGGAATCGTGGGAATCGAGGAAGATGCGTGCGAGGATCTCGCTGTCATCCACCTTGCCCGGAACGATGGGAGCGAGACCGGATTTGCCGGGGAGAAACGCCTTCTCGGCGAGATCGAGTCGGAGACCGCCTTTGCGCTCCTTTTCGTCGGGTCCGTGGCAATGAAAACACGCATCCGAGAGGATCGGCCGGATGTCGCGGTTGAAGCGGAGAGGCTCCGCCCGAGCCTCGTGCGGGATCAAAAGGCCCGCGAGGGCCGTGAATAAGATTGTCCTGCGGTTCATGAGTCTGGATCGGCCGGAGCCCGGATAACACCTGAGAATGACCCGGATGCTCGTTTTCTTACAGCCCCTCTCCTCCGCATCCGCGCCATGTCCCTCGACCGCCGCCCCCCTCCCGAACATTTCCCTGCCGATTCGCCGATCCGTGCTACAATCCGCGCATCATGTTACAAGCAGGCATCGTCGGACTCCCCAACGTGGGCAAATCCACCCTTTTCAACGCCGTCACCCGCACCCGCAAGGCGGAGGCGGCCAACTATCCTTTTTGCACGATCGATCCCAATGTGGGCGTCGTCACCGTGCCCGACGAACGTCTCGACGCGCTCTCGAAACTGAGCGGATCGACGAAGATCATCCCCGCCGCGATCGAATTCGTCGACATCGCCGGCCTCGTCGAGGGCGCCTCCACCGGAGCCGGTCTCGGGAACAAATTCCTCGCCAACATCCGCGAGGTCGACGCCATCGTGCAGGTCGTGCGTTGTTTTGAGAACGACGACATCATCCACGAACTCGGCTCGGTGAATCCCCTCCGTGACATCGAGATCATCAACGCCGAGCTCATCCTCGCCGACATGGCGACGTTGGAGAAGCGGCGCGCCTCGCGCGAGAAAAAGGCCAAGACCGGCGACGCCGAGTCGAAGCGCGAGGTCGACCTCATCGACAAACTCATGCCCCACCTGAACCAAGGGCTCCCCGCGTTGACCCTGCCGGTGTCCGATGAGGAGAAGAAGACGCTGCGCGAGTTTTTCCTCCTTTCCTCGAAGAAGACCATCTTCGCCTGCAACGTCGCCGAGGGAGAGCTCGGTTCAGCCACGGCGAATCCCGACGGGCACCCCATGGTGAAACAGGTGCGCGACTACGCCGCCTCCACCTTCGGGGCCGAGGCCGTCGTCATCTCCGCCCGCATCGAGGAGGAAATGATCGACCTTTCCCCAGAAGAAGCAGCGGAATTCCTTGCCGACATGGGCGTGAAAGACTCCGGCGTCTCCGCCCTGATCCGCGCCGTCTACCACCTCCTCGGCTTGCGCACCTACCTCACCACCGGAGAAAAAGAAACCCGCGCCTGGACCATCACCGAGGGCACGAAAGCACCGGGAGCCGCCGGCGTCATCCACGGTGACTTCGAGCGGGGTTTCATCGCTGCCGAAGTCGTTCATTACGAGGACCTGATCGCCCTCGGCTCCCATGCCAAGGCCCGCGAGGCAGGCAAACTCCGCATCGAGGGCAAGGAATACGTGATGAAAGACGGCGACGTCGTCGAATTCCGCTTCAATGTCTGATGAGATCGCGCCCCGGAGCGCGCCAAAAAGTCCCTTTACGAACCGGGAAAGTCCCTTTATTCTGCCGAATCTTGTGGGGATTTGCCGGTCCGGCCCCATCCGCACTCGATGACCACCGCTTCTGTTTCAGATCCCTACTCATGAAATCGTTATTCACTCTTCTCTCCTTCTCGGCTCTCGCCACCCTCGGTCTCCAAGCCGGCGATTGGGGTAAAGCTCCTGTCGACAAGACTCCGATCGAAGAGTGCGTGGATCTCGGCGGCGAAATCAGCGTTGGATACGAGACCGATTACATTTTCAAAGGCATCGTCTTCGCCGGTGACAGCGTCTGGACCGATGTGAACTACACCTTTGACGGACTCGCCATTCCGGTGACCGTCGGTGCCTGGTATCTCAACGGGATCAACGACAGTGCTTTCGGTGCCGGATACGACGAGATCAATCTCTACGTCAGTGCCGCTCTTGGAACCTTCGCCGGCTTCGATGTCGATCTTGGCTACACCCACTACACCTTCCCCGAGTTCCGCAGCAACATCGCCCCCTTCGGCGGATACGGTGAAGCGAACCTCGGCATTTCCCGCAGCCTCGGCTTCATCGATCTGAAATACTCCCTCGATTACGCCTTCGGTGCCGGCAACTCCGCTCCCGAAGGTTGGTTCCACCAGCTGGGCGCCGAGAAAGCCTTCTCCCTTACCGACGACATCTCCCTCGTGCTCGGTGCCGGCGTCGCTTACTCCGACGGATACTGGGGACCCAGTGGCTGGAACCACTACTACGCCACCGCCTCTCTGCCCATCAGCCTGAATTGCCGCACCACGCTCACGCCCTACATCGGCTATCTCGGTGCACCCGATACCTGGGTCGTCGATGGCGCGGTCGGCGCGGTCGCTCCCCAGTCCGACGTCCTCCACGGCGGTGTCGCTCTCAGCGTCAGCTTCTGATTGGATCTCCAGTCGATTTCACGAAGGATCGCCCGATCGAAAGACGGGCGATTTTTTTTGTGCCCGGCCGATGCGCGCCTCCCGTGTCACGCCTTCGCGGCTTTGACGGATCGGGCGAATCTTTCCTACCCTCCGCGGATGGAATCGTTCCCTCCTTCTCTCGCCACCCGTCGTGATCTGCTCCATCTCGCCGGGGGGCTCGCCCTCTCCGGACTCGGTCCCCTCGGTCTCGGGCCGTCGTCTCAAGCGCTCGGCCAATCACCTGCCCCTGCCGCCGGCCTGACTCCCTACCAGAGGTTTCCCCGCATGGTCCACGAATACTACGTGGCCAAGATCCGCGGCATCGAGAAGCGCGGTCTGGAGCGGAAGAGGGCCCTTTCCACGAAGGCCGAAGCCGAAGCCTACATCGCCGAGGTACGCGAGAAGATCGCGAAAGCCTTCGCCCCGATGCCGAAGGAGAAAACACCGCTCAATGCCCGGGTCACCGGCAGGATCGAGCGCGATACCTACACGGTGGAAAACATCCTTTTCGAAAGCCGCCAGAAGTTTTTCGTCACCGCGAACCTCTACCTGCCGAAGAACCGCCCCGGCGGCAAGGTGCCCGGCGTCGTCGGCAGTTGCGGCCACTCGCAGAATGGCAAGTGCGCCGAGGCCTACCAGAGTTTCGCCCAAGGGCTCGCCCGGCTCGGCACGGCCTGTTTGATCTTCGATCCGATCGGGCAAGGCGAACGTTCGCAGTATGTCGATCCCGCCGGCAAGCTGCTGATCAAAGGCACCACCACCGAACACAACCACGCCGGGAACCAGATGGAGCTCGTCGGCGAGTTCCTCGGTTCGTGGCGCGCCTGGGATGGGATCCGGGCGCTCGACTATCTCCTTTCACGGCCCGAGATCGACCCGCAGCACGTCGGCATCACCGGCAACTCCGGCGGCGGCACCCTCTCGACCTGGCTCATCGGTCTCGAGCGTCGCTGGACCATGGGAGCCCCCGCCTGCTTCGTAACGACCTGGCGGCGCAATCTCGAAAACGAGCTGCCGCAGGACAATGAACAATGCCCGCCCCGCTCGCTCGCCTACGGCCTCGACCACGACGACTATCTCGCCGCGATGGCACCGAAGCCGATCATCATCCTCGCCCAGAGCCGCGACTACTTCGACGCGCGCGGATCGGCCGAGACCCACGAACGTCTCCGCCATCTCTATGGTCTGCTCGGCGCGGAGGACCAGATCCAGCTCCACGTCGGTCCCGATGAGCACGGCTACTCGCAACCGAACCGCGAAGCGATGTATCGCTTTTTCAACAGCCTCACCGGCGCCTCCGATGCCGCGACCGAGCCCGCCCTCGTCATCGAGGAGGACAAGGCCCTGCAATGCACGCCGACCGGACAGGTCGTGCTCGATCCCGGATCAAAGACGGTCTTCACCTTCACCCAAGCCAAGGCGGCACGTCTCAAAAAAGCCCGCGAAGCCGCGCCGCTCGCCGGTGATGCCTTGAAGGCGGCCGTGCGCGAGACCCTCAAAATGCCACCGCGCGATCCGGCCGCAGCTCCTGACTACCGCATCCTGCGCGCCTATGGCGCGAAGCGCGGTTATCCCAGGGAGCATTGGATCCACTATGCCGTTGAGAGCGAGCCCGGCATCCAGGCCCTCTGCACCGTGCTCTTCGATGCTCCGCATGTCGCCAGCCTGCCGGCCGCACCCGAAGGTGGAGGAAAGGTCGTGCTCTGGATTGCCGAACAATCCTCCGATGTCGAATTGCGCGAGGATCCCACCTTGTCCGAACTCGCTGCGACGCAGCCGCCCGGAACCATGATCGTCGCCTGCGACGTCCGCGGCGTCGGCGAATCCCTGCCCGTCACCGCCGGCAATCAACCGCACAGCTATTACGGGTCCGACTATTTCTATGCCGCTTATGCGAACATGTTGGGGAAACCCTATCTCGGCGGCAAAACCCACGACGCCCTCCGCGTCATCGATCTGCTCGCCTCGCGCGGATGGACGGAAATCCACCTCGCCGCCAAAGGGCGCGCCACGATCATCGTCGCCCTCGCCGCTCTCCTCGACGACCGGGTCAAGCTCGTCACCGCCCACCAGCGTCTCGAGAGCTGGCATTCCATCGCCACCGAGGAGCATTACCAATGGCCTCTTTCCCACATGCTCTTCGGCGTCCTCCGCACCTGGGATCTGCCCGACGTCTGGAAAGCCATGGAATCCAGGATGGCGTGATGGGTCACCTTTTACTTTTTACTTTGCCACCTTTTACCGGGCGCAGCCCGTCTCCCCATGAAACGCCTCACCTTGATCCTTCCTCTCGCCCTGCTCGCAGGCCTGTTCTTCGTCCGGGCACAGGATAAAGCCAGGCCCGTCTCGGTCGCCCCGCATGTGCCCGCGACGTGGAAAGCGGGACTCGCGTCCGTCGTGGTCACTCCGGAGAAATTCATCTGGATGGCCGGCTACGCGGGACGCGACAAACCCGCCGAAGGCAAATGGCAGGATCTCTTCGCCAAAGCGCTCGTCCTCGAAGACGAGGCCGGCAAACAACAGGTGATCGTCACCCTCGATCTCATCGGTGTGCCGCAAGGGCTTCGCCGCCGCATCGCCGCGCGACTCGAGGAGAAACACGGCGTTCCCTCCGCGGGGCTTTTCATGAACGCCTCACACACCCACAGCGGTCCCGAATTGAGGCGGCGTCCCGAACCGCCCACGGAGGAGGAGTTGAAGAACCCGAAAATCCGCGACGCTTGGGAATACACCCAAGGCCTCGAGGAAAAGATCCACGAGCTCATCGACGCGGCCTTCGCGGATCTGAGGCCCGCGCGTCTCACCTGGAACCAAGCCCGCGCCGGCTTCGCGATGAACCGTCGCCGGGATTATTCCCTGCCCGCCGACCACCCCAACGCAAACAAGGCGCCCAATCCCGCCGGCCCCGTCGATCAATCCGTGCCCGCCCTTCGCATCGAGAGCCCCGAGGGCGAAGCACGCGGCGTCCTTTTCGGCTACGCCTGCCACAACACCTGCCTCGGTGCCTATCACTGGTGCGGCGACTACGCTGGCTACGCGCAGGAGTACCTGCAGCAACACCGCCCCGGCTTCACCGCGATGTTCGTGACCGGTTGCGGCGCCGATCAGAATCCCTACCCGCGCCGCAGCGGCGTCGTGCCCGGGGTCAGCGATCTCGAACTCACCCAACAACACGGACGATCACTCGCCAACGCCGTCGAGATGGCCATGACCGCGAATCCCATCGGCGTGACCGGACCGCTTCGCCACGCCTACGAGGAAGTCACCCTCACGTACGAAGACACGAAACGCACGCCACACCAGTATCCCGTGCAGGTCATCCATTTCGGCAACGTGCTGACCCTCGTGACCCTCGGCAGCGAGGTCGTCGTCGACTATTCGTTGCGTTTGAAAAAAGAACTCGTCGGTCCTGCCGCCGTCTGGGTCGCCGGCTACAGCAACGATTATTCCGGCTACATCCCGAGCACCCGCATCCAGGAGGAAGGCGGCTACGAGGCCGCCACCGGATGGGCGCGGGGGATCGAGGAGATCATCGTGGGCAAGGTGTTGGAATTGAATCAATCACTCAAATAGAGGTGGGTTTGTCAGGACATTGCATACCGTTCCTCTGACTCTTCCGGGTTTCGGATCCGGCGAGAAAGCGCCTCCCGAATTCACTTGAAGGGAGGCTTCTCCCCTCAATATTGGAGGCCTCCCCCTCCTTATGATCTCCGGATTCCCTTTTCAGGGCATCGGCGGGCTGCGTTTGTCTTTTAGCGCGGCTCTCGTTGCCATTCTCATGCACCTCGCAGTCACGCCGGCATTCCCTGCCGACGGCGTCTGGCTTTCGGGACAAACCGGCACCCGTGATTGGTCGGATCCGGCGAACTGGGCTTCCGGCATCATTCCCGGAGCGATCACGGGCTCGACCAATCCTGACACCGCCACCTTCGGCAGCAACACGGGCGCGACGCTGACTACGATCGATGCCGGGCGCGTCCTGCGTTCACTCCTCTTCAATGGCACCGATCCACTCGGCCTTTACACGATCGGCAGTGCCGGGGCGAATGGCGGGGAGGCCCTGCGGCTTTCCTCCGGAGGCAGCATCACCGTCGCTCTCGGCACCCTCACCACGACCACGATCCATGCACCGCTCATTCTCGAGGCGGCGAGCCCGACGACTAATGGCACCTACACGATCACGAACAACTCGACGAACGTCGCAAACACACCGTCCGACACGAATCTCTACAAACTCAACGTCCTCGGCGACATCCGCGGCGGGATCACGACGGGGTCGATGACGCTGAATTTCACCGGCACGGCCGGGAACCGATCCAGCGATGCCTCCGCCAATCTCGTGAGCGGCCTCCTCACGGACGGAGGTGCGGCTGGCGGTCTGTTTGTGACCGTGACGGGTTCGGATTCCGGCAACCGCGGGGCGTGGAGCTTCACGAACAACAACAACAGCTATACGGGATCGACGACCCTCACGAACGGCACGCTTCTCTTCTCCAGCATCGCCGACAGTGGGGTCAACAGCGCCATCGGTGCGGGCAACCTGCTCCAGCTCAATACCGGAGCCCAGGCGAAATACATGGGAGGCAATGCCAGCTCGAACCGGACCATTATCAGCAATGGCGGCACGCTTTATGCCGCGGGCTCGGGCAATCTCACTCTCAACGGGACCTTCACCCTCAATGGCGGAATCACCTTTCGCGGCGGCCGCAACATCCTCATCGACAACGTGATTACCGGCACGGGAGGGATGTCGAGGACCGACGGCGGCACGGTCTTTCTCAATCAGATCAACACCTTCACCGGCAACCTTTCGATCTCGGACGGAGCGTTCCGCTTCGCTTCGATCGCGGACAAGTCCCTCAATTCTCCCATCGGAAACGGCACGACGATTTCCCTTGGACAAAACAGCGCCACGGTCGGTCGCATCGAATTCACCGGCGCGAGCGGCGGGTCGAGCAACCGCGATTTTATCCTCAGCAATGGCAACGGTGCCAGCAGTGGCAACGGTCGCATCGACAACACCGTCGCAGGCCAGACTCTCGCGTTGAGCGGATGGGTGCGATCGAGCAGCGGCACGGCGAGCCATCTCTCCAGCCTCAATCTCACCGGTACCGGCGACGGGATCATGAGCGGCGTCATCGGCGGCACCACGGGATCGCCCTCGACGCCGAACAACATGACCCTCACCAAAAACGGGGCGGGCACCTGGTTGCTTTCCAATGCCAACGTCTACTATGGTCCCACGAACATCAGCGCGGGCACTCTTCTTGTCACGAACACGTCGGGATCCGCGACAGGCACGGGCAATGTCATCACCAGCGGCACGGGAGCCCTGGGTGGCACCGGCATCGTCACGGCGACGACGGGTGGCCTCATCACCATCGCCTCCGGCACCCGGCTCCAGGTCGGCACCACGCACGCGCTCGCCGCAGGCGCGGCAGGCCCCGCGGGCACCCTCGCCGCGCCGGGTCAACTGCGGATCGGGTCGAACGCGAATGTCGCCATCACCCTCGGAGGGACGCTCCAGTTCGATCTCTTCACCGGCTCGAATGGGATCACCCCGGGCAGCGCGGATCGCCTCTTTGTCACCACCTCCGCCGCCTCGGTGACCCTCGGCGGGATCGTGGCGCTCTCCGACCAGACGGGACCGCACGTCCCTTGGCGGGCCGGCACCTGGCAATTGATCGACTGGACCGGAATCGGAGCGGCGACGAAGACCGGGGATTTCACCTATCAAATGCCCACGACCTCGCTCGCGAGCGGTTATTCCTTCGTCACGACCGACTTCCTCACAACGGGAACGGTCTCGATCGAGAAAACCGCCGCCAACCACACCTGGACCGGCGGTACCAACGCCTCGTGGGCCGAGCCGACAAACTGGGAGGCCGGCACCGTGCCGACTGGCAGCACCGACGTCTTTTTCGCGGCCGGATCCAATCTCTCGCACAACATCGACGGCGACAAGACGGTGCGGAACCTTTTCTTCAGCGGCGATGCGAACCACGTCATCAACACGGGCACCGGCGGCGTGCTGTATTCCAACGGTGGTTATCTCGAGGTGCTCGGAGGGTCGCAGCGTTTCGCCACCGCCCAGCTCCGTATCGCCAATGGATCAGTGGGCACCTATCGGATCATCAACGAAGGCACCCTGCGTTTCGACCAGACCATCCTGTATCACCGCACCTCGGGCTCTGGGAATCTGGTCCTCGAGTTTTCGGGAGCGGGCGAGACCACCCTCAATCACGTGCAGCGCCGTAACGCCGCTTACAACGTCGATCTCGTTTTCGCGGGTCCGGGCACCACGACGTTCACCGGCTTTTCCTCCATTCCGGCAACCGACAACACGGGCACCATCACCGGCACCACCACGATCACCGGCGGAAAGGTGCGGATGAACAACGAGCTGAATCTCGGCTCCGAGCCTGCCACCTTCAATCCCGCGCATCTGACGATCAACGGAGGCACCCTGGCGGCCTACGCGAGTTTCAACATCGACGACGTCAACCGCGGCCTCACTCTCGGAGCAGCCGGGGGAACCATCGAAGTTGAAGGTGCCTTCAACCTCGGCATCCAATCCCCCATCACCGGAGCGGGCAGCCTCACGAAAATCGGAACGGGAAATCTCACGCTCAGCGGTGACAACACCTACACTGGAGCTACGGATGTGAACGCGGGCGCGCTCTATTTCGATGGCGATCAGACCGGCGCCACCGGGTCGGTCACCGTCGCCAACAACGCCACTCTCGGCGGCACGGGAACGGTGGGAGGTGACACGACGATCCTCTCCGGCGGCACCGTGACCGGCGGTACTTCCGGAGGCATCGGAGAACTCACCTTCGCGCAGGATCTCACCCTCGACAGCGGCAGCACCTGGCTGGTCGATTTGATGCACGACAGCACCACCGCCGATCAGATCATCGTCTCGGGGAATCTCCACATCGGCGGCGCCCTTTCCATCGCCGGCACCGGGACCTTCACGAATGGCTCGATCTACACCATCGCCACCTACGGCACGCTCAGCGGCAACGGATTCTCGAACGACTCCGCCTACGACGGCGTCCTCATGACCGGCCGCATCGACGGCCTTGGTGGCAACTACTGGACCGTCAACTACAACGACAACGGAGCCATCACCCTGACCGCCGTGCCCGAACCGGGAACGCTCTTTTCCCTGCTCGTTTCCCTCCTCACGGGTGGTTGGTTCGCCCGCCGCCGCGCCGCCCGCCTCGCCGCCCGGGACGAGGCCGTATGACAAAGTTTCATCAGAAACCAACTCGCTCTTTTCTCGGCGATCCGATATTCATTCGGATATGCCCCCACGTCTCGTTTCCCACCTTTTCCTGATCGCAGCTCTCGCTCTGTCGTCTCTCTCCGCGAACGACGAGGCGATGTCCCTGATCACGCGCGGCGGCGGCACCATCGCCCCCGGAGGTCTGGCTCCTGGATTGATCGAGCTCACCACCGAGAAGGCTTTTCCCGTCTTGAAAGATGCCTCCGGCGATATCCTGGCCGCGGGCGGCATCGTCGCGACTCCAAAAGGAGAAAGCCGCGTCATCGGGATCGCCCACGATGGATTTCTCAAAAGCCCCGAGATCCTCTCGCAATCCTCAGCGCGCGATCTGCTCCTCAACGCGATCCGCTGGTGCGGCGCATCCGATGCCCCCGAAGTCGCCCTGCATCCCGATCTGACAGCCCTGGGCGCGGCTCTGGAAGAGGCGGGCTTCCGCGTCGAGTACGTCGCCCCGACCGACGTCTCGCGGGGTTCCGTGAAATTCGTCTATGTCACCGTCGCCCAGCGCGGCTTTGAGGAAGACGCCGTCGCCGCCGTGCTCGAGCGCTGCCAGCAGGGGGCGGGACTGGTCGTCGCCGCGACGCCCTGGCCTTTCGGTGGCGACTACCCGAATTTCGCCGATTTCCCCGCCAACCGGCTCGCCGCTGCCGCCGGGCTCCGCTTCAAGTCCGAAGGCACGGTGAGCGGACGCGAGCCTTTCGCCGTCAGCCATACCGACAGCAGCGCCGTCCTTGCGAACCTGCGTTCTTTGCTCGAAGGCCCTCTGCCACAAGCCACCTCGGAGAGAGCCGAGGCCGCCGCATCGCTCTCCGCGGGAGCCGGTCTGCGTGGCGCGGCGCTCGATGAGTTTCTGACCGGCCTCCTCGCCTTGAACCGGAAGCTCGGCCCCATCATCCCGACAAGCGAAAAGCCCCTCATCCCGGGTGCCGATCCTCTCGTCGATGCGGTCGTGAATCTTGAGACCTCCCTGAATCTCTCGCTTCCCGCGGGAAAAATGTACGCCATTCCCGCGGCGGCCGATTATCCGGGCGAAGTCCCTGACAAAGCCGCCAAAATCGATCGATCCCTCACCATCGACGGGACTTGGAAAGGCTGGCTCAGCGGACGCGGGGCGGCCGCGTGGGCGGCGAAGGAGATGCGGCCCACCGGGCTCTACGCCGCGCCGGGAGAAGTCATCACCGTCACCGCACCCGCGGAGATCGCGGGTCAGGGATTTGAAGTGGTCATCGGCGCCTACAATGGCGGGCTGGAAAACCGGGACAAATGGGAGCGTTACCCGCGTTTGCAACGTGCCGTGGAAATCAATGACGCGGTCACCCGGATCTCCAGCGGACTCGGCGGACTCGTCACCATCCGGGTGCCACGTGGTGCCGCTTTCGGTCCACTCGCCTTCCAACTCTCCGGTGGAATCGCCGCGCCCGTCTACGTGGCGGGAAAAACCGACCTCGCGAAATGGCGGTCGGAGATCCGCCGTTATCCTGCGCCCTGGGCCGAACTCGTGAGCGACCGCATCATCCTCGCCTTGCCGAGCCGTTTCATCCGCGATCTCGATAATCCCGACGAGGTCATGCAGGCATGGAACGAGATCATCGAGAAATCCGCCGAACTCTGCGGTGGCGTCGACCGGAATCTTTACCGCGCCGAGCGCATCGTCTTCGAGCGCCAAACCTCGGCCGGCTACATGCACAGCAGCTACCCGGTCGCGGCGCCGCAAGACGGCTCCGTCGTCCAGGCCGTGGACGCGCGTTCGCTCAGAACCGAGGGCAACTGGGGATTCTTCCACGAATACGGCCACAACCACCAGCACGACCTCTGGGCCCTGCCCGGCACGGGCGAAACGACCTGCAATTTGTGGTCAGTCTATCTCTTCGAGGAATGGGTCGGCAAACCGCGTGAACAAGGACACGACGCCATCCGTCCCCTCGATCGCCGCCAGCGCATGAACGCCTATTTCGATAGCGGCCGGGACTTCGAAAAAGACTGGAGCGTCTGGACCGCCCTCGAGACCTACCTCCAGGTGCAGGAGGCGTTCGGATGGGAGCCTTTCAAGGCCGTCTTCGCCGAATACAACGCTCTCCCCGAATCCGACTGGCCGAAGTCGCAGCAGGAGAAAAACGACCAGTGGGTCATCCGGCTTTCGAAGGCTTGTGGAAAGAATCTCGCACCTTTCTGGCGGGCGTGGAATGTGCCTTTGTCAGGATCGGTCGAAGAGGCGCTGAAAGACCTGCCCGTCTGGGAGGATCATCCGGTGAAGAAGTGGGCGGAGTGACGGCGGGTGAATCGGTTTTTACAGAGCTTTTACAAAAGAATGACGCGGCGTTGACCCAGCGAGCCGCGGGTTGTGGCAAGATGCGGGACGATGAAAGCCTTTATCGCCATCCCCCTCGCCGTGCTCCTGTTCGCAGGAGCGTCCCTCAACGCCCAGGAAACGCCCAAGGAGGCAAAGCCCGCCGCGGCTCCCGCCGCACCGGTCGATCCTTTTTTGAAGGAGAAGGAGAAGGTTGCTACAGAAGGCAGTGGCGATCCGGAGACCTACATCAACGTCGGAGGAGCCTTTCAGTATATCGATGTCACCCGAGAGCGTTGGCAAAAGTGGATCGCCGAAAACGATGCGTCCCTGGATGCGAGCCTGCTGCGGAAGGAAGTTGAAACTTGGATCGCCGCGGGAGACGCCGCGTTGGCCGAAACCTCACTGGTGATGGGAAAACCGGGGCAGCGCTCCAAGGTGGAATCGGTGCGCTTCCAGTTCTATCCGAGCGAATTCACCGAAAACCCTGCCGGTCTGCCTTTCCCGATCGTGCTAGAGCGCCGCAACCTCGGTACGACCACGGAAACCGACGTCGTCATCACGTCTGACGCGAGCGTGGATTTCAACTTCGCCCCGGAGCGGGTCACCTACAGCGGGGAGGCTCCGCTGCGGGAGGAGACCGGAGTGGAGGACGGCGACATCCGCCATCCTCTGTTCATCACCCAGAAGGTGACGTCCATGACCTCGCTCGATCCGCAGCAATGGGCTCTCGTCGGATGCGAGTCCTCTCTCGAGCGGCCGGAGTCCCACCACACCCTCGTCTTTGTCCGTCCTGTCCTGCATCGCTTCGAGGAAGCGGCAGTGAAGGAGGAGGTGCCGACGGAGGGCATGCTCGTCTTCACCTGGGTCGAGGCGAGCCATGAGGTGGTCAATACCTCGCTGATGAAAGGGGGCGATCTTTCCGCTTGGATCGGAGGAGGCCTGCGCGAAGAGGTTGGAAAGGCCGGGGGCCGGGTCGTCGAGGAAAAGGTGGTCCGGATCCGAAGCGGCCAACGGAGCAAGGTCGAGTCGATTCGGGAAATGCGCTATCCAATGGAGTTCAACGAGCCGTCCGAGGACGGTTTCGCCACTCCCACCGCCTTCGAGCTTAGCAACGTCGGTACCACCGTCGAAGTCGATCCGGTTTTGAGTCCGGCCGGAGGTATCCTCGACCTCAACTTGGCAACGGAGTGCACCTCGTTCTGGGGACGCGACGTGATCCACCGCATTCTTTTCGATGGCGAATGGAAGCCGAATGTCACCATGCCCGCGTTCTACACGATGCGACCGAACACGCAACTCAGCCTGCCGGTGGATGTCCCCGTCCTCGTCGCCGTGATGTCCCCGCCGGATGAGAAGGGCTGGACCGATCCTTCCCGGAAGGTCCTCCTCTTTGTGAAATTCTCACGTTGATCCCGGGCCTCGGCCTGTGGGAGAATCGCCGTCAATGGCTCCATCCTCACGTCCTTCGCTCGCTCTGCTCCTGCCCGTCGTCGCCGCAGGAGTGGCTGCCGCGATTGTCTGGGGCGGAGTTTTGCTCGCGAAGCAGGAACGGATCGAGCGCCTGCCCCGGACGGATGCCGCGGTGGAGACCTTCGCCGACGAACTGCAGGAGAAGATCACCGCCCTCGAATCCCAGTACGAACGCCACCTCGCCCGCATCTGCCGGACCGATCTCAATCACTTCTTCGGCGTGCAGGACGCCATCGACGGCGTGGTCGGGGTTCGGCAGCTCTCCACCCTCAATCCCGAAGGCAAGATCGATCTGCATCTTCCGGCCTCGGACGTCGAAACATTCCCGGCCCTTCCCATCCCCGTGATCGATCCCCGCGAGCGGCCGCCCGGTCGCGAAATCCTCGTCGAGGTCGGCGGCTTCGATCTTTTTGGCGGCGGCGAGGGGGAATCGGGCTGGATCACGACGCCACAAGGACGTTTCTACCACCAGCGCGTTTCGATCCGCCGGGTCGTCCTGCTGCTCGTCGATCCGGCTCCCGTCGAGGTCTCCATCGCGGAAACGTTGGCACCGTGGATCGAGGAGCAACTCACCACCATCGCAGCCGATGGCGCAACCGACCGCGTGATTCTACACGATCAATCCGTCGCCTCCGCGGGAGAAACTGACAAAACCACTTCTCCCGATTCCGTCCGCACCCTCGCGACCCGCTT
Source organism: Verrucomicrobiales bacterium (assembly GCA_016795385.1). Lineage (GTDB taxonomy): Bacteria > Verrucomicrobiota > Verrucomicrobiia > Verrucomicrobiales > DEV007 > Arctic95D-9. The sequence continues at coordinate 38,180 of JAEUHI010000071.1, read as the reverse complement.
CGGAGGCTGGCAGGTGGAATCCTGGGACGGGAGGCGGACCGTTGTCACTTACCGACGCGACCGGCTCGCGCTCGCGGCGGCACTGGCCCTGCTCGTGCTCCTCGCCGGAGTCGTCGCGGGCTTCACGGTGCGGCGCGCCCTCCGCCTCGCCGAGCAACGCGTTTCCTTCGTCAACCGGGTCTCCCACGAACTGAAGACACCACTGACGAACATCCTCCTCAACGCCGACCTTGCCGCCGATGGAGCCGATGTCCGGGGACGCCAGCGACTCGCCCGCGTGCAGGAGGAAACCCGACGCCTCGCCCGGCTCATCGACAACGTCCTCGCGTTTTCCCGTCGCGATTCGACTCCGGTTCCCGCGTCCACGCCGCTCGCTTTGCGACCGCTCATCGACGAAGTCGCCGAAACCTTCGCCCCCTCGCTGAAACGCCGCGGCGTCGAGATCGTCGTGACTGGCGGCGAATCCACACGTGTTCTCGCCGATGCCGATTCGCTTCGACAGATCCTCGGCAACCTGCTCTCGAACATTGAGAAATACGCCGCGTCCGGCGGACTGGCGGACATCACGATGGCGGAGGACGACGGGGAGATCACGATCCTCGTGAAAGACCGCGGCCCCGGCATACCTTCGCGCGAACACGAGCGCATCTTCCTCCCGTTCCACCGCCTCGACGACCGTCCTTCCGAAGGCGTCACCGGCACCGGCCTCGGCCTCGCCATCGCCCGCGACCTCGCCGTGGCGATGGGCGGCAGCCTGCGTCTCGTTCCGCAGGACGGACCCGGGGCGACCTTCGAACTCCGCCTGCCCGCCGCCGCGTCGGCCAAGGTCATTCCCTTTTCCGATTCGCTTGCTTCATGAAGATCCTCGTCGCCGAAGACGATCCGCTCACCCGCGAAGCCCTCGTCGCCTGCCTCGAGGGTGAGGGGTTTGCGGTGAGCGCGGCGGAGAACGGCCACGAAGCGCTCGAACGCTGGCAGAGAGAATCACCCGACCTCGTCTGTCTCGACATCATGATGCCGGGACTCGATGGATACGAGGTCTGCCGCCGCATCCGAGCGACACGATCCCGCGTCCCCGTCGTCTTCCTCTCCGCCAAAAACGAAGAGATCGACATCGTCGTCGGACTTGAGCTCGGTGCCGATGATTTTGTCCGCAAACCGTTCGGCCGCCACGAACTCCTCGCCCGGATCCGCAGCGCCCTCCGTCGTTCCGCGGGAACGGAGAAGACCAGCGATCCGCGTCCACGCGAGTCCTTTGTCATGGGGCCGATCACAATCTATCCGAAAGAACTCCGCGCCGAACGTGCGGGTGAAACGATCGAGCTGACGCCCCGCGAGGTCGCCATCCTCAAACTCCTCCACGAACGGCGCGGCGAAGCCGTCGACCGCGACACCCTGCTCGACCGCTGCTGGGGAATGGACTACTTCCCCGAGTCCCGGACCCTCGACCAGCACATCGCGAAACTCCGCAAGAAGCTCGACGAGGACGCTGGGGACACGGGCCTCATCGAGACCGTGAGGGGCGTGGGGTATCGGTTTCGGATTGAAAAGTAGTCAGGGGCTTCAGCCCGCAGGCACGTCTTAGCGCGCTAAAGCGCCTGACTACTTCGACGCAGCCGATTGGTATCCGGAGATTCGAGGTTTGACATTCAAAAGTGACATCATATACTGACACCATGTCTGAAACCAAGACACTCACCATCCGGTTGCCATTGTCGGTCTACGAAAGGGCAGCTGATTTGGCGAAAGCCCGCCACCAAAGCCTGAACCGCCTCGTCCAGGACGGACTTCAGTCGATCGAAGTGCAAGAGCGGGAGAAACGGCTTTTTGACGATTTCACCGCCATCGCCGAATCCCGGGAGAACGAGAGCGATGTCGATTTCGCGTTCGAGGCGCAGGCGCAGGTCATCGCTGATTCATGAGCCAAACGAATCCCCGTCGCGGCGAGATTTGGCTCGTCGATTGGAATCCCGGACGCGGTTCAGAGCAACTCGGCCGGCGGCCCGCTCTGGTCATCCAAACCGATGCCGCGAATTCAAATCCCCGCTATCCGAACACGATCGTCTTGACTCTGAGCACGAAGGGATTGCCTGTCTCCACCCACGTGAAACTGGAACCTGATTCCACGAACAGTCTCCGGGAAACGAGCTGGGTGAAATGCGAGCAGGTGCTCACCATCTCGAAGGAACGGCTCCTACAGAAATGGGGTCAGGTTTCCCCCGGGGATCTCAAACGGATCGAAAAGTCGGTGGCGACGGCGCTGGGGATGTGATTGCGTTCCACCGCCCCACCCGCGCCGGAATGCATTCAGAAACTGATCGACAACGCTTCCGAAATGCGGACGCTCGCCTCGAATTCGAAATAGGTGGCGGGTGGCGACGACCGGGCTTCGCGGACAAGGTTTTCCAGGGCCTTCCACGTCTCCGGAGCCTCTGACATTTTGGCAGTCATTCGCTGCTCGACGTCAACCAACCGACGCTCTCCTACTTTACCGCTGCTCCGGACAATCCAATTCGTCGAACCAGGGAGCGCGTTGGTCTCCGCTTCATCGAAACGCAGGGTCAACTCAACCCCGGTCAAGTCGGGCCTCCGATACGCTTCGATGGCAATCCCCCTCGTCTCCGCGACGGGATCCAACAAGTATGCGTCGAGCAGGTCCGGGAGGGTCTTTTCTCCGAAATCTTCTCCTTTCAATTCCAGCGCCCGCTGTGCCAAAGGTGTCTCCTTGAAACCCTCCGGTTCGAGCAACACACTCACCACTTTCAGCGCCTCGCCTTCGGGAAGTGCGGGTCCGGGCGCTTTGGGGAGCGGGAGGAGAGACAGACCTTGCCGCTCCCTCCATGAGTTCGCCGCTTCGATCCGCTGAAGGTCACGGAGGCGGCGACCGGCACGAGGCGAGAAGTGAAACATTTCCCCGTCGATCCGGCTCAAGGCCCACAGTGCAAAATCGCCCACCTGCGGACTCTCGAATTCGAAATCACCCCCGCTCCCTCCATACCCCTGCCGCACTTCTCTATCCTCCAACGCCCGGACGAGCAACTCGATGGCGACGGTCCGTGCCTCGGGAGAAACGGATTCGTCGCCCCAAGCCTCAATGCCGTCCGCCTCGGACGGGAAGAACCCGGTCGAAGAGTCTGGCTCGCCTAAAGCCTTCACAATTTGAAAGCGCTCGATGAGATTTCGCGTTTCCCAATCCGCCACGAGCGCTCGCAAGGCCTCCGCATCCCCACTGCGAACCAGCAATTCAACCACTGAAGAGAAGCCTTCCCGTTCCTTCAAGCTCCCATCGGCGGGGAAGCGTTTCCATTCTTCAAGAATCGCAGGCAGTGCGCTCGCCAAATCGAGCTTCAACAGATGCGCAGCGACACGGAGACGAATGCGCGGGTCGAGGTGCTCCCGCAAGACTTCCTTCAGAAAATGGACGGCTTCGGGTCCCTCCCGCTTTGCGAGCTCATCGACGAACGATGAAAGAAATCGTCCGCCGGATGCCCTGGACGCATCGGCCCCGAGAATCAGGGCGCCGACAACCGCATCCGGAGCCTCTGCCTCCAACTGCTGCACCAATGGTCTTGGTGGCAATGTCCCGGAGGCGATCGAATCGATCAGCATCTGCTTTTTCCCTTTACGCTGAAACTCGGCCCACCATTCACGCGCCTCGTCCTGAACCAACTCCTCTTTGAACTCATTCGTCATGTAGCCCGAGGTCGAATCGCGTTCGTAGAAACTTCTCCCGGTAATGCGATTGAGGATTTGTTGGGCGCAATCTCCGACGGTGAGAACCGCGTGAGAATAGTGGAAATTCCGGTGAAATCCCACCGAGCGCGACAGCCGCCGGTCGGTCAGCGTCTCGATCAGCGCTGGCACCGCCGGATATCCGATTTTCAAGAGCTGGTGGGCCGGGGAGTCACCCTCGTCGGACCATCCCAAAACGCTGCACCAGCCCGGCTGGCTGAATTGATGACCGTTCTGATCGCGCAGCCGCCAAACCAACTCGGCGATCCGCTTGTCCAGCGGCAGTTGCTCCCAGACATCGGGAGGGATGGCGGGATGCTCGCGATCTTCCTTCACCATCCGCTCCAATCGAACCGCCATCTCCTTCGCATCGTCGACATGGGGTGACGACGGAAAGTGGCGTTCGATCCGGCGAAAGGCCGCCGCCAATTCTTCACGGGGCAGCAAAGCGGGAGCTAGGCCATCCCAAAAAGTCCATCCGAATGTGAGACCGCCACACTCAAGCACCGACCGCCACATTTCCACGTGTCCGAGTTCGATTTCGAGCGCCTCCCGCATCGGCTTTGATTCCTCGCGCCCCGAGATTCGCAGGGGGATCGCCTCAGCCACGGCATAGAGTTGACCCGCCAAGTCCGTCTCCCCTTTGGCCCAGCAAGCATAGGCCATCACGAATGTCTCGCTCTTCAATGGGAGACGCCAATACGACAGCCTTGGAATGTCGTCTCCATTTGTTCGATGGCTCGCGAGCAGCTTCTCGACAAACACCCGTAAAGGGCGTTGCTCGAATCCGATGCGCGGACTCGATGGCGTTTTGCCATCCGTTTTCCGCAAGGTAGTTTGAGAGAGGCCAAATCCGAAGATCGAAAACTCCGTTTCTGTCTCAGCGGTGACGAAAGCGAGCATGGATGCCCGCTCCGGATCACTTGAAACCGTGAAGGAATCGCTACCGGTCCAGATCTCCGCCCAGCGCGCCTGCCCTAGATCGGAATAACCGAGCGTTTCAAACCATTCGAAATTCTGTCTCGCCGAGTCGGAAACCTGGGAATTTCCGGACAAAGGGATGAAACCGCCAAGGCAGACAAAAATCCCCACGAGGTATTCCCGGCAGGAAAAATGGCAGCATCCAAGGTTCATCAAGTCGAAATAAGCTCACCAAAACCAAGAGGCTTGGCAAGCTTATACGAGAACAAACGCGTCGGGCGCCAAGATTTCCTAAAGTCCCACCCGCGCCGCAATCCGGTGCATCACCTCGAAGTATTCCTTCAACTCCGCCACCGGCATGTTCAGCGGCGGAGCGACGCGGATGACTTTGCCGGCGAGAGGTCCCAGCAAATGAACTCCGCGCCCTTCCTCGTCGCCGAGGTAGCAAAGTCGCACGATTTCCTGGGCGACCTGTTCGGCGGTAAGGTCGCCGACGGGCTGGCATTCGATGCCCCAGACAGTGCCTTCGCCGCGGACGTACTTGATCGCGGGCAGTTCGTTGAGTTTCACGAGACACTCCTCGATCGCGGCGCTGAGGCGGCGGCCCTGCTCGAGCACGTCGGTCTGTTCGAATTCATCGAGGGTCGCGAGGACGGCGGCGCAGCCGAGGGGGTGCCCGCTCCAGGTGTCCGACCCGTCGCCGAAGCTCATGCGGGCGAACACATCGGCGCGTCCGACGACGGCGTCGACGGGCATGCCGTTGCCGAGTCCCTTGCCGAGGGCGACAAGGTCGGGCTCGATCCCGTATTCGCTGTAGGCATACATTGAGCCGGTGCGTCCGAAGTTGGCCTGCACTTCATCGAGGAAAAAGAGGAGATCGTTTTCCTGACAGAACTCTGCCAACATCTGCATGTATTCCTTCTGCGGGTGATACGATCCGCCGCCACCAAGGTAGGGCTCGGTGATGAGGACGCAGAGGCGGTCGCCGAATTCGGCCTTGAGGGCCTCGAGTTCGGCGCGATAGGGTGCGAGGTCGAGCGGCTCCTTGCGCGCCTCGAGGCTGCGGCATTCCTCCTTGGGAAAGCTGATGAAACGGACGCGGGGATCGCGCTCCTTGTCGGTCTCGCAACCGGTGACGGCACCCGAGAGTCCTTTCTTGCCATGGAAGCCACCGCGGGTCGCGAGGATGATGCCGTCGCCCTGGGGACGTTTCGCGAGTCCGGCCCAGAGGCCTTTCTGGACGGCTTCGCTGCCGCTCGCGGCCCAGAGGACCTGCTCGAGACGGGCTCCGCCGGGAGCGGCCTGGAGATTCGCGAGAAGACGACGGCTCGCCTCGAGTTCGATCTCGGTGACGGCGTTGTACGAAGTCAGGGTCACGCCCATGTGGAAGCCGCTCTCGCCGCAGGCATCCTCGAGGGCCATGTATTCCATGACGCGCTTCCACCAGCGCTTCGGATTGTGTCCGAGGTTCGCGACGAGCACGCCCGAGGTGAAGTCGGCGAGTTTGCGTCCTTCGGGGGTGTAGTGATAGGATCCCGCGCTGCGGTGCAGCACCGCCATGCTCGGCGTGCGCGTGCGCATGCAGGTGGGTTCGGCCTCGACGAGGTCGTGACGGAGATGGTTCGAGGTTTCCTCGCCGGCGTGTTCGACGAGGTGGGCGGGGGCACGGCGTTCCGCCGGCGCTTGGAGTGTTGGAGTCATGGAGTGGTGGAGTAATGAATTAGACGGTACCTTGATAAAGCATTTTGGGCTCGGACTTGCCGGGGAGGAAGAGGGCGAGGCCGCCGGATCGGCCGTTGACTTCGACGACCGCGTTCGGTTCGCCGGCGGCGGCTTTCGCGAGGATGGCTTCCATCGCCTGGACCGCGGCGACGACCTGGCGGTCGGCGGATAGATCGTTGTAATCACGGGCCGCGATCTCGGCGAGGCGTGCCGAACGTCCGCTCTCATCACCGCCGAGTTCGACGTAGGCGACTTCGCGGGCGAAGCGTTCGATCACCTCGATGCCGTAGCCGCGGCGGCTGCGCTCGCCCCAGGGTTCGAGGAAGCTGCCGTTGTAATGGTTGTTGATCGTGGTCTTGAGATCGTGCGGGGTGCGTCCCTCGACGGTGAGCTCGACGCCACGCTTGCGGCTGTGACCGTTCCAGACGCCGTTGTCGAAGCGGAATTGCACCTCCTGCTCGACGTAACCGGGAAAATTGTCGGGCGTGACCCAGCTCGTGTGGATGTCGAAGGCGGCCTCGCGTCCGCTTTCGTATTCGTAGACGAGACGGAGCTGGGTCGAGTCCCAGGTGGGGCCGTCCTTCGGTCCGACCAGACCCCGTTGACCCGAGCACTGGACACTCTTCAGTCGGCCGCCGAAGGTGAAATCGATCAGCTTCAGATAATGGACGGCGACGTAGGTGCCAGGGTTGCGGCCGGTGATCCACGCGGCGAACTGGCTGCCCGAGATCGACTTGGGCTCGAGGAGCGAACAGTAGCCGTTGTTGACGTGCGAGAGGACGCCGTCGGCGACAAGGGTGCGGAGCTTCTTGTGATCGGGATCGAGGAGCTTGTGGTAGACGACCTTCGCGAGGACGCCCTTCTTTTTCGCGAGGGCGACGAGTTGGTCGAGTTCGTCGAGGCTCAGGACGGAAGGCTTTTCGATGATGACGTGACGTCCGGCCTCGATCCCCTGCTTTGCCGCGGCGAAGTGTTTGTCGTCGGGCGAGGCGACGCAGAGGAAGTCGATGCCGCTCGCAAGGAGATCGCCGACGGCGCTTTCTCCGACATGGTTGCCGAAGTCCGCGAGACCACGGCGTTTGGCGTAGGCGGCGGCGCGATCGCCGGTGCGGGTCGCGGCTCCGGCGAGCTCGACGCGGAAGGCTCCGGTGGTGTGATCGTAGACGCCATGCTCGGCTGCCTCAAAAAAAGGCGCGTAGGTCTCGTCGAAGATCATGCCCATGCCGACCATGCCGCCGCGGAGGACGGGAAGGTGGGCGGTATGTGAAGGGGGCGGAGTCATGGATGAAAATGGGCAGGATAAGGGCGGACTTCGTTTTTTCCTCGGGAAAGGACCCGATGATAATGAATTCACTTAATGAAAGTGTATTCACTTTAACCCGAGCCCTTTTCATGTCAAACTCAATTTCTCCTTCCCCATGTCCACTGCCTCATTCAACCCTTTGCGTTATCCGGAGCTTTGCCTCATCCTCGGAGAAGAGATCGTGGATCCCGAGCGCCGTTCCCTCGCGGACGAGGCGCACGACCGCATTCTCCTGAAGATCATCCGCGGCGAGCTGACGGCAGGGACGGAACTGAAAACGACGAAGCTTTCCGAGATGCTCGGGATGAGCCGCACCCCGGTGATGCAGGCGCTCTCGCGGCTTACCGCCGACGGGATCGTGAGCCAGTCGCTGAACCAGCGCGCCACGGTGCGACCGGGAGCGGAGAACTGGCTCGTGGATCTCCACCAGGTGCGGCAGGTGCTCGAGCCGGAGGCAGCGGCGGCCTGTGTCGGACGAATCCCCGACGATGTCCTCGCCGATCTGGAATTGCTCGCGCGCGATGCGACGCCGGGGAAATCCTCCGACTGGCAGGCAGCGGCGCGTTGGCTCGATCAAGCCCTGCACCTCGTCATCGCGGAATTCGGCGGAAATCTCGCGATGCGGGCGATCATCCGTCGCTGCTGGAGCTACAAACGCCTTTCCTACGAGGCCGGCAACGACAGCGACCGGCATCTTCGCGAGGGGTGGAAACAGCACTCGGCCCTGATCGCGGCAATGCGAGACAGCGATCCCGCCCAAGCGTCGCATCTGATGGAGGAACACCTCCGATCAGCGGGAGCCACGGGCGGTCGCATCGTGTGATGCGGGGCCGACCGGTCAGCCCTCGGTCTTCACGCCGGTCAGCTTGATCTCGTGCCCCATGAAACATTTTCCATGGAGCAGCTCGACGGCCTTTTGCGCTTCCTCGGTGGAGGCGAGATCGATCCGGTGATTCTTGGTGCGCTCGTCCTTGCCGGGACCGGTCTCTTCACGACTCACGATCGAGCCGATGCCCGAAAACAGATCCGCAATATCGACCTCAGTGGCTTCGGCATTGAGGTTGGCAAGATTCAGCGAAGGCGAAGTGATCGTCTCGACGACGAGGGGACGGACCTGGCGGCTCGGCTTGTCGATCTCGTCGGAGTCCCCTCCGCGCGAGCGACCGCCACGGCCACGTTCGCCACGTTCCTTGCGATCTCCACGTCCTCCCGAGCGCTCGGAGCGCTCGCCGCGCGGAGCGCGTTCACTGCGTCCGGCCGGTTTCTCCTCGCGGCCCTCGCTCTTCGCACCCGTGACAAGCATCTTGCGGCCCTGCACTTCGTGGTCATTGAGAGCAGCGGCGGCGGCTTTCGCCTCCTCCACACTGCCCATTTCGACGAAGGCGAAACCTTTCGACTTCTCCGAACCCGCCTGGGTCACCACGGCGGCTTCGACGACACTGCCGTAGGCGCCGAACAAGGTCTCGAGATCCGCGTTGGTGACATCGTAGCTGAGATTGCCGATGTAGAGGCGCGGCGTGGTCGGCTCGACATACATCGGAGCGCGGCGTTCGCGCTTGGAGCCGGAGCCCTCTTTCTCACCCCGCGGAGCGCGCGGCTCGCGGGCCGGACGATCGGACGGCTTGCCCGAAGTTTTGCCGGCCGGCTTCTTCGCCGTGGGATCGACGAGACCGAAGGTGATGAATTTGATGAATTTCTGAAGCGCGGTCGGCTTGGGAGCGGGCTTCGACGACTCGCGGCGAGGCTTGCGCTTCACGTCCTCGGAGGGGCGGAACTCATCGGGACCATCGGACTGGCGTTGGCTCGGACGGCGGCCTTCACCGGATCCGCCACCAGTGCGGCCATTGCGGGAGCGGCTGCGCCCCCCACGGGGACGTGAATTGCGGGAATTCCGGTCTCCGCCGGAAGATGAGGATTGCATGGATATGGAAAGTTTTTCGGATCAGTCCGGGGGCTCCGCGAGAGGTGCGGGCTGGTCAAGGGCGGTCGGAAGGGATTTTTCTTCCCCGCAGGGGTCGATTCAGCGGCCCCGGATTCCGGCTATCCTAGTGCAGGTGGCCTGATGAGCAAGCGATTAGACGGGGAATCCGTCCCCCCCTGTCCCATCGGCACCGCTCTCAGAAGGGAATGTCGTCGTCGGACTCCTGCCCGTAGCCTCCGGGAGGCTCGCTCATGGTCGGCCCGCCGTCGTCGTAATAGGCATTCTGGGGCTGGCTCTGGCGGCTCTCGCCACGGGATTGGCCGCCCGAGGCGCGGCCGCCCCCTCCCCCGCCGCCCGCTCCGGGGCGCTCGAGTTTCCAGGCGTTGAGATTCACGTAGTACTTGCCCTTGTACTCGTTGCCGCGGATGTCGAAAAAGACTTTCACCGGATCGCCGATCTGGAATTGGTCGATGAGGGCGGTCTTGTCCTTCACACACTCGAATTTGATCGACTGGGGGAATTTGCCGTCCTCGACCTCGATGACGAATTCGCGCTTCGTGAAGCCGCTCGCGAAACTCTGGATGTCCTCGATGACCTTCACGGTCCCTTCCATTTCGAAACTCTGTGCCATGGCGATGTCTGTCTTTCCGGTGGCGGGTTTTATCGCCCCGAATCGACCGCAGGAAAAGAGGAAAATGGCTTTTTTCCTCAGCCCTCGATGAGGCGGTCGGAGGAGGCCGGATTGGACCCGGCCCGGCCGCCGTCGCGGGCGTTGATTTCGGTGATCTGGGTGTTCAGCGTGCAGAAATCATAGGCCCAGCCGATCACGAAGAGACCACCGGTGCACAAATAGAGAAGGCCGGTGAGCCATTTGCCCATGTAGAAACGATGGACCCCGAAGAGTCCAAGGAAGGTGAGGAGGATCCAGGCGACGGAATAATCCACCGGACCGGTGCGATAGCGGAGCTCGGCTTTCCGCTCCATCCCGGGGATGAGAAAAACGTCGATGATCCAGCCGATCAGAAAGAGCCCGCCCGTACACAGCCAGATGAGGCCGCTGATGGGTTTGCCGAAATAGAAACGGTGTGATCCGGTGAAGCCGAAGATCCAGAGGATGTAGCCGATCGTTTTGCTGTGGGTCGATTCCATGACGGGAGTGTGGGGCCGTCGCGGGAAAACTCCAATTACAAATCCGACGCGATTTTCAATTCACGGCCGCGCCTCGGCCGGTTTCGCCGCAGCGGGACGGATCGCGACTTTCACGACGATGGCGGACTCGCCCGTGGCCGGATCTTTGGCACCGAGGAAACGTCGGTTGAACTCTTCATCGGCCCCGGTGAAGCCATGGACACGGCCGACCTGTCCGTTCTGCACGGACATCACGGTGTGAAATTGCTTCAGGTCGATCTGCTGCGGCTCCATCTCCGAGCCTTCCAGCTTCACCTCGACTCGCGGCATCAGATCGAGATCGACCACGCCCGACTGCACGCGCGGCCGCACCACGACCGAGGTCGTGACGCGTGTCGTCGCGATGATGGGCAGGGCGACTCCACCGGTGTTGATGAAGGGGGCGAAAAAGAGCGGATCGGCCGCCTGCCCGGGCACCGCCACCGCACCGACCGTGCCCGAAGGAAAGACGCCCGAGCCATATTGGATGAACCCCTCGAATTCCGTCGCTTCCGTGTGGATGTCGAGCGTCACCGATCCATCCGGATTGAGTGTGCCGGTCGATTCGCTGGTGACACCGATGTTGCGCGTCTGGAATTTCGTGGGTGTGGCGGGGACGACTCCGGTGACCATGCCGTTGCCACCGACGATGATCGTGGGTGGGGCGAAGGCCACGGGAAAAGGCACCTCCTGCCCCATCGTGATCGAGCTTTTCCGCACCGGCAGCCCCGTGACGAATTGGAAATCCAGCGCGACCTCCGGCTCCGGCAGATCCGCGGCGGCGATGGCCTGCTCGGCGGCGAGAATGCCGGCCGGCGTATCGATCACGAGAATGGCGCCTTTGTTAGGGAGCATCACGAACTTCCCCTGCGGCGAAAGCACGGGCCCCACCACCGGCTTGACCGCCTCGATCGGGGCGAAGGCGACGTCGATCTCCTTCTTCATCGTGCCCTGGGCGTGGATCACGACGAGAGGCAGCCAAGCCAACAGCGCCGCGCACCCGGTCCGGAAAAACGATCCGCTCATGACCGGCATTCTCGCACGAACGGAAGCGGTCCGGAAGGAAAATCCGAGCGGCCCCTTCCTCAAAAGTAGAAAGGCCCGGCGCTGCGGATCTGCTCTTCCTCCTCTTCTTCGGCGATCATCTCTTCGAGTTCGCCCGAGGTCCCGGTTTTTGCCTCAGGTTCCGGCGGCACCGGGGTGAGGTGGGCGGGCACGTCATCGAGCAGATCCTCGTCGTCGTCATCGGCTTCAAAGATGGCGGAGGGAGCGGCCATTTCTCCGCCTTCGTCTGCGTCCTCCTCCTCTTCCTCATCGACCGTAAACGGAGCAAAGTCGTCCTCGAGGTCTTCGTCGCCGGCCATTTCGAACAGGGAAGTCGGTCGCCGGGCGACGTAGTCGGGAAACGTCGGGGCCGGACCGACAGCGGCGGAATCGCCTGCGGACTCAGGTTCGTCCTCGATCAGAAAATCCTCAAAGTCGTCCTCCTCATCGGCGAATTCAAACAGCGACGCGGGTGGAACCGGCGGATCGGGTAGGAGCGAGACGAGCTCTGGCTCTTCGTCTTCCTCGGAATCCTCGGGATCGATTTCGAATGCCTCCTCCTCCTCGACCTCGAACACATTGGCTTCGTTCTCGTGACTGAGGGAGATGGCGAGTTCCTCTTCCTCGTCGTCCTCCGCCTCAAAGGGCGAATCGACCGGCAAGGTGATGCGTGGCGACGGCGGGGTCACGGGCGGGAGCGAACTCTCGATCACGATCTCGGGTTCGCCAAAATCGATCGGCTCGAGAATCTCGCGAGGGACCGGCTCAGGGGCGGGCTCGCTTTCCAAAAGATCGGGTAGCTCGATGCCCTCGGCTTCGGCTTCGACTTCGATTTCGGCTTCCCCTTCCGTCCCGACCGCCGGTGTCGCCGGAATCACGTCCGTGTCTTCGTCCTCTCCGGTCGGTACGAAGGGAGAAAAATGCGATTCTTCAGGCTCCCCGGCAGTGGCCTCTTCCTCGGGCTCGAACGGATCCGCGGGAGACTCCGGAGATTCCGCGGCGACGGAGGCCTCCTCTTCCTCGGCGAGGCACTCAAGCGTCTCGAAACTTTCCTCCACCGGCACCTCCTCCGGAAACTCCGCCACGACAATCTCCTCCACCTGCACGCTTTCGTGCTCCTCGACGTGGATCTCGTCTTCGTCGATCGCGGACGCGTCGATCTCTTCATCGGCCTCCACGAGCGGGGCGACCGCGGCGGCCGCGAGTCCGGCTTCCCGCAGGGCGGCGCGCTCGCGCGCAATGGCACGCAGCGAGCGCACGGCCGGAGCGGGGGCGGATGGCGCTGTTTCCGGCGGCTTGATTTCGTGGAGCAATGCATCCAGCCGCGGCTCGATCGCGATCGCTTTCTGTCTGACAAGGCCGGCGGGCTGGGAGACTTCCGCGACCGCGACGAGGATGAAGCGGTTCACGATTTCCTTCAAATACACGAGCCGGTTTCCTCCGAGGTGGAGACTCTCCACCGCACCGGTCTCCCCGAGCCGGGAAACGAGGGCACGCATCGCCCCGCTCGCCCCTGCGACGAGGGCCGAGATCACTTCGACGGTCACCTCCGCCTCGGCCGAGATCCCGGCCACCAGCGCTCCACTGCGATCGACGATCAGGGCCGTTTCGAGGCCCGCGTCTTCGGCGAATTCGCGGAGCAGGTCATCCGCGCGGTTCGCCGTCTCTTCATCGATCTCCAAGGGGACGGCCGCGGTGTAGTCGGCCTCTGCGGGCGACTCGATCTCTCTGCTGTCCATGTCGTAAAAGGAGTGCTGCAAATGCGGATGAAAGGATCAGAGGGCAGGGACCTCGACCACCCGCGGATTCGGGCGCGGCGCGGCTTCGGCCTCCTTGGCCTCCACCTGGGTTTTACAACGTTTCGATGCGGCAAGGGAAGCATGAAATCCCTTCAACACCCCGGTGGTCACCCAATCGAGCGTGGCGAACACCTGGTAGCCGGATACGGCGCAAGCGAGAAAGGAGGGTACCCGCACGCCGAACAACTCGTCGAGCTCTTCCGGACGCATCGCATCGGACTGATCCCGTTTGTTGTACTGATAGGCAAAAGGGATGCGGTCGGGATCGAGATGATTGGCGGCAAGATCCTCCCGGCAGCCATGCCAGGCTTCGAGGTTCGCCCCGAGCCGCCCGGCCGAAGAATCCGCGACAAACACGACGGCGTCGGCCCCGGCGAGAACGCTGCGGCGCGTCTCCGCAAGGATCCGCTGGCCCGGCACCGCGTAAAGCTGGAATCGGGTGCGGTAACCCGCGATCTCCGTCTCGTGCACGGGCAGGAAGTCGAAGCAGATCGTGCGATCGCGCTCCGTCGCGATCGAGACGAGGTCTCCCCTCAGCCCCGGATCGAGGCGGCGGTGGATGTATTGGAGATTCGTCGTTTTCCCGCCTCCCGGAGGGCCGCAATACACGATTTTGAACTGCACTTCGCGGCTGTCGTGTCGCACCAGGGCCATGGCTTCGGACTTGGGGTGGGCTATTCGCGGAGCTTGCCGATGCTGCGAGCGATGAGGATCAGCTTCTCACGCACGCCGGGCTGGAAGGCCGCCTGTTCCTGATTCACCGTGACACAGCAATCCCCTTCAAGGAAAAGGCTGACGATGCCGCGATCGGTTTGAAGGGTGAAGGTGCGGGCCTCGGGCAGGCCGGTCAGCTTCGCCAAGCTCCGCAGGGTCGCGATCATCTCGCGGGCCTCGTTGCCGAGGCGGGTCTCGTCGCGGCGCGAGGCGTGGACGATCTTGGCCGGCGTCGAGAGCGAACAGCTGTTGATCCCCGGCAGCGCCACCACCTTGCGGGCCACCATGGAAAGATTGAAACGTTCGCTCGTGGAGAAAATCGCCCTCATTTCGAGGTCGCGCAGATCGTCCTCGTCCGTTGCGGAGGTCGGAGCAGCGGCGGGAGCCGGAGCGGTTTCTTTCACCACTTCCGCAGCGGCGAAGGGAGCCGGCGAGGCGACCACGGGCTCCTCTTTCACCGGGGCCGGGGCCGGCTTCTCGACGGCTTCCGAAACGGGAGCCGACGCCGCGGCAAACACCGCCTCGACCGCGGCCGCCGCCGGGCTTGCGGAGGGAGCTTCCTCCACCGATGCCGGAGCAGGCGCGGGCGCAGGAGCTGTCTCGGTAAACGCGGGGCCAAAACCCGAGGCGAATCCGAATCCAGCGGGTGTCTCGGCGATCGGCGCCAGATCGGGCTCTTTCGCAGGAGCAGCGGGCGGAGCAAAGGCTTCGGGAGCTTGGAAGACAGAGGCGGCCGGATTCATGGTGGAGGCGGGTGGCGTCGTGGGGACCTGGGCGGGCGGCGGAGTCTGATCAAAGGACCACGCGACCTGCGCGGCGGGCGTTTTTTCCGGCACCGGCGTTTCCGCGGCCGCCGGAGTTGCGGGCGGGGCGAAGGCCGCGAAACCGGCGGCGAAGTTCTCCGCGGCAGGCGGTGCGGCATTGGCCGGCGGCGTGAAGATCGGCGCAGGAGCCTCGGCCGGTTTCTTCGCTTGGCTCAGGAGATTGCCGATGCTCTCGAAATCAGGCTCGGCGGCCGCGATTTCATCCTTCACCTCTCCCCGGAACATCGCGCCCCACACTCCCTCGGACTCCGGTGCCTTCGGCGGCGCGCCGAAGGGTCCCGAAGGATGGGGAATGGCCGCGTCCTGCTCGGCTTGTTTGGAGAAGAGAGTCGCAAATCCTTTGTCGCTCTCGAACGGATTGGCCGAGGAGGCGGGCTCGCTTTCGCTTTTGGCCATCGGCGGCGCGTTGAATCCGAAAAATCCTCCGGGAGGCATCGTGCCGGGAACAGAGGCCACCGCTTCGGTCGTCGGCACGGCTGCGGGCGCTGCGGCAGGAGTGGCAGCCGGGGCGGAAAAGGCGTTGCCACCCGGGATCGCCGGAGGCGCGTCGAAACCACCGGCCATTTTCGGCTTGGCGGCGGGAGCACTCTCGCTCGGCGCGGAGAACGCGTTTTTGGCACCTGCTTCCGCCGAGAAGGGATTGGCCGCCTCGGGAGCACCGGCCGTTTTGACCGGCGTCACCGGCGACCAGAAAGCGGCCCCACCCCCGGCCGCGCTGGCTTCGGGCTTGGAGAAGACCGCGCTGGTGGCCATCGCGTTTGCCGATGCATTCGTAGCGGGAGTCGCTCCGACCCGGGGCGGCAGGGTGATCACGGAATCATTCAGTGGCGTGATTTCCGCGGCAAAAAGTTCCGGACAGAGCTGATAGAGCGTGGAGAGCCTCACATCGAGAGAACCATCCGCCGGCACCGGCACGACGATTTCTTTCTCCATCGGGATCCCCGAACTGGCGACAATGGCAGGCGGCACGAGCGGCAGCAACTCACTGGCCAGGAACGACTGACCACGGATGACCGACGCCGCCTCGGGCGCGAGATTGCCACGCCCGGGCTGGGCTCCGGCAGGAGCCGAGAAACCATTCGGAGCCCCCGCGCCCGCGGTGTCTTGGAATTCGGGATCGTCCGGAGTGAAGATGTTGCGGAAGTTGAAGGACATGGCGGTCTACCGGCTAGAAGGATTCCAATTCGGTGAAGGCAGCGGTCTCGGAAATAGAATAAGCTGTTATTTATGATTATTCTAATAAGCCGAGACTAGAATGTTACCGCTGATTAATCAAGAGATTTTTATAATTAAAATCCCTTAAAGAATTCTCATGGTCGCTCTCGTCCTCGGGCGTGATCCCATCCCGATCAAAGCAGCCACCAGAGCATGCCCACGAGGAAGCCATTGTTGATGGCATGAGCCGTCATGGGGGCGATGAGCGAGTCCCGCCATTCCCGCAGCAGGGAAAAACCCACGCCGATCGCCCCGAGTGCCGGGATCGCAAAAAAGCCCTGGGGGTGGAGCGCGGCGAAGATCAGTCCGGTAAGCAAGGCGGAGGGAAGAAATCGGAAACGCCCCCGGAAGTAGCGATGCAGGGCACCGCGGAAAAAGAGCTCCTCAAAAACGGGGGCGAATCCCGCAGCGAGAAAAAAGCAGGCGAGACGCACCCAGAGATTTCCTTCGTAGATCCACCCCACCACCGGATGCACCTCCGGTCCGGAAGGAGCGGATTCCGGGCCTACTTCTCCAGCGCCGAGCCCGCCCTGAAGCAAGTCCGCCACCAAAGTGAGTACGAGGGTGAGGCCGATCCCGATCGAAGCGATCGCGAGCACGCCGAGATAACCGACGCATCCTGCCCCGATCTCGCGCCAGAATCCCCTTCCCCGGTGCAGGCCCACGCCGAGTCGGAACTCACGCCACGTCACGCCGCGCCAGCGTGGCCAGAGCAACGGCACGATCACCGCCAGCCCATACCCGGCGACACCCACCCAGACTCCGAGCCAGGCGGCGGCGAGGGCGGAGAAGGTCATGATCCCGAGATAGATCGCGAAACATTCCAAGAGAACACCCGTCAGCTTCGGCGAGGCCACGAAAGCGTTCCGCGATTCCCCGCTCTGGACGCGGCGCAGATGGAGAATCAAGAGGATGACGCCGCCGAGGAAGGCACATCCCACGAGCATCACGAGCAGTCCCATCACTCCCAGCACGACGAGGGAGCGTGTGCGGATTGTTTGCTCTCCGGGCGGATCGGCGAGCCCCGGGCCTCGGGCGAGTTCGGCGAACCAGCCGACGTGCGACCGCAGCGACTCGCGCTCTTCCTCCCCCACCCCGTCGCGGATCGCGGTGCCGGTGAGCGACGCCAGTTCTTCCGGCACTTGATCGGAGAATTCTTTTACCACCTCGGCGGCACGCGGCGATCCCGGTTGGATGAAACACTCCAGCAAGGCCACCGCCGCCACCCCGCGATCGCCCTTGATCAGGTCGGCGAGACTGTCGAGAGCCTCCTCGGTCGCCTTCGGATCGAGCTTGGCCGAAGCGATCACGACCTGGGACTGCACTTTGAGAATGGCCAAATCGGCCGTCTCATCAACGACCGCCGCGTTTTCCGACCGAGACTCTTCGGACGGCTCCCCACCCGTGTAAAACTGACTCAGCACTCCATCGAAGGGGACGAGGCTGAGCAGGATGAGAGGCCAAGCCCACCAAGCGGCCTTTCGTGTTCGCGGTGGGAGTGGGGGCGGGAATGCTCCCTCCACCGGCGCGGGATCGCGGTCCACCGGAGGAAACTCGCGCGATTCTTCCATCCCTGAGGTGACCTGAGAGGGTCGGATCGGCGACCCAACCCTCTTCGGTCGGGGCCGGATCAGCCCTTCACGTTGTAGGCAACGATGAACTCCTGGTCACGGAGGTAGAGTTTGCCATCGAGCACGAGCGGATGCGTCCAGACCTTGCCCTTGGGATTGCGGTTCGGGCTCTGCGGATCGAGCTTGAACTGGCCCTTTTGCTTGAAGCCTTTCGGATCGATCTCCACGAGGGTGAGCGTGCCGTCGTCTTCGTTCAACGCGTAAAGGTGGCCGTCGGCGACGTGGACGGAACCTTTCAAGGTGAACTGGCCTTTTTCGTTCCAGACCATGTCGCCCGTCTTCCAATCCTGGCAAATCAGCCCCTTCGCGTCGGAGAATCCGTAGAGGTAATCGCCGACCTTGATGACGCCGCCGTGGTGGTTGACCATTTCCTTGTTCTGCCAGACATCGGTCGGCTTGTTGTCGCTACCGATGCGGATGAGTTTGCAGCCCACTCCGTATCCGGAGGAAATGTAGACTTCGTTGCCCGAAACGATGGGCGTCGGGATGACGGCCGTCTTGCCGCCCCACTCGGAGGACCAGAGCAGCTTGCCATCCTCCGCCGCGACGCTGGCGAGCTGGCTTTCGAAAAGTTTGATGTATTGGCGGGTGCCATTGATCTCGGTGGCGATGATCGTGGCGTATTCCGCCTTGCCGGGCTGCAGTTCGCTGGCTTTCCAGATCACGTCGCCGCTTTTCTTGTCGAGCGCGACGATGCCCGCCTCCTTGCCACCGGGGGCGAGAACGAGTTTGTCACCATCGACAAGGGGAGATTCCGAAAAGCCCCAACCGCCCATCTGGCCTTTGAAGTCATCGACGAGATGTTTTTTCCAGACCTCTTTTCCGGTCGTGGCGTCGAGACAGACAACGACTCCCTTGGGATCGATCGCATAGACATGGCCGTCGGAGTAGGTCGGCGTGCTGCGGGGACCGTGGCCCCAGCCCGCGGCGTAGCCTTGCTGATCATCCTTCGAGATCGCCTGGGCCCAGAGTTCCTTGCCGGTATTCGCGTCTACGGAAACGACGGTGACATCATCGCCCCGGGTGCCCATGGTGTAGAGTTTGCCATCGACGATGCTGAAACCCGAGTAACCCATCCCGGCGTTCTCGTAGGTCCAGACCTTTTCGGGGCCCGACGAGGACCACTCCTTGAGCAAACCGGTATCGGGCGAGATGCCATCGGCTTTCGGACCACGGAAAGCCGGCCAACCTCCGGTGCTGCCCGCCGAAGCGCCGCCCTTCTCGACCGAGGCGAGATACTCCTGGTCTTCGAGGCTCAGGGAAAGGATCTCGACGACCCCGGTGCGTCCGCCGGCGAGCTTGAGGTGCACCTTGCCATCCTCCACCTTGATGAGGTCCGCCTCGATCTGATTGCCGGTCGCCGCCTGCTTCCAGGTCCGGGCCGAAAGGGAAAACGTGAGGGACGAAAACAGGACGACGGCGACGAGGGCGGATTTCATGGCGGGAAAATTCGCCGAATTGCGTGAAAAACGCAAGTCACGCAAACGACGGGGCTTTTCCCAGGACCGGGAAAACAAAAGAGGCCGGACACCAGGTGCCCGACCTCTTTCTTTCGAAGGGATCAAAGATCGACTCGGATCAGAATTCGAAACGCACGCCGCCGGTGACGAGGTTGTCGTTTTCGCCGAATTCACCCGCGAGTTTCAGACCCAGGTGGTCGGTCACGTGGAAGATGAGGCCGGGATTGAAGATCCAGCCGTCCTCGTCGATACCGAGGTGGTCGGTCGTCATCATCGAGAGATACTGCTGGCTGAGGTCGCCCTCACGGCTCACGAAAAGAGCCTTCGCGAAGACTTCGAGACGGCCCGCGCGGGCACGGACTCCGGGGCCGACATAGTAGGACCAGGAGTCGTAGTCGAGATGCGAGTTGTACTCATACTCGGCATCGGTGTGCTCGGCGCCACCTTCGAAGGTGAGGTCGACGCACTTGGCGAGGCTGACACGGGCACCGAGGCCGAGGCGGTAGCGGTGCGTGCTGACGTCGAGGAGCTCCGCGCCCCAGTCGTAGTCGTAGCCACCGTTCGCGTAGCCGCCGGTGAGGAAGAAGTTCGATCCGAGCGACTTGGAGAAACCGATTCCGTAAAGGTCACCTTCGTCGGCAAAGTCGTTGCCGAAATCGAGGACGCCGTATTCGAGATCGATGAAGTCGTAGGAGAGGCAATCATCGCAGGTCGGAGGCGCGAGAGGCGTGAGCGCTTTGCCACTGAAGTCACCCGCCGAAACCACTCCGGCGGCGAGGATCGCCATGGTGAACGTAATAACTGATTTTTTCATGTGTTTTAGGCTGGTTGTTTTTAAAATTCAGGTCCCGAGATGAAAAGCGGTGTCTGATTTTTAAAAATTTTACCTAAAACAGTTCCTTGAGCAATCGATTTTTATAGAAATTTTAAAAAACCTGATCATTCAGATTTCTTCCAAGCCCGCACATAATCGATTTCGAAATCCGCGGGGAAGCGGGTCGAGGCATCCGGCTTCCCGGCCCAATCGCCGCCGAGAGCAAGGTTCACGAGGAGAAACATGGGCCCATCAGGCACGGACTGGTCCGAGCGGTGCCGCTGCACACCATCGACATACCAACGGATCTCACCGGGCTCCCATTCGACGGCGACCGTGTGGAAGCCATCGGCAAAGTCGACTCCCTCGAACTCCCCCGTTTGCGAGAGCGAGTTTCCCTCCGGGTCGGACGGATTCGGCCAGTGATTCGACATGTAGATCTTGTCGGTCTCATGGCTGAGGATCTCGAGGATATCGATCTCCGGCGGCCAGGCGGGCGGATCCGGCAACATCCAGAAGGCGGGCCAGAGCCCCTTGCCTTTCGGCACCTTGCAGCGCATCTCAAAGCGACCGTAGGTCTGGGAGAATTTGCCCGAGGTCGTCATCATGCCGGATCGAAAATCGCGCTTGGCTCCATCGTAGAAAGCCGGGATGTCCTCGCACCGGATCTTGAGGATGCCATCGGCGAGGTGAAAGGCCTTCACGATGTAGGCCTGGAGCTCGTCGTTGCGCACCACGCCCCAAGGATCCTGGGGCGTCCATTTGCTGTAATCGAGGCGATCTCCGTCGAACTCGTCGAAGAAGGTCAAGGTCCAGCCCGGCAACTCCGTGCCCGGTTCAGCTTTGGTTTTACTTTCCACAGGTGCCTGTCCCCAGGCCCAAACACAAAAACAGACGAAGAATCCGGAAACCCAAATCAGTGAAAATCGAGACATTTCCACAATTTCCACGGATAATCGAGAATCTGCAAGCGAATCGAACAGAGGAGTGGCGGCCTACGGAACACACCGAAAACGCGGAAACAAAGAGGATCGAGAAGCTTAGTCAGGCCCAAAGGCACGAAACGATTATTCCGTGTTTTCGGTGTGTTCCGTAGGCCGCCCTTCAGCCAAGAGCGGACCGAGTCAATAATCCGACTCCCGCCTCGAGATCACGTGCGGCCCTTCGTGGGAGGGATCGTGTTTCAAAAGGCCGTGCTCGTCGAGGAATCGATCCATCTCCGCGAGGACGGCCTCGTAGGAGACCGGGTCGACATTGAGATTGAAGAAATCGCGGTCGCGCCCTTCGAATTCGACGAGGCGATGCGGCACCTTTTTCCGCTCGAGCCGGGTGGCGAAGGCGGTCGCCTCCTCCATTGGCACGAGGCGATCGGCGTTGCCGTGCACCACCAGCATCGGCGGACACGCGCCCTCGTGATAACGCGAAAGCGAGACGAGCTTCGCCTCGGAGGCATCCCCGCAGGCCGGATATCCGAGACCACCTTTCACCACCTCGAAGATCGTGCTGAGGAGGATCGCCCCATCGGGACGGGACTCCGGCGGCTTGAAGGCCGCCTCCGCCTTCGAGAGCGGCGCACCGAGGGCCAACGCCCCCGCGATGTTGCCGCCCGCAGCTCCGCCGACCACAACGATCCTCGTGGGATCTAGATTCAGCTCACCCGCCTGCTGGCGGAGATAGCGCACCGCGGCACGACCATCCTGATACGACTGCGAGGGTCGAGATCCCGGATGCGAGGCGGCATGGCGATATTCCGCGAGCACGCCGATGGCACCGCGCTCCACGTAATAGAGCGCCTGCGGGGCGAACTGCACGACGCTCCCGCGATCCCAGGCCCCGCCGTGGAAAAACAGCAAGGTGGTCCGGGGCGATCCCTCGCGGAAATCCTTGGGCAGGTAAAAATGAAGAGCCAGCTCCCCTCCCCCATCGAGGGATTTATAGACGACCCGGCGCGCCCGCCCAAGGAGGAGCTTTTCCCGATCATTCACCCATTGGAATCCCTTTTTCATGCCTGGCTCCCGCCCGGTTCCGAGATACAGGTCCGCGCCCGCGAATTCAAGCCTGAAGTCATCGAACGGGCTTCTTCGGCGGATGAATCTCCTCTTGGGCAACCCGATCCGTCCGTGGTATCATGGCCGGATGCAATTCCCCCGTTCCCTCCTCCTGGCGACCGCAGCGATCTTTCTCCTCCCCCGCCCTGCCGCGGCCCAGTCGGAAAACCTGCCGGCCGCACAGCCGGACAACTCGATCCGCGTCTCGCTCGAATCCGCCTACGAGGCCTGGCGCCGCGCGATGGACAGCGGCGACTTGAATCTGTGGGAGCAGACCACCGCCTTTTCCCGTCAAATCGAAACCCGCAACCGCATCGTCTCGCAAAAGCTCGTCTTTCCCCAGGCGCTCTTCGACGATCCCGTGTCGGCACCCCAGCTCGGGGGACTCGTGGCCCTCGGGGTGCTGTCCACCGGCGACACCGCCACCTCCACCTACTTTGGAAAAGCGAACTTCGGCGACGAACCCGGCACGGCCGTGTCGGACAACCTTCTCGTGCTCCACTTTCTCCGCGAGGAGGGCAAATGGAAGTTCGACAACCTCCGCATCGTGAAGATCGGCAATGATGGCGAGATCCTCTTGCAGATCCGCAACAGCGACTTCTCCTTTCTCAAAGGGGAGGAATTCCAGCCCGCGCCCTACCTCCCGCCCCTCCCGCAGCCGGTCGAGACACCCGCTTACGTCGCCGAGGCCTGGATCGACGCAACCGGGCACGAGGTGAAGATCTTCGTCAACGGCCACCTCACCGGCACGTTCAAGAACGTGAAGGCGAGCGAACTCGTCATGGGCGGAGTGAAGCGAGGCAGCAACCAGGTGCGCCTCGAGACCAAGGTCATGCCCGACGCCACCGGCGGAGGCGCCCCGAAAGTCGAAGTCGCGATCTACGCCGCCGAAGATCCCGCCGGACAGGCCCAGCGCGTTTATCACTTCAAACCGGGAGCAGTCGTCCCCCCCCTGGTGACGGAGGGGTTTGTGGTGGAGTGAAAAGGATTCCCCCTCAATCCCGCATCAACACCACGCGGAAGCCGACGTCGTAACGATCCTTCGATGAGGGACTCGCGCCCATGCGGTTGCCGACGGCGAGGTCGAATTGACCCGACCGGTTCCACGCGCCACCGCGGAGCACCTTGCGATCGGTGCCGACCCATTCGGGATTCGGGGTGGCCCCGTCTTTCTGGATGCGGGTGACGATGGTCTGGGAATACCAGTCGCTCACCCACTCCCACACGTTGCCGCGCACATCGTAGAGCCCGTATTCATTCGGCGCGAGCGATCCTACCGGAGCGGTCGATTTCTGACGTTCGAAAAGACTCGAGATCGCGCCATCGAGTTTTTGTCCCCCCACGAGCTTGCCCCATTCCTCGTCGGTGGGGAGACGATAGCGGTAGCCGGACGGCAAGGTGCCGAGGGCTTGCTCGTGCGCGTTGAGCGATTCGCAGAACTTCACCGCTTCGAACCAGTTGACGCTGTCGACGGGATGATTGGGGGCCTTGAAGTAGCTGGGATTGGCGCCGCCGAGACGCTCGTATTCTTCCTGGGTCACTTCGTAGGCACCGGCCCATCCCTTGAGTTCTCCGATCCAAACCATTTCCCGACCGAGCCCGTTCTTGAAGTTCCGGCTCGTCACGGGCGCGGGATCGTAGGTGAGGGTGGCGTCGAAGTGCAGTGCTCCACCGGGCTCGACCTTGCCCGAGACGGTCGCGGCGCGGTGCTGCTCCTTGCTCAGCTCGAAGGTGTAATCGCCCGGAGGGACGACGGCCAGCGTCAGGGGCGTCCGGCCCATCGGCATGCCGGCCGATACGACGGCGGCCCCGGGCGGACGGCTCTCGAGGGTGATGGATCCATAGGGGAAACGGAAGTTCACCGCGTTCGCCGCGGACGCGGAATCACCGGAATCGCTGCCGACGTAGAGCGTCTCCTCGACGGCACCGAGCTTGGCATGGACCGCCCGGAAGCGGTAGTCGCCCTCAGGCATTTCGATCTGGAAGGGAGTCACTTCCCGCCCCCGGCCGACGCGACGGTCGTCGAGATAGACCTCGGCACCGGGAGGATCGCTGGTGAAAGAGACGAGGGACCTTTCCCAGGCGAACTCGAGATCCTGGGTCGAGCCGGCCGCGACCTCGACGGTGCGGCGGATCGGCGGCCAGTCGGCATAACGGAGCTCGAGGAGATGACGACCGGCCGGCAGATCGGCGACGCTCACCGGGGTGACGCCGGCTTTGCGGGCCTTGGCTTTTCCATCGTCGGCGGGAGCGATCCAGACCTCGGCACCCGCCGGGTCGCTCGTGAGATTGATACCGCCTTTGGCGAAAACGGCGGAAACCGACGTGTTGCGATTATGCTCGACCCGGACGATCTGCGACTGCTCGGGGAAACCCGCCACGGACATGAAGACCTGGTATTCGCCGGGATCGAGGCGCTCGATCTTGGCCGGCGTTTTGCCGATTTCCACCAGCTCCTCCGGCTCACTTTCGCGGGTGCGCACCACCTTGAACTCGGCCCCGCGCGGCTCACTCACCACCTCGATCTGCCCCGAGCTGCGCACGAGGGCGATGTCGGAAAGCACGAGCGGCTCCTCGCTCGCGACCACGACCGTCCGCGTCACAGGATCGTGCCCTTCGAGAGTAACGACAAGATCGTGCTCGCCGAAGGGGACGCCGGTGAAAATCGCGGGAGCGGGCTGTTCCTTCATCGAGCCAAGGCGCACCAACGTGCCTGCGGGAGTGGCATCGACACGCACGGTGCCCCGGGCCTCGTCGAGGCGCCGGTCGATCAAGGGCAGGGAGGCAAGGGCATCGGGATTGTCCGGATCGATGTCGCGGACTTCCTCAAAGAGCCGGCGGGCGGCGAGCCAGTCTCCGGAGGCGACGGCTTGGCGCGCGTCGGAGATTTTCACGGCGATCTGCTCGTCCGCCTTGGCGGCTTCAGCAGGCGGATTCCCGCTGGTAACGACACTGCCCGGAGGTCCGCCCCGGCCCGCCGTGCCAAAATGCCATCCTCCCCAAGCCCCACAAGTCAGTGCAACGATCACGACCACTCCCCACACCCAGCGCGGCACGCGGGATCCACGTGGCCGGTGCGGTTGTGGCGGTGGGAGAATGATCCTGGTGGTCCCCGGGTTCATGTTGGGCGGTCAATCGGGAAAGATCGTCGCGTGGCGGTATTCAATAAGCCGGTTTGGGACAAGTGGATATGGAAAATTTAACCCTGTTCAGGGGAATCTGTTCGCAATTCTTTTTCGCGAGCCGCCCCGGTGTGACGGATTTTTGGTCCCGCACGCAAAAAAGGGCGGGGATCTCTCCCCGCCCTTTCCTGTAAAAGCCGTCCCGGCGACGCGTGGTCCCGGGGGCATGGATCGGCAAACCGACCTTATTTGTTCTCGCTCGGACGCCACTCTTCGGTCGCCAGATTGAAGGCCTGCTCCAGACCCACGAGGTCGGAGCTGGGGCGCAGCGCGTCGAACGCGGCGGTTTCCTTCTTGAGCTGCTCCTCGGAGTACTCGGCGGCCTTGATCGAAAGACCGATGCGGCGCTCGACCTTGTCGACCTTGATGACGCGGGCCTCGACTTCGTCGCCGACCTTGATGACATCCTTGACCTTGGCCACGTGGTCTTCGCTGAGCTGCGAGATGTGGACGAGACCATCGATGTCGTCTTCGAGCTGGATGAAGGCGCCGAAGCTGGCGATCTTCGCGACCGTGCCCTTGACGAGGTCGCCGACCTTGAAGCGGCTGTCGATGATGCTCCAGGGATCGCTCTCGAGCTGCTTGACGCCCAGGCTGATGCGCTGATTGGTCTTGTCGATTTCGAGCACGCAGGCCTCGACCACTTCGCCCTTCTTCACCACCTCGCTCGGGTGGTTGATCTTGCGGGTCCAGCTGAGGTCGGAGACGTGGATCATGCCGTCAATGCCATCCTCGAGCTCCACGAAGGCGCCGTAGGGAGTGAGATTGCGGATTTCGCCCTTGATGGTGGAACCGATCGGGTAACGGGCCTCGACTTCGTCCCAGGGATTCGTTTCGAGCTGGCGCACGCCGAGGGAGATCTTCTGCTCTTCCTTGCTGATGGCGAGGACGACGGCCTTGACCTCCTGATCGAGGGAGAGCACGTCGCTGGGGCGCGTGATGCGCTTCGTCCAGGAAAGCTCGGAGACGTGGATGAGACCTTCGACACCCTTCTCGAGCTCGACGAAGGCGCCGTAGGGCACGAGTTTGGTGACCTTCCCGCCGACTTCCATGCCGATGGGGAATTTGGCTTCGATCGCCTCCCAGGGGTTGTCCTGGAGCTGCTTCGATCCGAGGGAGACGCGCTCCTTCTCCTTGTCGACGTCGAGGATGACGACATCGACCTTCTGGCCGATCGCTAGCATCTCGCTGGGGTGGTTGATGCGGCCCCAGCTCATGTCGGTGATGTGAAGAAGACCGTCCATGCCCTGGAGGTCGATGAACGCACCGAAATCGGTGATGTTCTTGACGATCCCCTCGACGCGGTCGCCGATCTTGACGGAGTCGAGGAACTCGGCGCGCTGCTCGGCACGCTCGGCCTCGATGACCTCGCGGCGGCTGAGGACGATGTTCTTCCGGATGTCGTTGACCTTGACGATCTTGAACTCGTAGACGTTGCCCACGTATTCGTTGAGATCCTTCGGCGGGATGATGTCGATCTGCGAGCCGGGGAGGAAGGCCTCCACGCCGACGTTGACCATGAGGCCGCCCTT
This sequence comes from Verrucomicrobiales bacterium, assembly GCA_016795385.1. Classification (GTDB taxonomy): domain Bacteria; phylum Verrucomicrobiota; class Verrucomicrobiia; order Verrucomicrobiales; family DEV007; genus Arctic95D-9. Next base: position 11,151 of record JAEUHI010000071.1, on the reverse strand, counting down.
GACGACCGACTTGACCTTGCCTTTGACGAGGCCGCCGTCTTCGTAAACCTTGACGATTTTGTCCCAGTTCTGCTTGTGGGCCGCCTTCTCTTTGGAAAGCACGACCATGCCCTCGTCGTTCTCGAGCTTCTCGAGGAGCACTTCGATTTCGTCGCCGACGGCGAACTCTTCGTCTTCGAATTCGGAGATCGGGATGATCCCCTCGGATTTCGCACCGATATCAACCACCACGACCTGGGGGCGGATTTCAATGATGGTTCCCCGCACGATGGAGTTCTCGCGATGGGTGTGGAATTTCTGGTCGATCAGGGCCATGAGGTCCTGAGCTTCCGTGGTAAGGGTGGCTGACATGTGGTTTTTGGGTTTGGGTTGGTTGTTCGGTTGGGTTAAGCCTGCCGACATCGCTCCGTTGAATGAACCCGCCCGCCCTTGGAGCACCTGCGGCGGTCGGGGGGGCGGAAATTTAGAGGATCAGCCGGGAATCACAAGCGGTTTTCCGGCGACGCGCGGCCCGGATCGGACGTCGGGTTCGGGCTGCGGCTGGCCGCCTGCGGGTGAGCCCACCAAGAAAGTTCCGTTTTTCGGTCAATTTTTTTTCCAGAAACAACTGCCTTAGGGCGAGTCGGATCCTACAAATCCACGTGCTTTGTAGCCTCCAGGAGCCCTGCCTGCTGCTTGTTTTTTATATTTTTCATAATATTTATACATTCAGACTTCATGCTATCCCTGCACAGCCGCGACTCCTCCACCGCGCTTTCCCGAATTCCCGGAAAAGCGCTTGCGGCCCTATCGCGCGAAGGATTTTCGGCGGTGCTCTCGATCGTGAGGTGCCAGCTACGCCCTGCCGGGGCATGTGTCTCCTTTCTCGACGCCGAAGGTCGTTGGCATGCGATCGGAGAGGTGCCCGTTTCTGCTCCTCCTTCCGAACGTCTCGAAACCATCCTCCGCTCAGGCCGGCCCGTTCTGGAGTCGGAAAGGGCAGTCCTTCCCCTATCCCGTGATGCATCGATCCCCGGGCTGCTGGTGCTGACCGGCGTTTCGCCTTCCCAATGGACCCGCGCGGACGGCGAATTGCTCTTTCACTCGATCGAGTGCCTGGTCGACTGCCTGAGGGACAAGCTCTATCGCTACGAAGTCTCGCATCACCAGAAACGAGGCGAGGATCCGGACATCGGGCACTACCGAAATTTCTACGAAAACGCGATCGAAGGCTTTTACCAGACCACCCTCCTGGGGAATTACCTTCGGGCGAATCTCTCCCTCGCGCGGATGTATGGCTATGACAGTGTCGACGAGTTGATCTACCATTCCAACTTTTCCGCGCGTCATCTCTACGTCGAGGAAGGCCGCCGCGACGCCTTTGTCGAAGCCGTCTCCCGGACCGATTTTCTCACCGGTTTCGAATCCCAGGTCTATCGGCGCGACGGAGCCATCATCTGGATCTCCGAATCCGCCCGCGTCATCCGCGACGAATCGGGCCAGATCCTCTTTTTTGAAGGTACCGTCACCGATATCACGAAACAAAAGGAGGCCGAACTTGCCCTTCTCGCCTCGCGGCGCGAGTTGGAGGGTCGCGTCGCCTCGCGGACCCGCCAGCTCCGCGAGGAGATGTCGCGCTTCGACCGCCTTATCGGCAACGCGCCCGGGATGGTCTATCAATTCGAGGTCTCCGAGGAGGGAAAAACCCGGCTCACCTATGTCAGCGATGGCGTGCGGGATCTCTACGGGCTCTCGCCGATCGAGGCTCTCGCCGATCGGAGTTCACTCTCCGATCTCATTCATCCCGACGATGTGCTTTCCTACCGGACCTCGATCAAGCAGGCCATGGCGGGCCTCACCCCGTGGCACTGGCTGGGCCGGGTCCGGGCTCCGAGCGGGGAATCGAAATGGATCCACGGTAAATCGCGTCCCGCCCGAGACGAGTCCGGAAACGTCATCCGCAGCGAAAGCGGTGCCATCGTCTGGGATGGCATCGTCGTCGACGTCACCGAGCTGCAGGAAATGAAACTCGAGTTGCAGCGCTCCCTGCAGCAGAGTTCCACCATCCTCGATATCTCGCCCGACGGCATCCTCACGATTGACAGCCATGGCTGGATCCTCGGCGTGAACCCCGCGGCCGAGAACATGCTCGGCTCGTTTGAAAAAGGGATTGTCGGCCGGCAGTTGGGAGAACTTTTCACCGATCCGCACGGAGCCTACATCGATCGGGAAGACGGCAATCCCTTCGCGAATGTCTCCAACAGCCCGCTCGTGGGTCGACGCAGCGAACTCACCGGCCGGCGCGCCGACGGATCGCCTTTCCCCGTCGAGATGACCCTTTCACCGATCGAGGCCGGCGACCACACGGTGTATACCGTCAATGTGCGCGACATCAGCTCGCGCAAACGTTTCGAGAAGCGCCTCCGCGATTCCCGCGACGAGGCCCAGCGCGCCAGCCTTGCCAAGAGCGAATTCCTCTCGCGCATGAGCCACGAACTGCGCACGCCGCTCAATGCGATCCTCGGCTTCAGCCAACTCCTCGTCCGCGCCGAGAGCGATCCCGTCCAGGCGGAAAAGCTGCTTTTCATCCAACGAGCGGGGAAACACCTCCTCGACCTCATCAACGAAGTCCTCGACCTCGCCCGCATCGAGGCGGGGAAACTCTGCTGCTCGATCGAGGAGGTCTCGCTGCGATCCGTGATCGAGGAAATCGGGGCCTACGCACGCCCGCTTGCCTTGGAAAACCGCATCCATCTCGATCTCGGAGCCGAAGTCCCCGAAGACTTCGTTGTCTTCGCCGACCAGCAGCGGCTCAAACAGATCCTCCTCAATCTCGTCGCCAACGCCATCAAGTACAACCGGCAGGACGGACTCGTGGTCGTGCGATGCCAGACCGCCGGGGCCGACTCCCTCGAAATCTCCGTCGCGGATACCGGTCCGGGCATGACCGAACAGCAATTGAAGGATCTCTTCACCCCCTTTGAACGCCTCGGTGCGGATGATAGCAAATCCGTCGGTACCGGGATCGGACTCGCCTTGTCCCAGAGCCTCGCCGAACTGATGGGATCGCACATCCATGTCAGCACCGAACCCGGAAGAGGCAGCCGCTTTTCCCTGCGACTCCCCCGGACGGGAAAGCCCGTGGCTCTTCCCGATGATCTCTGCCAGGATGCCGGCCCGCAGGCCTCTCGCGAACGCCATGCCCCTCCCTCGCGCAAACAACTGCTCTACATCGAGGACAATCCCCTGAATCTCCGCCTCGTCCGCGAAGTGGTGAAAGAAAGCCCGCATTGGGAACTCCACGCCGCCGAGACCGGTGCCGAAGGGATCGAGCGCGCCCTCGCGCTGCGTCCCGGAATGATCTTCCTCGACGTGCACCTGCCCGATTTCAACGGCGACAAAGTGCTGAAGCGATTGCGGCAGGAACCATCGCTCGACGGCACCTTCATCGCCATGCTCACCGCCGATGCCATGGGTGACGGGGCGACCCAATTCCGCCAGCTCGGAGCCGATCACTTTCTCACCAAACCCATCGATATTCCCGCGATCCTCGAGCTGCTCGAAGAAGTCGCGACGCGCGAGGCGGGCTTGCCAGGGTGACGGACTGGATCGAAGCTCGTCACCATGCCCCTCGATACCACCCCCGCACCGAGCCTGAAGGATTGGTTCGATGAAGCCCGTTACCGCACGCTCGCAAGCCAACTCGGCGGCCTGCATCCGCGCTTTGATCGGAAGCGGTTTCTCAAGCTCACGCTCGAAGGACACGAGGACCGGTCGCTGATGCAGCGCCTCCGCCGCACCTCCGAGGCGACCCGCGAGGCCCTGCCGCTCGACTACCGGGAATCGCTCGACGTCCTCCGCCAGCTCGCGCCACGGATCGACCACGGCTTCGTCACCCTCTTCCTGCCCGATTTCGTGAGCCTCTACGGCCACGAAGATTTTGATGCCTCGATGGACGCGCTGAAATTCTTCACGCCCTTCGGTTCGTCCGAATTCGCGATCCGCGAATTCCTCAAGCGCGACCTCGACCGCACCCTCGGCGTCATGCGCGGGTGGTCGCTCGACGAAAACGAGCATGTCCGCCGCCTCGCCAGCGAGGGATGCCGCCCCCGCCTGCCCTGGTCCTTCCGCCTCACCGGACTCGTCGCCGATCCCACACCGGCCCTGCCCATCCTCGAAAACCTGAAAGCCGATCCCAGCCTCTACGTGCGCAAGTCCGTCGCGAACCACCTCAACGACATCGCCAAGGATCATCCTGACAAAACACTATCCGTCCTTCGTTCCTGGGATCGCGATCATCCGCATACCGCCTGGATCGCGAAGCGGGCCCTGCGCACCCTGATCAAAGAGGGTCATGCCGGCGCCTTGACCCTCTTGGGTGCGGGCGAAGCGGCGCAGGTGCGGATCGATGCCTTCATCGTGTCGCCGAAGCGGGTCCGGCTCGGAGAAGTCGTGAACTTTTCCCTGACCTTCACCTCCACCGCGCGGAAATCGCAGCGCCTCCTCGTCGACTACGTCATCCATTACGTGAAGCAATCGGGCGGCACCTCGGAAAAGGTCTTCAAATGGAAAGAGCTCGATCTCGGTCCGGGTGAAACGGTCTCGATCGAGAAACGCCAGACGATCCGCGATTTCACGACGCGGAAGCACTACCCGGGCAAACATCGTGTCGAAGTGCAGGTGAATGGCGCGAGGTTGGCGGAGGGGGCGTTTGAGGTGTTGTAGTTGCGACTATTTGATTAAAACTACCGAATTGAGCGAGCCGGCAAAGAATGACTGGGAGTAATCCAGAACAACAGGCGCGGAAGCGAATTGACGAGCAATTGGCGCGAGCCGGCTGGTCAAAGGGTTCCAGACAAGTGGTTGAGGAGTTCGGGATTTCGCGTAATTCCGTTAAAGAGCCCGGCGAAACCTACCGCACTAATCGTGAGTTTTCGGACTACGTTCTACTGGATCGCTTCAACCGCCCAATCGCTGTCGTTGAAGCCAAACGCTCGAGTCGAGATCCCATTGGAGGTGAGCGCCAAGCCGCCGACTACGCCGACGCGATTCGCGAAAAGCACGAGGTCGATCCGTTCATTTTTCTCGCGAATGGAAACGAGATCTGGTTCTGGCACCGGAAACTGTATCCCCCCAGGAAAGTTTCAGGCTTCTACACGGAGGAGGATCTTGCCCGCCTCGCCCATCTCGACAAGTTCGGCCAATCTCTCGTCGGAGCCAACCCGCTGGAGCGCATCGTCAATCGCGCCTACCAGATCGAGGCCGTCAAAACGATTGCCGAGCGGATCGAGGAAGCCCATCGCAAATTCCTTCTCGTGCTGGCGACCGGAACGGGGAAAACGCGGGTCACCGTTTCTCTTGTCGAGTTGCTGCAACGCCAGGAAAGAATCAAGCGTGTTCTCTTTCTCGCCGACCGTCGCGAGTTGGTAAAACAAGCTCTCGGAGCATTCAAGGAACACCATCCCAACGCGCCCCGCGCCTGGATCGAGGGTGGTGGGATTGACGACGATGCCGAGATCCATCTCGCCACTTATCCCGGGATGATGGGCATCTACCAGAAATTGTCGGTCGGCTACTACGATCTCATCATTGCCGACGAAAGCCATCGCTCGATTTACAACCGCTACAAGGCGATCTTCGATCACTTTGATTCGCTACAACTCGGTCTCACCGCGACACCGACCGACTTCATCGACCACAACACGTTCGAGTTGTTCAACTGCCCCGACGACTCCCCTTCGTTCTACTACAGTTACGAGGAAGCGATCCGTGACAAGTATCTCGTCCCCTATCGCGTGCTTTCCGCAAAAACCGGTTTCCAACTCGCGGGTCTGAAGCCGGGCGAACTTCCTGACGAAGCCAGAGAACAGATTCGCCAACAGGGGATCGATCCCGAGGATTTCAGTTTCGAGGGAACCGACCTCGAAAAGAAGCTCACCAACACCGGCACGAACGATTCCATCGTCCGGGAGTTCATGGATAAGGCGATCCCGGATGCTTCGGGCACCCTCCCGGCCAAGACGATCGTCTTTTCCGTGTCCCACAACCACGCAAAAGAACTCTACAAAAGTTTCAACAGGCTCTATCCCGACCTCCAGCGGCGGGGTTTTGCGAAGATCATCGACAGCCACATGGAGCGTGCCGACAGCACGCTGGAGGATTTCAAGAACAAGGATTTTCCACGCGTCGCAATCTCCGTCGATATGCTCGACACCGGTGTTGATGTCCCGTCCATCCGGAACCTCGTCTTCGCCAAACCGGTCTTCAGCCAGGTGAAGTTTTTCCAGATGATCGGTCGCGGCACCCGGACGTGGACCGACCCCGTGAACGGCAAAGCCAAAGACGATTTTCTCATCATCGATCACTGGGACAATTTCGCCCATTTCCAAGTGGAGACCGAACCGGGCGAGGCCGGGGCCAGCGAGCCGCTGCCGACCCGACTCTTTCGTCTTCGTTTGGAGAAATACCAAATTGTCCTGGGGCGATCGGATACCGCCTCGGTCGATCACACTCGCGGCCAGCTCCAGCGCATGCTCGCCGGTCTGCCATTGGAAAACATCAACGTTGCTCCGCACGCTGAGGAGATTCGGTGCTTTTCGGAAAATCATTCCGCCTGGGAGCCGTTCACCGAAGAAATCGCCCACCAGTTGGGCCACGTCATCGCCCCGCTCCTTCGTTTCTCGTTCCTCGGCTCGTATCCGCAATTGCAGTTTGAGAATCAGACCGAGCTACTCGCACTGGCCTCTCTGAGAGCCGACGAAGGCGATGTCGCCAAATGGCGCGCGAAGATTGTTGAAAACCTCGCCCTGCTTCCGACCAACATCCCGGAAGTGCGCCCCCACCTCGAAACTCTCGCGGCGCTCGAGACCGATGGCTGGTGGAACGGACTGACCTGCACCCGCTGCATGGAGATCCAGGAGACCTTCGCCCCGCTCATGCGTTTCCGGAATCGCCGGCCTTCGGGGACCTTCGTCAAACTGACCCTGCCGGACGAGATCGCACGACGGCAGTGGATTACCTTCGGACCGGCGGGTGAAGGAGCCTTCGCGGAGACCTACCGCGCTCAGGTCGAGGCGTTGATTCGCGAACTCGCCGACAACAATCCCGCTCTCCAGCGGCTCAAACGCGGCGAGGACCTCGATGCGGGCGAGATCGAGAGCATCGCCGCAGTCCTCAATCGCCCCGACCTCTTCGTGACGGAGGACCGCCTTCGCGAGGCCTACGATCAGCCGGAGACAAACCTCGCCGACTTCCTGAAGCTCATTCTCGACCGGGCTTCCCAGCCGTCCCGGGAGGAAAGCATTTCCCAAGCCTTCGACGAGTGGGTGCGGCAGCATCCCCGCCTCACCGCGACCCAGCTCCTGTTCGTTCGCACCCTCCGGAAAGCCATTCTCCAAAAGGCCGAGGTCTCCACGATCGATTCGCTGCGGGTGGCCCCGTTCAATTCCATCGGCGATCCGGAGGCCTTGTTCGACCCGAGCGCGTTGGATGAATTGCTCGTCCTCGCCCGCGATCTGGCCGCTTGAGTGATTTGTCTTGCCACTTGGGCCGTATTCCCATATTTATGGCCCATGAAAACGACCATCGAGTTGCCCGATGAGATCTTCCGGAGGGTGAAATTGCTTGCGGCGGAACGACGCACCACGCTCAAGGACGTCGTGACCGAAGCCCTCGGTCATTTTCTGGATTCTTCGGGTGAAAAGGCCGCGAAAACCCGCAAGGCCCACCTGAAGCGCCTCCTCACGGAAATGCAGGCGTCCAACACTGAGCCGATGGTGCCCCTCGTCCGGGAGGAGGCCCATGAGCGCTGAAGTCTTTCTCGATACCAATATCCTCCTCTACGCCTGCTCCTCTGCGGCGGAGGATGCGGAGAAGAAACGCCGGGCCGGCGAGCTGATTCTCGAGGGAAACTTCGCCCTCTCCGCCCAGGTTCTCCAGGAGTTCATCTCCAACGCCCTGCGCAAACCTGCGCTCGGGATCGGCGAATCGGTCATCGACGCCACGCTCGAACTCGCCAGCCAGGTGCCGGTGCAGCCGGTGGACCTCGAGGTGGTCATTCGCTCCACCACCCTTCGCCGCCGCCACCAGATCTCGCATTGGGATGCGACGATCGTCGCCGCCGCGCAAACGCTTGGTTGCCACACGCTCTATTCCGAGGATTTGTCCCACGATCGGGTTCTGGATGGACTTCGAGTCGTCAATCCGTTTCGCTGATCTCGTTTTTCGCCTTTTCTCCAACGCCCGCCTCTTATGCTTTCCCCGCAACTTCGCACCAAAGTCCACGAACTCTGGACGCTGTTCTGGACCGCCGGACTTTCCAATCCGCTCGTCGCCATCGAGCAGATCACCTACCTCCTCTTCATCCGCCAACTGGAGGCCCTCGACCAGAAACGCGTCGCCGACGGCAAACCATCCATCTACGGCAAGGTCGTCGACAGGAAAAAGGGCATCCGCGAACACGAACGCTGCAAGTGGTCCGTCATCTCCGGCTCCAGCAACATCGACGTGCCCTTCATCCGGGACACCGTCTTCGCGTGGCTGCGCGGACTCGAGGAACACTTCGGCAGCCGCAAGACCGGCGAAGAATCGACCCTCGGTAAAATCTCCGACCGCCTCGGCGACGCCTATTTTGCGCTCGATCCGAACAAGACCGAGACCCTCAAGAGTGCCATCAAGAAGATCGACGATCTCTTCCGCGCTCTCGACACCCGTTCGGTCAATGCCGACATCATGGGCGATCTCTTCGAGCACCTGCTCGACGAGATCAAGGAATCAGGCAAGAACGGCCAGTTCCGCACTCCGCGCCATGTCATCCGCTTCATGGTCGAGATGCTCGATCCTGAGATGCGGCCTGATGTGCGCATCCTCGATCCGGCCTGCGGGTCTGGCGGCTTCCTCGTCAACACCCTGCAGCACTGGCGCACCCGGCACACCGACAATGATTCACTGAAACTCGAGTGGGACGGCACCGCCCACGAGGTCCGTCCCACGTGGCCACGGAACAAGCAACCGCCCTTCGCCAAGATGCTCCACGGTTTCGACAACGACCGCACCATGGTCCGGATCGCGTGGATGAACCTCATTCTCCACGGCATCGAATCGCCCGAGGTCCAGCAACTCGACGCCCTCAGCAAGGCCCTCGACGACCAGAAGGACGAATCGGAAAAGCGCTCCGGCACCTACGACTACATCCTCGCGAATCCTCCCTTCACCGGCAACGTCGATACCGGCGACCTCAGCCAGAACCGCGCCCGATTCGAATACACCGGCACCGGCGAAAAGGCCAAGCCCATCACCACCAAGAGCGAACTGCTTTTCGTCTGGCTCATGCTCGATCTCTTGAAAACCGGAGGCCGCGCCGCCGTCATCGTGCCGGACGGCGTCCTCTTCGGCAACACCAACGCCCACCGGGAACTCCGCCGCCAGCTCCTCTTCCAGCACACTCTGGAATGTGTCGTCTCCCTCCCGGCCAACATGTTTCAGCCCTACTCCGGGGTGAAAACCTCCATCCTTTTCTTCCAGAAGATCGGGGCGGAGGTCGAGCCCGGCGACGATCCCCGCACCCGCGAGGTTTGGTTCTATGAAATCGTCGACGAAGCCTTCACCCTCGACCAACGGCGCAAGGAACGCCCCGGACAGGACAACGACCTTTGGGATGCGCAGATCAAGCACCGGGCGTGGGAGACCTTCCGAACGGGCGAAGACGTCGGCCAGGCCCGCGAGGAGTCGGTGAGCAAGGACTACCACCAGCCCCGCTACTGGCAGGAGCGCTGGCGCCAGGTCGATGACGCCACTCTGAAGATCTTTCCCGACCAGGCCGGAAACAAAGACCACACCTTCGCCCTCCACGAACTCTGGCCCGGTGACTTCCCCGATGTCTCGGTCACCGGTGCGGGATCGAAGGCCTACGACGAGGTCGTCCTGGATCGGGTGAGGCCGGAATTCGAAAAGATCTACCGGCGCGTCGTCGCCGAAGAAGTCCGGCAAAGTTATGTGATGTCGCAGAAGCCGGATCGGGAGAAGGCGTTGAAGGCCGCCCAAACCGCCACGCGAAAACTCGGATCGGAGTTGCAGAAGCTGGTTCGCGAGCGTTCCGAATATCACCTCGACCGCGAATTTGCTCAGCACGGGATGAACGCTCTCAAGGCCGTCATTCGCGAGCAGGTTGATCGTGTCGAAGCCTGGGTCGATGAGATTCCTGTGGAACGGCCACCTCGAAAGCGCGCCGTCAAAATGTGGGATGACCTGGAAGAGCTTGAAAAATTGCTCCCCGAATTCGCCAAGCTCGACGGCTACGACGTGTGGCGGCGCAGCCTGGAGATCACTCCGGTTGGCGGCAAACTCCAGTGCGACGAGGACGGTCAACCGGTCCAGGTGAAAACCCGCCTCAGTTGGATCGTCCCAACCAGGGAATGGGCACGGCGCGACACCTGGGGGATCGATCCGAAGACAGGAAAGGAGATCGAGAAACCGACCCACAGCAAGAGCGGCCAGGTCAGCCAAGCCTATCTGAACTGGCTGCGCGACACGCTCGAGGTCTTCGACGACAACGGCACCGTGAAAAGCGAGCATGTCGATACCCTGCTCGATCCCGATTGCCTCGAGGCGCTTGAGTTCAATCTCTCCGCCGGAAGGTATAAGCCCTTCATCTTCGATCCCGGCGATCACGAACCACCCGCCGATCTGATCCGGGAATTGCAGGCGATGCACGGCGAGGTGCAGCGGAGGCTCGGGAAACTTTTGGAGATGGTGGAGAGATGAGTGGGTTACCGGACAATTGGCGGGAATTCAAATTAGGGGACGTGCTTGATCGGTCCAAGGAGACCGTCATGCCGCGGGATCTAAATGAAGAGCGCGTCGGGCTTGTGGGATTGGAAGACATTGAGGGAGGCGGTACTGGCGTCATTCGAATCGTGCCTACCACCCCCCAATTTATCGATAGTCTGAAAACACGTTTTCAGACTGGAGACATTCTTTACGGAAAGTTGCGCCCTTACCTCAACAAGGTAGCGATTGCTCCCACCCATGGAATTTGGCTCTCTTTCAGATCCGCAGTTGCGCCTGAGGGCGGTAGCGGGGTGACGAGCCCCCGAAGAGCGGGGAAGTTTGAGGTGTGAAAATCAAAGACTTCCGAGCCGTGTATCCCTTCGAGGGCTACGTCACCGAGAGCGT
>JAEUHI010000069.1 GCA_016795385.1 Verrucomicrobiales bacterium | reverse complement strand
GGCACCGTCGTCATGCGCACCGGTGAAAACGCGAAAGCCGTGATCGAGCGGGTCAAAGAGAAGATCGCGCAGATTGCGCCGAGTCTTCCGCCCGGGGTCACGATCAAGCCCTTCTACGACCGCAGCGAGTTGATCGACAACACCATCGGCACGCTGAAACACGCGCTCTTCGAGGAGTTCATCCTCGTGACCCTCGCGCACATCATTTTTCTCTGGCATTTCCGCAGCATCCTCATCGTCACGCTCCCGCTTCCCATCTCCATCCTGATCTCTTTCACGCTGATGAAAGAGTTCGGCATCACGAGCAACATCATGTCCCTCACCGGCATCGCCATCGCCATCGGCGTCCTCGTCGATGCGGCCATCGTCGTGACCGAGAATGTGATTCGACATTGCGAGGAAGCCGAGCAGAAGAAGGGTGGCCGGCTCGATTCGAAAGAGACCTGGGACGTCACCCTCGTCGCATGCACGCAGGTGGGTCGACCGATCTTCTTTGCGATGGCCATCATCATCCTCGCCTTCGTGCCGGTTTTTGCCCTGACCGGACAGGAAGGGAAACTGTTCCACCCGCTCGCCTTCACCAAGACCTTCGCGATGATAGGCTCGACCCTGCTCGCCGTGACCCTGGTTCCCGTGCTTTGCTCGCTCCTCGTGCGAGGGCCGTTTCATTCGGAGGAACACAACATCGTGATGAAGTTCCTGCTCCGGATCTACGAACCCTCACTCAACTGGGCGCTCGACCACCGCAAAACCGTCATCGCCGCAGCCATGCTCATCCTCGCGTTTGCTTTGCTGACCGCCTTCGGCCTGCCGGGGGCCGTCGTCAAAAAAATCCGTGACGCCGGTCACCCTCACATCGCCGATGCCGTCTCCGGCTTTGGCAAAGAGTTCATGCCGCCGCTCAACGAAGGCAGTCTGCTCTACATGCCGGTGATGATGCCGAAGACGGGGCTCACGGAAATTCAGCGGGTCATGTCGTGGCAGGACAAGGTCATGGCCGCCACTCCCGAGGTCGCTTCGGTCGCCGGGAAACTGGGTCGTTTCGAAACCGCGACCGATCCCGCTCCCACCGAGATGCTGGAGACGACCATCATGCTCAAGCCCGAATACATTCCGAACGGGCGCTGGCGGATGAAGCGCAATCCCGCGTGGCGCGAGGGCATGACGGTGGAGAAGCTCAAGGCCGAGCTGACCGAGAAAATGAAGGAGGTGCCCGGCTATGTGCCCGCCTTTCTCCAGCCGATCGAAAACCGTATCCTCATGCTCTACACCGGCATCCGGGCGCAGGTCGGCGTGAAGATCTATGGCGACAATCTCGACAAGATCCAGCAGAAGGCCTTCGAGGTCGAAAAACTGATCAACACGATCGACGGCGCGGCGGGCGTCTCACCCTCGCGTGTGCAGGGCAAACCCTACCTGAACATCAAGGTGGATAGGCAGGCCATGGCCCGCTACGGACTCAGCGCCAAGGATGTGCTCGACGCCGTGGAAATCTCCATCGGCGGCAAGAATGTCAGCACCACGATCGAGGGGCGCCAGCGTTTCCCCATCCAGATCCGTGTGCAGCGGAGCGAGCGCGACGACATCGAAGAACTCAGCAGTATCCTCGTGACCTCGGGGGCGGGCATGGCAGCCTCGGGCGGGGCGGCGATGGGCGGCGGCGGGATGGGAGGGGGTGGCGCTGCCGGTGCCACGGCCGGAACGACCCCGGAGAAAGGCGACACGCCCGTCACCTACATTCCGCTCGGCATGGTCGCGCAGATCACCCGCGAGGTCGGAGCGAATGAAATCGCGAGCGAAAACGGGCGACTACGTTCCTACGTGCAGGCCAATGTGCAGGACCGCGATCTCGGGGGTTTTGTCCAGGAGGTCGAGGAGAAACTCAAGACCATAGACTGGGAGGGCATGACCTACAAGATGACCGGCGAGTATGAAAACCAGCGCCGCTTTGTGCAGACGATGCAGGTCGTTTTCCCCATCGTCCTGCTCATCATCTTTGTGCTCCTCTACATCGTTTATCACAGCGCTCTCGAGGCCGCTCACGTGATGCTCGCGGTCCCCTTTGCCCTGAGCGGCGGCGTTCTCCTGCAGAAGCTCCTCGGCTACAATTTCAACGGAGCGGTCTGGGTCGGATACATCGCCCTCTTCGGCACGGCCGTCCAAACCGGTGTCGTCATGGTCGTCTATCTCGAGGAAACCGTGAAAAACCGCATGGCGAAACTCGGGAGCGCCTTCACCTACGAGGATCTCGTCCAGGCCGTGAAGGATGGGGCTCGCCTTCGTCTCCGTCCCAAGGTCATGACCGTCGCCACCATCGTCGCGTCCCTGCTCCCCATCATGTGGAGCCACCGGCAGGGGGCCGAAGTGATGAAACCGCTCGCCACCCCAGTGATTGGCGGAATGATCTCCAGCCTCGTCCACATCCTCATCGTCACGCCCGTGATCTTCCTCTGGCTGCGCGGGCGCGAGTTCAAGAAGGGCTCGCTCCACGAGTCTCTCGGGAAATGATAATACCAAACCAGCCCCTCCTCCATGAAGCGACTCCTCCTCTTTCTCTCGTCCTTGTGGTTCATCACCGTCAGCAGCGACGCTCAGGTGCGGGTCGAGTCTTTGCCGGAGCCGGGCCTCCAACCGCAGGTCGTCGTCTCCGCAGACGGCATCGTGCATCTGGTCTATCTCAAAGGCGATCCGAAGTCCTGCGACATCCGCTACACAACACGGCGGGTCGATGGCGTGGATTGGTCCGTGCCGGTCACGGTGAACAGCGAGGCGGGATCCGCCATCGCCTCCGGGACGATCCGGGGGGCTCAGATCGCGCTGGGAAAAGATGGCAGCGTGCACGTCATCTGGAACGGCAGCACGGGCGGAAAGAAGGAAATGATGAAGCGTGCTCCCATGCTCCATGCCCGGCTCCAGCCCGGCGCGGAGGCCTTCAGCCCCCAGCAGAATCTAATGGGCGACACCACCTCGCTCGATGGCGGTGCCTCCATCGCCGCCAATGAAAAAGGGAATGTCGCCGTCGTTTGGCACGCCGCCCCGGCAGATGAGGAGGGCGAAAGCGCCCGTCTCGTCTGGGCGCGGTATTCTGCCGACGATGGCCGCACTTTCTCGGAACCCACCCCGCTGAATGCCGGACAGCCCGGGGTCTGTGCCTGCTGCTCGCTACGCGCCCATTTGGCCGCCGACGACACCCTGACGGTGCTCTATCGCGCGGCGACAGCACCGGACGAACGCGGCATGACGGTCATCACGACGAAGGCTGGAAAGAGCAATCTCGAAGAGCTCGACGACTGGCGGGTCGCGAGGTGCCCGATGAGCAGTGCCAGCCTTTCGCCCACCGCATCATCGCTCCGGGCCGCGTGGGAAAACGACGGCCAGATCGTCACCGGCATCCTGGGTGATGGCGGCGAGAGCACGCGGAAAATCGGCCCGCCCGACGCCAAACATCCCGTCATGGCGAGGAATGCGCGAGGTGAGACGCTCATCGCCAGCGTCATCGGGTCCGGTTGGTCGAAGGCCGGAACTTTGCATTGGGACACGCTCGATCCCGAAGGGCGCGTCACCACCTTGGGCGATGGCGAAACCCTGCCGGTGTGGAGCTATCCCGCCGCCTACGCCGACCCTAATGGCGGCTTTGTTATTCTGAAATGATGGGATTCGAAGATACCGGGTCCCGTGGATCGCCGTTGAGCTTCACCTCGCGGCGGCATCTTCACTGCGGAGACAGGGAGATGTCGGCATTTTCGATGGCATTACCTTTCTAAAAATTCCTAGAGGGGTTGAACGCCTTCCGGCGTTTACCCATGTGGAGTTGCCTTACTAAAAGCAACCCTTCAAAAACCCAAAACAAAAAACAAAAATGAATAAACAACCCGCCATCATCGCCATCATCATCACTGCCGTTGGGCTTGCCATCTCCGCGCCTTACAGTCGTGCCGCTGGCCCCACCGACAACATCCCCGGACTGTCACAATTCCAAAAGGAACGGCAGGCGGCTCGCCTGAAAGCAGCGAAGAAGAGCGGTAGCAAGTCCACGGGACATCAGAACGACTATCACACCAAGAAAACCACCCGCTGAGAGATTGCAGCGTGGCGATTCCGAACTCCACAATGGGAAGTCGGAAAGCCGTTAACAATCTTATCCAGCGGATAGCCATCGCCAAACTATCCTAAAAACGCACAACCGTTCCTCAATTGGGGGAACGGTTGTGCCAGATCTCATCGGCGGCGAGTTTTTCTGGCCGTCACCAAACAAAATCCATAATTCATCGATGAAAAAGACACTTATTCTCCTCTCCAGCCTGCTCGGTGCCGGCTTCCTCTTTGCGGCTACCGCGCCCTATCCCCTGAAGGTCTGCCTCGTCACCGGCGAGGAACTCGGCAGCATGGGAAAACCGGTCGTAAAGGTCTACGACGAGCAGGAGATCAAATTCTGCTGCAAGTCCTGCATCAAGAAGTTCGAGGCCGATCCGGCGAAGTACCTCGCCAAACTGAAGTGATCCTGAAGCAAATTAATTGATCTCGATCCCCGTCAGAAGGAAGCCCCTTCTGACGGGTTCATCGTCCCGCGGGAAAGACCCCCAACCAACAACAACTGAACACCCCCAGCGTCCTTCATGAATCAAGGCAGTGAACTATCCAACCCGAGGCCCGATCAGGAGCCACTCAAGAAAGCTTCCTGTTGCCAGCATCACGATCATTCCGGGCAGGAAACGGTGGTTCCGTCGCCGGCCTCGAAGTTTTTCTGCCCGATGTGCCCCGGCGTGACGTCCGACGTGCCGGGTGACTGTCCGAAATGTGGCATGGCCCTGGAGCGAAACCCGGCATGGCGGGGGCAGTCGAAGACGCTCTACACCTGCCCCATGCACCCCGAGGTGGTTCAAGACCATCCAGGCGATTGCCCGAAGTGCGGCATGGCTCTCGAGCCCATGTCGCCCGCGGACGACTCCGACGACCACGAGGCGAAGGAAATGCGAAGCCTCTCCCGTCGGTTCTGGATCGGCCTCGCGCTCACGATTCCAGTCCTCGTGATCGCGATTGGCGGGATGATCCCTTCGTGGCACTTCCTGGAATTCGTTCCTCGACCGATCTCGAAGTGGATCGAGTTCGCCTTTGCCACCCCGGTCGTGCTCTGGGCAGGGTGGAGCTTTTTCGTCAAGGCCTGGCGCTCGCTCCTGAATCGGAGCCCCAACATGTTCACTCTCA
>JAEUHI010000068.1 GCA_016795385.1 Verrucomicrobiales bacterium | reverse complement strand
GGCAATGTCCGCCCTCCTTAGGCGCTCGCGCGGAGAAGGACGTCCATGGCACGCGGTAGCGAGTAAGGAGGCAGGACACTCTTGTCCTGCGTCGCGCCCCGTCAGTTCATCGAGATTCCCGCTTAAGTCAGCGCCATTCTTGCCTGACCCTTTACTTCTTTTCTCGAAGCCAGGGAAGTGCCCGGTGGCGAGGAATTCGGCGACAGGTGCGCACCGTCGAGGCGCCCTCAACCGATCCTTCCGCCCGATGCCAGTAGTTCCAAGGGATCTCGCACGGGTGGCTCGCCTGGTTCAAGAATGCGGACCGGCGTGTAGGAAGCCCCCTTTACCTTTTCGCTTCCCAAGGCCCTGCGAAATCTCTGGGACACCACCAGATGCTGGAAGCAGCCCCCGGGATAATTTCCGATCCATTCCCGCGTGACGGCGAAATCGAATTCGCCCATCCGGGCGATCGCATCCGCATCGTAGGCCAGCTCCACCTCGCGGAACCGCTTTTCGTAGTGGCACCCCTTTTCCAGATCTCCGTCGAAGGGTTCTCCGTAGCTGTTCTTCAGTGGAATCGGGGACGGCGGAAGCTCCACGGATGAATAGATTCTCCAAATCGGCAGGTCCTCCGGCTTCGGTTTCTTCGCGTGAAGTTCGACCCATTCGATCCCCTTGAACGATAACTTTTCCAAGCGCTCCTTCAGCGGTTGCTTCACGCCGACGACATCCGAAAACGGACGAAAGGAACCGAAGGGCCGCGGTGATTTGAGGTGCTTTGTCCGGGCAAGGTGGATTTTCTCGACAGTGGGCGGATGGTCCATTTCCGCGATGTAGACGCTGCTGTAGAGCATCAGAAGCTTGGCATTTTCAATCTCCTCCTTCGAGTATTCGATACGCCAGAAAGTAAGAGGTCTCCGTACGCAGGATCGAACGACTCTTGAAGCAAACTCCGCTGCGTTTTCAGACTTCGATGTTACCTCAAACCTTACTCCACTCTCCTTCTCGGAAGTTGCAAAGTTCTCTTTCACCCAGCCCATGAACTCCGGGTCGGGTCCGTCCTCTTTCTTTATCGTGAAGTGACCGATAAGGTTCATTTTAAATCCGTGCCGGAACGGCTTGGTGCATCACATCAATCCACCAACGTTCGAAAACCCGTGCCAAATCATCGAGTCCTAGGTCCTTGTAGACATCGATATGGCCCCAATAGATTTCACCCCGATCCCGTGACAAATCACGGGGACAGGTTACCAGTCGCTCAATCCGAGAGCAACCTCTGTTGTTGAGGTGAGCCGCCCGTCCAAAGTAGTCCGGGGCTTCAGCCCGCACGACGCCCGGCTTCAGATGAAACGGACGGATCAAGCGGCCAAGGCTTAGCAGCGGAGAGCTTGGGGACGGCTTCAGAGAGAAGTGTGCTGAGCGTGCTCCGCCTAGAAGGTGGCGTGCTCCTTCCAATAGCCGGGTTTGCGGTGCAGATGCATCACCGCGAGGATCTGGACTTCGCCCTCCTTCAACCGGAATACCACGGCATAGGTGAACTTACCCACCCGCACCTTGCGAAACTCGCCGTCGAAACAGGGGTAGATCGCGTGCTGTTTGCGGGCCCGCAGAATGGCGTTCTCCAAGGCTTCCGCAAACAAGGAGGATTGATAAGGGTCATCCTCTTTGATCCAGAACGGTCGCTTCGAGGGCTTCCCTTTCGGCGGCGGGATGGAGTCGGAACGGCAGCATCCTCAAGTGGTCCGCAATCGTTGCAGGAAATCCTCGCCGTCCACCAACTCCACTTTCCCCTCGTCGATCTCGCGGGCGCGATCTGCGATCTCCTCGCGCCATGGGTCGGGGATATCCACCTCGTCGAGTCGGTCCCGGACCGGCTCAAACTCCTCCCCGGGGATTTGCGCGACGACAGGGCGGCCTTCGGTGTCCGTGACGATCTGGTGATGGATGGTCATGGTTCGAGTGTCGGGCAAGGCCGCGGATATTCCCAGCGGTATCCGCCGCGGACGGCAAGGTGGATCCTCCCGCCGCCCCTGCGACTCAAGCCGCAGCCACATGGGTTCACACCGCGCCCGCCATCTTCCGTCCGATCCAGAAGATAGTGAGGAGCAGGACGATCGCACCGATCCACGCCGGGTGGGCCCAGAGGCGGAGGCGGCGTTCGATCGGCTCGGGCTCGGGGAGGGCGGCGACGCGCTCGCGGATCACGGCGGGATCGATCGTGGCGAGCAATTCGCCGCGCGTCAGTCGCGCGATCTCATCGAGCACGTCGTGACGCGCGGGCTCGCCGACCCGCTCGAGCGTGGTGCCCTGGACGGTGACGGAGGTCGCGAGGGTGCCGCCGTTTTCCGCACAGGTCATGACGAGCTGGTGCTCGCCGGGTTCGGCCGGCGTGAAGGTGCCGGTGAAAAGCCCCCATTGATCCTCGCCGCCGGGCTGCAGGCGCACGGTCTCGATCTTGCCCGAGGGAGCGGTGATCTGCACGACGACCGTGGCTGACTGGAGCGGTTCGCCGCCGACGCTCATCACGTTCGCATTGAGGGTGAGGGTGTCGCCGGTGCGCGGCCGGTCGGGGGAATAGAAGAGACGCATCAGCTCATCGCTCGCCATGTTCCGCTGGTAGGCCATCCATCGCGCGACCTGGCCCCAGAAGCGGTAGTGGTATTTGTCCTCGACGCCCTTGCGCCAGCGCCACGCGCCGTCGGTGCCCATGAAGAGAATCTTCCCGGTGCCGTAGGTTTTGGTGACAATGAGAGGGATGCGTCCGTGCCGGTTCGATTCGGAGCTGTGGGTGGCCAGCACTTCGGAGCCCGGTTTCGCGCGGACCACTCCCGCATACCATTGGAAGCCGGGCAGGGAGGCCCAGATGTTCGCGTTGGCATTCTCGGTATCCTCGAGGCGGGTGAGGAGGCTGCGCGCACCGAGTTCGGTCAGCTCGAACTGACCCGGCGTGGCCGAACCCCAGCCGCGCGGTTGGGCGGGATCGAGCTGCACGGGAAAGAGGTCGGCGAGCTCGGTGTCGAGCAGGCTGCCCTGATGACCGCGGAAGCCGGGCATGAGAACGAGTCCCGCGGCCTGGGCGGCGACCTGCTTTTTCAAGGCGGCGACCTGATCGAGAGTGAGTTGTCCCTCCGCCATCCCGACGTCGCCGAGGACGATGACATCGAAAGTCGAAAGTTCATCGGCCTCGGGGAAGCGTTCGAGGTAGCCGGGGCCTCCACCGACGCTTTCAATATCGGGATGAAAGAGCAAACAACGCACCTCGACGCCGGGGTCCCGCTCAAGCGCGTTGCGGAGGTAGCGGTATTCCCAGCGGGGGAAGGATTCGATAAGCAGCACCTTGAGCTGTTCTTTCCGGATCGCGATGGGGGCGGAGAGGGTATTGTTCGCCGTATCGCGCTCCTCGTCGGCAGGGGGTAATGTCAGGGTCAGCTCGTAGTCGCCCTCCGCCTGTGGAGTCCAGAGGAGCGTTTCCTGGAGCCGGCCCATCGCGGGGATGGCGACTTCTCCGGTGAGGCTCTCGCCTTCGTTGGTGCGGATTTCGAGGGTGGCGGAATGATTCCGGGGCAGGGCGCTGGTGAGGGTGAACGGGAGGCGCACCGGCTTGCCGACGAGGCCGAAGGTGGGCACGTCGAAGGCGGTGACGGCCAGATCGGGCAGGCGCGTCTCGCTGCCGGTCGGCACGGTGAAGACGGGGATCTCCTCCATGCGGTAGCGGGTCGCCGCGCGCGAAGGCGGCTCGCCCTGATTCCAATCGCCATCGGAGACGAGGACGACTCCGAGGAGCCGCGGGTGGCGGTCGAGGAGCCCGTTGAGCGCGCCACCGAGATCCGTGCCGGCGTCGCCGCCTTCGGCGGTGGAAAAGGGTTCGTTGAGGATCTCGAACTGATCGGCGAGCGGTGCCCAGACCTCGGGCGCGACGAGTTCCGTGGCGAGGCTCTCGCGCGAGCGCGGGGCGCGGCCGGGAGCGGTCTCGTCGGTGACGTCCTCGGTCTTCATGCTGCCGGAAGCATCCCGCAGGACGGCGAGGGCGGGCTTTTCATCAGGCTCGTAGGTCTCGCGCCACTCGGGTTGATTCAAGGTCAGGGCAACGATGGCGACGACGAGGAGACGGAGGAACTCCAGAAAGCCGCTCGAAGCGGAAAAGTGATGGCGTTTCCAAATGAGGAAGGAAAAGACCGCGGTGACGACAAACACGACGATGCCGAAGACCACCGTCGTCGGGGTCCAGGCAAAGGTCAGTTCGCTGTTCGACAAGGTCACGACGCAAGAGGGTCAGGTGGTGGACTTGAGAGGGTTGGATGGCTTTTCCTCCTCGGGCCGGGGCGGGAGGCAAAGGATGGCTTCGGCGAGCAGGGCGAGTGCCATGGCCACGAGGAAGGCGCGCCAGATCTCGGCGGCGAGCGACGATCCGCTGCCGACGGTGTCGTCGATGCGGCGGAAATCGACTCCTGCGAGGAGGGGCTCGAGCGCCTCGGGCGTGAGGACGCGGGTGTCGTCCTCGCTCTCGGGGCGATTCAGGGCGAGGAGGCGACGGGTGCCACTTTCTTCGCCGATTTCGTAGGCAGCGGGCAGGAGGCCCGGCGCGGCAAGAGTTCCCTCCGTCGCGACAGAATCAAGGGGGCGGGCTCCGGGAGACCCTGACAAAACACCCGCCGCGGCGACGAGGGCACGGGCGCGCGACACCGCTCCGGCCCCGGCGTCGAGGGCGCGGTGGGTCATCACGAAAAAGACGACGCCCTCGCTGGCGAGTCCTGAATGGTCGGCCCGGGGAAGGGTGCCCCAGACGTGGACGGAGCCGTTGGCGTTTTCCTCATCGGAAAGGCCCGCCTCGGTGAGGACGCGGGCGATCACGGTGAGGTCGTCTTTCACCTTCAGCAAAGGCAGGTCGCCGCCCTCGAAGGCACGCGTGCGGAAAACGCCGAGCTCGGAGACGGGGAGGGGAGCGCCGTTGCGGGTGTTCGCCAAAAGACCGGTCTCGGTGCGCCACCAATCGACGGCGAGGGGCTGATCGCCGCCACCCTGCCATTCGCCCCATTTCACCCCGAAGAGTTCGCCACCGCCCTCGTCGGCGGGCGGCAGAAAGATGAGACTGCGGCCCGCGGCGACGTGCTGCTGCAAGAGCGTGGCCTCGGGCGTGTCGGCCACGGGAAGGGGCGCGTGCCAGAAGAGCAGGGCGGTCTCGGACCACGGGATCTGGGAGACGGCCGCGGTGCCGAGGACCGTGGCCTCGTAGGCGACGCCGGGCTCCGTCGATGACGCGGCGGCGGCGCGGATCGCTTCGGCGGTGAGGGCGTCGTCGCTGAGAATGACGGTGCGGCGCGGCGCGGGCTCGTCGAAGACGAAGTAGGCGGTATTGTCGGCGGGATTGTCATCGGCCGGGAGATCGAGACGGCCCCAGCCGCGCTCGTCGCCCGCGCCGAGGGGCAGGGTGTGGCCGAGAAGGACGAGCTCGGATCCGGTGACGGTGAAATCGGCGACGGTGCGCGTGCCGTTCACGGTGATCTCGACCGGCACGGTCGCCTCGCCGCCCCCGGCACTGGCTCCACTGCGGCGGATGACGAGATCCATGAGGAGACGCTGTCCCTCGGGACCTCGCTGGCGTTTCACCCCGCGCACGGCGATGGAGGTGTTGTCACCGCCGGTGTCGGGAAAGGCGAGGAGGAAGAGACGGGCCGATTCGCGGGCGGCGAGATCGGCGCGGAGCGATTCCCACTCGCCCGATCCGGATTTCCAATCGGCTTGGCGGAGGTCGGAGGCGAGCCAGATGTCGGTGCGTCCGCTCTCGTTCGCGGCGAGGTGGTCGATGGCCTTGCGGAGCAGGGCCGGAATGTCGGCGGCGGTTGCGGTCGCGGCGGCCTCGGGCAGATCGCGGAGGGCTTGGGCGTCTGTCAGGGTGACGGGCGAAAGCGTGGCGCTGTCGATGAGAACGATCTCGCTATGGTGGCCGGTGGTCTCGATGAGGCCGGCGATGCGATCGAGGGCGGCGGAGCGTTTCGATTCACCGGTCTCGAGATTCTGCTGCTCCATGCTCGCGGAGCGGTCGAGGAGGATGAGGAGGGTGTCGGCCTTTCCTCCGGCGAGGCCGATCCAGCCGCCCGCGAGGGGACGGCTCGCGGCAAAGACGAGGGTGGCGATGGCAAGGACGCGCATCGCGAGGATGAGGATCTGACGAAGGCGGGCGAGGCCCTTCGTCATCTTCTTCGCATCGAGGAGGAACATCATCGCCGCCCAGCGCACGGTGCGGTGACGATGCTGGTTGATGAGGTGGATGATCACCGGCAGCAGGGCGAGCGGCAGCCCGACGAGGAGGATGGGCTGGAGGAAGCTCATCGCGCGGTGCGGGAGGTCTTGGGATTCCGCCCGAGGAGGAATCGGGCGAGGACCTGGTCGTAGGGTTCGTCGAGGAAGACGCGGTGGTAATCGACGAGGGAGTGATTCACGATGTGATCGATCGTGCCGAGATACTGCGCCACGGCCTCGCGGTAGCGGCGCTGGATGAGGGTGGGATCGGCAAGGAGGGAAGGACCGCCCTCGAGGTCGAGGAAGCGGGTCGGGCGATCGAATTTGAAGTCGATCTCCTGCCGGTCGAGCAGGTGGAAGAGGGAGACGTCGTGCTTGCGGAAGCGGAGGTGCTGGAAGGCCTCGCGCAAGGGCTCGGGATGAAAGAGCAGATCCGAGATGATGACGATGAGGGCCCGCTGGGGGATCTTCTCGGCGGCCTCGTGGATGGCCTTGACGAGACCCGTCTCGCCCCCGGCGGTGAGTCCGGCGATCTGATCGAGGAGGACGCCGAGGTGACGCGGCCCGCGGCGGGGCGGCGTCTCTTTCTCAAAGCCGGTCGATCCGCTGTAGAGCCCGGTGGCGTCGCCCTGTTGCGCGGCGAGGTAGGCGAGGGTGCCGGCGAGGCGGCGGGCGTAATCGAGCCGTGTCGAGCCCGGTTCGCCATAGCCCATCGAGCCGCTCGTGTCGACGATGAGGCAGAGGCGGAGATTCGTGTCGGCCTCGAATTCCTTGATGTAATAGCGGTCGGTGCGGCCCCAGGTGCGCCAGTCGAGGCGGCGCGTGTCGTCGCCGGGGACATATTTGCGATACTGGGCGAACTCGAGCGCCGATCCGCGGACCGGACTGCGGTGGCGGCCCGCGACATTCCCCACCATTGGCTGCCGCGCGTTCAGCTCCAGCCCGAGCAGTTTGCCGAGCACCGCCGGGTCGAGGAAATCGTGCTGGGAGGGAGAGGGCATGGGTCGGAGGGCGGAGGGCGGAGGGCGGAGGGCGGAGGGCGGAGGG
>JAEUHI010000059.1 GCA_016795385.1 Verrucomicrobiales bacterium | reverse complement strand
CATCCGGCCAGGAAGAAGCGAACCGCGCGCCGTCAAGACGCGACCCAAGGCCTATCCTTATCTCACGACCTTCCGCGGGGAATACGTCGAAATCCTACACCGATCACGATACCGCAAAGCCGCTTAAGTCAGTGCCATTCTAGACAGAGAGCGCGCCCAAAAGTTCGGCGTAAAACCGGGGCCGGTCAGCTTTTTTGGGAAGGCCGAATTCTTCTCCATCTGACGGTTCGGCCTTTAGTAGTTCCTTTCCGTGGGCCTTGACGGCGTTTAGGGCAAGATCCAAGAATGCCTTCTTCTTCCAGTTGCTCATGGTGTGCGGTTCCTATTTCGAGCGTGGTTTGACGCTCGTCGTAGGTTTAGCGAAACATGTTCCGATTGGACAAGAAAAAAGTTCAATGCGTGATGAAACGTTATCGAGACAAAGTAAAGAGAGTTGATCTATGGAGGTGATCAATAGCTACTATGCCGATTTGAATTTTCATACAAGACGGGAGCATTAAGTTATGCCAGCTATTTGGACGCGAGTGCGTGCGAATGGGCGATCTCTAGGTGGCGTAGAGGATCGGGACGGGTGGACTGAAGAGGAGAGAGTTGGGAGCACGCCGTCGGCGGTGATTCGCTTTCGTGTTTTCTGAATCCGTGTTGATTCGTGAAATCGCTGGTCTGTCTCAGTTCGAACCACGGATTCACACGGATGGGTTAGGGAACGCGGAGGGAGGTGGAAGGAGAACGAACAACAAGTCTTGCTGCCGATCGCCGCCCTCCAGGCACGTGACTCCGATCTAGGGACAACCCCGCACCACCGAGGCCGAGCCGGGGCCCGGGCCTCAATACGAAATCGTCCCCCCAACATGCATGCGCGAATCGCCGAGGCCGAGGCCTTGGCCGCTGTCGAGGAGCTGGAAGCCGTAATCGAAGCGCATGGAGAAATGCTCACCGATCATCCAGCGGAATCCGGGACCGATCGAGGAAAGGGAAACTCGGGAGGGTTCGTCGGGGAGGAGGTCGACATTGCCTCCGGTCGCGTAATCCCAGAAGACCAGCGCCTGGAACTCATCCTTCTGATCGGTGATCTTGAGGAGCGGAAGCAGGCTGAACGACGGGGCCCGCAATTCGGCGGTCATGAGAAATCCCTCGTCGACGTTCACTTCCCGCTCCTCGTAGCCGCGCACGCTGCTGTAGCCGCCGAAGCCGAGCTGTTCGCTGGGGAGCAGATTTTCGTCGGCGATCTGCCAGGTCCCCTTGAGGACGGAGGTAAAATTGCCCGGAAGCTTCGTCATCCGCTCGAGATCGAGACGGCCATAGAGATACGTCGGATCCGCTCCCGCCCGGGCGATTTCGAAGGAGGCCTCGTCGTTGTTTCCGGCGAGGTCGCCGGGACTGAGATAGGAACTCGCGGCGAAGGAGGTGGCGCCCCATTGGTCCTCGAGCGAGGCCTGATAGGCGAAGACAAACTGGTGGATGTCCGTCGCCGAGGCGAGGACCTGGGCGACGCCGAAGACAAGATTGCTCGTGCTCCTCTTGAAGTCGTATCCGAACTCGATCCCGTGCTCGAAGTCATTCCCACGGAGGAAGGCCGGGTCCGGCAGGGGGATGGCGTAGCGGCCGCTGAGTTCGGAGGTCTCGCCTCCGAGATTGAAGGGCGGGGTGAGGTTCGCGGACGATTCGACGTAGGCGCCGAAGATCGTCGCGGTGTGGCGCCACGGCAGCGGGGCGACGTAGCTGACCGAGTGGGCGCTGAGGAGGTCGATCTGGTTGTTGAAGGTCCACTGGTAGTTGATCTGGTGGTCGATGCCCCAGAGGTTGCCGTAGTTGAAACCCGTGTACCAACGGTTTTCCCCGGTGAGCGCGTTCCCGCTGTCCTCGTAGCCGCCGTAGACCCGCAGGGGGAAACGGTCGTCGATTCTCAGGACCACGTCGGTTTCGCCCTCGTCCGCTCCGGGAGAGTAGACCAGATCGACGGAGCGGAAGGGATTGTTGTTCAGCCAGGCGAGGTCGGCCATCAGCAGGGTGGAGTCGATCGGGCCCCCGGGCTTGAGGCGGACCTGTCCGGCGAGACGTTCCGCCTTGAACCATTTGGCTCCTTCGGCGCGGACTTCGCCCAGTTGGGCCTCGACCACGGCGAGCTGCACGACGCCCGCGGTAATGTCCTGTTCGACGATGACGACATCGACGACGGGACGACCGGCCTCTCGGTAAAAGACGATCACCTCGCGCATCACGGCGTTGAGGTCCGCCATCGTGAAGCGGCTCCCGAAGTAATGGGAAAGACGCTCCTGCCAGACGCCTTCCTCCATCATCGCGATGTTCTCGACGACGACCCCGCTCGCACCGGGACGACCGTCGACCAGCACATCGGAGACTTCGGGCACGAAGACGAGGCCTTTCAACGAGGGAAGCAGCTCGACCGTGGCGGCCGCCGCGTCGGGATCGAGGTCGTCGTCGGAGCTTTCCTGGATGGTTCCCGTATCGCCGGCGGGCGGGAGTTTCGGGGCGAAGAGGTCGAGGTCCTGGGCGGACAGTTCCGCAGAGCCCGCGAAGGCGACGAGGAAGGCCGCGGCGACGGCGGAGCCCGGCGAAAGCCTGACCCGCCTGAAACAACGCTCCGCCGGGCGATCGGTGGACTGAAGTGACATCGCGGTCGTTGGACGAATCCGGGGCCCGAACTTCTTACCTGGCTCTCTTTCCGCGGCCGGCCGCGTCCCGCGGTGGGGAGATCGATGACTGGGATCCGGGCAACACGATCCAGGTGCCGCGAGTCGTCGCGACGACCTCATAGTTCGGATTGGATAGATTCCCGACCACCCGCAAGGCATACTTTCCTGCCGGGGTACGGGAGGTGATCTTGAAACCGTTCTTCAATCCCTGGAGGGCGGAGAGCGAATCGAATGAGGCGAGATTTTCAGCTCGCAGCCCCGGATTCCGCGCCTTTTTCCCCGCCTGGGACCGACCACCCAGAGCGGTGACGCGAATGGGGCGCGGGGTCACGGTCAACGATCCGGAGACGTAGTTGATGGTGTAGTTCTCCAAGCCCGTGCCGACCGCCATCGACCCGGTGATGTCGTAGGGACCGCCCGCGACGGACGCCGTATTGACCGCACCGGCGCTCGCCAGGGTGGCACTGGTGACGGTATCGTTGTTGATCAGGCCGCTCGTCGTGAACTCGGTGCCGGCGAAGGTGAGGGTGTTGCCGTAGATCTTGCTCAGGTTGTTGACCGTGATGGTGAGTTCCCTGGGCGTGACACTCCAGCTTCCGGGGTTCGTGGCCGTCACGTTGTAGTTCCCGTTGGTGAGCATGCCCGCGACATTGAGCGTGTAAGTGTTGATCGGGCTGGTGCTGTCGATCCCGAAGCTGTTGCTCAGGCCGGTGAGCGCGGACGCGGTATCGAAGCTCGCGAGATTCGTCGCGCTCAACCCGGGGTTGGAAGGGCTTTGACCGTAGGCCGAGGTGCCGCCCAGCGCGGTGACGGTGATGTCCCGCTGGCCGACCGTGAGCGATCCGGCCGTGTATCCGATCGTGTAGTTGCCCAGCCCCGTGCCGATCGCGCCGCTCGCGGTGATCGCATAGGGACCGCCGGCGACGGTCGCCGTATTGACCGCGCCGGTGCTCGCGAAGGTGACACTGGTGACGGTATCGTTGTTGATCAGGCCGCTCGCGGTGAACTCGGTGCCGGCGAAGGTGAAGGTGTCGCCGTAGATCTTGCTCTGGTCGCCGGCCGCGATGGTGAGCGCCTTGGGAGTCACGCTCCAGCTTCCGGGGTTCGTCGCCGTCACGTTGTAGTTCGGGTTGGTGAGCGTGCCCGCGACATTCAGCGTGTAGCTGTTGACCGGGCTGGTGCTATCGATTCCAAAGCTGTTGCTCAGGCCGGTCAGGGCGGAAATGTCATCGAAGCTGGCGAGATTCGTCGCGCTCAGCCCCGGGTTGGATGGGTTTTGACCATACTCCGACGTGCCACCCAACGCGGTGACGGTGATATCGCGCGGGGTGATGGTGAAGCTGTTGCCGCCCGACTGGTAGGAAACATTGTAGTTCCCGCCCGCCGTGAGGGTGCCGAGGTTCACGCTGTAAGGACCGACATTTTCGCCGGCGGCGCGCGCGAGCGAACCGGTGAAGGCATCGCCCGGCAGGAACGAGCCCGAGGTGAGCAGGTAGGTGAGGGCCGGGTCGGTGTTCCCGTAGACTTTGCCCTGTCCGGGATTGAGCGTCACGGTGAGGGCGATCCGGGTATTCTCCAGGTTGAAGGTGGTGGAAGGCGAGCCCTGCACGGCGGCGGAGTAGGCGCCGAGCGTCGTGTTCGCGGTGAGGCTGAAGGAGGCCTGGGCCGAGGCGTTGATGGTCTGCTGGAACGTGCCCGTGGCGCTCGCGCCGGAACTTGGCAGGACGAGATTCACGATGCCGCCCACCACGGGGTCGAGCCCGTTGGTGGCGGTCACGCCGACCACGAGCGGGTTGGCGAAGGCCGCGGCCAGTTCGGCCTGCTGCCCCGATCCGCTGACCACGGAGTAGGTGAAGCCCTGCGATTCGAACGAGCCGATGTCCGCCGTACCAACGCGGCCGAACCCGCGCTGGTCGTTCCCGGTGGCCGAGCCCGCATTGATGGCGATGCTGCCGGGGAGGAGGCCGAAGGTCTGGGTCGGGCCGCCGTAGTTGCCGAGGGCGGAAAGGCGCGCGTTCAGCGGCGCGGCGCTCGTTCCGACGAGCGTGGAGACGGTGAAGCCGCCGGCGTTGCCCACGTTGCCGATGAGATTGTATCCACCGTCGATGAAGGTGCCGTCCACATCGGGCGAATTCGTCGCGGTGTTGCCAGCGATGATCGTGTTGGTGACCGTCACCGAGCCGCTGTAGACATAAACTCCACCTCCGCGAGAGTCTCCGGTCGCGGTGTTGCCGGAGATCGTGCTGTTCGTGATCGTCGTTGTCGTGCTGTCGACGTCGATGCCACCGCCATACTGGGAGGTATTGTTGGCGATCGTGCTGTTGAGCACGCTCAGCCCCGATGAGGCGATCGCTTCAATGCCGCCACCGTAACTGAAAGAAGTATTCCCCGAGATCGTGCTATTGGTCACATTCAGTGCCGCACCATAGAGATAGATGCCGCCGCCCGAGGTAGTCAGACTCTGGTTTCCGCTGACCGTGCTGTTGAGCAGGTTCAAAGTGCCGCTGTTCACGAATTCGATGCCTCCGCCGGCGACCCCGGCGCCGCTGACCCGCCCGCCGGTCAAGTTGAGGCGATCGAGGGTGAAGGTATCGGCGCCCGTGCCCGCGAACCTCATGACGCGGCTGAGACTGTTGGCGTTGATCGTCACCCCGGCGGTGCTGCCGGTGATGCTCATGCTCTCGCTGGGCACCAGCTCCCCGAGGCTGAGGGTGATCGTCTGCGCGGTGGCAAAGACGCCGGCGGAGTCGAAGGTGACCGCATTGCCGCTTCCATAGCCTTGGTTGATGGCCCAGATGGCGGAGCGCAGGGAATTCTGCGACGAGCCGATGACGCGATTGTCGGCCGTGGTGGTGACGACGTGCGACAGCGTGGTGGGATCGGCATCGTAGGCACCGACCGAGATGTTCGCCCCGCGGAGGCGGCCGCGTTGATCCAGCAGGCCGCCGGGGTTCGGGCCCCCTGTGAGATAAGCGGCGCTGCCATGGACCAGCGCGACGGTTTGGGTCGGTCCGCCGTTGTCCGCCAGCACCACCGCTCCAGCGCTCGTTTGAACGATGTCGGCGAGGGCGCCCGTGTAGGTGACATCCGTCGTTCCGTTGGGGGTGAAACCGCTGATGCTCCCCAAGATGTTGTAGCCCTCTGAAGTGACGGTTCCTCCAACCACCCGCATGTCCGGACCGAGGCTGGCGGTGTTTCCGACGACCAGGGAGTGCCCCATGGTGAAGGTGCCGCCGCCGCTGTAGATGCCTCCGCCCGTTGCGCCGACGTTTCCAACCACCGTGGTGCGCCTGACGATGAGCGTACCACCATCGTTGTCGAGGCCTGTGCCAACGCCACTCGAGCGGTTGTTGGCGACGGTGCTGTTCGTGATACTCAGGGAGGCCCCCGGGTTGATGTAGGCACCGCCGCCGCTGCTGCTGGCGACATTCCCGGAGATCGTGCTGTTGGTGATGGTCAGCACTCCATAGTGGTCCACCCCGGCGCCGTATCTTGCCGTGTTGTTGGAGATCGTGCTTCGGTCAATCGAGATCGTGGTGCCCGCGGCCGTCAATACACCGCCACCAAACTCTCCGGAGCCGCTGCTGTTGGTCGAGGCATTGGCAGTGATGGCGCTGTTCCGAATGGTCACATTCGCCCCACCGCTGACGCGAAGACCGCCCGCTGATATCGCCCGCCCGCGTTGGAGGGTCAGGCCGTCCAAGGTCACAGTCCCCGCGGAGATCGACATGACACCAAAGGCGTTGCCGGCATCCAGAACCGTCGAACCCGCGGTGCCGTTCAAGGTCACGTTCTTCGCGATGTTGACCGTGCCCGGAAGGTTGTAGGTGGAGGCGGCGAGGTTGACCGTGCCGTTGGCGGTGACGGCGTCGATGCCGTTCTGCACGCGTCCACCCGCGCCCACATTCACCGTGGTCAGCAGCGAGGTTCCGGAAAGTGTGGCACCCGTCTTCAGGATGATCGGTGCATTCAGGTTCAGGGTCACCGTGTCGAGCGTGAGGCTATTGGCCGCGGCGTTGGCGGAGGCGTCGATGAGGTTGCTCACGGTGATGCTGTTCGTCGCCTGGAGAGTGATGTTGCTCAAGTTCAGCAGCGACGCGACGGTCAAGGGATCGACCGTCGAAGCCGTCGGGTCGTTGCCGCCGCCGGTGATGACATTCAGGTCGGCCGGGTCGATGAGCCACATGCCCGCGGTGCCTTCTCCGGCCCGTGTATCGACGATCGAGCCCGGTGCGATCGAGATGCGATCACCGCTGGTTTCGACAAAGCCGCCCGGCGCTTCGATCCGCGACGTTTCGGTCACTTCGACGTCCTTGCCGATCACCCGCACATCGGCATTTTCCGTCGCCGTCGGCGCCTTGGTCGCCTTCAGGGTGCCTGCCTGACGGATTTTGCCGCCGTTCGCGACCAGCCGGATTCTTCCGCCGGAATTTGAGACCCCGGTCGCGCGGACCGTGCCCTCGTTGTTGATCGCCAGCGCGTATTCGTTGCCTCCGGCGGCCTTGATCTCCGCGGCCGCACCTTCGATGAGGCCTTTGTTGGTTACGGAGCCTTTGCCTGCCTCGATAAAGACACGATCCTCCCCGCTGGCCTTCACGAGCACCTCGCTGCCCGCCGCGAGCGAGGCAGTTCCCTTGGGAGCATGGATCTCCCCATGGTTCTCAATGGTGCGGGCGATGAGGATGACATCGCCCTCGCTCGCTCCGATGCTGCCGAGGTTGATGACCGAGGCATTTGAGTTCCCGCTGAAGCGGAGGTCGCCTCCGCGCAGGAATTCGTCATCCGAGAGATCGAGGGTCGAGGCGAGGAAGCCGCCCGTATCCACGACCCCACCCGGGCCGACGAGAATGCCGTTGGGATTGATCAGATAGACCTGCCCGTTTGCCTGAAGCCTGCCGTGGATCTGGCTCGGATTGCCGCCGATGACGCGATTGAGCATCGCGCTGCTGCTCGAGGGCTGGATGAAGCGGGTGGTCTCGCCCGCCGAAATCGAAAAGTCCTGCCAGTTGATGATGGCCCGGTTGCTGCCCTGGGTGATCGTCAGGGTCGATCCATGACTGGAGATCCCGGCGGAACCGGCCGCCACGGCACCGCCGCTCGGATTCGCGCGGAGAACCTGGGGGTGCAGGGAACCTAGGGCGAGACCGGCGGAAAGAAGCCCACAGATCCCGGAAAGCGGAAAGTGAAAGAGTCCCTTTTTCAGCCCTTGTTGTTGCGGATTATCGTCTGCGATTGCCATTGGTAGTAAATGAAAAAATTGAAAAACGTCGACCTACTCGGATCCACCACGGAACCCTTTACAATCTGTACGTGTGAAGCGACGCACTTTGCATGCCAATGTAAAAACCACAAGTGCTAATGTGGCTGGAACGGGGGGCGACGGGACAAAATGAGAATTCCGGTCAGTCTTCCGTCTCTGTCTTCCCTCTTGGAAACCGCTGTGGCATCTACCCCTGGCCTCTTCCTTCTCAGGGGGAACGGCTTTGGGGAACGATTTCGCCACATCAGGAAACGGACCCGAAACCAGGACCGGAAGCCGGGAACCCACCGGCCCTTTCCGTCACCTGGAAGACGGGGTGGCCGGAGCCTGCGTCAGGAGATCCCATCGGGAAGCCGAGGAAATGTGGATGACACGCGAATGACACGCGGATGACCGCGAATCAGGGCTGATGAAATGGGTGGGGAACGAATGGCAACGGTGCTTGTCTTCCGAGGCTCACTCTCCCTCCACCCGATACAGGTGATGCCGCGTCCGCAGGAACATCGCCTTGCCGACCACGGCGGGTGAGGCCATAAAGCCGGGGCCGCGGCGGGGATCATCAAGGGGGGCGTTGTCGGCGAGGCGGTTGGTGGCGAGGACCTTGAATTCGCGTCCGGGCTCAAGGATCGTGGTCTCGCCTTCGAGACTGAAGAAGAAGAGTTTGCCATCGACGTAGATCGGGCAGGCGCGGAATTTGCCGGTGAGGCGGCCGCGCCAGACCTCCTGGCCCGTCGCGGCTTCGACGCAAAGGACGAAGGTGTCGTCCATCGCGAAATAAACGAGGTCATCGACGACGATGGGGGAGGAATATTTGGGGAAGGACTTTTCAATGCGCCACTCGACGTGGGTGTCGGTGATCACGCCGCTGCCGCCGGTCTTGATGGAAATCATCTCGGCACCCTGGCTGAATCCGGTGACGACGATGAAACGTCCCTCGTGATAGACGGGCCGGGCCGCGGCGGAGTAGGCGGGATGATCGACCCGCCAGAGTTCCTTGCCGGTGCGGGGATCGTAGCCGTAGGCGGCCTTCGCGCCGACACTGCACATGACGGGCGAGCCGTCGATGGTGACGATGAGCGGGGTGCCGTGGGCTTTGCGCCAATCACCTTCCTTCACCATCGGCTTGTCGATGTGTTCGTCGTTCCAGACGGCGGAGCGGTCGGTCTTCCAGACGGTCTTGCCGGTGGTCTTGTCGAGACCAACGACATACTGGAGGTCGGCTCCATCGAAGGTTAGGATGAGAAGGTTTTCAAAGAGCACGGGCGAGGAGGATGCGCCGCGGTAGTGGTAGCATTTCAGGTCGTCGCGTTTCCAGAGGACCTTTTTGGTGGTCGTATCGAGACAGGCGGTGCCGAAGTGGCCGTAGTGCACGTAGACACGACCCGCCTCGATGACCGCGGAGGGGGTGGCATAGCTGTTGTCGGCCGCGCCGTTGCCCATCGACTGGGGATCGTCGCTGTGGAAGAGTTTTTCATTGGCGAGGATCTCGCCGGTGGTCGCGTCGATACACAGGACGAAGAAGTCGTGGCCGTCCTCCGTCGCGGTGGTGAGCCACACCTGGTTGTCCATCACGATCGGCGAAGAGAGACCGAGGTGGGGGATCTCCGTTTTCCACTTCACGTTTTCGGATTCGCTCCACTTCATCGGCAGGCCGGCGGTGCCGGCGTGTCCGTCCTGGCTGGGGCCACGATAGTCGGTCCAGCTGTCGGCGGCACGGAGAGCGGATGTGGCGGCGAGAACGGCGAAGGTGAAGCCGACGAGAAGAGCGAAGGGCACGGGGCGGGTCATGCGGAGATGGTGAGGGTTGGAAGGGAGGGTGTCAATAGGCGGGGATGCGATCTCAAAATCTCATACTCCTACTCATACTCATACTCGGAATCCGAACGTCCCTCGACCCTCAGCTGAGTAGGAGTATGAGTAGGAGTATGAGTATGAGTAGGAGTAGGAGTATGAGTAGGAGTATGAGTAGGAGTATGAGTAGGAGTATGAGTAGGAGTAGGAGTATGAGTAGGAGTAGGAGTAGGAGTATGAGTATGAGTAGGAGTATGAGTAGGAGTATGAGTAGGAGTATGAGTAGGAGTAGGGCGACGAGATTTTTGTAGTTTCAATTGCGGTGGCTTTGATGCCACCACCAACCCCTCACCTCGCCGCCTGTCCCGCGAAACCATTCAGCGCTTCGATGAGGCGCAGTCCGGCCGGAGTCGGCTGGGCTTGGCCGGAAAAGAGGATCGCGTCCATCTTTTCTCCGTAGACGGTCTCGTTCTTTTTCTTGTCGCCGATGAGGGCTCCGGCTTCGATCGAGGCGCCGGCGAAGGCGCCTTTTTCACTGGTGTAGACGAGGACGGGTTTTTGCACGGTGGTGGAAGTGATCTCCCCACCGGCACCGAGAGGTCCGGCGGCAGCCTCGAGGTCGATCCCGACTTCGACGTTGGCACCGTGGTGGATGACCTTGAGGCTTTGCTCGGTCATGAGACAGAGAATGGTGACGGATTCATCCGCACCCGCCTGGAGGCCGAAGGAGCGGTTCACGAGTGCGACGAAGGCTGGTGCTCCCCAGGTGCCATCGGCCTTGCGGACGATGGCGATGCCGTTGCCGACCTCGGCTCCGACGATGAAGCCGGCTTTGACGCTATGAAGGATGACGATGCCTTTCGCCTGGGCAATGACTTCCGCCGGGATCGCCCATCGGAGATCCTGCTGGCGCTCGGCGAGCCGGGTGAGGTTGGCGGTGATGCGTTCTTCGAGCTCCTCCTTCGACTTGTCGGCGAAGCAGTCGGAGACCGGGGAAAAAGCAACGAAGAGAAGAAGTGAGAGGAGGCGGAGGAGGGGCTGCGGATTCATGCGATTTCCAGTGTGGGGCGATGGCGGTGACTATGCCATGGGTGAAGGACGATGAGAAGGGAAATCGTGGCATTCGGAACCAACGCTTTTGTTGAATAGGGAGGGGGCGGCTTCGATTTTGCCGCCGTGCAAAGAGCGACCTTGCGCTGGCGTATTGCATCGGTGCGGCGGGTTCGATCGCTGAAAGCGAGAGCGTTCCGATGTGCAATCGGCTTGTTCTCAGGGGATTGGGCGCCATGGCATCGCTCCTGCGATGAAGAGGAGGGTCGGTGCCATCACCCCTAACCAACAACCCCACCCGAGAAACAATATGAAGGCAAACTCCCTCCTGGGTCGAACGATCCTCGCCTCCGCCATGGTCCTCCCGGCTCCTCTTTCGAAGGCCGAGGATATCGAAGCCACCCTCCGCTTCCGCGGTGTGGTCGTGAATCAACCTTCCCGCCAAGTCCTGAAGGGTCGTCTCCGTGGATCCGGCGAATATGATCCGATCGACGATACCTCGACGATCCGCGCGACGGTCCGGACCTTGCCTGGTCGCGCGGTGAGGCCGACCGTGCTCGGCGAGTACCCGACCTTGCTACAGTTCCGCGCACGCCGCGGGGACGAGATTGAAACCGACAATTTCCGTGCCACGGCGGACTTGCGGCGGCGTGCCATTGTTTTTTATGGGTATGGCAGGATCACCTTGAACCGTCCGGTGAATCCCACCCGGCCGGGTCGTCAGATCCTCCGCGGCAAAGGACGTTTCGAGTTCGACGAGTGATCAACGCCCGGCTTGAAACGAACGAGGCCTCGCTTCATCAAGCGAGGCCTCGGATCTCGACCGCCGCTGGAGTCCGGAGCGGTCGAGGAAACCCTGCGGGGACCGGTGCCCCGTCAGGATCTCATCGCCAGCGGCCGGGATACGGACTCGCGACGACGCGATAGCCGCCGGTGGACGGCTGGTAATAGGTGTCGCCGTGACGGTAGTAGCGCACTCCCTGATAGTTGACGGTGCGATATCCGCGCGGCAGGGAACGGATCACGGTGACGTTCGTGGCCGGGCCACGCGAAACGGGATAACCCGTCATCGTCGCGCGCACCCGGGGATTCGCCACCACGACATAACCGCCTCGTTGCGGGCGGTAGTAGACATTGTCGTGATAGTAATAGCGGGTGCCTCCATGGGTCACGGTTTGATAACGTGGCGGCAGCGTTCGCACGAAGTAGCCGGGTTGGTAATGGCCGACGACCGCGGTGGTCCTGGCATGATGTCCATGATGGTAGTGCCGGTGCTGGCAGCTCACGGCAAAGAGCGAAATGCCCACGGCGGAGAGGGCGACGAGCAAACTGGGATTTTTCATATCAGTGGTGTTTGGGTTTCTGGATCACTCGCCACAGTCATCTAGTCCGGGCGGCCTCCCGATTCAGCGCAGGGTTTGTTCCGCATGGCCTTGGATTGCCGTATTTTTCTCAGGGTGAGAGACTTGCGTCATTGCTTGGCCGCCCTCGGAAGGGGGGCGGCGACTCCCGTCCTTGCAGATTCCTCGGGCAGGAGAGCAAAATGCACACCTGTCGGCGGACGGCTTGTGTGAGGAAGGCGGATTTTCGTTCTCGACAGATCCCCCTGCCTTTCTCAACCTCCCCTGCATGAGCAGTGATTGGTATTACGAGAGCGAGGGTTCGCGGCAGGGACCGATTTCCCGATCGAAGATCGCCGAATTGATCGAACTCGGAGCGATTCGTGGCGAAACGCTGGTGTGGACCCAGGGAATGGTCGATTGGACTCCCTGCTCGGAAGTGGGCGAGCTTTCTCTGAATGTTCCTTCCACGGAAGAAGCGACGGCGGATGAGTCTGATTTCGAGACCTGCGCCTATTCCGGAAAGCGCTTGCCGCGGAGTGAGATGCTGCCGTTCGGAGACGAGTGGGTGGCCTTCGAGCATCGCCAGGAATTCATCCAGCGGCTCCAGGAGGGCAGGGATGAAACCGAGGAACCGTTGCCGGGGTATCCCTTTCCGGCGGATCTGAATCTCATCACCGTGCTTTCGCAGGGTTTCCAGATTCTCGCCGCGCAGTGGTGGCTCATCGTCGGTTTCGCAGCTTTGATCTGGTTCCCATTTGATTTTCTTACCACCTACCTGGAACAACGCGCCAGCGAGGAAGGAACATTAGGTCCCCGAGGCCTGGATAATTGGACCAATCTCCTCGTCGGCAGCTTCATGAACGGAGGGATCCTCGCCTACGGACTGAGCCGCTGGAACGGCGGGGGAAAGTGGACGCTGGGCTCATTTTTTCGGGCGGGCCGTCGATATTTCGGGCGGATCGTGGGTGTCCGGTTTCTCCTTTATTTGTTTATCATTGCATTGGTCATCCCCTTCGTCATCGTGGCGATCATGAGCGAATCCATGCCCGTGATGGCGGCGATGGCGTTGATCGGAGGATGCCTCGTTAGCTTCGTGGGGACGCGTCTTGCCAGTGCCGAGTCCTTTGCCATCATCTTCGAAGAAGGAGCAGGCGACGCCTTGAAGCGATCCTGGTCACAAACCAAACGCTGGTTTTGGCGCTTGTTTCTCATCCGCCTGATCATCTATGTCCCGGTGATGGTCGCCGCCATGGGCTTCGTCCTGGTGACCGAGATTCCCTTCTTGCAGCACTTCGTGGTGGGGGCCGCGGCCAATGTGATGGTTTCCTGCACCACCGCTCTTATCGTGGTGTTCGAGATGGTGATAGCGCTTCACCTGCGAGAGCTTCCGGTAATATCACAGGCTGCCATATCCCCGCCCCCTCCTCCCGTGGAAGGCCCGCACGATCCGGTGGCTTGAGTCATTGCCGATGACTCAAGCCTTGCCGAGGCGCTCCGCCAAAAACGGCGCGGTTCGGCTCTTCTTCACCTTCACGACTTCCTCGGGCGTGCCGCTCGCGACGATCTCACCGCCGCCGTCACCGGCCTCGGGGCCGATGTCGATGAGGTAATCGGCCTCCGCCATGATCTCGAGGCTGTGCTCGATGACGACGACGGTGTGCCCCTCGTCGACCAGTCGGTGCATCACTTCGAGGAGCCGCTTCACATCGGCGAGGTGGAGTCCGATCGACGGCTCCTCGATGAGATAGAGATTCGACTTCGGCGCACGGTTCTGCCGGAGGCGGGCGTGGCTGGCCCGACCGATGCCTTTGGTCAATTCGGTGACGAGCTTGATCCGTTGGGCCTCGCCGCCGCTGAGGCTGGGGCTCGGTTGGCCGAGGTGCAGATACCCGAGACCGGTCTCGACCATCAGCCCGAGGGTGCGCGCGATTTTCGGAACGCCGGCGAAAAACTCCGCCGCCTCGGCGATCGTCAGGTCCATGATGTCACCGATGGACTTGCCGTTGTATTCGACCTCGAGGGTCGAGGCGGCGTAGCGGCGTCCACCGCACTCCTCGCAGACGACGTAGGTGGTCGGGAGGAAATTCATCTCGAGCTTGATCGAGCCGTTGCCCTTGCAGGGTTCGCAGCGCCCGCCTTCGGTGTTGAAGGAGAAGCGCGAAGCGGTGTAGCCACGGGCGCGCGCCTCGGGGAGCTGGGCGAAGAGGGCGCGGATCTCGTCGAAGACCTTCACGTAGGTCGCCGGCGTGGAGCGCGAGGTCTTGCCGATGGGCGACTGGTCGACCTCGTAGACGGCCTCGATGCGGTCAACACCCTCGATGGAATCCCAGGGGCGGGTCGGTGCCGCTTTCGCACGGCCCTTCGCCTTCGTGGTCGGCTTGCGTCCTGACTTGGCGGCGGCGAGGGCGTCGCTCACCGCGGGCTTGAGGACGCCGCGGAGGAAGCTCGACTTGCCCGACCCGGAAATGCCGGTGATGACGGTGAGGCGACCGATCGGAACCCTCACCTCGAGGTTCTTGAGGTTGTTGGCGCGCGCTCCCTTGACGACGAGCCAGTCCTCCGCGCTCTTCTTCGTTGGTAGTTTGCGTCTCGATCCACGCAAAGGATGCACCAACGGATGCGCGAACGCCTCCTTCGTCGGCGATTCCAAACCGATCTCCGACCTCCGACCTCCGACCTCTCCCGAAAACAGGGTTTTCGGATCTCCCTGCCAGACGACTTCGCCGCCGTGTTGTCCGGCACCGGGACCGAGGTCGATGAGGTGGTCGGCGCGGCGGATGGTGTCTTCATCGTGCTCGACGACGACGAGGGAATTCCCTTTTTCGCGAAGTCCCACGAGCGTGTCGAGGAGGGCGGCGTTGTCGCGCGGGTGCAGACCGATGGTCGGTTCGTCGAGCACGTAGAGGACGCCGCGCAGATTCGAGCCGAGCTGGGCGGCGAGGCGGATGCGCTGGCTCTCGCCGCCGCTCAGGGTCGTGGCGGAGCGATCGAGCTGCAGGTAGCCTAGCCCGACTTCCTCGAGGAAACGCAGCCGCTGCGAGATCTCGGGGAGAATGTCGCGGGCGATGAGTTTGCCATGATCGTCGAAGCGGAACGCCGCGACCGCCTTCGCCGCCTCGATCACGGGGAGCCGCGCGAGGTCGGTGATGGCGAGATCGCCGATGCGGACGTGCCGGGCCACTTCATTCAACCGGGTACCGTCGCAGACCTGACAGGGCTCGGTCTCGCTCTCGTCGGAGCGGGAACGGCGCAGCTCCTCGCGGAGCTCGGCGTCGAGGACGGATTCCGCATCGCGCTCGTCCAAGGCGGTGGGGCGTTTCTCGACCCTGCCATAACCCCGGCACGCGGGGCACCAGCCGTGCGGCGAGTTGTAGGAGAAGAGCCGCGGATCGAGATCCTCGAAGGAGCGCCCCGTCTCGGGATCGACCATCTCCGTGTTCATGACGTGGACCCGGTTCTCCGCGTCGAAGAAACGCAGGGTGTTCTTGCCGAGGCGCAGGGCGGTCTCGACCATCTCCAGGATATCGGCCGCCGGAGCCTTCGCCGCGACTTCGCCGATCACGACATCGATGCTGTGTTCGCGGAAGCGCTCGAGCGGTTT
The DNA here is from genome assembly GCA_016795385.1 of Verrucomicrobiales bacterium. Lineage (GTDB taxonomy): Bacteria > Verrucomicrobiota > Verrucomicrobiia > Verrucomicrobiales > DEV007 > Arctic95D-9. Next base: position 16,582 of record JAEUHI010000059.1, on the reverse strand, counting down.
GAAATCGGCGACGGCGAGAAGAGCCCCATCGACGAGCAGGGTCGTGTAGCCGTGTTTTCCGGCCCACTCCGCGACCTCGGTGTGGTAGCCTTTGCGGGCGCGCACGAGCGGCGCCATGACGCGCACGGTGCGTCCCTTCTTCGCCGCCTCGGTCCGCAGCCTCGTGACGATGGCCGAGGCGGTCTGTTTCTCGACCGCGTTGCCGGTGTCGGGTGAATATTGGCGGCCGAGTTTCGCGTAGAGGAGGCGCAGGAAATGCCACACTTCGGTAACGGTGGCCACGGTCGACTTGCCCCCGCCGCGCGAGATGCGTTGCTCGATCGCGACGGTGGGCGGGAGGCCGGAAATGAGGTCAATGTCAGGGCGCTCCATCTGCTCGACGAACTGCCGCGCGTAGGTCGACATGCTGTCGAGGAAACGCCGTTGTCCCTCGGCGAAGAGGATGTCGAAGGCCAGGGTCGACTTGCCCGATCCGCTCAGCCCGGTGACGACGACGAACTGTTCGCGCGGGATCGTGAGGGAGAGATTCTTGAGGTTGTTCTCGCGCGCGCCGTGGAGGGAAATCGCGTTCGCGGTTTCCGAGGTCGGAGATCGGAGATCGGAGATCAGCGGCTGATAAGCGGTCACCGCTTCGGCGACCTTCAGGGAAGCCGATGCATTTCCGGCTGACTTCTGACCTCCGACCTCTGACCTCTGTCCCAGTCGCTCCCGCAAATACCACCCCGTCCGCGACTCCGGACACGCCACGACCTCCTCCGGCGTTCCGCACACCACGACCTCTCCGCCTCCGACCCCGGCCTCGGGGCCGAGGTCGATGACGTGGTCGGCCGCGGCGATGACGTCGAGATTGTGTTCGATGACGATCACGGAATCGCCTGCCTCGACGAGACGATCGAACATCTTTAGCAGCATCGCGGTATCGTCGAAATGCAGGCCGGTGGTTGGTTCGTCGAAGAGCAGCAGGGAGGTCTTGCCGTCCTGTCGCTTCTTCACCGGGGCGGCGAGGAGATGGCCGACGAGTTTGAGACGCTGGCTTTCGCCTCCCGACAGCGTGTTGAGCGGTTGCCCGAGGCGCAGGTAGCCGAGTCCCACCTCGGCGAGCAGCGAAAGTCCCGTGACGACGGAGGCGGCCGGCTTGCCATCCATCGCCGTGAACCACGCGATCGCCTCGCTCACCGTCATCGAAAGGACCTCGTGGATGTTCTTTTCCTGAAGCGTGATCTCGAGCGCTTCGGGCGTGTAGCGTTTGCCCTCGCACTCGGGACAGGTCACATAGAGGTCGCTGAGGAATTGCATCTCGACCTTCTCGAAGCCGTTGCCCATGCAGCGACCGCAACGTCCCGCGCCGCTGTTGAAGGAGAAAAATCCCGGAGTGATCCCGCGTGATTTGCCATCGGGTGTCTCGGCGAAGAGCTTGCGCACCGTGTCGAAGAGGCCGGTATAAACGATCGGCGTCGAGCGCGGGGTGCGGGCGAGCGGGGCCTGGTCGACCATCACCACCTCGCGGAGATGACCCGCGCCGCGGATCTCCTTGCAAGAGCCGATCTCGACCTCGCCGGTGGGCTGGCCGAGGGCCTCGAGGAGATTCCCGTGGAGGACGGAATGGACGAGGGTCGACTTGCCCGATCCGGAGACGCCCGTGACACAGCAGAGCAGGCCGAGGGGAAACTCGACGTCGATCTTCTTCAGGTTGTGCTGCGTGGCGCGCTTCACCGTCAGGGTGCGGACCGATTTGCGACGGGTCGTGGGGATGGCGATGGATTTTTCGCCCGACAAATATTGCAATGTCAGGGAGTCGGGATGCGCCTTGAGCGATTTCGCGGCCTCGGCCGTGGTGGCGGCACCAGGTCCGGCGTAGACGAGTTCGCCGCCGCCTTCGCCGCGGCCGGGGCCGATATCGAGGAGATGATCGGCGGCGCGGATCACGGCTTCCTCGTGCTCGACGACGACGAGGGTGTTGCCTAGGTCGCGGAGACGCCGCATCACGCCGATGAGTTTGCCGACGTCGCGCGGATGCAGGCCAACGGTCGGTTCGTCGAGGACAAAGAGCGTGCTCGTGAGGCTCGCGCCGAGACAGGTCGTCAGATTCACCCGTTCCGTCTCGCCGCCGGAAAGCGTGCGCGTGTGACGATCGAGATTCAGGTAGCCGAGCCCCACCTCCTTCAGATAGCCGAGACGGTTCGCCACCTCGCGATGCAACATCGTGGTGGTTTTGTCAGTGTCGGTGACGGGGATGGAAGAAACGAAGGCGGCGAGGTCGTCGATCGAGAGCTGCCAGAGCTCCGGCAGGGTCTTGTCCTGGATGCGGAAGGCGAGGGCCTCGGGCTTCAGGCGCGTGCCCTTGCAGGCCTTGCAGAGGGTGTAGCTGCGGTAGCGGCTCAGGAAGACCCTGACATGCATGCGATAGGCGCGCGACTCGAGCCAGTCGAAGAATCCGCGCACGCCGTACCAGGTGCCCTGTTGCCACGCCTCCTCGGGGTCGCCGCCCTCGCCTTCGAGGATCCAGCGTTGGTCCTCGGCCGGCATCTCGTCGAAGGGCTTCACGAGACTGAGCCCGCGCCGCCGCGCGCAGCGTTCGAGATCCTCCTCGCATTCGTAGTAGGAGTCGCCCTGGAAGGCGCGCACGAGGCCTTCGGCGATGGAGAGCGATTTGTCGGGGATCGCCTTGTCGAGATCGATGCCGATGACTCGGCCGAAGCCCTTGCAGACAGGGCAGGCGCCAACGGGGTGATTGAAACTGAAGAGGCCCGGCGTCGGCGGCTTCAATACCGTGCCGGTCTCGGGCGAGCTCCATTCGCGGGAGAAAGAGACCCGCTCCCCGGACTCCGGATCGACGATGGAGATGACGCCTTTGCCCAGATCGAGAGCCCGCTCGACCGCCTCGAGGAAACGCGTCTTGCGCGCGGGGTCGATGCGATCCTGGATGATCTCGACGCGGGCGGGCAGCGCCTTTCGATCATACCCTGTCGTTGCCGACCCTGTCGGGTCATCGACCCGATAGGGTTTGCCGTAGAGCCAGACGCGAAGGTACCCCTGCTGCTGGAGAAAGGCGAAGAAGTCCGCCACCTTCGTCCCGGCGGGCGCATCGATCGCGAAGAGGATGAGCAGCGCCTTGCCCGATCCGAAACGTTCGATCGATTTCCGCAGGATCGACTCCGGCGAGTCGGGTGCGATCTCCTCGCCGCTGACGGGATCGTAGCCTTTCGCGAGGCGGGGAAAGAGGAGCTTCAGGTAGTCGTTGATCTCGGTGATCGTGCCGACGGTGGAGCGTGTCGTCTTCACCGCGTTCTGCTGCTCGATCGCGATCGCAGGCGGGATGCCGCGGATCGAATCGACCTGCGGTTTGTCCATGCGGTCGAAAAACTGCCGCGTGTAGGGCGAGAAGGTCTCGACGTAGCGGCGCTGGCCCTCCGCATAGAGCGTCTGGAAGGCGAGACTCGATTTGCCCGAGCCGCTGGGACCGGTCACGACGATGAATTTGCCAACGGGCAGGTCGAGATCGATGCCCTTCAGATTGTTCTGCCGCGCCCCGCGGATCTCGATGAAAGAATCGCCCGCCGTCCCTTTCCCTGTTCTTTTGTCCGCCATGTTTTGTGTCCCCGGAGGTTACGCGCGGCGGGGCGGGATGCATGGGGAAAATGTGCCTTTCACGAAGGATCCGGCTTCCCTTTCACTTGTCCGCCCGGTAGACTCTCTGAAACGGAAGCCATGGAGCGCTTGAGCGAATTTTTCTCAACGATCGAGCGCGTGATGCTGAGCTCCACCATGGAGGTTTTGCGCGGCCCCTTGTTGTTCGTCACGGGCTTGGCGATCTTGGTGTTTTTGTGGAATCGTCCCCGCTGCACCGGATGGTTTCCCAAGGATTCCAAGTCTTGGCGGGAACTGCTCTCCCGGAGTTCGGCGGCAATCGCGCTCTCTTATTCGGCGATCGCCCTTTTCAGGCCGGTCCCCCTCGTTGCGATGATCGCGTTCTTCTTCGCGCTCCTGACCATCGGCTGGAGTTGTTTTGGTGGCGAAGATCGGAGCTTCCTGCGTTCGTGGGGATGGATGTCGCTGATGCTCACCCTTGTTTTCGGGGTATTGCGTCCGGTGGTGGTGGAATGAGATCGAGACGGGAGCGCACCGGAAAAGCGTGGCAATGCCACTTCGGGCCCTGCTTGTCACCGGCGCCGATAGGTGGTAGTGAATCGACGCGTGCTTGTCAATCAAGCGCATTTGGATGAATTCCACCTCGCAATTCATAGTCGAACCTCTCGACCCGGCGAAGCACCGGCGTGAGCAGTTCGACTGCGGGGTGAATGCCTTGAATGACTTCCTCAGGCAGCGCGCCCGGAAGGAAATGGATCAAGGAACCTCGGCCTGTTTTGTCATCGTGCCCGAGTCCGATCCTCATATCATCGCCGGCTACTACACGCTTTCAGCCGCGGTCATACTGCGGTCGGCACTTCCTGACGCTGTAACCAAGAAACTTCCCAAATATCCCGAACTTCCGGCAACGCTTCTTGGTCGACTCGCCCGCGACTTGAAGTTCCGCGGGGCGGGCGTTGGCGACCGCCTCATGGCCAGCGTCCTGCACCGGGCGGTTTTCGCTTCGCGCGAGGTTGCTTCTTGGGCGATTGTGACGGATCCGAAGGACGATAAGGCGCGGGCCTTTTACAGCGGATTCGGGTTTCAGGATCTGACGGAGACCCGGCAGTTCCTTACCATTGCAGCCGGTGAGAAGTGGCTCAACGCTCTTTGACCGTGTCGCGATGGAGTTTCAACGCACGTTTCATGCGTTCCGGAGGAGCCTTGGGCTTGGCGAGAAGCGCCTCGACGAAACGGAGTGACTCGGCTTGGTTGAGCCTCACGACATTGTGGCGGCTCACCACTTCAGCAGCGGCTTCACGAACTCGCGATAGGACAAAATTCGTCACGGTGCACCCTTCCAGGCTTGCCGCCTGCTCAAGCAGGGCCTTGTCTTCCTGGGAAATTCGCGCAACGAGACGGTTTGAGCGAAGAGGTGACTTGGTTGCTGACATGTGTAACCAACGGTGACACATTTTGCCCGATTCGGCAATACTGAAGTCGATTGTCCTCCCGGAGTGCAGCTCAATGGGACAGCCACATTTCCCGGCGACGAAATCGTCCCGGCATCGCTGTAGCGCTTGCGGCATGGCCGGTGGCGGCCCCGGCTTTCAGCCCATGCATCGAAAAGGGTGCGCGTGAGTTGATTGATGTTCCCATCGCTTCACCCGCTTGAAATTGCGCGTGTTTTCTAAAAGCGGATTCGAATTGCAGATCCGGGTTTTGCCCGCCGAAAGCATGGGCTGGAGGCCGATAGGCGTCAATCCAAGGGAGCGGCCCACCGTCAGGAGCGTCCCGGAGGGACGCAAGATGGTAGCCGGGGGTGGACCAAGCGAAGCGAGGGGAACCCCCGGACTCCGGACACCTTTTCACAGCGCCCCGGAGGGGCGCGAGAAGGGCGCGAAGAACCAGCCGCGAGCGATTCCCGCCCGAGGGAGCGTCGAGGCGCAACCTGCGCTTCTTCCGCCCCTCCGGGGCGGCGGGGTTTGCTCAATCGAGAATCCGGTGGTTGCGCTCGTTCCTCGCTGCACCACCGGCTACCCTCTTTGGCCCCTCCGGGGCCGCCCCTACGACGCAACGAGTTTGAACAACTCCTGCATTCCAAGCAATCTGCATCAGATTCGCCCTCCCTCGGGTTGACGCCGATGGGCTGGAAGCCCATGCCACTTGTCTCCACTCGCCCTCACAATCCCCCGAACCGCCGGTGCCTTCTCTGATACTCCCCGATCGCCGCTTCGAGGTGCGGTTGGCGGAAGTCGGGCCAGAAGACGTCGGTGATGACGATCTCGGCGTAGCTGATCTGCCAGAGGAGGAAATTGGAGACCCGGCATTCGCCGCTGGTGCGGACGAGGAGGTCGGGATCGGGGATGTCGGCGGTGTAAAGGTGCCGGCCGAAGGTCGCGACATCGAGGGCATCGGGATCGATCTCGCCCGCCTTCGCCTTTTTCATCAAGGTCCGCGCCGCATCGACGATCTCCTCGCGCGAGCCGTAGCTGAGGGCGACGACGAGGGTGAGTCCGTCGTTTTTCGAGGTCATCGCGATCGATTCGGCGAGCTGGCGCTGGTTGCGCGCGGGCAGCTTCTCGATGTGGCCGATCACCTGGAGACGGATGTTGTTCCGCATCAGGGTCGGGGTCTTTTCGCGCAGGAAATGCGCGAGCAATCCCATCAGCGCGTTGATCTCGGACTCGGGCCGTTTCCAGTTCTCCGAGCTGAAGGCGTAAAGGGTGAGGTATTTCACCCCGATCTCGCCGCAGGCGCGCAGCACTTCCTCGACCGAGTCGGCTCCGGCGCGGTGACCGTCGCGTCGGGGCAGGCCGCGCGCGGCGGCCCAGCGTCCATTGCCATCCATGATGATGGCGATGTGCCGCGGGATCTCTTTTTCGGGATCGTACGCGGACATGGCGGGGAGAGCGGCGCGGCCGCTCAGCGGATGATGGTCTGGTCGCGCGAAGGACCGACGCCGACCATGCTCACGCGGGTCTCGGTTTCCTGCTCGATGCGGGCGAGATAGGCGAGGGCGTTCGCGGGGAGGTCTTCGTAGCGGGTCACGCCGGTGGTGTCGCACTGCCAGCCGGGGAGCATCTCGTAGACGGGCGTGACGCGGGCGAATTCCTTGGCCGAGGCCGGGGGAAGATGCAGCTTTTTGCCGTCGAGCTCGTAGTGGGTGCAGACGGGGATCTCGGGGCAGTCGTCGAGACCATCGAGGATGGTGATGGCGAGTTCGTCGAAGCCGTTCACCATCGCCGCGTAGCGGACGAGGACGAGGTCGAGCCAGCCGCAGCGGCGCTTGCGTCCCGTCGTGGCGCCGAATTCGCGGCCCATCTTGTGGAAACGGTCGGCGAGGTCGTCGTTCTGCGTGGGGAAGGGGCCTTCGCCGACGCGCGTCGTGTAGGCTTTCGTCACGCCGACGACGCGGTGGATCTGCTGCGGCGGCACGCCCGATCCGGTGCAGGCGCCTCCCGAGGTCGTGTTCGACGAGGTCACGTAGGGATAGGTGCCTTGGTCGATGTCGAGATAGGTGCCCTGGGCACCTTCGAAAAGAAGGGTGCTGCCTTTCTTGATCTCGCGGTGGAGGACTTCGACGGTGTCGGCGCAATAGGGCGCGAGGCGCTCTCCCGCGGCGAGGAGTTCCCCGGCGTGGGCATCGGCGTCGAGGGGAGCGAGGCCCACCGATTCAAAGAGGCGGTTGCACTCGGCGACGCGGGCCGCGAAACGCGCGCGGAAGGCGTCGGGGTCGCTCACGAGCTCGTGGAGGCGGAAGCCGATGCGGTCGACCTTGTCGCCATAGGTCGGGCCGATGCCGCGCTTCGTCGTGCCGATCTTGACGCTGCGGTTCGCCTCCTTGTAGGCATCCATCTCGCGGTGGAAAGGCATCACGAGGTGGGCGCGGTTTGAAATGAGGAGGTTTTCCGGCGAGACGGCGATGCCCTTTTCCTCGAGACCGTCGATCTCCTTGAGCAGGGCGATGGGATCCATCACCACGCCGTTGCCGATCACGCAGAGTTTGCCCGGCCAGAGGATGCCCGAGGGGATGAGGTGCAGGATGTATTGCTTGCCTTCGCTGATCACGGTGTGGCCGGCATTGTTGCCGCCCTGGGGACGCACGACGACGTCGGCCTTCTCCGTGAGGAGATCGACGATTTTACCTTTGCCTTCGTCGCCCCACTGGGCGCCAATCACGATCGTATTCGACATGGGAAATCAGAGTTTCGGAGGGGAAATGCCCGGGAAGTGACACCGCGCGCTTCTCCGGGAAGCGCCGGACGGTCCGGGCGCAGGGTGGGATGGGCGGATCCGGATCAGGCCGCTTTCATCATGGCGGAAAGGGCGACCAAGGCGATGGCCGCGAGAATGGCGACGACCCCGACGAGGGTCGCGATCTTGCCGAGGGTATCCTTCTTCACCACCTTCTCGATGGGGGAGAGATCCTTGAAACCCGCGGGCCGGTTCGAGACTTCGGCGATCTCGGCGGTATGACCGCTCGTGTAGCCGCTGCCACCGGAGGAAGAGCCGAAATCGGAGCTCGCCTCGGTCTCGTCGTGGAAGATCGCCTCGACTCCGCCGAACTGGACGCGGTAACCGTTCGCCAGGCCCGCCTCGGAGATGGCCGATCCGTTCACGAAGGTGCCGTTCGTCGAGCCGAGATCCTGCACCTGGAATTGACCGCCCACATTGTGGATCACGGCGTGCGAGCCGGACATGGAGACGTGATCGAGGACAATGTCGTTGTCGGGGCCGCGTCCGATCGAGACCTGTTCGTAGCCGTCGAGGGCGAGTTCGATGGGTTCCTGATCGGGGACGTAGATGGTGATGGTGGCCATAGGGGTGTCGTTTTTACCACGGATTAGCGCGTTTGATCAATCAGATTGGCAAATTCTTCGAAGAAGTAGCTCGCGTCGTTCGGTCCGGGGGCCGCTTCGGGGTGATATTGCACCGAAAAGACGGGGTAATCGCGGTGGCGCATCCCCTCGACGGTGCCGTCGTTCAGGTTCAGGTGGGTCACCTCGACGTGGTCGGGGAGCGAGTCGGCGTCGGCGGCGAAGCCGTGGTTCTGCGAGGTGATCGCGATCTTGCCGGTGCGGAGATCCTTCACCGGATGGTTCCCGCCGCGATGGCCGAATTTCAGCTTGAAGGTCTTGCCGCCGAAGGCGTGAGCCAGCACCTGGTGGCCGAGGCAGATCCCGAAGATCGGCTTTTTCCCGACGATCTGGCGGATCTCGCCGTGGATGTAGTCGAGCGCCGCCGGATCACCCGGACCGTTCGAGAGGAAGACGCCGTCGGGATTTTTCGCCAAGACCTCGCTCGCGGGGGTGCGCGAGTTCACCACCTCCACGTCGAAACCCTTCTGGCGCAGGCTGCGGAGGATGTTGCGCTTGATCCCGAAATCGTAGGCCACGATGCGGTATTTCGTGTCGGGCAGCGGCAGATACTTCTGGCCGTCCTGATCGATGAGCGATTCCGTCAACGAGGGATTCACCAGGGTCCACTGGCGGCTGAGGACGCCGTCGGGATCCCAGCGGTAGGGATTCTCTGTCGTCACTTCCTTGACGAAGTCCGAGCCCTCCATTGGAGCCGATTCCCGGGCCAGGGCCACCGCGCCATCGGCGTCGAGGCTGCCGTCCGTGCAGAGCGTCGCCCGCATCGCCCCGGCGACGCGGAGGCGTTTCGTGAGGGCGCGGGTGTCGATCCCCTCGATCCCGGGGACGCCCGCGGCGAGGAGGTAATCGTGGAGCGAGCGTTCGCTGCGCCAGTTGCTAGGGATGTCGCAGAGCTCCTCGACGACGAAGCCGCGCACGTGGACCGCGGCGCTTTCCGCATCCACCTCGCCGACGCCGTAGTTGCCGATGAGCGGGTAGGTCATCGTCACGAACTGCCCGCGGTAGGAGGGATCCGTGAGGATTTCTTGGTAGCCCGTCATCGAGGTGTTGAAGCAGGCCTCGCCCGTATGCGTCGTGGAGGCCCCGAAGCTGGTGCCGTGAAAAACCGTCCCGTCCTCGAGCGCGAGGATCGCCTTGTTCCGTGTTCTGCCCATGGAGGATTCGGCCCGGAGGAAAAAGGGCCTTGGGATCATGGCAGAAAAGCCGGGGGATTCAAAAGGTTTTTCTTTCGGCGGTCGTGGGACACGGGTCATTGTCATGGGTGGGGCCAAGGAGGGGCGACATTCCTGTCGCCCGACAGGTCGGGGGCGGCGGAGTAGGGGGGGATGACACCACCGGAATCCGGCGTCCGATCGCGTTACAACGTCCGCTTTCCCACCGGCGGAATGCAATTCCGCCCTACACCACCCCGATTCCGCCGTCCGTGACCCGCCCTGCGGTCCGCGCCCTGCGGTCCGCGCCCTGCGACTGAAGTCGCAGCCTCATTCCCTCCCGGCGAAGTCCCGCGCGACTCACAAACCGCGTTCGCCTGACCTTGTGAGAAACTGCGTCGGCGAGAGCGCGGGGATGGGGGACTTGCGGTAGTCGCTCAGGTTCCGCGTCACGATGAAGTCGGCCTTCCAAACTAGGGCGGCCGCGACTTGGAAGGCGTCCTCGAGATCCGGCATCGGAGACTCGAGGGCACGGGTGGCGTCCTGCGTTCCGGTTGCCGGCACTTCGACGAGCCGCAGCAGATTCTTGAGGAACGGGCGCCCTCCCTTCAGCAAGTAGCCGAGGTTCGTCAAGGAATGCCACGCGACCGCCGCCTCGCCTCCGGCTTCCGCCCATTCGAGGACCCCGGCGCTCGCTGCCACATGCGGTTCGCGGGCCAGCGCCACATCGAGGAGTACGTCCGTGTCGATGAGGATTCTCATTCGCGGAGGTATTTTTCCGAGAGGGCTTTGAACAGGGGATCCTCGTTTCCGGCGGGTTCCCGCAGGCTCGCGCTTCCGATCATGTCGGCGACGATGCCGCGTTTCGGTGCACGGGACTCGGCTCGGACGAGCGAGGCGATCAGACCCGAGACCGTCGTCTTGCGCTGGCGGGCGGTCTGTTTGGCGAGGCGGTGAACCTCGGGATCCAGTGTGATCGTGACCCTCGTTTTCATGAGTATGAATGAAAGGGAAATCGTGCATACTGTCAAGGTCGCGCCCTTTTCTCCGTAGGGTGGATTTGCAATCCGCCCCTTCGTTGGTCCGGTCGTTGTCTGGCGTTAGGCCACCGACCCACTCCCACCGGCGGAATGCAATTCCGCCCTACGCCACCCCGATCGCGCCACCCGTGGCCCGCCCTGCGGTCCGCGCCCTGCGACTGAAGTCGCAGCCACATTCATACCCTACGTGAATCCCAACGCATTCATCCGCACCCACCTTTTACCTTTTACTTTTTACCTTTTACTTCCCCACCGAAGCCAAGCGCGCCTCCAACCCGTGACTCATGACCCTGAGTTGATTTTCCCCTCGCCTTCGTTTATCGGCTCCCACCGCGTTTTGCGGCCTCTTTACCCTAGTCACGACCATGTCCACCGTCCCCACGATCCACTACACGAAGACCGACGAAGCTCCCGCCCTCGCGACCTATTCCCTGCTGCCCATCGTCCGGGCCTTCACGAAGTCGTCGGGCATCGCGGTCGAGGCTCCCGACATCTCCCTCGCCGGACGCATCCTCGCCCTCTTCCCCGAGTTCCTGAAGGAAGAGCAGCGCATCCCCGACTTCCTCACCTCCCTCGGCCAGCTCGCCACCACCCCCGAGGCGAACATCGTCAAGCTCCCCAACATTTCCGCCTCCGTCCCCCAGCTCCTGGAGGCCATCGCCGAGCTCCAGTCGCAGGGCTACGCCCTCCCCGATTACCCTGAGGACGCCTCCACCCCCGAGCTGAAGGACATCAAGGCCCGCTACGACCGCGTCAAGGGCAGCGCCGTCAACCCCGTCCTCCGCGAGGGCAATTCCGACCGCCGCGCCCCCAAGGCCGTGAAGGACTACGCCAAGGCCAATCCCCACTCCATGGGCAAGTGGTCGCCCGATTCGAAGACCCGCGTCGCCACCATGGGCGCCGACGACTTCTTCTCGAATGAAAAGTCCGTGACCGTCGAGGAGCCCACCGATGTGAAGATCGAGTTCGTCGCCGCCGATGGCTCCACCACCGTGCTGAAGGCCTCCACCCCGCTGAAGGCCGGCGAGATCTTCGACGCCACCGTCATGCGGAAAAAGGCCCTCGTCGCCTTCCTCGAGGAACAGGTCGCCGCCGCCAAGGCCGAGGGCGTCCTCCTTTCCCTCCACATGAAGGCCACCATGATGAAGGTCTCCGACCCCATCATCTTCGGCCATGCTGTCGAGGTTTACTTCAAGGACCTCATCGCCAAGCACCGCGCCACCCTCGACAAACTCGGCGTCGACTTCCGCAACGGCTTCGGCGACCTCGTCGCCAAGATCGAGAGCCTGCCCGCCGATGAAAAGGCTGTGATCGAGGCGGACATCGCCGCCGCCTATGCCGCCGGCCCCGACCTCGCCATGGTCAATTCCGACCTCGGCATCACCAATCTCCACGTCCCCAGCGACGTCATCGTGGATGCCTCCATGCCCGCGATGATCCGCACCTCCGGCAAGATGTGGAACAAGCTCGGCAAGGAGCAGGACACCCTCGCCGTCATCCCCGATTCCAGCTACGCCGGCATCTACACCGTCGTCATCGACGACTGCAAGGCCCACGGCGCCTTCGACCCCGCCACGATGGGCTCCGTCCCCAATGTCGGCCTCATGGCCCAGAAAGCCGAGGAATACGGCTCGCACGACAAGACCTTCGAGATCCCCGGCGAGGGCAGCGTCCGCGTCGTCGACGCCTCCGGCAAAGTCCTCCTCTCACACGACGTCTCGAAAGGCGACATCTGGCGCGCCTGCCAGACGAAGGACGCCCCCATCCGCGACTGGGTGAAGCTCGCCGTCACCCGCGCCCGCGCCACCGGCAGCCCCGCCGTCTTCTGGCTCGACGAGGACCGCGCCCACGACGCCGAGCTCATCAAGAAGGTCGGCGAATACCTCGGCGAACACGACACCGACGGACTCCAGATCATGATCCTCTCCCCCGTCGAGGCCACCGAATACAGCCTCGCCCGCATCCGCCGCGGCGAGGACACCATCTCCGTCACCGGCAACGTCCTCCGCGACTACCTCACCGACCTCTTCCCCATCCTCGAGCTCGGCACGAGTGCGAAGATGCTCTCCGTCGTCCCCCTCATGAACGGCGGCGGCCTCTTCGAGACGGGGGCCGGCGGCTCCGCGCCGAAACACGTCCAGCAGTTCCTCGCCGAGAATTACCTGCGCTGGGACAGCCTCGGCGAATTCCTCGCCCTCGCCGTGTCGCTCGAGCACCTCGGCGACGTCACCGGCAACGCCAAAGCGAAGCTCCTCGCCAAGACCCTCGACGCCGCCACCGGCGACTTCCTGAAGCACGACCGCTCCCCCGGCCGCAAGCTCGGGACGATCGACAACCGCGGCAGCCACTTCTACCTCGCGCTCTACTGGGCGCAGCAGTTGGACGCCCAGGACGAGGATCCCGCGCTGAAGGCGGAGTTCGCCCCGATCGCCGAAGCGTTGACGGCGAATGAAGCCAAGATCGTCGAGGAGCTCATCGCCGTGCAGGGCAAGGCCGTGGACATCGGCGGGTATTACCAGCCCGATGAGGCGAGGGTCGCGGCCGCAATGCGGCCGAGTGGGACGCTGAATGGGATTTTGGGGTGACTTGGGGGTGAGTAATCCACGGTATTCGGGATTTCCATAAGTCAAAATTTTAAGTATTCATCTGAACTGCTTTCATGATAACTGTTCTTCAAAACAGTTATCATGCCATCCGTCTACCGCCCGCGCCGTCCCCGAGCCTCGCCCCTCTGGCAACTCGTCCACCACTGCTGGTCCGACTTCGAATCCGGTTACGAGAAACGCCACCGCCCGATCCACGGTCCCCTCCGCCACGACGCGGTCGATGTCGTGCGCCAGTTCCACCGCTGCGGCGACCTCGCGGGCGGGTTCACGCGGCTCCAGTGCCCCGATTGCGGCCACGAGCGCCTCCTCGCCTTCACCTGCAAGACGCGGCACTTCTGCCCGAGTTGCCATCAGCGCAAAGTCCGCGCCACCGGCGACTGGATTGCCCGCGTCCTCTGCTTCGAGGTGCCGCATCGGCAATTCGTCTTCACCATGCCGAAACCCCTGCGCGGCATCTTCCGCAAACGCCGCAAGCTCCTCGATCACCTCTTCAGCGCCGCCATCGAGAGCCTGCGCGACTGGATGCGAGTGAGGCTCAAGTTGCCCGAGGGCCAGATCGCCGCCGTCGCCGCCGTGCAGACCTTCGGTGACTACCTCAATTTCCATCCGCACCTCCACGTGCTGGCGACCTCCGGCCTCGTGGATCGCGAGGGCCGCTTCCACGTCCTACCGGTCGAAGGCGTTGAACCGCTCGCCGACCTTTTCCGCCACTGTTTCCTCGCGGAGCTCCGTCGGGAGCGGCTCATCAGCGAAAAGAAGCTCCGCCAACTCCTCGCTTGGACCCACAGCGGATTCAGCCTCGATGCCGGAGTGAAACCCGTCGCGCCGCAAGATGTCGAGGGGCGGAAACGCCTGGCGGAATACCTCTTGCGGGCCCCCTTTTCGCTCGAAAAAATCACCTGGAACGAATCGACCGGCAAGGTCATCTACCGCTCCAAGCGGAGCTGGCACACCAAGCGAAACTTCCAGATCTTCGAGGCCGTCGACTTTCTGGCCGCGACCGTGGAGCACATTCCGCCCAAAGGGCAGCAAACCGTCCGCTACTACGGACTCTATTCGAACAAGAGCCGCGGAGTGGCGGCGAAGACGGGGAGGAGGAGACCGGAGATGGCGGAGGCGAAGAGGCCCGTAACGTCGGAAACTCCTCCTCCCGGAACTCTCTTCATTTTGCCGCCGCCTGAACCGCGGAGCGGTCGGGCGCTCCGACCGCTCTGGCGGGAACTCATCATGAGGGTCTGGGGCGAAGATCCGCACAAGTGCCCTTTTTGTCCGGGAACGATGCACGTCGTGGGGACGATGACTCGTAGGAGCGAGGTGGAGTTCTTTTTGCGGCTTCATGGGCTTTGGGAAGGCGTCATCGCGCTGCCGCCGCCACCGGACCCGCCTTTCGACATCGAAACGATGGAGCCGATCGAGGCACCGCCCCACGCGATCTGGCGGGACGACTTCGAGGAGTTCGGACCGGATCGGTGGACGGAAGTCGATCCCGCGTGGGCTGCGCCCGAACTGGACCTTGGCGACGGACGTCGCCTCGTCCTCGACGCGCCCGATCCGTTCCCTGAAGAGGAGTGGGTGGTCGCGGGGGTGAATTGAAGTCCCCTCAGTTCGGCGACACGGGAGTGCCCGCCTGATTTCAAGAATGGAATCAAGCGGGGACGGCGCGCCATGCCCTCCGAACTCGATTTTCCGCCTCCCCATCGGTGGAACCGTCCTTCGATACGTGAAAATGGTTGACTCATCCGGCCAAATCGGGCGATTCTTGCCTGCGATGGCCCCGAACGCCCCCTGCCTCCCCCCGAACCCCCTCCGACCCCGGGCCTTCGGCGGGAAGGGAGCCGAGGGGATGAGAAAGGGAATTCCTAGCAATAAAAAGTGATCAGGGTTCGACAAAACCTTCGGGCACGGCGATCGTTCGGCTTCTTTATGCGCATTTTTTTGACAGGGATTACTCTTTTCATTCTGATTGTTTCGATTTGCTCCGCGGAAGAAGTGACTGAGCGGCCGGATTGGAAACATTTTTTCGATGAAGTAAATGTCACCGGAACCATTGTCATTTCGGATGAACGTCAGAATGCCCGAAAGATTTGGACGCTCGACGGAGAACGCTCCGGGCGGCGCTTCATTCCGGCTTCCACATTCAAAATCCCGCACGCACTTATGGCTCTGGAGACGGGCGTGGTGCGTGACGAATTTCAGGTTTTCAAATGGGATAAAACCAGACGGATGTTTGAGGCCTGGAATCAGGATCAGAATTTGCGTTCGTCGATGCGCCATTCCGCCGTATGGGTTTACCAGAATTTTGCGAAGGAAATTCCCGAAGGAAAAGCCGCGGAATATCTGCGAAACATCCATTACGGAAACGCGGATGCCTCTGGAGGAAACGATGGTTATTGGTTGGACGGAAACCTGAAAATCTCCGCGCGGGAGCAAATAAGCTTTCTCAGGAAACTGTATCGCAACGAACTTCCGTTTCAGCAGGCACACCAGCGTTTGGTGAAAGACATCATCATCCTTGAAGCCGGGCGCGATTGGATATTGCGCGGCAAGACTGGCTCGAACGGCTCGCTGGGCTGGTGGGTAGGCTGGGTAGAAAGACCGGATGGAGCCGTGTTTGCCGCCTTAAACATCGATACCCCGCACGGCATGGATGACCTGCCCAAGAGGGAAGCTATCGCACGATCCATCCTGAAATCCATCGAGGCACTTCCATAAAACATGGCTTCGCCGTGCCTAACGGCAAGATGAGCCGGGACGGTTGGCACAAACCGGCGATCAATCCTTGTCGCCCAGTTCAGAAAGTTTTCGGAGAACATTTTCGATATTCTTTTCTTCAGAAAGGACATTCCCGTCGTCATCGCAGACGAAGATGCCGCGCTGCACTTTCGGATCATCCGGGTCGGGCAGCCACACGAATTGGCCGTGATCGTCCAGCGCGTAAGTGGCCTCCTCTCCTTCCCTGCTGCGCATGGAAAGCCGCGGCATGATTTTCAGGTTGCCCTCGTGTATCTCAATCTCCTCCCCATCGCACGAAATTCACGGGGACAGGTTACCTCCGCCAACCTCCGCCAAAATTTTCGGTTGCCAAAAACTGTTCAGGAGTGCAATATTGATATCGTTTCAAGACGAGCACTGCCATGAGACAAGCACGCATCCGGGGGGAGGGCCTCAGCTATTACCATTGTCTGTCGCGCGTCGTCGACCGACGTTTCATCTTGGGCGACGAGGAACGGGAATTCATCGTCGCGCTCATGCGCAAGCTCGAGGCCTTTCTCGGGCTCCGGGTCGTCACCTATGCGGTGATGTCCAACCATTTTCATCTCCTCATCGAGGAACCCGAC
>JAEUHI010000039.1 GCA_016795385.1 Verrucomicrobiales bacterium | reverse complement strand
CTGCCGCGACCGTCCTCTCTCACTGGATCGGGTGGAAGGATGGTTTTGACGATGTCCCATTGCTTGTCGGTGAGGTCCATCCATAATCATTATACACCTTATACAGAGTACAAGTGATATTTATGAGATGGCTTCTAGCCATGAGGCAATTAGTGAGAGAAAGATAACTTCAAACAAGGGTTTGATCGGTGCCGGCCTTATAGCAGCATCTGTAGTTGGAGCTCTTATTTTTTCTTCATTGTTTTTACTCTTTATTATCCCGTTCGTTTTAGGTTTAACTTTGATTTTTTCTTGCCACGGAAGCAGCAAGGGTTGGTTGGATAAATACTCGACAGCCGAGAGGGAGTTTTTTGAAGGCCTTGAGAGGTGGCGTCATAGATCTCCTGTGAAGAGGGCTCATGATTTGAAGTATTCGTTGCTGATCCTTGCCGCTGACTATAAACAGCTATGCGAGAAGCATCGTGACAAAATTGCCAAGCACGAGGAGAATAGACGCAACAGGAAACTTTCGGAGTATCTCGATAACTTCCTGATATCAAACGCATCAATTTCAGGCATCGGGTACGCCAAGACTGCAACGCTAGCCTCGTATGGAGTTGAGACGGCTTCGGATGTCACTAGATCCTCAATTATGCGCATACCGGGTTTCGGTAGCGCAACAACGAGTAAGCTATTGTCGTGGAGATCTTCAATTGAGAAACGCTTCGTTTACAACGCTGCGCCCGATAGGACTGACGTCCTAGATCGGCAGCGGCTCGATTCGGAGTTCCACATGAAAGCTAGAGCCATGATCGTGAGGCTGAACACTGGAGCAGGAGAAATTCGCCAGACGCTGAATTCACTTCCGTCGTTTCTTTCAGCGATTGACTCCGATCTCATTGCATTAGCTACCCGGCTCAATCAAGCGGAGTCGGACCTGTTGCATCTAAAGTTGAATAAACCAATGCGCTTTCAGCAATCCGGAGCTCCGGCATTTACGAAGAGTATGGGTTCTTTTGTGGGTTCCTCGTCCGGGACGACGGGGTCTGAGAAGTGGTGTCCGGCCTGCGGTTCTACAATGGTCCGAAAGGCAACGCATGGAGGTCGAGGTTCTGGTTGCTATTGGATTTGTTCACGCAATCCTGTATGCACGGGCGCGCGTTCTGGTTGATGAATCGTCTAGGCTTTCGCGGGGGCATTTTACGGTCTTTCAGTGACTACCTTTGAGAGGTAAGGCTCCGGCGACAATGAAGTTCGCCTGGAAATCCGCTGAAGGTTCGAAACCCAAGAGTCCTCGTTTTTTCCCAACAGTTGAGACCCAACCCAACACGGTCAGGTCCCCGAAGCAAGTGGGTCCCGCGTGGATTTTTCCCCTTCCTCCGGCCGACGGCTGCCGACGAGCCTTTCGAAGATCGGCGAGGCCATCAGGGTCGTGACCACGGCCATGATCACGAGCACGGCGAAGAGGCCCTCGGAGATGATGCCGCGCTGCAGACCGATGTTGATGATGATCAGCTCCATGAGACCGCGCGCGTTCATGAGGATGCCGATGCCCATGGCCTCCCGTTTCGAGATGCCCGTGGCCCGTGCCGCGAGGGTGCAGGCGGCCCATTTCCCGAGGATCGCCGCGGCGAGCACGGCGAGACACATGCCCCAGAGATACCACGAATTGAGCAGGCCGATCTTCGTGTTCAGCCCCGAGTAGGTGAAGAAGAGCGGCAGGAGGAGTGCGACCGCGAGCGGCTGGATGCGGGCGATGAGATCCCTGACAAACACCCCGCGCGGCATCGCCGCACCCATCACGAAAGCTCCGAAAACGGCATGGAGGTGGATGGCGTCGGTGAACCACGCGCCGAGGGCCATGAGGGCGAGCCCGACGACGAGCCCGGCCTCGGTGAGCTTTTCGTCCTCGATCAGGTATCTCTGGAGACGCAGCATGAGCGGCCGGATGAGGCCGAGGGTCACGGCCACATACGCGACCGCGCCGCCGATGTTGTAGAGTGATTTCGCGATCTCGCCGTCGAAGCTGGCGAGGACGACGGCGAGGAGGATCCAGGCCATGGCATCGTCGATCGCCCCGGCTCCGATCGCGACCGTGCCCATCGTCGTGCCGGCCAAGCCCTTGAAATGAATGATGCGGGCCAGCATCGGGAAGGCGGTGATGCACATCGAGGCACCGAGGAAGAGCATCGCTTCAAAGAGGCTCGTCTTTTCCGGAAACAGTTCGGTGTGATGGTAGAGGATCCAGGCGAGACCGGCCCCGAGAACGAAAGGCGTGGCCATGCCCGCGAGCGAGACGGCGACCGAGCTCTTCAGCTTTTCCCTCACGATGTCCATGCGGAACTCGAGCCCGACGATGAACATGTAGAGCGCCAGTCCGAGCTGCGAGGCGGGGAACAGGTAGGCGGAGGTATCGCGACTTTGCTGGGTGGGGTCCCAGGGGAAGAGCCACGCCTGCACGCCGGGGGCGACGAGGCCGAAAAGGGAAGGCCCGAGCAGCACTCCCGTGATCATCTCCGCGACCACCTGAGGCTGGCCGAAACGCGCCGCGATCATCCCGACGAGCCGACAGGCGAGGAGGATCACGGCGATCTGCAGGAAAAACTGGATGGCGAGTTGGAGATTGCTCATGGAGGGTGGGCCGGGGGGACTTCCCGGGGCGTCGCGGGGAACGATTCAGTCGGGGCGCCGCTCCCCCCGGGCTTTTCGCTCCCCGACGAGCACGGCGCCGTAGGCGCGGAGGCGTTCGAAACCGAACAGGCACAAACCCACCGCCGCCAGCGAGACCAGCGTTCCAGCGATGCCGAGGGCGGCGCGCTCTTCGTGCAGCGACCAGACGAGTTGGCCAACGCAGAGAACTGCGACAAAAAAGAGCGTCGGTTTCCTCCCGATGAGATCGACCATGAAGGCCCCGAGGGGAGCCCCAAAGGCGACGACCGGCGCTGCCGCGAGCCAGTTCTCAAAAACCCCCGGCTGCACGCCGGTGAAGGCGGCCTTCGTGGCAATTCCAACGAGGGAGGTAAAGGCCATGATCACCACGGAGGTGGGAATCGCGATCTTCAGATCGGCGCGGCAGAGCAACACGAGCACGGTGTAGAGCACCATGTCAATCCCCACTCCCGTAACCGAGGCAACGATCGCGCCGGAGAGCAAACCAACGGTGAGTCCGACCCGGAAATCCCACCGCTCGTCGAAATCGGTCATCCCTTCGTGTGAGGCGATCTCTCCGATGCGACGCAGGTGCAGGAGCCCGAAGCTGCCCCACACCACCGCAAAGACGAGCTTGATCCAGAGGGCCGGCACATGGGGGGCGAAAAAGAAGATCCCCAGCGGCGTGCCGATCACCGATCCCAGCATCGCCCCTTTCAACATTGCCCACGCGAGAGGCTGCCGGCGCGAGAGAATGAAGATCGACGCGCTCGTCATCCCGATCGACTGGACCGCGAAGCTGAAATCACGCCCGAGCTGGGCCGGCTGGTCGAAAAGCAGCACGAGAATGGGAAAGCCGATCGTCCCTCCACCCATTGGGGTGGACCCGGCCGCATAGCTGCCCAGGGCCATGGCGAGGGCGATCGGCCAGTGCTCCTTCACCGTCTCCCAGCGGTCGTGGCCGAAAACGAGCCAAGCCCACGCCCCGAAAAACAGAACGATCCAGAGGAACCAGACCCAGAGATACTTTTTGCGCTGAGGGACGAGAGACATGGGGCGAAAGAATCGCCGATCGCTCTTGTAACGAAAATAGATTCGTGATATTGCCCTTATGCCGATCCGGCATCGTATTCTCGTCCGATGGAATTACGTCATCTCCGCTATTTTCATGCCGTCGCCGAGGAACTGAGCTTCTCGAAGGCGGCGCGTCGTCTCCACATCGCCCAGCCGGCGCTGAGCCGGGCGGTGCAGGAGCTCGAGGCCGAGCTGGGCTCGCTCCTGCTCGACCGGAGCCGCCGGGTGATGCGTCTCACGCCCGGGGGCGAGGTGCTGCTGCGCGAGGCGGGCGTGCTCTTCGAGCGTCTCGATGAAACGGTGCGCAAGGTCCGCCGGGCCGCCGCGGGCGCGGAGGGCGAGCTGCGTCTCGGCTACATCGGCCCGCCGACGCGCGCCTTTCTCGGTGGTTTGCTGAAGGCCTTCCACGAACGGTATCCGCGGGTGAACATCGTGCTGGAGGAACGCACGCCCGAACGCGTCTGGGAAATGGTCTCGAAAGGGCGTCTCTCGGTGGGCCTGACGCGTCCGGTGCTCGCGCACGAGGCGCTCGGATTGCAATCCTTGTTGCTTTGTCAGGAGCCGCTCTGCGCCGCCGTGCCGGCCGACCACCGTCTCGCGGAAAGGAAAACGATTCCCTGGGGAGAGCTGGCGGAAGAGCCGATTGTCATCCTCGCCCGTCGCGAGGGCGCGGGCTCGCACGACACCATCCTCGCGGCCTGCGCCGGGGCGGGTTTCACCCCGCATCTCGTGCATACCCCGAGCGTGATCGGCACGATCCTCCGCTACGTGGAGGCGGGCACGGGCATCGGGATCGTGCCCGAGAGCGTCACGCCCGAGTCGGACACGGTGCGTCTGATCCCCCTGGTGCCGCGCGAGACCCTGCCGGTGGTGATGGTCTGGTCGCGCGAAGGCGATGATCCGGCGGTGACGGCCTTCCGCGGGATCGTGGAGGAATGGCTCAGTTCGCGGTGAGGACGTGACGCGGCCCGTCGCCGCGGGTGAGGAGGCTTTCGGAGACGCTGCCATCGGGCCAGCGCACCGTCACTTTCGCGGAGACATCATCGTTCGCGCCCGCGCCCCATCCGAAGAACAGATTCGGCGTGCTCTGGGTGAGATATCCGGATCCTGCCGAGACCTCGGCGGTCTGGCGCGGCAATCCGGCGATCTCGACACTGACACGCGCGCCGATCGCGGAGAGATTGCCGGGCTTTCCTTCGAGGGAAATCATCAGGGGCGAGCCATCTTCTTCGCCGGCTTCATTCATGAGAATGACAGGAGCCGCGTGGTTCATCCCGAAGAAGAGATCGGGGCGTCCTCCGCCGTCGAAATCAATGAGTCCGAGGCTCTTCGCATCACCAGGCACGAGGACGCCGCTCTCGCGGGGCCAGACCTCGCCGAGACCACCGGCCTTTTTGCCGTCGCCCGTGCCGCGGAGGAGCAGCCCGAGACCGCCATCGAAGGGACCGGTCTCCTGCTGGGTGGTGAAGAAATTCTGGGCGAGGACGGCGTCGGTGAGCCCGTCTCCGTCGAAGTCGCTCAGGGCGATGCCGTAGACCGGGGCGATCTGCGCAAGCACGGGCAGGGGCTGGATCGTGAAACGGCCTTCGCCATCGTTGATCATCACGATCGATTCCAGAGTAGTCGCCTCGAGCTTCAGGGCGCTCTCGAGGCGGGCTTTCTCGTAGATGTCATCGAGCGCCGAACTGGCCCAGCCGTGGTAGGTATTCACCTTCTGGAGCAGGTTCGGCATGGCGAGGGAGGAACAACTGAGCCCGCGCCGCGGCAGGAGGCAATTGAGACTGCGGTCGAACTTCGCCTCGACGAGATTCTTTTTCCCGCTGCCATCCACGTCGCCGTAATAGATGAGCTCGGGCACCTCGGGCGAGGCGCTGTATTTGGTGTTTTTCCCGAGATTGCCGGCGAGGTAATCGATATGGCCGTCGCCGTTGAGGTCGCGTCCGGCGATGCTGTTCCAGAATCCGGTCGCCTGGGCAAGGCCCGCGGCTTCGGTCGTCTCGACGAGCTTGCCTTCGCGGTTGGAGAACAATCTCACCGGACCCCATTCGTGGGTGAGGAGGAGATCGAGCCATCCATCGCCGTCGGCATCGCTCCAGAGCGCGCCGGTGACGAGTCCGGTCGTGGCGAGACCGTGCGCCGCGGCCACGTCGGTGAAGCGCCCCGTGCCATCGTTGAGGAGAAAGCGGCTCCTCGGGGTCGCGGGATATTCGCCGGGCACGACGCGTCCGCCGATGTAGACATCGAGATCGCCATCGCGATCAAAGTCGGCCGCCGCGGCGACGCTGCCGCTGTCGTGTTTGCCATCGGCAGGGGCGGGGAGATGACCGATGGCCTCGGTGAATTCGCCCTTTCCATCATTCAGGTAAAGCCGGTCGGCGAGCGAGGCATCGCCGGGCTCGCACTCGACACTGCCACTCACGGCGAGGAGATCGCGATCGCCATCGCCGTCGAAATCGAAAAGGAGCACGCCCATGTCCTCGTAGGCCGTCATTTCGGTGAAAGGCCCTCGCATCCGCAGGGCGAAGACGGGATTGCCCTCCTCGTCGACGCCGCGATTGAGAAGAAGGCGGCCGGGCTGGCCTTTCGGACTGCCGAGATAGAGATCGACCTTGCCGTCGCCATCGACATCTCCCCACGCCTGCCCGGGTCCGAGCTGGGAATGCTGGTGCGGCAGCAGCGGCTGGCGCAGGAAATCGTCGAAGGGAGCCTCGGGCATGGCGAGTCCGGCGAAGCCCTGGACCCGGCGGAAAAGAGGTTTCACCGGTTTCTCCTCTTCGACCGGCGCCGCGGTCTCCGGTTCCGCGATCTCGATCCAGCGGTTCCCTGACAAAGCACCCAAAATCTGCCGCGCTCCCGAGGGCCAGCGCACCTCCAGTGAAGTCACGCGGTCCGTATCACCGAGACCGAAATGCAGGACGGGCTCGTCGCTTTCCTGATAGCCGTTGTAGGGCAGCAACACCTGCGATTGGCGCATCCCGTCGCCGGTGACGAGATCGACCTTCGCCCCGATCGCACGGGTGTTGGCACCGCGTCCCTTCAGGCTGACGAGGAGGTGCCCCGCCGCGCCGCGCTCGCGGCTCTGGTTGAGGTAAAGCGCGGGACGATCCTGCAGCGGCATCGTCACGAGATCCAGATCACCGTCCCGATCGAGATCGGCCACGGCGGCGCCGTAGTTCATCGTCTTTTCGAGTCCCAGCCCCCAGGCCTCGCCCGCCTTTTCGAATTTGAAGTCGGCCACATTGCGGAGGGCGAGATCGTGCTCGCGCAGCTCGGGACGGTCGAGGAAAAGGTCGAAATCATCTTTCCCGATGAGATCGGCGGGGGTGCCCTTCTTGTAATCCGAGTGGTTGAAATCGCGGGTGTGACCGGTCGGGAAGTAGAGATCGAGCCGGCCGTCGCCATCGAAGTCGCCGCGTTTCACCGCCCAGGTCCAATCCGTCTTCGCGACCCCGGCCATGTGGGCGGATTCAAAGAACAGGCCCGTGCCGGTGTTCACGAAAAAGGTGCTCAGCATGTTCTGCCGGGGGAGGCCTTCGGCGTACATGTCGGCGAAGGAGGCACCCATTTCTCCCATCGTTACCTTCTGGCGGTAGTGCGTCGTCGGCAGCATGTCGGCGACGATGAGATCGGTGAGCCCGTCGTTGTTGTAGTCGCCCGTGCCCGCGCCCATGGAAAACCAGGTGGTGTGCTGCAGGACATCCGCGGCCACTTCCTCGAAGGTGCCGTCGCCGAGATTCCGGTAGAGTTCGTCGCGATCGGAGAAGTCATTGGCGACGTAAAGGTCGAGGTGTCCGTCGTTGTCGTAGTCGAACCACGCCGCGCCGTTGGTATGGGTCGGGACGGGACGCAGCCCGGCCGACAGGGACACATCCGTGAAGCGATTCCCGTCATTCCGGTAAAGACGGTTCGGTCGCGCCGTCTCGATGAAGCTCGGCACGCCGGTCTGCGGGTTGATCGAGCTCACCTCGAAATAGCGGTCCCAGGGAGCCACCACCTCCCAGCCCGTGTCCGTCTTCCGCATCGGCACGCCACCCGGCGGACGCCCGCCTTTGCGGTAGAGCGCGTTGGTGGCGAGGAAGAGGTCGAGGTCCCCGTCGCGATCATAGTCGGCGAAGACCGGCGTCAGACTGGCGTCGGCGAGATCGACACCCCACTCCGCGGCGACTTCGCGGAATCGCAGCTCGCCCGGCTTTGATTCATTCAGATAAAGGCGGTTCGGCTCGTCGTAGCGGCAGATGAAAAGATCGAGATCTCCGTCGCCGTCGATGTCGGCCATGGCCGCGCCGTTGCACCAACTCCCCTCCTCGGCGACCCCGGCCGCGACCGCTGCATCGACGAAACGCGGCGAGTCGCCCTCGCCGAGATGCCGGTAAAGCCGGTTCGCGACGGGACCCGCGGAAAAAAACAGCTCGGGCCAGCCATCCCCATCGAGATCGCCCGCGGAGATGCCGCCACAGGACATCGCGGAATAATACAGACGCCTCTCGGGATGCCCGAGATCGATGGGGATGAGGAAGTCGAGCCCCGACTGTTCCGCCGGGACCGTGCGGAAGAGCGGACCGTCCTCCGGTGCCGCGCCGGCCGCGCCAGGGAACACCCGTCGCTCCGTCACTCCGTGATTTTCCTGGGCGGAAAGAGAGAGAGCCGCCACTAACAGCGCCGGGGCGAGGCCCAACACCACAGCATTCAACCGGGGTTTCGCGTGCATCCGGATACTTTAAGGACCACACCCCGCCCCATCAAGCCTCGTTTATCCGTACCCCGGAAGCCCTTGGCAGAGAGGCCGCCGTGGCGGCATGGCGTCCCACAAAACCTTGGACAGATCGGGCTGACTCGGACTCTGTATACAATTTTTCCACCGACGATCTTGCATTGTTCGCCGGTTTTGAGCATTCTCACCGTTTCCGACCCCAAACCCCTGACAAATCCCCAAAGCCCCCGATGAACCTGCTGGTGTTATCCATCCCCCTGTTCGGCCTCCTCGCCCTAGCCTACACCTTCTGGCGATCCGCCTGGGTGGCGAAGCAAAACCCCGGCACCGAAAGGATGCAACAGATCGGTGGATTCATCGCCGAGGGTGCGATGGCCTTCCTCCGCGCCGAATACAAGGTGCTCGCGATCTTTGTCGCCTGCGTCGCCGCGCTCCTCGTCCTCGGAGGCATCAAGGATCCCGTCAACAGCTCGCCGTTCGTGGCGGTCTCCTTTGTCGTGGGGGCCTTTTGCTCCGCCTTCGCCGGCTACATCGGCATGAAGGTGGCCACCAAGGCGAACCACCGCACCACCCAGGGCGCCCGCACGAGCCTCGGAGAAGGGCTGAAGATCGCCTTTGCCGGCGGATCCGTGATGGGCATGGGTGTCGTCGGTCTCGGCCTCTTTGGTCTGGGATTGCTCTTCGTGATTTTCAGCCAATCGATCGGCACGGATGCGGCGGCCATGACGAAGGTCCTCACCATCATCACCGGCTTCTCCTTCGGCGCGTCGTCGATCGCCCTGTTCGCCCGGGTCGGCGGAGGGATCTACACGAAGGCCGCCGATGTCGGCGCCGACCTCGTCGGCAAGGTCGAGGCCGGCATCCCCGAAGATCACCCGCTCAATCCCGCGACGATCGCGGACAATGTCGGTGACAACGTCGGCGACGTCGCCGGCATGGGCGCCGACCTGTTCGAATCCTACGTCGGCGCCATCATCGGCACCATGGTCATCGGCACCGTCTTCATGACCTTGCCTGAATTCAGCGGACTGCCGCTCGGTGGCGTCCTCCTCCCCATGGTCCTCTCCGGACTCGGCATCGTCGCCTCGATCATCGGTGCCTTCCTCGTCCGCGTGAAAGAGGGCGGCGATCCGCAGAAAGCACTCAATTTCGGAGAACTCGTCGCCGGTGGCATCCTCCTCGTCGGCACCTGGATCCTCGTCGGCCAGATGCTGCCGGAAAAATGGAATCTGGGCGGCAAGGAATTCACCTCCTTCGGCGTCTTCGCCTCCATCGCCATCGGACTCGTCGCCGGCATCGCGATCGGCTACATCACCGAGCACTACACCGGCACCGGGAAAAAACCCGTCATCAACATCGTCCGCCAGTCGGTGACCGGATCAGCGACCAACATCATCGCCGGACTCGGCGTGGGCATGAAATCGACCGCCCTGCCCATCATCGTCCTCGCCGCCGCGATTCTCTTCTCCTACGATCTCGCCGGTCTCTACGGCATCGCCATCGCCGCCGTCGGCATGCTCGCGAACACCGGCATCCAACTCGCTGTCGACGCCTACGGACCCATCTCCGACAATGCCGGTGGCATCGCCGAGATGAGCCAGCTCCCCCCGGATGTCCGCAAGCGCACCGACAAGCTCGACGCCGTCGGCAACACCACCGCTGCGATCGGCAAAGGCTTCGCCATCGGATCGGCCGCGCTCACCGCGCTCGCCCTCTTCGCCGCCTTCAAGACGACGTGGGAAGCGACCCATGGAAAAGCGCTCGTCATCGAAGTCACCGATCCGCGCGTCGTCGCCGCACTCTTTGTGGGGGCGATGCTGCCCTTCCTTTTCTCCGCCCTTTCCATGGAGGCCGTCGGTCGTGCCGCCATGTCCATGATCGAGGAAGTGCGCCGCCAGTTCCGCGAGATCCCCGGACTGAAGGCCGGTCTCGCCGCGATGAACCGCAACGAAGGCAAGCCCGAGAGCGAGTGGCCCGAACAGGATCGCCACGACTTCGAGGCCGCCCATGGCCAGGCCGATTACAGCAAGTGCGTCGAGATCTCGACCAAAGCCGCCATCAAGGAAATGGTGAAGCCCGGCGTGCTCGCCGTCGCCGCTCCCGTCCTCGTCGGCTTCTGGGGTGGGGCTGAAATGCTCGGCGGTCTCCTCGCCGGCGTCACCGTCACCGGCGTGCTCCTCGCCCTCTTCCAATCGAATGCGGGCGGTGCCTGGGACAACGCCAAAAAGATGGTCGAAGAGGGTTTCGACCACAACGGCACCCTCTTGAAAAAAGGTACCGAAGCCCACAAGGCGGCCGTCGTCGGCGATACCGTCGGCGATCCCTTCAAGGACACCTCGGGGCCCTCGCTCAACATCCTCTTGAAGCTGATGAGCGTTGTCGCCCTCGTCATCGCCTCGATGATCTGATCCCGCTCCGGCTTGAGAGACTCCATTTGTCCACGGGCTCCGCGCATCGTATCCTCCGCGATGCCGATGCGCGACGAGCCCGATGAGAATGGATTCGCCACCCTCGCTCCCGAGTTGATCGGGGCGTGGGCCGGTCGCCGCCTCGCCCGCGCCGCCGGACCCGAACTTCCCCGGCTCAACGCGGTCTTTCAGAACATCCTCTGGACCGCGCGCCAATACATCCCCTCCGAGAGCGGATCGATCTGCCTCTCGGGCATTTCCGGGATCGAAGATTCCCTCGTCTACGTCGCCGCCTACGGGAGCGAGGCCGCGAACATCATCGGCAAATGTCTTCCCGTCGGTCAAGGCATCACCGGCCGTGTTTTCCGCGAAGGCCATGCCGAGCTGCGCAACGCCGTCCATGAGGACCGTGATTTTTATGCGGCCTTCGACACCCAGTCGCATTACACCACCCGCACCCTCCTCGCCGTGCCCGTCTCCGTCGCCGGAGAGACTGTCGGCGTGATCGGACTCTTCAACCGTCTCGACGCCGACGGATTCCGCGAGGAGGATCGAAAACTCCTCGAAGTCCTCGCCGGCTATGCGTCGAACTCGCTCCTCAACCTCGCCGACGCCTTCCACCACCGCGAAGTCGCGCGGCGCGATGATCTGACCGGTCTCTACAACGACCGCTTTTTTCATCAGCAGCTCCGGGTCGAGCTGGAGCGGCGTGAAGAGGCCGGTGGCGACCTCAGCCTGCTCTTTCTCGATCTCGATCATTTCAAGGCTGTCGTCGACACCCACGGCCATCTCGTCGGTAGCCAGGTGCTTGGCGAAGTGGGTCGTCTCCTTGCAACCGTCATCACCCACGAGCGCGCCACTCTCGCCCGCTACGGGGGCGATGAATACGTGGCCATCCTCCCCGGGATGAACCGGGATGAAGCCGCCGCCACCGCCGAGTCCGTGCGTCGGGCCATCGCCGCGGCCACCTTTCTCGAGGAGCCCGGCGAAGATGGCAGACCGGCCCTCTCTTTGCGCGGCGCCTTTTCCGCAAGCATCGGCGTCGCCTCCTATCGCGACTGCCGCTTCCCCGATGGACCTCCCGAAGACTGGCGCGTGCGACAACGGGACTTCATCGAAGTGGCCGATCAGGCGATGTACCGGGCAAAGGCGTTGGGAAAAGACCAGGTCTGTGTGGGGCCGTGAGCCAGATTCGGACTGACAAACCAACCGATGCAAGGTGGACACGCAATCTCAAACCCACCCGCCTCGTTTGAATCAGGGTCCCTCGATCGACTTCAGCGGTTTCCATCCCTCCCGCTTCGGCTCGGAGGGATGATCCACCTTGATTTCCGCCGCAGCGACTTCGGCCTGGTAATCGAAGACTGCCTTCGACGCATCGACCCCGATGCTGAACGGCGGTGTCCTTTCAAAGATCACCGTTTGAAGGGGGACGTTCTCGACGATGCCGCCCTTCGCCACGGTCTCCAACCCACCAGCCTGCTCGATTCCCACCCTCTGTTTCTCCATTTCGGATTCCTCCTGCTCTTCCAATAGCCGCGGGTCGTGAACGAAGACGGCTGAAGTTCCGTCTTCGTTGATTTCAAATCCCGCGGCCTCGCTCAGCGAACCTGCGACGCGCACTTCGCATCGATAGCTCGACTGGAGCGAGAATTGCAGACCGTAGAGAGAGGCGGCGGCATCCTCACCCTCGGACTCATTTGTACCATCGCCTTTGTCCAGCAGAAACGGGTCTCTGAGGGTGATTGCGCCCTTTCCTGTCGCATCCGGCTCCCATTCGAGCTTAGGAATCGGAATCCGCGTGGCCGCGCCGTCTGAACCACGTGCACATCCCAGGAACACCTCCGACAGTTTCGGGAAGTATCCGGTGCCGCTGAACTCGATCGCCTCTCCTCCGTCCGTCTGCCGGTGGTGGACATTCGTCCAAGCGACGATCCCCTCGGACCCACGAATCAGATTCATCGCCATTTCCTTGTCCGGTTCCTCCCCGCTCCAATTCCCGAACGATTTTCGGATCTTCACCCGGTGCTCGACTTTCCCAGAGCCATCGGGATTGAGGAAGTAGACGGCATCTGACTCCACGCACGAGGTGAGCAGAATGCCTGCGGCAACGGCAAGGTGGAAGGTTGAAAACGCACTCATCGAATCGCGATTGCATCACTTCAGCCTGATTTAGGCAAGACCTCTTTTACTTCGTGGCGCCTATGCCTTCCAAATGCGCCAAGCTTTCCCACCCGTGCCTCATCCACCTCACTTCCGGGCTTGCCGCGGCCGGGCCGCTTCCCTACACTTCCGGAGCCGGGACCCTCATGATCAAGCGATTCTCCACCGGATGGTTCCTCCTCACCTGCAGCCTGCTGGGGTTCGGAGGCTTGCACGCCCAAAACCCGCTCGACGAGCTGGAGACGACCTACCGCGCCGCCATCGCCCGCGCCGAGGCACCCGAACGCGATCTCCTCGCGAAATACATCGAGGGTCTCCGTGCCCTGCAGGAGCGCCAGCGCGCCGCCGGCGATCTCGAGGGCGTTCTCGCCATCACCGGGGAGATCGAGTCAGCCGCCGCGGAAAAGAAACGCGATTTCGAGAAGATCCCCGACCTGAAGCGTCTCCGCGAGATCTACGACACCAACCTCGCCCGCATCCGCGAACAAACCGGCCGTGAGACGAGCCGTCTGCGCGACGCCTACCGCCAGCGTCTCCTCACCGAGACCGAATCCCTCACCCGCGCCGGGAAGATCGAAGAAGCCCTCCTCGTCAAAGCCCGCATCGAGCCCCTCGACCGGGAAAGCGGCGGCCCCGGCGACATGGAGGTGCTCTGGGAATGGCGGAGCCGTTCCCACGTCGAGGCCGTCAACGGCTGCGAGATGGAGACGAATGGCGATCGCTATGTCCTGACCGGACGCGGGGGAAACGGCTGGATGAAGTCCCGTCGCGATTTCAAGCCGCCCTTCCGGCTCCAGATCCGCGCGATGACCGACTCCACCAACATCCGGCTCTATTACCGCAGCCACCTCGCCATCCTCAATTGGGAAATGAATCCCCAGGAACTGCGCATGCATTATCCCGGCACGGGAGCCTCGACCGGGATCGGCGGAAAGGGGAATGTCCCGCTCAATGTCATGAGCGACATCGAAGTGGATGTGCTGCTCGACAAAGTGATCCTCCGCGTTGACGGCGAGACTCGGGGCGAGATCATCACCACGAATACCGGCCTCGAAGGACCCGTCGGCATCGGCCCGGCCTTCGGCAGCGTCGTCACCGTCGAATCGATGCGCGTCCTGCGTCTGCCCTGACGCCCGCCGCGTGGATCCGGGATTCGCAAGCCGGAATCCGATTGCCGACTCAGGCGCGCGTTTGTAAGATCGCAGCCATGAAATGCGTTCCCGGGCTTTTCGCGGCGATTCTCTGCGCCCTTGCCGTGCTCCCCGCCACCGCCCAGACCACGGCGGCACCGCCGACCTTGAATGATCTGAAGCTCGAATTCGACATCGTCCGCGCCGAACTGCTGAAGCCGGTCAGCGAACTCGACGATCTCTACGGAGCCCAACTCGAAAAACTGCGTCTCGATTCCCAAAGCCGTGGCCGACTCGAGGAGGTCCTCGCGATCCGCAGCGAATCCGCCCGTCTCGAAGGCGGTGCCCCCGATCCCAAAGCCGTCGATTTTCCCGAATTGGTCCGACTCCGCGAGATCTATCAAAAAACCAAAAGCGATCGCCTCCGGGTGATGAACCGGGCCCTTCTGCCCGCCATCGCCAAGCAAAAGACCCAGCTGGAAGCCCTGCGCACCATCCAGACCCGGGAGAACCGGATCGACGAAGCGATCAGCACCCAGAAGGAGCTCGACCGCCTCCTCGCCCTCGAGGCCGCCACACGGAAAGAACTGGAAGCTCCCGCCGCCACTACCCCGACCCTGGCCACCACCGGAGCCGGTTCGGTGCCCGCTGCCACCGCCCTGAAGGTCCGCGTGCAGGTCGATGGCATCGGGCACCTCCATCTCCGTGGCCATGAAATCTGGTACGACCACACCCGCGGACGCGCCTCGGCACCGGGGCGGCACGAAGGCGAACATCCCACCTTTTTGAACGACAAAACGGAGTGGCGGCCGGTGTGGACCGGCAGCGTCACGCAACGCCACGCCGCCGGCATCGCCCTGCCTGTCGAAGGAACCCCCGCCGAGGTCCATGTCCGCCAGTCGGGAGGACGCGGCCACGTCGTCGTCCTCCAGCAACCCACCGAGACCAACGACTTCACCGCCATCCTCGAGCTGCGCGATCAAACCAAGGAAGGCCGCGCCTTCAACGGCTCGGATTGGCTGGAGTTCCGGGTGAGCTGGTGAAGGGGGCGGAGAAAGATTCCGCGTCACCGCGGCGGGCCCGTGAAACAGATCCTTCAGCCCCTCGTTGGGCGGCCGGAAGGGTGTCGTACGGCACGCCAAAAACACGGTAGCTGGAATAGCGGTTGGTGTCGGGGTTGTAGACGTAGTAGCTGAGCCCCACCTTCCCGACCTTGCGCTCGGACCGGCGGCGGCGACGTTCCTCGTCCTCGTCGTCCTCGAGGCCGAGGACGGAGAGATCCTCCACGATGGTGCCGTCACGGCGTTCACCGAAGCTGCCATCGAGAAACTCTTCCAGGAACCAGCCGCCACTCTCGAATGCACCGTCTTCGAAGGTGGCCTCCGAGAGCGCGATCGAGTCGAACGGATCTCCGTAGCCGTCGTAAGCCAGCAGCGCCTCTCCCCGGTTGAAGAAGTCGTAGGTTTCATCGAGGAAGATGCTCGCGAAGTCGGGGAGCTCGACAACGTCAGGCACCCCATCGGGTGTCGTCGGTGCCTCGGGGGGAGCCGGGGCTTCCGGGGCGGTCCCTCCGTAGTAAATGTTGTAGGGTCCGAAGCCATGGTAGGGGTACGCCCCAGCCGGAAGGTAGGGCGCGGTCGGCTCCCCGTAGGCCCCGATGCCGATGACGGATTCGGTGGCGACCTGCTCGTCGGCGCGGCCACTTCCGGGGATGGGGGAGCGGGAATATTCCACGCCATTCAAGTAGGTGCCTGCGGCGATCCGATTCGAGGAGGCGTCGGGCATGTAGATTCTCAAATCGCCAAAAAAGCCCTCGCCGGCACTGGTGATCTGCGCGCCGGCAAAGGTGACGAGCTGCCCCGCTCCTCCGGCGTAGGGATCATTCCGGCCGACGGAGAGGAACGTATTTCCGGTGGTGGCGCGGAAGGGATCGGAGATCGCGTTCTCGGAGGGGATGTGGCCGAGCAGGGTCTGATCGGAATTCGGGCGCGTGTAGGCTTGGTCCGCGAAGGGACGATAGGTGGGATCACTGAGATGAATGGAGTTCCCCGCGCTGACGAAGATGTCACCGCTCCGGTTGCCGCTCCCGGAATTCCGCTGACGGTAATACTGGTCGCCGTGGCCGATCTTCGCCCAGTTGTTGAAGAGCTCCGACCCGGCCCGGTTGAACGATCCCGTGTCGGTGTCGGCCCCCCGATTGAGGATCACACTGTTGCCGGCAACGATCTCGATGGTGCCGCTGAGATGGCCTTCAGTTTGGACACCGCCGTGACCGATCTGGGTGTAGGAATCGCGTCCTCCGGCCCCGCCGAGGATGGCGACGTTTCCTCCTGCGGCCACACGGATATCACCGCGATGGTCGCCGTGGGTGCTGACGCCGCCGCCATGTCCGATCTGGGCGGCGAGGTTCATCGAGAAGTTGTCCGAGTTCTGGGTCAGGGTCGGATCACCGCCGCCCTTGACCGTGATGCTCCCATCGGACGAGAGGACCTGGATGGATCCGAAATGTCCTCCGACGCCCGGCCCGAGGAACAGGTTGCCGCTCCGCGCATTCGAGGCATAACCTCCGTGGCCGATCTGCGCGGAGCTGCGCAGCGATTGACTGATGTGCCCGGTGATCGGATCGACAAAGGGCTTCCCGCCGCGGATCAGGATGTCATCCCGCGTGGAAACAAGGATGTCCCCATGGTGGCCCTCGGCCCTCGCATCGTAGCCGCCATGACCGATCGTCGCGGAGGCATAACGATTGTGGCCGGCGAAAAGATCGAGGCCTCCGCCGGTGGAGATCACGGTGATGTCGCCGCTGTGGGTCGCATAGTTTCCGTCGCCGCCGTTGCCGATCTTCGCGTAGCTGTAGATGCTGTCGCTGTTGAGGGTGATAGCGGAGTCGGTGGTGTCGCCGACCAATCCGGTGGTGTATTTGACGCCACCGCTTTGGATCAGGATATCGCCCGCGACCCGGACAGAGATGTCGCCGGTGTCGCCGATGTCATTGAGGAGTGAATTCACGTTGTTGAGTTCACCATTGTCGTTGTAGCCGGTCGAGTTGTAGCCGCCATTGCCGATCTGGGCGTAGTCGTAGGCACTTTCGCCCGCGTGCAGCCGCAGCCCGACGTTTCCGGAGTTCGCGCCCGCCGTGATCGAGATGTTGCCGAGATGGTCACCCCGGACCTGGTATCCTCCGAGGCCGATCTGGGCGTAGTTGCGGGCGAAGGCGGAACGGGCCCGCTGGTCGTTCCCGGAAGTCCGGAGCCCGGTGATATCCGCGTCCGGAGTGCCCGGCCCCACCTGGATCGTGAAGTTGTCGGTGCCGGGATCGCCACCCGTGGGGAAGGCATGGATCGCCAGGGTCTCGCCATGGGCGACCGTGGCTTCGATGTCTCCGGCATCGACGGTGATTCCGCCACCGGCGTGGATCGTGATGTCTCCGCGATGTCCTTCGCCGTCGACTCCACCCTGATAGTTCGAGGCGCGGGCGCCGTTACCGATTTGCACGAAACTGTCCTGCGCGGTCATCACCGGATCGGGAAGGACCCAGGTATTCCCATCGCTGCGATCGATGACGGTGAGCCGGGGTGCGTGTTCGCTGTAGTCCAGCAGATCGACCAGGTTGCCGAAGTAGTCGGTGTAGACGATCGCGCTGCCGACGGTCTGACGAAAGGCCTGTTGGTAGAGTTTCGGACCGACGGTCGCTTCCTGCGCCGCCATCAGGCGGATGTCTCCACCGGTGAGGATATGGATGTCCGAGGGACCCCACACGCCCATCCCTTCGCCTATCTTCCCGGAGCCGCTGATGTGGGCGGGGCTGTTGGCGACGACGCGGTGGCTCGAGTTGTAACCCCCGTTGCCGATGTAGGCGAAATTGCGGTTCCCGGTGGTGCTGTTGTCCTCGTATTGACCCAGGCGCGGCATGCCGGTGGTGTCGGTGCTGAAGATCGAAACGCCGTCCCAGCCGCCGCGGGCTTCCATGATCAGGTCGCCACCTGCGTTGAGGTCGATGTTGCCCCAGTGATCGCCGAAAGATTCGTCGCCGCCGTTTCCAATCATCACGAAATTGACCCGTCCGTTCGGTTCGATGCCGAGGGTTTGCCCGGGCAGCAACTCACCCTCGACCTGCCCGGCGCGGAAATCGATGTCGCCTCCCGCGGTCACGCTGATGTCCCCGTTGTGACCCTGCTGGGTTTCGTCGGGCACGAGTTGAGGGAGGCCGTTGCCATCGAGAATCGGATCGCCGTTGGCATCGGCGAGGATCCGGGTGGCACCACCTCCATAGGGGACGGCCTCGGGGGAATCCACATTCTCGAGGATATCGGCATACTGGCGGTAACCGCCATGACCGATCATCGCAAACGCGGTGACCGAACCGGAGCCGAAGCCGCCGCGGAACTTGATGTCGCCCCCTGCGGTGACAGTGATGGCGCCGCTATGGGTTCCGGCGGCTGCGACCGTATTGCGCTGCGATCCCACGCCACCCACGGTGGTGGAGTCGGCAATCCCGCGACCTCCGTGGCCGATCATGGCAAAGGCCTCATTGCGTCCCGCATGAAATTCGACGTCGCCGGAGGCGCTCACCGTGATATCGCCGGTGCCGCCGCCCGAGGCACGTCGACCGCCATGGCCGATCTGCACAAAGGCCCCGCTGCCCGTGTTCCGTCGATCTCTTCCCACCGAATCGACCTGCTGGGCGATGCGATCGAAGATGACGTCCCCCCTTTCGGCCACCACCTCGATATCGCCCCGGTGATCTCCGTGGCTGGCGTCGCCGCCGTGCCCGATCTTCGCAAAAGCCTGATTCCCCGACGCGGTGAAGTGGACTCCATAGGCGGAATGGATGGTGACGTCGCCGCTGTGCCCGTAGGGTAGACCCGTGTCGGGATTGATGGCGATGCCGTCACCGGCGTAGCTGGTGTTACCCCCTGTTCCGACCGGCAGGTTTCTCGCCGGGAGGGCGTCCGGATGAAAGGAGTTCACGCCGCCGTGTCCGATCATCACATAGGAACGGTCGCGGTTGTTGGTCCATCGGAAATCGTTGGGATTCGTGATCGGGCCGACGTCACCCATGTTCGGGGCCGCAATGCCGCGGATTCTCGCCAGAGTGGAGGTCACCGTAATGTTCCCACTGTGATCGCCCCGGACGTTCAGGCCGCCATGCCCGATCTGCACCGGCGCATCGCTCAGGAGGCCGGCCTCCATCTCGACGCCGCCCGCGGTGATGCGGATGTTTCCGCTCATGTCACCGCGAATGACCGTGCCAAGCCCGGCCCGGACATTGCCATTGTTGGGGGTCCCGCCTCCGTGGCCACCGTGCCCGATCTGAGTCTGCGCCTGAAGCCGGCTGGCGACCAAGGTCAGGGAAAGGCCGGCGTGAACGGTGATGTCGCCGCTGTTGTCTCCATCGTCGACGGCAATGACGCCGGAGTCGTAGCCAAATCCAAAGCCAGCCGCATCACCGCGATGGAAGTCGACCGAATCATCGCCCCTGCGGATGCCTCCGTGGCCGATCATCGTGTAGGCACGGGCGTGGACCTTGTTGAGGTCGTTGAAGTTGAACTGGTCCGAGGGTTGCATGAAGACAAAACGCTTGCCCGAGACGTTGATGTTCCCGTCGACGATCTGGTCGTCGGGATTCGCGAAGTAGGCACCGAACTGGCCGTTGGCGGGATCGTAGACGGCATCGCGGGTATCGGCGACGCGCCGATATCCCACCTGGGCGAAGCGACCTTCTGCAAAACCATGGCGGAGCTGTACGGTCTCCGCGAAGAGATTCGTCTCGCCACGCGCGCTGCCGACCTCGACCGCTTCCTGACCACTGGAGTTCAAGAGGATCCGGCTGTTCTCGCCGCCCCAGGTTCCATACCGGCCCGGAGTCGCGAGCGGCGTGCCATCGGGATTGATGAAGTCCGCGGCCTCGACGAAGCCGGTGATCGATTGGGATTCGCCGGCATCGTTGGGCAGGCCGACCGGCAGGGTTCCATCCCAACCCGCGGCCAGCGTGATGTTGCCGGTACCGTTGTTGTCGGTCGTGCCAATGTTCTTGATGTCGCCGTCGATGATGATGCTGTCGTGCGCGAGGAAGGCGAGGGAATTGGGACTGTCATAGATCACCTTCGCCCCGGACAGCACTCGGATGATTCCCGATCCGCCGGATTCTCCCGAGGTGTGGATGATCACGTGGTTGTTGGCTACAAAACCGCGCAGAGCCGCATCCGACATCGTGCCCGCGTCGGTGGAGGTCGCCGAGTAAATGGTGACGTCGACCGGATCGATCAGGAGCGTACCGCTCCGTCCGTTCGCGGAACGCGTGCTGACCGTGCCATCGATGAGAAGATTCCGTTTCCCTGACACCTCCACAAAGCCCCCATTTCCAAGACCGCCGAGCGCCCGTGCGGAGATCTCACCGCTGAAGATCGTGTCGTCCTGACCGAAGACCACCACGCTGCCGCCATCGCCTCCCTCGGAATCGGCGCGCAGCACCGCCCCCGCCTCGACGGTCGTCGATGATGCGTTTGCAAGGGACGCGTCCTTTCCGGAAATGCCACCCCCGATGCGGAGCGCCCCTCCGCCGCCACGGCCCGAGGCGTGGATCGACGCGCTCGATCCGATGATGACCGACTCCGCGGTCACGTCCACCGCACCCCCGCGGCCAATCGAAGCCGACGCGTCGATGGAACCGGCCATTTCGACCGCTTCCGTCGCACTGATGGAAGCCTCACCACCTCTCGATCCGCCCACCCTCAGTTCGGCCGGCTCTCCAATCGCCACGACGTTTCCCGAGACGGCCACCGATCCGCCCACCCGGCCCGCATCCCCGGAGGCATCCATGCTTCCCGCGGAGATCTCGACGCGATCGCCGGATACCTCGATGCGGCCTCCGGATCCGTCGGCATTGCGGGCGTAGAGGCCACCGGTATTGATGATATTTCCACGGGAGCCCGCCGTGAGCGAGAGTCTTCCCCCCTTCATCTGGTATCCGTTCGCCCTCACCAGACCATCATTCCGGATCGCGAGGGCATAGGCATTGCCGTGGGCCGCGAACTCGGCCGCCGCCGCATTCACCGATCCCGTGTTGTGGATCCCGGTTGCCGCCTCCTCGCCGCCCGCGAGAACGGAGATGGTGGCTCCGCCGGCCTGATTGACGATGATGTCGCCGCCCGCACCGAAGGCCACCGTTCCGGCGGGAGCACTCACATCCCCCGAGTTGCGAAGGAAATTCCCCAACAATACGACATCTCCCGCATCACTGGTGATGGCCCCATAGTTGCGGATGCCCGCTTTGGTGGATCCCCGGAAGCGCATCCCGCCGCCATTGAGGAAATCGGAGTCCTTCACATCGAGCGTGGATAACATCATCAGTCCACCGACATCGACGACACCCCCCTTGTGGACCACGACGCCGTTTGGGTTGACCACGATGACCCCTCCGCTCGCACGCAGAGATCCGTAGATCGCGCTCGGATCGCCCGCGTTGACCCGGTTCAGCGCCACGGAGCTTTTTCCGGGTTGGAGGAAAGTCGTCACTTCGCCGGGCCCGATGTCAAACTTCTGCCAATTGATCACCGCGTTCTTCGTTCCCTGATGGACATTCAGGTTTGAAGTGCCGAGACCGTCGAAGCGGATGTTTCCGTGGGCCACGTTGGGCCCGCTGGGATTGGCGTGAACGGAAGCCGGGTTCACGACGAGCGGGGCGAACAGGAGGGGCAGGATCCGCCGCCAGCCGGTTTGAGAGGTGCGGGTGGTCTTCATCAGGCTGCTACAGGGGGTTGGGGATTAACCCGAACGGTGTTTTCCACACGTCCGGACACTGTAAGGGAGCCGTCCGAGAGGGACGCCCCGTTGAGCAGGCACAAGCTGGACCTCGGGGTATCGAATCGTTGCGCGACCCCCGAGACATCAACAGATCGACTCAGCCGATCCAGATCCACCACGACATGTTGGTCACACCTCGATATACTCCACGAATGGTTATACCGAAATTTTGAAACGCAGACAACCCCTTTTGGGAAAATGATCCGTATAGGTGTCTTTGTTAGTGCTTTTAATCGACTTGCCTCCAACAAGTTAAGAAAAATACAAATTGAGCTCTTTCTTGATAAGTTTGGCTCTCTTTCAGATCCGCAGTTGCGCCTGAGGGCGGTAGCGGGGTGACGAGCCCCCGAAGAGCGGGGAAGTTTGAGGTGTGAAAATCAAAGACTTCCGAGCCGTGTATCCCTTCGAGGGCTACGTCACCGAGAGCGT